>NZ_JACCFY010000001.1:0-1200000 GCF_013410745.1 Nesterenkonia xinjiangensis | reverse complement strand
AGGAGGCCTCCCACGTCATCGCCTCCTCCGGACCGCAGGGACTCTCTCTGCGAGGGGTCGCCGGCAGCGCGCAGACCACCACCGCCGCCGTCTACTCCCTCTTCGGTGGCCGGAACGCACTCATCCAGGCTGTGGTGGAGGAAGGGTTCCGTCGATTCGGCGATGCGCTGGCCGACGTCTCCCACACTGCGGACCCCGGTGCAGACCTGCTCGCCCTGGGGGTCGCCTACCGGGAGTTCGCCCTGGCCGATCCGCACTTCTACCGCATCATGTTCGATGCTCTGGACGAGACGTTCGACCGTCCCGCCACCCCGGTCTCGCCGACCTTCCTCGTGCTGCGGGCCGCCGTCGCCAGGGCGCTGGGCGTTCCAGATGATCGAGGCTCCGCCGAGCAGGCCGCCCTGCGGATCTGGGCGCTGGCCCACGGCCTGGTCAGCCTTGAGCTCAACGGCCTGATCCCCGGTGACGACGCGGCCAGGCACCGTGACTATGTGGAGACGCTCCGCTCCGCCCGGGGCATGGTCTCGGGCTGAGTCTGCCGGACGCGCAGGGCCAGGACGGCGAATCCCGCGGTGGGCAGCAGATGGAACAGCAGCAGCGTGGTGCTGGTGATCGCGTCATGGGCGACCACCGCCGGCACGACGCTGGTCGGCACGAAGATCACCAGCACGGCGATCAGCAGAGCTGTCAGCCCGAAGTGTGAGCGGCGCACCAGTCCGAGGACGGCGACTCCCAGCATCAGCGGCAGGGCGGTCTTCCACGCCACGTCGAACCAGACGATGAGATGATTCGGCTCCTGAGCCGGCGGGTCCAGCAGCATGGTCGCCCCGAGTCCCCGGGCGGCGGCGTAGAGACCGAGGTTCAGCAGGGTCGCGGCCAGCACGAGGAGGGTTCCTTCCCTCAGCAGAGAGCGGGGCGAGGTCTTGAGGCTGCGGTCAGCGGTGGTCTTCATGATGTCCTCCCAGATGCGGTGCGGCGGGGAGACTGCCGCCTGTCACCTCTGAGGACGAGAGGAGGACCTGGTCTGTGACATGACCTCATCTGTGACATCAGGACATCAGGACATCCGGGCACCTGAACCGACGGGGCCCGCAGGATCAGGTGGACGTGTCGCTCTCCTCACGCGCGGCGCGGCGGGCCTTCTGGAATTCGTCCTTCAGCCGCCAGATGTCGCTGACCGCGCCCAGATGCCTCAGCTTGTCGGGATTGCTGATGGACCGGATGGTCTGGATGTGTCCGTCGACGACCTCGATTACCACCACATTGACGATCGTTCCCTCCTCGGCGCGGGTGATCAGGCCCGGCGCCCCGTTGACCTCGCGCAGCTGCAGCGTCACCCCGATGGAGACCATCGGCGGGCCGACCGAAGCCAACAGGCTCGCGACCTTCTCCCGACCGGCGACCGGGCGGGGCAACGACGGAGCCTTCCCCCCGCCGTCGCCGACCATGGTCACCTCGGCGGCGAGCAGCCTCCGCAGCCCCTCCACGTCGCCCTCCCGGAAGGCGGCCATGAACCTCTCGGTCAGCGCCTGACGATCGTGCTGGTCGGCGTCGAACCGCGGACGCTGCCGGGCCATGTGACGCCGAGCGCGGCTCGCGAGCTGTCGGCAGGCGTCCTCGGAACGCTCCACGGCCTCGGCGATCTCGGCGTAGTCGACGTCGAAGACCTCACGCAGCACGAACACCGCACGCTCCAGCGGAGTGAGCCTCTCCAGAAGCAGCAGCGACGCCATGGAGATGGACTCGGTGAGTTCGGCCCGGGCCTCGGGGCCGTCAGGGTCATCCGTGAGGATCGGCTCCGGAAGCCACTGCCCCACATACTGCTCCCGACGCGCCCGGGCTGAACGCAGCACGTCCACGGCCAGCCGGGTGACCACCGTGGTGAGGAATGCTCGAGGCGCTTCGACGACGGCGTCGGCGCTCGCATAGCGAAGCCATGCCTCCTGCACGACGTCCTCCGCCTCCGCGGCGCTGCCCAGGATCCGATAGGCGATGGAGAACAGCAGAGGGCGCAGCTCGATGAACTCCTCGGTCCGCTGCTCACGGTCGGTCATCGGGCACCCCTTTCGGGGGTACGGTAGCCCGTGCCGTGCAGGGGAGAACAGGTCCACCGCCTCAGCAGCTGGGCCCACCATGTGACGGGCGGGAGCGTGAGGTGCCCCGTTCAGCTCGGTGCCGGTCGGCGCCACACGGAGACATGCGAGTCCGACTCGGCGGTGAACTCGGAACCGTGCCAGTCCGCGGCCCGGTGCTCGGGTGCGAGTCCTGCCATCTGAGCCATCAGATCGCATTCAGCCGGCCAGATGTAGCGATGTTCGCTCTGCCCGTGCACACCGCGGGCAGGCCAGTGGTGGTGCGATGTCAGCCGCTGCGTGACCGGGTCGACGACGTCGAAGCCCAGATGCTCCTCGGTCACCTCGAAGGGGCATGCCAGCTGGCCCGGCGGCAGGCGGCGCAGCGGCGGGACCCCGAGCTCGATTACGAAGCGACCACCCGGGATGAGATGCCGGGCCGCATTGCGGAAGCACTCCACCTGCTCCTGCTGCGTCAACAGGTTCGAAATCGTGTTGTAGACCAAGTAGACCAGCGAGAACTCCCCGGGCACCCGCGTCGTGGCCATGTCCCCGAGTGTCACGGGCACGGTCCCGGCGTCGGCCTTGGTGCGCAGCTTCTCGACCATAGGGGCCGAGAGCTCAATGCCCTCCACCGGCACGCCTCGGGCCGCGAGGGGCACCGCGATCCGGCCGGTGCCCACGGCGAACTCCAAGGCTCGCCCGCTCCCGGCGAGTCTCGCCAAGGCGTCCACCACAGGCTCCACCGCCTCCGAGGTGCCCATCCAGCCGAGCGTGTCGTCGTACCGGCTGGCCGTGGCTTCGCTCCACACCTGACTGCTGGGCCGGCGGTCGGTCTCTGCATGGTTCATGGAACCTCCTGGTCAGCAGGGTACTGGACGGTCGCACGGGGCGGAAGGCCTGGGATTCGACGCCGCCGGAGCATCCACGGAGCATCACCGGAGCACTCTCGGAGCGGGTGTCCGTCACGCTCGCAGATGAGCCGCACGACACCACGTGCGGCCTCACCCATCCACACCGAGAAGGAGGATCCCATGACTGCGAGCACTGAGACCACAGGCCCTCAGGCCGCTCCTGGTGGCACCGTCGACGCCGTCGAGACCGTCGAGGAGCGGCCGCGGCTGGTCGTCATCATCGGCAGCACCCGCCCGGACCGGTTCGGGCCCACCCCCGCCTCCTGGTTCGCCCGGGAGGCGGAGAAGCACGCCGGGTTCGACGTCGACCTCGTCGACCTGGCCGGGTTCGATCTGCCGCCGGGACTTGGAGGGAATGATCCGGATGCGGCGCTTCCCGAGGACGTCGCAGCCTTGGGACGTCGGCTGGTGCGCGCCGACGCCTTCGTCGTGGTGACGCCGACCTACAACCGTAGCTACGCGTCGGTGCTCAAGACAGCCATCGACTGGTTCTACTCCGAGTGGAGCCTGAAGCCGGTCGGCTTCGTCGCCTATGGCGGCCACTTCGGGGCTTTCCCTCCCATCGAGCACCTGCGTGGCGTCTTCGTGGAGTTCAACGCGGTCCCGCTGCGTGACGCGGTCGTGCTCCAGAGGTTCTGGGAGCGCTTCGACCACGATGGGCGCGCCGTCGACGCCGAACGGATGGGTCGGTGGGCGCACAAGATGCTCGATCAGCTGACCTGGTGGGCGCTCTCTCTGAAGGAGTCTCGGGCCCGGCGCGAGTACCCGGCGGGGATCGCCGAATGAGCACCGCGGTCACGGGGGAACGCCACACCGGAGGCGGGGCTCGGGCGCCGAAGGCCACAGTGCGGCAGTGGCTCGGGCTCACGATCATGGTGGTTCCGCTGTTCATGCTCGCCACCGACGTCACCGCTCTGTACCTGGCGATGCCGGCGATCAGTGCTGATCTTGCTCCCACGGGTTCCCAGTCGCTGTGGATCCTGCATATCGGGGAGTTCCTCACGGCGGCCACCATGATCACCTTCGGGCTGCTGACCCGGCGGATCGGTGCTCGACGGCTCCTGCTGTGGGCGGTGGCCGCCTACGGTCTCGCGTCGCTGACGGCGGCCTTCGCGGCCGATGCGGAGATGCTCATCCTCGCCCGGGCCGTGCTCGGCGTCGGAGCCGCCGCGTTCACGCCTGCAGGGCTGGTGATGATTCGGACCACCTTCCAGGATGAGCGGCAGTACGGGATCGCCTTCGCCCTGTTCATGGCGGCGTTCACCGGAGGCATGGCCGCGGGCCCGCCGTTGGGCGGCTTCATCCTGGAGCACTTCTGGTGGGGTGCGGTGTTCCTCATCAACGTGCCCATCGCCGCGGTCCTGCTGCTGGGCGGACCGCTGCTGCTTCCCCGCAACCACGCGGACGCAACGGTCCGCATCGACCTGGCCAGCGTGCTGCTCTCCGTGGCGGCGATCCTCGCCCTGGTCTACGGGATGCAGGAGATCGCCGCATCCGGTCCCGACATGATCGCCGTGCTCTCGACGGTGCTGGGGACGCTCCTGACGCTGGTGTTCCTGCGGCGCCAGGCACGCACGGCTCATCCGTTGCTGGATCTCGCCCTGTTCCGGAGCCGGGTGTTCTCCGTGCTCCTGGTGGTGCTCTTCCTCCTGATGCTGGGCACGACGTTCGTCGACATGCTCATGGCGCAGCACCTCCAGATGGTACGTGGACTGAGCCCCTGGGAGGCCGGGTTGGTGCTGCTGGCTCCGGCGATCGCAGCCACAGTGGGCACCGCGGCCGCGCCGCTGGTCGCCCGTGGCGGTCGGGCGACAGGCGGGCTGCTGCTCGGGATCGCCGGAGCTGCGGGGCTGGTGCTGGCCCTGCGCCTGCCTGAGAGCGGAGTGATCGAACTCGCCGCGCTGCTGGCGGTGACGATGCTCATGGTCGCCCCGTACATCACGCTGCTCTCCCAGCGGCTCATCGGGGCCGCCCCGGTGGAGAAGACCGGGCCCGCCACGGCGCTGCAGGACGTCGCGGCGAGCCTGGGGGGCGCCGCGTCGATCGCGCTGATGGGTGCCGGTGCTCTGATGATCCATCGCACCGTGCTGGGGAGCGCGGCCCCGGGGGGTCTGGACCCTGAGGTCGTCGACGCCGCCGGGGAGAGCTTCGGCGCGGCCCCGGCGGCGGCCGTGGGATTGGAGGCCTCCGATGCTGACGCTCTGCTCCATGCAGCCGACGCCGGCCTCACCGCGGCGACTCAGGCCGGATACCTGGTCTTCTCCCTGGTGGTCCTGCTCACGGCCGTGGGCATCGTGGTGTTCGGCCGCCGGTTCAAGGGCTGAGAGGGCGCTGCCGGTCTGAGGGTCGGACGTCCGGCGTCGTCGCCTCCAACACCCGGCGGACCCACCTCTCGGGGGCCCGTGAGGAGACCTTGGAGCGGTGCCGGGCAGCCTGTGCGGCGTCGCCCTCGTGATCGGCGAGCTCGGCCAGTGCGAGTTCGGCGAAGGCGGCCTCGGCTCCGAAGCCGCAGTGCAGGCTCAGCATCTGGGCTCGCTGCAGATGCGCTCGGGCGGCGGACGGATCAGCGTCGGTGAGTGCATGGAGGCCGCGCACGGTCTCCCAGTAGGACTCCTCGCCGAGGGCTCCGAGCTCTCGGGCCAGTGCGGCGGCTTCCTGGGCAGCGGCGGCGGAGGCGCCTCGGTCGTCGTCGCGCTCAGCCTGGAGGTGCTTCATGCCGAGGATCTGGATGAGTCCGTAGGCATCTCCGTGGGCGCGGAGGATCTGCTCCGCGTCGTGGTGTCCAGGCATCCCGACGGCGGCCTCCCCGGCGTCGAGGAGGAACCAGTCGCGCTGGGTCGAGGCGAAGGCCGCGCCGCGGAGGTCCCCAGCGTCGACCAGATGCTCTACGGCCTCATCAGCCAGTCGACGTCCCAGCGGCCGGCGCTTTCGGGAGGCCAGGAACGCTGTGGCGGCGAACCACTGGACCTGCATGCGGGCCAGGCGAACCTCGGCCGCGGGTTGGAAGGGCGGACCGCCGCCCTCCAGCGAGCAGAACTCGTCCAGGGCGCGCAGGATGCGTCCATGGAGGTCCGGTCGTCGAGCGTCGGTGATCTCCGCGAGGAGCTGCACCTGGGCATGGGCGGCGTCCCGCGGGCCGGGACAGTCCGTGGCACGTCGCAGCTCCGCGCCCAGTCCGACGACGGCGCCGGTCATCCATCGATGCCAGAACCAGGAATTGGCCAGTCCGACGGCGTCGTCACCCCGCTCCTGTTCCACGGCCTCGTCGAAGGCGTGGATGATGTGGGTCCGCTCCTGCTGCAGGCGCACCACCCAGTCTCTGGCGTGGGCGGAGAAGAGGTGCTCCTGGGCGCAGGCGACTTCGTCCCGCCAATGCCGCAGGTGGATCAGGGCGAGGTGCTCACGTTCCCCGGATTCGTGCAGCTTCTCCGCGGCGTAGGCAGAGACGGATTCCAGCAGATGGTACCGCCGCCCGTGGTCGCCGTCCTCGGCGACCACCAGGCTGCGTTCGACCAGGCTGATCAGTGTCGGCATGACCTGTCCGCAGCGCAACGGATCCCCTGGGGCATCGGCACAGATCGATTCGATGGTCTCCAACGTCCAGGAGACCGGGTGCACCGCCAAGCGCCGCAGCAGGATCTGCTCGGGCTCGTCGAGCAGGGACCAGCTCCAGTCCAGCATTCCGCGAAGGGTCTGCTGGCGGCGGGGCGCACCGCGTCCGGGGCGGCGCAACAGATCGAGTCGGTCGTTGATCCGTGCGAGCAGCGTGTCGAGGTCCAGCGCCCCGGTCTGCGCGGCGGCCAGCTCCAGGGCCAGCGGCAGCCCGTCCAGGCGACGGCACAGCTCAGCGGCGGATGCTCTGACCGCCGGATCGTCCGGGAGGTCCGGTCTGACCTCCCGGGCTCGGGTGAGGAAGAACTCGACGGCGCTCTCCACCGTCCCGGCCATCGGCAGAGGGTCGAGGGGGATGCGCTGTTCGCCGGGCAGGCCGAGGGGCTCGCGACTGGTGGCGAGGATGCGCAGCGAGGCACCGTCGGCCAGCAGCGCCTCGGCGACGGCTGCGGTCTGGCCCACGACGTGCTCGCAGTTGTCCAGCACCAGGAGTCCTGGACTCGCCTGGAGAGCCGTCACGAGCTGGGACAGCAGGCCCGGAGCCTCGCGGCGGGGCACGGTGAGCCCCATGCCCTCGGCGATGGCGCGGGCGACCCGGTTGTCGCCGAGGGCCGGATCTCCCGGTGGTTCCTCCATGGCTGGGGGTTCGGGGTCGAGGCTGGTGAGGTCGATGAATCGTGCTGGGTGGCCGGAGTGCTCGATGAATCTCTCGGCGGCCCGGACCGCCAGGCGGGTCTTGCCCACTCCGCCGACGCCCAGGATCGTGGTCAGCGGTCCCTGCTGGAGCCGACGGTCCACCTCACGCAGCTCCTGAGAGCGGCCCAGGAAGCTGGAGGCGAAGGTCGGAAGGACCCTCCGCGCGTGAGCGGTCGGTGCGTCAGAAGGGCGGAGGTCGGACGCTGAGCCTGCCTGCACGGAGCCAGGGCTGTGCAGGGAAGGGTCCTGCTGGAGGATCCGGATGTGGAGGGCGGCCGTGTCCTGATCGGGGTCGGCTCCGAGCTCCTCCACCAGGTGCCGGTGGTGCCGTGAGAACACCCCAAGCGCATCGGGCTGGCGGCGTGCTCGATGCAGGGCCAGCATCAGCAGTCGGCAGAGCTCGGCCCGCAGCGGGTTCTGGGCGAACGCCGGCAGCAGCACCTCTGAGGCCTGCTGCGGTTCGTGCCGGTCCAGGAGGACGGCGCCGAGCATCTCCGTGGCATCCAGGCGCAGCTCTCGCAGCTGCTGGATGGTCGGGGCGAGCCATGCTGCGTCACGAAGCTCGGCGTAGGGCTCACCGCGCCAGAGGCCCAGTGCTTCACGGAGCAGTGGAGCCCTCTCCGCCGGATCGTCATGGTCGCGGGCCGCCGAGAGTAGAGTGCGGAGGTGTTCAGCGTCGACCTCGAGCCGGATCTCAGAGCTCTCCGGAGGTGCTTCCTCCTGGTCGGGAGCGTCGGTCCCTGGCCCGTGCCGGGAGGGCTCGACGTGGGGCGTCCGATCGAGGCAGGTGGCGAGCCGGTGGCCTCCGGGGCCGCTGCTCAGCAGAGCTCGTCCGCCGGGATGCGCTGTATCCAGGACGGAGCGCAGCTGCGAGAGCTTTGCCTGCAGCACCCGAATCGGGTGGGCGGGGAGGTCGGCGCCCCACACGCGCTCGATGAGGGTGTCGGAGGGGACGGCGTCTCCGAGGTCGGCGGTGAGCGCGGCCAGCAGCGCACGGACCTTGCGTTCGGGGACCTCCACCGTCTCCCCCGTGGAGGCCCGCAGCCCGATGGGGCCCAGGACCTCTATCCTCATGGTCGACATTCTATGCGCGTGCACTGTCGCCGGGGTCACATTTCTGCCGTCGAGGGTGGCCCGGCCCGTGCGGTGCGGGCGGCCTCCCATGGCCCCCGGTGCTCCCCGCTCAGCGACGCGGGGAGCACCGGCACGCCGACACTGACGCTGACGAAGACCTCGGTGCCGTCCCGCCCGGTGACCTGACAGCTGTCCAGACGGGTCACGTTGCGCTCGGCCACCGCCTCGGCGACCGTGCAGGGGTCCCCGGGGGTGAGGCCTCGGGCGGCGTCCGCACCGGCCAATGCGGCCAGGTCTGCGCCGCGGGCGGCCTGCGCCGCTGCGACCGCCGCTGTTCCCAGCACATGGACCACGCCGATGAGCATCACCAATGCCGCAATCATGGCGAGGACCAGCACGGTGCCGGAGCCGCGTTCCTCACGGAAGGGGGCGCCGCTCATGACCGATCTCCCTGCGCGGAGCGTCCGGAGGGCGGCCTGGGGGCAGGCTGTTCCACGCGGGCCACAGCGGCGGCCGTCTGTTCGGCCGAGATCTCCACCAGTCCCAGGAGCCGCACCTGGCGAGTCAGCGTCACCCGGGCGTACTCCCCCTCGGAGGCGGTCGCGACGTGGATGGATTCTCCGGAGATCCGTTGCGCGGCCTCCACGGCGGAGGACTCCGACTCCCCGCGGGCCAGCTCGCGTGCGGCCGCACGGGCACCCCCTTCGAGGGAGACCTGCGCGGCCGCATGCATGCCGAGGCTGAGCAGCAGGCCCAGCACGAGGACCACGGCGGGCAGCGCAGCCGCGAACTCTGCGCTGACCCCGCCGTCCTCGGCCCTGCGTTCGTCGGCGAGAGGACTCCGACGGACCCTCCTCTGCTGCCCGCGGACAGAGGGAGCTGGCCCTTCCGGAGCTGCCACGATCTGTTCCTCGGCAGGCATGGTCAGAGGGTCAGCGCCCGCTGGACGATCCCGGCGAGCATCTCCCGGACCTCACCGGAGGAGAGCACCACCACCAGCAGCCCGGCGAAGCCGACGGCGGCCAGCATCACGATCCCGTACTCTGCGGTCGCGAGCCCCTCCTCCTCGTGGTGCAGATCGCGGAGCATCTCCTCCACGCCCGAGGGGCGAGCCTCATCGGTGATCCCGTCCGCTGCGGCGGGCAGTACCGGGGTGGGGGAGAGGGGTACGGGGCGGGTGGTGACGGAGAGCATGGCGATCAGTCCTTCCACTGTCCTGCGGTTCGATGCGCCGCCCGGGGATCCGGGCGATGAGTCGATCCTGCTCGCCGGCCAGGGCCAAGGCCATGCCCGCACTGCGCTCTGTGGACAGCTGCGCGTGTCCCGGCCGCATCGGCGGGCCTGTGGAGGAGCGGCGCGCCAGTCGCACCCGCCGCCAGTCGCACCTGCCGTCGCGTCCCGGGGACGATCTGTTCGGCCAGGCGGCTGTGATCCGCACATCATCTGTGACGCGGCGCGACGACGGCGCGGCGCCGAGCATGACGGTGTCCGCCCCCTCGGCTAGGCTGGGAGTGCTTCACGAGCAGTGACCCGGAGACTTCGCGTCTCTGACCGATCCAGCACAGGTCACTCACCAACCCCATGTTCACGGGTGGTCCGGATCGACAGAAGCGGCCCGTTCTCGCTGGTCCCCAGCACTGGATGGAACGGGCAAGAGCAGCGACGAAAGGAACGACTGCGGCCGGCACAGCCAGGTGTCCTGCCCGCTCCCACCTCCACTCCATCTCATCAGCGCCGCCGTGGGCCCATGACCTGGGCCCGGAGGCGCCCCCATGCCCAGAAACCGGGGAATGCCGCAGCGCATCGCCCCGGGTGGATCTTCCTGCCTCACAAGGGCGGTCCGCCCACGCCCAGACCCATGGAGTCCGCATGATCGAACTGACGCAGGTCAGCAAGGTCTACCCCGGCGGGGTGACCGCGCTCGACAAGGTGAACCTGACCATCCCCGACGCAGAGATCCACGGCATCGTCGGCCGCTCCGGCGCCGGCAAGTCAACGCTGATCCGTTGCCTGACGGGCCTGGACCCCGCCACCTCGGGGAGCATCAGCGTCGACGGCGTCGACCTCGGCCAGGCCCGTGGGGGCCAGCTGATGAAGGCCCGCCGCAGCATCGGCATGGTCTTCCAGCACCACAACCTGCTGGACTCGCGGACGGCGGAGAGGAACATCTCCCACCCGCTGGAGATCGCCGGGGTGCCTGCCAAGGAGCGGAAGCGCCGGGTGGAGGAGCTGCTGGACCTGGTCGGGCTCACCGACCGCCGCCGCAACCACCCCGCTCAGCTCTCCGGCGGGCAGAAGCAGCGCGTGGGCATCGCCCGCGCCCTCGCCGCCGAGCCTCGGGTGCTCCTCTGTGACGAGCCGACCTCCGCACTGGACTCCGGCACCACTCGCCAGATCCTCGACCTGATCCGCCGTCTCCGCGACCGCCTCGGGATCACCGTCATCATCATCACCCACGAGATGTCGGTGGTCCGGGAGATCTGTGACTCCGTCTCGCTGCTCTCCGAGGGGCGCATCGAGCGCACCGGGGCGCTGCTCGACGTCATCCAGGACACCGGTTCCTCGCTGTCCAAGGAGCTGATCTCCCTGCCCCCGACCGCGGCGCTGCAGCCCGGGGCCACCCTGGTGGAGGTGCTCATGGCTGAGGGAAGCCACGTGGCCGACGTCGGCCAGCTCTTCGCGCTGCTGTCCTCCCGCGGGCTGCACGCACGGGTCGAGGCCGGCACCATCGAGACCATCCAGGGTCGTCAGGTCGGCCGTCTGCACATCACTCCGAAGACTCGCACCGAGGCGGAGCAGATCGCCGGGGTGCTGCGGGAGAACGGGATCCATGCCGAGGTGACCACCGGAGCAGAGATAGAGGCCGAGCGGGCCGCCCATGAAGAGGACGACGTCCGCGCCGAGCAGCAGGAGGAGAATCAGTGAGCACCACCGCAGCCACCCTGAACGGCGCGATGCCTCTCGCCTCCGGTCGGTTCCTGGACAACCCGGTCTTCCACAACCAGCTGCCCGCCGCGATCCTGGAGACGCTCTTCATGACCGGTGCCACCGCGATCATCGTGGCGATCTTCGGCCTCCCCCTGGGGATCCTCCTCCATAATCTGGGCCCCAAGGGCCTCACCCCGAACGCGCCCGTCTACCGGGTGGTGAGCCTCGTCGTGGACATCGGACGCTCGATCCCGTTCATCGTGCTGATGATCTCCCTCATCCCGTTGACCCGCTTCATCGTGGGCACCGCGCTGGGCTGGCAGGCCGCCGTCGTGCCGCTGTCCATCGGAGCGATCCCGTTCTTCGCCCGGCTGGTGGAGAACGCGCTTCGGGAGGTCTCCGCCGGCAAGGTGGAAGCGGTGAAGATGATGGGTGCCTCCTCCGGCCACATCACCCGCCAGGTCCAGGTCCGTGAGGGCCTGCCCGGCATCGTCGGCGGATTCACCGTCACCGTGGTCGCCCTGATCAGCTACACGGCCATGGCCGGTGCGATCGGCGGCGGCGGGCTTGGTGCGCTCGCCTACAACTATGGCTACCAGCGGTACGAGGGCGACACCATGATCGCCTGTGTGGTGCTGCTGGTGATCATCGTCGCGGTGATCCAGTGGGCCGGAGACCGCATCGCCCGGGGCATCGACCACCGCTGACCCTGACTCTGCACGTTCTACTCGCATCCAGAAAGGCACATCCATGGCATTTGCACACTCCGGACGCACCCTGCGTCTCTCCACCGCGGCGGCCGTCGTCGGCGTCTCCGCCCTCGCGCTGACCGGCTGCGGTCTCTTCGCCGACGACGAATTCCCCATCGGGACCGAGAACGAGGACGGCACCACCACTCTGACGGTCGGGGTCTCCCCAGTCCCGCAGGGCGACATCCTGCGCTTCATCGATGAGGAGCTGGCCGCCGACGCCGGCCTCGCCCTCGACGTCGTCGAGTACCAGGACTACACCGAGCCGAACCCGGCGCTGGTCGCCGGGGAGCTGGACGCCAATTACTTCCAGCACCAGCCGTGGTTCGAGTCCGAGGTGGAGGGGCAGGGCTACGAGCTGGCCCACTATGAGGGCGTCCACGTGGAGCCCTTCGCGCTGTTCTCCGAGCGGCATGACACCCTCGAGGAGCTGCCCGAGGGTGGTCAGATCGGGGTCAACAACGACCCCTCCAATCAGGGCCGCGCTCTGGCGATGCTGGCTGACGCCGACCTGATCGAGCTCGCCGAGGGTGTCGACCCGGCCGAGGCGACCATCAACGACGTCGCCGAGAATCCGCATGACTTCGAGTTCATCGAGGCTGACGCCGCCTCGTTGGCCCGCACTCTGGACGACGTCGACGCCTCGGTGATCAACGGCAACAACGCCCTCGAGATCGGGCTCTCTCCGACCCAGGACAGCCTGCTGGTCGAGGACCCGGAGGGTAGCCCATACGCCAACTTCCTGGCGGTGCGTGAGGGCACCGAGGACGATGAGAACCTGCAGAAGCTCGACGAGCTGCTGCACTCCGACGATGTCCGCGACTACATCGAGGAGACCTGGCCCGACGGCGAGGTCGCCCCGGCGTTCTGACTCTCAGCCGCTGACGAGGAGGGCCCCTGCACCGTCTGGTGCAGGGGCCCTCCTCGTCTGTGGGGAGCGGCGGCCATCATGCGACATCGGCCCGGCCGGGGTGGGACTTGATGACGTTGACGTGCGGGGAAGCCCTCGGTGATGCCCATCGCGCATCGAGCTTGTGGGTGGCGAGCGCATTCCGTAGGTTCTATTGCAACGTTTCAATACGTGATCTGAATCACTCGCACGAATCACTCACTGAGGGAGATGAGCATGTCGACGACCCCTGTCCGACCTCCGAGGTCTCGAGGAGCGCGGTCTCGCACCAGACGCCGCAGCACACTCGCGACGGCAGCCGCACTGGCCCTGCTCGCACCGCTGGGCGCCGCCTCCAGCGCCGCCTCCAGCGCCGCCCAGACCAGCCCGACCCCGACCGACCAGAGCCCCAGCGACCCTACCCAGGCAGTCGCCACCGAGACGGTCACCACCCAGACCGCCTACTCGCCGTCCGACGGCATCCCGCCCGGTGAGGTGCTGGCCTTCGACTTCGGCTGCGCCGGGGACCCGGTCGCTGAGGGCAGCCTCGAGGTCACCGCCTCCACGCTCTACGACGTCGACACCGGCTTCGGACTCAGCGCCCCGGCCGCCTGCCGGGACCGCGGCGCTCCGGACGACGTCCGCCGCAACTTCGTCCTGGCCGGCGGGGAGCAGTTCCAGGTGGATCTGCCCGACGGTGACTACCACGTCACCGTGATCTCAGGGGACCAGATCGCCTCGAACAACACCCAGCTGACTGTCCAGGGAGAGGATCAGGGCAGTCTGCAGCCGCGCGGCTCCGGTGAGTTCGCTGAGCACAGCGTGTACACCACGGTTGAGGACGGTTCGCTGGTCCTCGAGGTCTTCAGCGACGGACGCATCAACGGTGTGGAGGTCTCCCAGGTCGCCCCGCCCTCCGGGCTTCACGCCGACGAGGTGAGCACCCAGCCGCCCTCTGCCACCCTGTCCTGGGAGCCCACCGAGGGGGCCGCGGAGTACACGCTCTATCGCTCCGACGCCGGAGCCGGCGAATACGAGTCCGTCGGCACCACCGAGACCGTCAGCCTCACCGACGAGGCCGTCGAGCTCGGCTACTCCTACGACTATGTGGTGACCCAGACCAGCGCCGCCGGGGTGGAGTCGGGACACAGCGAGGCCCACACGGTCGCTGTCGTCGACCCGTCGGTGGAGGCGCCCGCGGCCCCTCAGGACCTGCGGCTGGAGCGGGCCAACCCGCGGGGCACCACCATCAGCTGGACCGGTGACGACGCCGCGTGGGAGTACCACGTCTATCGCTCGCTGAACGCGGATCGCGGCTTCGAGCGGGTCGCGGAGACCACCGGCACCAGCTACACGGCCGAGGGCGCCAGCGAGGTGAACCACTACTACACGGTCCTCGCGGTCAACGCCGGAGGCATCTCCGAGCAGCCCGAGCCCCTGCTGACCCCGGTCACCGCGCGGGGAAGCAACGGGAACCCGTTCGAGGAGTGCTCCGTGGACGGCGCCGACGCCACGGTGCTCCGCAACGGCGACACCTGGCGGGCCATGAACGGCGGGGAGACCGTCCACCAGAGCTATGCCATGGTCGACGCCATGCAGGCCGCCGTCGACAGCCTCTCCGAGGGTCGCACCGAGCAGGAGTCCGTGGTGGTGCGCGGCTCGGGCACTATGCCCGCCGATGCGGCGGTCGACCTGCCCAGCCACACGTCCTTCTCGGTCTGCGGGACCATCCACGTGGCCGGCAACGAGTCGAACTTCAGCTACGAGGAGCATGTCGGCGTGGTGCGGATCCGGCACGCCGAGGACGTCTCCGTGCCGTTCCTGTCCGTCACCGGCAACCCGAACTTCGGCGTCTACCTGCGCACCTCCTCGGATGTGTACTTCGGCCAGATGGACCTGCAGCTCTCCGGCGGCCACGGGATGCGCATCGACAGCCGCGACGACGACTTCGTCCGAGAAGCACGGAACATCACCATCGATGACGTCTACGTCTCGGGCACCGAGTCCCACGGCGTGGAGACCTACGGGGTGGACGGGCTGACCGTCGGCACCGTCACCGCGGTGGACACCGGCTATGCCGGGCTGCTGCTCAACGACACCGTCAACGCCGACATCGAACGCGTCGTCGGCGACGGCGCGGCCGCCGGCACCGGCTACGCCACCTTCCGCACCGCCAACCGCAACGGGCAGATCGACGGTGAGTACCCCACCAACATCCGGGTGGGCGAGCTGATCGCCGACGGCGGCGGCCGCGGATTCTTCTGCGTCTCCGAGTCCGGCGGGGTGGAGATCGAGAAGCTGGAGATCCGCGACACCGGCTCCAACGCGATGCTGATCGAGAACTGCCACAACATCACCCTGGCCACCGATCAGGGCGTGGTCGAGGGCCCGGGCGACATCCGCATCTCGGCGCGCAGCGAGTTCGCCAACACCTCGGACATCACCTTCCAGAACCTGCTGCTGCGGGACACCGCGATCAATGAGAGCCCCTGCGGAGAGAACATCGTGGCGGAGAACCTCACCCTGGAAGACTCGGAGCTGAACCTCTGCGAATGATCTGAGAACTCTCCACCCATCCTCAACGTTGGCTCTGCGGTATGGGCCCTTATCAGACGGAATTCCGCTGGATAAGGGCCCATACCGCGGAGCCAACTGGTCTCCGGGGCGGGTGCTTCTCAGGGTGCGGCCGCCAGCAGGGCCTCGAGCAGATGCAGGGCGGAGATCTTCTCCAGGGGCGAGTTCCGGTTGCCGCACTTCGGCGACTGCACGCAGGAGGGGCATCCGGAGTCACAGCCGCAGCCGCGGATGGTCTGGGCGGTCGCGGCGATCCACGCAGAGGCGGCGGTGTGTCCGCGTTCGGCGAATCCTGCCCCGCCGGGGTGGCCGTCGTAGACGAAGATCGTGGGCAGCTGGGTGTCGGCGTGCAGGGCGGTGGAGACGCCGCCGATGTCCCAGCGGTCCGAGGAGGCGATCAGCGGCAGCAGCCCGATCATCGCGTGCTCCGCGGCGTGCAGCGCCCCGGGCACGTGCTCGGGCACCACGCCGGCGGCGGCGAGAGCGGTCTCCGGGACGGTGATCCACACGGCCTCGGTCTGCAGCCTCGACGGCGGCAGCTCCAGCGGCTCGTCGGAGAGCACCTCGGAGCTGCCCAGCGCCTTCCGTTGGAATCCGACGACGGCGGAGGTCACCTCCACCTGCCCGAAGTGCAGCTCGAACCGCCCCCAGGTCTCCGAGGAGGAGGTCTCCAGCACCTCGATCGAGGTCGTCTCCCGGGCCTGGGTGTAGTACGGCGGCGAGGCCCGGGACACGAGCACCACGCCGTCGTCCAGGGCGAGGTCCTCCACGATGAACGTCCGTCCCTGGTGGACGTACACCGCTCCCGGGTGCGCCTGCGGCTGGGCCTGGGCGGCACCCATGTCACCGATCACCGAGCCGTCCTCGGCGTCGACGATCGTATAGGGCCCGCCCCCGTCGGAGCGCAGCCGCACCCAGCCGGCCGCGGAGGCGTCGTCGTGGGCGAAGAACCAGCCTCGCGGCCGACGCCGCAGGTGTCCCTGCTCGGTGAGCGCGTCGATCAGCCACCGACCGGGTTCGAACAGCTCGACGTCGGCCAGGGTCAGGGGAAGCTCCTGGGCGGCGGCCAGCAGGTGCGGGGCCGCCACATGCGGGTTGGAGGGGTCGATGACGGCGTCCTCCACCCGGGTCTCGAAGATCGTCTCGGGGTGCTCCAGCAGGTAGGAGTCCAAGGGATCGTCCCCGGCGATGAAGAATGCGACACCGCGCTGTCCGGAGCGGCCCGCTCGTCCCAGCTGTTGGAAGAAGGAGGCCCGGGTCCCGGGCCAGCCGGCGATGATCACCGCGTCCAGCCCAGAGATGTCGATGCCCAGCTCCAGAGCCGGAGTGGAGGCCACGCCCAACAGTCGGCCGTCGCGCAGCGCATCCTCGAGCTCGCGACGCTCCTCCTTCAGATACCCGGACCGGTAGGCGGCCACCCGGCCGATCAGGTCCGCGTCGATCTCGGCGAGGCTGTCGGCGGCGATGCGGGCGATGGTCTCCGCCCCGCGGCGGGACTTGATGAACGCCAGGGTGCGGTGTCCGGCCACCATGAGGTCGGTGAGCACATCGGCGGCCTCCACGGTGAGGCTGCGCTTGAGTGGGGCGCCGCTGTCGCCGGTCTGTTCAGAGAGCGTGGACTCCCACAGGTAGCAGTCGACGGCGCCGTGCGGGGACCCGTCCTGCATCACGGCGGTGACCTGGTCGGCGGGCACGCCGATGAGTCGGGCGAACGATGACGCCGGATCACCGCTGGTGGCCGAGGCGCCGGCGAACACGGGCTCGGCTCCGTGCCGATAGTGGCTCACCACCCGGCGCAGCCGACGCAGCAGCAGCGCCACGTGGGAGCCGAAGATCCCGCGGCAGCTGTGCGCCTCGTCGATGATGACCAGCCGCAGGCGGGACAGGAACCGTGCCCAGGCCCGGTGGTTGGGGAGGATCCCGATGTTGAGCATGTCTGGGTTGGTCAGCACCACGTTGGCGTGCTGGCGCACCCAGCGGCGCTCCTCGGGGTCGGTGTCGCCGTCGTAGGCGGCCGGGCGGATTCCGCCGTCGGTGGGGCGCAGCGCCGGGTCGGAGTTCTCCGGAGAGTCCAGGGCGTGGTCCACCTGGCGTGCCAGGTCGGTGAGCGCGTCGAGCTGGTCGGCGGCCAGCGCCTTGGTGGGGGACAGGTAGAGCACTGTGCCGCCCTCGGCGAGCACGGAGGCCAGCCCGGGCAGCTGGGTGCCCAGCGACTTGCCGGATGCGGTGCCGGTGGCCAGGATCGTATGTTCACCGGCGTGCAGCGCCTCCGCGGCGGTCGCCTGATGGGTGTAGAGGTGGTCGATCCCAGCGGCGGCGTAGCCCTCGCGAAGCGCCGGCGGGGTCCATCCGGGCCAGTCGGCGAGGGATTCCCCTCGGGCCGGCAGCGTGTGCACATGACGGAGCGGGCCGGACTCGCTGACCGTGGAGGGCAGCCCGGCGCGGCGCAGCAGCGCGAACGGATCGACGGCGGGATCGGCTGCGGGGCGGGTCATCCCGCCAGGGTACTCGCCCCGCCGCTGTCCTCCGGCGTGCCCCGTCAGGCGCGGGAGCCGAGCTCCGCGATGTGCCCCGGGAGCCGGTCGTGCGAGCCGTACATGAAGTGGTTCTCCATCCGTTCCGAGTACCGGCTGGCTTCCGTGGTCCGCCCCACCGCCTCGGCCACCTGACGGATGTGCATCGGAGCGGCGCCGCAGCACACGCCCAGGTAGTTGATCCCGAGCGCGTGGGCCTCCGCTGCGAAGGCGCCGATCTCGTAGCGGTTGGTGAACAGCGGGTCCAGTGCGGTGGGGAAGGTCCGTCCGTGGGGGGAGGGAACGGCCGCGCTGTCGTCGGAGAGGTTGAAGAACGTGGGTTCCGACTCGGTGGTCCGGTAGGGGATCGGCAGCGCACCCACGTGGCAGGACACAGCCGCCCGGATCTGCCGCAGCCAGGGCATCATGGTCTCCGGCCCGCGGAAACAGTTGAGCCCGACGACGTCGGCTCCCGCCTGCTCCAGGCGCTGGCAGGTCTCCACCACGCCCAGGCCGTCGGCCATCTCCTCGAAGGCCATCGGCGCCAGGGTGAGTACCACCGGCAGCTCGGCGGAGCGGGCGATCTCCAGGGCGGCCAGCGCCTCGCCGGCATAGTAGAAGGTCTCCCCGACGATCAGGTCGGCGCCCTCATCGGCGGCCCAGCCGACCATCTCCTCGAACATGGCCCGGACCTCGGCCTGCTTCGCCGCGTCAGCGGGATCCCAGATGTTGGAGTTGGAGATGTTGCCGGCCACGAGGTCCCCTGGGCGGGCGTCGGCCACCTCGCGGGCGATCTGCAGGGCAGCTCGGTTCAGCGGTTCGAGCAGCTCCTCCTTGCCGATCACCCGCATCTTCTCGCGGTGTCCGTTGTAGGTGAAGGCCTCGACGATGTCCGAGCCGGCGCGTTGGAAGTCCACGTGCAGGGAGCGCAGTGCCTCGGGATGCTCCAGGGCGACCTCGGGGACGAACTCCCCGGCGGAGAGATATCCGCGGCGCTCCAGCTCGAAGAGGAAGCCTTCGGCGCAGATCACCGGTCCGTCGTCGAGACGGTCAGTGAACGAGGGGTGGGCGGTCATCACCGCTCCTTTCAGTCATGGGACGTGAAGCTGCCACGTGAAGGAGCGGCCGAGGCGAGGCCTCGCATGTCCGGCCGTGCGCACGGACCGGCCGTGCGCATGAATCTGTCGTGGCAGTGCCGATGACAATACAGGAATGATCAGCGCAGCGGAAGATTATGTTCAGCGCTGGTCATCCAGGGTCTCCCCGGACACGGCTGAGGGCCGCGTCCCTGCCGGGGAGACCGCCCGGAGCGGGCGGAACGGCGGGGGCACGGCCCTCGGTCGGTGGACGTCGTGCGGAGGCGCGGAGACGGACTCCGCTGCTCAGGCCTGGCCTTTGAGATCGTCGAACTGGGAGTGCGAGGGGCGGGTGCGGTCACTGTCGGGCGAGCCGTAGACGTACACGTCGCCCAGCAGCGTCCAGCCCAAGTACTCATAGAGCTCCAGGCCTTCGGCGTTGGCGACCAGCAGGCCGACCTCGACGTCGTCCTCCAGTGCGATGGCCACCAGCGCGCGGGTCACGAAGGTGCCCAGTCCCTGCCGCCGATGGGAGGGGTTGGTGTAGATCCGGTCGAGGATGGCGTGCTCGTCGACGATGGCGACGCGGCCCCGGGCGGCGACGGTGTCGCCGTCGAGGACCGTGAACAGCGTCCACCCGTCGTGGTCGTCGCGGGTCGTGGAGTAGCCCTCGGGTGTGATGGGGTCCTCGACGTCCTGGGTGTCCATGTCGACGGCCATCAGCTTCTCCTCGTCGCTGATCCGCTCCAGGCCGTTCAGAGAGTCCTTCAGGCGCACGTCGCCAGGCTCAGCGATCAGCGTGAGCAGGCGTCGGGGACTCTTGGTGACCTCGGCGATGACCTTCTGCAGGTCGGCCTCGTCCGGGGCGTACAGGACGTACTCCCATTCATCCGAGTCGCCGGAGCGCAGGGCCGAGTGGACCGACCCGGCATGGTCCACGTCATAGTCGTGGGTCCTGGCCCAGCCGGTCACCCAGGTGCGGACGAGTGCGTCGTTCAGCTCGGAAGTCATGTCACGACTATATGAATAAAACGCCTGCCCGTGGGAGGGGATGAGGCAACGAGTTCATAAAGTTGCGCCGATGGAGGCCTCTCCGATCGGTATCCTGGGTTGCCGTGAGCATCTCCCGGATCGTCCTCTACTACACCTTCACCCCGCTCTCGGATCCTGAGGCCGTGCGGCTGTGGCAGCACACCCTGTGCCGCGAACTGGGGCTCAAGGGGCGCATCATCGTGTCTCCCCATGGTCTCAACGGCACGGTCGGCGGCGAGCTCTCCGCGGTGAAGCAGTATGTGAAGCAGACCCGCACCTACGGCCCGTTCCGGGACATGGAGTTCAAATGGTCCGACGGCGGCGCAGAGGACTTTCCCCGGCTCTCGGTGAAGGTCCGCCCGGAGCTGGTCGCCTTCGGCGTCCCGGACGAGGTGCAGGTCGATGAGTCCGGGGTGATCGGCGGGGGTCAGCACCTGACGCCGCATGAGGTCCATGAGCTGGTCGACGCTCGCCGGGCCGAGGGTGTGGAGGTCGCCTTCTTCGACGGACGCAATGCGGTGGAGGCCCGGATCGGCCGGTTCAAGGACGCCGTGGTCCCGGAGACCGAGACCACGCGAGACTTCGTCGCAGAGCTGGACTCCGGCAAGTACGACCATCTGAAGGACCAGCCGGTGGTCACCTACTGCACCGGGGGCATCCGCTGCGAGGTGCTCTCCTCGCTGATGCGCAACCGCGGTTTCGAAGAGGTCTACCAGCTCGACGGCGGCATCGTGCGCTACGGGGAGACCTACGGGGACTCCGGCCTCTGGGAGGGCGAGCTGTACGTGTTCGACGGGCGGATGAACACCCGATTCAGCCAGGACTCCGTCACCGTGGGAGAGTGCACGCGCTGTGCGGCTCCCACCAGCACCCTCCACAACTGCCTCGACCGCGGCTGCTCGACTCTTCAGCTGTACTGCGAGGACTGCCGCCACATCCCTGAGACGACCCGCTGCGCGGCGTGTGAGGACCGGCTCTCCCGGCCCTCGCAGCTCCCTGCTCCCGTGCCCCTGGAGAGGTCCTGACACCGATGCCCCGCCTGTCCCGCGAGTCCGCCGCGGCGCTGCCCGCCCCCTCCTCCGCAGATCTGGACCTGGTGGCCGCGCTGCGCGGCGACCTGCTCGCCGCCGGCTTCACCAACCTGCACGTGGCCGAGCTGCTCGGCGAGGACGCGGTGGCGGCCCTGAGTCGGGAGCAGATCGCCCCGGGGCAGCTGCAGGTGGGTCGGCTGCTCGCCGCTCAGCGGCCGGATCCCGGGGCGGTGCTGGCCGCGCTGTGGCTGCTGGACGTGGAGGTGCCCGCCGTCGTCGTCGACTCTGCGCTGCCCGGCGTCGGTGCCGCGGGGCTGGTCCGGCTGGGCCTGGCCCACCGGGACGGTCCGCTGTGTCGGCCGTCGGTGGACCTGCGCCCCTTCCAGGTGGCGGGCGGGTCCTCGACCGAGGACCTCTGGGTCGCCTCTGATCTGTCCTCGCATCAGGTGGACGGCGCGCTGCCTGCCGAGCATGTGCTCGGGATCGGGCAGGCCAGTCTGACACTGGCCTCGATCACTCACCGGCGGCCCGTGCGGCGGGCCCTGGACATCGGCACCGGCTGCGGCATCCAGCTCTTCCAGCTGCTGGACCACGCCGAGCATGTGGTCGCCACCGACATCTCCTCGCGTGCGCTGGGCTTCGCCCGCTTCAACCTGCTGCTCAACGCCGAGGCGCTGAGGCTGGACCCCGCTCGGTTGGACGCTCGCGTGGAGCTGCGTGAGGGCAGCCTCCTGGAGCCGGTGGCCGACGAGCGCTTCGACCTGGTCGTCTCCAATCCGCCGTTCGTCATCACCCCGCGCGCCACCGAGGCCAGGGTGGGGGAGCGGTATACCTATCGCGACGGAGGCCGCACCGGGGACGAGCTGATGGCAGAGCTGGTCGCTGGGCTTCCGGCGGTGCTGGCACCCGGCGGGACGGCCCAGATGCTGGGCAACTGGGAGGTCCACGGCGAGGTCGACTGGCAGCAGCGGCCGCGTCGCTGGGCAGAGGAGGCCGGACTGGACGCCTGGTTCATCCAACGGGATCTGCAGGACGGCCCCGGCTACGCGGAGACATGGCTTCGCGACGCCTCCGAGCAGCGAGATCTCGACGACTACCGCGGCCGGTACTCCGACTATGTGGAGGACTTCGCCGCCCGGGGTGTCTCCGCCGTGGGCTTCGGCATGGTCTGGCTGCATCGTCCGGAGGTGGGCGACGATGGCTCCTCCTCGGTGACCTGGTGCCGGGCGGAGGAGATCACCCACCCGGTCGACCAGCCGCTGGGCCCGGCGCTGGGGTGCACCACCCAGCGTGCGCTCGCCGTGGCGCGGGAGCCGGACGCCGTGCTGGACCTCAGGCTCGTCGTCGCCGAAGATGTCACCGAAGAGCGGCACCAGCGTTTCGGCGCCGCCGATCCGGAGGTCATCCTCGCCCGGCAGGGCGGAGGGCTGCGTCGCATCCGGCCGGTCTCCTCCGGGGCGGCGGGGGTGCTGGGGGCGGCCGATGGCGAGTTCGCCGTGGGGCAGCTGATCACCGCAGTGGGTGCGCTGCTCGACGACGGCACGGTCGACGTCGCCGAGCTCACCGCCGGTCTGCGCGGCGAGATCCGGGACCTTTATGTGGACGGGTTCCTGACCGAGGCGTCTGGGGAGGGCGCGGGGCGTTTCTGAGGGTGCTCCCGAGAGGGTCGGCCGTGTCGATCCGCCGCTCCTCACAGGTGGTCCAGGGGTGTTCCGTGACGTCCCGTGATGTGTGCGTCACATCTGCTCGTCTAGACTTCCTGCATGTCACCTCGCGCCGCATTCGCAGATCAGGACGACGTGTCGACGGGTGCGCCTGCCCCGGAGGCAGGGCACGACCATGCTGATCTGCCGCCCGCGGTCGTCATCAAGGATGTGCAGGCGATCCGGGCGCTCGCCCATGAGGCGCGTCTGACGGCCCTGGACGAGCTCTTCGGCACCCACCGGGTCTATACGGCCACTGAGCTGGCCGAGCAGTGCGACGTCACCCCCTCCGCGATGAGCTACCACCTGCGGGCCCTGGAGAAGTACGGCTACATCCGCCGCGTGGAACGCCACGGCGACGGCAGGAACCGCTACTGGCAGGCGGCCGCCCGGCGGCTGCGGATCTCGGGCTTCGACTCCTCGGCGCATGCCAAGAACGCCTATGCGAACGCGCAGATCAAGTCGCTGCAACGGCGCATCAGTGACGAGATCCTGCGCCGCGAGCAGCGCGGCCCCTCTTCGGAAGAGCTGCATCCGATCCTCTCTTCGGGGATCCTCTCGCTGGACGGGGATCGGGCCCAGGAGTTCAAACAGCGTCTGTATGCGTTGGTGGCCGAGTACGAGCAGGCCTGCAACGAGCATCCCGAGGAGGACCCGGACATGCGGCTGCACTATTTCGTCTCCGCCATCGAGGAGCCTGTCCGTTCCGCCGCCGCGACGCCTGCCCAGGCGGGCTCCGGGGAAGACGCCGCGGAAGACGCCGGGGAAGATGCCGGGGAAGACACCGGGGCAGATTCCGGGGGACACTCCGGGGCGGCACCTGAGTTCGGTGCTTCCCCCGTCGCTCCGGCCGACGCCTCGTCCCCGTAGGCCGGAGGGGCCCTGGACGGGGGCGGGGGCACCGATCCGGGGCACTGATATATTGAGCACCGCCGCCCACCCAACCCGACGTCGAGGAGAGCAGTGCCCCCCAAGGCCGCAGCAGGCAAGAAGCTGGTGATCGTCGAGTCGCCCGCCAAGAGCAGGTCGATCGCCAAGTACCTGGGTGACGACTTCATCGTCGACGCCTCGGCCGGACACATCCGTGACCTGCCGCAGCCCTCGGACCTTCCTGCGGAGATGAAGAAGGGTCCGTTCGGGAAGTTCGCGGTCAATCCGGAGGGCGGGTTCGAGCCCTATTACGTGATCTCCGAGTCGAAGAAGAAGAAGGTCGCCGAGCTCAAGCGCGCGCTCAAGGAGGCCAGCGAGCTCTATCTCGCCACGGACGCCGACCGCGAGGGCGAGGCCATCGCGTGGCACCTGCTCGAGGTGCTCAAGCCCAAGGTCCCGGTCTACCGGATGACCTTCACCGAGATCACCAGAGAGGGCATCACCCGGGCCCTGGACAACGTCCGCCAGATCGACGAGGACCTGGTCGACGCACAGGAGACCCGTCGGATCCTGGACCGCCTCTACGGCTATGAGATCTCGCCGGTGCTGTGGCGCAAGATCGGCCGCGGACTCTCCGCGGGCCGTGTGCAGTCGGTGGCCACCCGCCTGGTCGTGGAACGTGAGCGCGAGCGCATGGCGTTCATCCCAGCCTCCTACTGGGACCTCTCGGGCACCTTCACCACGGAGGGTGACGAGTCCTTCTCCGCGAAGCTGTATGCCGTCGACGGCGCCCGCGTGGCCTCCGGCTCCGACTTCGATGATCGAGGGCAGCTGAAGTCCACCCGCTCGAAGTCCGAGGTCACGGTGCTGGACCGAGAGGCGGCAGAGTCGCTGGCCGAGGGTCTGACGAAGGCCAGTTTCGAGGTCGACTCCCTCGAGGAGAAGCCCTACAGCCGCCGTCCTTCACCGGCGTTCACCACCTCCACGCTGCAGCAGGAGGCCTCCCGGCGCCTGCGCTTCTCCTCCAAGGTCACCATGCAGGTGGCCCAGCGGCTGTACGAGAACGGCTACATCACCTATATGCGTACCGACTCGGTGACGCTGTCCACGGAGGCGATCACCGCCGCGCGTCGTCAGGCCGCCGAGCTGTACGGGCCGGAGTCGGTGCCGGAGAAGCCGCGCCACTACGCGAAGAAGAGCGACTCGGCCCAGGAGGCACACGAGGCCATCCGCCCGGCCGGTGACCACTTCCGCACGCCCGGCCAGGTGGCCGGGGAGCTGTCCAAGGAGGAGTTCCGCCTCTACGAGCTGGTCTGGAAGCGCACGGTCGCTTCGCAGATGGCCGACGCCAAGGGCTTCACCGCCTCAGTGCGGCTCACCGGGCAGGCCGTGGACGGGCGCAGGGCCACCTTCGGTGCCTCCGGCACGGTCATCACCTTTCCGGGCTTCTTCGCCGCCTATGAGGAGATCCGGGAGAAGACCGCCGGTGACGGCGAGGAGAAGGACGACGCCTCCGGATCCGGGGACAAGCGCCTGCCGAAGCTGGAGAAGGGCGAGTCCATCACCGGCGAGGACGTCCGGGCCAAGGGGCACGAGACCACACCGCCGGCTCGCTATACGGAGGCGAGCATCGTCGCAGAGCTCGAGAAGCGGGAGATCGGCCGCCCCTCCACCTATGCGCCCACCATCTCCACCATCATGGACCGTGGCTATGTCACGAAGCGCGGCTCCGCACTGGTGCCCTCCTGGACCGCCTTCTCGGTGATCCGTCTGCTGGAGGAGCACTTCGGTCGCTACGTGGACTACGACTTCACCGCCCGGATGGAGGACGACCTGGACCAGATCGCCCGCGGGGAGATCGAGCGTGAGGCCTGGCTGCAGGGCTTCTACTTCGGTGCCGACAGCGGCGTAGAGGGCCTGCGACATGTCGTCGACAACCTCGGCGAGATCGACGCCCGGGCGATCAACTCCATGGAGATCGCCGAGGGCGTCACGCTGCGAGTGGGTCGCTACGGACCCTATCTGGAGCGTCCGGCCGCTGAGGGCGACGAGGCGGCACAGCCGCTGCGGGCGAACATCCCGGAGGAGCTGGCCCCGGACGAGCTGACTGCCGCACGCGCTGAGGAACTCTTCGAGCAGGCCCAGCATTCTGGACGGGTGCTCGGCCATGATCCGGAGACAGGCCGGGAGATCGTCGCCAAGGACGGTCGCTACGGCCCCTATGTGACTGAGGTCGTCGAGGAGATGACCGAGGAGCAGGTCCAGGCGCACATGGACGCGCAGCCGACCGAGTATTACAAGAACGGCAAGCCCAAGCCGAAGAAGAAGCCGGCGAAGGTGAAGCCGCGCACCGGCTCGCTGCTCAAGGACATGTCCCTGGAGACGGTGACGCTGGAGGATGCGCTGAAGCTGCTCTCGCTGCCGCGGGTGGTCGGCGTCGACGCCGACGGCGAGGAGATCACCGCGCAGAACGGCCGATTCGGCCCGTACCTGAAGAAGGGCACCGACTCTCGCTCGCTGGAGTCCGAGGAGCAGCTGTTCACGGTCACGCTGGAGCAGGCCCAGGCGATCTATGCCCAGCCCAAGCAGCGTGGACGGCGTCAGGCGGCGAAGCCGCTGGCCGAGTTCGGGCAGGACCCGACGTCGGAGAAGCCCGTCGTGGTCAAGGACGGTCGTTTCGGGCCCTATGTCACCGACGGCGAGACCAACATGACGGTCCCGCGGGGCACCTCGGTGGAGTCGCTGACCAAGGATCGGGCCTTCGAGCTGTTGGCCGAGAAGCGGGCCAAGGCGCCGGCGAAGAAGGGCGGTCGCACGGCGGGCTCCGGCTCGAAGGCCTCGTCGGCGAAGAAGAGCTCCTCAGCGAAGAAGGCCTCCACCAAGAAGGCGGCCACCGCCGGTTCGGGGAAGTAGGGGACCATGCGTCTGGGCGTGCTCGACATCGGTTCCAACACTGTCCATCTGCTTCTGGTGGACGCCCATATCGGGGCCAAGCCGGAGGCCTTCGCCTCGCACAAGCGCCCGCTCTCCCTGGTCAGGCATCTGGACTCCGACGGTGCGATCACCGTTCAGGGGCAGGAGGAGCTGATCGGCTTCATCGATGAGGCCGCCCGCTTCGCGGCCCGTCATCGGGCCGAGGACCTGCTGTCGTTCTGCACCTCGGCGATCCGGGAGGCCACCAACGGAGACGAGGTGCTGGCCCGGGTGGCCGCGCAGACCGATGTGGAGCTCATGGAGCTCACCGGTGCCCAGGAGTCAGCGATGACCTTCCTGGCGGCGCGCCGCTGGCGCGGGTGGAGCGCGGGGCACATCCTGAACTTCGACATCGGCGGCGGCTCCTTCGAGATCGCCTACGGGCAGGACGAGCTGCCCACCTCCGCGATGTCGGTGCCGCTGGGGGCCGGTCGGCTGACGCGAGACTGGCTGCCTGATGATCCGCCCACCAAGGATCAGATCAAGGCGCTGAAGACCTATGTGCGGGAGGAGGTCGAGGCGGCCCGTCTGGAGTTCCCGACGCCCAACTCGCACACCGAAGTGCTCGCCACCTCCAAGACGTTCCGCTCCCTGGCCCGGATGACCGGCGCGGCCCCCTCGGCGGCCGGTCCGTACGAACCGCGTGTCCTGACGCACAAGGATCTCAAGGCGCTGGTCAAGCGGCTGGGGCTGATGAGCGCGGCCGAGCGGGCGGAGCTGCCCGGCGTCTCCACGATCCGTGCCCGGCAGGTCTTCGCAGGAGCTCTGGTGGCCGAGACGGCGATGCGGGCGTTCGGCGTCGAGGAGCTGCAGATCTGTCCCTGGGCCCTGCGCGAGGGGCTCATCCTGCGTCGGCTGGACGCGCTGGTGCGGGAGAACGCGGTGGAGGTCTCCCATGCTCCCGGAGTGGGGCATGTGGACCTCGCCCGTGAACTGAACCGGCCGAGGCGGGATGACGTCGCGGCCTCACGAGCGGCGGTCGAGCATGCCCACCGCTGAGCATCGCATTCCGGTGGCCCTGTCGACCTCCTCGATTTACCCGCTCGGGGTGGCCGAGGGATTCTCCATCGCGGAGGACCTCGGCTACGACGCCATGGAGGTGATGGTCACACATCGCGCCGAGACCCAGCAGTCTGCGGTGCTCAACGAGCTCTCCTGGCGCTTCGGGCTGCCGGTGACGGCGATCCACGCGCCGACGCTGCTCCTCACCCAGCAGGTATGGGGCTCTGCCTGGGAGAAGCTGCGGCGCAGCGCCAAGCTCGCGGCCGCCGTCGGGTGCGACACGGTGGTGGCGCATCCGCCCTTCCGCTGGCAGGCGGGCTACGCGGAGCGTTTCGCCGAAGGCATCGCCACGCTGGAGGAGGACACCGGCGTCCGCTTCGCGGTGGAGAACATGTACCCGTGGAGGGCCGGCGGACGGACTGCCGCGATGTACCTGCCGCACTGGGACCCGGTGGATCAGAACTACCCCCATGTGACCTGGGACTTCTCCCATGCGGCCACGGCGGAGGCGGACTCCCTGGAGTCCTGCCGACGGCTCGGCGGTCGGCTCAAGCACGTCCACCTCACCGACGGCTGGTCCAACGGGTTCAAGGACGATCACCTCATCCCGGGCCACGGGGAGCAGCCGGTGGCCGAGACCTTGGAGCTCATCGCCTCTCCGGACTTCGCCGACGGCGAGGGCTTCCGGGGCGTCGTCGCGGTCGAGGTGGCCACCCGCGGAGCGAAGCAGGTGGGCGAGAAGGAACGATGGCTGGCAGAATCTCTGGAGTTCGCCCGGCACCACCTGGCACGAGGGGCGTCCCGGGCCGAGGTCTCGGGGAGTGCCCATGACACGGATGAGGAGACCCATTGATGCGCATCGCCATGCTCGGACTCGGTTCTATGAATGGAGCCATCCTGGCCGGCTTCCTCGCCTCGGGAGTGGCCCGTGACCATGTCGTCGCGACCTCCCGATCGGCGGCCTCCGCGCAGGTGCGGGCCGAGCAGCACGGCATCACCGTGCTCGCGGAGGAGGATGACGCCGAGGCGAACCGGCGTGCGGTGGCCGAGGCCGACGTCGTCTTCCTGGGCGTGAAGCCGCATGGGATCGTGGCGCTGTGCGAGGAGATCCGCGAGGCGGTGAAGCCCGAGGCGGTGGTGGTCTCGGTGGCCGCCGCTGTGGACCTGCAGATGATCCAGGGGGCCCTGCGCGCGGACCAGCCGGTGATCCGCTCGATGCCGAACACACCGCTCTCGGTGGGGATCGGCGTCGTCGGGCTGGTGCCCGGCGCCCATGCTACGGAGCAGCAGGTCGCCGCAGTCCAGGGCCTGCTGGAGGCCTGCGGTGCCGTCCACGTGATCGAGGAGGCGCAGATCGACGCCCTCACCGGCATCTCCGGTTCGGGGCCGGCCTATGCCTTCTATCTGGCCGAGCACATGGCGGCCGCCGGGGTCGAGCTCGGACTGGACCCTGCCCTGGCCGCCGACCTGGCCGCCCACACGGTCCACGGGGCAGGCCGGATGCTGGTGGAGAACCATGACACCGGAGCGGCCGACGCTGCGGCGCTGCGGAAGGCCGTCTGCTCGCCCAACGGCACCACCGAGCGGGCCATCGGTCGGCTGGACGAACACGGCGTCGCCGCCGCAGTGGTGGCGGCAGTGAAGGCCAGCGCGCACCGCTCCGCAGAGATGACCGCGGAACTGAACGAACAGGTCTAGGCTTTCACCCATGAAGAGGGACGCACAGCCGCAGGCCGGGGGAGGCCTGCGGACCGATTTCGTGGGCTGGCTCAAGGGCATCGCCGGGGCTTCCCCGGCGCGCGCGGCGCTGCTGATCTTCGCCTTCGCGATCGCCGTCTTCACCTCCCTGCTCATGCTGCCGTGGGCGACCTCCAGCGGACGGTCCGCGTCGTTGCCCGAGGCGCTGTTCGTGGCGACCTCCGCCGTCTCGGTGACAGGGCTGACCCCGGTCAACACCGCGGACCACTGGTCCCTGGCCGGGCAGATCATCATCATCGTGGCCATCCAGCTCGGCGGGCTGGGGATCCTCACGGTGGCGTCGGTGCTGGCAGCCAGCGTCTCGCGGAGCTTGGGCGTGCGCACCAAGCTGGTGGCGCAGGAGGGCTGGAAGACTGACCAGCTCGGCGAGGTCGCCAGTCTGATCCGCATCGTCATCATCATCTCTCTGGCGATCGAGGCGGCGCTGGCCGCGGTGCTGGTGCCGCGGCTGATCGCCATCGAGGGTGACGTGCTCACCGGCCTCTGGCACGGGGTCTTCTATGCCATCTCCGCGTTCAACAACGCCGGATTCGTGATCCATTCTGACGGCCTGGCCGGCATCGGCTATGACCCCATCTCGGTGTGGACGATCATGATCGGTGTCTTCCTGGGCAGCCTGGGCTTCCCGGTGCTCTATGTGCTGTGGCGCTTCCGCTGGCACTTCCGCAGCTGGAACATCCACGCCAAGCTCACCGTGGAGGTCACCACGCTGCTGATGGTGGCGGGGGCGGCGATCTACGCGTTCATGGAGTGGAACAACAACGCCACGATCGGTGACATGCCGATGTGGGAGAAGTTGCAGAGCTCGCTGTTCGCCTCGGTGAACATGCGTTCCGGAGGGTTCTCGGTGGTGACCTCCAACGAGGAGAACTCCACCACCATGCTCATCTCCGACGCCCTGATGTTCGCCGGTGGGGGCTCGGTGTCCACGGCAGGCGGCATCAAGGTCACCACCATCGCGGTGATCTGGCTGGCGTTCCTGGCTGAGGCGCGGGGGCACAAGGAATCGGTGGCGCATGCCCGGACCATCCCGTCCTCGACGGTCCGTGTGGCAGTCTCTGTGGTGGCGATGGGTGCGACCATGGTGCTCCTCTCCACGCTGGCGCTGATGAGCATCTCAGGGCTGGACATGGAGCGGCCGTTGTATGAGTCGATATCGGCGTTCGGGACGGTGGGGCTGACCTCAGGGCTGACCTCGGAGCTGCCGCCCTCGGGCCTGTACATCCTCGCCGCCTTGATGTTCGCCGGCCGTGTGGGCATCATTTCATTCGCGGCTGCGCTGACCGTGCGTCAGCGCAGCACGCGCTACCGCTATCCGGAGGGGAGGCCGATCCTTGGGTGATCGCCGCCAACAACGTAACCGACCGGTCCTGGTCGTCGGGCTGGGCAGGTTCGGCATAGCCCTGGCCGAGCAGCTCATCGCGCAGGGCAAGGAGGTGCTGGCCGTCGAGCGGCACCGCGGGCTGGTGCAGAAGTACTCGGACACTCTGACCCATGTCCTGGAGGCCGATGCGACCGACATCGAGGCGCTGCGCCAGATCGGTGCCGACGAGTTCGACTCGGCGGTGGTGGGGGTGGGTACCTCCATCGAGTCCTCGGTGCTGATCGCTGTGAACCTGGTCGACCTGGGTGTGAAGCATGTCTGGGCCAAGGCCATCAACCCGACCCATGGGAAGATCCTCAAACGGATCGGCTGCCACCATGTGATCTACCCGGAGCATGACGCCGGGGTGCGTGCGGCGCACCTGGTGTCCGGGCAGATGATGGACTTCATCAAGTTCGACGACGACTTCGCCATCGTCAAGATGCGCCCCCCGAAGGACCTGCAGGGCAAGACCATCGACCAGTGCCAGCCGCGACGCCGCCATGGCGTGAACGTGGTGGGGGTGAAGTCCCCGGGCCGCGAGTTCGTCTATGCTCAGCCGGACACCCTGGTCTCTCCGGGGGACACCATCATCGTCTCCGGTGACGTCACGAAGCTGGAGCATTTCGCAGAGAGCGCCTGAGCGTGACACATCCCGTCCCGGATCGCCGGGCCGGGTGCCCCTGGCGTAGGCTCGCGGTGTGACGCCGACCTCGTTCCGAGCTGCCGTGCCCACCGCCGTGGTCTGGGATCCGGCGCTGCTGGAGTACCGCTTCCACGCTACCCACCCGATGGATCCCGTGCGGCTGGACCTGACCCAGCGGCTGTGTCGGGAGTTCGGGATCCTCGATGATCCTCTGGTCCGGATGATCTCCCCGGGCATCGCTGAGGACGAGACCCTGCTCAGCGTGCACGACGCCGGCTACGTCGACGCGGTGAAGACCGCCGCCTCCGGTGGACAGGCCTCCGCGGTGCACGGACTGGGCACCGAGGACACTCCGGTCTTCCCGGAGATGCATCTCGGGGCCGCCCGCATCGCGCAGGGGAGTCTGGAATGCGCCGAGGCGATCCTCGCCGGGGAGGCGGTGCACGCAGTGAACTTCGCCGGGGGCCTGCATCATGCGGCGCGCGCCAGGGCCGGAGGGTTCTGCGTGTACAACGACGCCGCCGTCGCGACCCAGCGGCTGCTGGACGGAGGGCTGTCCAAGGTGGTCTACCTTGACGTGGACGCCCACCATGGGGACGGCACTCAGGACATCTTCTACGACGATCCCCGGGTCATGACGATCTCACTGCACCAGACCGGCGTCTCGCTGTATCCGGGCACGGGATTCCCCGCAGAGATCGGCGGACGGGCCCCGGACGGCACCAGCGCAGAGGGCACCGTGGTGAACGTGGCGCTGCCGCCGCAGACCGGTGACGCCGGCTGGCTGCGGGCCTTCCATGCGGTGGTCCCGGCGCTGGTGCGGGCCTTCGAACCCGATGCCATGGTGTCCCAGCACGGCTGTGACACCCATGAGGAAGACCCGCTGACGGATCTGCGGCTGAGCATCGACGGGCAGCGGCAGCTGGCCCTCGACATCGCTCAGCTGGCCGAGGAGGCCTGTGGGGACCGCTGGATCGCCACCGGAGGCGGCGGATACTCGGTGCACCGGGTGGTGCCGCGCAGCTGGACCCATCTGACGGCGATCGCCGCCGGGGACCCGATTCCCCTGCGCACCCTGGTCCCGGAGCCGTGGCGCGAGCATGTCCGGCGCACCTGCGGGGTGGAGGCCCCGGAGCGGATGAACGACGACGCCGAGCTGTGGTGGCGGTCCTGGGAGCTGGGCTACGACCCCTCGGATGCGGTGGACCGCGCGGTGATGCAGACGCGCCGGGAGCTCTTCCCGCTCTACGGCCTGGACCCCTGGTTCGACTGAGGGCCGGGCGCTGCCCTCGATTCCAGTCATGGGCCCCGGAACCGCTACACTGTTCCGAGACCTTTCGACTATTCACCGACAGACAAGGATCTGCACCCTATGGGCTCAGTGATCAAGAAGCGCCGCAAGCGTATGGCGAAGAAGAAGCACCGCAAGCGCCTGCGCAAGACTCGTCACCAGCGGCGCAACAAGAAGTGAGCTCCGCTGAGCTGACATGGACCCCGGCAGCGATTTCGCTCCCGGGGTCTTGTCGTCTCCGACGCATGTCAGTCCGGGCCTGAGAGGGTTCCGGACCGACCGTACCCGCCGCGCGCAGTCGCGGCAGATCCGTTCATCGTGGCAGGAGGACTGGATGGTCCAGAAGACGTCCCCGGGGCAGCAGCACGACCGGTCGGTGCTCGTCGAGGTGCTCACCAAGCAGGGGTGTCACCTGTGTGAGGAGGCTGTGGCGGTCACCGTCGAGGTGTGCGCGGAGTTCGGCGTCCAGCCTGTGGAGGTGGATCTGACCGAGGACCCCGAGACGTTGGCGCGTCATGCCGAGGAGATCCCGGTGCTGCGGATCGACGGCCAGGTGCGCGACTTCTGGCGAGTGGATCCGGTGCGCCTGCGCCGTCTGCTGGGTGAGGCCCTGAAGGCCTGAACAGTGCCCAGACACCAGGGAGGGCCCAGCCGATGATCGGCTGGGCCCTCCCTGGTGTCTGGGCCGTCGTGGCGGCGTGCTCCGTCCGGTGGCGGGTCAGTGGCCGTCGTCGTCCGGGTCGTGGTGCGCGGCGCCGCTGCCCCAGGTGTCGGGGCCGTGCTCGAGGTGCTCCACCACGGCCTCGTCGTAGCCGTCGGGGAGCAGGGCGCGGTACTCGGGAAGGACGCCGTCGAGCACGGAGGCGCCGACCTCCTTGCCCTCTCCGTCCACGCTCACGGTGATCTCGTGCACGTCGCCCGGGGCGCCGCGGAAGTTCTCGATGATGAACTCCTCATCGTGCTCCAGGGAGACGGCGTCGCCGGCCGGGACGGTGAAGGAGTGGGACTCTCCGTCGGCGCTGATCGCGATCTCGACGTCCTCGGTGCCGCCGTTGTTCACCGTGCCGATGGCACGGGCGGGCGAGCCTGCCTCGGCGCCCACGAAGGCGATGTGGCGGAACTTCACGTCGTCGATCTCCGCGCGCACGCCGTCGGAGCCGGAGTACTGGTGCGTGGTCGCCTGATAGTTGACGGCGCTGCAGCCGGTGACGCCGATGACGGCGATGGCCGCCAGGGAGGCCGTGGCCGCACGGCGGACCTGGGAGGGGGCGAGCTTCACGTCGAGAGTCTCCTCACGATGTCGGTGCGACGGTGATCGATTCCAGACTACGTCATCGCAGACCGAGCCAGGAGTCGTCACGCCGCAGGGTGACCGCGCGGGGACAAGGGGGTCGGCGCCCCGGGGAGGGTGCTGACCTGGCCCGAGATCGACGTCAACCTCGGGCCCGCGCGGTGGGCGGGTGTCTGCGGCGATTCTACACGTTGTCGAAGAACTGCGGCGGCATACCTTATGCCGCGTGACGACAGAGGTGTGCTTCGACACGCTGTCTCATGTGTGATCCGTGATAAACTTGTCTGCGGGAAAGGGGAACAATTACATGATTTTTGAGGTCGGCGAGACAGTTGTATACCCGCACCACGGCGCGGCGACCATCGAGGAAGTCAAGATGCGCACGATCCGGGGCGAGGAGAAGATGTATCTGAAGCTCCGAGTCTCCCAGGGTGACCTGACCATCGAGGTTCCTGCAGAGAACGTCGACCTGGTCGGCGTGCGGGATGTGGTCGGCAAGGAGGGCCTCGAGCACGTCTTCGACGTCCTGCGGGCTGAGTACACCGAGGAGCCGACGAACTGGTCGCGTCGGTACAAGGCCAACCTGGAGAAGCTGGCCTCCGGCGACGTGAACAAGGTCGCCGAGGTCGTTCGAGACCTGTGGCGTCGGGAGAACGATCGAGGCCTCTCCGCTGGAGAGAAGCGGATGCTGGCCAAGGCACGGCAGATCCTGGTCTCGGAGCTGGCACTGGCGAAGAAGCTCGAGGAGGATGCGGCTGAGAAGCTTCTGGATGACGTCCTGGACGAAGCTCCGAAGCCCAAGGACGCCGAGCCGGCGTCCGCGAAGAAATGACCCTGCGGCCCCGAACACACAGCGAGGCACAGAACAGGTGAATCATCAGGTGGGGCCCCAGGTCGCACCGGCTGAGACGAAGCGCCCGGATGCTGAACAGCACCGGGCGCTCGTCGTGGTGGCGGCCGGGAGCGGACAGCGTCTGGGGCAGGGGATGCCGAAGGCACTCGTGGACCTCGGCGGACGCCCCCTGCTGGCGCACGCCCTGGAGGCGATGAGCCCCCAGGCCGCGCCCGGACTGGAGCTCGAGCTGCTGGTGCTGGTGCTCCCCGGAGAGCCGGAGGCGCGTGAGAAGCTCGCCGCCCTCGGCGCCGATCATGCTCGCCGGACCGGGGTGGAGGTCGTGGTCTGCGAAGGCGGGAGCTCACGACCGGTCTCGGTGGCGCGGGGCATGGACGCCGTCACCGACCATGCCCGCCGGCACGGCTGGGATGCGGAGAGGCTGACGGTGCTGGTCCACGACGCCGCGCGTCCGCTGACCCCTGGGGATGTCGCCCACCGGGTCGCCCGCCAGGTCGAGGCGGGCTCGGAGGCCGTAGTGCCCGCGCTCCCGGTCACCGACACGATCAAGCGGGTCCTTCCTGTCGAGGAGACGGAGTCCCGCGCTGCAGGCGTCGAGCTGCAGGCTGAGCAGGTTCGCGAGACCGTGCCGCGCGCTGAGCTGCGCGCGGTCCAGACTCCGCAGGGGTTCACTCTGGCGTTCCTGCAGCGGGCCTTCGCCCACCTGGGGGACATCGCTGACGCAGAGGCCGAGGCACTGACTGATGAGGCGATGATCGCCGAGGCTCTCGGGGTCGACGTCGTCGTGGTGCCGGGGGATGCGCGGGCCCTGAAGATCACCACGCCTGCGGATCTGCTCGCCGCGGAGGCTCTTGTCGCCGAGGCGTCGGGAGCTGCTCACGATGACCTCGCGCCGGTGTCGGCGCCCGCCCCTGCTGAGACGGGGCCGGGTGTCCCGATGGTGCTCACCCCGCGGGTGGGCATCGGCCACGACGTCCACGCCGTCGCCCCGGCCTCCGAACCGCGCGAGATGTGGCTGGCCGGACTGCACTGGCCGGGCGAGCAGGGGCTGACCGGTCATTCTGACGGTGACGCCGTGGCCCATGCAGCCTGCGACGCGCTGTTCAGCGCGGCGGGGGTCGGAGACCTGGGCGTGCATTTCGGCGCGGACACTCTGGGCACGGATCGCCCCGAGCTGGAAGGCGCCTCCGGAGCCCGGCTGCTGCAGGAGGCTGCCCGCATCGTCCGGGATGCCGGTTTCGAGATCGGCAGCATCTCCGTGCAGTTCGTGGCCAAACGGCCCAAGTTCGGCCCGCGGCGCGTGGAGGCCCAACGGGTGCTGACTGAGGCGGCAGGAGCTCCGGTGGCGCTGAGCGCGACCACGTCGGACGGGCTGGGATTCACCGGCCGCGGCGAGGGTGTGCTGGCCACCGCCACCGCAGTGCTGATCCCCCGGCACGAAGGGGCACGGACCCTGACGGCACAGGTCGGATAGGCTTTCCCCGTGGCACTGCGACTCTATGACACCAAGACGGCGACCGTCCGCGACTTCGAGCCTCTCGAAGAGGGCCGGGTCTCGCTGTACTACTGTGGCGCCACCGTCCAGGGTCGCCCCCATGTGGGACATGTGCGCTCCGCCGTCGCCTTCGACATCCTGGTCCGCTGGCTCGAGCACAGCGGCTACGACGTCCTCTCGGTCCGCAATGTCACCGACATCGATGACAAGATCCTGGAGAAGTCGGCGGCCTCCTTTGCACCTGACTTCGCGGCGGAGCCGGACTACCCGGAGCAGGAGCCGTGGTTCGCCCTGGCCTACCGCTTCGAGCAGGCATTCCATGAGGCCTATGACGCCCTCGGGGTGCGCCGTCCGCGCTATGAGCCCCGTGCGACCGGTCATATGACCGAGATGTTCACCCTGGTCCAGCGGCTCCTGGACGCCGGGCACGCCTATCCGGCGGCCGACGGCTCCGGCGACGTCTACTTCGACGTCCGGTCCTGGCCCTCCTATGGGGAGCTGACCCGGCAGCGGGTGGAGGACATGCAGGATGCGCCCGACGCCGATCCGCGCGGCAAGCGTGATCCGCGGGACTTCGCACTGTGGAAGGGCCACAAGGACGGTGAGCCGGAGACGGCCTCCTGGGACTCGCCCTGGGGCCGAGGCCGTCCAGGCTGGCACCTGGAGTGCTCGGCGATGTCCACCAAGTACCTGGGCTCCACCTTTGACATCCATGGCGGCGGGCTGGACCTGCGTTTCCCGCACCACGAGAACGAGCTCGCCCAGTCTGCGGCCGCCGGTGACGGCTTCGCTCGATACTGGCTGCACAACGGCATGGTGACCTTTCAGGGCGAGAAGATGTCGAAGTCCCTCGGCAACACGGTCTCCCCGGAGGAGATGCTCGCCGCGGCCCGGCCGGTGGCGGTCCGGTACTTCCTGGGCCAGGCGCAGTACCGCTCCCAGCTGGACTACCGCCCGAGCTCCCTCGTCGAGGCGGAGGCCGCGGTCGAACGTGTGGAGACCTTCCTGGCGCGTGCCGATGGAGGAGCGGGCATCACCCATGAGGGCATCGTGCCGCAGGCGTTCACCGCCGCCATGGATGACGACCTCAACGTCCCGGCCGCCCTGGCCGTGCTCCATGAGACGGTCCGCGCCGGCAACACGGCCTTGGACTCAGGGGACGGCGAGGCGGCCACCGCCCGGGCGCAGGAGGTCGCCGCGATGAGCTCGGTCCTGGGACTCCTGGATGTTCCCGAGCCGGAGGCTGCGGAAGGCGGCCCGGCCCACGCGGCGCTGTCCTCTCTGGTGGAGACGCTTCTCGCGGAGCGGGCCGAGGCCAAGGCGCAGAAGGACTTTGCCCGTGCGGATGCCATCCGTGACCAGCTGACCGAGGTCGGCGTGCAGATCGAGGACTCCCGCGACGGCGCCCGTTGGGTGCTGACTCGCGCGTCCCAGAAGGAGGCCGTTCATGGCTAAGGATTCTCGCCCCCGTTCCGCCGCAGTGCGGAAGAAGCAGAAGAAGGGGGCCAGCGCAGGCTCCGGCGGGCAGGGCCGTCGGAAGCTCGAAGGCAAGGGCCCGACTCCCAAGGCTGAGGACCGCGTCTACCACAAGGCGCACCGGCAGAAGATGCTGGCCGAGCGCGCCCAGTCGAAGCAGCAGGGGCAGCATTCGAGGGGGCGCCGGGGCTCAGGTCACGGCACCGATGATGTCGTGGCCGGACGCAACGCGGTGCTGGAGGCACTCGTGGAGCGTGTCCCCGCTCGAGAGATGCACGTGGCCACCGACGTCGACTCCGATGGGCGGGTCCGTGAGGCGCTGGGCCATGCCGCGGAGCAGGGCGTGCGCATCAAGGAGGTCTCGCGTCGTCAGCTGGACAACACCACCGGCGACGCCGTGCATCAGGGCATCGCTCTGGTCCTGGAGCCCTATGACTACGCCGACGCCGTGGAGCTCATCGAGTCTCTCCTGCAGAAGGCGCAGAAGGGCCACATCCCGCATCAGCCGCTGCTGGTCGCCTGTGACTCCATCACGGACCCCCGCAATCTGGGGGCGATCCTGCGTGCGGCGTCGGCCTTCGACGCCGATGGCGTGCTCGTCCCCGAACGGCGCAGTGCCGGGGTGACGGCCACCGCCTGGAAGACCTCTGCCGGGGCCGCCGCGCGCATTCCGGTCGCCCGGGCGACGAACCTGACCGTCGCGCTGCGTGAGGCGAAGGCGCAGGGGTACTTCGTGCTGGGGCTGGACGGTGACGGTGATGTGGATCTGCCGGGGCTCGCACTCGCGGGGGAACCCCTCGTGCTGGTGGTCGGCTCCGAGGGTCGAGGGCTTTCGCGCCTGGTCAGGGAGACCTGCGATCAGATCGTCTCGATCCCCATCGCCTCCTCCACGGAGTCTCTCAACGCCTCCATGGCCGTGGGGATCTCGCTCTATGAAGTGGCGAGGCTCCGCCGCAGTCAGGGGTGATCCCGTCTCTCTGGCGGTCCGCCGGAGCGATTCACGGCTGATGGGTCGGATCAGCGCCGGATCGCCGGCGTCCTGCGGTACCGTCGGAGAAGACGCAGAGCGGCAGTCGGATCAGTGGCGGAGGAGGCGTGGATGACGCGAGTGCGCGGCGAGGAACAGCCTGGCTTTCTGGAGGTCATGGAGAGCTGGTTGGTCCATCAGCCCTGGTTCCCGGCTCGTCGCGGCCGTCGCAGCCTGACTCGTGTCGGTGGACTTCGCCTTCCCACTCCTGCGGGGGATTCCGACCCCCAGCTCTTCCTCGAGATGCACATCTTCGACGTGGACCACGTCGCCAGCCGCCGGGAGAGGCATCGTGACCGGGTCGCGGTGCCGGTGGCTGTCCGCAGTCGCCCGTCCGCGCTGGCGGGCAAGAACGCCTTCATCGGACGCCTGACCGCGGCCCACGGTGATGAGGTCTGGCTCTACGACGGCGCCCGGGACCGTGCATTCCTCGCGGCCTGGCTGGAGATGGCACGACGGCGCCAGGGCAGTCGCAACGGTCGGTCGCGCGGGGAGGCCTACGGCGGCTTCGACCAGTGGGCACCTTTCACGGTGCAGCTCCGGCGGACCGCGAGCGAGTCGAAGCTGCGCCCCGTCACGCGAACTATGATCACTCCGGAGGGTGTGGCCGAGGACGCACGCCTGGATCAGCGTGTGGTGGTCGAGTTCCAGCGGCGGCCGCACGCGGAACGGGGCGTGGAGCTGGACACCGCCCTGACCCTGACCGATGCCCACGCGACGTCGATCTCGCAGGTGCTGGGGATCGTCAGCTGTTCCTGGGAGGACCGGGCGGCAGCTCTGGCAGACGGCGGCGAGGAGACCTGGATCACCGGGGACCTGGCGATCATCCGTGATGCGACCGGACAGGCGCCCGACGGCAGAAGCCTGGCGAAGAGGGCGATGACCGAGGGGAAGACCTTCAAACGTCTGGCCCGCCAGATGGGCCTTGCTCTGGGAACATTCCATGCGGATCTCGCCGGTGCCTTCGGCGCGCACCCGCAGACCCGCGATCAGCTCAGGGAGATGTCCGGCAACGCCAAGGCCGCGCTCGGTGAGCAGTGGGAGCAGGTGCGCGAGGAGTTCGACGATGACGAGCGCACGGACATGAGTGAGGTCATCGACGTGATGCGGTCTCAGCTGCGCGAGGTCGACGAACCGATGATGCTGCAGCGCGTCCATGGTGGGCTGGGCCTGGCACATGCGCATCAGGCCGGAGGTGACGAGGAGCGCTGGATCTTCAACGAGGACGGTGGGATGTCCGATCATGCTCTGCCGCTTCGCGATGTGGTCACCATGTTGATGTCCTTCGCGAATCTGGTCATGGAGGTGGCCAGTGAGGACCCCGCCGCAGGGAAGACTTCCGAGGCCGGCCCGGTGAACTTGGGGCAGTGGTACGAGGACGTCTCCGAGGTGTTCCTGGAGGGGTACCGGCAGAGCGACGCCGATGTCACCGCGATCGATTCGGTGTTCTTCCGTGCGGCCATGCTCGCGGAGGCGCTCGAGCTCTTCTCTCGCTGGCAGGGACAGTGGGTCTTCCGACCTTCGATGCTTCTGCAGGCTGAGTCCTAATACGTGGTCACCCTTGAGGGGTGAGGTGGGCGCGAGGGAATCGTCTCCGGTGAAGTTGAGTGCTGGCCGGTCCTTCTGAGGGCCGAAGGCCATCGTCAAGATGTGAGCGCAGAGACATGGGACAGAGCCCGAGGACAAAGGGCTCGAACCGCCTGGATCCCAGTCAGGAGAAGGATCCGAGGCCGACTTCACGCGAAGTTTACATTCGCTCAGAGATGGTGCTAGAGTTTCATTCCGCGCCAGGGTGACCGGCACAGCCGAGAGGCCAGGCGCAGACTTCGAAGTCCTTGAGGTCATGCTGCTGGATCGAATAGCTCGCACAGAGTGGTTTTGACAAGGCAGGATCGGCCAGGTAAGATAGAGAAGTTGCCGTCCAGAGGATGGATCGGGACCGGGTTTGACAGCCGGAAACGAAATGTTCTAGGATGGAAAAGTTGCTTCGGAGCGATCCGGAAACGAAAACTAAGAACACAGAATATGATATGATATTCTAGGTAAGTGGTTTTCTTCCGGTGGTGCCGGGAGCGCCTGTTGTTTGAGAACTCAATAGTGTGCCAAGTTTGTTGATACCAAAGTATTGATTATTTGGTTGGCGTGATGCTGCCACCCCCGTGGTGGTGTCACGTATCAGCTAAGGATCGTTTTATCTGGATCGCATGCCTGGCTGGTTCCTGTGAGGGATGCTGTGGTGATCGTGTTTTTCCGGCATGATCGTCCATCAGTGTCTTGGGGACTGGTGCGGTGTGTGTTCTGGTTTCTTCTCATTTTTTGATGGAGAGTTTGATCCTGGCTCAGGATGAACGCTGGCGGCGTGCTTAACACATGCAAGTCGAACGATGAAGCCCGTGCTTGCACGGGTGGATTAGTGGCGAACGGGTGAGTATCACGTGAGTAACCTGCCCTTGACTCTGGGATAAGCCTGGGAAACTGGGTCTAATACCGGATGCGACCAGTCCCCGCATGGGGTGCTGGTGGAAAGATTTTATCGGTCTTGGATGGACTCGCGGCCTATCAGCTAGACGGTGGGGTAGAAGCCCACCGTGGCGATGACGGGTAGCCGGCCTGAGAGGGTGACCGGCCACACTGGGACTGAGACACGGCCCAGACTCCTACGGGAGGCAGCAGTGGGGAATATTGCACAATGGGCGCAAGCCTGATGCAGCGACGCCGCGTGCGGGATGACGGCCTTCGGGTTGTAAACCGCTTTCAGCAGGGAAGAAGCTTTATTGTGACGGTACCTGCAGAAGAAGCGCCGGCTAACTACGTGCCAGCAGCCGCGGTAATACGTAGGGCGCGAGCGTTATCCGGAATTATTGGGCGTAAAGAGCTCGTAGGCGGCTTGTCGCGTCTGCTGTGAAAGCCCGGGGCTTAACCCCGGGTGTGCAGTGGGTACGGGCAGGCTAGAGTGCAGTAGGGGAGACTGGAATTCCTGGTGTAGCGGTGAAATGCGCAGATATCAGGAGGAACACCGATGGCGAAGGCAGGTCTCTGGGCTGTTACTGACGCTGAGGAGCGAAAGCATGGGGAGCGAACAGGATTAGATACCCTGGTAGTCCATGCCGTAAACGTTGGGCACTAGGTGTGGGGGACATTCCACGTTTTCCGCGCCGTAGCTAACGCATTAAGTGCCCCGCCTGGGGAGTACGGCCGCAAGGCTAAAACTCAAAGGAATTGACGGGGGCCCGCACAAGCGGCGGAGCATGCGGATTAATTCGATGCAACGCGAAGAACCTTACCAAGGCTTGACATGGACCGGATCGCTGCAGAGATGTAGTTTCCCTTCGGGGCTGGTTCACAGGTGGTGCATGGTTGTCGTCAGCTCGTGTCGTGAGATGTTGGGTTAAGTCCCGCAACGAGCGCAACCCCTATCCTATGTTGCCAGCACGTGATGGTGGGGACTCATGGGAGACTGCCGGGGTCAACTCGGAGGAAGGTGGGGACGACGTCAAATCATCATGCCCCTTATGTCTTGGGCTTCACGCATGCTACAATGGCCGGTACAATGGGTTGCGATACTGTGAGGTGGAGCTAATCCCTAAAAGCCGGTCTCAGTTCGGATCGAAGTCTGCAACTCGACTTCGTGAAGTTGGAGTCGCTAGTAATCGCAGATCAGCAACGCTGCGGTGAATACGTTCCCGGGCCTTGTACACACCGCCCGTCAAGTCACGAAAGTTGGTAACACCCGAAGCCCACGGCCCAACCGGTTTACCGGGGGGAGTGGTCGAAGGTGGGACTGGCGATTGGGACTAAGTCGTAACAAGGTAGCCGTACCGGAAGGTGCGGCTGGATCACCTCCTTTCTAAGGAGCTGGACCCGAGTTCGGGTCCGCCATCTGATGCTGGCAGTCGTTCAGCTGGTGGTTTGCTCAAGGGTGGAATATCAACATTCAGTCATCATGGTCGCTGTGTCGGTCCTGATAAGTACGCATGAAGCTTTTCCTCCGTGAGGGGGGAGGGTGGTTGTGGGAACGTCGGGACTGGTTCTGGTGGTTATGGTGCTTGGCACACTGTTGGGTCCTGGGACAACAGGCCCTCGTTATCGGTCGCTGGTTGGTGATCGGTTGGGGTCTGGTGTTTCTGGATCTGTTGCCCTGGCTGCAGGTAGCCGCATGCGCAACGTGGTCACAGGGGCTCTTCGGAGCCTCTTGTGCTCTGCGGGTGTGTGGTGATGGTGGTGGGGTTTGTTGTTTGGGAACTGCATAGTGGACGCGAGCATCTTTGTTTCTTAATGTGAAACGTGGTCAAGCATCGCATGGTCATCGCTCGTTGTGAGTGGTGGCGTGTTGTGTTGTCCTTGGTAGAGTATTTTGTCTGCCAATGCCTTTTGTAGGGTGTTGGTGGGTGTAAGTGTTAAAGGGCGCATGGTGGATGCCTTGGCAGCAGGAGCCGATGAAGGACGTGGGAATCTGCGATAAGCCTGGTGGAGCTGATAACCGAGCGTTGAAGCCAGGATTTCCGAATGGGGAAACCCCGCATGCTGTTATGGTGTGTGACCGCCGGTTGAATGTATAGACCGGTTGGAGGGAACGTCGGGAAGTGAAACATCTCAGTACCGACAGGAAGAGAAAACAAGAGTGATTCCGTGAGTAGTGGCGAGCGAAAGCGGATGGGGCTAAACCGTGTGCGTGTGATACCTGGTAGGGGTTGCGTGCGCGGGGTTGTGGGACATTCCGTCCAGGGTCTACCAGTCCTGGGGGTTGAGGTGCGGGCGTATAGACGAACACGTGTTGAGTGCGTGACCGGAGAGGGTGTGAGTCCCGTAGTCGTAATGCGTTCCGCCGGCCTGTGAGTGTATCCCGAGTAGCACGAGGCTCGAGGAATCTTGTGTGAATCAGCCAGGACCACCTGGTAAGCCTGAATACTCCCTGCTGACCGATAGTGAATCAGTACCGTGAGGGAATGGTGAAAAGTACCCCGGGAGGGGAGTGAAATAGTACCTGAAACCATGTGCCTACAAGCCGTCAGAGCATGCCTTTGGGTGTGTGATGGCGTGCCTTTTGAAGAATGAGCCTGCGAGTTAGTGCTCAGTGGCGAGGTTAACCCGTGTGGGGCAGCCGTAGCGAAAGCGAGTCTGAATAGGGCGTTTGAGTCGCTGGGTCTAGACCCGAAGCGGAGTGATCTACCCATGGCCAGGTTGAAGCGCGTGTAAGAGCGCGTGGAGGACCGAACCCACCTAGGTTGAAAACTGGGGGGATGAGCTGTGGGTAGGGGTGAAAGGCCAATCAAACTCTGTTATAGCTGGTTCTCCCCGAAATGCATTTAGGTGCAGCGTTGCGTGTTTCTTGCCGGAGGTAGAGCTACTGGATGGCCGATGGGCCCTACAAGGTTACTGACGTCAGCTAAACTCCGAATACCGGTAAGTGAGAGCGCAGCAGTGAGACTGTGGGGGATAAGCTTCATGGTCGAGAGGGAAACAGCCCAGACCACCGGTTAAGGCCCCTAAGCGTGTGCTAAGTGGGAAAGGATGTGGAGTTGCTTAGACAACCAGGAGGTTGGCTTAGAAGCAGCCATCCTTGAAAGAGTGCGTAATAGCTCACTGGTCAAGTGATTCCGCGCCGACAATGTAGCGGGGCTCAAGCACACCGCCGAAACCGTGGCAATTCTCATCCTTGTGGTGAGGGTTGGGTAGGGGAGCGTCGAACACAGCGGTGAAGCTGCGGCGGAAGCCTGTGGTGGAGCGTGTTCGAGTGAGAATGCAGGCATGAGTAGCGAAAGACACGTGAGAAACGTGTCCGCCGAATGACCAAGGGTTCCAGGGTCAAGCTAATCTGCCCTGGGTTAGTCGGGACCTAAGGCGAGGCCGACAGGCGTAGTCGATGGACAACGGGTTGATATTCCCGTACCGGCGAAGAACCGCCCATGGTGAACTGGTGATACTAACCACCCGAACCATACTGGACAGGCTCTTTGAGTCTGCGTGTATGGGGAGCGTGGGACCTGAACCGGGGAGCCAAGCGTATTAACAGGTGTGACGCAGGAAGGTAGCCGGGCCTAGCGATGGTTGTCTAGGTCTAAGAATGTAGCCTGGTTCCTAGGTAAATCCGGGGGCCGTGAAGGGTGAGATTTGATGGGCCCCACCATTTGGGTGGGGATCCGGTGATCCTATGCTGCCGAGAAAAGCATCGACGCGAGGTTCTAGCCGCCCGTACCCCAAACCGACACAGGTGGTCAGGTAGAGAATACCAAGGCGATCGAGAGAATCACGGTTAAGGAACTCGGCAAAATGCCCCCGTAACTTCGGGAGAAGGGGGGCCTCACTCGTGAACCGCACTTGCTGCGGGGAGGCGGGTTGGGGCCGCAGAGACCAGGGGGAAGCGACTGTTTACTAAAAACACAGGTCCGTGCGAAGTCGTAAGACGATGTATACGGACTGACTCCTGCCCGGTGCTGGAAGGTTAAGAGGACCTGTTAGACCCTTTGGGGTCGAAGCGGAGAATTTAAGCCCCAGTAAACGGCGGTGGTAACTATAACCATCCTAAGGTAGCGAAATTCCTTGTCGGGTAAGTTCCGACCTGCACGAATGGAGTAACGACTTCCCCGCTGTCTCAACCGTGAACTCGGCGAAATTGCATTACGAGTAAAGATGCTCGTTACGCGCAGCAGGACGGAAAGACCCCGAGACCTTTACTATAGCTTGGTATTGGTGTTTGACATCACTTGTGTAGGATAGGTGGGAGACTGTGAAGCGGTCACGCTAGTGATCGTGGAGTCATCGTTGAAATACCACTCTGGTGTTGTTAGGCATCTAACTTCGGGCCCTGATCGGGTCCAGGGACAGTGCCTGGTGGGTAGTTTAACTGGGGCGGTTGCCTCCCAAAGAGTAACGGAGGCGCCCAAAGGTTCCCTCAGCCTGGTTGGCAATCAGGTGTCGAGTGTAAGTGCACAAGGGAGCTTGACTGTGAGAGAGGCATCTCGAGCAGGAACGAAAGTTGGGACTAGTGATCCGGCGGCACCGTGTGGAAGGGCCGTCGCTCAACGGATAAAAGGTACCTCGGGGATAACAGGCTGATCCTGCCCAAGAGTCCATATCGACGGCATGGTTTGGCACCTCGATGTCGGCTCGTCGCATCCTGGGGCTGGAGTTGGTCCCAAGGGTTGGGCTGTTCGCCCATTAAAGCGGTACGCGAGCTGGGTTTAGAACGTCGTGAGACAGTTCGGTCCCTATCCGCTGCGCGCGTTGGAGATTTGAGAAGGTCTGTCCTTAGTACGAGAGGACCGGGACGGACGAACCTCTGGTGTGTCAGTTGTACTGCCAAGTGCACCGCTGATTAGCTACGTTCGGGATGGATAACCGCTGAAAGCATCTAAGCGGGAAGCCGGCTTCAAGATAAGATCTCCATCACCCTTGAGGTGTGAAGGCTCCCAGCTAGACTACTGGGTTGATAGGCCGGATGTGGAAGCACGGACTAAAGACGTGTGAAGCTGACCGGTACTAATAAGCCGACCACTTACACCACCTACATACTTGATACGCATGCTTCGTGTGTCTGGTATGGGTGCTCTGCAAGAATCATTTGAGAACACTAGCGTGCTCGCGTCCACTAGGCGGTCCCTGACCAATAAGCCCTACCCCCCCCACATGGACGATGTTTGTTGTGGTGTGGGTGGGTGGTGAGAATTGAACAGTGTTTCGTAACAGGTTTACCCGTCATACGCCATGCTTGTGGTGGTGTGTGGTTGGGTTGAGAGAGTTACGGCGGTCATAGCGTGGGGGAAACGCCCGGTCCCATCCCGAACCCGGAAGCTAAGACCCACAGCGCCGATGGTACTGCACACGGGAGTGTGTGGGAGAGTAGGTCACCGCCGGACACCACTTCACAGAGCTGACGCCCGCACGACGGCAATGGCGCCGACGTGACGGGCGTCAGCTGTGTCCAGTCCTGGCAGCTTCACTATGCCGTTTTGGCAGGTGGTGGGCGTCTTGGCTAGTATGGTCTCCTGTGAAAGTCGCGTGTCGGCTTGTCGCAGAGCACCGGGGTGTGGCGCAGCTTGGTAGCGCGCCTCGTTCGGGACGAGGAGGTCGCAGGTTCAAATCCTGTCACCCCGACCACCAGATGAGGGGCTCGATCGCCAGATCGGGCCCCTTTGTCGTCTCTGGATATGCTGGACTCCACGGACGATCCCCGACGAGGAGGAGGAAGCCATCGGCTCCGAGATGATCGGCCCGCCGGCTGGGGGAGAGGACCGCCGTCGACGTGCCCAGGTGGCCGTCTCTGCGAGCGTCTTCGTCCTGCTCTTCACCGCGCTTCTGATCATCATGCTGCCCAATGCCTGGGCTGTGCTGGCCGGTGTCGTGTTCGGGGGAGCAGGAGCCGCCGCCACCTACGGGACCATGAGCGGCATGGCCCAGTCCTCGCAGCGGCGCACCCGCCTCCTGAGCGATGACCAGAGCTCGCTGCGTGAATCCCTGGCAGAGCTGGAGTCCACGATTCGCAGCAGGGCCGCGAAGCTTCCGCCCTCTACCCAGGGGCAGCTTCGCATGATGGTCGTGGGTCTGGAGGAGATCGTGGACCGATGGTCCACCCTCGAACGCCTGCCCGAGCAGCAGGACGCCGTGCGCCGGACCATCACCCGCCATCTGCCGCGCACCCTCGAGCTGTTCCTGGAGCTTCCGGACAGTGCCAAGCCCACCCACGCCGGGGAGTTCAAGGAGCAGATCGGGCTGTTGGCAGAAGCTGTGGCCAAGACGCGGGACACCGTCGTCGCGAAGAATCTGCAGGCTCTGCGCACCAACCGGTGGCTGCTGGAAGAGTCCCTCACCGATCCCGACGAGAAGCTTTTCCGCGATCACGGCCTCTGAGCCGTCCCGGACCCGGAGACTCCGCCATGCCGCTCTCAGCCCCCGTCATCGTCCAGGCCGCTCAGCGTCTGCTGCTCGAGTACGGACTCCAGGACGTCTCGATGCGTCGGCTGGCCTCTGAGCTCGACGTGCGGCCTGGCGCGCTCTACTATCACGTGCCCAATAAGCAGCAGCTTCTGGCTCGAGTGGCCGCCGAGATCCTCGCCCCACTCGCCGCCCCGGCAGAGAGCACGTCCGCCGAAGACCTGATGCGCAGCTTCCGGCGCGCGGTGCTGCCCATCCGGGATGGAGGGGATCTGATGCTCATCGCCTTCGGACTGGATCCAGACCTGCCCCCCGTGCCCGCGCTGAGCACCCGCCTCCAGGAGCGCGGCCTGACACAGGAGTCGGCGGATCAGCGGGCACATATCCTCATGCGCTTCGCCCTGGGTGCTGTCGCGGCCGAACAGAACGCCACCCTGCTGCATGCCGCCCAGGAATCTCCGAGCCAGGGGCCGGACACGACAGGAGGCGCAGCCCTCTATGACGAGGGGCTGCGCCTCCTGTGTGAGATCGCGCGCTGAGCAGACCGGACGGAGTCAGTCCAGCAGTTCGTAGGCCGGCGTCGTGAGGAAGTCCTCATAGTGGTCGGCGTCGAGCACCAGCTCACGCACGACGCCGGCGGCGGGCTCGAAGTACTTGGCGAAGGTGTCGGCATCACCGATCTCTCCGCGCAGCCGTTCCACCTCCTCGCCGAGCAGCCGCTCCACCAGCTCTGCGGTCACGGTGACCCCGGTGTCTGCGGTGACGGTGCTGTTGCGGATCTGCTGCCACACCTGCGATCGGGAGATCTCCGCGGTGGCGGCGTCCTCCATGAGGTTGTGGATCGCCACCGCCCCGTTGCCGGAGAGCCAGATCGCCGTGTAGTAGACCGCCACATAGAGGTTCATGCGCACGCCAGCCTCAGTGACATCGCCTTCGGCCTTCTCCACCGCGAGCAGATCCTCGGGGCTCACCTGGACGTCGTCGCGCTGGCGGTCCACCTGGTTGGGCCTGTCGCCGAGGACCTTGTCGAACTCCTCCCGGCAGATCTCCACCAGGTCGGGATGCGCCACCCAGGAGCCGTCGAAGCCATCGCCGGCCTCGCGGGACTTGTCGTCACGGACCTTGCCGATGGCCTTCTGCGTGACGTCGGGCTCGCGGCGGTTCGGGATGAACGCCGCCATGCCACCCATGGCGAAGGCGCCCCGGCGGTGGCAGGTCTTGACCAGCAGCTCGGTGTAGGCGCGCATGAACGGCTGGGTCATCCCCACCTCGGCGCGGTCCGGCAGTACGAACTCATGACCGGAGGCGCGGAAGTACTTGATGAGGGAGAACAGGTAGTCCCAGCGGCCGGCGTTGAGGCCCGATGCGTGATCACGGAGTGCGTAGAGGATCTCGTCCATCTGGAACCCCGCCGGGATGGTCTCGATCAGCACGGTCGCCCTCACACTGCCGTGCGGCAGGGCCAGGCGCTCCTCGGCGAAGCTGAACACGTCGTCCCAGAGCTTGGCCTCCTGGTGGTGCTCGATCTTCGGCAGGTAGTAGTAGGGTCCGGCACCCTGATCGTGGAGCAGCTTCGCGTTGTGGAAGAAGTGCAGTCCGAAGTCCACCAGCGCCCCCACGGCAGGGGAGCCGTCGATCTGGAGGTGCTTCTCAGGCAGATGCCAGCCTCGGGGCCGCACGACGACGGTGGGCAGGGTCACGTCGTCGCGGAGGGTGTACTCCTTGCCTTCGGGGGAGGTGAACCGCAGGGTGCCGCGCGCCGCCTCGTAGAGGTTCTTCTGGGCGTCCACCAGGTTGAACCAGGTGGGGGACAGAGCGTCCTCCAGGCAGGCGAGCCAGACCTTCGCGCCGGAGTTGAGGGCGTTGATGGCCATCTTGGCCGGTGCCGGAGGGCCGGTGATCTCCACGCGGCGATCCTGCAGGGAGTCGGGGTGCTCGGCGACGGTCCAGTCGCCGTCGCGGATCTCCTGAGTGTCGGGCAGGAAGTCGAGCCGCCCGGATGCCGCGGCATCCCGCTGGGCAGTGCGGCGAGCCTCCAGCAGCCCATCCCGGGTGCCGACGAAGCGGCGATGGAGCTCCTCGACGAAGGCAAGCGCCTCGTCGGAGAGGATCTCCGTGGCTCCGTCAACCATGTACGGCTCTGTGATGGTGATCGTCATGCGAGCTGCTCCTCTGCGCTCTACGGTGTCTCCGATTCCGTTGTACCCCTTAGTATCCACGTAACGAAAACTACTGTCCAGATTGTGGACTCACGGGGGAGGCAAGGGGCGCTCTCTTCGCCACTTGACATTCTCCTGAGGCGCAGGCCACACTTGCACTAGACGGAATAGTCTATCCACGATGTGGAATATGGAGGCGATGAGCGTGGCCCTGGCGGAATTCAACTCGGCGCCCGATGAGCAGGCCAGGGCGCAGCTGCGTTCATGCCTCAACGTCGCACGATGGATCGAGCGCCTGCTCGAGGCTAGGCCCTTCCCCTCCGTGGACGCTGCCGTGGAGGCGGCGCACCACGCTGCGCACCCTCTCACGCCCGGCGAGATCGATCAGGCCTTGGCCGATCACCCCCGCATCGGCGAACGCACCCAGGCCGAATCCGCAGAAGCGGAGTTCTCCCGCCGTGAGCAGGCCGGACTGGGTGAGGCTGACGCCAGTGTCGAGCAGCGTCTCGCCGCCGGCAACCTCGCCTACGAGCAGCGCTTCGGCCGCGTCTTCCTCATCCGCGCCGCGGGGCGCAGCCACGAAGAGATCCTCGCCGAGCTGGAACGCCGACTCCAGCTCGACTCCGCCGAGGAACTCGAGATCGCCGGAGAGCAGCTCGAACAGATCGCCGCCCTGAGACTGGAAGGACTCCTCCGATGAGCTATATCACCGCCCACGTCCTGGACGCCACTGCGGGCGTCCCCGCCCGCGGCGTGGAGATCCAGCTGCTGACCCCCGACGGCGAGCAGCTGGCCACCGGGATCACCGATGATGACGGCCGCGTCGGGGACCTCGGACCAGAGACCCTGGAGCCCGGTGCCTACCGGGTCACCTTCGGAACGGGAGACTATTTCACAGCACGGGGGCAGCAGAGCTTCCATCCCGTCGTGACGGTGGACTTCACCGTCCAGGCGGGGGAGAAGCACTATCACATCCCGCTGCTGCTGAGCCCGTTCGCCTATTCCACCTACCGCGGCAGCTGACCCAGGAGTCGGGGACGCCGGGTGTCGCCAGTCGGCGGCGACCTGCGGGAACCGGCGGCTGCCGAACAGGCATCTCGATCACAAGGAGGCGACCATGAGTGCAGTGAGGCTCTCGTCCAACCAGTACGGCAAGGCGGAGAACCGCGTAGTGCGTGTCTATCGGGACACGGCCCGTCACGAGCTGAGGGACCTCAACGTCACCTCACAGCTGCGGGGAGACTTCGACGCTGCCCACACCCGAGGAGACAACGGGCATGTGGTGGCGACCGACACCCAGAAGAACACCATCTTCGCCAAGGCCAAGGAGGTGGGCATCAGATCGCCGGAGCAGTTCCTGCTCGCTCTGGCCGACCACTTCACCTCCGAGTTCGACTGGGTCACCGGGGGGCGCTGGGCGGCCGAGGAGTACGGCTGGTCCAGGATCGAGGACCACGACCACTCCTTCTACCGTTCGGCGCCTGAGGTGCGCACTGCGGTCCTCCAGCGTGAGGGAGATCAGGACCACCTGCTCTCGGGCTTCCACGGACTCACCGTCCTGAAGACCACCGAGTCCGGTTTCGTGGGCTATCCCAAGGACCAGTACACGACCCTCCCTGAGACGGAGGATCGGATCCTGGCCACCGACATCGCCACGCGGTGGCGATACTCCACCACCACCGGCGTCGACTTCGAGGCGACGTACGTGAAGGTCAAGAAGATCATCCTCTCGACCTTCACCGACCACTACTCCTACGCGTTGCAGCACACGCTGTACCAGATGGGGGAGCGGGTCCTCGCGGAGGTGCCGGAGATCGCGGAGATCCGGTTCTCCTGTCCGAACAAGCACCACTTCGCCTATGACCTCGAGCGGTTCGGCCTGGAGAACCCGAACGAGGTGTTCTACGCCGCCGACCGCCCCTATGGCCTCATCGAAGCCACTGTGGCCCGCGACGACGTGGCGGACTCGCCGTCCGCCTGGGCGGGCATCGCGGGATACTGCTGAACCTGACGGGGGCGGGCGAGACCGTGCTGCCTCCGCCGGGATGACGGCCCGGAGGGTGCTGGGTGGGCGCCTTCCGGGCCGTCACCATGTGCGACGCCGGCGACTGGCCTCGCACCGAGCTGATCGCTGCGGCTCCAGCGTGTCGGCGTTGTCCTTCGATTTTTGAGAGAGGTGCTTGTGAGCGCTGGTGAAGAGATCTCGCATATTCGCAGTGGTCTGACCAATCAGCTTCCGGATCGTGATCCTGAAGAGACTCAGGAATGGTTGGAGTCTTTTGATCAGTTGGTCCAGGCTCATGGCACCGAGCGAGCGGAATACATCATCCGGACTCTGCTGCAGCGGGCAGGGGCGAAGTCCATCGAGGTCCCGATGGTGACCACTACTGATTATGTGAACACGATCCCGGTGGATCAGGAGCCAGAGTTTCCTGGTGATGAAGCCATCGAGCGCAGGTTCCGCCGGATTCTGCGCTGGAATGCTGCGGTGATGGTCCATCGTGCTCAGCGTGATGGTGTAGCAGTGGGTGGGCATATCTCCTCCTATGCCGGAGCAGCGACGCTCTATGAAGTCGGGTTCAATCATTTCTTCCGGGGCGCGGATCATCCCGGGGGTGGGGACCAGGTCTTCTTCCAGGGCCATTCCTCGCCGGGCAACTATGCCCGGGCCTATCTGGAGGGTCGGCTGAGTCAGGCGCAGCTGGATGGATTCCGTCAAGAGATCTCTAAGGCCCCAGAGGGGCTGAGCTCGTATCCGCATCCACGGCTGATGCCTGATTTCTGGCAGTTCCCCACGGTCTCGATGGGCATCGGACCGATGAACGCGATCTATCAGGCCCAGTTCAACCGGTATCTGGAACATCGAGGCATCAAAGACACCAGTGATCAGAACGTGTGGGCCTTCCTCGGTGATGGCGAGATGGACGAGCCCGAGTCCCGGGGGCTGTTGCAGCACGCGGCCAATGAGAAGCTGGATAACCTGCATTTCGTGATCAACTGCAATCTGCAGCGCCTCGATGGTCCGGTGCGTGGCAATGGCAAGATCGTCCAGGAGCTGGAGGCCTTCTTCCGGGGTGCGGGCTGGAACGTGATCAAGGTCCTCTGGGGTCGGGAATGGGATGATCTGCTGGCCGCTGATGAGGATGGCGAGCTGGTCCGGATCATGAACGAGACCCTGGATGGGGACTATCAGACCTATAAGGCCGAGTCTGGGTCCTTCGTGCGGGAGCATTTCTTCGGGCGTTCGGCCAAGACCAAAGAGATGGTCGCTGATCTCTCCGATGATGACATCTGGGGACTCAAGCGTGGTGGTCATGATTATCAGAAGGTCTACTCGGCCTATCAGGCCGCAGTGCAGACCAGCGGTAAGCCCACGGTGATCCTGGCCCAGACGGTCAAGGGCTATGGGCTGGGTCCTAGCTTCGAGGGTCGTAATGCCACCCATCAGATGAAGAAGCTGACCATCGAGGACCTCAAGCGTTTCCGCGATACCCTGCGGATCCCGATCAGTGATGAACAGATCGAGGCTGATCCCTATCAGGTGCCCTATTACCATCCTGGTGAGGACTCTGAGGAGATCACCTATCTGCGGGCTCGTCGGGCTGCTCTGGGTGGGCCTCTGCCGGCACGCAGGGTGGCTAAGAACACTCTGGAGCTGCCCGGGGAGAAGGCATATGCCCAGGCTAAGAAGGGCTCGGGCAAGCAGCAGGCTGCGACCACGATGGCTTTTGTGCGGCTGCTCAAGGATCTGATGCGTGATAAGAACATCGGGGCTCGGATCGTGCCGATCGTGCCCGATGAGTCCAGGACCTTCGGGATGGATTCCTTCTTCCCCACCGCGAAGATCTATAACCCCAAGGGGCAGAACTATCTGGCAGTGGATCGTGAGCTGATGCTGGCCTATAAGGAGTCTGCCCAGGGTCAGATGCTTCATCCCGGGATCAATGAGGCCGGTGCTACTGCGGCGTTCACTGCGGCAGGGACTTCTTATGCCACTCATGGGGAGCCGATGATCCCGGTCTATGTGTTCTATTCGATGTTCGGCTTCCAGCGCACTGGGGACTCGTTCTGGGCGGCAGCGGATCAGTTGACCAGAGGATTCATCATCGGTGCGACCGCGGGTCGGACCACTCTGGCAGGGGAAGGGCTGCAGCATCTGGATGGGCATTCCCCGATCCTGGCCGGGACCAATCCCGCGGTGAAGCATTATGATCCAGCCTTTGGCTACGAGATCGCTCATATCATCGAACATGGACTCTTCGAGATGTATGGCGATCATGACGGTGATCATGACCTGATGTATTACCTCACGGTCTATAACGAGCCGGTCACTCATCTGCCCGAACCTGAGGACCTCGATGTTGAAGGTGTCATCGGGGGCATCTATCGATTGGCCACTGCGGAATCGGCCGGGCTGGGAGAACACCTCAACAACCAAGACCCGGAGGGTCCGGCTGATCAGGGTCCGGTGGTTCAGCTGCTGGCCTCGGGGGTGGCGGTGCCGTGGGCGTTGGAGGCTCAGCGGCTCTTGGCCACTGATTGGGGTGTCGGGGCTGATGTGTGGTCGGTGACCTCTTGGAATGAGCTGCGTCGTGAGGCTCTGCGGGTCCAGGAATCAGCGATGCTGGATCCCGATCGTGAGCCTGGGGAGCCCTTTGTGGCCCGGCAGCTGGCTGGGGCGCGGGGTCCGATCATCGCGACTACTGATTTCTCTACTCAGGTCCCGGACCAGATCCGGCAGTTCCTGCCTCATGACTTCGCCACGCTAGGTGCTGATGATTTCGGGATCTCTGATACCCGGGCTGCCGCGCGCAGGCATTTCCGGATTGATGCTCATTCCATGGTGATTCGTGGGCTGCAGATGCTGGTCCAGCAGGGCCAGATCGATGCCGGGGTCCCTGAGGACGCGATCCGCAAGTATCGCCTTGCTGATGTCAATGCGGGCAGTACTGGAAGCACTGGTGGAGACGCCTGAACCACACCACCACCACTGAACAGCGGCAGCCGCTCCGGTGAGCTTCTGCCGCTGCCTCACAGCGAAGGGGCCGCCGTCCTGACGGGATGGCGGCCCCTTCTCTGTGTCCCTGAACCAGAGTCAGCGGCACTGCGGCAGTCTGCTGCCGAGCCCCGGGATCCTGCAGATCAGGGGCGTCTCCGCGAGAGGTCGAGGCGGGATGAAGAAGTCCGGGTCGTCCCCGCCCTCGAAGTCCCACGCGGCGTCGTCCTCGGCGGCCGGTGAGGGGAGAGGGAGGGGCCGTGCGTCGTCGGTCGGTCGGTGAGCACCCATGACACGCTCCTTCGGCTCTGAGTGATCCCCCAGGAAGTCCACAATACGGAAAAATGCTTCCACGGAGTGATATCAGTATCGCCAGTGAGGTGGGTCGAGTCAAGGGTCGGTGAACCAGGGGCATCGCCTCGCCGCGGCTCTGTGCGGGTGTGCGGCCGGCCGTCGTCACCCGCTAGGAGCTGCGCAGTTCCCGGGAGATCCGTGCGGCGACCTGGCGCAGCAGGGGTACTGCGCGATCGGCGAAGGCCGTGTCCACTCGGCTTGTGGGGCCAGAGACGGAGATGGCCAGCGGTGCGGGCGCCTCCGGCACGGACACGGCGAAGCAGCGGACGCCGAGCTCCTGCTCCTGCTCGTCCACGGAATAGCCCTGAGTCCGGATGGTGTGCAGCTCGTCCTCGAGCGCCTCGGGGGTGGTGATGCTGTGCTCGGTGTGGGCGGGCATCCCTGCCGTCGTCACGATCCGGCGCACCTGGTCGGCCTCAAGGGTGGCCAGGATGGCCTTGCCCACGCCGGTGTCATGGGTGTGGGCGCGGCGTCCGACCTCAGTGAACATGCGCATCTGGTGTGGGGAGGGGACCTGGTCCACGTAGACGACCATGTCGCCGTCGAGGGTGGCGACGTTGGCGCTCTCGCCGAGCTCGTCCACGAGTGTGCGCAGATGGGGGCGTGCCACCGCGCCCAGCTGGCGGCTCGCCAGGTCGCCCAGGCGGATCAGCCCCGGGCCGAGGGCGTACCCTCGATCGGGGAGCTGGCGGACGATGCCGAGGCCGAGCAGCGTCTTGAGCAGGCGGTGGATCGTCGGCATCGGCAGGTTGACGGCGACGGCCAGCTCGCTGAGCGTCGTCTGCCCTCCGGAGGCCGCGATGACCGAGAGGAGGTCGAAGGTGCGCTCCACGGACTGGACGCCACCCTTGGTGGGCCGGCGTGCGGTGCTGTCCTTCTCGACGGCGTCCGGAGCCTCCGCGGGATCGGTGGTCATGGTCTCGGGGCCTTCCATGTCGCGGTCAGTCCTCCTCCGGCCGCAGCATCAGCCTGCGACCCTCTCGCCCTTGAGTGTAGTCGGCTCCAAGCCTGATCAGGCACGGGAGGGCACAGGGAGAGGGAGGCTGTCGACGCGACGCCCAAAGTTTCGTATAGTAGACAAAGTAGTCCGCATTGCGGAATATCGACCGAAAGGCAGAGCCATGGCAACCCCCAGCCCCGGGTACTCCATCACGTACCGCGTCTCCACGCCCGCCAGCTTCACCGCGTCCACCGATCTCGCCGCCGTCGTCGCTGAGTGGGGCGCTGCCCTGACGGCTCTGGACGTCATCGAATCGACCCGCGGAGGGCTCGTCGTCGACGTCTCCTGCGACACCCGGGGGGTCGACCACGCTGAAGAGATCGGCGGCGCGCTGGCCGCACTCGAGGGAGTGGAGATGCAGAAGAGCTCGGACCGCACCTTCCTGCTGCACCTGGGAGGCAAGCTCGAATCCGTCTCCAAGGTGACGTTGAAGAACCGCGACGACCTCTCCCGTGCCTACACCCCCGGAGTGGCTCGCGTCTGCCAGGCCATCGCCGAGAACCCCGAGGACGCCCGGCGGCTCACCATCAAGCGCAACACCGTCGCGGTCGTCACCGACGGCTCCGCAGTCCTGGGCCTGGGCAACATCGGTCCTGAGGCCGCGATGCCCGTCATGGAGGGCAAGGCCGTGCTGTTCAAGCAGTTCGCCGGCGTCGACGCCTGGCCCGTCGCGCTCGACACCCAGGACACCGAGGAGATCATCGCCGTCTGCAAGGCCATCGCGCCGGCCTACGGCGGGATCAACCTGGAAGACATCTCCGCTCCGCGCTGCTTCGAGATCGAAGCCCGCCTGCGCGAGGAGCTGGACATCCCCGTCTTCCACGATGACCAGCACGGCACCGCCATCGTCACTCTGGCGGCGCTGACCAACGCCCTGAAGGTCGTGGACAAGGACATGGGGGAGGTGCGGATCGTGGTCTCCGGCGCCGGTGCCGCCGGCCACGCCATCGTGAAGCTGCTGCTCGCTGCCGGAGCGCACGACGTCGTCGTCTGCGGCCGCGACGGGGTGCTCAGCCCTGCCGGCACCCACTCCGACCCGCACCGTGCCTGGCTCGCCGAGCACACCAACCCGCGCGGGGTCAGCGGGACGCTGAAGGAGGCCGTGGTCGACGCCGACGTCTTCATCGGGGTCTCCGCGCCGAACCTGCTCGACGGGAACGACGTCGCGGCCATGGCCGACGAGTCGATCGTGTTCGCCATGTCCAACCCTGACCCCGAGGTCGACCCGGTGGCCGCCGGCCGGACCGCTGCGGTCATCGCGACAGGACGCAGCGACTACCCCAACCAGATCAACAACGTGCTGGCCTTCCCCGGTTTCTTCCGCGGCCTGCTCGACGCACAGTGCCACGACATCACCGACGAGATGCTGCGTGCCGCCGCGGAGGCGATCGCTGGGACCCTCGGCGACGACGAGCTCAATCCGGGCTACATCATCCCCTCGGTCTTCGACCCCCGAGTGGCGAGCAACGTCGCCGAGGCGGTCGCCGCGACCGCCGCTGCGCAGACCGCGAGCCGGAACGGGGCTGCTGAGGCGCTCGTCGGAGCGGAGGCGCACCGATGAGCCGACACCCCGTGTTCGGCGCCGAGCTCCACCGCGCCGTCGACGAGCTCCTGCAGGACGCGGACCAGGCTCTCGAGCGGCTCTATCCCGGTGACCGCGGTGTGCGACAGCCCGTGCACACCGTCTACGTCCCGGCCGATGCGTGGACCCCCGCGCTTTCAGCAGACTGGGGCTCCCAGGCCCTGGACGCCGTCGAGGCCCACGGCGGCATGGAGCAGCTGGCCCAGCGGGTCATCCAGCAGGCGGGCGGGACGGTCGGGATCGGGCTGGCCGGCGACGTCGCCGGCCTCGCCGGGGTGGTCACTGCCAAGCTGCGGCACGAGCCGATCGAGGACCTCCGGCTCGACTTCGAGGACGGATTCGGCCTCCGCGACGACGCCGAGGAGGACGCCTGGGCAGTGCAGTCCGCGCATCAGGTGGCCCGGGCGCTGACCGACGGGGTCGCACCGGCCTGGATCGGCATCCGGTTCCGATGCCTGGAGGCGGACTCCCGCCGTCGAGGGCTGCGCACCCTGGACCTGTTCCTGACCGAGCTGCACGCCGCCGGCGGCCTTCCCGAGGGACTGGTGCTGACCCTGCCGAAGGTGACCTCGGCGGACCAGGTGCGGGCCATGGTGCTGGCGGCCGGTGCCCTCGAGGAGGGCCTGGGACTGCCGCCGGGCCGGATCGGCTTCGAGGTCCAGGTGGAGACTCCGCAGCTGATCCTCGGCGCCGACGGCACCGTCCCGCTGGCCGCGGCCGTGCACGCCGGTGAGGGGAGGGTGACCTCCCTGCACTACGGGACCTATGACTACTCCGCCTCGTTGGGCATCGCCGCGGCGCACCAGTCCATGGACCATCCGGTCGCGGACTTCGCCAAGCAGCAGATGCTGTTGGCCGCCGCCGAGACCGGAGTCCATGTCTCGGACGGGTCCACCAACATCCTCCCCGTGGGCGAGGCCGAGAGCGTGTTCGCGGCCTGGGACCTGCACAGTCGGCTCGTACGGCGGCACCTGCAGCGCGGGATATATCAGGGCTGGGACCTTCACCCCCACCAGCTGCCCACGCGCTTTCTGGCGACCTTCCTGTTCTATCGGGAGGGATTCGAGGCCGCGGCCCGACGCATCCGCGACTATGTGGCCGGGGAGTCCGGTGCCGTGCTGGATGAGCCGGCGACGGCGAAGGCGCTGGCAGGGTATCTGCAGCGCGGGCTGACCTGCGGGGCCGTCACGCCGGACGACGTCGTCGCGGCCACCGGCCTCGACGCCGTGGGCCTGGCGAGCCTCGCCCGCACCGGGCGACCTGCGTGAGGCGAGCCGGTCGGCCCACCAGAAGGGCCGAGCGGCCCGCGGCCGGTGCATGATGAAGACACGTCGAGAAGACCACAGAGGAGCTGAACGATGACGACCAGCAGGACCCCCTACTACGCGCCGCACGGCGGCCACCCGCCGCAGACCGATCTCCTCACCGACCGCGCGATGGTCACCGAGGCCTATACGGTGATCCCGCGGGGAGTCCTGCGCGACATCGTCACCACAGTGCTCCCTGAGTGGCGGGACACCCGCTCGTGGGTGCTGCACCGTCCGGTGGCCGGCGGGGCGGTGACCTTCTCCCAGACCATCCTGGAGGTCGCCCCCGGCGGCGGATCCGATGCCCCCGAGCCGCAGCCCGAGGTCGAAGGATTCCTCTTCCTCATGGAGGGAGAGGTGGAGCTGGTGATCGCCGGAGAGGCTCACCGACTGACTCCGGGAGGATACGGCTTCGTCCCGGCGGGGGAGCAGTGGTCGCTCCGCTCCGTCGGGGAGGAGGCCGCCCGGCTGCACTGGATCCGCAAACGCCACCAGGCGCTCGCCGGGCACACCCCCCGGCCCGTGGTGGGCCAGGAGCAGGAGATCGAGCCGAGCCCGATGCCGGACACCGACGGGCGGTGGCGCACCACGCGCATCCTCGACCCGCAGGACCTGGCCTATGACATGCATGTCAACATCGTGACCTTCGAGCCGGGCGCCTCGATCCCCTTCGCCGAGACCCACGAGATGGAGCACGGGCTCTACGTGCTCGAAGGCAAGGCCGTGTATCGGCTGAACACCGACTGGGTCGAGGTCCAGGAGGGCGACTATCTCTCGCTGCGGGCCTTCTGCCCGCAGGCCTGCTACGCGGGCGGGCCCGGCCCGTTCCGCTACCTGCTCTACAAGGACGTCAACCGTCAGGTCGTGCTCTGAGCCGACCCGGATGAGGCCCCGGTGACGATCCTGCTGATCGGCGGGGCCGACCGCACACGACGACGCCGCCACAGTCCCGGACTGTGGCGGCGTCGTCGTGTGCGCGACGTGTCAGGTGCGACCTCGCTGCCCCGGCCCCACGTGCCCGTCGCAGCGTGCTGGGTGCGACGTTCGGCCGATTCTTCCGCTCCCCAGGGGTGGGGGAACGCATTCCCACGGGGAGTTTCGGCCGCGCGTGGGGATGGGTCGCGGGGTGCGTCCAGGACGTCGGCTGCGCTCCAGCAGGAGAGAGGGCCCCTGGACGCCTCCGCAGAAGCGTCCAGGGGTCCTCTCTGTCACTGTGCCGACGGGGCACGGCGGTCAGCGCGGTGGCTGCCCGTTGTGGACGCCGGCCGGTGCCTGGGGCTCCGCGGGACTGCCGGGCTCCGCATCGGCGTCGGGCTCCCGTTCACGGGGGTCGGCCGCCTGGCGGGGATCCTGGCCGGCGATGATCATCTGCACCTGACTGGTGTCGGTGACCTCGCCTCGGTCGATGGCGTCTCGGACCTCCTCGACCTTGTCCTCGGGCACGAGGGGGATCTCCTCCCCGTCGCAGTCCACGAATCGGCCGTCGATGTACACGTCGCCCTCTCGGAGGTCCCGCAGGTCGGTGGGGGACAGGATGCGGATCGGCTTCGCCGCGAAGACGGAGGGGTTCTCCGAGTTGCCCAGCTTCAGCTCGTTGAACAGCAGGTTCAGGAGCACAGCCATGATCGCGGCGGAGGAGATGCCCGAGTGGAAGATGGTCTGGAACCAGGAGGGGAAGGCGTGGTAGAAGTCCTCGCGCACCACAGGGATCATCGCGAAGGCCAGGGAGGCCGAGACGATGATCAGATTCATGTTCCCTTCGTAGGACACGCTCTTCAGGTTGCGGATCCCGGAGCCCGCCACCGTGCCGAAGAGGACGATGCCGGCTCCGCCGAGGACCGGCATGGGGATGGCGGCGATCACCTGCCCGAGGATCGGCAGCAGGCCCAGGGCGACCATGATGATGCCGCCGCCGGCCACCACGAACCGGCTCTTCACGCCGGTCAGCGCCACCAGACCGACGTTCTGTGCGAAGGCGGACTGGGTGAAGGAGCCGAACAGCGGGGCGACGGCGGAGGAGAGCATGTCGGCACGCAGGCCGTTGGCGATGCGGCGACGGTCCACCGGTGTGTCGATGATCTCGCCGATGGCGATGATGTCAGCGGCCGTCTCGGTCTTGATCACCAGGATCACGATCGTCATGGAGATGATCGCGGCCAGGTCGAAGGTCGGGACTCCGAAGCCCAGGAACGAGGGCGCGGCCACCCAGGCGCTGCCGCCGCCGACGTCGGAGAAGTCGGCCATTCCCAGCGCGGCCGCCACTGCGGTGCCCACGACAAGTCCCAGCAGGATCGAGAGGCGGGACAGCGTGGCGGAGCCGACCTTGGAGAAGAGCAGGATGATGGCCAGGGTGAGGAAGGCCAGGCCGATGTTGGCGAGTGAGCCGTAGTCGTCGGTCTCGGCGTCGCCTCCCATCGACCAGTTGGCGGCCACGGGGATGAGGGTGAGCCCGATGGCGGTGATGACCACGCCGGTGACCACAGGTGGGAAGAACCGGATGATGCGGGCGAAGAACGGCGCGATGATGAAGCCGATCACGCTGGCGGCGATGATCGCGCCGAAGACGGTGTTCAGGTCGCCTCCGGGGCCGGTGAGGATCGCCAGCATAGTGCCGACGGCGGCGAAGGACACGCCCTGCACGATCGGCAGCTTCGAGCCGAGCATCGGGAGCCCGACGCTCTGCAGGACGGTCGCCAGACCGCCGATGAAGAGGCTGGCGGTGACCAGCAGCGCCGTCTGCTCGGCGGGGAGCCCGGCCGCGCTGCCGATGATCAGGGGGACGGCGATGATGCCGCCGTACATCGTCAGCACATGCTGCAGGCCGAAGGTCAGCAGCTTGCTGATCGGGAGCCATTCGTCTTCTGGCCGGTCTGAGCCGGCGGGGATGGATCGGCGTTTCTTCACGCTGTCACCAGTGGCCTTCTTCATGGTGGAGCTCACCTCATTCTGCCTCTCTGGGGCGGGGTGCGGCCCGTGGCGGCCGCACCCAGGTCATGGCGGGGCAGTCCTCCGCTGCGCCCGGCGTCCTGCGTGGCTTTTCGCAATGCGGAACTATTTCGGGATATGGCATCGATATTCCGCATCGTGAATGAGTGTAACCCCGATCACAGACGTTCCGTCAAGCTCGCCCTCCGGCAGTCCATGCGTCGTCGTGTCGGCTTCGGGCACCCGGGATTCTGGGGTGCATGCAGGATCTCGGTGGGCCTGGGCGTTGACGAGACCTTCCGCGGCGTCGTACGCTGATCTTCCACAAGATGGATTCATGTTTCCGCTTTACGGAATCATGCGGCGTGGTGACGGGAGCTTCGCCACGCATCCGCCCACCGACAGGAGGACCAGATGACTGGCACATCCGATCACCGTTCCCCGCAGTCCTACGTGCTGAACTGCTCCACGCTGCTCACCGAGCTGCCCGTGCTGGAGAGGGCCCGCGCCGCAGCTGACCGAGGCTTCACCGCGGTGGAGTTCTGGTGGCCCTTCGACGGTGACCCCGCGCCTTCCGGGGCCGAGGTCGATGCGTTCGTGGCCTCGTTGGACGAGGCCGGGGTCTCCCTGGCCGGGCTGAACTTCTGGGCCGGCGACATGGCTCAGGGCGATCGCGGGATGGTCTCCGTCCTCGGCCGCCAGGACGAGTTCGAGCGCAACGTCGAGGTCGTCGTCGAGATCGGCCGCCGCACCGGCTGCCGAGCCTTCAACGCCCTCTACGGACTGCGGCAGGACGGGCAGGACGAGCAGGCCCAGGACGCGCTCGCCGTGAAGAACCTGGTCCACGCCGCCGAGGCCGTCGCCGTCATCGAGGGCGTGGTGCTCGTGGAGCCGGTCTCCGGCGCCGAGGGGTACCCGCTGAAGACGGCCGTCGAGGCGCTCGCCGTGGTCGAGGCGGCCCGCGCCGCCGGTGCACAGAACGTCGCTCTGCTGGCCGACTTCTACCACCTGGCGGTCAACGGCGACGACGTCGCCGCCGTCATCGAGGCCCACGCCGCGTCCTTCGGCCACATCCAGATCGCCGACGCACCCGGCCGCGGAGCCCCCGGCACCGGTGCGCTCCCCCTGCAGGCGTGGATCGACCGCAGCCGTGAGCTCGGCTATCCCGGCTCGGTGGCCCTGGAGTACAAGCAGGACACCGCGACCGCCTTCGACTGGCTCGCGGCCACCGCCCCTGCTGCGGACGCGAGCCGCTGACCAGCTGCCCACGCAGCACACAGACACCGGGATCGGTCTGAGGCGACCGCCCCACACGAGAGGACCAGAGGACATGAGCACGAAGATCGCATTCATCGGCCTGGGAATCATGGGACTGCCCATGGCCAAGAACCTCGTCGCCGCCGGACACACCGTGGCCGGCTTCAACCGTTCGCCCGAGAAGAGCCAGGAGCTCGCGCAGGCCGGCGGGACCGCGGCGTCGTCTGTGGCTGAGGCGGTCCGTGACGCCGAGGTCATCATCACCATGGTGCCGGACTCCCCGGACGTGGAGTCGGTGATGCTGGGGGAGGACGGCGTCCTCGCCCACGCCCAGCCCGGGGCCACCTGGATCGACCACTCCACCATCCGCCCCGACGTGGCCGCCGAGGTCGCGCAGAAGGCCCGCGAGGCAGGGCTCAAGCCGCTGGACGCCCCGGTCTCCGGCGGGGAGCAGGGCGCGATAGACGGTGTGCTCTCCATCATGGTCGGCGGGGAGCAGGAGGAGTTCGACGCCGTCCGTGACGTCCTCGAGGGGGTCGGGAAGACCATCGTGCTGGTGGGCCCCTCCGGCTCCGGGCAGACCGTCAAGGCGGCCAACCAGCTCATCGTCGCCGGCAACATCGGGCTGCTCGCCGAGGCCGTCCTGTTCCTCGAGGCCTACGGCGTGGACACCGACTCCGCGCTGACAGTGCTCGGCGGCGGGCTGGCCGGCTCCAAGGTCCTGGACCAGAAGGGCCAGAAGATGCTGGACCGCGCCTTCGAACCCGGCTTCCGGCTGAACCTGCATCACAAGGACATGGGGATCGTCACCGCGGCCGCCCGCGAGGCCGGCGTCGTGACGCCGCTGGCCTCCACCGTGGCGCAGCTGATCGCCTCCACCGTGCAGCGGGGCGACGGCGGGCTGGACCACTCCGGGCTGCTCACCGTCCTGGAGGAGCTCTCCGGCGGATCGTCGGACCCCTCAGCCCGGTGACGCCGCCGCCCAGATTCGGCGGCCCGGAGTTCGGACCGCCTCACCAGACACGACGAGATGAAGGAGAAGCGCCATGACGAGGATGCGCGCTGTTGATGCGGTCGCCCTGATCCTGGAGAAGGAAGGAGCCACCGAAGCCTTCGGGCTCCCCGGAGCGGCGATCAATCCGCTCTATTCGGCCCTGCGGGCCCACGGAGGGATCCGGCACACGCTGGCCCGTCACGTGGAGGGGGCGTCCCACATGGCCGACGGATACACCCGAGCCGCCGCCGGCAACATCGGCGTCTGCCTGGGGACCTCCGGCCCGGCCGGCACCGACATGATCACCGGACTCTACGCCGCCCAGGCGGACTCCCAGCCGATCCTGTGCATCACCGGTCAGGCCCCGGTGGCCGTCCTGGACAAGGAGGACTTCCAGGCGGTGGACATCGCCTCCATCGCCGCACCCCTGACGAAGATGGCCAAGACGGTGCTGGAGGCCGCCCAGGTCCCCGGAACCTTCCAGAAGGCCTTCCAGCTGATGCGCTCCGCGCGCCCCGGCCCGGTGCTCATCGATCTGCCGGTGGACGTCCAGCAGGCCGAGATCGAGTTCGACATCGACACCTACGAGCCGCTGCCGGTCGTGGGTCCGGCGGCCACCCGCGCCCAGGCCGACCGGGTGCTGGACATGATCGCCGAGGCGGAGCGCCCGATCATCGTCGCCGGTGGCGGCATCGTCAACGCCGACGCCACCGACCAGCTGGTCGAGCTCGCCGAGCTGCTCGACATCCCGGTCACTCCCACGTTGATGGCCTGGGGCGCGATCCCTGACGATCACCCGTTGATGGCGGGGATGGTCGGGATCCAGACCCACACCCGCTACGGCAACGCCAGCTTCCTGGAGTCTGACCTGGTTCTGGGCATCGGCAACCGATGGGCCAACCGGCACACCGGAGACCTGGAGACCTACCGGCGCGGTCGGAGGTTCATCCACATCGACATCGAGCCCACGCAGATCGGCCGGGTCTTCGCGCCGGACTACAGCGTGGTCTCCGACGCCGGCGCGGCGATCGCCGCGCTCCTTGAGGCGGCCCGGGCGCGGAAGGACCGACTCCCGGACTTCTCGACCTGGGCCCGCGCCTGCGCCGCCCGCAAGGGCACGATGCACCGCAAGACGAACTTCACCGAGCGGCCGATCAAGCCGCAGCGGGTCTACCAGGAGATGAACGCGGTCTTCGGCAGGGACGTCACCTATGTGACCACGATCGGGCTCAGCCAGATCGCCGGTGCGCAGATGCTTCACGCCTACCACCCGCGTTCCTGGATCAACGCCGGCCAGGCGGGGCCCCTGGGCTGGACCGGGCCGGCCGCGCTGGGTGTGGTGCGGGCGCGCCCGGACACAACCGTCGTCGCGCTCTCGGGCGACTATGACTTCCAGTTCATGGTCGAAGAGCTGGCGGTGGGCGCTCAGCACCGTCTGCCCTATGTCCACGTGGTGGTCAACAACTCCTACCTGGGGCTGATCCGTCAGGCGCAGCGGCCCTTCGAGATGGACTATGAGGTCTCGCTGGCCTTCGACAACATCAACGCCACCGGGGAGAGCGCCGGCTACGGAGTGGATCACGTGGCGGTGGCGAAGGGACTCGGCTGCCAGGCGGTCCGGGTGGAGGACCCGGAGGATATCCGCGGCGCCCTGGAGGACGCGGTGCGGCAGGCCGAGGAGCATCAGGTGCCGGTGGTCGTCGAGGTCATCCTCGAGCGGGTCACCAACATCTCCATGGGCGCCGCCCTGGACGCAGTCAACGAGTTCGAGCCCCTGGCGGAGAGCTCCGAGGACGCCCCGACGTCGCTGACCCCGCTCGTGGTCTCCGAGTGACTCGATGGCTCAGATGTCAGCCGGGGGCGTCGGCGAGAGGATCGTGATCGCGCCGGACACGTTCAAGGGGTCGGTGTCCGCCCGGGAGGTGGCCGCCGCGCTGGCCGCAGGCTTACGTGAGCAGGGTTCGGGGGACGTCATCGAGCAGGTGCCGATGGCGGACGGCGGAGAGGGGACGCTCGACGCGGTCGCGGAGGGTGGTGCGGCCGGGGACTGGACGATCGAGGTGCTGGAGGTCACCGGCCCGGACGGCCGGCCGGTGGGCGCCAGACTGGGCACCCGCCCCGGTGACGCCGGGCCGGTGGCTCTGGTGGAGCTGGCCGAGGCCTCCGGGCTGGGGGACATGGACCCGTGCGCCGACCCCCTCCGGGCGACCAGCCGAGGCACCGGGGAGCTGCTGCGCGCGGCGCTGGACCGCGGGGCCCGGGAAGTGGTGCTGGCTCTGGGAGGCAGTGCCTGCACCGATGCCGGGGCAGGCATGCTCTCGGCGCTCGGGGCCCGGCTGCTGGACCGAGCAGGCCGGCGGATCCCCGACGGTGCGGCCGGGCTGGCCGGGCTCGCCGCAGCAGACCTGAGCGGCCTCGATCCACGGCTGGGCCGGGTGCGCCTGGTCATCGCCGCCGACGTCGACTCGCCGCTCATCGGCCCGCGAGGCGCCGCAGAGGTCTTCGGGCCCCAGAAAGGCCTGGATGAGCGACAGGTGCGGCAGGCCGCTGCCGCGCTGCGATCCGCTGTGCCGATCCTCGCCGAGGCCGCCTATCGGCGCGGGGGCGCCGCCGCCTCGGAGCGAGTCGTCGCGGCCGCGGACCAGCCGGGTGCCGGAGCGGCCGGCGGTGTCGGCTTCGCCGCGCTGGGCCTGCTCAGGGCTGCACGTCGCCCGGGGGTGGAGGTGGTGATGGACCTGGTCGGGCTCGAGGCGACGATCGCCTCCGCCGATCTGGTGATCACCGGTGAGGGCAGCCTCGACACCCAGTCCCTGGCGGGCAAGGTGCCCGTCGGGGTGGCCGCCTGCGCCTCCCGCCACGGGGTGCCGGTGATCGCGGTCTGCGGACGCAACAGCCTGGACAGGGATCAGTGGGCGGCGGCCGGACTGGAGCAGGTCTGGGCGTTGCGCGATCTGGCCGCCGATGAGAGAGAATCCATGACGCAGGCGCGTGACCTGCTGCACACTGTGGGAAGTCGTCTCGCGATCGACCCCGCAGGACGCCGCCGCCGGGCCGACCGGCCGGCACGCTGAAGCCAGAGAGGAAAGACACAGACATGGTCCATGAACTCGTGGTGACAGCCCGGAGGGCCCTGCTGCCCGAGGGATGGCAGGCCGTGGAGATCGGCGTCGACGACGGGACGATCACCGCCCTGGCCCCGTACGGCACCGGGCTGCAGGGGCGGCAGACACGTGAGCTGAGAGAGGGGCAGGTGCTGCTCCCCGGCCTGGTGGACACCCACGTCCACGTCAACGAGCCGGGCCGGACCGAGTGGGAGGGATTCGCCTCGGCCACCCGTGCCGCCGCGGCCGGCGGGGTCACCACGATCGTGGACATGCCGCTGAACTCGATCCCGCCGACGGTGGACCCGGAGGCGCTTGAGATCAAGCAGGCCGCCGCCGCTGCCTCCGCCCACGTGGATGTGGGCTTCTGGGGCGGGGCGGTGCCCGGCAACGGCGAGCAGCTGCGTCCCCTGCACGAGCGCGGAGTCTTCGGCTTCAAATGCTTCCTGGAGGACTCCGGGGTCGAGGAGTTCCCGCCCCTGGAGCCGGCGGAGATGGAGGCGGACATGGCGATCCTGGCGGAGCTGGGATCGATGATGATCGTCCACGCCGAAGATCACGACACCCTGGCCCAGGCGCCCGGGGCTCAGGGCCGCCGGTATGAGGACTTCCTACGTTCCCGGCCCCGGGAGGCGGAGAACGTCGCCATCCGCGCGGTCATCGACGCCGCCCGGCGCACCGGAGCCCGGGCGCACATCCTGCACCTCTCCTCGGCCGACGCCCTGCCGGAGATCCGGCAGGCCCGAGCCGAGGGGGTGAAGCTGACCGTGGAGACCTGCCCGCACTACCTGGTCCTGGCTGCCGAGGAGATCGGCGACGGCGCCACCACCCATAAGTGCTGTCCGCCGATCCGGGAAGCCTCCAACCAGCATGCGCTCTGGGAGGGTCTGCGCGAAGGGCTCATCGACTGCGTGGTCTCGGACCACTCGCCCTCGACCGCGGAGCTGAAGCTGCTCGACGTCGGCGACTTCGGCGCCGCCTGGGGAGGGATCTCCTCCCTGCAGCTGGGGCTGCCGCTGGTCTGGAGCGAGGCGAAGGCCCGCGGCCTGGAGCTGGAGCAGGTGGTGGGCTGGATGTCCTCCGCGCCGGCGGACCTGGCCGGGCTGTCGGACAAGGGCCGTCTGGCCGAGGGGATGAGCGCGGACATGGTGATCTTCTCCCCGGAGCAGTCCTGGAGCGTGGAGGTCGACAGCCTCTGGCACCGCAACAAGGTCAGTGCCTATGACGGCCGTGATCTGGTCGGCGTCGTGGAGACGACCCTGCTGCGCGGTGAGCAGATCGACTTCGAGACCCCGCGCGGGCGGCTGATCAGCCGGGTGGGCGCGAAGCCGGCAGGAGCCTGAGCTCCCGGCTCTGAGCTCGCCGGTGCTCAGCGCCGGCACAGACGGCGGGGCCCCGACCAGATCTGGTCGGGGCCCCGCCGTCTGTGATCCCGCAGTCCGTGTGCCCGGGTCAGACGCCGAGGGTGCTGCGCAGCTCGGCGACGTGGCCCTGGGCCTTGACGTCGTAGGCGGCGTGGGAGAGCCGGCCCTCGGGGTCGATGACGAAGGTGGAGCGCAGTGTGCCCTTCATGGTGCGTTCGCCCAGGGTCTTGGTCCCGTAGGTGCCGTAGGCCCGGGCCACCGCCTGGCCGACGTCGGAGAGCAGGGGGAAGGTCAGCTGCTCGGCGTCGCTGAACTCACGCAGCGCCTCCGGCTCATCGGGAGAGATCCCGACGACGGCGTAGCCGGCCGCCTCAAGCGAGGCCAGGTTGTCGCGGAAGTCGCAGGCCTGGGTGGTGCAGCCGGGGGTGGAGGCCCTGGGGTAGAAGTAGACGACCAGGTGACGGCCGGCGTAGTCGGCCGAGCTGACCTGGTGGCCGTGGGCGTCGGACAGAGTGAAGGTGGGGGCCTGCTGGCCGACCTGCAGCATGGTGATGAGGTCTCCTCGTGAAGGGGTCAGGGACCGCACCAGTCTATCGTGATGCGGAAAATGTCATCCGATATATGGATAATCACGGTTCCGGGTCCGCCGCCCAGACGGAGTCGTCCTCGCTGACCGGGCCGTCGTCGTCATCATCCCGCTCGCTGCGCTCCAGCTGCTCGATCACATCGGTGGGCGGGTTGATCATCAGGATCGCCTCGTCGCGTTTGCCGCGCAGCTCCTCCTCGATGAAGCTGGGCAGCGCGTCCGTCAGCTCGACGTCGCGGCCCTCCCGCTCCGAGAGCTTCCACCGGTGGTCGATCATCTGGTGCATGATCTCTGCGGGCTCCAGCTTGTCGCGCAGCTCCCGCGGGATCTGCCGGATCATCGGCTGGAAGACCTCCTGGGTCCACATGTGCGCGGCGATGGACTCGTCCCCATGCGGATCCGTCTGCGCCCGGTAGGCGTCGATCGCGCCGAGCAGCCGGCGGGCCTGGTTCTCCTGGACGTCCAGGCCGGTGAGGTTCATCAGGCGGCGCTGGTGATGTCCCGGGTCCACCACCTTGGGGCGCAGCAGCAGCTTCTCCTCCGCGCTCGCCGAGCGGATGTCATACTCCTCGACGTCGAAGCCCAGCTCGTTGAGCCGCCGGATCCGCTCCTCGATGAGCCACTGCTGATCCGGTTTGAAAGCCGTGTCCCCGGTGAGCTCCTGCCACAGGCCGCGGTAGGAGTCGATGAACTGGTGGCTGGTGGCGATTGGGTCGACCTCCTCGTCCACCATGCCGCCCTCCATGAGGTCCATCAGCTCGCCGGCGATGTTCACCTGCGCCAGCTCCAGGTCATATTCGCGCTGCCCGACGGAGAGCGTCGGATGGATCTCCCCGGTCTCGGCGTCCACCAGGTAGGCGGCGAACTTGCCGGCGTCGCGTCGGAACAGCGTGTTCGACAAGGAGACGTCGCCCCAGTAGAAGCCGATCAGGTGCAGCTCCACCATCAGCAGCGCCTGCGCGTCGATGAGCCGGTGCAGCGTCTCCTTGCGCATCATCTGGTTGAACACCGCACGGTAGGGCAGCGAGAAGCGCAGATGCCGGGTGATCAGCGCGGGGGACAGCTCCGTGCCGTCCTCTCGGGAGCGCCCGGTCACCTCCGCCACCGGCTTCACACACGGTGCGCCGAGGCGTCCCAGCTGCCGCAGCATCCGGTACTCATGCCGGGCGGCCCGTTCGGAGGTCTCCTTGATCGCGATCACCGAGCCGCCCAGATAGGCGAACCGCACGATGTGTCGGGAGATGCCTCGCGGCAGCGCGGCGATGACATGCTCGGGCCACTCGACCAGCGGCAGATGCCAGGGCAGGTCAAGCAGCTCCTGGGGGATCGTGCCGGAGGCGGTCAGGCTCAGGCCTGGTGCTGGGCTCACTGCTGCTCCTCATCTCGGGCCTCGCGGGCCTCAGCGATCGTGTTCAGCACCGCGGCCAGCTGCGCCGGAGCCTCGATCCGGTGTGCGGCGCGGGTTTCGCCCTCGCCGACCTTCACGCCGAGGTCATCCCCGGCCAGCACCGCGAAGCCGAACTCGTCGGTGACGTCGTCGCCGGCGAAGAGCACCGCATCCGGGGAGACCAACCGGCGCAGCTCACTGATGCCCTCGCCCTTGTCCGCCTGCACGACGACGGCCTCCAGGACCATCTTGCCCTCCTTGGGGTGCACCTCGTCCAGGGTCGCGACGGCGGCACGGGACTCCACGAGCACCTGCTCGGCCTCGCCGGCGTCGGGGACCTTGCGCACATGGATGGCCGCTCCCGCGGGCTTGTGCTCCACCCAGGCGCCCTCGGCGCCGGCGGCGATGGACTCGAAGACCTCCAGGAGCTCGCGCCGTGCGGCCTGCTGGCCCGGGGTCAGCGTCAGTCCACGGCTGTGCGGGGCCAGGTCTGCGACGTCGCGCTCCGCGCCGTGGGAGCCGATCAGCAGGGCTCCCGACGGCGGGGCCGCCAGCTCCCGGAGAGACTCCAGCGGACGGCCTGAGACATAGGCGACGCGGACGCCGTCGAGCCCCGCCAGCCGTCGGATTGCCTCCGCATTGGCCGGCACGGGGCGGGCCTCGGAGGCATCAGCCACCAGCTCGGAGACGCAGCCGTCGAAGTCCAAGCACACCAGCAGCCGGGGCAGCGCGGCGAAGCCTCGCAGGGCGGCGAGCAGATCGTCATCGAGCAGGGGTGCCACGGAGGCGTCCTGAGGGACGTGGTCAGTGGTCATGGGACGAGTATCTCCTGATCAGGGCTGCGCCGCCAGGCGATCGAGGAATTCCTCGGCCCAGCGCTGCACGTTGTTGGAGACCACCTGACGCCTCAGGCTGCGCATCCGTCGGCGCGCGTCCTCGGGGTCGATCGTGGCGGCCTTGACGATGGCGGCCTTGAGCTCATCGACGTCGTGGGGGTTGATCAGGAGCGCCTGGCGCAGCTGGTCGGCGGCGCCGGTGAACTCGGAGAGCACCAGCACCCCCTGCCCGGACTTCCGTGCGGCCACATACTCCTTGGCGACCAGGTTCATGCCGTCACGCAGCGCAGTGACCAGCATGACGTCGGCCGCCAGGTAGAGGGCCACCATCTCCTCCACCGGGTAGGAGTGGTGCAGATACCGGATGGCCGTGTGGGCCAGGGTGTCGTACTCCCCGTTGATCCGCCCCACCGCCCCCTCGATGTCCTCACGCAACCGCTGGTAGGAGGCCACTCCCTCCCGGGAGGGGCTGGCCACCTGCACCAGGCAGGCCTCTCCGACCGTGAGCTTGCCGTCGCGCAGCAGCTCCTCATAGGCCTTGAGTCGGTGGCGGATGCCCTTGGTGTAGTCCAGGCGGTCCACGCCCAGGAAGATGGTGTCCGGCTCGCCCAGTTCGCGGCGGATCTGTTGGGAGCGGGCGATGATGTCCGGACGTTCGGAGAGCTCGACGATCTTGTCGGTGTCGATCGAGATGGGGAAGGCCTTGGCCTCGGCGACCCGGAATCCGCCCTCGGTCGGCGCGGTGAGCTGCCGCGGTGCGGTGCCGCGGGCCGGGTCTGCATGGAGGCCGTTGACCGAAGCGTCCTCACCGGGTCCCGGCGCATCCAGGGGCACGAAGACCTGGTCCGATTTGATGTAGTAGCCGAGCCGGTGGCGGACCACCCGCTGGAAGTTCCGCGCATCGGACTCTCGCTGGAAGCCGATCAGGTCCGCCCCGAGCAGTCCGCGCAGCACCGAGTGGCGCCACGGCAGCTGGGAGAAGAGGCCCGGCGGGGGGAAGGGGATGTGGTTGAAGAAGCCGATCTTCACATCAGGGCGGAGCTCACGGAGCATCGCCGGGACCAGCTGCAGCTGATAGTCCTGGACCCACACGGTCGCGCCCTGGGCGGCGACGTCGGCGGCGGCCTCCGCGAATCGACGGTTCACCCGGCGGTAGGCCTCGAACCAGTGTCGATGGAACGCGGGGCGGGCGATCACGTCGTGGTACAGCGGCCACAGGGTGGCGTTGGAGAATCCCTCGTAGTAGTCCTCCACCTCCTGCTCGCTCAGCGGCACCGGGACCAGGTGCATGCCCTGGTGGTCGAAGGCCTCCAGGGGCTCGTCTGCGGCGCCGTGCCAGCCGACCCAGGCGCCGTCGGACTGGGCCATGATCGGGGCCAGTGCCGTGACCAGGCCGCCGGGAGATCGGCGCCACCCTGTTCCGCCGTCCTCGGTGGTGACCCTGTCGACGGCCAGTCTGTTGGCCACCACGACGAAGTCGTATCCGCTCTGCTGAGGCATCAGCGCCAACCCCTTTCCTCTCGAGGACGGCGTCCGTGGCGGCATCGGCCTGTGACGCCCGTCGCATCAGTTGTCTCGCAACTCTACCCGGAGCATCGCACCGGCGGGCCGGAATGTGAGGAAGGTCGAACTCCCGGCTCCGCGTGCGGACCTGACGCGCCGCGGTCGTGTGCCGGACCTTCAGGAAACACCCAGCCGGGAGGGATTACCCTGGATGAGACTCTGCCCGTCGGATCCGCCAGAGGATCCCCCTGACGACACTTTCGGAGACTTGATGGCTCAGAACCCCCAGACCTCGGGCGGCAACGCCCGCGACAAGGCCCGCCGGATCCAGCAGGAGGAGGAGGCCAAGCAGCGTCGGACCTCCGTGCTGCTGCGCGTCGGCGTGGTGGTCGTGGCGCTCGTCGTCGTGCTGGCGCTCACCCTCTTCATCGTCAACCAGCGCTCCGGCGAGGATCGCGTCGCCGCGACGGAGGGCCCGGCCCCGGCGTCTGCGAACGAGCAGGGAGGCATCACGCTGACCTCTGCCACGGAGATCGTCGACGGTGACGACCTCGGCACGATCGACGCCTCGGAAGTGCCCGAATCTGATTCCGAGCTGCCCCTCGGTGTGGAGCCGGGGGAGGACGGGGAGCCCCCGCATCTGATCGTCTATGCCGACGCGAACTGCGTGCACTGCGCCAGCTTCGAGAATCAGCATGGGGAGCAGATCAAGGAATGGGCCGATGCCGGTGAGATCACCGTCGAGTACCGCATGGTCGGCTTCCTGGACGGCAACTCCAACACCAACTACTCCTCGCGGGCGGCCAACGCCACGGTCTGCATAGCCGAGGAGTCTCCGGAGAACTACCTCGACTATCTTGCCGAGGTCGTCGGCCACCAGCCGCAGGGTGAGCTGTCCAACGACGAGCTCGTGGCGAGGGCCGAGGCCTACGACGTCGACATCGAGTCCTGCGTGGAGGACGGCACCTACCGTCCGTTCGTCACCTACACCTCACGCCAGGCCACCGGCCACGGTGTTCAGGGCACCCCGACCGTCTACCTGGACGACCAGGACTGGGGCGCGTCCGAGATGGGCTTCCGTGAGTTCGTCGAAGCCGCCATCGGTGAGGACGGCGACGATCAGGATGCAGAAGACGAGGACGCTGACGACGAGTCCTGATCCCGTGGCCCGCGGGCGGGCGTCAGCCGTCCGCCCGCGAGGCCGCCCGACCACCAACTGGTCACTCAGGGAGGTCCGCCGGTAGGATGGGCCTCCGGCGCTTCGGCGCCACGCCTCCTTAGCTCAGCTGGTAGAGCAGCTGTCTTGTAAACAGCAGGTCGTCGGTTCGAACCCGGCAGGGGGCTCCACGTCTGCCCGGCATCGCCCTCAGTGCGGTGCCGGACTCGCCACAGCGGGGCGCCACATTTTTTCGTTGCGGGGGAATACTTCCGCTCGGCCGCCGGTTGGCTGAAGCGAACTAGTGCGCATTCCTGCCCGGTCGGCGTCGTCGCTGCGGGAATGTCGTGCGGCCGACACGTCCTCAGCACAGCGCGGGCGATGTCGCCGCCTGATCAATCAGCCCGCCCAGCCCTGTCACGCCCGTGCTCCTCGCATCGGGAGGTGCAGGGCCGTCATCGTCTCCGGAGTATCCATGAGCGCTCATCCCACACCACCGTCCGCCTCCTCTGTCGGGGTCGAGGCGCCCAAGATGCCCAGGGGGGACAAGCTCACCATCGGTGCGCTGCTCCTGGCCGCGTTCATCATGATCCTCAACGAGACCATCATGAACGTGGCGCTGCAGCCGCTCATGGTCGAGTTCCAGGTCGACGAGACCACCATCCAATGGCTGACCACCGCCTTCATGCTCACCCTGGCCACGATCATCCCCACCACCGGCTACCTGATGCAGCGGTTCAGCCTGCGTGCGGTGTTCACCATCTCCCTGGTGCTCTTCTGTGCCGGCACCGCGATCGCCGCGGCCGCCTTCGGCTTCCCGATGCTGCTGGTGGGCCGCATCATCCAGGCCGCCGGCACGGCGATGATGCTGCCGCTGCTGATGACCACCACGCTGACCCTGGTGCCGCTGCAGCGCCGCGGCGTGGTCATGGGGAACATCTCCATCGTCATCTCCGTGGCCCCGGCCACCGGGCCCGCGCTGTCCGGGCTCATCCTGCACATCGCCGACTGGCGCTTCCTGTTCCTCCTCATCCTGCCCATCGCCCTGGCCGCCATGGTGCTGGGCCGGCCTCGCCTGGACGACTCCCCGGGGGTCAAGGGCGGAGGGCTCTCCGTGCCGTCCCTGCTGCTCTCCGTGCCCGGATTCTCCGGCGTCGTCTACGGCATTAGCCAGCTGGGCGGCGGCCACGGCGAGGGAGCGGGCGTGGATGAGGCCGCGGAGGCCGGCGTCGACGTCGTCGCCCTCGTGGTGCTCGTGATCGGGGTGCTGTTCCTGGCGGCCTTCACATGGCTGCAGCTGCGCCTGCAGAAGGGCGGCAACCCGTTGCTGAACCTCCAGCCGTTCCGGTACACGATGTTCACCCGCTCCCTGCTGATGATGCTGCTGATGATGATCGCCCTCTTCGGTGCGATCATCATGCTGCCGCTGTTCCTCCAGCAGGTCCGCGGCCTGGACACCTTGACGACCGGTCTGCTGATGCTGCCAGGCGGTGTGCTCATGGCGCTGCTGGCCCCGATCGTCGGTCGGCTCTACGACCGCATCGGCCCGAAGCCCCTGGTGGTCCCGGGCGCGGCGCTGCTGATCGTGGCCCTGTTCCTGATGAGCCTGCTCGGCCCGGACAGCAGCGTGTGGTCCGTGCTGACGCTGCACCTGGTGCTCAGCTTCGGCCTGGCCTGCCTGTTCACTCCGGCCTTCACCACGGCGATGAACCCGCTGCCGCAGCCGCTGTATTCGCACGGCTCGGCAGTGCTCAACACCCTGCAGCAGCTGGCCGCCGCCGTCGGAACCGCACTGCTGGTCACCGTGATGGGGCTGGGCGCCGCCGCCGCGGCGTCGAACGGCCTGGACCCGGAAGCCGCCGCCGTAGAGGGCTTCCGCACCGCCTTCCGCACTGCCGCCGCGATGAGCGTGGGCACTCTTCTGCTGGGGCTGACGCTGCGTGCCACCCCGGCCGGTGAGTCCGACCCCGTCGCGGAGCCTGATGCCGAGGGCGCCGACGAAGGTCGTTCCGGCCAGGAGGAGGCCGCCACGTCCACCACGCGCTGACGGGGTGGCGCTGACCGGCGCCGCACAGCACGAGACGCCGGGCTCGGCAGGGATGCACTGATCATCCCTGCCGAGCCCGGCGTCTCTGTGTCTGCGTGAGGTCCGGCCGCCGTCTGGTGCGGCCGTGTGCTGCGTCGTGTCTGGTCTCCCTGGGTGGGAAGCGGGGCCCGCCCGCACCGAGCGGGCCCCTGTCGCACCCAAGTGAGGACAACCTTACAGTCAGGTCCTGGATTACGCAATACGCGTCTGACGTAACGTGTCGTCGAGCCTGTCCGGCTCAGCCCAGACCGAAGGCGCGCAGGCCGGCGGCCGCACCTGCTCCGGCGAGAACCACCACGAGGAACGGGGCCCGCAGCAGCAGGGCGACGGCGGCGGCCGCCAGGGCGCCGAGGCGGGCGTCGAGGACGACGCCGTCGTCGCCGGAGGCGGTGTTCATCGCCACCAGGGAGGCCAGCAGCGCCACGGTCATCAGTCCGGAGATGCGCCCCACCAGAGGGTGCTCCAACCAGGAGCCCGGCACCAGATAGCCGGCGATCTTCGTCAGGTACACCGCAGCACAGGCGATCAGCACCCATGTCCAGAGCGTCATCGGCGGGCCCCCTCGGCCTCCGCGGTGGGGACTTCGGTCCTCGTCCCGGAGGACCGGGGTCGCCAGAGCAGTCCCCAGGCCGCTGCGACGACGGCTGCCAGCAGCACCGGGACTCCGGCCGGCAGCAGCGGCATGGTCAGCACCGTCACCAGGGCGGCCAGCACCGCCAACGCCCACGGCTCACGCGCGCGCAGCCGCGGCCACAGCAGCCCCAGGAAGGCGGCGACGACCGCGCCGTCGAGCCCCAGTGCCTCCGGTTCGGCCACGAAGTCGCCCAGCAGGGCGCCGACCACCGTCGCCAGGTTCCAGCCGAGGTAGACGGCGATCCCGGTGACCCAGAATCCGCGGCGGCGCTCCGCCGGATCGGTCTGGCTCATCGCATTGGCGGCGGACTCATCGATGGTCAGCTGGGCGCTGACCAGCCGCCGCCAGCCGGTCGGGTCGAACATCGCCTTCATCTGCACCGCATAGATCGTGTTGCGCGCGCTCAGCAGGGTCGAGGCGCCCAGCGCGGCGGCGCCGGTCCCTCCGGCCGCGAGGACCCCGATGAACGCGAACTGCGAGCCGCCGGAGAACAGCAGCGCCGACAGTGCCACGGTCTGCCACAGAGTCAGGCCGGAGGCCACGGACAAGGCGCCGAAGGAGATGCCGTAGAGGGAGACGGCGGCGGCGATTGAGAGCCCCGTGCGGGTGGCGGGGGTCAGGCGGGAGCGCCCAAGTGCTTGGCGATCGGAGGAGGCGGTCATCGGTGGCCGCCCCAGCGGGGCTCTGCTGAGGGGTGCTCCATGAGCAGGGTGAACCATGCGCCGGGGGTGAGCGCCTCGTAGGAGTGCGGGGTGTCCCCGGGGAAGACGGCGTAGTCGCCGGGATGGAGGAGGAAGGGGGCGTCGGCGGGCCCCAGGCGGACGCGTCCGGAGCTGATGAGCACATGCTCGGTCGAGCCCGGCGGGTGCGGTTCTGCCTCTCGGACCTCACCGGGCTCCAGGCTCACCACATAGAGATCGCGCTGCGCCGGAGAGCTTCCGCTGTGGAGGAGGGCGGCGTGGAAGTCCGCCGTGGCGGAGGGCACTGCGGCGCGCTCATCGGCGCGGATGATCTGCGGCCGAGGGCTGGGGGCGGCGACCAGGCGCGCGAAGGGGATGCCCAGCGTGGAGGCGATCGACCACAGCGTCTCCACGCTCGGATTCCCCTGGGCGGTCTCCAGCTGGGACACTGTGGACTTCGAGATGCCCACTCTGCGAGCCAGTTCACTGAGCGACAGGCCTGCGCGCAGGCGCTCCTCCCGGACAGCGGCGGCGATCTGTGCCAGCAGCGCGTGATGGTCCTTCGTGGTCACGGGCACCTCCATTCGTTCGCCATATAGTACCAGTCGTTCGATTCATCGAACGAGGCCCGTCGCGCTGCCCAGGAATAGCAGGCTGCTTCAGGCGTTGTGCCCTCACGAGGGTGCAGGGCGCGGAGCTCGGCACCGGGGAGCATCGAGGCGAACCGAAGGAGACTGTCATGGCAGAGAACAAGCGCGTCGTCATCGTGGGCGGCCACGGCAAGGTGGCGCTGCTCGCCGCACCGAAGCTGGCGGCGGCCGGCTGGAGCGTCGACTCGCTGATCCGGGATCCCGGCCAGCGCGACGACATCGACGCGGCAGGCGCGAATCCGGTGGTGCTGGACATCGAGCAGGCTGACGTCGATCAGCTGGCCGAGACCTTCTCCGGGGCCGCAGCGGTGGTCTTCGCCGCGGGTGCCGGCGGCGGCAATCCGGATCGCACCAGGGCCGTGGACCGAGACGCGGCCGTGCGAACCATGGACGCCGCCGAGAAGGCCGGAGTGAGCCGCTATGTGATGGTCTCGTATGTGCGCGCCGAGACCGATGTGGACACCCTGGATCGGTCCAGCTCCTTCTATCCCTATGCCGAAGCCAAGCATCACGCCGACGCCCACCTGCGCGGTACCGGCCTGGACTGGACGATCCTCGGGCCGGGCTCGCTCACCCGGGAGCCGGCCACACGCGCACTGCAGGTGGTCGACGGCGCCGGACTGATCGATGGGCGTCAGCCTGCGCGGGAAGAGGTCGGCACGTCGCGGGAGAACGTGGCCGAGGCGATCACCCACGTGCTGACCGCCGGCGCGGTGGTGCGCCGGACCGTCAACTTCTACGACGGCGAGACTCCCCTCGAGGAGGCCCTGGCCTGAGTTCGGCCATCGGTTTTCCGAATCAGCACCCGAGGTGCTAATCTTTTCTGGCGCTCGCAGGCAGATTTCATGCCCGCGTGGTCGCCCCGGATCCGTAGCTCAGATGGTTAGAGCGCTCGCTTCACACGCGAGAGGTCGATGGTTCGAGTCCATTCGGATCCACCACTCCACACGTCACCGCCCTGTCGGGATGCGGCCTGCATGGCCAGCCTCCGGCGGGGCGGAGCTGTCCCATCCCCCGCCGCGGGCTCGACGCCGGCAGCTGATCCGAGTCCCCATGCCACCATCGAGGCGCGGCCGCGCCTCGTAGATTGAGAGACGCCACGACGCACCCGGAGGGAGGGTCAATGACTGCCGAGGAGACTCGACGCCAGGAGCACACCGGGGGCCAGGTGGCCGCCGACGCCGCCGTCGAGGCCATCGACCCCGTCATCTCCGAGCCGGACGCCGAGGTGACCCTCATCCCGGTGGTCCGACCCACCGCCGACGGTGACGTCGAGGACACCTCCACCGGCTTCATGCGTGCCCTGACCGGCAGCATCGCCTCGTCCTGGCAGGCCGCCCGTGAGGCGGAGGCCACTCTGGAGTGGGAGGAGTTCGACACCGAGGCCGTCGAACGTGCTCAGGAGGAGGCCGCCCAGGCCGAGGCCGAGGCAGTGCGTCACGAGTACGTCCCTGACGCCTTCTACGACACCCCGGCGGCGGACCTACCCGACCCCGGCCAGCATCCGGGCCAGCATTCGGGCCAGCACGACGTCGGCTCCGCCACCTCGCCGACCTCCCCGATCCCGCGCCCGCACACGCACAGCTTCGCCGCGCTCCGCGAGCCTCCCGCCGACCGTCAGCCCGATGAGCTGGCCGCAGGCGAATGGACGCCCTCCGGCGACTGGGCACAGACCGAGGCGCTGGGCCCGCAGATCCCGACCGACCGGACCCCTGTGGCGGACCCGTACGAGGTGGCCGTCTCGCCGCTCAGTGAGCCGATCCGGCGGCGTTCGGTGCTGCGCCCCACCGGTGCGAAGCTCCCCGGGCCGCTTCGGCGCGCCCCGCTGTTCGACCGCTCCGTCTTCGAGCAGAAGGTGCGCCCGCAGGATGTGCTGCGCCGCATCATGCGCCTCGAGACCACCCACACCCAGTCCGTCCCGCTGGTGGACCACCTGGCCGGCACCCCGTACGCGAACCCCCGGCAGGCCGAGCAGCCGGTGGACTCCGACGAGCTCGCCACCATCGCCTTCGTGCTGGACCTCGGCGAGGCCCTCTTCCGCTACGGGGCCGGCGCGCTGGAGGTGGAGACCTCGATCATCGCGGTCACCGCCGCCTTCGGGATGAAGAACACCGACGTCGACATCACCAACCAGTCGATCAGCCTCAACTGGGCACCCGATGACAAGATCCCATACTCGCGAGTGCGTGTGGTGCGGTCCTGGTCCCGGAACTACAAGGCGCTCGCCGCCGTGCACGAGCTCGTGACCGACATCATCTCTGGGCGGCTGACCCGCACCGAGTCTGCGGAGCGACTCCAGGAGATCACGCGGGAGCCCAAGCCGTATCCGCGGTGGATGGTCACCTTGGCCGGTGCCGTCTTCGCGAGCCTGTTCGCCAGCTTCCTGGGGGCACCGATTCTGGACGCTTCGATCGGATTCGCTGCCACCCTGGTGGTGCTGGGCATCAACCGTCAGCTCGCGGTGTGGAGGGTTCCGGAGTTCTTCACCCTGGCCACCGGGGGCTTCGTGGCCACCTTCATCGCCATGGGGGCGTTCATGCTGGGGGTCCCGATCACCCCGTCGATGGTCGTCGCCGGCGGGCTGATGATCCTGCTGCCCTCGGCCCGGGTGGTCTCCGCCATCCAGGATGCGATCAACGGCTTCCCGCTCACCTCAGCGGGGCGACTGGTCTCGGCGATGATCGCCTTCGCCGGCATGACGGCGGGCATCATGGCCGGCGTGGTGCTGGCAGACCTGCTCGGCGCCCCGCAGATGGAGATCGCCGTGGGGCTGACCCGCATCTATCATCCCGCCGTCCTGGTGGCGATCGTCTTCGTGGCCGCGATGGCCGCCGCCGTCGTCGAGCAGGCCCGGTGGAAGATGCTGCTGCCCACGGGGCTGGTCTCCGCGCTGGGGTTCCTGCTCTTCTACGCCGGTGAGTCGATCGGACTGGGGGAGCGGATGACTCCGATCCTCGGGGCCACCGTGGTGGGGGCGCTGGGACGAGTGGTGGCGCTGCGAATGGGGGCCCCGCAGCTGGTCATCGCTGTGCCGGGCATGATGTTCATGCTGCCGGGGCTCATGGTGTTCCGCGGCATGTACCAGATCGCCCTCGAGAACCCGGACACCAATCTGGTGGCCTCCATGATGGGCGGGCTGACCGAGCTGTTCAGCGCGCTGATCATCATTCTGGGCATCGCCTCGGGCATCGTGCTCGGTGACGTACTGATGCGGCCGATCACCGCCGGGCTGCAGTCCAACGAGCGCTCCCGCGGCCGCCGCCGCTGAGGTTCAGGCCGGGGCCAGCCGCCAGTCCACCGGTGCTGCGCCCAGACGTTGCAGCGCCTCGTTCGTCCGGGAGAACGGCTGAGAGCCGAAGAAGCCCCGGTGCGCGGACAGCGGGGAGGGGTGCGGGCTGGTGATCGCGGCGGTGTGGTCCCCGGCCTCGCACAGCGGCTGCATGCGCCGGGCGTCGGCGCCCCAGAGGATCGAGACCAGCGGTGTCCCGCGCGCCGCCAGGGCGCGGATCGCGGCCTCGGTGATCTCTTCCCAGCCGATGCCGTGGTGCGAGCCGGGGCTGCCCGCTGTCACGGTGAGCACCCTGTTGAGCATCAGCACCCCCTGCGCAGACCAGGCGGAGAGGTCCCCGTGGGGCGCCGGCCCGATCCCGAGATCCTCGTGGAGCTCACGGAAGATGTTCTGCAGGCTGCGCGGCAGCGGCCGCACGTCGGGGGCCACGGCGAAGGACATCCCGATCGGGTGCCCGGGAGTGGGGTAGGGGTCCTGGCCCAGCACCAGCACCTTGACCTGGTCGAAGGGCTGCCGGAAGGCGCGCAGCACGGATGCGGGGGCGGGCAGGATGTGCTCACCGGCGTCCCGGCGGCGGGTGAGCTCCTCCTGCAGGCGGGCGAACTGCTCCTGCTGCGGGGCCAGCGCCCGTCGCCATCCAGGTTCCAGAGGTGCGATGAGGTCCGCGGAGAGGTCCATGACCCACCACCCTAGACATCTTCGCCGGCATTCCGCTCCCTGCCGGGCCGCTCCGGCTGCCGTGGCGGCGAACACACAAGGGGCCATATGCGCCGTCGTGCCGTCCCCGGGCCTTAGGATGGGCGCAGGAACAGCGGTCCGGACGCACCGGTCCGAGTCGACATCAGGAGGCATCGATGAGCTCTGCCAGCTCGGCCGACACCGTCACCTCTGACGCAGTCGACGCCGCGGCCGGCATGGCCGGCCAGCTGAGCGAACAGCAGAAGCAGATCCTGGCCATGGAACGCCAATGGTGGAAGTACGCCGGCGCCAAGGACCAGGCGATCAGCGACGAGCTGCAGATCTCTGCGGTCGCCTACTACCAGCTGCTCAACCAGCTCATCGATTCCGAAGCCGCCCTCGTGCACGACCCCATGCTCGTCAAGCGTCTGCGCCGTCAGCGCGAGGCGCGGCAGCGGGCTCGGGCCTCGCGCCGATGAGCCCCCGGCAGGGCATCGCGGCCCGCCCCACCGTCCGTCCGCAGCATGCGCAGAGCCTGAGGATCTCCACATCATGAGCAAGTTCCCGCACGATGAGTTCGACGACGTTCCCCCGTACCAGCAGGGCGAGGCGGGCAAGCACCGCGCCCCGACGGCCGCGGCCGGCTCCTCCCGCGGCGGAGGCGGCCTGAAGTGGATCGGTCTGTTCGCCGTGCTGGCGCTGCTGGTGGGCGTCGCCAGCTACTTCGTGCTGCCCACCCTGCGTGAGGACTCCCCCGAGGCCGGCACCGGTGATCAGGAGCAGGGTGAGGCCCCCGAGGACGGCGAAGAGAACGGGGAGGACGGGGCCGAGGACGGCGAGGAGGACACGGAGCAGGGCGGCGGCCAGCCCACGGAGGCTGCCGCCGACACCGAGTCCCCGGTGCAGATCCTCAATTACGGAGGCCCGGCCGGCCTGGAGGACGACATCGCCGAGCAGCTCACGGAGCTGGACTACAACGTCACCTACGCGGCGGAGTGGACCTACGACGACGTCGACACTCCCGTGATCTACTATCCGCCGAACGCCGAGGCCCACGCCCAGGACCTCGCGGAGAACCTCGGCATCGAACAGGTCGAGGAGAGCGGAGCATGGTCCTCCGTGGCCGTGGTGGTCGGGCCCGATTTCGCCGAGTGAGATCAGCGGAGGCCGGTCACGGTGCAGAAGGCCCGCGGATGCGGGGCGCAGAGGCTCCCCGGGGCACTCGAAAGGGTTTGCACTCGCCTGCTCTGAGTGCTAAATATTGAGCTAGCACTCTCCCCCAGAGACTGCCAGCCCGATCTCGGGAGCAGCCTCCTGCGGCGGCGAGTGGGATGAACCTGAACAGGTGAGGCCAATTTTCCTACGACCCCGGTGACGCGGGGGCGTGGCCGTCCGTCGCGGGCACCTCTCAAGGTTCGACCCGATTGACGCGAACACGTCTGAATCATCATCACCCGCAGTCCAGGAAGGACACGTGCCGATATGGCTAAGACCATTGCATTCGACGAAGAGGCCCGCCGCGGCCTCGAGCGGGGCCTGAACATCCTCGCCGACGCCGTCAAGGTCACCTTGGGCCCCCGCGGCCGCAACGTCGTGCTGGAGAAGCAGTGGGGCGCCCCCACCATCACCAACGACGGCGTCTCGATCGCCAAGGAGATCGAGCTGGAGGACCCCTACGAGAAGATCGGCGCCGAGCTGGTCAAGGAGGTCGCCAAGAAGACCGACGACGTCGCCGGTGACGGAACCACCACCGCGACCGTGCTGGCTCAGGCCCTGGTCAAGGAGGGCCTGCGCAACGTCGCCGCCGGTGCCGACCCGATGGGTCTGAAGCGCGGCATCGACAAGGCCGTCGAGGCGGTCACCGCAGAGCTCTTCACCTCCGCCAAGGAGATCGAGACCAAGGAGCAGATCGCCGCCACCGCGTCGATCTCCGCCGCTGACATCCAGATCGGCGAGCTCATCGCCGAAGCCCTGGACAAGGTGGGCAAGGAAGGTGTCATCACCGTCGAGGAGTCCAACACCTTCGGCCTCGAGCTCGAGCTCACCGAGGGTATGCGCTTCGACAAGGGCTACCTCTCCGGCTACTTCGTCACCGACGCGGAGCGTCAGGAAGCCGTCCTCGAGGACCCGTACATCCTGATCGTCAACTCCAAGATCTCCTCGGTCAAGGACGTCATCGGCATCCTGGAGCAGGTCATGCAGTCCGGCAAGCCGCTGCTGGTCATCTCCGAGGACGTCGAGGGTGAAGCCCTGGCGGCCCTGGTGGTCAACAAGCTCAAGGGCACTTTCAAGTCGGTGGCTGTCAAGGCCCCCGGTTTCGGTGACCGTCGCAAGGCCATGCTGGCCGACATCGCCATCCTCACCGGTGGCCAGGTCATCGCCGAGGAGGTCGGCCTCAAGCTGGAGAACACCACTCTCGACCTGCTGGGCACCGCCCGCAAGGTGGTCATCACCAAGGACGAGACCACCATCGTCGAGGGTGCCGGCGACGCCGACGAGATCGCCGGTCGCGTCTCCCAGATCAAGGCCGAGATCGAGAACAGCGACTCGGACTATGACCGCGAGAAGCTCCAGGAGCGCCTGGCGAAGCTGGCCGGCGGCGTGGCCGTCATCAAGGCCGGTGCCGCCACCGAGGTCGAGCTCAAGGAGCGCAAGCACCGCATTGAGGACGCTGTGCGCAACGCCAAGGCCGCCGTGGACGAGGGTATCGTCGCCGGCGGTGGCGCCGCCCTGATCCAGGCCGGTGCCCGCGCCTTCGCCACTCTCTCCCTGGAGGGTGACGAGGCCACCGGTGCGAACATCGTCAAGGTGGCCGTCGAGTCTCCGCTGAAGCAGATCGCACTCAACGCCGGCCTCGAGCCCGGCGTGGTTGCGGAGAAGGTCAAGGGCCTCGCGGACGGTGTCGGCCTCAACGCCGCCACCGGCGAGTACGAGGACCTGCTGGCCGCCGGCGTCAACGACCCGGTGAAGGTGACCCGTTCTGCCCTGCAGAACGCTGCCTCCATCGCCAGCCTCTTCCTCACCACCGAGGCCGTCGTCGCCGACAAGCCGGAGAAGAACCCGGCCGGCGCGGGCGCCGAGGGCATGGACCCGATGGGCGGCATGGGCGGCATGATGTGATCATGTCCTGCTCTTTCCGCTGAGCATGACGAAGGCCCCGCAGGCATCTGCCTGCGGGGCCTTCGTCATGGCGGGGGACGCGCGCTAGGGGGGGAGGGTCAGCGAGCCTGCCGAGCCATGCTCAGCGGCCGAACATGCGGGTGTTGGCCGACTCCGTCTCCTCATACTGCGAGGAGGCCGAGGCCATCGCCTGGCGGACGCTGGCCAGCGACTGCTCCACCTGCAGCTGGGTGCTGCGCCACTGGGTCAGGACCTCCTGGAACGCGGTGGAGGCCGAGCCCTTCCAGGACTCCTGCAGCTGACGCAACTGGGACTCCATCGAGTTCACGTCGGTCTGGATGCGGGTCAGGGTGGACTCCACGGTCTGGCTCTTGGCCATCAGGTCCATGGTGTCGATCTGCAGCACTGCCATGATCTGGCTCCTTCCGTCGATGTGCGGGACGCTGTCCACGCTAGAAGGGGCCCGGCCCTGGCGCCGCGGTCGATCAGCGATCTGTGGAGAGACCGGGAGTGTCGCCGTCGTGTGGGCGGTGCTGTGGAGGAACAGCCCCGCCCTCCAGCTCCGCGAGCTCATGCTCCTCGACGTCGGACTCATGGTCGGACTGGTCGCTGGGCTCCACCATCGGCAGCCGCAGGGTCATCGTGGCCCCACCGCCGGAGGTCTGCTGATGACGGACCGTGCCGTCATGCTGGGCGGCGATCGCCGCCACGATGGCCAGGCCGAGTCCGGTGCCGCCGGTCTCCCGGCCGCGGGAGTTGTCCGCCCGATAGAACCGTTCGAAGATCCGCGCGGCCTCCTCCTCGGAGATGCCGTCACCGTGGTCGCGGACCTGCAGCACCGAGTCAGTGCGCCCGGCGACCAGGCTCTCCGTGCCCACCACCAGTTCGATCGGGGAGCCCTCCGGGGTGTAGCGCAGCGCATTGGTGACCAGGTTGGTCACGATCTGGCGGATCCGCCCCTCGTCGCCGAGCACGGGGGCCGACGTCGGGCCCCCGCCGTCGAGGCCGACCACCTGCACCATGCGGTCCGGGGCGTTGACGCCCATGTCCATGGCGGTGTCATGGGCGATGAGGTTGAGATCCACCGGAGCCAGCTGCAGCGGACGCTGTTCGTCCAGCCGGGCCAGCGTGAGCATGTCCTCCACCAGCTGGCCCATGCGTTTGGCCTCAGACTCGATGCGGCTCATCGCCGCCCCCACGGCCTCCGGGTTGTCGCTGACGCCGCCCTGGCGGTACAGCTCCGAGAACCCGCGGATCGTCACCAGCGGAGTGCGCAGCTCATGGGAGGCGTCCTGGATGAACTGCCGCATCTTCTGCTCGGAGGCCGTCTTCGCGCGGAAGGCCTCCTCGATATGCTCCAGCATCACGTTCAGCGAGCCGGAGAGCCGGCCGATCTCCGTCTCCGGGGGAGCGGTGGTCTCCACACGTTGGGAGAAGTCCCCGCCGGCGATCGCCGCAGCCGTCTTCTCCACACGGAACAGCGGCCGGAACGCGCGGGTCACCACCGCATAGGCGATCGTAGAGGCCCCCAGGGTGGCCAGCAGGCCGATCGTGGCCACCAGGAACGTCGCACGCTCCACAGAGGTGTCCACGTCCTCCAGGGGCAGGGCGATCGCCAGGGAGGCCTCTCCGGACTCCAGCCGGTAGACCTGCACCCGCCAGCCCCGCGAGCCCTCCACGGTCCCCGCCACCTCGAAGGACTGTCCGGCCTGGGCCAGCACGTCCTCGGCGGTCAGCTGCGGGATGTCCGGCAGGTCCTGGCCCTCCACCCGACGGTGCGTGGCGCTGTACTCCAGCGGCTCGCCGTCGTTGGTCAGCAGCACTCCGTAGAAGCGCAGGATCGCCAGCGCGTTGGCCCGGTCCTCCGGCTCGGAGCCCATCTCGGTGAGGTACATCGAGATGTTGTTCCGGTTGGTGTACAGATCCTCGTCCAGGTTGCGCAGCAGCTCCTGGCGGAAGAGCGAGGCCGAGACGAACGTCGTCACCGCCAGGGTGAGGAGCAGCAGGCCGGAGATGATGAAGACCAGCTGGGTGCGCAGAGACGCGCTGCGCCACTTGCGGGCGACCGAACGGACCGGGGTGAACGCCATGCCTCAGGCTCAGTGGGACAGGCCCTGGGAGCGCTGCCTCCGCTCCCAGGTCTGCAGCACGTAGCCCACGCCGCGTTTGGTCTGAATCATGGGGGCTCCGTCGGCGCCCGAGTCGATCTTCCGGCGCAGGTAGGAGATGTAGGACTCCACGATCGAGGCGTCCCCGTTGAAGTTGTACTCCCAGACATGGTCCAGGATCTGCTGCTTGGAGAGCACCCGGTTCGGGTTCATCATCAGGTAGCGCAGCAGCTTGAACTCGGTGGGGGAGAGGTCCACCATCTCGCCGTCGCGCCGGACCTCGTGGGCGTCGTCGTCGAGCTCCAGGTTGTCGATGACCATGACGGCGTCCTCGTCCTGGTACGGGGCGGTGCGGCGCAGCACCGCGCGGATGCGGGCGACCACCTCGTCCAGGGAGAACGGCTTGGTGACGTAGTCGTCGCCGCCGACGGTGAGACCGGTGATCTTGTCATCGGTGTCGTCCCGTGCGGTGAGGAACAGCACAGGGAAGTGTTTCCCCGCCGCGCGCAGGCGGCGGGTCACCGTGAAGCCGTCCATGTCCGGCAGCATCACGTCCAGCACGGCGAGATCCGGGTGGAACTCCTCGGCGGTGTCCAGTGCTTCCCTTCCGTTCGAGGCCGCAGCGACCTCGAATCCGGCGAAGCGCAGAGAGGTGGCGAGCAGCTCGCGGATGTTGGGCTCGTCGTCGACGACGAGCAGCTTGGCTTCGGGAGTCTTGTCAGTCACGGCGCTAGTGTCCCTCCGTTGTCTGGGAGTCAGCTGGACATGTGCTGTGTGCCCAGTATGGGTTCCCGGTGCCCTTCCTGTCACGGTCCAGGGCGCCTCAGACGATATCGGTGCCGTCGAGGATCGTGTACCCGTAGCCCTGCTCGGACAGGAAGCGCTGACGTCTGGCCGCATAGTCCATGTCCACGGTGTCCCGGGCGACGATCGAGTAGAAGTGTGCCCGCTTCTCCATGTCCTGCGCGCCCGGACGCAGCAGCCTGCCCAGACGCTGCGCCTCCTCCTGCCGGGAGCCGAAGGTCCCGGAGACCTGGATCGCCACCGAGGCCTGCGGCAGGTCGATGGAGAAGTTCGCGATCTTCGAGACCACCAGCACGTCCAGCTCCCCGCGGCGGAACTCGTCGAAGCGGCGCTGGCGCTGCGCGGTCGACGTCGTCCCCGTCAGCACCGGAGCGTCCAGACGTTCCCCGAGGCCCGTCAGCTGCTCCACGAACTGCCCGATGACCAGGATCTGCTCCCCGCGGTGCCGGTGCCGGGCCACCAGGCGCGCGACGACGTCGTCCTTGGCGCCGGTGCCGGCCGCCAGCCGGTGCCGCTCACGGTCAGTGGCCGAGGCATAGGTCATCCGTTCGCCCCGGGGGAGATCCACCCGGATCTCGACGCACTGGGCCGGTGCTATCCACCCCTGGGCCTCCATCTGCTTCCAGGGGGTGTCGTAGCGCTTGGGCCCGATCAGCGAGAAGACCTCTCGCTCCCGGCCGTCCTCGCGCACCAGAGTGGCGGTCAGCCCCAGCCGTCGGCGGGCCTGCAGGTCTGCCGTGCGGCGAAAGATCGGGGCAGGCAGCAGGTGGACCTCGTCGTAGATGATCAGGCCCCAGTCGTGGCCGTCGAGCAGCTCCAGGTGGGGGTAGAGCTCACCGCGCCTGACCGCCAGCACCTGGTAGGTCGCGATGGTGACCGGCCGGACCTCCTTGCGGTCACCGGAGTACTCGCCGATCTCGTGCTCCTGCAGAGTGGTGCGGCGCAGCAGCTCATCCTTCCACTGCCGGGCGGCCACTGTGGAGTTCACCAGGATCAGCGTGATGGTCGCCGAGGTGGCCATCACCGCGGCTCCCACCAGCGTCTTGCCCGCTCCACAGGGCAGCACGACCACGCCCGAGCCCGACGCCCAGAAGCTCTCCACCGCCTCCTGCTGATACGGGCGCAGCGCCCAGTCCTCCTGCACCAGGGCGATCGGGTGGGCGGTGCCGTCCACGAACCCCGCCAGATCCTCAGCCGGCCACCCGAGACGGACCAGCTCCTGCTTCAGCTCGCCGCGTGCCTGGCCGTGCACTCCCACGGTGCTCTCGTCGATCTGCGGGCCCAGCAGCGGAGTCACGGTCTTGGCGCCCGCGACCTCCTCGAGGACCGCCGGGTCCTGGCCACGGAGCACCAGCCCATGCTGGGGGTCCTTCTCCAGGCGGATCCGCCCGTAGCGGCTCATCGTCTCGGCGATGTCCACCAGCAGAGAGTGCGGCACCGGGAACCGCGAGAACTCCAGGAGCGTGTCCACCACGGTCTCGGCATCGATGCCGGCGGCGCGGGCGTTCCACAGGCCCAGCGGGGTGACCCGGTAGGTGTGGACATGCTCGGGGGCGCGCTCCAGATCCGCGAAGGCGGCCACCGCGCGGCGGGCCGCGTCGGCCTGGTCATGGCCCACCTCCAGCAGGATCGTCTTGTCAGACTGGACGATCAGCGGTCCGCTCATCGGGGCTCCTCTCCGTCGCTCGTGTTCTCCAGAAGTCGCACAGCGGTGATCCGATGGACCAGGAGCACGGACTCGCCCCCGCCCTCGAGCTGGCGCAGCCGCACCCGCCCGGCGTTCAGCCCCGTGGGCAGCCCCGAGAGCACGTGCTCTCGGCCCTCGGCGTCCACCCGGCGCAGCCACACCGGGTGGCGAGACCGCACCGCGGCACGCAGCAGGCTCATCACGTCGGAGCCGGCCACCGCACCTGCTTCCAGCTCGTCGCCCGCGACGCGGTCCTCCGGGCCCCCGGCCAGCGCGGCCCCGGCACGGGAGCCGGCCCCGGAGCGGAGACCCGTCACCGTGCGGGAGACCAGCTGCGGGTCCGCCTCCTGGGCGGAGACGGTGCGCACAGGGGTCTGCTGCCAGGGGGACTGCGGCAGGGTCCAGGCCTCGGCCGCCTCGGCCAGGTCGTCCTCCAGCCGGGCCGAGGCGCGAGCCTGCTCCGAGGGTCCGGGAGCCCCGGGCTCGTCGGCGCTGCGGGTCTCCAGCCCGAGGCCGCCCAGTGCCCGGGCGAGCCGCTCGGCGTCGACGTCGCAGACCAGCACTTCCGCCGTGAGCTCACGCAGCCCCAGTGCGCGCAGCGCGGGGTGCCCGAGCAGCTCGGCCCGACGCTGCGGGTCACGCTCGAGCAGCCAGCTGCCGGCTGAGCCGATGGTCACCCCGTACCAGGTGCGGGCGGCATCGTCGACCAGCGTGGAGAGCGAGGACGGCACCTCGGAGAGGCTGTGCGAGGTCAGGAACTGCTGGATCCGTTCGGCCGTCCAGCCGGCGGAGATGCCGCGGCGCAGCGAATCGGCGGTGAAGCGGAAAGTCGGCACCCCGCCGCGGGTCTCCTTCTCGGCGATCGCCTCCAGGCCTGCGGCGACCTCCGGGGCCAGGGCGCCCACCGCCACCGCCGTCAGGTCGGACTGGACGTGGATGCGGTCCACCTGCGGGGGCAGAGCATCGGCCAGATGCTCGGCGGTGCGCGCCAGCCGGCGCGCCGCCGGCTCCTCACCCGCCGCGATGCCGGTCCCCTCCTGCGGGGCCAGCAGGCCTCCGGCCTCCGAGAGGGTGCCGGCGGCGAACAGCCCCAGGCGTTCGGCCTCACGGACCAGCGGCGGCAGCACGCCACGGACGCGGGTGATCAGCACCGGACGGTCCCAGGTCATGCGGTCGATCAGCGCACCGGTGAGGGCCTGCGGCCCGGGCTCGTCGTCGTCGGGCAGGGCCAGGGTGTACAGCGCCGGAGCGGCGGGTGCCTGTGCGGCGAGCTCGGCGGCGGTGGCCAGCACCCGGGCGCGCAGGGCGGGTGCGTCGCCGCGCTGCCGCTCCGGGGTGAGCGCCGGCGCGAGCCGGGCGGTGGGGTGAGGGCCGCGCAGCAGCAGAGGGGATCGCGGTGCCAGCAGCCAGCCGGAGACAAGCAGCTGATGCTGCCGGTGACGCGGGGCGCGTCGCCAGCGACGTGCGGTCGGCGTCAGTCGCCAGCGGTCGGCGTCGACGTCGAGCTCGACCAGGCCGGCGGCCGCGGCGAGCTCCAGCAGCCAGCCGGTCTCGCCGATGTCCGCATCAGCGGGCCGCTGGGCGCCGCTGCGGACGGTGGTGAGCCGGCGCAGCTCGCGCATCCCCACGCCGCCGGTGCGCAGGGTCGCCGCCGGCTCGGCCTCCAGGGCGGAGAGCAGGTCACCCACCTCGGCGAGCAGCTCGGCCACCGCGGACAGGGCCGCGTTGCGGACCAGTGACGCAGGGATCGCCGCGGAGGAGGCCCGGGGAGGCTCCAGCACCGGGGAGGTGAGCTCGAGGTGCAGCCCTGCCATCACGCCCGGGAGGCTGCCGGGCACGGAGAAGCTGCGGGAGCTCGGCGGGGCGGGGGAGGCGCCGTCGTCGTCGGGGAAGATCAGCCCCAGCCGCTGAAGACGCTCCAGGACGGGGTCCAGCGCTTCGGCGGGGAGCGTCAGCGGGCGTCGGGCGGCGAGCGTGCCGAGCACCGAGAGCGTGCCCGCATCCAGGCGCTGCAGGCAGTGCCGCAGGCTCATGTCCGACTGGGCGCGCACCGCCAGCCCGGTGAAGTCCCCCGGAGCCGGGTGGACCAGGTCCGGACGGGCCTGCAACAGGGATGCCAGGTCGGCGTCGTCGCGGGCGGCGAGACGTCGGGCCAGGGCGGCGAGGCCGAGCTGCGCGTCAGGCATCCTCAGTCGGCCGTGATGGCGCGGCGGCGACGGCGGCGGCCCATCGCCTGCAGCACGTGGGCGATCATCAGCGCGAAGCCCAGCGGGAAGCCCCACAGTGCCGTGAAGTACAGGGCCGGGTGCGGATCGGCCTGGGCGAAGTAGAGGCCGAGGATCAGTGCGAGAGCCACGAAGGCGGCGGCGGTGATCGCCACGCCCAGGAACAGGACGGCCCGGGCGGCCGCATGTGCGGGGGTGGTGGACATGGAAGCGATTCTATCTCCACCGCGTGCCCCAGGTACTCTGGAGGACAGTCGAGATGACGCGCGAGGCGATGCCGCAGGGTGTCGCCGGACGCCGGACGACCCTGCGGAGGCCTGGCCTCCCCGGGTGAGACGCCGCAGGCGCCGTCGTGATCTCGCTCGACCCCAGAGATCCAGATCTATTCAAGGACGAGGTAGAGGAACGTGCCAACCGGGAAAGTGAAGTGGTTCGACGCCGAGAAGGGCTTCGGATTTCTGACCTCCGACGACGGCCAGGAGGTCTTCCTGCACTCCACGGCGCTGCCCGCCGGCGTCTCCAATGTGAAGGCCGGCACTCGGATGGAGTACGGCATCGCTGACGGGCGCCGCGGCAAGCAGGCACTCTCGGTGCGCATCCTGGACGAGGCTCCCTCGGTGGTGCGTGCCACCCGTAAGCCCGCGGAGGAGATGGCTTCGGTGGTCCAGGACCTGGTGAACCTGCTGGAGTCCACCACCGGCAACCTGCGCAAGGGCCGGTACCCGCAGTCCGCCCAGTCGAAGAAGATCGCTGCGCTGCTGCGCCGCGTGGCCGACGACTTCGACGCCTGACCCGCACCCAGCCCACCCGCTTCAGACAGTTCCGGAGGTCACCATGCCGAAGAAGGATGCCGTGCTCAGCGAGGCCGTCGACCTCGCCCGTGAGGCGCTGCGCGAGATCGCCCCGGACGAGCAGGTCGGTGAGCACCTCTCCGTCACGGCGGAGGAGGACCGGCTGCACACCCACCGCTTCGCCGCCGTCAAGCCCGGATATCACGGCTGGGAGTGGTTCGTGGCGGTCGCCCGAGCCCCACGCGTGAAGAAGGTGACGGTCTGCGAGGTCGGCCTGCTGCCCGGCAACGACTCGCTGCTCGCTCCGGCCTGGGTCCCCTGGGCCGAGCGCATGGACGAGCAGGAGAAGAAGCAGATGGCGGCGGAGGAGGCGGCGGCCGAATCCGCCGGCGGCTGAGCCGCCTCCGTCCGCAGCTCAGCGATCGAGCCTCAGCGCCCTTGCTGCTCCAGCACGAAGTCGATCGAACGCAGCAGCCGGGTCACGTCGTCGGGCTCGATCGCCACGAACGTGGCGATGCGCAGCTGGTTGCGGCCCAGCTTGCGGTAGGGCTCGACGTCGACCACGCCGTTCGCGCGCAGCGTCTTCGCGACCTCGGCGGCGTCCACCGAGTCCTCGAAGTCCACGGTGACGATGACGTTCGAGCGGTCCTCGGTGCGCTGGACGAACGGGGTCGCCAGCTCATGCGCCTCCGCCCAGGAGTACACCCGAGAGGCTGAGTCCGCGGTGCGCGCGGTGGCGAAGTCCAGCCCGCCGGCGCCGTTGAGCCAGTCGACCTGCTCGGCCAGCGTCACCAGGGTGGCCAGCGCCGGAGTGTTGTAGGTCTGGTCCTTGCGGGAGTTGTCGATCGCGGTGGTCAGGCTCAGGAAGTCCGGGATCCAGCGCTGCGCGGCGATCCGCTCGGCCCGCTCGAGCGCGGCCGGGGACATGATCGCCAGCCACAGGCCGCCGTCGGAGGCGAAGTTCTTCTGCGGTCCGAAGTAGTAGGCGTCGGTCTCGGCGACGTCGACGGCGAGACCGCCGGCCGCCGAGGTGCCGTCGACCAGGACGAGGGCGCCGTCGTCGGCTCCGTCCACGCGGCGCACCGGGGCGGCCACCCCGGTGGAGGTCTCGTTGTGCGGCCAGGCGTAGACGTCGACGCCGGCCTCCGCCTGCGCGGTCGGTCGGGTGCCGGGCTCGGCGGTGAGGATCGAGGAGGGCTTCAAGTGAGGGGCCCTGTCGGTGGCCTTGGCGAACTTGGAGCCGAACTCCCCGAAGGAGAGATGCTGGGCCCGGGAGTCCACCAGGCCGAAGCCGGCCACGTCCCAGAAGGCAGTGGAGCCGCCGACCCCGAGGATCACCTCGTGCTCCTCGGGTGCCTGGAACAGCTCGGCGAGCCCCTGGCGGACCCGGCCCACCAGGTTCTTCACCGGGGCCTGCCGGTGGGAGGTGCCGAGCAGGTCTCGGCCGGCCGCGGACAGTGCGGCGATCTGCTCGGGACGCACTTTGGACGGACCGGCGCCGAAGCGACCGTCAGCGGGAAGCAGCTCGGCGGGGATGGTCACGCGCTCAGCGGACATGGGGGATCTCCTCGACTTCTGGGACGCGCGGCGGCCAGGACAGGTGTGGACAGGCTCACATCGTCAGCACCTGTGACAGGGGCAGCCACTATGCTGGGGGTGTTGTGGGGATGCCGAGCATCACGGTATCAAGTGCGGGGGCTCCCCCTCCGGCCGGGCAGAGGAAAGAGAGTCATCGTTGACCGATCTCATCGACACCACCGAGATGTACCTGCGCACCATCCTGGATCTGGAGGAGGAGGGCATCGTCCCGCTGCGTGCGCGCATCGCCGAGCGGCTCGAGCACTCCGGCCCCACTGTCTCGCAGACGGTCGCCCGGCTGGAGCGTGACGGGCTCGTGGTGCTCACCGAGGACCGCCATCTGCAGCTGACCGACGGCGGCCGCGAGCTCGCCGTGCGGGTCATGCGCAAGCACCGGCTGGCCGAGCGGCTGCTCTCCGACGTGATCGGGCTGGAGTGGCCCTACATCCATGAGGAGGCCTGCCGCTGGGAGCACGTGATGAGCGAGCGTGTGGAGCGGCGCCTGGTCGAGATCCTGGATGACCCCGTCGAGTCCCCCTATGGCAACCCGATCCCCGGGCTGGAGCAGCTCGGGGTCCCCCACAGGTCCGCGCCCACCGCCCAGCAGCTGGTGACGCTGCGCCGGGCCGCGGAGGACCGCACCGCCGACGGCGACGCCCCCTCCTCCTGGAGGGTGCAGCGTCTCGCCGAGTCCATCCAGGTGGAGCCCGAGGTGCTCGAGCAGCTGCTCGAGGCCGGTCTGCGCCCGGGAGCCGACGTCGAGCTGGGCGAGGTGGACCAGGCGTACACGACGCTCACCGTGTCCCACGACGACATCGAGGGCCTTGAGGTGGAGATCCCGCTGGAGGTCGCCCAGCACATCTTCGTCACCCTGCGCTGACGCCTCGGCCGACGGCGGGCGTGTGGCGTCGAGGCCGCGGAGGCCCTCTGCATCACGGGTGTGTCACGGATCATCACGCAGAGATGTCACGGATCGTGATTTTGCGCCGAATCGTCCGGGGTGCTCCTTCGATTGCGCTTTGACCTGCAGTTCCCTCAAGAAGACCTGGGTCGGCAGGGGCCGCGACGTGGTCCTGCCGTGACCGGACGAGCGGTCATCGTGACCTGAGCGTGACATTTATACCGATCTGTTATACGGTCGGTGACGTGCCCGGGCGACTGTCCGAATGCCCGGTGCGCCTCTGGTCAGATGAACCATCTCTGCCGCTGACCGGAGCCGTTCGACAACTACCGCACGGCAGAGGGCGGGGCACGCGGTCATGTATGGACCTGGATATGAAGCTTCCCCGGCTTCGGACTCTACGCAGGCAGGCCCCGCCGACACAGGGAGAGGTTTTCAACAAGTGACAGACAACATGACGAGTGTCTCGCGCCGTGACCGGCGTCGTCAGGCGTCCCTGGCGCGAGCTGTGGTCCACAACGCCGGCACCTTCGGCCGTGGAGCAGCAGTTGCCGTCGCAGCGACCGGCCTGGTGGTCTCCACCGGTGCCGCAGCCAACGCCAGCGTGGGAAGCGCCGCGGACTCGCAGGGTCGTGAGGTCACCACTCAGCAGGTGGCCCAGTCCGACCTGGCCGTCGAGCGCGCCAGCAACAACTCCGCCGTCACCGTCACGGCGGCGCCCAGCGTCGAGCTGAGCTTCGACCGTCCGGCAGTGGGCTCGGAGTCCGCTCCGGAGTCGACGCCCGAGACCGAGACGCAGTCCGTCGCCCTGAGCCACGGGCTCAGCGACTACCTGCCCGGCACGCGCGGCCTGGTCGAGCAGCTTGCCGAGCTGGAGGGTGTCTCTGCCGAGGCTCTCTTCGAGCAGCTCTTCGCTGACGGCACCTTCGTCGACGACAACGGCATCCTGGACCACGCTGCGCTGGCCGCCCGCGTGGCCGAGCTCAGCCCGCAGCAGGCACAGCCGGAGCCAGAGCCTCAGCCGGAGGCTGCTCCCGAGCCGGAGCAGCAGCAGGAGGAGGCTCCTCAGCAGGAGGAGGCTCCGGCCCCCCAGCAGGAGGCTGAGACTCAGGAGCCCTCGCAGGAGAGCACCACCGAGGTGGAGCTGGCATCCGCTCAGGAGGAGGCTCCCGTCGAGTCCTCCGGTTCCCTGGGCGGGGTCGTCTCCGCGGCCTACTCCGGCGTCGGCACCCCCTACGTGTGGGGCGGCAAGGGACCGGGCGGCTGGGACTGCTCCGGCTTCGTCTCCTGGGCATACGCCCAGGCGGGCCACAGCATTCCGTCCAGCACTGCGGCCATCCGCGGCTCCGGCCAGTTCACGCAGACCAGCAACCCGCAGCCGGGCGACCTGGTCGTCCAGAACGGCGGCGGCCACGTGTCGATCTATGTCGGCAACGGCCAGATGATCGGTGCGCAGAACCCCAGCACCGGCACCATCCTCTACGGCGCCGAGCGTACGGGCAACACCACGAACTACTACCTGACGCTGCGCTGATCGCCACTTAGCACGCGCTGCACACGAGCCGTGGTTGCACTCCGAGACATTCGGAGCGCAGCCACGGCTCGTGTCGTCTGCGATGCTGTGGGGCGGTCTCCATGCCGCTGACTGGGTGTGATTCGCGTCATATGGTGTGCTCAGGGCGCTTCAGCGTCTATATTGAGGGCTGTACAGGCGCGGAACGGCGCCCCGCGGCGCTGATCCGTACTGCCACAGGACGTACGGAGGGATCGCGATGCGCTCATTGGTGCTCAACGCCGGCTACGAGCCCCTGGGTGTCGTGTCCTCCCGCCGCGCCGCAGTGCTGGTCATGCATGGCAAGGCCAGCATCCTTGCTGAGGACGGCACGCCGATCGCCTCGCCCACTGCGCTGGTGCCCCGCCCGGCGGTCATTCTCCTCCACCGTTACGTGCGCGTGGTCCGGCGCGGTCCCAGCGCGCCCTCGCGCCGCAGCATCCTGCGCCGCGATCAGCGACGCTGCGCCTACTGCTCCCGGCCGGCCGGGACCGTGGACCATGTGATCCCCCGCTCGCGCGGGGGAGACTCCAGCTGGGAAAACCTGGTGGCCTGCTGCGGCACCTGCAACATCACCAAGGGTGACAGGACCCTCGATGAGCTCGGCTGGACTCTGGGCACGACCCCGCAGCCCCCGGCTCATCACGCCTGGCTTCCCCACGAGCTCGACGCGCCCCACGAACTGTGGGTGCCGTTCCTGGAACATGCCGCCTGAGGATGCTGCGACGACGACGGCGGCGGTCCTGCTGGCCGGCGGACGTGGCAGTCGTCTCGGCGGCGTCCAGAAGGGTCTGCTCACCCACCTCGGCGTCCCCCTGATCACGGCCTGGGCCGATGCTCTGGAGATCCGTGGCATCGAGACCGTCGTCGTCGGACCGGACCGGCTGCGTGCGAGTCTTCCCGAAGGTGTCGACCTCGTCCGTGAGGACCCGCCCTACTCCGGACCCGCCGCGGCGCTCTGCGCCGGGGTGCGCGCCCTGGAGGCCCGGGCATCGGTTCCCGACGCACACCGCCCGCAGCACGTGCTGCTGCTGTCCGTGGACACCCTCGACCCCGGCCCCGTCCTGGACTGGCTGCTTGACCACCTGCCTGCGGATGGGACTCTGATCCCGCAGGACCAGGAGGGTCGGGAGCAGATGCTCACCGCCGCTGTGGAGGCAGAGCCGCTGCGTCGCCGGGTGCTCTCCCTGGTCCCGGGGGAGGAGGTCGGGCGACCCGTCCGCTGGCTGCTCGAAGGGATGGAGGCTCCCGGCGCCGGAACCGTGGTGAGGCCGCTCCTGCCGGAGGGGCTCGGCGTCGACGTGGACACCGCGGTGGACGCCCGCCGCCATGGGGTGTCTCTTCCGCCGGCGGGCACCGATCCGGAGCTGCGCCTGTGAGATGCTGAGGCCATGGCTGAACGATCCGAGCAGGAGATCACCCGAGAGTCCATCGAGCTGTGGGTCGAGGAGCTCGCCCACCACCTCGAGATCGAGGGAGTGCAGATCGACGTCGACGCCGTGCTGAGCCTGGCGGGCACGGCCGCGCACACCGTGGTCCGCCCTGCGGCCCCGGTGACGACCTTCCTCATCGGATACGTCACCGGCCTGGCCGAGGGCTCAGGACAGGCTGACTTCACCCGCGCATCCCGCGCGGCCACCCGTGTGGCCGAGAATCTGCTGGAGCGTCGCGCCCGCGCCGAGGGCTGATGAGCCTCACCCCGCTCTCCGACGCTCGCCGCCGCGCGGCCGAGGCCGCCGCCGCGCTGTGTGGACCAGGCGTCGACACGCCGCTGGACGCGGCACATGGCGCCCTGCTGGCGGCGCCGGTGCACGCACTGCAGTCGATCCCGCATGCGGCGACCTCCGCCATGGACGGCTGGGCGATCCGCGGCGAAGGCCCCTGGCGCCCCCACGACGAAGCGCCCTCGGGCCCTGGGTCAAGCGAACGGACTGCGCTGAGCCCTGTCGACCCGCGCCCCGCCCTCGAGGATGGAGAGGCGGTCGCGGTCGTCACCGGTTCACCGATCCCCGCGGGCACCACTTCGGTGCTGCGCAGCGAACACGCCCGACTGGACCAGGGCAGCGACGGGCACAGGCTGCTGCACGCCGACCCTGGCAGCGAGGACGTCGAACCCGGCCGCCATCTGCGCCCGTCCGGCTCGGAAGCCGCCGACGGAGAGGTCCTGCTGAGCTCCGGTGAGCGGCTGACCCCTGCGCGTGCCGCGATGGCCGCCGTCGCCGGTCACGACACCGTCCTCATCCACCCCCTCCCGCGCGTGCGACTGATCTGCACCGGGGAGGAGGTCATCACCTCTGGGCTGCCGGGCCCCGGCCAGGTCCGAGACGCCTTCGAGATCTCCGTTCCCGCCGCCGTCGCCGCCATGGGCGGGCGCATGGCGGGAGTGCATCGGGTGGGTGACGACGCCTCGGCGCTCACCCGGCGGCTGCGGGAGGCGATCGCTGACGGTGTGGGGCTGGTGCTCACCACCGGTGGCACCGCCCGCTCCGAGGCTGACGCGCTGCGGGCGGCGCTGCAGGACCTCGGAGCGGAGCCGCTGGTGGACTCGGTGGACATGCGCCCCGGCCATCCCGCAGTCCTCGCCCGGGTCGGCGGCACGCTCGTGCTGGGTCTGCCCGGCAACCCGCTGGCCGGCTTCGCTGCTCTCGCCGCCCTCGGCCAGGTGGCTCTCGACGCGCTGCGCGGGGTGCCCGCCGAGGCCGCCGTCGGCCTGCCTCGCAGCACCTCCTCGCAGCCTTTGGAGGGTGCTCGGCGCGGCCTGCGGCTGCTGCCGGTGGAGCTCCACGACGACGGCGTGGGCCCGGTCGGACATGACAAGCCCCATATGATGCGCGGGCTGGCCTCTGCCGACGCCTTCGCCCTCGTCCCGCCCGGCGGGCTGGAGGCGGGCGCGACGGTGGAGGTCCTGCCGCTGGCGTGGCAGGCTGGAAGCACACCGCTCAGCAGAAGGAGCACATGATGGGACGGCTGACCCAGAGACACCGGATCATGCGGGTGGGCCGCGACGGGGCGGTCCGCAACCGCGGGGACGTCGTCGCCGTGGAGGAGCCGCTGGAGCTGCGGCTCGGCGGGGAGCCCTTCACCGTGACCATGCGCACCCCGGGCCATGACTTCGAGCTGGCGGCCGGGTTCCTCGTCTCCGAGGGGCTGGTGGTCGTCGCCGAGGAGCTGCGTGGCCTGCGCTACTGCGCGGGCACCGGCCCGGACGGACAGCAGACCTACAACGTCATCGACGCCTCCCTGGATCCACGCGTCGCGCGGCTGTCCATCGGCCAGCACCGTCAGGTGCTCACCACCTCGGCTTGCGGGATCTGCGGCACCACCAGCATCGACGCCGTGGAGAAGGCGCTGCCTCCGGCTCCGGCGGCAGGGCCGCAGCTGAGCCTCACCGTGGGGGACCTGCTCACCCTGCCGGACACGCTGCGCGAGAGTCAGCGCATCTTCGACCGCACCGGCGGGGTCCATGCCGCCGGGCTCTTCGACGCAGACGGCACGTTGCTGTGCCTGCGTGAGGACGTCGGTCGGCACAACGCCGTGGACAAAGTGGTCGGGTGGGCATTGATGGAGGGCCGGTTCCCGCTGGTCGGCACCGCCCTGCAGGTCTCCGGACGGGCCTCCTTCGAGCTGGTCCAGAAGGCCGCGCTCGCCGGCGTCGAGCTGCTCGCAGCGGTGGGGGCGCCGTCGTCGATGGCCGTGGACCTCGCGGAACGGGCCGGCATCACGCTGGCGGGCTTCTCCCGACGCGACAGCATCAACATCTACACCCACCCGGAGCGACTCAGCGACCTGGCCCCAGCCACGGTCTGACCAGGGGTGATGAACCTCCTGCCGACGATTCCCGTGAGGAGTGTCACAGCCGGGTGCGCTTCTGCCAGAATGGAGACATGGGACTCATCAATGGGCGTCACAGCGGCACCTCCCGCCGCACGGAGAAGGGTGGCGAGGACCAGATCCACGGCCACCGGGTGGAGTTCGAGGACATCGACGAGGATGACCTCACCGTCAGTGGCCCGAAACGCGCCGCGGCCGGCCTGAAGGCCGTCGCCGTCTCCTTCGAGCGTGGTCTGCACCAGGGAGGGATGAGCCGCACCGCGCGGTCGTTCCTCCGGGTCAACCAGCCCGACGGCGTGGACTGCCCCGGCTGCGCCTGGCCGGAGTCCACCACCGGGCACCGCAAGAAGCTGGAGTTTTGCGAGAACGGCGCGAAGGCGCTCGCCGAGGAGAACACCCAGCGGGTCGTCACTCCTGAGTGGTGGGCCGAGCATTCCATCGCCGAGCTGGAGCAGAAGACCGAATACTGGCTGGGTCAGTCCGGGCGCATCACGCACCCGATGATCATCCGCGAGGGAGAGACCCACTATCGGCCGATCGGCTGGGGCGAGGCCTTCCGCACCATCGCCGAGCACGTGCAGGCCACGACGCCGGAGCGCTGCGTCTTCTACACCTCCGGGCGCACCGCCAACGAGACCGCGTTCATGTACCAGCTGCTCGCCCGCTCGCTGGGCACGAACAACCTGCCGGACTGCTCCAACATGTGCCACGAGTCCTCCGGGACGGCGATGAGCCCGACCATCGGGATCGGCAAGGGCACCGTCACCCTGGAAGACCTGGAGCAGGCCGAGCTGATCTTCGTGGTGGGGCAGAACCCGGGCACGAACCACCCGCGCATGCTCGGCTCCCTGGCGGACTGCCGCAAGAACGGCGGCAAGGTCGTCGCCGTGAATCCGCTGCCCGAGGCGGGGCTGCTCACGTTCAAGGATCCGCAGACGCCGCAGGGACTGGTCGGCGGCGGGGACCGCATCTCCGACGAGTACCTGCAGATCAAGGTCGGCGGGGATCAGGCGCTCTTCCAGGCGCTGGGGCATCTGCTCATCCAGGCGGAGGAGGAGCAGCCCGGCACGGTGCTGGACCCGAGCTTCATCGAATCCTCCACCTCCGGGTTCGAGGAGTACCGCGAGGCCCGCGCCGAGCTCGACTGGGAGGTCACCGAGCGGGCCACCGGGCTCAGTCGGGAGGAGATCGAGCACATCGCCGGTCTGATGGCCCGTTCGAAGGCCACCATCTTCTGCTGGGCGCTGGGCATCACGCAGCAGCCGCATTCGGTGGACACCATCCGTGAGATCGTCAACTTGCTCCTGCTCCAGGGCAACTTCGGCAAGCCCGGCGCCGGCGCCTGCCCGGTGCGCGGCCACTCCAACGTCCAGGGGGACCGCACCTTCGGCATCTGGGAGAAGCCCCGGGAGGAGTTCCTCGCGGCACTGGACGCCGAGTTCGGTATCACCTCCCCGCGGGAGCACGGCTGCGACTCCACCGATGCGATGACGGCCATGGCCGCCGGGCGGGCGGACGTCTTCGTCTCTCTGGGCGGGAACCTGGCGATGGCGAACTCGGACACTGCACTGATGGCGCAGGCGCTGCGCCGCACCGGGCTGACCGTGCACATCTCCACCAAGCCCAACCGGTCCCATGTGGTGCATGGGCGGACCTCGATCATCCTGCCCACCCTGGGCCGCTCCGACCGGGATGACAAACACCCCGGTGGGGCACAGATCCTCTCCGTGGAGAACTCGATGTCGGTGGTGAGCTCCACCCAGGGGCGTCTGGAGCCGGTCTCGGACCATCTGCTGGCCGAGCCGGTGATCATCGCCCGCATGGCTGAGGCGATTCTGGGCCGGGACCACCAGGTGGACTGGAGGGCCATGGCCGAGGACTACGACGTCATCCGCGACCATGCCTCCCGGGTGATCCCCGGCACGGAGGACTTCAACCGACGGGTGCGGCAGAAGTACGGCTTCGTGCTCCCCAATCCGCCGCGGGACCACCGGAGCTTCGCCACGGCCGACGGGCGTGCCGCGTTCTCCGTGCGGGATCTGGAGTATCTGGAGCCTCCTGAGGGCTATCTGGTGCTGCAGACCATGCGCTCCCATGACCAGTACAACACCACCTTCTACGGGCTGGACGACCGGTACCGCGGCATCTCCGGGGGGCGTCGGGTGATCCTCATCCACCCGGAGGACCTCGCCGAGAGCGGATTCGCGGATCGGGACCTGGTCGACGTCGTCTCCATGTTCCGGGGGGAGGAGCGCCGGGCCCCGCGGTTCCGTCTGGTCGCCTACCCGACCGTGCGCGGCTGCGTGGCCGCGTATTACCCGGAGGCCAACGCGCTGGTGCATCGGGATCTGGTGGCCAGAGAGTCCAATACGCCCGGATTCAAGGCGATGATGGTCCGGTTCGAACCGCACGAGGATGGACCAGATTCACGTGAAGATGGCGTTGCTGTCGACTCTTCGGTGGTGATGGCGTAGGCTGAAGCATGTGCGGGTGCTTCGACGGCTCCTACATCGAGTATCGATGCGCCCGCTGAATGTAAGGACAGCAAGACTCTCGATAGTCCGTGGCCTTCATTGAACTCCGTGCCCGTCCGGCCTGGTCGGGCTCGGGAAACGCATCGTGAGATTCGGTGCATCGTAGGAAAGTAAGGGAAACACAATGGCCACTGGCACCGTGAAATGGTTCAACGCTGAGAAGGGTTACGGGTTCATCGCACCCGACGACGGCTCGGACGACGTGTTCGCGCACTTCAGCGCGATTCAGTCCTCCGGGTTCCGCACCCTCGAGGAGAACCAGAAGGTGGAGTTCGAGACGGCTCGCGGCCCCAAGGGTCTGCAGGCTGAGAACATCCGCCCCGTCTGATCCCCAGCTCTCATCTCTGACCGTGACGCGCTCTGCGCGCCGGCGGTGAGCTGAACCATCAGAAGCACCGGCCCCCCGGAATCGCCTCGCGCGAATCCGGGGGGCCGGTGTCGTTCTCGGTGACATGAGGTTCACCGCCATCGTGGCCGGACGCCTGGGTCTCAGGCCTTGTCGGCGCCGGGCTCGCTGTCGCCGCGGAGCATGAGGAACACCATGACGGCTGCGGCGACGACGATCGCCACCGCGATCCCGCTCGTCAGGTGCACACTGCTGACGAAGGCCTCACGTGCGGCGTCCATGAGCGCATCCCCTGCGACGCCTCCGAGCTGCTCGGAGGCCGCGTGGGCGGCCCCCAGGGTCTGGGAGGCGGCGTCCATGGTGCCGGCGGGCACCCCGTCGACGTGCTCGATGCCGCCGCGGTAGCCGGAGGCCAGCACGCTGCCCAGCACGGCCACGCCGAGCGCGCCCCCGAGCTCATAGGAGGTCTCCGAGACCGCCGATGCCGCCCCGGCGCGATGCGGAGGAGCTGAGCTGAGCACGGCGTCGTTGGTCATGGTCTCCGCCAGGCCCACGCCCAGACCGATGAGGAAGAACGAGACCATCACGAAGCCCCAGCCGGTCTCGACCGGTGTGAGCATCAGCACCGCGTAGCCCGAGGCGGCGATGAGGATGCCTCCGACGATCACGGTGCGCAACGAGGTGGCGCGGGCGATCGGGATCACGATGAAGCTCGCGATCACGGAGATCACCAGGCCAGGGACCAGGGCCACCGAGGCCTGCAGCGGGGACATGCCGTAGCCCAGCTGCAGCAGCTGGGGCAGGAAGAACATCGACCCGACCATGGCGAAGACCAGCATGAAATTGGCGCTCACGCCGGCGCGGAACCGGCGCCGGGAGAACAGCTCGAGGTCCAGCAGCGGATGATCCAGGGTGCGCTGGCGTCGGACGAAGATCACCAGCAGTGCGACGCCCACCGCCAGAGCGGCGATCGGCAGGACCTCGACGCGTCCCTCGGCGAGCTTCTTGACGCCGAAGACCGCACTGATCATGCCGGTCAGGGAGAGCAGCACGCTCATCAGGTCCAGGCGCCCCGGGTTCGGATCGCGAGACTCGGTGACCAGAAACGGCATGGCGACCAGAATCAGGGCGACCACCGGCAGGTTGATCAGGAAGACCGAACCCCAGAAGAAGTGCTCCAGCAGGATTCCGCCGATGATCGGTCCCAGGGCCGCACCCGCGGAGAAGGCGGAGGCCCAGATGGCGATCGCCAGCGTGCGCTGCCGTGAGTCCGGGAACAGGTTCCGGATCAGGGAGAGCGTGGAGGGCATCAGCGTCGCGCCGGCCAGGCCCAGCAGGGCACGGGCGGCGATCAGCATCTCGGCGCTGATGCTGAAGGCGGCGAAGGCCGAGGCCAGGCCGAAGCCGGCGGTGCCGATCATCAGCAGCCGGCGTCGGCCGATCCTGTCACCGAGGGAGCCCATCGTGATGAGCAGGCCGGCCAGCATGAAGGCGTAGATGTCGACGATCCACAGCAGCTGGCCGCTGGTGGGCGCCAGGTCCTCGCTCAGATGCGGGACGGCGAAGCCGAGCACCGTCATGTCGACGGAGATGAGCACCACGGGGAGCACGAGAGTGGCCAGTCCGAGCCAGCCGCGTGCACCGGCTCGTGGTGCGGAGTTCTGGGTCTGGACGCTCGCGGTCAGCTGCGAGGACATCGTCCCTCACCTTTCGATCGCTGCGCGGGACGGCGGGCGCAGCGGTGTCAGTTTTGGTTCGTGCCGCCTGGGGCAGATCGGCGGCGCAGGGCACAGGGCCGTCCTGTCGAGCCGTGGGCGGCGCCCGGGCGGCTGGACGATCACCAGCGTAGCACGAAACATTACAGATGTAAGGTTTGCTCGCAGGCGCTTCCCTTGACGTTGACGTGACGTCAACCTCTAGCGTGGAGCCTATGGACATGACAGACCGTGAATGGAGCATCCAGGAGCTCTCCCGACGGGCAGGGGTGAGCAGCCGCACGCTGCGTCACTACGACGCGATCGGGCTCCTGGTGCCGACTCGTACGGGGTCGGACGGCAGGCGTCACTACGACGCCGAGGCCGTCGCCCGGCTTCAGCAGATCCTCGTCCTGCGAGACCTGGGGATGGCCCTGCCGGAGATCCGGGACACCGTGGCGCAGCCCGGCACGGAGGTCCACCGTCTGGAGCGCCTCGTCGAGAGGCTCGAGGCGGAGCAGGAGAGGCTCGGCGCGCAGATCCGCGCCGTGCGGCACACCCTGGAGGCCCGCAGCGACGGGCGCTCCCCGAGGATGGAGGCGATGATGGACGGCTTCAACGCGCAGTACAAAGATGAAGTGATCGAGCGCTGGGGTGAGGCGTCGCACCGTCGCAGCGACGAGTGGTGGAAGTCCAAGACCTATCAGGAGCAGGTGGAGCTCACGCGGGAGGCTGAGGACCTCATCACGCGCTGGACGCAGGCCGCGGCCGACGACGGCGACCCGCGGGGCGAGCGCGGTCAGGCGCTGGCCGCCGAGCAGGTCGCCTGGCTGCGCCAGATGCCCGGCACCCCGATGGAGTCCCAGGACCCCGCGGACCGGCGTCGCTATCTGGAATGCCTGGCGCACATGTACGTGGATGACGAACGGTTCGCCGCCACCTATGGCGGGCGCGAGAGCGCCGTCTTCGTCCGCGACGCCCTGCTCCTGCACCTGGAGGGGGACTCTCGGATCTGAGATCTGATCGGCTCTGGCCAGATGTGTCCAATCCGTCTCGGCGTCCGCTCCGAATCTTCTGTGACGGTCGGGCCGAGGACGGCCCGGTCGGCAGGTCGAGGACGATCCTCGGCGAGACGCACGACTACGAGGAGACCAGCCATGAAGACTCAGATGAAGTCCACCGCCTCCGCCGCCCTGGGGATCGGAGCGATCGCCCTTCTCGGGCTCACCGCCTGTGCCGGTGACACCACTGAGGACGGGGCCCCGGAAGAGGAGCAGGAGGAGACCACCCAGGACGAGGGCGTGACCGAGACCGACGAGGACACGGAAGACGACGCCACGGCCGAGGAGGAGGCCGACGAAGACATGGACGAGGACGCGGACATGGACGAGGACGCGGACCCGGCCGCTGAGCTGGTCGGGGCCTCCTGCGGCGACTATGCCGAGCAGGTGCCTGACGGCGACGGGTCGGTGGAGGGCATGGCCCAGGACCCGGTGGCCACCGCAGCCTCTAACAACCCGATGCTCACCACGCTGACCGCAGCGGTGTCCGGCGAGCTGAACTCCGACGTGGACCTGGTCGACACCCTCAACGGTGACGAGTTCACCGTCCTGGCACCTGTTGACGACGCCTTCGCCGATGTTCCCGAGGATGACCTGAACGCCCTGGCCGAGGATGCCGACGCGCTGACCTCGGTGCTCACGTACCACGTGATTCCCGGTCAGCTGAGCCCCGATGAGATCGCCGGTGAGCACGAGACCGTCAACGGCGACATCGTGGAGATCACCGGCGAGGGCGAGGACCTCATGTTCGACGACGCCGGTCTGGTGTGCGGCGGGGTGCAGACCTCCAACGCCACGGTCTACATGATCGACGGGGTGCTCATGCCGGAGATGGCCGAGCAGTGATGAGGCGCCTTCGAGAGGGACCCTGAGGTTCCTCAGCTCCGAGGTCGCTTCGGCGCCCGGGCAGGTGGTCCTGCGGGGCCTCCGCCCGGGCGCCGTCGTCGTCTCAGGCTTCCCCCACAGCGGGTTCGCAGTGGGGGAGAGGCGGGGCGGACTGGGGTAGCAGTTCCTGTCTGCGCGCTGACCTGGCATGCTTATGGCATGCTCGAACCCGAAGACAGGCCGACGCGGAGGGGGCCGAACCCTCCCTCGGCCGGCCCCGACCCCTGCGGCGAGCTGCTCGTGCGCACGGCGGCCGGAGACACGCGGGCGTTCGAAGAGCTCTTCCGGAGCCAGGGATCCGTGCTCCTGGCCGTCATCCTGCGGATCGTGCGCAGCCGCGCGCTGGCCGAAGAGGTCCTGCAGGACGTCTTCGCCGAGGTGTGGGAGGACTGCACCCGCTTCGAATCGTCCCGTGGCAGCGGCCGCGCCTGGCTCGTGACCATCTCTCGTCGGCGGGCGATCGACCGGGTACGCTCGGTCAGCGCGCAGCGCGTACGAGACACCGCCCATGGGGAGCGGCAGCTCCATGAGACGGCTCCGGACGTGCAGCACGAGGCGTTGGAGAACATCGAATCAGCCCGGGCGGCCCGAGCCGTCAAGGGACTGCCGGAGGAGCAGGCGCGGGCCATCGCGCTCGCCTACTATCGCGGCATGACGCACGTCGAGATCGCAGACCATCTCGGCGTCCCCCTGGGCACCGTCAAGACGAGGATCAGGGACGGCATGCGACGTCTACGGAGTTCACTGGGGGTGACCGATGCACGCTGATCGAGAGTATCTCGCCGCAGGGTATGTGCTCGGTGGCCTGGACGTCGAGGAGATCGCCCAGGCCGAGCAGCTCCTGCAGGACGATGCCGGGTTCGCCCGTGAGGTCGCGGACTTCGAGGAGACCATGGCGCTGGTGGCCGCCGACGACGACCAGGTGGCACCATCCGAGGAGGCGGCCCGTGCCATCCTGGCCATCCCCGGTCCGCGCCCATCCGCGGATGCTGCCGCGCAGGACGTCGCGCCCGCCACTGAGCCGCGCCCCGATGCCGACCGTCGTCCCCGAGCGCGGCGGAACGGTCCGGCGCTCTACTTCGCCCTGGCGGCCTCGCTGCTCCTGCTCCTCTGTGCGGTCCTGGGAGGGACGGCGCTGCGCATCCATGCGGAGAACGAGCAGCTGCGGGAGACCGTGGCCGGACTCGGCTCCGAACAGGAGCATTCGGAGCAGCTTCTGGGCGCCCCGGATCTGGAGGCGCGGCACGTTGAGGTGGGTGACGGCTCCAGCGTGACCGTCTCCTTCTCGGTCGCCGAGCAGCTGATCCTGGTCACTCCGCATGACATGGATGATCCGGCCGAGGGCGAGGACCTGCAGATGTGGATCATCGACCAGGACGGCGCCCATGACGCCGGCCTGATGACTGCTGAGGGCCCGGCTGTGATCTCCGGCCGTCCGTTCTCCGCTGATGCCGCGTTCGGCATCACCGTGGAGCCCGAGGGCGGCTCGGAGGAACCGACCTCGGATCCGTTGGTCGTGGCCGAGCTGTGAGGTCCTGGCAGCTCCGCGGGGCCATCCAAACCCGGGAGGGCTCCGAACACAGAGCATGGATACAGCCCTGCTGAGAAGGACATGGGGGCTCCGGCGGCACGCAGTCGCCGGAGTGCTCGCCGCAGCCCTGCTCCTCGCGATCGGGGACGTGGTCGCCCGGTTCTTCCTGCCGGCGGCCTCTCCGCTGGTCGCACTGGGGTCCACCGTCATCGAGTTCGCCCCGCCGGCGGTCCAGGAGATGGCGATCTCGGTGCTGGGCCCGTTGAACAAGCCTGTGCTGTTCTTGGGTATGGGGCTGGTCGGAGCGGCGGCCGCGGCAGGAATCGGTGCGATCGGCCGGCGTCGTCCGCTGATCGCCTCCGGGGTGTTCCTCGGTGTCGCGGCGGTGCTGCTGGTGGCAGTGGCCCGCCGGCCGGAGACCGGTGCTGGTGATCTGCTCCCCGGACTCCTGGGAGCCGCTGTCGGGCTGGCCGCTCTGCTGGGCCTCTGGAGGCTCGCCGGGAGCGGCGCCGCAGCCGAGCACCCGGCTCCAGAGCCGCATGCTGATCCCGATGCTGATCCCCATAGTGAGCCTCATCCTGAGCCGCATAGTGGTCCGTGGCCGGGTTCCCGCCCCGGTTCGAGGCGGGCTTTCCTGGCGGCCGCCTCCGGGGCCACCGCCTTGGCCATCACCTGCTTCGCCGTCGGACGATCCATCGGAGCCTTCGGCCGAGGGGTGGGGGAGCGGCTGGTCGAGCTGGTCCTGCCGCAGCCTGCCCGTGCGGCATCCCCGATCCCCGCCGCCGCTTCGGTCGACGTCGACGGGGTTCCGCCGTTCATCACCCCCAACGATGACTTCTACCGCATCGACACCGCGTTGGTGGTCCCGGAGCTGGAGCCCGGGGAATGGAGCCTCCGGATCACCGGCATGGTGGAGGAGGAGGTCAGCCTCGACATGAGCGAGCTGCTTGACCTGCCGCTGGAGGAGCATCACGTCACGCTGACCTGCGTCTCCAACCCTGTCGGCGGTGACCTGCTGGGCACCGCCACCTGGCTGGGGTTCCCCGTGCGGGATCTGCTGGCCCGGGCGCGCCCCCTGCCTGAGGCGGACATGGTGCTCTCCCGATCCGTCGACGGCTTCACCGCGTCGACACCGCTGGAGGCGCTCACCGATGAGCGTGCCTCGCTTCTGGCGGTGGGGATGAACGGCGAGCCTCTGCCAAGGCAGCACGGCTTCCCGGCGCGGCTGGTCGTACCGGGCCTCTACGGGTATGTCTCGGCGACGAAATGGGTCGTGGAGCTCCACCTCACCCGTTTCGACCAGGACACCGCCTACTGGACCGATCGCGGCTGGGACGAGAAGGGTCCGGTCCTCGTCGCCTCACGCATCGACGTGCCGCGTCCCTTGGCCACGGTGCCCCACGACGAGGTCGTCGTCGCCGGCACCGCCTGGGCGCAGCACGACGGGGTCGCCGCAGTGGAGGTCAGGGTCGACGACGGCGACTGGCAGGAGGTCGAACTGGCCGCCGAGGTTACGGTGGACACGTGGCGGCAGTGGCGTCTGCCTCTCGACGGTGTGGAGCCCGGCAGGCACGCCGTGACCGTGCGGGCGACCTCCGTCTCCGGGGACCTGCAGATCGGCGAGCGCAGAGATCCCATCCCCAACGCCGCCACGGGGCACCACCGGATCGAGTTCCAGGTCGAGTGACGCACCTCCTGGCTCCGGACGGCGGGCAGCCTGACCCCCGGTGATCCGAGCGTCGGACCCGCGGCGTTGTACGGTGGTCTCACGCCGGTCTCAGGAGTGCTGAGGCGGGCCCAGGAGGGAGCACATGGCCGTCACACTGCGCGACGTCGCCCAACGCGCCGGAGTCTCGATCAAGACGGTGTCCAACGTGGTGCATGAGCGGCAGTACGTGAAGGACTCCACACGGGAGGTGGTGCAGGCGGCCATCGATGAGCTGGGGTACCGGCCCAACCTCTCCGCCCGCAGCCTGCGAAGCGGCCGCTCCGGGGTCATCGGTCTCGCGCTTCCGGAGGTTCGGCTGCCCTACTTCGCGGAGCTCGCCGATTCGGTGATCACCGAGGCCAAGGAGCGGGGGCACACCGTGCTGATCGAGCAGACCGGCGCGGAGGTCTCCTCGGAGCGTGAGCTGCTGCGCAGCCCGCGCCTGCAGCTGACCGATGGTCTGATCTTCAGCCCGCTGGCGCTCTCCCAGGCCGATGTCGGCCTCCTCGACGTCGACTACCCGCTGGTCCTGCTGGGTGAGCGGATCTTCGACGGCCCCTGTGATCATGTGGTGATGGACAACGTCGCCGCCGCGCGCGCCGCCACGGCGCACCTCATCGACACCGGCTGCCGCCGGATCGCCGTCATCGGCGCCCACCGGGACGAGGATCAGGGCTCGGCCGCCCTGCGGCTGCGCGGATATCAGCAGGCTCTGCAGGCTGCGGGACTGCCGCTGGACGAGGAGCTGGTCGCCTACGTGGGGCTGTGGCACCGTCACGACGGCGCGGAGGCGATGCGCGAGCTGCTCGCCTCCGGGGTGGAGGTGGACGGCGTCTTCGGCATGAACGACACCCTCGCCTTGGGAGCCATGCGTGCCCTGCAGGATGCCGGCCTGGGCATCCCCGGCGACGTCAGGGTCATCGGCTTCGACGACCTCGAGGAGACCAGGTACACGGCTCCCACGCTGTCCTCGGTGGATCCGGGGCGGATGGAGATCGCTCAGACGGCGGTCCAGGTGCTCCTCGAACGCATCGAGGAGCGACTCTCCGGCACCGAGCGTGCACCGCGGCGGCAGCACACCACCAGCTATCGCGTGGTGTCCAGGGAGTCCAGCGCCTGAAGGTGGAGGCACCGAGCGGCGGTTGTGCCCGCCGGTCCTCTGCGGTCCTCCCCTTGACGTCCAAGGGTGAATCAGGTCACCATATCTTCAGCCGCATTTCAACGTTGAAATCAATTCCAACGATGTAACGCGCTGACCAGACCCTCAGGAAGGACCTCATGACCTCCGCCAGCATCCGCATCGACCCCGACGCCGTCGTCGCGCCCCTGGACCGCCGCATCTTCGGTGGATTCGTGGAGCACCTCGGCCGCCATGTCTACGACGGCATCTTCGAGCCCGGCCACGCGGAGGCCGACGAGCTCGGTTTCCGTAAGGACGTCACCGCCCTGGTCAAGGAGCTGGGTGTGAGCACCATCCGCTATCCCGGCGGCAACTTCGTCTCCGGCTACCGCTGGGAGGACGGCGTCGGCCCGCGCGATCAGCGCCCAGTCCGCCGGGACCTCGCCTGGCACGCCCTGGAGACCAACCAGGTGGGCCTGAACGAGTTCGCCACCTGGCTCAAACAGCTCGACAGCGAGCTGATGCTCGCGGTCAACCTCGGCACCCGCGGCATCCAGGAGGCCCTGGACCTTCTCGAGTACACCAACCACCCCTCCGGCACCGCGTTGAGCGACCTGCGCACCGAGCACGGCTACCCGGAGCCCTGGGACGTGACCATGTGGTGCCTGGGCAACGAGATGGACGGCCCCTGGCAGACGGGCTACATGACCGCCGAGGACTACGGCAAGATCGCCGCGCGCACCGGTCAGGCCATGAAGTCCGCCCAGCGAGACCTGCAGCTGGTCGTGTGCGGCTCCTCTGGATCCTCCATGCCGACCTTCGGCGAGTGGGAGCGCACCGTGCTGGAGGAGTCCTACGACCACGTGGACTTCATCTCCGCTCACGCCTACTACCAGGAGCGCAACGGGGACCTCGACTCCTACCTGGCCTCCGCGCAGGACATGCGGTACTTCATCGACACGGTGGTCGCCACCGCGGACCACGTCAAGCACCGCCGCAAGTCTGACAAGACCATCATGATCTCCTTCGACGAGTGGAACATCTGGTACCTGGACGAGCACCAGGCATCCGACGAGGTCAACGATGAATGGCGGATCGCCCCGCGACAGCTGGAGGACGTCTACTCGGTGGCCGACGCCGTCGTCTTCGGCTCCCTGCTGATGACCCTTCTGGAGCGGCATGACCGTGTCCGCTCCGCCTCCCTGGCGCAGCTGGTCAATGTGATCGCCCCGATCATGACCGAGCCGGGTGGCCCGGCCTGGAGGCAGACCACCTTCTTCCCGTTCTCTGTGACGTCCCGGCTGGCCCAGGGGCGCGTGCTGCGTCCCGAGGTCATCGCCGAGACGGTGGAGTCCGCTGTCTACGGACAGAGCTCCGCCGTGGACTGCGTGGCCACCGACGGCGACGACAGCTCCGCGATCTTCCTGCTCAACCGCAGCCGCGAGGCTGTGGAGGTCACCGTGGACATCGCCGGCCTGGAGCGCAGCTCCATCGCTGAGGCCGTCACCCTCTGGGACGAGGACCTCTCCGCGAAGAACACCCTCGAGCAGCCTGACCGCGTCGGGCTGCGTGACGCCCAGGCCGAGCTGTCCGACGGTGCGCTGACCATCCGCTTGGAGCCTGTGTCCTGGACGGCGATCAGCCTGGCCTGAGCCCTTTCCCGAGGTGAGATGGTGTGTTTCGGCCGGAACTGGGCCCTCTGAGGCTCCATTGAGGCCGAAACACACCATCTCAACGGGTGGTGAGGGCTGAGGAGGGGCAGCGCGGCGGGGCCCAGTCCGGGGCAGGCTGTGAGGTCTGGCACGCGCAGGAATCAACGCGCCGCCGTCGTCGTTGCCGGTTTCTGGAACGAACCGTCTCGGTGAAAGGACCGTGCTGATGCACCTCGCCGTCCAGGAGAAGCTCTTCTCCGCCCTCTCCCTCGGCGCGCTGGAGCTGCGCAACCGAGTCGTCATGGCCCCGCTCACCCGGCTTCGCGCCGACGACGACGGGGTCCCCACTGCGCTGCAGGTGGAGCACTACGCCCAGCGCGCCTCGCTGGGGATGATCATCGCCGAGGGGACCTGGCCCGTGCGGGAGGGCCGCACCTGGACCGGCCAGCCCGGCATCGAGACCCAGTCGCACATCGACGGCTGGCGGCAGGTCACCGACGCCGTCCACGCCGCCGGCGGCACCATCGTGCTGCAGATCATGCACGGCGGACGCATCTCCCACGGGCTCCTCACCGGCACCGGGAGGGTCGTCGCTCCCAGCGCGATCGCTGCACCAGGGGAGATCCGCACCCCTGAAGGCAAGCAGGAGCACCCGGTGCCGCACGCACTGGAGGCGGAGGAGATCCCAGAGATTGTGGAAGGCTTCGCACAGGCTGCGGAGAACGCGATCACCGCAGGGTTTGACGGCGTGCAGGTCCATGGTGCCAACGGATACCTGCTGCACCAGTTCACCTCCCCGGTCTCCAACCAGCGTCAGGACTCCTACGGAGGGACACCGGAGAACCGCGCGCGGCTCTCCGTGGAGGTCACCCGGGCGGTGGCGGAGGCCATCGGTGCTGAACGCACCAGCATCCGACTCTCCCCGCAGCACGGCATCCAAGGTGCGTTGGAACCTGACGACGCCGACGCTCTGGCCACCTACACCGCGCTCGCCGAAGGGCTCGCCCCGCTGAACCTGGCCTTCATCGACGTACTCAGTGCGGACCTGTCCGGCGAGCTGGTCCAGACCATCCGCCGAGTCTCAGGGGCCCCGTTGGTGGGAAACTCCGGCTTCGGTGTGGTCACCACCCGGGAAGAAGCCTCGGTGCTGCTCGCCGAGGAGACGGTCGACGCCGTCGCCGTCGGCCGGGCCGCCCTCGCCAACCCGGACCTGCTCCGCCGCTGGGAGGAGGGCCTCGAGGAGAACCAGGCCCGGCCCGAGGCCTTCTACGCCGGCGGGGCGCGCGGCTACACGGACTACCCTGCCTGGCAGGGCTGATCCCTCACCCTGTCGGCTCTGGCGCCCGGATCTGCCATAGCCGACGATCGAAGGCTACGTGCGGTCCGTCCGGCAGCCAGGGGCCAGGCGGTCGGGATTCGACGACTATTCGGACTCAGCTGAGGTCCTTGGCGAAGAACAGCTCGGCCTCGGAGTTGTCGTTGTACCGCTGGATGCGCTGATATCCGGCTCGGCCATAGAGGGAGATGGCTTCTTTGAGTGCCCCGTTCGTATCCAGAATCATCTGCGCGCAACCGCGTGCGGCCGCGAGTTCCTCCAGGCGGCTGAGCACGCGTGCCCCCAGGCCTGCCCCGCGCCAGTCGGGGTGGACCCACATGCGCTTGACCTCGGCGGCGCCTTCGATGATCGCGTCTTCGTGGCCCACGGCCGGCCTGATCCCGCCGTAGGCCACAGGGTGGATTCCTGCAGTGGCGACCACATACGTGGCCCCCGGCTCGGGGGCGTCCAATGGCCCCGGTGCGAATCCGAACCGCCTGTGGAGCTCTTCCATGTAGGCCCGCTGGGCTCGGCGGGCCAGGTGGTGGTCCACGGGGACCTCGCGCAGCGGCATCGTGGACGCTTTCATCAGCGGACCTCCGGTGGTCAGGGGCTAGAGGGAGGAGGGGTCAGTCCGTCGGCTCCTCGTCAACCTCGATGAGGAAGTTGATCTGGTCGTCCTCCTCGCCTTGGGAGGTCACGGTGGCACCGTAGTCCTCACCCTCATAGGTCAGGGTGCAGCGCACCTCAGAGCCCTCCTCGGCCGGGAGGGGATCGGGGCAGTCGACTGCGTCGAGCTCCACCCCGAACTCGCTGGTGAGAGTGCGCTCCACCTCCGCGGTGAGCTCATCAGGTTCGACCTCCGAGCTGCAGGCGGTCAGTGCCAGGGCTGCCACGCCCAGCATCGGGATCATGGCGGCGATTCGGGTGGTCTGCATAGGGGCCCCTCCTGTGTAGATGCGTGGGGCAAGTATAGAGGGGCGGTGTTTCCCTCGAACCGCCCCCGGATGACGGTGACTTCCGGCACTGGTCACGCTGGCCGCCTCCTGGCTATCGTCGGCTGCGCACGCCGATCCCGCCGCCGATCCCCATCGAGGCCCAGGAGCCCCCCCCCATGACGTTCAGCACGAATGCCCCGGCCCGGACTCTGCGGGGGATCGGCTATGACGCCGGGGTGATCTACGACGGCGACTTCGACTCACGGCCCGTCTGGGAGGCCGACGCTGTGCGTGCGGACCTTCGTGCCATCCGGAGACGCCTCGGTTGCGACGCCGTGCTCGTGATGGCGACCGACATCGACCGGCTGCTGGAGACCGCGCGGATCGCCTGCGAGGAAGGCCTGGCCGTCTGGATCCAGCCGCGGCTCTTCGACGCCAGGCGCGGTGAGATCGCAGAGCACCTCGCGGAGGTCGCCACACGGGCGGAGGAGCTGCGCCGAGACCATGGCACGGTGTCGCTGAACGTCGGATGCGAGCTGAGCCTCTCGGCGCGGGGCTTCACCCCGGGGCGGACGTTCTCCGCGCGCGGGACGCTGCTGCCGCTGTTCTCACTGCTGCTGCCCGTGGTGAATCTGCGCCTCCGCAGGTATCTGCGTCAGCTCGTGGAGGTGACCCGACAGCGCTTCAACGGCCCGGTCAGCTACGGGGCGGGGTCATGGGAACGCCCGGACTGGAGGATCTTCGACGTCGTCGGCCTGGACGCCTACCGAGATGCGTCCAATGCGCCGTGGTTCGCAAGGAGCCTGCGCCGCGCGGTCCAGAAGCATCACCGCGCGGATCGTCCGGTCCACATCGTCGAGTTCGGCACCTGCGCCTACGCCGGTGCCGCGGACAGCTCCTCGCAGGCGTCCGATGTCCTCCGGGAGGTCGACGGCGGACTGGAGGTGCCGGAGACCCTCGTGCGTGATGAGCAGGGTCAGGCCGACTACCTCGACGAGTTGTTCGACATCTTCGAGCAGGCCGAGGTCGACGGCACCTTCGTGTGGGGGTTCAGCGAGCCGCGTCTGACCCGCTCTGACGAGCCTCGGCAGGATCTCGACCTCGCCAGCTACGGGATCGTGGCCCCGCTGCCGGACGGCACCTGGCAGCCCAAGGCCGCCTTCGGCACCGTCGCCAGACGCCACGGAGCTGCTCCCTGACTCCGGGGCACCGGGGAGCCCTCACCCGGGGCCGTGCGCAAGAGGCTTCTTGAACCCCACATGAGATGCCGCATAGCCCAGCCCCTCGTAGAACCGATGGGCATCGGGCCGAGCGGCGTCGGAGGTGAGCTGGGCGAGCCCGCAGCCCCGTGCCTGGCCACGTTCCTCCGCATGCTCCATCAGGCGGCGTCCGATCCCGCCGCCGCGCAGCTCGGCGGCCACCCGAACGGCCTCGATGTGCAGCCGCGTCGCCCCGTTGCGCGAGATGCCGGGGATGTAGGTCAGCTGCATCACTGCGACCACGACGCCGTCCCGCTCGGCGACCACCAGCTCATCGTTCGGGCTGGCTTCGATGGCTTCGAATCCCCGGGAATGGGTCTCGGCGAGCTCTCCGGTGCGGGCCGCGGCGACGGCGTCGTCGCGGATCAGCTCGACGATCCGCGGGAGGTCCTCACGGCGGGCCTCGCGGAAGGTCAGGCCCAGAGGTCCGACGGTGGTGTCCATAGCGCGACCTTAGAGGCTCGCTCCGAGAGAGGCAACGCTGACCAGGGCCGACAGCCCCTGCTCGCGACCGCTGACGGGTGCTAGCGTGAGCGCTCATCAGCTCCATCGTTTCGAGGAGGCACGCCCATGGCACTGATCGCCGTCACCGGCGCCACCGGATACATCGGTGGCCGGCTCGTCCCGCAGCTCCTCTCCCGCGGCCATGAGGTGCGCGTGCTGACCCGCCGCGCGGACTCCCTGCGCGATGTCCCCTGGCGGAAGGACGTGGAGGTCCTCGAAGGCGACCTGACCGACATCGCGGCCGCCCGTGAGCTCTGCAAGGACGCCGAGGTCGTCTATTTCCTGGTCCATTCGATGACCGGAGGCGGTGACTTCGCCGCCACGGACAAGCGCTGTGCGGAGGCCGTGGGGCAGGCGGCGGCGGATCATGGGGTGCGCAGCATCGTCTACCTCTCCGGACTGCACCCGCAGGGCGAGCTGAGCCCGCATCTGCGTTCTCGGGTGGAGGTCGGCGAGATCCTGGAGGCCAGCGGGGTCCCCACGCTGACCCTGCAGGCCGGACTGGTCATCGGCTCCGGCTCGGCGAGCTTCGAGATGATCCGCCATCTCACCGATGTCCTGCCGGTGATGCCCTCGCCACGCTGGGTGCTCAATCAGATCCAGCCCATCGCGGTGCGGGACGCGCTGCACTACCTGGTCGGCGCCGCCGAGGAGGACCTGCCGGGCAGCATCCGCTGTGACATCGGCGGACCAGACGTCCACTCCTACGCCCAGCTGATGAAGATCTACGCGCGCACCGCCGAGCTGCGTGAGCCCCGGGTGCTGCCGCTGCCGGTGCTGACACCCTGGCTGGCCGCCCAGTGGGTCAACCTCGTGACCCCGATTCCGCGGTCCTTGGCCATCCCGCTGGTCGAGTCCCTGCAGCATGACTGCGTGGTCAAGGATCGCCGTATCGACGAGCTCATCGCCCCGCCGAAGGAAGGGCTCACCGCCTATCCGGAGGCTGTGGCCCTGGCCCTGGAGAAGATGTCCGCAGACCGGGTCGAGACCACCTGGGCGGCCTCCCATGCGCTGGACCTCCCCTCGGAGCCGCTGCCGTCGGACCCGGACTGGTCGGGCCGCACGGTGCTGCGCGATGAGCGTCATGCGCGGACGCCGGCCAGTCCGGAGGCTGTCTTCGCGGTGATCCAGGGCATCGGCGGGGAGAAGGGCTACTTCTCCCTGTCGAAGGCATGGCGGCTGCGCGGCCTGCTGGACAAGATCGTGGGCGGGGTCGGGCTGGGACGCGGGCGGAGGAGCCAGGAGTCGCTGCAGCTCGGTGAGGCGGTGGACTGGTGGCGCGTGGAGACCTTGGAGCCCGGACGCCTGCTGCGGCTGCGCGCCGAGATGAAGGTGCCCGGGCAGGCCTGGCTGGAGTTCACGGTCGAGCCTGACGACGACGGCGGCTCGCGCTACACCCAGCGGGCCATCTTCTTCCCTTCAGGGCTGGGCGGGCGCCTCTACTGGTTGGCGCTGACGCCGTTCCACGCGGTGATCTTCCGGAAGATGGCGGCCCGTCTCACGGCTGAGGCGGAGGCTCGGTCGCCGAGAGAGCGTCCAGGAACCTGATGACCACTTCGCGCTCCTCAACGGTGAGATCGGCGGCGGCATGGAACCGGCCTGCGTGGGAGCGCCCGATGGACTCCCTGGCGGTGCGATGAGTCTCCTCGGTGACCTCGATGGCCGTGCTGCGGCGATCCGCGGGATGGGGGAGCCTGCGGATGTGGTCCTGTGCGGCCAGACGGTCCAGGAGCTTGGTCACCGAGGCGGTGGAGACCCCGAGATGCCTGGCCAGGTCGCTGGGCGTGGCCAGCTGGGCGTTGCGCTGGGCGGCGATGATGTAGCGCAGCGCCCGCATGTCGGTCTCGCCCAGTTTCATGTACCTGCGCGAGGCCTCACTCATCCTGCGTTCGGTGGCGCGCCAGCGTCGAAGTGCTTCCATCACACGGACGACCTGGTCCAGATCGGCCTCGTCGAGGGATTCGTGCGAGACGATCTCCCCCTCGGGGTCCATGACGCGGGGATCGAGCAGGGAGAATGGCTCGCCCGGTTCGGGGGACGGACGCTTCGTGGTCATGAGGGTCTCTCGGTTATCATTAGCCAAGTTGATTACTAGCCATGTTAGCTATGTGAGGTCAGATGATGGATGTCACCGCAGGACACGTCGTGCTGCTCGACGAGAGCGGGGAGCCTTGCGGCAGTGCGCAGAAGAGCCAGGTGCACACCGCGGACACTCCGCTGCATCTGGGATTCTCCTGTCACCTCATCACTGCTCACGGCCAGGTGCTCGTCACTCGACGTGCACTCACCAAACGTACCTGGCCCGGCGTCTGGACGAACTCTTTCTGCGGCCACCCGCAGCCGGAGGAGACCATGGAGGAGGCGGTGCGCCGTCATGCCCGCCACGAACTGGGGATGGAGCTCGACACCGTCGAGAGCGCCCTCCCGGAGTTCCGCTACCGCGCCACGGATGCCTCGGGCGTGGTGGAGAATGAGATCTGCCCGGTCTTCATCGCCAAGGTGACGGCCGAGCCCGACCCCCGGCCGCATCCGGATGAGGTCGCCGAGCTGGTCTGGGTGCGTCCGGAGCAGCTCCGGGCTGCCGTCGAGGCCACTCCCTGGGCGTTCTCGCCCTGGCTGGTGCTCCAGGTCCCGCAGATGGCTCTCTACCGGCAGGCACCTGCGGCCAGCGACGTCGAAGAGCCGGCCCCATGACCCACGGCGCGCACCGCTCTCCGCTGAGCCTGTACACGCACACGGCACAGTGTGCCTCCTCGCGGGTCATCCGTGAGTACTCCACGTCATTCGGGATCGCCGCCGCGCTTCTGCCGGGGCGCACCCGCACCGGCATCCGCAGCATCTATGCCCTGGTGCGCGTCGCCGATGAGATCGTCGACGGCACGGCCGAAGAGGCCGGGCTGGGGTCCCAGGCTCGGCGAGACGCGCTGGATGCGCTGGAGACTGAGGCCCTCGCCGCCCTGCACACCGGGTTCAGCACCAACCTCATCGTCCATGCCTTCGCCATGACCGGACGTGCCGCCGGCATCGAGGATGCGCTCGTGGAGGCGTTCTTCCGTTCCATGCGCCGGGATCTGGAGCCGGTGCACTCGCTCAGCGAGGAGCAGTACCGCAGCTATGTGCATGGCTCCGCCGAGGTGGTCGGGCTGATGTGCCTGCGGGTATTCCTGCAGGATCACGCGGTCTCGGAGGAGCGGCGCACGCAGCTGGAGTCCGGTGCAGAGCGCCTGGGCGCCGCGTTCCAGAAGATCAATTTCCTGCGTGATCTGGGCGAGGACGCCCAGCTGCTCGGCCGGTCCTACTTCCCCGGCACCGTCCCCGGGGAGCTGGGAGAGGCGCGCAAGGCCGAGATCCTCGCCGACATCGACGCCGACCTGACGGCGGCACGGCGCGCGATCGCGATGCTGCCACGGGGGCCTCGGCGGGCGACCGCGCTCGCCGCAGGGCTCTTCGAGGAGCTCGCCTCCCGGCTGCGCCGCATGTCCGCCGCCGAGCTGCACGGCCGTCGGGTCTCTGTGCCCCGTCACGTCAAGGCCCGCATCCTCCTCTCCGCGATGGCGGCGGCCTCACCGGGGTCCGCCGGATGAGCCGACGGGCACGTCCAGGACGGCGCTACCCGCGCACCGCCGTGGTGATCGGCGGCGGATTCTCCGGGCTGGCCACTGCTGCGCTGCTGGCCCAGGACGGGCTCGAGGTCACGGTGCTCGAGGCCCGGGACGCCCTCGGCGGCCGCGCCGGGGAGTGGCGGCACCGCGGGTTCCGCTTCGAGACCGGTCCCTCCTGGTACCTGATGCCGGAGGTCTTCGACCGCTTCTTCGCGCGCTTCGGGACCTCCGCAGCCGCTGAGCTGGACCTGCTCCGACTCGACCCCGCCTATCGGGTCTTCTTCGAGGGAGACGACACCGCCTTCGACCTTCCCGCCGACGATGCGCTCCAGGCGCTGCAGGCCCGCGAATCCTCCCCGGGCCCGCTCGAGGCCTACCTCGACTCCGCCGCCGAGACCTATCGGCTGGCCACAGAGCGTCTGCTCTACTCCACATTCTCCTCACCGAGGGACTTCCTGGACCCGACGCTCCTGCGCCGGCTGCCCCGTCTGCTGCGGCTGCTCGGCGAACCGTTGGAGGGGTTCATCGCCCGGCACGCCCAGGACGAGAAGGTGCGCAAGATTCTCGGCTACCCGGCGGTCTTCCTGGGCACCTCCCCGTCGGCGGCGCCGAGCCTCTATCACCTGATGAGCCACCTCGACATCACCCAGTCGGTCCTGTACCCGAAGGGTGGGTTCAGAGCGGTGGTCGACGCCGTGGCGCGCGTCGCCCAGGGCCAGGGGGCGCGGCTGCGCACCGGCTGCCGCGTGCGACACATCACCGCGTCCGCGGGCCGCGCCACCGGTGTGCACGTCACCACCGCCGACGGCGGCCGGGAGTTCCTGCCCGCCGACGTCGTAGTCTCCAGCGCGGACATGCACGTCACGGAGACCCAGCTGCTCCAGCCGGAACACCGGAGCCGGTCGGCACGGGCGTGGCGCCGCCGGGACCCCGGCCCCGGCGCGGTGCTCGCACTGCTCGGAGTGGAGGGCGAGCTGCCTGAGCTGGCGCACCATTCGCTGCTGTTCACCGAGGACTGGCAGCGTGGATTCGACGAGATCGCCGGACGGCGACCTGCCGGCGGGCCACCGCGGTCCCTGTACGTGTGCCGGCCCAGCGCCACCGATGACGTGGCTCCGGCGGGCCATGAGAACCTCTTCGTGCTGATCCCCACTGCTGCCGACGTCTCCCTGGGGGCCGGGGGAGTCGACGGCTCCGGAGACTCCGGTGTGGAGCGCATCGTCGACGAGTCCATCGAGCAGATCGCCGCATGGGCCGGCGTCGAGGACCTCGCCTCACGGATCGTGGTCCGTCGCAGCATCGGCCCGGCGGACTTCGCCCGAGACTTCGGAGCCTGGCGCGGCGGAGCTCTCGGGCCGGCGCACACGTTGCGCCAGAGCGCCTTCCTGCGGGGCCCGGTCCGCTCGCCGAAGCTCGGGGGGCTCTACTACGCAGGAGCCACCACGATGCCCGGCATCGGGGTCCCGATGTGCCTGATCAGTGCCGAGCTGGTGCGCACCGCGATGCGTGCCGACGTCGGCGGAGTGCGGAGCACCGACGGCTCCGACGGCACCTCCGGGGCGGTGGCCCATGCCTGAGGAGCTGTTGAGCCTGCTCTACCTCGCAGCCCTGCTGATCTCCGGGGGCTCCCTGCTGCTGGTGGACTGGCGCTTCGAGGTGTTCCTGTTCCGTGAGCCGCTGCGGGCCGGCGCCGTCCTGGTGCTCGGGCTGGTGTTCTTCCTGGCGTGGGACCTCGCCGGGATCTCCCTAGGCATCTTCCTCCACGGCCCCGGCCCCTACATGACCGGGATCATGCTCGCCCCCGAACTTCCCCTGGAGGAGCTGTTCTTCCTGCTGTTCCTGTGCCACCTGTCCATGGTGCTGATCCTGGGTGCCCAGCGCCTGATGAGCGGAGGTGTCCGCCGGTGACCTCGACGACGTACTTGCTGCTGTGCGCCGTGTTCCTGGCGATCGCCGCGCTGGTCGCCGGAATCGTCGGCGCCGTGCGGGCTCGGCGAGGTGGTGACGCGCCGGGCATGGTGCGGGCATGCGCGTTCGCCGCGGTCGTGCTGCTCGTCCTGACTGCCGTCTTCGACAATGTGATGATCGCCGTCGGGCTCTTCACCTACGCCGAGGACGGGATCTCCGGGATCCGGGTGGGACTGGCACCGATCGAGGACTTCGCCTACCCGCTGGCCGCGGTGATCCTGCTGCCCGCACTGTGGCTGCTGCTCGAGCCGCTCAGCCCCCGCAGGAGGACCCATGATCGCTGAGATGCTGCGCTCCTCCCGCCCGCTGAGCTGGATCAACACCGCCTACCCCTTCGCCGCGGCCTGGCTGCTCGGCGGGGGAGAGGCCGGCGTCGTCCTTCTCGTCGGCGTCGTCTTCTTCCTGGTCCCCTACAACCTGGCGCTCTACGGCATCAACGACGTCTTCGACCACGCCTCCGACCTCGCCAATCCGCGCAAGGGCGGAGCCGAGGGGGCACTGCTGACCCCGCGCCTGCACCGGCCCATGCTGCTGGCCAGCGCGCTGGTCGTGCTGCCGTTCGTCCTCGTGCTGGTCATGTGGGGGTCTCCGGTCTCCTGGCTGGTGCTGGGGATCAGTCTCCTCGCCCTGGTGGCCTATTCCGCGCCGCCGCTGCGCACCAAGGAGATCCCGGTGCTGGACTCCTTCACCTCGAGCCTGCATTTCGTCACCCCGGCCGCCTACGGCCTGGCTCTGGTGGGCGCTGAGCTCGACCTGGTCGTCGTGTGCGCCCTGGGCGCGTTCCTGCTCTGGGGCATGGCCAGCCACGCCTTCGGCGCCGTGCAGGACATCGGCCCGGACCGGGCGGCGGGGATCAGCTCCATCGCCACCGCGCTCGGTGCGCGCAGGACGGTCAGGTTCGCCCTGACGATGTGGGCCGCAGCCGGGGTGCTCGTGCTCGGCACCGGATGGCCCGGTGCGCTGGCCGGACTGCTCGTGCTGCCCTACCTGGCCGCCGCGCTGCCGTACCGTCACCTCACCGACGAGGAGGCGTCCCAGGCGCACCGGGGCTGGCGGCACTTCCTCTGGATCAACTACGCGGCGGGCGCTGCGCTGACGATCCTGCTCATCCTCGCGGTGTGACCGCCCGCAGGCCAGCACCTGGACACACGCACCTGCACACGACCACCTGCCCATGACCGCCCGCAGAGAGGACAGCCGCCATGCCTGACCCGACCAGAGACCCCGCGCTGACGCCCCATGCGCACACCACCTCCTCCGCCCAGGTTCCGCACGCCACCGAAGCCTCCGCCTCAGGGGCCCCTTATGTCCTCACCGCGCAGGAGTACGACGCCGTCCTGCTGGCCGGCTTCGGCGGACCGGAAGGCCAGGAGGACGTCCTGCCCTTCCTGCGCAATGTCACCCGTGGACGAGGGATCCCTGATGAACGGCTGGAGGAGGTGGCCACCCACTACCGACACTTCGGCGGGGTCAGTCCCATCAACGAGCACAACCGGCAGCTGCGCGAGGCCATCGAGGCGGAGATGCGCAGCCGCGGAATGGAACTGCCGATCTACTGGGGCAACCGGAACTGGGCTCCCTACCTCGAGGACGTGGTCCAGGAGGCCGCCGCGGCCGGTCACACCCGCCTGCTGGCGGTGGCGACCAGCGCCTACAGCTCTTACTCCAGCTGCCGGCAGTACCGGGAGGACTTCGCCCGGGCAGTGCTGGACACCGGACTGGCCGGTGTCGTGAGGATCGACAAGGTCCGGCAGTTCTTCGACGTTCCCGGCTTCGTCCAGCCCTTCGCCGAAGGCGTCGCCGAGGCGCTGCGCGGATTCGCGGGGCAGGGCTTCGCCGCTGAGGAGATCCGGGTGCTGTTCGCCACCCATTCCATCCCCACCGCCGACGCCGAACGTTCAGGTCCGCAGGAGCTCGGGCTGGGGGAGGGCGGGGCCTACGCCGCCCAGCACCTGGCCGTGGGCGAGCAGATCATGGGACGGCTGCGAGCTGAGGACGTCGCCGGCGACGGCACCGGCTGGGAGCTGGTCTACCAGTCCCGATCAGGTCCGCCCTCACAGCCGTGGCTCGAGCCGGATGTGTGTGACCGCATCGCTGAACTTCCCGGGGAGGGGGTGAAGGCGGTCGCCGTCGTCCCGCTCGGGTTCCTCAGCGACCACATGGAAGTGCTCTGGGATCTGGACGAGGAGGCCATGGAGGCCGCCGAGGAGGCTGGTCTGCGCGCCGTGCGGACCCCCACCCCAGGCGTGCACCAGGCGTTCGTGTCCAGTCTGGTGGACCTGGTCCAGGAGCGCATGGAGGCGGTGCCGGTCTCCGAGCGCCCGCATCTGACCGAGCTGGGCCCCTGGTACGACGTCTGCCGGCCCGGGTGCTGCGAGAACGTGCGGCGCGGATTCAGCCCTGTGGCCGCCGGGGTGGTGCCCTGAGGATGCGTCTCTGGTCCCTTCACCCCTCCACGCTGGACCGCCAGGGTCTGATCGCCTGCTGGCGTGAGGCCCTGCTGGCGCAGGCCGTGCTCCTGGGGCGCACCCGGGGGTATACGCGCCATCCCCAGCTCGAACGATTCCGCGCGCATCCGCACCCGACGGCGGCGATCGGAGATTACCTCGCCGCGATGCACGAGGAGGCCCTCAGGCGTGGGTACCGGTTCGACGCCGGTCGGATCGCGGTGCCGCCCGCCGGGGACGAAGCGAGCGAGGGGCCGGGCGCGGTCGCGCGGATCGACGTCACCCTCGGTCAGCTGGACTTCGAATGGGCCCATCTGCAGGCCAAGCTGGCTCGGCGCTCGCCGGAGTTGGTGTCCCCGGGGTGGTCGGACTCATCGGGCTCTCCTGGCTCACCGACGCAGACCGTGCCGATCCACCCGCTGTTCCGCGGGGTGCCCGGTGAGATCGAGCCCTGGGAGCGGCCCTGAGGACGCCGTCCGGCGTCTGCCAAGGGGCACACCATGGATTCTGAGCGGGAGGTCGTCTACTCGGACGCGTCGGGCCCGCCCCGTGGCAGGTGGCGCAGCTGGTCGGCTCCGCAGAGGAGCAGCGCGCCGGCGCCGAGCCAGATGGCGGCGGCCGGGCCCACGGGTCCAGCCAGGGCGCCGGCCGCGGCCGGCATGACCACCTGGCCGAGCCGGTTGCCGATCAGGCGCAGCGCCAGAGCCGGGGCGCTCCAGCCCTCGGGGACCGCGGCGGTGACCATGGTCATCGTCAACGGCTGCCCCAGGCCCAGGAAGAATCCGCCCACCGCCATCAGTGTCCCGGCCAGGACCACGGTCGCGGTGGTCAACGGCATGGCCGCGAAGCAGACGGCGGAGAGCAGCAGGGAGAGCACGAGCAGCACCTCCCGGGACACCCGGCGCACCAGCAGTCCGAGCAGCACCCGGGAGGCCAGGGATCCCAACCCGCGCAGGGCCAGCAACAGGCCCACCTCGGAAGGGCTCAGCCCGGCCCGCTGGCCCAGCAGCGGCAGGAACGCCACCAGCACATCGGTCAGGGCGAGCAGCCCGGCGGAGGAGGCGATGTGTGAGCCCACCTTCGGGGTGCGCAGGATCGCCCGAGTGGAGACCCTCTGCACATCCCGGCGGGCCGTCGTCCTCGGCTGCGTCCCGGGCCTCCTGCGGGAAGTTCCGCGCATCCGCCCCATGGCGAGGAACAGCAGCAGCGCGCCGGGCAGGGCCACCGCGCCGCCGGCGAGGATGGAGGCGTCGATGCCGGTCTCCACGTCCTCGGGTGCGCTGATGATCCAACCGGCCACGGGCGGTCCCAGCATCTGGCCGGCGGACACTCCGGCAGTGAACCATCCGAAGGCCGCATCCCGCTTCGCCGGATCCGCGGCCCGGCTCACCGCGCTCTGCCCGCCGATGGCGAAGACCAGCTGTCCCAGGCCCAGGGTGACGCTGCCGGCGACGACGCCCCATACGGCCGGGGAGAGTGCGATCGCCGCCGCTCCGGCGGCCATCACGCACAGACCTCCGCCGATCAGACCCGCCAGGGTACCCATCCGCTGGATGAGTCGGCCCACCGGCATCGCGATCACCAGAGGGATCATCGCGTAGGAGGCCGCCACCACGCCCACCATGCCGGCGTCGCCTCCGAGGGCGTCCACCTTGTAGGTGGTGGCCGGGCGGATCATATTGACCGAGAACTGACCCAGCATGGAGGTCGCCACCAGCAGGATCAGCCACAGACGAGGGGAAGGACGCACGGCACCCATCTTCTCCCATCGGAGCCGCCACACATGCTGTGGCCGGCAGAAGACCCGTCATCCGGCGATCAGCGCCACCCCGGCGCAGACGACGACGGCGCCCAGTACGCGACGCACCGGGTCGGGCTCCTTGAACAGCCACCAGGCCAGGAGTGCACCGATTACGATGGAAGACTCCCGGACCGGCGCGACCAGGGCGACCGGCGTCGTCGTCATCGCGTAGAGCACCAGGATGTAGGCCAGGGGTGAGAGGACACCGATGATGCCTACGAGTCTGTGGTCGATCCGCCAGGTGGCGGGGATCAGGGCCCTTCTGCGCAGCACCCAGGGCAGCATCACCAGTGATTGGAAGACGCTGCTGAGCGCAAAGTACAGGATGGGCTCGAGATCGAGGCGGGTCATGGAGAAGCTGTCCCACACGGTGTAGGCGGCGATGGCGATTCCGGTCGCCGTTCCGTAGAAGAGCCCCGCGGAGACCCTCTTCCCGCCTCCGAACAGCCGCCGGCCCGCGACGATCAGGATTCCTCCGATGACCACGAGGCCGCCGAGCAGGGCGGAGGTCTCCGGGCGTTCACCCAGCAGCCCGACGGCGATGACCATGGTCAGCACCGGTCCGACCCCTCGGGCCACCGGGTAGACCACGCCCAGGTCGGCCCGCCGATACCCGGTCTGAAGCAGCATCGCATAGCCGACGTGCAGGAGAGCCGTGAACAGCGCGGCGCCCGGAAGCTCCCAGCCGTAGGACGCACTCGTGCGGAGCATCTGCACCAGGCCCACCGGGAGGCAGAGCAGCCCGCCCAGGGAGAAATAGAGCCAGACGAAGACGGTGGTGTCGCCGCGGGATGTCTTGGCCGCCAGGTTCCACGTCGCATGGAAGACTGCCGCGGTCAGGACGAGCGCCAGGGCCTCGGTGCTCACCCAGGTCCCCCGAGCTCCGCAATGGGAGGTGCCACGATCCCAGAATGCCTCGTCACGTTCCAGAGACTACCCGAGGGTCGGAGCTGACCGGACGGCGACGATGCGGCCCTGAACGCGGCCGTGAACGCGGCCGTGACTTTCGGCACCTGCGTGCGTCGCGCCGTCCGCCTAACGTGGGCGTCATGAGCGACTCGGCGCAGGTCTCGAAACGGGAATCTCCTCGTCTGCCCCTTGCGGCGAGGCTGGCGCTGGCCGTCCTCGGCTGTCTCGTCATCTGGGTCGCCGTGACTCAGCTGACGGGTCTCTGGTGGGGACAGGAGTCGCTGGGTCGGCATGTGTCCAACGCGGTGGGAGTGACGCTGCTGGCCGTGCCGATGGTCCTGATCCTCTGCCGGCAGGTGGATAGGCGCCCGCTCTCGTCCCTCGGCCTGTCCGGGGGTGGCGGAGCCCTGAAGGACATGCTGCGTGGCGCCCTCACCTGGGTGCTGCCGGCCGGGATCGGACTGGCAGCGGTGGTCCTCCTGGGCTGGATGGAGATCCGGGTCGAGGCGACGCCGGGGGAGCTGGTGGGCGCGGTGCTGCTGCTGGTCCTGCTGGTGTTCGTCTATGAGGCTCTCCCCGAGGAGCTCATCTTCCGAGGCTATATCTACAGGAATCTGGCGGACGCGGTGGCGCCCTGGGTGGCTGCCATCGTCCAGGCTCTGCTGTTCTCGTTCTTCGGCACCGCCCTGTGGGTGATCTCCGCCGGTTGGGGAGTGTTCCTCGAACGGTCGGTGCTGTTCTTCTCGATGGCTGTCGTGGTGGGGCTGCTGCGGGTGATGTCCGGTTCGGTGTGGGGCCCGATCGGATTCCACCTGGCCTTCCAGGTGACGATGCAGCTGTTCCTCTCCCCGCGCTATGCGACCGTCCACGTCGACGACGAAGCGATCTTCACGATCGCCACGGCGGTCGTGGCGTTCTGCGCGGCGACCACTGTCGCCGGTTTCCTGTGGCGGGGCCCGGTGAACTGGAGCGAACCGGAGGCGGAGGAACCGGCCTCGTCGCCGGGCGAATCACCTCAGGGCTCCAGGGCGTCTTCGAGCCCTCGAGGCAGCTGATGCTTGGAGACTCTCTGGCTCGGTGTGAGCGGCATCTGGTCGATCACTCGCACGTAGCGGGGCAGCTGGAATCTGGCCAGATGTTGGGCGCCCCAGTCGAGCACCTCACGAGGATCGCAGGCCGCGACGTCGGCGGGTTCGAGGAACAGCAGCATCTCCTGCTCACCGATCTCGGCTTCCACACCGATGACGGCACATCGGTCCACCCCAGGGTGCTGCGAGAAGACGTTCTCCACCTGCCAGGTGGAGACGTTTTCTCCACGGATGCGCACGGCGTCGCTGGTTCGCCCGTCGAAATGCAGCTGCCCTCGGTCATCGAGATGTCCCAGGTCTCCGGTGACGAACCAACCGTCGGCGGTGCAGGATCTCGACGTCGCCTCGGGACGGTTCAGGTACCCGCTGGTGATGAGACCGGGGATGCGGCTCCGGACCGTGACCTCGCCCTGACCGCCGCCGTTCGCGGAGGAGGAGAGCAGGTCCACCTCGAACCACGGCAGGGGAATCCCCACCCCTCCTGCCGGCGCGTTCTTGTTGACGGTGACGATGCTGGACGTCTCGGTGCTGCCGTAGCACTCGTGCAGGGCGAACCCGAAGCGTTCCTGTGCCGCCTGCCACAGCGCTGGCGCGGCACCCGCCCCCCAGGCGACACGCACGCCATGGTGCTGCTCCTCCGCAGAGACGGGGAGCTGCAGCAGAATCTGGAGCACTCCGCCCAGGTAGTGCACATGGGTCACGCCATGGTGCGTCACGTCTGACCAGAACCGTGAGGCGCTGAACCGCGGCGCGAACACCAGGTGGACCTCGGCGTAGAGCGGAAGCAGCATGGTCTGCGCCCCGCCGATATGGAACAGGGGCTCCCAGAGGTACAGCACATCACCGCGGCGGACCTCCGTGACGTGCATGGTTCCCAGGACGCACGCCCGCAGCATGGTCGCGCTGACCTTGACCCCCTTGGGCGGGCCCGTGGTGCCCGAGGTGTACATCAGCAGCTCCGCGTCGGGCAGCAGCTCAGGAGGATCCTCACGAGGCAGCTGCCACAGGACGGCACCACCGCCCAAGTCGAGATCCCTGGCGATCGACGCCGTCTCGGCCACACGGCGGGCGAAGTCGCTGTCTGCCTCCAGCACCATGTGGGTGACCTGGGCATCGTCCATCTGGTGGGCGAGGGTCAAGCCCTTCAGCTGCGGATTGACCGGCACCCACAGGGCACCGCGTCGGAACAGCGCCAGGATGGTCGCCGCGTGCTGGACCGTCGTCGACAGTCCCACCCCCACCCGGGATCCTGGATCCACCTCGAGCGTCTCCAGCAGCTCGGTGATGCTGTCCACGAGGAGGTCCAGCTCGGCCAAGGTGATGATCTTCTCGCCCTCTACGGCGTAGACCTGGTCGGGGTCGGTGGCGGCGCGACGGCGCAGCTGCTCGGGGATCGCGGGCCCATGGACGAATCGCTGGGCGTCCACCGTCTGGTGCATCGGTGCATCCATCAGCTGCCGGACCCCCTGCCCTCGCGCGTCTCCTGCCCGCGGGAGAGGAACGCGCCGGCGGTCGCCTGAGGTTCTCCGTCGTCGTAGGCCTTCCTGTCCGAGGCCAGGGCGGCGTCGAAGGCCTCCTTCAGCCCCGGCATCAACGTGGCGTGGACCCGCTGCTTCGTGAGCCGGAAAGCCTGCTTCGGAAGGCGCGCGAGCTCGTCGACCAGCTGCTTGCTGCGGGTGAGGACCTCATCCTGGGGCAGGATCTCTGCGATCAGTCCCAGCTGGTGGGCCTCCTCCGCTGACATCAACCTGCCGGTCAGCATCAGCTCGGTGGTCTTGCTGTGGCCCAGCGACTGCCAGGTCAGGTACATCCCGGTGATGCTGGGGATGCCTGACTTCACCTCCGGCTGGCCGATGCGGACCCCGGAGTGGGCGATGCGCAGATCGCAGAGCAGAGCCAACTGGTAGCCGGAGCCCGCGGTGACGCCGTTGAGCGCGGCGACCACCGGCTTCGAGGTGCCCAGTACGGCGTTGTAGACGCGGTAGAACGTGTCGAGCCACCCTTCGACGTGGTCGGTGGTGAAGGTCTCCAGCTCGTTCAGGTCCTGACCGGAGCAGAAGGCACGGTCACCGGCGCCGGTGAGGACGATCCCCTTGACGTCGTCGTCTGCATCCAGTTCGGCCATCAGCTCCCCGACCCGTTGCTGCATGCTGCGGCTCCAGGCGTTGAGCGCCGTCGGGTTGTTCAGAGTCACGACGGCGCATCCGTCAGTGATCTCAAGGTCTACCTGGCCCATGGGGTTCATCACTCCGTCTCGTGGTGGTGGATTCTTCTGGTGGTGGATTCTTCTGCCGGTGGAGCTGGTGCGCCGCAGAACAGGTGGCGCTGGCAATGGTCAGCTCGACGTCGTCGTCGCGCTGGGGGAGGAGCCGATCGTGACCGGGGAGTTCTGGCTGAGCTGGTCGAAGCTGCGCTGCATGGCGTCGCCGGGCCTGGGCCCCAGCGTGTTGCCCAGCCACAGGGCCAGGACGCCGACGAGGAAACCAGGCACCAGCTCATAGAGGCCGATGGTGTCGATCTGGCGGTAGACGACCACGGTCAGGCCACCGCCGACCATGCCGCACAGGGCTCCGAACCAGGTGGTCCGGCGTGAGTACAGCGCGGCGAGCAGGACGGGCCCGAAGGCCGCACCGAACCCGGCCCAGGCGTAGCCGACAAGATCCAGGATCGTCCCGCCCTGGAGAGCGATGGCCACGCCGATCACCGTGCTGAGCCCCACGGCAGCCCGACTCAGCCACACCAGGGACCTGTCGGACGCCTCTTTGTTGATGAACGCCCGGTAGAAGTCTTCGGTGAGCGTGGTGGAGGCGACCACCAGCTGCGAGTCGGCCGTGCTCATCACTGCGGCGACCACGCCTGCCAGGAAGACTCCGGCGATCCACGTGGGCAGCAGTCCGGAGACCAGCTCCATGTAGGCGTTCTCCGGACCGTCGAGGTCTCCCCCGAAGATGGCGATGGCTGAGAACCCGATGATGGCGGCGAAGCCCAGCAGGGTCAGGGACAGGAAGACCCCGAGCCGGGCGCCGTTCTTGGCGGATTTGCTCGACCGCATGCCCATGAAGCGAGCCAGGATGTGGGGGAGGCCGAAGTAGCCGAAGGCCCACGCCAGGCCGGACACCGCCGCGACCACCGTGAATGACGATTCCGTCAGCCACTCACCGTCGACGAGGCTGACCTCGGCGAAGGCCGAGCCGATGCTCGGGTTCTCTGCCTGGACAGCTTCGACGATCGCGCCGGGACCGCCGGCATGGACGACCGCGGCCACAGAGATGATGGCCAGGCTGCCGAACATCAGGCAGCCCTGGAGGACGTCGGTGTAGCTGCTGGCCAGGAAGCCGCCGAGCGAGGAGTAGACCATGACGACGAGCGCACCGACGATGACACCGACCGTGGTGGAGACACCGAAGACCTGGTTGAAGATCATCCCGGTCGCCAGGAAGGCGGAGCCGAGGTAGATCACGTAGAAGATAATCACGATCAGCGCAGAGACGGATCGTAGAAGCTCACTGTGGAATCGGTTGGCGAAGAATCCGGGTACTGTGACCGACTCGGTCCCTTGGCCCCGGCGCCAGTCATAGCAGCGAGCGGAGTAGTCACGCAGGCGGGCGGCCAGCAGCCGCCAGCTCAGGTAGAAGCCCAGCGTGAGCCCCAGGATCATCCAGATGTTGCTCATCCCGCTGACATAGAACGCTCCGGGCAGCCCGAGGAAGACCCATTGGCTGGAGTCGCTCGCCTTGGCGCTGACGGCCGTGACGAAGGTGCCCAGTCTGCGTCCCCCGATGGCGAAGTCACTCATCTCGGAGTTCTTGCGGTACGCCCATACGCCGATGATCAGGACGACCACGAAATAGAGGGTGAAGGCCAGCACTGTGGGTGCTTCAGTGTTCCCAGACATCTGTGACTCCCTGCGCCTCGGTGAGGACCAGACTGTCTGGCCCTCGTGCGGTGATGAGTCCACAGCCTAGGAGCGGCCCATCGGCAGGGGGAGGGGGTTGTGATAAGACCTGGATACTCTCAGCGACACTGATCCTTATGCTCGTCCCGAGTCGGGTCGGTTCAGGGACCCGGAGGCGAGCTTCGCGGTGATCGCGGCATCGAGGTGTCTACGGCGTGTGCCACGGCATCGAGGAAGGAGCTGGCGAGCGGCGTGCGCTGTCCCAGTCTGGTGGCGGCCATGATCTGCCGACGGGGCAGCTGTTCGGTGAGGGGAAGGGCGATGGTCCTCTCGCGGTCGACATGGGCGAGCGCCGGAATGAGCGCCACTCCGAGCCCTTCTGCCACGATGCCTCGGATCGTATCCATGTTGTTGCTGCGGAAGGTGACGTCTGGGGTGAAACCTGCCTTTCCGCAGAAGGACGTGAGGCAGTCGCTGGCCGCGGTCTCCTTCGTGTGAGTCACCCAGCGTTCGAGCCGCAGCTCCGCGAGGTCCACAGCGTCACGGCTGGCCAGTCGGTGATGACGAGGTGCGATCAGGTGAAGCTCCTCGACGCCGATCTCCGTCAGCTCCACGGCGGAGGACCACTGCTTCGGCACCAGGTCGTACTGGAAGCCCAGGGCGACGTCGAGTTCTCCGCTCTCCACGCGGGGGAACAGTTCGTAGGGCTCGCCTTCGTCCAGTGAGATCTGCACCTTCCGACGGCGGACGAGGAACCGTGTGATCGCCTGCGCCACGATCGGCCCGCCGGCGGAGGCGTAGGTGCCGACCCGCAGCCTCCCCTCCTGACCTGCTGACCAGCGTTCGACATCGACCTGGAGCTGATCGATCAGGCGGAAGACCTCAGCTGCATGCTCGTAGAGATACTCTGCCGCCCCGGTGGGAACGATCCGCCGCGGTTCCCGATGGAAGAGCTCCAGGCCGAGACTCCTCTCAAGCCCAGCCATCTGTTGCGACACCGCGGATGAGGTGTAGCCCAGGTCGCGGCCGGCGGCGGCGAAGGAGCCCTGCTCCATCACGGCACGCAGGGTCTTCAGGGTCGTCAGATCCAGGGACATCCTGTGACACTACCGCCGGTTGGCCTGTGGCACACGGAATGCCGGACGGGTCACCCACGGGCGGGCAGGCGGCCCGGTGCTGCGATGAGGATGGCGCCCAGCGAAAGGGTCAGGAGGACTGCGTACACCAAGGTGAAGGACGTGCTGGACGCGAGGGAGGAAGCCAGGATGACCGCTGTCAGCGCAGTGGCCGCCCCCACAGTGAGCCCTTCACCCACCTGCAGCGCTGAACTGTACGTGCCGTGCTGCTCGGCGTCCGTCAGGGAGAGGGTGGAGCTGGACAGTCTCGGGTAGACGATCCCCATGCCGGTGCCCATGGCGAGGCACCCTGCGATGACCGTCCACAGGGGGAGCACGTGGGCTGTGTGGAGCAGCGCGGTGGCGGGGCCCGCTGAGATGAGCGGCGTCGCGAAGGCGATCAACCGTCGATGGACGGCATGTCGGCTGGAGAATCGTCCCTGCAGCCATGCGCCGCCGGCCCAGCCGAGCGCTCCGACGGAGATCACGAGTCCGGCGATGGTGGGCGGGTGCCCGCGTTCCGTCTGGAGGTAGAGGGTCAGGTACAGATCCGTGGTGGTGACCGTCGCTCCCAGGACGGCTCTCAGGGCGATGAGGCGCTGCGGTTCGCCCTGGAGCAGCAGCGTCCCTGCGGGCAGGATCTTCTGCGCGACGACACCGAGTCCGACCAGCGCACCCAGCACCACCGGGATCGATCTCGGAGGATCGAGCTGCGCGCCGAGGTGAAGGACGATGAGGAGGGACGCCGCCACGAACGACAGAGCGGCTCTGCGGCCGAACACGGCCTGCGGCGGGACCCGGGCGGTGCGCGGAGCCTGCCGCGTCGTCCGGAGCAGGCAGGCCAGGGCGATCGTGGCCCCTGCCAGGATGAGGCCGAAGACCGTTCGCCACGTCGTCAGCTCCGTGAGGGCCCCCGCGATCGTGGGCCCTGCCATCGAAGGGACGATCCAGGCAGCCGTCAGCAGGCCGAACATCCGAGGGCGGGCAGCTTCGGGTATGTGGCGGGCGATCAGCACGTAGAGGACGACCGAGTCGATCCCGCCGCCCAGTCCTTGGAGGATGCGCCCGAGGATGAAGGTCCCGGCGTCGGGAGCCATCACGCACAGGGCGAGTCCGCAGAGAAACAGAGCTCCGCCCATCAGGAGGGGCCGGTGCGGGCCTGCCCGGTCGCACCAGTCACCACCGATGATCATGCCCACCAGGGCCGCCGTGATGGTGGAGGAGTATGCGAGGGCATACCACTGTGGACCGCCGAGTTCGGCCATCGCGACCGGCAGCACGGTGGTGATGGCGAAGGACTCGAACGCGATGAAGGTCATCAGCGCCAGCACACTGGCGATGAAGGGCCACGTCGTCGACGTCCACAGGCGTCCGTGGATCGGGCTCGGTCCTGAGTTCACGCCTCCTCACTGATGTCGAGGAGGACCTTGCCGCGTCCGTGCCCGGACTCGACATCCCTGTGGGCGTCCGCGACAGCATCGAGCGGGTACCTGCGACGGACGTGGATGCGTAGCACACCCCTGTCCAGCCGGTCGACGAGGTCAGCCAGCCGACGCGCGGAGCGGCGGCTTCTCACGATGCGGCAACCCAGCTCCTGTGCGAGCGGCATGTCGACGATAGTGGCGATCCGCTGGCGATCCGCGACGAAGTGCACGGCGTCGCGCAGGTTCTGATGTCCGGCGGCATCGAAGGCGGCGTCCGCTCGGGGCAGGTGGGAGCGGATCCTGTCCCTCTGTCCCGGCCCGTAGGCCACCGGAATGGCGCCCAGGGATCTGAGATAGTCGTGGTTCTCCTGGCTCGCGGTCCCGACGACGGTCGCCCCAGCCTGCACGGCCAGCTGGGTGAAGACCGTGCCGACTCCACCTGCGGCACCATGCACGAGAACCACGTCTCCTCTTTCCACTGCGAGGTCTTCGAAGGCGGTGTGTGCGGTCTGACCGGACGCCGAGAGCGCACCTGCGGCGTGCCAGCCCACCGTGCGGGGCTTCATGACCACCTGCGACTCTGGGACCGCCACATATTCCGCGTAGCAGCCCAGGAGCCTGAATCCCAGCACCTCGTCACCAGGTCGGAACCTCGTCACACCCTCGCCGACCTCTTCGACTGTCCCGGAGAATTCGTTCCCGAGGATCTGGGGCAGGCGGATCACGGCGCCAGGTGGTGTCCACCCGGCGCGGACGGCGGCATCGGTCAGCTGCACTCCGGCGGCGCGTACGCGCACCAGCACGTCGTCATCAGCCATGACCGGGCGAGGGAGCTCACGCACCTGCAGCCTTTCGGGCGGTCCGAAGGCGTCGATGGCTGCGGCTCGCATGGTCGCGTTCATCGGTCCCACCCGCCGGGGCCGAGGAGACGAGCCATCGTCTGCACTGAGGCGCTCCCCGAGAGGCGCCGACCGTCGGAGGCGTTCAGCGTCGGAATGGATGTGACGGAGACGCGTCGGGCCTCCTCGATGTCGCGGGCCACCTCGTCGGCGTAGCGACCCTCTGCCAGCGCGCTCCGTGCCGCAGCCTCATCCAGGCCCCACTGGGACGCCAACGCCCGCAGCACCTTCGGATCGCCCAGATCCTCGAGATGCACGAACTGCGCAGCGAATGCGGACTCCCACAGGGCTCCGGTGTCCTCATGTAACTCCTCGGCGGCGAGCTTGAGCAGCCGATGCAGAGCAGCCGAGTCGAACATCAGGGCCCCGTCGACATCTAGGCGAAGGCCCTCCTGGAGGCCTGCAGAGCGGATGAGACGACTCTTCGCACCCCATTGCACGGGACTCATGCCCCACTGGGCCGTCGCGACCTCAGAGGTGGGCCGGCCGGGGCTCGCTGGTCCCTGGGGCTCCAGGAGGAAGCTCCGGCGATGCACGCGGAACGGTTCAGAAACCATGGCTCGGGCCCGCTCCAGACGGCGCAGCCCGATCCAGCACCACGGGCACCGCACGTCCATCCACACATCGATCTCGATCACAGTCCGCTCCTGTCGTCGCTGTTGTCGCTCGATGTACAGTCGACTACGTCAAGTGAACTTGATGTCAAGGGTCTACTCGGGAGGGTGTCGATGCCCCAGGTGCACGAGGACATCATCTGGCTCAAGCCTGGTCAGGTGGCGGCGCGCGCCGGGGTAGCAGTCTCGGCGCTGCACTACTACGAGTCGCTGGGGCTGATCCGCAGCCGGCGGACCGGGGGCAATCGGCGTGAGTATCGCCGAGAGACGCTCAGGGTTCTCGCCTTCATCCGGGCCTCACAGCGGGTCGGGATCTCGTTGGACCGCATCAAGGAGGCCCTGGACAAGCTTCCTGAGCAGGGGCTTCCGACCAAGAAGGACTGGTCGCGCATCTCGCGGGAATGGCGCGATGATCTCAATGACAGGATCGAGCACCTGACCGCGCTGCGTGACCGGTTCTCGAACTGCATCGGCTGTGGCTGTCTGTCCCTGGAGTCATGTCCGTACTCCAACCCGGATGACGTCCTCGGAGCTGGTGGGCCAGGAGCACAGCGGCTCCTCAGGTCCCCACGTCCGGCTGTCTCGACGGACAGCAGCAGCGCTGCGGCGGGGGAGCCCCGCAGGCGGACTTAGTCGGGCGCAGGCGGAGCCAGCCGGTGAAAACCTGTGAGGTTGGGCGTCACCGACACCTCGACACCTGCCGCGGAGAGCTCCCGGATGTGCTGCATCACCGAGTCGTCGGGGTGCCCGTAGATGTCCAGCCGCTCGACGCTGGCATGCTTCATCACGTCACGGATGTAGGGGTCCGACATCTCCCAGTGAGCTCTGATGGATGCTGAGTCCGGGTAGAGCTGAAAGCTGTAGGCACGCTCTCGTGACTCATCCACGTAGGCCTCGACCATCAGGTGCGGCCCGTTGGCCTCCACGAATTCCACGGCGCTCTGCAACGCCCTCGTGAAGTCATGCATCTCGGCAGCCGGAACCTTCATCGTGTGGACGAACAAGATGGCATCTGACACGTCCACTCCCTTCATCGACTGGTGTCACCCCACCGCCCGACAGTGGGCGCTCACCTGAACGGCGGCGGTATCGACCGGATCGCCTCAGTGGGCCGGCACCGACACGCAGACCAGGTCGGTGTCGACCATCGCCTCCACCTGACCAGGTGAGTCCTCAGGCACGTGGAGGAACTCCCCGGCATGGACCAGCAGCTCGGAGGAGCCACCGGTCACGCGAAGCTCACCACGCAGAACGACCCATACCTCCTCGTACGGGGCGGACAGCTCAGCCCGTTCGCTCCGGCCGAAGTGCGCGCTGTAGGCACTGAGGGGGCCGCCCTCGGAGGCCTCGACGGCAGGAGTGATCCAGATCCGGCGGTCTCCCAAGGGCACGCTGCGGTCATCTGCATCGGTGGTGAACCGGCGTACGGTGGGGACGATGTGGGTCATGCGGGTGCTCCCTGGCATAGGGCGGTGCGCTCATCGCGGCCATGCCGGCATCGGGCTGTCTTTACCTGCACGCCGAGTCGCGTGGTCAGTTCCGATGATACGAGAGTCGTGGGTCGGTGCCACGACGATCTGGTGCACCTTCGTGGACACTTCTCAAGCCTCCCGCAGACCGGCGAAAGTGCTGATCCGGAGTGTCCTCAGAGGTCGGCGGGGTGTTGGTTTCGGGTCCAGGCGACCCGGCACCACGATGAGCGGGTTCCGGTGGCGAGATATTCGCGTGGGCCCCAATCCGGATTGAGTACCGCACATCGCAAGGAACTGGCCGCTGGGTACGCCGCTGTCGAGGGTGAAACAGGTCAGGATGCCGTTCGTTCCGCTGTGAGTGCGCACGGAGAGACGGTCTGCTCTCTCAGAGGCATGTCTCGCTCCGAGCTTTGATGGTGAGAAGGAACGAGGCCTCCAATCGACTTGGCGCATCAGCCTCCTCGCAAGACGTGAGCAATGAGGTGGTGACAGTTGGGTTGGCGGTGCGGTGATCGTCAGCACCCCCGGGGCATGAGCTTCGAATATGCGAGCTTCACCCGGTGTCAGGCTCAGGAGGACATGCTGAGGCACTGTTGGGCGAGGAGTTTTCGCTCATGAAGCGGCCGCTGGAGAACTGGGCTTTTGACGGGACCTCATGGCATGTCCGGGAAGAGGCCGGGCTACATGAACCAGCCGGAGACCCAGTCGCCGAAGAAGCCGAAGAGCACGCCCCAGGCGATGATGGAGACCGTCATCCAGAGGATCACGCTCTGCACCTTGGCGCCCATGCCGACCAGGATGGGTGCGGTGAACATAGTCGGAAGTACCAGCGGGGTGGCCAGGCAGACTCCGGGCACGCCGAGCCGGTCCATGTACTTCGCCACACGCTGGCGTCGTTTGCTGGGCTGAGCCTCTTTGCCGCGGGTTGCCATTGAACGCGCCCCACCGGTGAGGAAGGTCAGTACCAGCGTGCACACCACGTTCCCGACGACGGCTGCACTGACTGCCAGCGGCGCGGGCATTCCCACCAGCACACCGACGAAGCTAGTCACGTAGGACTCCAGAAAGGGGATGGCGCCACCGGCAAGCATCACCAGGGTCTGCTGCCAGGTCTCGGCGCCGGCTGCGGTTTCAACCATCCACTCCACGACCTCGGTCATGAAATCAACGACCGGCTGCGGGAGGATGTCGAGAAACCCGATAGTTGTGCTGTTCTGTGTCATTGCTGCTCCGGGAGGTAGGGCTTGATCAGTACGGTCCCTCACTCTTCCGCCCCAGACGCGCGTCGGGCAGTGCCACCGTGTCACGGGTGGATATGACGCAGTGTCACTTCTGGAGGTCTACCCCTGGGGCTAGGCTCGTCAACGATGAATCCCACCCAGCTCCGCCCCTATGACGCGGAAGCCAGCTACCGCCGGATGCACCGCACCACGGTGGTGACCACCATGGTCAGCATCCTGCCTGTGGGGATCATCCTGATCGCTGTGCAGGCACAGAACTGGTGGGAGGCCGCTGTCGTCGGAGTGGCCTTCGTGGCCTCGGTCTGCGTGATGACCCAGTGGGGCCGTTCGGGGTACCCGCGCTTCGGGACGGCGGCGCTGATCGTCTGCGTCACCGTATGGGGGATCGGCGCCGTCGTGTTCGGAACTTCGATGGCGTTCTTCCCGCTGGCCCTCGTGGGATCAATGACGGTCCCACGGCTGCCGCGGCACCGCGCCGTCGGGACGGTCGGCTTTGGCCTGCTGACGGCTGTGATCGGGGCGGCCGCCGTCTGGCGGAACCCGGAGCTGGATCTCCTGGAGTTCTCCGTGGTCCCGGGCGTCATCGCCGTGTTCGTGACTGCGATGATGCTCTACTCGGACCGCTATTGGGTGATCCTCCATGAGCTGGAGCAGGCCCGGACGGCAGAGGCGGAGCTGGGTATCATGCGCGAACGGGTCCGCTTTGCCAGCGAGCTGCATGACATCCAGGGGCACACCCTGCACGTCGTGAAGCTGAAGGTGGCACTGGCCGAGAAGCTGATGGAATACCAGGCCGGCCGCGCTGCCCGGGAACTGCGGGAGGTCCACGAGCTGGTCGCCGACACCATCACCCAGACCAAGGAGCTCGCCTACGCCCAGCGCCGGCTGAACCTGGCCTCCGAGCTTGAGAACACCAAGAATCTCTTCGAAGCCGCCAGCATCGAGGTTCAGATCCGCCGCGAGGATGAGGAGGAGGCGCCGGACGACAGCCCGTACGGGGCGCTGTTCGGCCAGGTCCTGCGCGAGACCACCACCAACATCCTGAGACACGCCCAGGCCACCCGGGTGGAGATCGAGCTCTGTTGGACGAGCATCACCGTGATCAACGACGGCGCCCGCCCCGCCTCTGGAGAGTGCGGTTCTGCTCCCGGCGGGGCTTCCGGTACCGAGGCCTTGGCCCAGTCACAGCTTCGAGGTCTGAATACCCTCAAACAGCGGATCGCGGACAACGGCGGAGAGCTCCAGGTAAACCGCCGCGGCTCAAGATTCTCGACAGCGGCGTACTTCCCCCAGGAGACCGCCCGATGAGCAACGCCGACCGACCCACCTCGGCCCAGCGCCCCATCAGAATCGTCCTGGCCGATGACGAGGCCCTGCTCCGCAAGGCGCTCTCATCCCTCCTGCCTCTAGAGGGCGACATCACCGTCGTGGCCGAGGCAGAGGACGGAGCAGCCGCCGTCGAGGCTGTGATCCGGCATGAGCCTGATCTCTTGGTGATCGATCTAGAGATGCCAGGCACCGATGGCCTCGACGCCCTCGCCGAGCTCCAGCACCGCCGCCCGGAGCAGACTGTCTTGATGCTCACCCGGCATGCCCGCCCCGGGGTCCTCCGCCGCGCGCTGAAACTGGGTGTGCGTGGCTTCATCAGTAAGGCGGCCGAACCCGCCCACATCGCAGAGGTCATTTCGGCTCTGAATCAGGGCAGGCGCTGGATCGACCCGGATGTGTCCGCACTCGCCGTCGTCGACGACTGCCCGCTCACCGACCGTGAGATCGATGTGCTCCGAGAGACCTCCCAGGGATACTCTGTGGCGGACATTTCCGGCCGGATTCACTTGGCGGAGGGAACTGTACGCAACTACCTCTCTGCGGCGATGCAGAAGACCCAGTCCAAGTCCAGGCACGATGCTGCCCGCTATGCCCGGGAGCGCGACTGGCTATGACCAACAGGCGGCGTCGGCGGTAGAGACCGCCAAGGGCCGTCTGGAGGCCGAGAAGTACGCCGTCGTCGTGGATTACTTTGACTCGAGCAGCGACGAGGGAAACTACGTGGCCCAGCTCTACCGCAGCAGCCAACATCATGGACGGGCCGAGCTGCCAGCGGTTTTCCCCGGAACCGTGCTCCGCGGAAGGGCTGCGCGCACAGCTGGCCGAGCACAGTCCGCAGCTGAGGCTCTGGCTGGGTCGGTTAGCCGTCGTTGACCTCTAGGGCAACACGCATCAGCCCGTCCGAGGTCAGTCAGCTGGTGAACTCGACCAGGGTTGGTCTTGAAGAATCGCGTCTACTTGTTGCAAGACTCTGATCTGGGCCGTGTGGTAAACCTTCACTAGCGTGTGGGCCAGAGCGTAGCCTGCCGTCCCAGCCCCATGCGGTGAGTCCTCTAGGGGGTCATCTGGCCAAGCGTGATCTCTTCGCAGGCGCTGGATCATGGGAACCATCCGCTGGGCGAGGTGATCGATCTCGGCGCCGTCGCTGTTTTCGGGCAGTTGATCGAAGTCGTCATCGATCTGGCGTTCTTCTTCAGTGCGGTCCAGCAGCATACGTTCCAGGCTGTTGACTACTTCGGCGCTGAAGAACCGTTCGTAGACCACCAGCAGTTTCCGCTGATTCTCGGAGAGCCCCTGCGAGACAGTCACGAAGCCTGCTGGGGTCTCCGGAGTTGAGCCGTGTTCAAGGAGCGCAGACAGTTCTTCACGCAGCCCCGTCAGACGTTCGATCTCGGCACCGAGGTGGGAGTCCATGTCCCGGATGCTGTCCTGATGGCGTGAGTCGTCGTCCATGTCGGCGATCTGGCTGAGGCTGAAGCCACGCTCGATCATCTTGCGAATTTGCAGCAGACTCACCAGGTCCGCGCCGTCGTAGTGCTTGTACCCATTGAGCGAACGAGTCGGCTCATCCAGCAGACCGAGTCGATGGTAGTGTCGAACGGCTTTCACCGTCACTCCGGCAAGCTCAGCAAGTTGCCTGGTGCTCCACGGCACTGATTCTTCACCTCCGAACCTTCCGATGACCTGCTCAGCTAGAGCATTTCATGGATAGTTGACCCTGCCCCAAGGGCACACCTTCTACTGATCTGGTGATCAGAAACCTCCGACGCCGCTGGCAGATGAACAAGGTCCGCACAGGAGATGGAAGCCACCTCCGGCGTTTCCGCCCCTGGCAGCTTTTCAGCCGCTCGCTGTTCTATATCCGCTTGGCTGACGACACCGGACACAGTCACGTGTACGCGGTGGATGTCCGGCTGCTGACAGACTCGAAGTCCAAAGCTGACCATGAAGCCGGCAAAGGCAAGCCTCCTGCCTCCCTTTACCGCGACGGTCTACAGATCGCACGCTCGAATGTACCCACGATGTTCACCGTCCCCGGTGGTGTCATCCATGTGGCAACCACCGAGTTCGGCGTCCGGCGGATGCACTATGTGACCGACGATGGCACCGAGCAGCTGCTGCAGCCTGACCGGCGCAGCCAAGAAGGCCGGCGTGCCCGGCTCGGTGAAATGTTCCCTACGGTCAGCAGGCTTCTTGCGCTGCTGTCGGTGGTGGTGTTGCTCGTGGCTCTGAGTTTGAGCGCCCTCCAAGGTGTGGAGGTTCTCACCGAGATTCCACCTGTGGCTGAGCGCGTGGGGACTTTCAGATCACCGATGAGACTTTCGGCATGGGCTAACACCGCTGTGGTGATCGCAGGCCTCCTGGCCGGGTATGAACGTGCCACTCGTGTGCGTCACCACTGGCTACTCGACACCGCAGCCTCCTGAGACTTCAGAAGTTCTAAGGGCTGTCTTGGCTGATTTCACCGCATGGTTCTTCCCATCACGCCAGTGCTAGGAGCTTGGCGGGGATGGTTGGCGGGTGGGTTACTTATGTGTGCTAGCTCAGCACGTGAAGGGCATCTGCTGCGGGACTTCCCGGTGTGGTGGTGTGGATCAGAATCCGGCGACCGTCTCCGCCGGGGGCATGGAGGACTTGATACTCCAGGTCCAGGTCCCCGTGCCCAGGGTGGATGAGGTGCTTGGTGCCTCGTGTGCACCGACGTACAGGGTGTTCGGCCCATAGGCGGGCGAACTCGCTGCTGGTCACACAGAGTTCCCCCACCAAGGCCTGGACGGCGGCGTCGTCGGGTGCTGAGGCTGCATGGAATCGCAGTGACGCGACAGCGAGAGCGGCCTCTTCGTGCCAGTGACGATAGAGGTCCCGAGTGTAGGGATCTGTGAACAGCAATCGATGGGTGTTCCACCGAGCACCGAGTTCATCACGGTCCTCTTGTCCCATGTGAGCGAAAAACAGTTGGTGGGCCAGGTGGTTGCAGGAGAGCACATCGTTGGTGGCCGAGAGCGTGATCGCAGCCGTGCCGGGCATGTACTCGACCAGACGCTCGAAGGTGAAGCTCATTCCGGCTTCCGAGGCACCCGGATCGACTGTGCCGTGTGTGGGCGGCGTGGTACCAGCGATGCTGTGCAGGTAGCTGGTGGCATCCTCATCAAGATCAAGGGCTCGTGCAAGCGACGTGATGATTCCCTCGGAGGGGTTCTTGGCCTCCCCCTGTTCCAGACGGGTGTAGTAATTCACCGACACCCCGGCCAGCTGAGCCAGTTCTTCCCGACGCAGCCCCGGGACCCTCCGGGTGGTGCCGTAGGAGGGGATTCCTGCCTGCACGGGAGTGATCCGGGCACGATGAGCCCGCAGAAAATCGGCCAGAGGATTCGGTGCCTCCGAGCCGGCACTCTCCCGGTGAGCGTACTGGAGGGTCATGCCCTCCATTCTCCCAAGACTGTGGCGGGGATGTCACCGGCGGAGGGTGCCCCTGGCAGGGGTAGGCACAACAGAGGGATGGCTGCTGCTGGCGATGAGCCTGACAGTGGAAGTTGTGACATCAACAAACACCACCAGTACAAACACCACCAGCTCCACTGCCTCACCTGTAGCCCCGGCTGCCACCCAGGGCAGCCAAAGAAGGACAATGCTGGCCCTGCTAGCTCTGAGCGTCGGCGGGTTCGGCATCGGGCTGACCGAGTTTGTCATTGCCGGGCTGCTGACCGAAGTCTCCACCGACCTGGATGTCTCCATCAGCCAAGCAGGCCACCTCGTTGGCGGCTACGCCTTGGCAGTGGTCCCCGGTGCTTTGGCGATCACCCCGTTTCTGATGAAGCGAGCCCCGAAATACGCGCTCGTGTTGTTGCTGACATTCTTCATCGTCGGCAATACCCTCTCGGCCTGGGCGCCGAACTACGAGGTGATGTTCGCCGGGCGCATCATCGCCGCTCTGGCTCACGGCGGATACTTCGGCATCGGTGCCGTGATAGCCGCCGCCCTGGTGCCCGAGCACAGGAGAGCGTCTGCGGTCGCGGCGCTGTTCGCCGGACTGACGATCGCCAACGTCCTGGGTGTCCCGGCTGGTGCCTTCGTCGGACAACAACTGGGCTGGCGCTCGGTGTTCTGGATCATCTCCGCAATCGGTGTCCTCGCATTGGCCGGACTGGTCACCCTGGTGCCGAAGACTCAACCGGAACAGAACCAGCTGCCGCTCGGCCAACAGTTCCGCACCCTGGCACGACCCCAAGTGTTGATGTCGCTTGTGACCACCGCGATGGTCTTCGGCGGCATGTTCGGAGTCTTCACGTACATCGAGCCCCTGTTGCGAGAAGTCACCGGCTACTCCGCTTCGGCAGTTCCCTGGCTGCTGGTGCTCTTCGGCGTAGGGCTCTTCGCCGGGAACATCGTCGGTGGGTGGGCAGCCGATAAGAACGCCGACAACGCCGTACTGATCCTCTCGATACTGTTGCCCGCCGTGATCCTCGGCCTAGGGGCAGCCGCTGCGTTCCCAGTGTTCGCTGCGATCATGTTGACCCTTCTCGGGCTGGTCGGTTTCGCCACCGTACCCGGCCTTCAAGCTCGGGTGATGCGGCATGCCAAAGGGGCAGCCACCCTGGCCTCGGCAACCAACATCGCCGCCTTCAACCTCGGCAACACCATCGGCGTCAGCCTCGCCGGAGTAGCCATCGCCGCCGACTACGGGCTGCACAGCCCCACCATCAGCGGAGCAGGCCTCACCCTCATCGGACTGCTACTGATCATCAGCGCCCGGATGGCAGCACACAAGAAGAACGTCCCTGCACAATGACCCCCGGCGTCAGCAAGCCCTTACCGTGGCAACCCCAGGTGCGGTCGCTTCGGTGGTCGATGGGCTCAGCTTCGCCTCAGGCCTCGGGAGAGAAGGCCCAGGTCCATGACCACTACCTCACAGGCAGTCTGTACTGCGGCCAGTGCGGGTCCCTGCTGGTCATGATCAAAGCCAAGATCCGCCAGGGCGTGATCTGCCCGTACGTCAGGTGTGCCGGGCGGCACCCCAAGCGCACCAACTGCGAGCAGAAGGCCGTGTACATCCCGGATGTGAAGCGTGCGGTGGAGGACTACTGCAAGCAGGCCCAGGCCCGTCTGGAGGACTTCCTGGCTCTGGTTGGTGACTGTCACGCGATCGACATGAGCATCTATGACTCGCTGCGCCGCATCCCCACCCAGGCGTTCTTCGACAGGCTCCACCTCACAGAGGCCGATGCCGTGGACGGTGAGGCCGGTGAGCCCTTCGACATCCTGTTCAACCCCGAGGTCCAGTCCACCGCGCTGCGTCGGAAGCAGGCTGGTGGAGATCAGAGTGGAGTTCAAACCACGAACGCCGCAGGTTTGAACAAGGACCAACTGGTGCCCCCGGCAGGATTCGAACCTGCGACACCCGCTTTAGGAGAGCGGTGCTCTATCCCCTGAGCTACGGAGGCTGGGACCCGACCATCCTACCGGTTTCACAGCGGCCGGGCGGTCCGTTCCACGGAGCGTCTCACCATGGCCATGATCACCGCGATGATCAGCAGGGAGCCCACCACGGCGAAGAGCAGCCAGCTGCTCACGGTTAGCGCAGAGGAAGTGTTCACCGTGCCGGCGTCCACGGTCTCGGCGGAGAGGATCTGGTCGATCAGGAAGTTCTCGGTGATATCCATGGCTGTGAACAGTCCCGCGGCGGCCAGCAGCAGCCAGCGCACCACGCCTTCGCGCATCATCAGGCCCACCACCGCCCAGGCGGTGAGGAAGAAGGAGACCGGGAACAGGATCCCGGCGGTCTTGTGGACGAAGTTCAGCTGTCCGAGGGCATCCTCATCCATCACCGAGCGCAGCCGTTCGATGTCGGAGACGTCATAGCCGGTCAGCAGCGAGTCCGGCATCGAGAATCCGCCGGTGAACTGGGTCATCTGCGGCAGCGCGAGCAGATGCAGGTAGCAGAAGAGGAAGACGGTGGTGCCCAGCAGCGCGTAGACCAGCAGCTTCGGATTGGACTTCGGGTCGTCCCCGGCGCGGGGGTTCGCCTCGGCGAGGATCCTGCCACCGCCGATCAGACGGGGGCGGGGTCGGCTTCTCCGGTCTGCGTCGGAACCGCCGGACGTCGACTCGGAGCTCGCCGCGGGATTGCCGCGCGGAGCCTTCCGTCGTCTGGACATCGTCCTCCTCGAGGGTCATGGCGCGGTCATCAGCGGAGTGGTCGTCCGCGGGCACGAGGGATGGCCGCATGTGGTCCCCATTGTTGCAGAGCGCCGCTGGCCCCCTGCGGGACTCGGGTCACCGGCCGCGCTTAGACTTGAGGGACCATGGAGTTCCTCTTCACCCCGCCAGCTGAGCGCCCGTCCGAGACCGCCCGTGCCAAGAAGGCCGCCGCCGACGACGGCGCCCCGGCCGGCGTCGCCGTCGCCGCCCCCGCGGCAGACCCCGCCGCGGGGCTGAACGCCGAGCAGCGGCAGGCGGTGCTGCACTCCGGCGCGCCGCTGCTGATCGTCGCCGGTGCCGGTTCCGGCAAGACACGGGTGCTCACCCGGCGCATCGCCCATCTGCTCCAGACCGGTGCCGCCCGGCCGCACGAGATCCTGGCCATCACCTTCACAAACAAGGCCGCCCGAGAGATGAAGGAACGGGTGGTCGAGCTCGTCGGTCCGGCCGCGGAGCGCATGTGGATCTCCACCTTCCACTCCTCCTGCGTGCGGATCCTGCGCGCCGAGGCCGCGAACCTGGGTCGGAAGTCCAGCTTCACCATCTATGACGCCGCCGATTCGCTGCGGCTGATCACCACCATCGCCAAGCTGCACGATCTGGACCCCAAGCGCTTCGCCCCGCGGGCCATCAAGAACAAGATCTCCGCGCTGAAGAACGAGCTGGTCGATGCCGAGGAGTTCAGCTCCACGGCCCCCAACGAGCCGTTCTCCGAGGCAGTGGCCAGCGTGTACCGGGACTACACCGCACGGCTGCGTCAGGCCAGCGCCTACGACTTCGACGACCTCCTGGCCGAGACGGTCTACATGTTCGACGCCTTCCCCGGCATCCTCGACGGCTATCGGAGGCGCTTCCGCCATGTGCTCGTCGACGAGTACCAGGACACCAACCATGCTCAGTACCGGCTCGTCCGCCAGCTGACCGGCGCCCCGGGCGACGGCGTCGAGACCCAGGGGGCCGAGCTGACCGTCGTGGGCGACTCCGACCAGTCGATCTACGCGTTCCGTGGTGCGGACATCCGCAACATCATCGAGTTCGAGCGCGACTACCCGGACGCCACCACCATCAAGCTGGAGCAGAACTACCGCTCCACCCAGACGATCCTCGACGCTGCCAATGCGGTGATCTCGCAGAACTCGGGCCGCACGGAGAAGAAACTCTGGACGGAAGAGGGTGAGGGGGAGCCGGTCACGCTGCATGTGGCGCCCTCGGAGTCCGACGAGGCCGAGTGGATCGCCCGCACCATCGACGGTCTCGGCGACCGTGAGGGCATCCGTCCCGCCGACGTGGCGGTCTTCTACCGCACCAACGCCCAGTCCCGCTCCCTGGAGGAGCGGCTCATCAGCCGCGGAATCCCCTATCGGGTGGTCGGAGGCACGCGGTTCTATGACCGCAAGGAGATCAAGGACGCACTGGCCTACCTGCATGTCATCAACAACCCCGACGACGACGTCAACCTGCGCCGCATCCTCAACGAGCCCAAGCGGGGCATCGGGGACCGGGCGGAGGGGGCCGCAGCCGCGCTCGCCCAGCGGGACCGCACCACGTTCTTCGAGGCCCTGCGCCGGGCCGAGGAGGCTCCCGCCATGGCGACCCGCTCGCTGAAGGCGATCGCCTCCTTCGTGCGGATGATGGACGACCTCGCCTCCCTGAGGGATTCGGAGAAGCCCTCGGTGGTGCTGGAGGCGGTGTTGGAGCAGACCGGCATGCTGGAGGCGCTGCGCCAGTCCAAGGACCTGCAGGACGAATCTCGGGCGGACAACCTCGGCGAGCTCGTCGCGGTGGTCAAGGAGTATGAGGCCTCCACCGAGGGTGGCACCTTGGCGGACTTCCTGGAGCAGGTCTCGCTGGTCGCCGACGCCGACTCCGTCCCCTCGGCCGGCGATGCCGAGTCGGAGCGGCTCGCCCGCGAACAGGGGCAGGTCACTCTGATGACGCTGCACACGGCCAAGGGCCTGGAATTTCCTGTGGTGTTTCTCACAGGGATGGAGCACGGGATCTTCCCCCACGCCCGCTCCATCTCGGACGGCGAACAGCTGGCCGAGGAGCGCCGCCTGGCCTATGTGGGCCTCACCCGCGCCCGACGTCGGCTCTACCTGACCCGTGCGGAGTCCCGCCACCTGTGGGGCCAGCACCAGTACAACCCGCCCAGCCAGTTCCTCGGGGAGATCCCGGAGGACCTGCTTCATATCGATGCCGCATCGTCAGGAGGGCTGGGCGGCTTCTCCGGCGGGCTGGGCGGCCACCACTACGGTGCTCCCCGCTTCGGCACCGGCCCGAGCTCCGGCGGATCACGAGGCGCCGGGGCCGGCCGCGGCGGACGCTCCGCGCCGACCGTCTACGGGTCGGCGAGCAGCGACAAGACGTCATCTTCGCTGCCCGGGGCGGCCGGCGGCGTCGCGCCCCGCCAGGTGGATCCTAGTCGGAGGATCCCGGACCTCGCCCCCGGTGACAAGGTCTCCCACCAGAAGTTTGGCAGCGGCGAGGTCCTCGCCGTGGAGGGTGTGGGAGACAAGACTGTGGCGAAGGTCAGCTTCGCAGGAAGCGAGAAGCGTCTGCTCCTGCGATATGCTCCCCTGGAGAAGGCCGACTAGCCTTCAGGCTCAGCGCTGCGCCAGGTGTGCAGCGTGGCCGCTCAGCCCCCTGCCGGCGGGTCCCGCTGTTGACTTCGGGCTGAGGTTGTCAGAACCGACTTCGACGCAGAAGGACACCACCCGTGGACCTGTATGAGTACCAGGCGCGCGATCTGTTCGAGGCACACGGAGTTCCCGTGCTGGCTGGGATCGTGGCGCACACCCCGGAAGAAGCGAAGGCGGCCGCTGAGCAGATCGGCGGCGTCGTCGTCGTCAAGGCTCAGGTCAAGGTCGGAGGCCGTGGCAAGGCCGGCGGCGTGAAGCTCGCCAAGAACGCCGACGAGGCCCACGAGCACGCCAAGGCGATCCTGGGCATGGACATCAAGGGGCACACCGTGCACCGGGTGATGATCGCCCAGGGTGCCGACATCGCGGAGGAGTACTACTTCTCCATCCTTCTGGACCGCGCCAACCGTGACTACCTGGCCATGTGCTCCAAGGAGGGCGGCGTCGAGATCGAGCAGCTCGCCGAGGAGCGGCCCGAGGCACTGGCGCGGGTGAACTTCGACCCGAACACCGGCATCGACACGGCCAAGGCCACCGAGATCGCCGAGCAGGCCGGCTTCGGCGCCGAGCAGGTCCCCGCCCTGGCAGACGTGTTCCAGCAGCTGTGGACCGCATTCGCCGCAGAGGACGCCACCCTGGTGGAGGTCAACCCGCTGGTGAAGACCGGTGAGGGCCGGATCATCGCCCTGGACGGCAAGGTCACCGTGGACGAGAACGCCGAGTTCCGTCAGCCGGGCCACTCCGAGCTCGTCGACGAGCAGGCGGAGGACCCGCTGGAGGCCAAGGCCAAGGCCAACGACCTCAACTACGTCAAGCTCGACGGCGAGGTGGGGATCATCGGCAACGGTGCCGGTCTGGTCATGTCCACCCTCGACGTCGTCGCCTACGCCGGTGAGGCCCATGACGGCGTGAAGCCCGCCAACTTCCTGGACATCGGAGGCGGCGCCTCCGCCGAGGTGATGGCCAACGGCCTCGACGTCATCCTCGGCGACGACCAGGTCAAGTCAGTGTTCGTCAACGTCTTCGGCGGCATCACCGCCTGCGACGCCGTCGCCAACGGCATCGTCAAGGCCCTGGAGATCCTCGGCGACGCCGCCACCAAGCCGCTGGTGGTCCGCCTGGACGGCAACAGCGTGGAGGAGGGCCGGCGCATCCTGCGCGAGGCCGACCACCCGCTGGTCACCCTGGCCACCTCCATGGACGAAGGCGCCGACAAGGCCGCCGAACTGGCGAACAAGTAAGGACTGAGGCTCGAGCATGTCTATCTTTCTGAACAAGGACTCCAAAGTCATCGTCCAGGGCATCACCGGCGGCGAGGGCTCCAAGCACACGGCCCGCATGCTGCAGGCCGGGACGACCATCGTCGGCGGTGTCAACGCCCGCAAGGCCGGCACCACCGTCACCCACGAGGACCAGCACGGCTCCGAGATCGAGCTGCCCGTCTTCGGCTCCGTCTCCGAGGCCATGGAGAAGACCGGCGCCGACGTCTCGGTGGTCTTCGTGCCCCCGAAGTTCGCCAAGGACGCCGCGGTGGAGGCCATCGACGCCGGCATCGGCCTTCTGGTGGTCATCACCGAGGGCATCCCGGTCCAGGACTCCGCAGAGTTCTACAACTACTCGCTGACCAAGACCGGCGACGACGGCAGGCCCGTGACGCGGATCCTGGGCCCGAACTGCCCCGGCATCATCACTCCGGGCGAGTCGCTGGCCGGCATCACCCCTGCCAACATCACCGGCAAGGGTGGCGTCGGGCTGGTCTCGAAGTCCGGGACCCTGACCTACCAGATGATGTACGAGCTGCGTGACCTGGGCTTCTCCACCTCCATCGGCATCGGTGGTGACCCGGTCATCGGCACCACGCACATCGACGCGCTGGAGGCCTTCGAGAACGACCCGGAGACCAAGGCGATCGTGATGATCGGTGAGATCGGCGGCGACGCCGAGGAGCGCGCGGCCGAGTACATCAAGGCCAACGTCACCAAGCCGGTGGTCGGCTACGTGGCCGGCTTCACCGCTCCGGAGGGCAAGACCATGGGCCATGCCGGCGCCATCGTCTCCGGCTCCTCCGGCACCGCGGAGGCCAAGAAGGAGGCCCTCGAGGCCGCCGGCGTGAAGGTCGGCAAGACCCCTTCGGAGACCGCGCACCTGCTGCGTGAGGTCTACCCGGTCGCAGTGGAGCCGTCCGCGCTCTGATCCTGCCGGTTCTCCACGACGAGGCCCGCACCCCGAACGTCGGGGGTGCGGGCCTCGTCGTGTCTCCGAGCCCAGGTGTCGGAGGCTCAGCCGGTCTCTGAGCCCTCGCCCAGCTCTCGTTCCGGCTGGAGACCGAATCGGAAGTGGCGTCCGCTGATGTGGGTGGGGGTGATCCTCACGTAGTTCTCCTTGAGGGTCGGAACCCATGAACGCAGGCCCAGCGACTGCACGGCCTCCCGTTCCTTATCCGTCTCGAGCCGCTGAGCATGTCCACGGAGCACGACGGACCAGGCCTGATCCGAGAGGATCCCGTCGGACTCGAACAGGACCTCCTCATTCACCGCCATCTCGGCGAGCTTGGTCCCCGGAGCTGTCCTCAGCACCAGGGTCCGTTCCTGGACCGCGTGGTTGACCGGAAAGATGTCAGCGCGCCCGGCCACCACCGTGACGAGCCGCCCGTGCTGCGTGTTCTCCAGAAGCCTCCAGCTCTCATCCTCCGAGAGCACCAGGACCGGTTCGTCGTCTGCGTGATCGAACATGTCGCACCACTTTCCGCTGCACGGGAGAAGTCCTCCTCGGTTGCTCGGATTCTACCTCCGTGCGCCACCCCAGGGGACAGGTGTGATGGCCGCGGCCATGCACCTGTCAGGCGCGGGGCCGAGGAGCGCAGCCTCAGGTCTCCTCGTCACGGGCTCCGCTGACCCAGGCGATGTAGCGCTGGGCCGAGCGTTCCACCGCGGCGGCGGCATCGGCGGTGATGTGCCGGGCGAAGTTGCCGTAGAGCCGGTCGTAGTCGTGCTGAGCCACGTGGTCGGCGAGCCGGCGCACCACCGCGGGCGAGAGCGGGATCATGTTCGGGTAGGAGCGCATGAACGTCACCCAGCCCTGGTCCGCGACGGGGAAGATCGCGTCCCCGGTGAACAGCACGCCGCGCCCGTCCGGAGCCCGCCATTGGGCCACCATGCTGCCGACGAAGTGCCCGCCGATCTGCGTGGCCACCATGTCCTCGGCGATCTGCACGCGGTCCTCCCAGACCACCGTCCGTGGAGGGCGCAGCGCCAGCCACTGCTCATCTGCCGCGGAGATGTACACATCCACCTCCCCGAAGGCCTCGGCCCACAGCGACTGCACCCCGTACATGTGCGGATGTGAGGCGAGGATGGCGGCGAGCCCGCCCACCGAGGCGACGGCGTCGACGGCGTCGTCGTCGATGTACGCAGGCGGCTCGATCATCACATTACCGATGCGGGTGGCCACGATGCTGGTCACCTGCCCGATGCCGGGCCCGTCGTGCAGCACCAGGCCGTGCACTCCGGGCTCCCGGTCGATCAGCTCCAGACGCGCCCCCGCCTCCTGGGACTCCCGGGGCGAGGTCCACTCCTGGCCGCGGACCGGCACGTGCTGGCGCTCGTCGGCGCAGATCGGACACTCCGGAGGGCGGTCCTCCGGCGGGCGTTCGACGCCGCAGGTGCGGCACTGCAGCACGGCGCGGAGCGGGGCGTGGGGCTCGGGCGGATGGGCTGTCCGGTGAGGTGTGGAGGGCATGACCCTCATCCTGCGCTGCGCCGCCGTCGGCAGGTCAAGAGGGCCGGGCCGAGTGACCCTCACCGATCGGCCGGCAACCGACCGGAGGTCAGTCCAGCACGACGCCGAACAGCGAACCCAGCGCGTAGGTGATCGCCGCCGCACCCATGCCGATGCCCAGCTGGCGCAGGCCGCGCATCAGCGGGGAGGCCCCCGAGAGTAGGCCGACGACGGCGCCGGTGCACAGCAGCGCCACTCCCACCAGGGACAGCGAGGTCACGATGGCGGCGAGCCCGGTCATGCCCAGCAGGTACGGGAGCACCGGGATCAGTGCCCCGGCGGCGAAGCAGCCGAAGCTGGACAGCGCGGCCGTGCCGGCGCCGCCCACCACTTCATGGTCGTCCTGGGCGTCCTCCTTCACAGGCTGCCAAGACTTGGAGGGGTTGCAGTCGCAGTCGAAGACCCCGAGTCGCTCTTCGGCGCGGTGCTCGGCGTCCTGCTGGCTGAGCCCGCGTGCCCGGTAGACCAGCACCAGCTCGTTCTGGTCGACGTCGAGGTCGGGGGCGGCCTTCAGGGTCACCTGCGTGGGTCGGGTGGCGGCCAGCAGCTCACGTTGGCTGCGCACCGAGACGTATTCGCCGGCCGCCATCGACAGCGCCCCGGAGAGCAGCCCGGCGATGCCGGTGACCAGGATGACGGTGGAGCCGACGCCTGTGCCACCCATTCCCATGATGAGCGCCAGGTTGGAGACCAGGCCGTCGTTGGCGCCGAAGACCGCTGCGCGGAAGCCGCCGGAGAGCTTCTCCCGGCCGCGCGTGGCCAGCCCACGGACGACCTCCTCATGGATGGCCTCGTCGGCGGCCATGCCGGCGGTGGCGTCGGAGTCCTTGGCGTAGGGGGAGTCGCCCTCGGCGCGCTGAGCCAGGGCCAGGATGAAGACCGGTCCGAAGACGCGGGCCATCCAGCCCAGCAGCACCCGGTGGAACGAGGGGGAGGGAAGGCGCTCAGCGTGCGGACCGAGCAGCTGGCGCCAATGCTCCTGATGCCGCTTCTCGGCCTCGGCGAGGCCGAGCAGGATCTGCCGATCCTCGCCGCCCTTGCGCCGGGCGAGGTCGGCGTAGAGCTTCCCCTCGGCGATCTCATCGGCCAGATGCCTCCGCCACCGGCGGATCTGCCGGGAGGACGGCTCGGGAGGGGGAGTCCCAGGCTGGTCTGGAGGGCGCGGGGCGCCGTCGTCGGTGCTCACCCCACCATTGTTGCCCTTCCTTCGGTGCTCCGGCAGGCGTGTGGTCACTGTGACGATCCTTCGGAATCCCTAAATCTGAGGCCCAGACGTGTGAGTCATGGCTCAGTACTGCAGGAGACATGAGTCTCGCACGCCATTCCTGTCGTGTGCAGGGCTGCGGGTGGTGCAGTGTGGGGCATCTGTCGCGGAAGCCCGTTTCCGATGAGGGGCAACGGCCCGATGCGAGGCTTCAGCGCACGAGTCGCCTCAGCGCCAAGCCCGCTGCAGCTCCACCCGCGATTCCGCTCGCCAGAGCGAACCATGTCCGGTAGCCGACCAGCCACATAGTCATCAGGCGAGCGGAGGAGACACCACCGATCTGTTGGAGCAGAGTCATCAGATCCGAGCAGATCCACTCCTCGGTGATCTTCCCGTGCTCCACTCGGTAGATCTCGTTGCTGAGGTAGTCGATCTCCTTGCCGGTGGGCCGGATCCCAAGGAACTCTCCCTGGTGCGTGCCGGTGAATCTCACACGCACTGCCACCTTGTCGTCCTCGGCGAACAGGTCCTGGACGTGCACCTGGAGATCGGGAAAGGCGTTGAACATCATCTGGATATTCCGGCGCCAGGCAGGGATGCCTCGCTTCTGCTGAGGCATGCCGGCGATGTTGATGCGAAAGTCATCGACCATCATGCTGACAACGGACTCGAAGTCCTGCCGTTCCAGGGCTGCGAAGGCGGCATGCACCAGGTCGGCGGGATCTGTGGTGGTGTGCTGGATGGCCGTCATGGGGCACTCCGGTTCTCTTCGGGGCAACGTGTTGTGCAATGCATCTGCATTGTATAACACGTTGCATTGCAGATGCACTGCAAAAGAGTCGGAGCGGAGTGGGCTCAGGCAAGGACCAGTGCGATGTGGTGTCTCAGAATTCCCACCGCGTCCTCAGCGTCAAGCTCGGCGCTGAGTATGTGGACCCCCAGGCCGTCGGTGAGTGCCATCAGTGCAGCGGCTGCTCGCGAAGCGTCCTGGTCGGGCGGGTCTGCCAGAGATGCCGCTGAGCCGCCGCGTGCGGTCCGTATGTGGTCGGCCAACAGTGCACGCATCCCCTCATTGTCTTCCCGCAGCTGCCTGGTGGCCGAGGCTTTCGTGGAGGCATGGGACATGAAAGCCAGTGCCACTCGCCCGTCTGCCCGCTCCTCCTTCGAGCGGGGCAGCAGCGCGATGAGGGCGGCCTCCAGGACGGCGGTGGGCTCCGGATTATCGCCGAGGGCCGCCAGAGCATGCTCCATCCGCTCGCCGTACCGAGCGCGGGCGGACTGCATGGCGAAGTCCAGCATCGCCTCCATGTTGGGAAAGTAGTGTTGGACCATCCCGCCGGTGACGCCGGCCTCGGCGGCGACAGTCCGTAGGCTCGCGGCCCCGAGGCCATGATGGGCCACCACGCGCATCACGGCCGCCGCTATGAGTTCTCGGCGCTGGTGATGGTCGACCTTTTTCGGCATGACGACATCGTGCCACAGCATCCGCGGACGGGTTCGGTGAAGTGGTGTCCGAGGTGGTGGCGGGCTCTGCCTCAGCCTGCGCGGCGTTCGGCGATCCCCTTCACCAGTCGCCGCGCCGTGGGGGAGTCCACACCCGGCGCGAAGGCCAGATAGTGCGGTGCCAGGTGATCGCCCCGGGTGTCAGCCCCGGCGCCGAGCCCTTCATAGGTCCCGCCTGCCCGGCGGAGGATCAGCATGCCGGCGGCGACATCCCAGGGGCTGGTGTCCACGCCGAAGACGACGTCGGCCCAGCCGGCGGCCGCGTGGCACAGTTCCAGCGCCCCGGACACCAGACGACGCACCGTGGAGAAGGTGCTGATCGCCTCCCCGAAGGTCTCCAGCGCGGCGGCCCCATCGATCTGCAGCGCCTCTGCCGAAGGGTAGCTGGTCACCAGGTTCAGCTGCTGCTCCCCGGCGGTGTGACGTACTGCCCGCCCGGTCAGGGCGCGCTCGCCGCCGGCCTGGCGCAGCCAGGCGTCGGCGTCGTCGGCGGAGAACGTGAGGCCGTTGCTCGGGTCGTGGACCACCCCGGCGACCACCTCGCCGTCGACTGCTGCGGCGATAGAGACGGAGAACATGGCGAACCCGTGGGCGAAGTTGGAGGTTCCGTCGATCGGGTCCACGATCCACTCCACCGCTCCGGCTCCCTGCGCCCCGCCCTCCTCGCCGGTGATGCGCGAGTCCGGCACGGCGGCGGTCAGCAGCTCCACGAGTCGCTCCTCCGTGGCGGAGTCATACCAGGTCACCAGGTCATGGGCGCTGGTCTTCTCCTCGGTCTCCACTGCGGTGCGGAACGCCGCGGCCAGGGCAGGGCCGACGTCGTCGGCGGCCTGACAGGCGATCCTGCGCAGCTGCGCAGGGGAGGGCAGCGACGGGGCGGAGGCAGGCCGGTTGGCAGGACGGGCGGCGCGGGTGTCGGTCACCGTTCCAGACTAGACGGCAGTCGCGGCCGCGTCTGCCCGGTGCGCCCGTCGGAGCGCAGGTGCCGGGCCGCTCTCGTTGGCGGATCCGGGATTCTGCCCCTAAGATCGTTTGATAATGCAACTAAGACGCGTGTCTTCTCGTACCCGCCGTCCGCCGCAGTCCACGCCAGAGGGCATGACCCGGCGCGACGTCGGCTGGGCGATCGCCGGCATCCTCACGGTGTTCTTCGCCGCCATGCTGGCGATGAACATCGTGGTCACCGCCCTGCCGGTCATCGTCGGGGAGCTCGACGGCACGCAGATCCAGTACAGCTGGGTGGTCGCCGCCACGCTGCTGGCCAATGCCTCGTCCACTCCGGTGTGGGGCAAGCTCGCGGACATGGTGTCCAAGAAGAGGCTCTTCCAGCTGAGCAACATCATCTTCTTCCTGAGCTCGCTGGCGGCGGGCTTCGCCGTCTCCATGGAGATGCTCATCGCGGCCCGCTTCGTGCAGGGTGTGGGTCTCGGCGGGCTCGGCGCCCTGGCCATGGCGATCATGGCCTCGATCGTCTCCCCCCGGGAGCGTGGCCGCTATGCGGGCTACATCGGCGCGATCCTCACCACCGCCACGGCCGCAGGCCCGCTCATCGGGGGTCTCACCGTGGACACGCTGGGGTGGAGATGGTGCTTCTTCGTCGGTGTGCCGCTCTCCCTCGTCGCCCTGGTGCTGGTCCACCGCACCCTGCACCTGCCACACGTGCGGCGGAAGGTCCGTATGGACTATGCCGGGGCGCTGCTGCTGGTCGCCGTCTCCTCGCTGCTGCTGATGTGGCTCTCCTTCGCCGGCACGCCGGAGTTCTTCGCCTGGGTGTCCTGGGAGTCCGGGCTGATCCTCGCCGCCGCCGTGGTCCTGCTGGCGGTCTTCGTGCTGGTGGAGCGCCGGAGCAGCGAACCGGTGGTCGCCCTCCGCATGCTGATCAGCCGCACCACCCTGCTGGCGGTGATCTCCTCGTCCTCGATCGCGGTCTGCCTGTTCGGGATGCCGGCCTTCCTGGGGCAGTACTTCCAGATCGGCCGCGGGCTGAGCCCCACCGAGTCCGGCATGATGATCCTGCCCCTGGTGGTGGGCAACCTCATCGGTTCGCTGACCACCGGGCGGCTGATCACCCGCTATGGACGCTGGAAGATCTATCTGGTGATCGGCTCGATGCTGCTCTCGGCAGCGATGTTCGCCCTGTCCACGGTGGACTCACACACGGACCTGCGCGTGGTCATGGGCGTCATCTTCTTCGTCGGACTGGGCTTCGGCGCCCAGATGCAGAATCTGATGCTCGCGGTGCAGAACACGGTCGCCGTCACCCGGGTGGGGCAGGCCAGTGCGCTGGTCGCGTTCTTCCGGGTCTTCGGAGGGGCCGCGGGCACCGCCGTCCTGGGCTCGGTGATGGCGCTGCAGGTGGCCGGAGTCTCGGTCAGTCAGCTCAATGGTGTCTCAGGGGCGCCGTCTCCGGAGTTCGCCGACGGTTCCGGGGTCATGTTCCTGGTGGCTGCCTGCATGACCCTGCCCGCGATCGTGGCCAACCTGCTCATCCGCGAGACTCCGCTGCGGACGACGATCTGAGACCGCAGGGAGGCTCCGCCCGGCGTGTGCGGGGTCCTGCACCCCGCGGTGCGCCGGGCGTCGTCCCGGGACAGAGCGCTTCAGCGAGGGTGAGTCGGGTTCGCCCAGCGCAGATGTGCACCGCTGCCCGCCCTTGTGACTGCCCCGACCATGGCAGGATGGTGCTGTGACCGAGGTGGCCCAGAACGACGAATCCGTGCGCCGGCAGTACTCCGACCCGGACCGAAACACGGCGATGAAGGTCGAGGACAGGTGGCACCGCTTCCGCCTCGACCTGGCTCGCCGTCGCCGCCAGCACGTCACGGTGCTCTCGCTCACCGGCTACGGAACCCAGCGCTGGGTGAGGGTCTTCTCCCGGATCGTCATGGCGCCGGACTCCCACTTCGAGAACGGCCGCCGCGTGGCCAGGGTGATCGCCGACGGGGTGCGCGGATGGCGCAACTTCGTCTCCGCCCCGGTGCCCTTCGCCGAGGTCAGCATCACAGTGGGGAACCGCACCGTCGACGTCGTCGCTGACCGCGGCGGTCTGGTCGACACCGTCATTGAGACTGACCTCGAGCCCGGCTGGCAGCAGATCACCCTGCGCGCGCTCGGGGCGCAGGCCACCCGTGCGGAGGTGCAGATCATCGCCGAAGGGACGCACACGGGCGTGGTCTGCGACATCGACGACACCGTGGTGGTCACCAAGCTGCCTCGCCCGGTGCTGGCCGCCTGGAACTCCTTCGTGCTCGACGAACATGCCCGCACACCCACCCCCGGCATGGCGGTGATGATGGAGCGGCTGCTGCACCGCTATCCGGGCGCGCCGGTCATCTATATCTCCACGGGTGCGTGGAATGTGGCGCAGACGCTCACCCGATTCCTGACCCGCAACCTCTATCCGCACGGCCCGCTGCTGCTCACCGACTGGGGCCCCACCCAGGAGCTCTGGTTCCGTTCCGGCCGGCAGCACAAAGAGGAGCAGCTCGAGCGCCTCGCCCAGGACTTCCCGGAGATGTCCTGGGTGCTGATCGGCGACGACGGCCAGCATGACCCGGCCATCTACGCAGACTTCGCCCGGCGGCATCCGCAGGCCGTCACCGCGGTCATCATCCGCCAGCTGACCTACTCCGAGGCGCTGTTGGCCGGTGGCCGTGCCAATGACCCGGACAGTGAGTTCCTGCTCGGCTCCGGCGACGGCGCCCGCCCCCCGACCGGCTTCCAGGAGGTCGAGGGGCGCAGCATCCCGTGGATCTACGGCCCCGACGGCAAGGACATCGTCGCCAAGCTGAAGGCCCACGGTCTGCTGGACTGAGCAGGCGCGGCGGGAGGGCAGGTCGAGCATGGAGGACTCTTCAGGATCAGGCGAGCGTGGTGGTCAGTGACGGCACGGGATCCGGAATCGGGGCAGGAGCCTCTGTGGGTCGACGTTGACGGTCCCGCCCCAGCGGCACCACCTGCGGGGTGCCGGCGACGGGGTCGGGCAGGACCCGGCAGCGGAGCCCGAAGACTTCCTCGACGAGAGCTTCGGTCATGACCGCTGCGGGTTCCCCGGTGGCCACGACCTGCCCGTCCTTCATCGCGATCAGATGTGTCGCATACCGCGCCGCCTGGTTGAGATCGTGCAGCACCGCGACGAGCGTCCGCCCCTGCAGATGCAGATCGGTGAACAGCTCCATCAGATCGATCTGGTGCGCGATGTCGAGGAAGGTGGTGGGTTCGTCGAGCAGCAGCAAGGGCGTCTCCTGAGCCAGGGCGAGCGCCACCCAGACTCGTTGCCGCTGACCCCCGGACAGCTCGTCCACCAGACGTGGCGAGAGCTCAGTGGTGCCCGTGGCGGCCAGCGCGTCTGCCACGGCCCGTTCGTCCTGAGCGGACCACTGCCGCAGCATTCCCTGGTGAGGTGCCCGGCCACGGGCCACCAGGTCGGCGACACTGATCCCATCTGGAGCCAGTGAGGACTGCGGAAGCAGCCCGAGTCTCCTGCTGACCTCTTTGGTCCGGTACGCAGAGATGTCCTTCCCATCGAGGAGGACATCTCCGGCCGATGTCTTCAGCAGCCGTGAGAGCGCCCTCAGCAGGGTGGACTTCCCACAGGCATTGGGCCCGATGATGACGGTGAAGGAGTCCGGTGGGATCTCGACGCTCAGTTCCTCAGAGATCGTCCTCTCGTCGTATCCGATGGACACAGCCTCCGCGCGCAGCCGCGACTCGTTCATGCGTGTCTCCTCATCTCGTGGATCAGCAACCAGATCAGGTACCCGCCCCCGATGACGACGGTGACGACTCCGACCGGGAGCGGACTGGGCAGCGCATGCTGGGCGACCGCGTCGGCTGCCAGCAGCAGGGCGGCGCCGGTGCACGCCGCCGGAACCAAAGTGATGCCCGGCGTGCGGGCGATGCGACGAGCGATCTGCGGGGCGGCGAGGGCTACGAAGGCGATGGGGCCCGCAGCCGCGGTCACCGCAGCAGTCAGCGCCACCCCGGTCAGCACGAGCCCGAGCCGAGAAGGCTCGAGACGCACCCCGAGCGCGCGGGCAGCGTCATCGCCGAGCTGCATCTGCCGCAGTGAGGAGCCCAGCGCGCAGGTTCCGACGAACAGCACCAGGATGAATCCGGTGGCGACGCCAGTCTGCTCCCAGGTGATGCCGTTGAGGGACCCCGCACCCCAGGTGGCGGCGCTCATCGCGACCTCCAGATCGGCACGCAGCAGCAACCACGTGTTGACCGAGCCGAGCATCGCGGCGACTCCGATGCCGACGATGATGAGTCGGAAACCGGTGATGCCGCCGCGGTAGGCCAGCAGGTACACCATCGTCGCGGTGGCGAGGCCGCCCAGCAGCGCCCCGGAGGCCACGGAGGCGTACCCTCCGCCGAGGACGATGATCACGAGCAGGGCACCGGTGTAGGATCCCGCGGCGAAGCCGATGACATCGGGGCTGGCCAGGGGGTTGTTCGTCAGTCCCTGGAACACCGCGCCCGACATGCCCAGCGCCGCACCGAACACGATCGCAGCCAGAGCTCGTGGAGCGCGCCATTCGGTGACGACCGTGCGGGCGAAGGAGTCGTCGGCTCCCCGGAGGACGTCGACCAGCTGGGGGAGGCTCACCGCATAGCTGCCCAGGGCCAGGGCCGCTACGGCCCCGATCGCGCAGAGCACGACCAGCACCGCGCAGACCACAGCCGCCCGTGAACTGATGCGCAGCGAGATGCCGCCCCAGCGCAGGACGTGCTGGGATCGACCGAAGTCCACTGTGCGTGTGTCAGGAGCGGCCGTCACAGGCGGCTGGCCTTTCGCCGTCGTGCCAGAAGGATCAGCAGCGGTGCGCCGACGAACGCGGTCACGATGCCGACCGGCAGCTCACCGGGTCGCATCACGACTCGCCCCAGTGTGTCGGCGACGACGAGCAGCAGGGGCCCCAGCACGATGCTGAAGGCCAGGATCCAGCGCTGTTCGGGGCCGGTGATCCATCTGGCGATGTGCGGGACCATGAGTCCCACGAAGAGGATCGGACCGGCGATGGCGGTGGCACCTCCGGCGAGCAGGGTGACGGCGGCGATGACGGCCACCCGGACCAGTCCGATGCGGGTGCCGAGGGATGCGGCGAGATCTTCGCCCAGGGCGATTGAGTTCAACGGGGCGGCTACGGAGAGGGCCAGCAGCAGCCCGATCAGCAGGAACGGGAGCACCGGCAGCAGGATGTCGTATCCGCGCCCGGCGATCGTGCCGGCGTTCCACTGACGCATCTGGTCGAACGCGACGGGGTTCAGCAGCACCATGCCGGTGGTGATGCCCGCCAGCACGGCACCCAGGGCGACGCCGGCGAGCGTGAGGCGCAGAGGGTCCGGCGTCCCTCCGCCCGCCGAGCCGATCAGGTAGACGGCCACCGTCACGACGAGCGCCCCGGCGAACGCGAACCACACATAGCCCAGCACCGCGGTGACGCCGAAGACCCCCACGCTCAGGGCCACGAAGAAGGCTGCTCCGGAGCTGACCCCGAGGATTCCGGGATCGGCCAGCGGGTTTCGCGTCAGGGCCTGGATCAGGGCGCCGGCCACGGCGAGTGCGGCCCCGACCGCGATTCCCGCGGTGGCTCGGGGAAGACGCATCTCGCGGATGATGAAGTGCTCGTCCACGGTGGGGTCGAAGGACCAGAAGGACTCCAGCACTGTGCCCAGCGGGATCTCCTTCGACCCGACGGCGATGCTCAGTAGGACGGCGACCGCCAGGGCGATGACCAGGGCGACCAGCGCAGCGGAGCGTCGCACGGCGGAGAACGCGGTCGTGGGTGTGGGGGCCGCTGGAGACTGCGGGGGAGAGAGGCTCGGGGAGGCCTCAGCTCCTCGGCGAGCTGAGGGTGACGGTGAGGGTGAGGTGCGGGGGATCGTCGAGGTGCGGGTCGTGGACATGGTCAGTTTCTGGCCGCCCCGCGGCGCCAATAGCCGCTGAACGTGATCATGTCCTTGGACACTCCGCCCTCGCGGACCAGGAGCCGACGCGTCTGCTTGACCAGGTCCGCCTCCGCACACACCCACGCGTAGTCGATCTGCCCACGGGGGACGCCGTCGAGGATCTGCGGGATGGAGAACCCGGGGTTCCGGCTCCCCCGCACGTGCCAGTGCACGGCGACGTCGGTGTCGATCTCGATGATGTCCTCGGCCTCGGGGACCTCCACGTGCGCCATCGCGGTGCGGCCGGGCCTCGGCTGGCCCGGGCTGGGTTCCGGGGCTCCCAGGATCGCGGCCAGCGCGGGGACCGCGGTGATGTCGGCGAAGAACAGCTGGTGGTGCGCAGCCGCGGGTGGATTGTAGATGCCGTTGCCCTCGGCGAAGCCCACCGTGTCTCCGGGCTCCGCACGGGAGGCCCAGCGGCTGCCGGGTCCGCTCTCCGGGTCGGACCCGTGCAGGACGATGTCGACGTCGATCTCCCCGGCGTCGGGCCGATGGTCGCGGATCGTGTACCACCGCAGTTCCGGGCGCTGCGCCTCCGGGATGGCGGTCACGAGGCCGCGGGGGGTCGTGCCGACCAGTCCTTCGGGCGGAAGCGCCAGCCCGTCGGCGCCGGGGATGAGAAGGGCGAAGAAGTCGTCGGCCCGGCTGGTGAGGTAGTCGGTGAACTGCGGGGCGGCGAGGGTCACTCGGCGCATCCGCGGGGAGAGGTCCTGGACCGCGTGGACAGTGGTCGCGAAGGCCCGGTAGGTCTCGCGGCGCGGAGGGGGAGCGGCCCGCTGAGGGGCAGGGAGAAGCCGTGCGAGTCTGCTCATGAGTCGTTCACCATTCCTTCGAGTTCGAGCGCGATGGCGCGTGCAGCACGGGCGAGGCCCTGGTTCACGGTCAGATCGACGGACTGCACACGGTCCTCCTGGGCCGCGGGCAGCCGGCCGAACGCGGCTGAATCGCCCAGGGCGGGGCGCTCGTCGAAGGCGAAGATGGCCAGTGCGTCCACATCGGCGACGACGTCGAGGTTCTCCTCGGAGACCTCGTAGTGGCCGTCCTCGTCCTCCGGGTCGTAGTGGGGCACGGCCATCCCGAGATCCTCGGCGACGGCGTTGCCCAGCGAGTTGGTGATCACGTATATCCCGGCGTCATCGAGGGCTGTTCCCCAGGCGAGGGTCGTCTCGGCCAAGACCTCGCCCGACCTGTCGGTGATCACCTCGACCAGGTCGTGGTACTTCCGGATCTCCTCCTCGGCGGCGTCCTCCCGGCCGAGCGCGGCCGACTGGTCGCGAAGGACCTCCTGCCAGTCGGCGACGCCGGTCTCGACGGCGAGGACCGGAGCGATCTCCTCGAGGCGATCCAGCCCATAGAAGTCCCCCGTGTAGGCGTTCTGCCTCATCACGATGAGATCGGGCTCCACAGAGGCGATGACCTCGTAGTCGGGTTCGTGGCTGTCGGCGAACTCGAAGGTCTCGAGGTCATCGGTGATCAGCTCATCCAGCTCGTCGAACAGGGCGCCCTCACGGCCGAAGAAGAACCCCGACGCGACCACGGGGTACCCCACCGTCAGGGCGAACTCGAGATCTGCCCGGCCTTCGATGACGACGACTCGTTCGGGCTCGGCAGGGATCTCTCCGGTGAACTCCGCATAGTCGAAGGTGATCGTCTCGGCGGTCGGCTCCTCCCCAGCGCCCTCCGCGGTGGTTCCCTGGTCGCCGCAGGCGGTCAGAGCGAGGAGCGGCGCCACCGCGAACAGAGTCGGAAGACGCCGTCGTGCGGGCGAGGCGGAGGCGGTCGAACAGGTCATGGCGGCCTTTCTCATCAGGGGCATCAGGAGCCTCGGAGAGCCCTCCGCCCGGGGGTCGAACCCGTCGTCCGTAACCACGCACGGAGGGCTCCCCACTCGGGCCGTGACACATCAAGGTCAGGTTAACCTTATGTGATTAAGGGATTCGATACGTGTCGTATTACGGACAGAATGTGTCGCGATCCGGTCAGCGGTCGGCGAGGGGCGTCTGGTCGACGTCGGGCGGAATGAGAGTCGCCGGAGTGACTCCGGTCACTGTCCTGAAAGCGGCCACGAACGCACTCGTGGAGAGGTAGCCGACCTGCCAGGCGGTGCTGGTCACAGTCTCGCCGTCGGCGAGGAGGGTCTGGGCCTGCTGGATGCGCAGCTGTCGCCGCCATCGGCTGAAGGGCATTCCTGTCGCGGCGTGCAGCGCCCTGGAGATCGTGCGGGTGCTGAGGTGAAGCTCTTCGGCCCATTCATGGAGTGATCGAGGGTCACCACAGTCCTCCAGCAGTCCGTGCACCAGAGGGGTGAGGCGGGGGTCCTGCGGGACCGGGACAGAGGGGCGGGGCATTCGGGCTGGCGTCATGAGGTCGAGGCAGGCACGTTGGAGCCGAAGGTGCGCCTCGAGATCGAGCTGCTCCCGGTTCATGTGGATGAGCAGCTCCCGCAGAGCCGGCGTCACAGCAGAGGTGCCGGTCGCCGGGGAGCCGATTCCGGGGGCATCGGTCCGCACAAAGGTGACGCCGAAGCGGGTCGGCCTCCGAGTAGACACCTCGTGCCCCTCTCCGGCTCGCAGCCACGCACCCTGCCCCGGAAGTACGGTTGAGATGCGTCCCGCGGCGGTGACGGTGAGGGCTCCGGTCAGGGGCCACAGCAGTTCGTGTTCGCAGGGGTGGTTGTGAAGGCTCCAGAGGGTCTCTGAGGCAGTTTCGAACATCACGCTGCCGAGGAGGTGGGGATCCTGCACGAGCTGTCGGGACTCCCTCTGCCGGGGGTGCCGGGTTGCCCTCGGGGCGGAGTCCGCGCGGGCCAGCAGGATCCCGGTGGCTGAGTGTGCCTGTTCACCATTCGGTGCCATCTGTCGTCCCTTCTCGGTATGGGCGGAGGTGCGGGCGTCGGCGTGGACGAGTCCTCGCCGTGATAGCCTCCCAACGACACAGGGTAGCCTCACCTGATTAGAGATCATATATATGATTAAAAATGCCCACTAGCGGGCTGCCCATCACCTGGCCGGCCCGATCGACCTGCCTGGAACTCACTCCTAAGGAACGCAGATGAACACCACACTTCGGGGTCGCACGATGCTGCTCCTCGCATCCACCGCGGCACTCCTCGCCCTGACCTCCTGCGGCGACCCGGTCTCGGCCACTGACTCCGCATCCGATCAGGACGCACCGGACTCCTGGAGCTTCACCGACACCGGGTACGGCAACACCATCACCCTGGACGAGCGACCCGAGTCGCTCGTGGTCGACGGCTACTCCGCCGCGGCGCTGTGGGAGTACGGCATCCGCCCCGCCGGGGTCTTCGGATACGGCATCACGGAGGAGGACTCCGTGGCCATCGGAGCAGCCGACGTCTCGCAGATGACGGTGGTCGGCAGGGAGGGTGAGTTCGATCTCGAACAGCTGGGCGCGCTGGAGCCGGATCTGATCGTCGGGTTCGGCGACGACGACGGCACGGGCTGGACCTGGTGGGATGAGCAGGTCCAGTCCGAGGCCACTCGGGTCGCGCCGTTCCTGGGGGTGGACTTCGGAGGGCGCCCCGTACAAGAGGTGATCGAGGACTACGTGTCGTTGGCGGAGGCGCTCGGCGGCGACACCGACTCGACCGAGGCCGAGCAGGCCGCGCAGGACTTCGAGGAGCGGCTGCAGGTGCTGCGGGACATCGCTTCCGACTCCCCGGATCTGACGCTCATCGCGCTGAACGGCTATGACGAGCTCTACGTGGGTCAGTCGACGCTGGGGCAGCTCGCTCTGCTCGAAGAGCTCGGCTTCACCCTGACCGGCCCGGACGCAGACTCGGCGTGGGCCTCACTGAGCTGGGAGAGCGTCGGGGACTACCCGGCCGACGTCGTGCTGAGCTACGCCGGCACGGCCGACCAGGTGAAGGACGTCCCGGCCTTCGGCCGGCTGCCGGCGGTTCAGGCCGGGCAGGTCGTCGAGTGGGATGACAAGCGCCCCTTCACCTACGCGAGCTACGTCGAGTGGCTGGACGACCTCATCGACGTCCTGGGGGATGCCCGGGTCGTCTCCTCCTGACCGGTCGCGCGGCCGCCTCAGCGGTTCTTCGGTGGATCCAGGGGCGGCGGCACTGACGCAGGCGTCTGCTCCAGCCGGTCGAAGGCTTCGGCGATCGCCCGGTCCAGCTGCGGATCCTCCTCCGCGAACCACACGCCCGGATCATGGACGACCTCGACGTCGGGATCCACTCCGTGGTTCTCCACGCCCCAGCCGTACCCCTGGATCCAGAACGAGTACTTCGGCTGAGTGACCACCGTGCCGTCCACCAGGGAGTACCGCCCGTCGATGCCGATCACTCCGCCCCAGGTGCGTTCGCCGACCACCGGGCCCAGAGCCATGGCCTGGGCGGCGGCGTTGACGATGTCTCCGTCGGAACCGGACCACCGGTTGGCCACCAGCACCACCGGACCGCGGGGCGCGGCCAGGGGGTAGGTCTCCACCGATGACTCTCCCCGTGCGGTCGCCCAGGCGACGAGCTGCTTGGAGAGCCGCTGGATCACCATCTGGGAGGTGTGGCCGCCGCGGTTGTAGCGGACGTCGGCGATGATCCCCTCACAGCCGGCGGCCAGTCGCAGGTCGCGGTGCAGCTGGGCCCAGCCGGTGGAGGTCATGTCCGGCACATGCACGTAGCCGAGGCGACCTGCGGAGGCGCGCTTCACGTACTCCCGGCGTGAGCGCACCCAGTCCTGATAGCGCAGCTCCTCCTCCCCGGACAGTGGCACGACGACGACGCGACGCGTCTCCTCGCCCGCTGGTCCCGGCCGTCGAAGACTCAGCTCCACCGGTTTGCCTGCCGCACCGGCGAGCTGGACGTTGGGCCCGGCGACGGGGTCCACGGCGCGTCCGTCGACGGCGATGATCACGTCTCCCTCGCGGGCGTCCACCCCGGCGGCGCGCAGCGGCGACCGGGCCTCCGGCTCGCTGGACTCGGCGGGAAGGATGCGGGTGATCCGCCAGCCGGGCTCGCCGGTCTCCAGCCCCGCGGGCTCCAGGTCTGCACCCAGCAGGCCGAGCCGGCGGTCGGTGTCGGCGTCCTCCTCGGCCGGCATCACGTACGCGTGGGAGGTGTTGAGCTCCCCGACCGTCTCCCAGAGGATGTCGACCAGGTCATCGTGGGTGCGTGCCCGGGCGACGACCGGCCGCCAGCGCTCCACCACAGCGTCCCAGTCGATTCCGTCCATGTCCTCGCGCCAGAACTGCTGGCGCATCAGCCGGCAGGTCTCCTCGAACATCTGCGCCCATTCGGCGGGCCTGTCCACGCTGAGCCGCAGCCGGGAGAGGTCCACGGTGACGCGTTCGGCGTCGTCCTTCTCCGCCTTCCGCGTGGCCGGCACCGCGGTCACCTCATCGCCCGAGCGGACCACCAGCCGGGACCCGTCGCCGCTGACCGCATAGGAGTCGAGCTTCTCCACCAGCGTGGTGGCCTTCCGGGCGGTGAAGTCCCAGCGGATGAGCTGATCGGCAGGCTTCTCGCCGTCGACTCCGGAGCGGCGGGTGCCCAGCTCCCCGGTCTCCTCCGCCTGGCGGATCCACAGCAGCCCGCCCTTGACCGCTCGCAGGTCGCGGTACCGGGCGGAGGCGACCGGGAAGGCCACGATCCTCTCCTCGGCGTGCTCATCGTCCAGGTCCGGGCTCACCGGCGCGGAGTCCGCCGCGGAGTCTGCGCCGGAGTCTCCCCGCGCTCCCGCCTCCTCGCCGGCGGAGATCCGCCAGCCCTCGGCGCTGGGCCCGAAGGGGGCCGGCTCCGCCGCGGAGAGCGGCAGCAGCCACGGGCGGACGGACCCGGCGAAGGACAGGTTGAACTCGTGATCGTCGTAGTGCGGGTCCAAGGTGCGGGTGGAGAGGAAGGCGATGTGCTTCCCGTCCGCGGTGAAGGCCGGCGAGCTGTCATGGAAGGTGCCGCCGGTCAGTGCCCGCGGCGTGATCGGGTCGCTGGCGGTGTCGGCGATCATCAGCTGATGCATCTGTGACTCGCTCATGGTCGGCGCGGACCAGAGCAGGTAGCGGCCGTCAGGGGAGAAGGAGGCGTCGAGCAGCTCCCCGTGCTCGGAGCGCCGGATCTCTCGGGCCGAGGCCTGCAGTCGGCCCTCCGACTCGCTCAGGTCGATGAGCCGCAGCCTGCCGTCATGGGAGATCACCGCCAGACGTGTGCCGGCCGGGTCGGCAACCATGTGCAGCACTCGCCCGAGCTCTCCACCCAGCACGCGCTGCGCCGGGGCGGAACCGTCGAGGAGATGGATCTCCAGGGCGTCCTCACCCTCGGCGTCGGTGGCGACGGCGACCCGCCCGCTCCGCCCCAGCACCACGGGCTCGCGGGTGCGGACCCCGGAGTCGGCGGCGAGGGCCCGGGCAGGCCCCTCCCGGTGGGTCAGCCACCAGGTCGTGCCGCGCCAGGACACCGCAGAGGCGTCGCCGGTCCAGTCCGGTGCTAGCACGTCGAGGTTCTTCGTGGGCTTCAGCCGCAGCGGCGCCGGGGCGGACCCGGGGAGGGCGACCTCCAGGCGGCGCGGTCGGGCGTCCAGGGAGTCCAGGATGAAGATCTCGCCCCGGGAATGCCAGGTGATGCGGCGACCGTCGGTGGTCGCGTCGCGGACGTATCCGGTCTCCTCTCCCTGGAAGGTCAGCTGGTGAGCTTCGACGTCGGCCTCGGAGGCGCCCTCGGCTCCGGCGCCGTCGAGGACCCACAGGTTCGCCTGCTCACGGGTCCGCTCCGGGAAGGTCGCTGCCATGTCGGAGGAGATCACCAGCTGCCCGTCCACCCACAGGGGGTCCAGCAGGCCAGCAGGCTCCTCGGGCAGCAGCCGCCGCCAGCGTCCCGCGGTGCCGGGGCCGTCGACGCCGTCCACGCCCAGCCACAGCTGTCCGGCCACGCCGCCGCGGTACCGCTTCCAGTGCCCGGCGGGCCGGGTCGGCGGGGTGGCCAGCGCCACGATGCCGGACTCGCTGATCGCCAGCCCTCCGGCCGAGCCGTAATGCAGCCGCTCCGTGCCGCCGTCGAGGGACACCGCGTGGGCCACCTGTTCGCGGATGACCGACTCCACCGCATGGGTGGCCACCAGCAGCCGGCCGTCGGGCGCCCAGCCCAGGATGGCCGCCTTGGCGGCGCCCCACCATGTCAGCCGGCGGATCTCACCGGTGTCGACGGTGGCGGAGAAGACTTCCGGATGACCGTCCCGACTGGAGATGAAGGCCACCTGGGAGCCGTCGGGGGAGAGGCGCGGGGTGCGCACCGGTGCCGCGTCTCGGGTCAGCCGCCAGGCGCGACCTCCCGCATCGGGGGCCAGCCAGACGTCGTCGGCGGCGGTGAAGGTGATCAGGTCGCCCGCCAGATGCGGGTTCCGGAGATAAGGCGTGATCTGCGTCATGTCCCCACTCTACGGAGGTTGCCCGAGGCAAGCATCACCTCCGGTGCTGAGACCACCCCGGTGCCCGGGCGCGGCCGCCGGTCTCACGCGAGGTCGAAGGGGTCGGTCACCATCCCGGCCAGCCGGCTCTGCTGGCGGATGAAGTCCTTGGCCTGCATGCGCAGGATCCGTTCGTTGACGTCGATCGCGCGCGCATAATGGCCGACCAGCTGGTTGCAGATCGCCTCCCAGGTGCGCCCCTGCACCGCCTGGGCTCCGGCCTGCCCGAAACGGCGGCGGGCGTCGTCGTCGGTGACCAGGTGCTCCACCGCGGAGCGCATCCGCCCCAGATCCCCGGGCTGGTAGAGCCACCCGGTGCGGCCCTCGTCCACCAGGTCCAGCGGCCCTCCTCGCCCGACGGCGACCACCGGCACCCCGGCGGCCATGGCCTCCTGGATGGTCTGGCAGAAGGTCTCGGCCTCCCCAGGGTGGACGAAGATGTCCAGGCTGGCCACATGGCGGCCCAGATCGTCCCCGCTTCGGAAGCCGGCGAAATGGGCCCCCGGCAGTCGACGGCGCAGCTGCTCCTCGGCGGGCCCGGTGCCGATGATGACCAGCCGGCTGTCCGGAAGGTCGTTCAGCGCGGCGAGGTCCTCCACCTGCTTCTCTGCGGCCAGCCGCCCCACGAAGCCGATCAGCCGCTCGCCCTGCGGCGCCAGGCTGCGGCGCAGCGCCTCGTTCCGGCGCCCAGGGGAGAAGCGCCGGAGGTCGACGCCGCGCCGCCACGTCTTCAGCCGCCGGATGCCCCGGCGGCGCAGCTGGTCCTTGCAGAAGCGCGAAGGGACCAGGGTCAACGTGGAGCTGGTGTGCATCCGGTCCACGTGCTGCCAGAGCAGCTCCTCAGCCCACGGCAGCCGATACCGGGCGGCGTAGGTGGGGACCTCCGTCTGGTAGACCGAGACCGTCGGGATGCCCAGCGTCCGGGCGGCCTGGATGGCCCGCCAGCCCAGCACGAACGGGGAGGCGAGGTGGACGACGTCGGGCCGCAGCTCCTCCAGCAGGTGCAGGATCCGTGGCACGAACCCTGCGGCCACACGGACCTTGGGGTAGTCGGGGAACGGCAACGACGGGACCCGCACCACGGGGAAGCCCTCACAGTGTTCATGCGCCTCGCCGCCGGCGTCCCACAGACCCGAGGCCGGTGCGATGACCGTCACCTCGTCCCCACGGCGACGCAGGTGGGCCAGCACATGGAGCACGGAGTTCGTGACTCCGTTCATGTGCGGAAGGAATGATTCTGCGACCACGACGACCTTCACAACGCCAGGATGTGCGCTGAAGATGCCCTGGTGACGTCATCGCCATGGAGGAAAGATGAACCTGCGGAGAACCCTGCGGGAGCCGGTCCGGAGGAGCCCCTGCGACCTGCGTCACGGCATTCGGCGTCGCTGTGGGCGCAGGCGTAGAGTCACTGGGGGCCTTCACGGCCGACCACGGCAGGAGGGGGAGCAGCTTGGGCATCACGATGGCCATCTCGGTGGTGGCGTTCATCCTTCTCGCCGCCACGATCCAGCGCATCGCTGGGCTCGGCTTCGGCATGATCCTCGCACCGTTCCTGGTGGTGCTCATCGGCGCCCACGAGGGCGTGATGCTGGTGAACTTCCTGTCCATCATCGCCCCCATCCTGGTGCTGCCACGCATCTGGGACGACATCGAGTGGCGCAAGGTCCTCTGGCTCGGCATCCCCGCAGTGCTGATCATGCCTGCGGCCGCCTGGATCTCCGTGGTCTCGCCGCCCGGGCCCCTCTACGTGGTGGTCGCCGGTCTGGTGCTCTTCGGACTGCTGACCTCCATGCTGCTGAGCCGGATCAGCGCCGCCGTCGACGGAGACGGCCGTGCCGCGCAGATCATCACCGGCATCGGCTCCGGGGTAGGGACGGTGCTCGGCGGCGTCGGCGGCCCGGCCATCACCATCTACGCGGTGCTCTCCCGCTGGCCGATCATGCGCATGGTCGCCACCCTGCAGCCTCTGTGGATCCTCATCTCCGCCTTCTCCTTCGGCATCAAGTGGGCCTTCGACGACGGCCAGATGCCCGACATGCCGTGGTGGGCCTGGGTGGGTTCTGTGGTCTCCATCGTGCTGGGCATCTGGGTCGGCGAATGGGTCCAGCGCCGCGTGGACGACTCCACGGTGCGCAGGTTCGTGGTGTTCCTCGCCATCCTGGGCTCCCTGCTGGCCATGGGGACCGGCATCCGGCTGCTGCTCTGAACCTGAGAGTTCGGTGGACGCCGGTCTGTTGCTCCGCTGATCCGTGCCCCCGACTGGCACGATGGTCTCGATGACGCCCTCAGAGACCGACTCCCGCACCGCCGGTGACCCCGACGTCCCCGGTCGCGCCCGACGGCGCTTCCGGCTGCCGGCCCCGCCGCTGTGGCTGCTGGGCCTGCTCGAGGCCGTCCAGGTGGTGCTGGCCACCGCCCTGCTGGTGACGCTGCCGGTGCTCGCCATGGGGCTGGCCGGCGGATTCGCCCAGATGGACCTGGAGTTCGTGGGGGTCTTCTCCGCACAGATCTGGCTGGTCATCCACGGCACACCCGTGGAGGTCGCAGTGCCGATCGACGGCGGCGTGCTCGGCGAGGGAGTGACGCTCGCCGAGGGCTGGCTGCATCTGCTGCCCATGGGGCTCACCCTGGTGCCCCTGGCCCTCGGCTGGCGCGCCGGCGGCCGGCTGGCACGAGGGGCATACTCCGATCAGCTCTGGCAGGGGCTGCTCGCCCTGGTGCTCGGCTACGCGGCCGTGGCCGCCGGCCTCGCGCATCTGGCGCAGGCCGAAGGCTTCACCGTGCAGCTCCACTGGGCGGCGCTGTGCGCAGCCGCGGTCATGGCCGTCGGTGCGCTCGCCGGAAGCTACGTGGAGGCCCGCTCCTGGGCCCGACTGATCGGAGTGGACCTCGAGGAGCGTGTGGAGCGGCTCTCCCAGCGGCTGAAGTGGGCCGGGCACTATGCCTGGGCCGTGGTCCGCGGTGGGCTGATCGCCGTCGTGACCGCCGTCGGGCTCTCTGCGCTGCTGCTGGGTGCACAGGTGGGCTTCTCCTGGATGGAGATCGCCAACACCTATCAGCAGCTGGACCCGGGCATGTGGGGCGTGGTGGGACTGACCCTGCTGCACCTGGGGCTGCTGCCGAACTTGGTGCTCTGGACGCTGGCCTACACCACAGGCGCAGGGTTCTCGCTGGGCTCGGGGACCATCGTGGCTCCGCATGCCCTGGAGCTGGGCCCGGTGCCCGCCCTGCCCGTGCTCGGTGCGCTGCCGACCGCCTCCGGGGAGGCGGTGCTGGCTGTGCTGGCTGTGCCGCTGGTGGCCGGAATGATCGCCGGATGGTGGCTCATGCGCGAAGGGGAGAACCATCTGGACGACTGGTGCGCGCTGCGGATCTCCTGGCGCCCGATCTCCTGGTCGCTGTCGACCCTGACGCTGGGGCTGCTGACCGGAGGGGTGGCGGCGGCCGTCGTCGTGCTGCCGCTGTGGCTCTCCCACATCTCACTGGGGATCGGGCGGCTCACCGATGTGGGCCCGCATGCGCTGCTGGCCGCCGGGCTGCTGGGCGCCTGGGTCGCCCTCGGGACGATCCTCGGCTACCTCATCGCCCCGGCCGCGGACAGGGTGCGCCGCCGTCGGGCGGAGGGGCCTGAGGAGCCGGGGGATGACGTATCGGAGGCGTGAGCCTGCTGCCTCCGCCCCGTCACTCGAGGCGCAGGCGCGCAAGCTCGGCGCTGAGGTTCTCCCGTGCTGCGTGCTCCCACAGCCGGCGACCGGCGGCGGTGCGGTAGAGGAGGGGTCGCTCCAGGAGGCTCGCCAGCACCTGCGCCCGGCCTTGACGGAACAGATGGTCGGGCACATGGTCGTAGTCCCGACGCACTGTGTCGGCATAGCGCCGGTAGGCCGTCGGAGCGCGGCCCAGCACCTCCAGGTCTGCATCCACCAGCACGGCACCGGCGACGTCGGCCGGGTGCGGGTCGTGGGTGGCGGTCAGCCGCACCAGCCGGGCCACTTCGGTCACCTCGCCGTCCGGCAGCAGCCCGGGCAGGCGGTCCTCGGCCAGCCGGGCGCTGTCCTCCTCATCCTGGCCCGCAGTGCCGGCGTAGACGGCGTCATGGAACCAGGCGGCCAGCAGGACGCTCCGGCGGAGGTGCTCCGGAAGTTCGCCGGCTCGCTGCAGCACCCCGACGGCGTTCAGCACAGCGGCCAGATGGGCGGGGGAGTGGTAGTGACGGTGGGGCTCCGACCAGCGTTCCAGCAGCTCCTCGCCCAGGGTCGTGGCGTCTGCGGGCAGCAGCCGCGCCCACGCCCGGGAGAGCCGCGCCCGCACCTTCGCGGGACGTTCGACGCTGCGGATCCGCAGCCCGCACTCCGCCAGGATCCGGGCCAGCTCGAGCCCGCTCACCAGGATCGCACCGCGGGCGATGAGATCCCGATGCCGGTGCTGGGGGACGTCGTAGTGGTCCTCGTCGAAGGCGCGGGGGCTGATGCCCGAGCGATCCGCGAAGTCGTGCAGCTCGTCCAGGGAGACGTCGGAGATCAGGTGGGAGAAGAGGGTCCCGTGGGCGGGCCACACCGGTGGGTCGATGTAGATCGTCATCAGAAGGACCGGATCATCCTGACGGCAGGCTGATCCGGCCTTCGGCGATCCCGCCGATGGTCTCCACCAGCAGGCGCCGCTCCTCGACCTTGATCCGCTCATGCAGGGAGTCGGCATCGTCCTCGGGATGCACCCGCACCGCCTCCTGGGCGATGATCGGTCCGGTGTCCACGCCGGCATCCACCTGGTGGACCGTGCAGCCGGTGATCTTCACACCATGGTCGATGGCGTCGCGCACCGCATGCGCACCGGGAAAGCTGGGGAGCAGAGCCGGATGCGTGTTGATGATGGGGGCGCCGACGCCGTCGAGGAACTCCGAGCCCAGGATGCGCATGAAGCCGCTGGAGACCACCAGGTCTGGTTGGAAACGGCGGACCTCCTTCCGGAGGTTCGTGTTCCAGGCAGAGCGGTCACCTCCTCGGGCCAGCGGCACGGAGAAGGTGTCGATGCCGGCCCGCTCGGCCCGGTCCAGGCCGCCGCAGCCGGCGACGTCGGAGCCGACCGCGGCGATCTCCACGGGCAGGGAGCCGGCGGAGACGGCGTCGATGACGGCCTGGAGATTGGTCCCCGAGCCGGAGACCAGAACCACGATGCGCATGGACTCCACCCTACTTCCCCGAGGCGGTCGCACGCCGCGTAGGCTGGTGTGCCATGAGCGTCACGCCACCGCAGCAGGAGCAGCCCCGGAACGGATCCGAGAACAGCCGGCCCGAGGGGGAGAAGCCCGGCCGTCGTCGTGCCGCGGATCTGGATCAGGAGACCTTCCGCCGCTACGCCCGCTTCACCGGCTGGCTGGTCGTGGCGCTGATTGTCGCGTACATCGGACTGCAGGCTCCCCTGCCCTATCGGCTGCTGGCCGTGGCCGCCGGGTCCGTCGGGCTCATCGGAGGTGTGGTGCTGCTGGTCCAGGCGATCCGGCGCCGCCTGCCGGCGCTCATCCTGGTCAGCGCCCTGGCCGCGATCGTCTGCTGCGGCATGTTCGCAGCCACCGCGTCTGCGCAGGTGGTGTTCTGGGGCGCGACCGCCGAATTCGACCAGTGCCGCGCGAACGCCCTCACCGAGCGGTCGATGACCCAGTGCTACCTGGACTACGAGGACCAGATGCTCACGACGATCCCCGGGATGCCCGGCAGCCGCTGAGGCTCAGCGGCAGCACGGCTGCGGCCACGCCTCGAGCGAAGGGCGATCCCGAGGTGCTGCGCCAGGCCAGCAGGAGGCACAGGAGTCCGGCCGCCACGGCGCGGAGTCAGGACGAGTAGGGCGAGCCCTGCTGGCCGGGCTGGGCCCCGTATCCACCCTGCGGCGGGGTTCCGTACGGATTCTGCTGCTGGCCGGGCTGACCGGGCTGGCCGCCCTGTCCGTAGCCGCCCTGTCCGTAGCCGCTGCCGTAGCCACCAGGACCACCAGGACCACCAGGACCACCAGGGCCACCAGGACCGCCCGGGACGTCCGGCTGCTTGGCCGCGCGGACCTGCCGCACATAGGCGCTGCTCGGCGGCAGCCACAGCAGCACCAGGGCGGCGATGCTGGGCAGGAACACCAGCAGCAGGTTCCAGGCCCCGAAGAACACTGAGAAGATGCTCAGCGCCAGGTAGATCGTCGCCAGGATTCGTCCGACGTTCGATCCACGGGTGCTGACGAAGGCGAAGATGAAGTAGGGGATCGCCAGGAGCACCGCGCCGACGATGAGCATGCCGCCGAGCATGCCCATGATCGCCTCCGCCTCGCTGATCGAGACGTCAGCGAAGTCCTCCCAGTCCTGAGCGGGCAGCAGCTGAGTGGGGTGGGCGTTCATGATGCCTACGCCCGAGATGACGCCGGCGACCGCCATCACCACGCCGGTCAGCAGCTGCAGCACCATCGAGACCAGCAGGGTGGTGGGGCGCTTCGGCTTTCCAGAGGCGTCCACCGCACCGCCAGGCTGGTTCGGCGCGGTCTGCGGGAACTGCTGCTGGGAATAGTCCTGCTGTCCGGGCTCCGAGGGTCCATAGGGGTTCTGCTGGCCGTAAGGGTTCGGCTGGCCGTAGGGGCTCTGCTGCCCATACGCCGGCTGCTGTGGCTGCCCGTACTGAGGCTGCTGTCCGTAGGGGCCCTGGGGACCGCCCTGGTTCTCATCACCGGTGGTGCTCATGATCCTCGATCCTTCTCGCTGGCGTCATCACTGACCAGACCGCCGATGGGTCCTTCAGCCCTCCTGGACAGCACTTTATCGCTCTGAGCCGGGGAAAGGCAGAGTGGGTCTCCGCGCCTCGGCGGCCGATACTCTGCGACACTGGTGTCCATGGCATCCAGCATCACCGGTCCGACGACGGCCACCGTCCACCTCGTCCGTCACGGGGAGGTCCACAACCCTGAGAAGGTCCTCTACGGGCGGCTGCCCGGTTACGGACTCTCCGAGCTCGGCCATCGCATGGCCGCCGGCATCGCCGAGCATTTCGCCGCCCGGTCCGACGCCGGGCAGCCCGTCCATCTGCTTGCCGCCTCCCCGCTGCAGCGCGCCCAGGAGACCGTCGCGCCGCTGGCCGAGCGGCTGAGCCTGCCAGTCATCACGGAGGAGCGCGTGCTCGAGGCGGAGAACTCCTTTGAGGGGCTCTCCCGGGTCAAGCAGCAGCTCCGGAACCCGCGCTGGTGGCCGCTGCTGGTCAACCCGTTCCGACCCTCCTGGGGCGAGCCCTACACCCAGCAGGCCAGCCGGATGCTGGCCGCGGCCAAGGATCTCTCCGGGCAGGCCGTCGCGGAGCACGGAGACGGCGCGGAGGTCGTCGTCGTCTCCCACCAGCTGCCGATCTGGGTGACCCGCCTCTGGGCGGAGAACCGCCCGCTGTGGCACGATCCACGCCGGCGCGAGTGCTCCCTGACCTCCATCACCAGCCTGCACATCGGCCCCCGCGGCGTGGAGTCGGTCAGCTACGCCGAGCCGAACCACGAGCTGCTCAAGGACGCCACTGCCCTGCCCGGCGCCTGACCTGCCGATCAGTGCGAGGCAAGCAGACGCCCAGGTTCGGCTGATAACTTCTGGCCCGGTCCCGGAGATGCATGGTCATATGACGACGCCGCTCCAGGACCACGATTACTACAAGCTGTAGAATTGAGCCGGTGTCCGTGCCGGCGCACCTGCACGCCAGGGCTCCGGCCGCGACGCCAGCCGCCCCACCCCGTGTCACCACGCAAGGACCGCCCTATGAGCTCACCCGAGGCCACCGCGCACGAGCCGGCCCCGCGCCGTCCCGCGATGAGTCGTCGCGCCCTGCTCGGCGCCTCCGGGCTGATGGCCGGGCTGCTCGTGATGAGCGCCTGCAGCTCCGAGAACGACCGTCTCGCCGAACAGGCCGCCAACGACGGCAGCAACTACGTCGCCGGCGACGGCTCCGTCCAGGAGTTCGCCCCCGAGGAGCGTGGCGAACCCGTGCACTTCGAGTCCACCCTCTTCGACGGTTCCGCCGTGGACCCCGCCCGCTGGACCGGCGAGGTCGTCGTCATCAACTTCTGGTACGCCGCCTGCGCCCCCTGCCGTGTGGAGGCCCCCGACCTGGCGGAGCTGCATCAGGAGTTCGCCGACGACGGCGTCCAGTTCTACGGGGTCAACACCCGCGACACCCAGCCCACCGCCGAGGCCTTCGAACGCCGTTTCGGCATCGAGTACCCCTCCATGGAGGACCGCGACGGTCGAGTGATGCTCGCCATGACGGACTATGTGCCGCCGTCGGCCGTCCCCACCACCCTGGTGCTCGACCGGGACGGCAGGGTCTCCGCGCGGATCCTCGGCATCGCCGAACCGGGCACCCTGCGTGCCCTGATCACCACCGCGCTGGAGGAGTCTTCTCAGGCATGAGCGCCGACCTCGGGTTCGCGACCCTCAGCGCCGCCAGCACCCTCGGCACGGCCAACAATCGGTTCGCGGAGATCGTCTTCGACGGCTCCCTGCTGATCTCCGCCCCGGTCGCGCTGCTGGCCGGACTGGTCTCCTTCCTCTCACCCTGCGTGCTGCCCCTGGTGCCCGGGTATCTGGGCTACGTGACCGGGCTCTCCGGGGTGGACCTCGCCGAGCGTCGGCGTTCCCGCATGGTGCTCGGCGCCAGCCTCTTCGTGCTCGGATTCTCCGCGGTCTTCGTGGCCATCGGCTTCATGTTCACCCAGGCCACCGTCTGGCTGCGGGTGGAGGGCGGCTGGCTGACCCAGCTGCTCGGCGGCGTCGTCGTGCTCATGGGTCTGGTGTTCATGGGCGCCTTCGGCTTCTTCCAGCGCGAGCGCAAGATCGAGCGCCGCCCGCCGGACGGGCTGCTCGGCGCCCCGCTGCTGGGCGCGACCTTCGGCATCGGGTGGGCCCCCTGCATCGGTCCCACCCTGGCCGCCGTGCTCGCCCTCTCCACCCCGGTGGGCGGAGACCCGGCCCGCGGGGCCTTTCTGATGTTCATCTACTGCCTCGGACTGGGGATCCCGTTCATCCTCATCAGCTTCGGCATCCAGCGCGGCATGAAGGCGGTGTCCTTCTTCCGGAAGCACCGTGTGGCCGTGATGCGAGTCGGCGGCGGCGTGCTGATCGTCGTCGGGCTGCTGATGCTCTCCGGGGTGTGGAACACCTGGGTCTACGCGCTCCAGGACTGGTTCGCCAATGAGGTGAGGATGCCGATCTGATGACCCAGCCATCCGCCCACAGGGACAACGCCCGCGAGGACGCGCTCCACGCGGCCACCGGGGAGTCCCCGCGCCAGGAGGTCTCGCCTCCCACGCTCGGGTTCACCGGCATGCTGCGCTGGGCCTGGACCCAGTTGACCAGCATGCGCACCGCTCTGCTGCTGCTCCTTCTGCTGGCTGTGGCCGCGGTGCCCGGCTCGCTCTTCCCGCAGCGGGTCCAGGACGCCTTCGCCGTGCAGACCTGGATCGACGACAACCCCACCCTCGGTCCGGTCCTCGACGCCCTGCAGCTCTTCGACGTCTACTCCTCAGTGTGGTTCTCCGCGATCTACCTGCTGCTGTTCATCTCGCTGATCGGCTGCATCATCCCGCGGGCACGCAAGCACCTGCGGCAGATGCGATCTGCCCCGCCGCGCACCCCCGCCCGACTGGAGCGGCTGCCCGAGTACGGCGCCCTGGAGCTCGACGACGACGGCCCCGCCCCCGAGCAGGCGCTTGAGGAGGCCGCCGAGGAGCTGAAGCGACGGCGCTACCGGGTGGACGTGCGCGCCGCCGGAGAGGACTCCCGGGGCCGGCCGCGACCGGCGTCGATCGGCGCGGAGAAGGGGTACCTCAAGGAGATCGGGAACCTGGTGTTCCACGTCGCCCTGGTGGGTGTGCTGATCTGCGTGGCCCTGGGCTCGATGATCAGCTACCGCGGGCAGAAGGTGATCATCGAGGACGAGGGCTTCGTCAACGCGCTGGTCGCCTATGACAACTTCTATCCGGGCGCCTGGTTCGACGAGTCCCACCTGCACCCGTTCTCCCTGCGCCTGGACGAGTTCGAGCGCGTCTTCGACCGCGACTCCACCACCCACTACGGCCAGGCCCTGGACTTCACCGCCACGGTGACCACCCAGGAGGGCACCGACGGCGAGCCCGAGACCGAGGAGCTGAAGGTCAACCACCCCTTGACCCTCGGCGGGGCTCGGGTGTTCCTCGTCGGCAACGGCTATGCTCCGGTGGTGACGGTCCGCGACGGTGAGGGCGAGGTGGCCTTCTCCGGGCCGGTGATCTCCCGCCCGGACGATCAGGTCTACACCTCGATGTCGGTGATCAAGGCGCCGGACGCCCAGCCGGAGCAGCTCGGCTTCGTGGGACTGTTCCTGCCCACCGCGCACGAGGCGGAGGAAGGCGGCCCGGCGATCTCGGTGGACCCGGAGCTTCACAACCCGCAGCTGCAGCTCAACTCCTACGCCGGGGACCTCGGCCTGGACGAGGGCATCCCGCAGAACGTCTACGTCCTGGACACCGACAACCTCCAGACGCTCAACTCCCGAGAGGTCGATGCCGGCGGCATCGTCCTCGAGCCGGGCGAGACCCAGGAGCTGCCGGAGGAGATGGGGTCCATCACCTTCGAGGAGGTCCAGGACTACGTCGCGATCGACATCCACTACAACCCTGCGCAGGGCGGGGTGCTCGTCTTCGCGCTCACCGCGCTGGGCGGGCTGATCCTGTCCCTGTTCCTGCGCCGCCGACGCGCCTGGGTGACTGTGGAGACCAACGAGGCCGGGCGCACCCTGGTGCGCTACGGCCTGCTGTCCCGGGGCGAGGACTTCCGCCTGCGGGACGAGAACATCGCCCTGCGCACCCAGCTGGAGAAGCGGTGGCCGGTGCGGGCCCCTGAGGAGGAGGACTGATGGATCCTGTCAACCAGGAGCTGGCGCAGTACAGCGACCTGTTCATGTTCATCGCCGCGCTGATCTACACGGCGGCGTTCATTGTCTTCGCCGTGGACATGGTCCGCAGCTCGGCGACGATCCGCCGCCTGGAGGTCGAACTCGCTGAGGAGGCCGAGGCTGAGCTGGCACGTGCGCGGCGTGACGCGCTGGTCAGCGCAGGCGGGGGAGGATCTCCGATCGCGGCTGAGTCGGAGGACCTCGTCGACGAGGACATGGCCTATCTGGGAACCCGCCGTCCGTTCGCGAACGTGGCTGTGGCGCTGACCATCCTGGCCGTCGGTGCGCACGCCTTCGCCGTCGTCTCCCGGGGTGTGGCCGCCGGGCGCGTGCCGTGGGCCAACATGTACGAGTTCCTCACCACCGGTGCGCTGATCGTCTCGGCGGTGTTCCTGCTGGCGCTGATCCGCAAGGACCTGCGTTTCCTCGGGACGTTCGCGATCGGTCTCGTGGTGGTCATGATGTCCGGGGCCACGATCGGCTTCCCGACTCCTGTGGCGCACGTCCAGCCCGCGCTGCAGTCTCCGTGGCTGGCAGTGCATGTGACCCTCGCGGTGCTCGCGATGGGCCTGTTCACCCTGACGTTCGCGATGAACGTCCTGCAGCTGGTCCAGCACCGCCGCGAGCTGAAGCTGGCCTCCGGGCAGCTGGAGGGCACCGGCGGCTGGCAGTTCATGCGGATGGTGCCGTCGTCGACCTCGCTGGAGAACTGGGCCTACCGGATGAACGCCGTCGGGTTCGTCTTCTGGACGCTCGGCCCGCTGATCACCGGCGCGATCTGGGCCGAGGAGGCCTGGGGCCGCTACTGGGGCTGGGACGTCAAGGAGGTCTGGAGCTTCGTGATCTGGGTGGTCTACGCCGGCTACCTGCACGCCCGCGCCACCCGCGGCTGGACCGGGAACCGGGCCGCTTGGCTGTCGATCATCGGCTTCGCCTGCATCATCTTCAACTACGCGGTGGTCAACGTCTACTTCCCGGGCCTGCACTCCTACGCCGGACTGCCGGAGTAGCGAGCCGCTCGTCCGGCTTCGTCGAGTGGCCACGAATCACGGCGTCTCCCCGGCGACACGCCGTATCTGGGGGTGAGATGTCGCGATTCGTGGCCACTCGATGCCGGGGTTCCCTCCTCCACAGGACGACGGCGGCCCGTGACGACTCGCCGGAGCCTCCACAGAGCAGCCGCGCAGGTGGTAGACCCGCTGGGCCCGCGGGTGTGTTGGGCCCATGGAGTTCCCTCTGTCCGATCGACGACGACGGCTCCCGCCGCGGCCCCCGAACGGCGCGTGGACCCGCCGGCAGCTGCTGCGCGACGGGTGGACTGACGCCGGGCTGCGGCGCGCCCTCGGCTATGGAGCGGTGGTTCAGCCGGGCCATGGGGTCTACTGCGATCCGCTGGCGGGGGAGGAGCTGGCGCTGCTGCAGGTGCTCACCGCAGACGGAACCCAGATGGCCAGCCACGCGACGGCGGCGGCGCTTCATGGGGTGTCCGGCTTCATCCTGGAACGTCCGCTGCACCTGACGTCTCCGCGCTCCGCCGGACGCGTGCGTCGCGAGGGCGTCGTGCCGCATCGCTCCACGGTGCCGGCCGAGCAGGTGACCGTGGTCGCCGGGGTGCGCGTGACCAGCCCGGGACGCACCTGGGTGGACCTGGCCCTCGGGCTGTCTCAGACGCAGGCCGTGGTCCTGGCCGATCAGATGCTGCGCTCACCTCGTAGGGAGTTCGGTGAGCAGGGCGAGTCGATCCTGGAGCTGTCGGAGCTGCGGGCCGCCGTCGCGCTGCGTCGACGAAGTCGGGGGATCAGGACGGTCCGGCAGGCCGCTGAGTTGGCACGGGTGGGGGCGGACTCGCCGCAGGAGACCCGGCTGCGCCTGGCGATGTGGCGCGACGGGCTGCCGGAGCCGCGGGTCAATCCGAAGATCTTCGACGATCGCGGGCGGGTCGTCCTCCAGCCGGATCTGGCGATCGACGAGTACCGGATCGCCATCCAGTATGACGGCGTCGAGGTGCATTCCGACCCGCAGCAGGTGCTCAAGGACGTCCGCCGGGCGGAGCGGGCGGAGGCGATGGGCTGGCTGGAGCTGCGGATCACGAAGGACCACAGTCGCGGGTTCTGGCGTGCAGGGTTGCTGAAGATCCGCCGGGCGCTGTACTCGCGAGGATGGGACGGGCGCTGATGAGCACATCGAGTGGCCACGAATCACGGCGCCTGGCCGGTGACACGCCGTATCTGGGGGTGAGATGCCGCGATTCGTGGCCACTCGAGGGGGAGGGGTCAGCGCGGGGAATCGTCGTCCTCGCCGGGTCCGTCCTGCTCCGGGAGCCCGGGGCCCGTTCCTCGCCCCTCGCGGCGCTCCTGCTCACGTTCCCGCTCGCGCTGCGCGTGGTAGTCCTCGGCGAGGGCGTCCTCGGCGGCGTTGTCCTGCTGCTCCGAGGCGCCCAGCCGCCGGTCTCCGCCGAAGCGCCGGGCCAGAGCCTCCCCGGCCTCCACGCGGAGCCGGTTGAAGAACAGGTAACCCACGGCCCAGGAGCCCAGCAGACCCACGATCAGGGCGAAGATCATGCCCAGCTCCAGCAGGAGGCAGGCGGCGAAGAGGATGAAGAACGTCGCCAGGCGGAGCACGGTGTACTTGAGAACGGCCATCACCCGATTCTACGTCCTGTAGAGCACAATGTGTCCGCGGTGAGCTGACCAGGCGGTCTCGGCGTGAACAGGCAGGGCCGATGAACTACCCTGGAAGATATGTTGAAGGTGATCGTCCCGCTGGGAATCGTGGGTGTCGGGCTGATGATCTACAGCCTGATCGAATGCATCCAGACCCCGCGCCACCGCGTGAGGGTCCTGGGCAAGAGTGCCTGGCTCGCGGTGATCGTGTTCGTGCCGTTCCTCGGCGCTGGGCTGTGGCTGGGCCTCGGCCGCCCCAGGGCAGGGACCCCGGGAGCCGCGCCCAAACGCACTTCTGCCCCCGACGACGACCCCAACTTCCTGCAGAACCTCGAGATCCAGCGTCGGCAGAAGCAGCGCGAGGAGGAGCTCCGCCGCAAGGAGGCCGAGCTCAGGGCCAAGCAGAAGGACCAGATCCAGAAGGGCCAGCAGCAGGAGAAGCCCGACGACGCCCCGCAGCCTGAGACTGGCACCACCGATCAGGCCGCCGGCGCCGCGGAGGAGCACCCAGGCAACGGGCGGCCCGCGAAGGACCCGGAGGATGCCACCGGGGAGGCGGCAGAGGACACAGACGTCGAGGACCCGCGCAACAACTGATCACCCCAGCGTCTGATCACCCCAGCGCCGCGGGCCCGTTCAGCCGAGCAGGATCGCGGCCGTCATCGTCGCCGCGAACGCCAGACTCACCTGGCCGGTCAGCTGCAGGACGGTGATCAGCGCGCTCCCGGTGTGCCGGGAGGAGAGCATGATCCGCACCGGCCCGGCGCAGAGCGGCCACACCAGCACCACCAGCAGGAACCAGGGGTTCGTCGTCGCCAGCGAGAGCGGCAGCAGCACCGCGACGCCGATCATCGCCACGTAGCTGGTCCGCGCCTTCCGCTCGCCCAGGCGCACGGCCAGCGTCAGTTTTCCGGACTCTGTGTCCGTGGGGATGTCCCGGACGTTGTTGGCCATCAGCAGGGCTGAGGCGATCAGCCCGGACCCCACCGCACCCACCACCGCCGCGGCGCTCAGCTGTGCGGCCATCACCCAGGTGGTGCCCAGAGTGGCGACCAGCCCGAAGAAGACGAACACCATCACCTCGCCCAGTCCCAGGTAGCCGTAGGGGCGCGAGCCCCCGGTGTACCACCAGGCGGCCAGCACGCAGAGCGCCCCCACAGCCACCATCCACCACATCCCGGAGAGCGCCACGATCACCAGCCCGGCGACCCCGGCGACTCCGAAGGACATGAAGGCAGCTGCCTTCACCGCGGCCGGGGAGGCCGTGCCGCTGGCGGTGAGCCGCATGGGACCCACTCGGGCGTCGTCGGTGCCGCGCACCCCGTCCGAGTAGTCGTTGGCGTAGTTCACGCCCACCTGCAGGGCCAGTGCGACGACCATCGCCAGGGCTCCGATGAGCAGATCGAAGGAACCCAGTCCGGCGGCCGCGGCGGCACCGATCACCACCGGTGCCACCGCCATGGGCAGCGTGCGGGGGCGGGCTCCGGCGATCCAGTCCCAGGTGGCGGCCACAAGTCTCCTTCGATGGTGCGGGCGGTGATACGTGCGGGCGGTGCTGCGTGCCAGTGATGCTGAGGTCTCGCTGGTCAGCCGGCGAACATCCTGAGCAATTCTCGTCGATCCGGCTTCCCGGAGGCCAGCAGAGGCAGCGCCCGCAGCACGTGCAGCTGCTTGGGCACCGCGGCCGGCCCCTGCGCCTCCCGGACGGCCTCGCGCAGACGGTCCACGGTGTCCTCGCTGCGGGAACCAGTGGTCAGCACCACGGCGGCGCAGACCCGCTGGCCCCAGTCCGGGTCCGGAGCGGCCCCCACGAAGGCGTCGCGGACGGCGTGCTGCTCCAGCAGCGTGGCCCGGACCTGCTCGGCGGAGACCTTCACCCCGCCGGTGTTGATGACGTCGTCGGCGCGTCCGGAGATGCTCAGCCTCGGCTGCCCGGCGCTGTGGTCCTCGCCGGTGGTGAGGGCGCCCAGGTCGTCGGTGCGGAAGCGCCGGTGCCCGGTGACGGGCGCGACGTCGAAGTGTGCGGCGGTCAGCTCCTCGTCATCGAGGTAGCCCAGTGCGACCATCTGCCCGGAGAGCCGGACCCGCCCGGTCTCGTCCGTGTCCACTCCGACGCCCGGCAGCGGGCGACCGTCATAGACGCAGCCGCCGCAGGTCTCGCTCATCCCGTAGGTGCGCACCACGGTCAGCCCGACATCCTCTGCCCGGCGCAGCAGCGGTGCGGGCGAGGCCCCGCCGCCGAGCAGGATCGTGTCGAAACGGCGCAGCGCCTCCACAGTGCGGGCGTCCCCGGTCTCCAGCAGCCGGCTCAGCTGAGTGGGCACCAGAGAGACGAAGCGTCGCTGCGCGGTCATCTGCTCGGCGGCCTGGGCGACGGTCGCCGGATCAGTGGTGCCTGCCAGCAGAGGGACCGGCACGGTGCCCGCGACCAGGCTGCGGGAGAGCACCGCCAGGCCGGCCACGTAGCTGGGCTGCAGGGGCAGCAGCCACTGCCCGTGCCCACTGAGCGTCTCGGCGGTGGCCTCGGCGGAGGCCCGCAGCGCCTCGGCCGACAGCAGAGTCTGCTTGGCGGTTCCGGTGGAGCCGGAGGTGCGCACGACGACGGCGGGGCGTGGCCCCTCAGCCAGCGTCGCGTCCGGACGGCTGACCCAGCGCGGGACGCCGTCGTCGTCGGAGGGCAGGAACTCGACCGGGGGAGTCTCTCCGCGCAGAGCGGCGTCGAGCGCCTCCAGCGCAGGGCCGATCCAGAAGTCGGGGGAGGGTGCAGGAGGGTTCATGGGTTCTCCTGGGCAACGTGGATTCAGGGCTCAGAAGTAGTACGGGAAGCTGGACCAGTCCGGGGCCCGCTTCTGCAGGAACGCGTCGCGGCCCTCCACGGCCTCGTCGGTCATGTATCCCATCCGAGTAGCCTCCCCGGCGAAGACCTGCTGACCGGCCAGCCCGTCGTCGGCGGCGTTGAAGGCGAACTTCAGCATCCGCACAGCCTGCGGGGACTGGGCGGCGATGTCGGTGCACCACTCGAGCGCGACCTCCTCCAGCCGGGAGTGGTCCACCGCCTCGTTGACGGCCCCGGCGGCGACCATGTCGTCGGCAGAGTGCTCTCTGGCCAGGAAGAAGATCTCCCGGGCCTTCTTCTGTCCCACCTGGCGGGCGAGCAGGGCGGAGCCGTAGCCGGCGTCGAAGGAGCCCACCGTGGCATCGGTCTGCTTGAACCTCCCGTGCTGCTTCGACGCGAGGGTGAGGTCGGCGACCACGTGCAGGGAGTGCCCGCCGCCGGCGGCCCAGCCGTTGACCACGGCGATGACGACCTTCGGCATGGTGCGGATCAGCCGCTGCACCTCGAGGATGTGCAGCCGGCCCGCCTGGGCGGGATCCACCGTCTCGGCGGTCTCTCCGGAGGCGTAGCGGTAGCCGTCCCGGCCGCGGATGCGCTGGTCCCCACCGGAGCAGAAGGAATGCCCGCCGTCCTTCGGGGAGGGGCCGTTGCCGGTCAGCAGCACGGCGCCGACGTCGGGGGTCATGCGCGCATGGTCCAGGGTGCGGTAGAGCTCGTCCACGGTGCCAGGGCGGAAGGCGTTGCGCACCTCCGGCCGGTCGAAGGCGATGCGGACGGCCGGCAGGTCGCGCAGGATCCGTCCGTCGCGGTCGCGCTCCACCCGCCGGTGGTAGGTGATGTCCTCCAGCTCGAAGCCCTCCACCTGGCGCCACTGCCAGGGGTCGAAGACGTCGGAGACCTTCGTGGGGAGCGTCGGCTGCGGCGCGGGCCTGTGCGGGGCGTCGGTGTTCTGTGCGTCGGTCACGTCCAGAGTCTACCGACCAGTCGGTCCGAGGGTGGATGCCCGTCCCGGTGCAGCCCAGGAGGACTCAGTGCAGCTCCACGCCGGTGGCCTCGCGCACCTGTGCCTCGCTCACGCCCGGTGCGGTCTCCACCAGCTGCAGGCGCGGCTGGTTCTCGGAGCCGACGACGTCGATCACCGCCAGGTCGGTGATGATGCGGTCCACCACGGCCTTGCCGGTCAGCGGGAGGGTGCACTGGGGGATGATCTTCGGGGAGCCGTACTTGGCCACATGGTCCATCAGGCAGATGACTCGCTCCGCCCCGTGGACCAGATCCATGGCACCGCCCATGCCCTTGACCATCTTGCCGGGCACCATCCAGTTGGCGAGGTCGCCGTTCTCCGCCACCTGCATCCCGCCCAGCACGGCCACGTCGATCTTGCCGCCGCGGATCATCCCGAAGCTGGTGGAGGAGTCGAAGAACGCCGCGCCGGGGAGCACCGTGACGGTCTCCTTGCCGGCGTTGATCAGGTCCGGATCCACGGCGTCCTCTGCGGGGTAGGGGCCCACTCCGAGGATGCCGTTCTCCGACTGCAGCACCACGGTGCGCTCGGCCGGGATGTGGTTCGGGATCAGCGTGGGCATCCCGATGCCCAGGTTCACATAGGCGCCGTCGCGCAGCTCGTCGGCGGCGCGGGCGGCCATCTGGTCGCGGGTCCAGCCAGCACGGGTCTCAGTGGTCATGGCGCGATCACTCCTTCTCGTCGCTGCGGACGGTGCGCTTCTCGATGGGCTTCTCGATCTCAGGGCCGACCTCCACGATCCGGTGCACGAAGACCCCGGGCAGGTGGACGGCGTCGGGGTCGATCTCCCCGGGTTCGACGAGCTCCTCCACCTGGGCGATGCAGACCCGGCCTGCCATGGCGGCGTCGGGGCTGAACTGCCGTGCGGCCTTGTTGAAGACCAGGTTGCCGTGCCGGTCGCCGCGCACGGCGTGCACCAGGGAGAAGTCGGTGACGATCGACTCTTCCAGGACGAACTCCAGCTGGCGGCCGTCGTGGACGGTGAAGGGGCGGACCTCCTTGGGCGGAGACTCCTTGGCCACGCCGCCCGACCCGTCGTAGGCCATCGGGATGCCGCCGTCGGCGACCTGGGTGCCCACCCCGGAGCGGGTGTAGAACGCGGGGATCCCGGCGCCGCCGGCGCGCATCTTCTCCGCCAGCGTGCCCTGCGGGACCAGCTCCAGCTCGAGCTCGCCCTCCAGGTACTGCCGGGCGAACTCCTTGTTCTCCCCCACATAGGAGGAGGTCATCTTCGCGATCCGGTGGGCGGCGAGCAGGACGCCCAGGCCCCAGCCGTCCACTCCGCAGTTGTTGGAGGCCACGGAGAGCCCGGAGGCGCCCTGCTCCAACAGCGCCTCGATGAGCTGAATCGGGTTGCCGGAGAGGCCGAAACCTCCCACGGCGAGCGAGGCGCCGTCAGGGATGTCGGCGACTGCCTCAGCGGCGGTCGCCACGGTCTTGTCGATGGTCATGGGTCCTCCTCAGGGACTCGGGGGCTGGGACTCGGGGCTGGGATTCGAGGGCTGAAGGACTACGTGCTTGCGGGGAGGCCTGCGGCTGGTCAGCTCGCCGACCAGCCGCCGTCGATGGCGTAGGAGGTGCCGGTCACCATGCCGGCGGCGTCGGAGGCCAGCCAGGTGGCCAGCGACGCCACCTCCTCTGGCTCCACGAGCCGCTTGACCGCAGACTCGGTGAGCATGATCTGCTCGATCACCTGGTCCTCGTCGATGCTGTGGATGCGCGCCTGGTCGGCGATCTGCTTCTCCACCAGAGGGGTGCGCACATAGGCGGGGTTGAGGCAGTTGGAGGTCACTCCGTGCTCAGCACCCTCCAGGGCGGTGACCTTCGAGAGTCCCTCCAGCGCGTGCTTGGCGGCCACATAGGCGGACTTGAAGGGGCTGGCGCGCAGCCCGTGCACCGAGGAGATGTTGAGGATCCGGCCGAAGCCACGCTGGTACATGCCGGGCAGTGCGGCCCGGATCAGCAGGAACGGGGACTCGACCATCAGCCGGTGCATGAGCCGCCACGCCTCGGGATCGAACTCGTGCAGGGGTGCGACTCGCTGGATGCCGGCGCTGTTGACCAGGATGTCGGCCTCGTGGACCCCGGACGCTTCGTCGAGCTCCTCCAGGGCGGCGGTGTCGGAGAGGTCCACCGCCCAGGCGGCGCCGCCGACCTCCGCGGCCAGCGTGCGGGCGGCGTCGCCGTCGAGGTCGCACACCGTCACCCGCGCACCGGCGGCGGCGAGGGCCCGCACGCAGGCCGCCCCGATCCCGGAGGCCCCTCCGGTGACGACGGCGCGGCGGCCGGCCAGCGTGTCGGGCTGGATCGGTGGGGTCCGGGCGATGGTCTGGTCCATCAGGCTTCTCCTGGGAGGTCGGGGACAGGGACGGAGTGTCGGGGTCGGGGAGGCATGGGGCCGGGAGGCCGGTGAAGCTGGGCCGGATATCCGGATCAGAACCCGCCGACGGCGGAGACCAGAGCGATCAGCGCCGCCACGACCAGCACAGGGATGACAAGCGTCACCATACCGATGTCCTTATACGACTGGCGATGGGTGAGCCCGCAGACGATCAGCAGGGTGACGACGGCGCCGGAATGGGGAAGCGTGTCCAGGCCGCCGGCTGCCATGGCGGTGAGCCGGTGCATCATCTCCAGGCTCATGCCCTCGGCCTCTGCCATGGCGCGCAGGTCCCCTCCCAGGGCGTTCAGCGCGATGGTCATCCCGCCGGAGGAGGAACCGGTCAGCCCGGCGGTGATCGAGGTGGTGACCACCGAGGTCACCAGGGCATTGGCCCCCATGCCGAACACGGAGTCACGCACTACGGCGAAGGCCGCCACCGAGGCGACGACGGCGCCGTAGCCCACCTCGGAGGCGGTGGAGAAGATCGGGAGCATGGAGCGCTTGACGCCGTCGCTGAAGCCGACCTTCAGGGTGCTCCACTGGCCGAAGTTCATCGCGACGATCAGTGCGATGGCGACCAGGATGGCCACCATCACGGCCCACAGCCCGGCGCGGGAGTCGTAGGTGATGCCGCCGAAGGTGTCCTCCTGCAGGTAGGACCAGTCCAGGGCGGGGAAGATCACCAGGGTGCAGGCGAAGTTCACCACGAAGACGGTCAGCAGCGGCAGGAAGGGGACCAGGCGGTTCGGCGGGGAGAGCGCGGTGGTGACCGAGGAGCCGTCGTCGGCGGAGCCGCCGATGACCTTCTTGGACTCCGGGGATTCGAAGTGCTCGCCCTTGGTGATCAGGCTGCGACGGCGGTGCTCCAGCCACAGCAGGCCCAGTCCGAAGATCAGCGTGCCGCCGAGGATGCCGACCCCCGGGCCTGCGTAGGCGCCGGTGTCGAAGAACTGGCCGGGGATGATGTTCTGCACCTGAGGGGACCCCGGCAGGGCGGTCATCGTGAAGGTGAAGATGCCCAGGGCGATGGTGCCGGGGATCAGCCGGCGCGGGATGTCGGCCACCCGGAACAGTTCGCGGGCCAGCGGGTACATCACGAAGGCGACCACGAACAGGCTGATGCCGCCATAGGTCATCAGCGCGGAGGTGATCACCGTGGCGGCGATGGCGCTGCGGCTGCCGATCCAACCGGTCACGGAGCGCGCGATGGACTCGGCGTAGCCGGTGACCGTCATCAGGATCCCGAAGATGGCCCCGACGAGGAAGATCGGGAACCAGCTGCCCACGAACCCGGCCATCGCGGGCATGAACACCTCGGTGTAGGAGGCCAGGATCGGGGCCCCGGAGAACACCAGGCAGACGACGGCGGAGATGGGGGCGGCCAGGATGACCGGCACGCCCCGGTAGGCGAGCGTGATCAGCAGCAGCAGGGACACGATGATGCCGATGATGCCCAGGATCATGGAGGTCTCCTCGGGGAGGGTGATGAGCAGGTGACGACCGTCTCGGCGTCGTCGACCAGCATGCGCGCTGGGGTGTGACGCGCGCTACATCCTCCCGTTCAACGGTGATGCGCCGTTTTCGTGCCTGGCTACGAAGCGGGGTGACTCCGATGGGCGGCGAGCGCCCAGGATAGCTCGATCAGCGTGTTCAGATCTCCGAGGTCCGCTCCGGCGATCTCCTGGAATCGCTGGAGCCGGTAGCGCAACGTGTTGACGTGCACGGGGATGCTGCGGGCGGCCAGCGGGATGTTCAGCCGGTGGCGCAGGTAGGCGTCCACCGCCTCGAGCACATGCTCACCGAAGGTGCCGGCCTCAGCCAGCGGCTGCAGGTGGCGTTCGTGCAGCAGCGCGGTGACCTCCGGACTGGCGTGCACCGCGGCGCGCCAGGAGAGCCGTTCCAGGTCTACCAGCCCGGTCATCCCCACCGTCTCGGCGGCACGCAGGGCGGCTGCGGCGGACTCGAAGGACTGCGGCAGCTCCTCCAGCGTCACGGCGGGGCCGACCCCGACGGTCAGCCGTTCCGGATGGGCGTCGGGATCCGGACCTCCGATGATCAGGCCCACCAGGGAGCTGGCCCGCACGGCGGTGAGGATGCGCACGCCGGTGCGGTCGGCCCAGTCCTGGAGCCGGCGCTGACGCTCGACGTCGGCGTCAGGCTGCGAGTCCGCAGCCAGTGCGCGCAGCGGCGCGGAGGTGGGGACGTCGTAGAGGGCCGCGCCCCGGGCCAGCTCCGCGGGCTCCATCCACGTGGCGACGGCGTCGCCGATCCATGCCGCCCGGCGTGTGGAGTCGGCCAGAGCTCGGGCGAGGTCCTTGTCCTGGTAGACGAGCACCGCCCGGGAGGAGAAGGCGTCTCCCAGTGCCCACAGGATGGTGGAGGAGGCCAGCACCTGGTCGGCAGGGATGCGGTGGGCCGGGGCGTGCTCCAGCAGGCGGTGCAGGATCACGGACATGCACACTCGGAAGCCCGCCAACACGCTGCCCACGGGCACGCCTTGGGCATAGCGCTCCGAGGCCAGCGCGTCGGCCTCACTGACGTCCTGCGGGGAGGGCTCGAATCCGGCACGCACAGTCCGGATGCTCAGGGCGATGTTGCGCCGCACGGAGGACTCCAGGGCGGAGTCCGGGACGTCGTCGTAGCCCGGTACGGTGGCGCGGATGTCACGGATCGTCTGCTCCAGGATGGTGTCGTCCTGCTCCAGGGCGGTGAGGAGCCGCTCCCAGTGCTCATCCGCTGTCATGGGTGTCACGATACCGCCGCCGTCGCGGGGTGCAGAGGACCAGTCTCAGACGCCGAACGGTGCGGGGTACCGGATCGTCCCCGTCGGCAGTGGGCAACCGGTGAGGCTGAGTGCCATCAGAGCCTCGTCAGGGACGTCGAAGCCGACCCTGATCCCGTGGGAGGAGGCTCGTTCGAAGCCGAACCGGGGATAGTACTCAGGGTGGCCCAGCACCACGACGGCGTCCTCGCCTAGGTCCCGGGCGGCGTCGAGCCCGGCGCGGGTAGCGGCCGATCCCGCTCCGGTGCGTTGGTGAACCGGGACGACCGAGCAGGGAGCCAGGGCCAGGGCCGGCATCTCACCGATGTGGCAGCGGGTCAGCAAGGCGTGGCCCACCGGCTCACCCTCCGGTGTCAGCGCCAGCATGGAGAGCCCGGGGATCCAGGCAGGGTCCTGCCGGAGAGCGTCCACCAGATCTGCCTCGGCGCTGGTCTCGAAGGCGGCGCGCGTGATGCGGCGCACGGAGGCCGCATCGGCGGGATCCGTGGGCGATTCGGGGCGTGTGCGCCACCCGGACGCTCGAGCCGCGTGAATGGTCATGCGGCTCACGATACCGCCGCCGTCGTGGGTTCCGGCCGTTCTGCACCCCGGAATCACGTCTGCCTCACCAGATATGGCGCGGCGATCGTGATTCCGGGGTGCAGAGCCCTCCGCGGGAGGTCATAACCTGCGCCTCACGGGGCGGTGTGGACCGTCACCGAGGAGCTGCCGGAGGACTGGTAGCCCTCGGTGGCCATGACCTGGTAGTCATGGGTGCCCAGCGGCATGCCGGCCTGCTCCCATGCGTGGAAGTGGTTCGCCGTGGTGATCGACCCGCTGGTGCGCGTGTCATGCCGGACGCTCCAGTACTGCTGGAACGTCTGGGTGCCGTCGATCGACGGCTCCTCGACCCGAGTGGTCTCGTAGATGTCGTAGTAGCTGCCGTCCGACCAGAAGGTGCCCTTGTAGTCACCGGTGGGACGGTAGGTGCCGTAGTCCTCGATGATGTAGTACTCCACGAGCGGACCACGGGTCCATCCGTAGAGGGCCAGGTAGCCGTTGCCCGACGGGTTGAACGTCGCGGAGTAGTCCACGGTCCGGGACGTGCCGGTGGACCAGCCCTTGCCGACCACGAAGTTCCCGGTGTCTCCCCACTGCGTGGAGTAGCTGCCTCCCGGCTCCAGGTTCATGGTGATGGTCCCGGGAGCGTCGGTCCAGAACGTGTAGAAGTAGCCGTCGTGATAACCCTGGGTGTCCTCGTAGACCGGCTGGGCCGAGGCCGGGGTGGCCAGGACGGCCCCGCACAGCATGGCCAGCGCGGCGGCGACGGCGACGGCGCGGCGGTGCAGAAGCCGGCGGACGCGGCCGGGGAGCGGGGGTCGTGTCGCCGTCCGGGTGGGCAGCGTCTGAGCGGTGGTCATGGGAATGTCATCACCTTTCGTGGGAATGTTCACGGTCCGGCTGGGAAGGTGATCAGGCTTCCGCGTCCGGTTCGGAGCTGTGCCGGGTCGCGGCACGGTGGGTGCGGCGAGAGATCGGCGAGTGAGCACATTTTGTTCTCCCGATGAACGGAAATGTAGTGCACGTCACATCTCATGGCAAGTGTTCACCTCCCTCGTGGGAGTCTTCGTGACAGAGTGAGGCGCGCGGCCCTTGCTCCGTGCTGCTGTTCCGGCCGGCGCTCGCTGGTCCGCACCTGGTGTGTGAGATCGCACCCCCAACGTCGGAGGTGCGATCTCACACACCAGGTGCGAAGCCGTGAGGCGATCCGGACTGTGGGGTCGGTGCTCCGCTCACACGTACAGTGAAGATGTGACCCCTGTGATCGCCGCAGCCGCCCCAGAGGTCTTCGGTGCCCGGCACCTCGCCCTGCTGGGGCTGGCGGCCGCGCTCGCCGTCGTCGTCGTGGTGGCCGCCCGCCGGCTGCGCGGCCGAGACGCCGAACGCCCAGTGACGACGACGTGCGGGTGGGTCCTGCTGGTCGCCTCCCTGGCGTGGATGGGCTGGTGGATGCTGCCGGAGAACTGGGACATCGGCCGGTCGCTGCCGCTGCACTTCTCTGACGTGCTGCGGCTGATCGCCGCCGTGGCGCTGATCTGGCGGGCCCGCTGGGCGGTCGCGATCACCTACTACTGGGGCCTGACGCTGAACACTCAGGCGTTGCTGAGTCCGCATCCGAGCCAGCTCCGCCTCTCGCCGGTGGAATTCCCGTTCTACTGGGGGCTGCACATCACCGTGCTGCTGGTTGCCATCGGGCTCATCTGGGGCTTGGGGTACCGTCCGCAGTGGCGAGATTTCCGCCTCGCCTTCGGCGCGGTGCTGCTCTGGGCGGCGCTGGTGATGGGGATCAACGCGCTGATCGGGACCAACTACGGCTTTCTCAACGACCACCCGCCCGGAGCCTCGATCCTGGATCTTCTTGGGCCCTGGCCGATCTTCATCTTCTGGGAGATCGTGCTCGTCGCGGCGGTCTGGGCACTGATGACGTGGCCGTGGACACGTCAGCGCAGGGGCGCCGGCGGAGTCCGGAACCGATAGCGCTCGAGGAAGAAGCCGCGCCAGTACCGGGTGCGTCCCGCGGTGGAGGACGACCGGTAGGGGAATGACGGCGGCTCAGCGCCGGAGGTCTCGCTGTCGGCCCGGCGGAGCACGATGTCGCTGCGTTCCGGGGACGAGGGATCGTAGGGATGGTTCGGGTCATAGATCAGCAGATCCACCTCGCCGGAGCTGCTCTTACGGTACCCGTGGCAGACGGCTTGGTGGTTCCGTCCCAGGTGCCCTGGCCGCACGGATGAGGCGGTCACCAGGCCCAGCGCCACCGGGACGCCGTCGTCGATGGAGGCCACGATCTTCTCCAGCTCACGAGATGTCCGTGTGGTCAGGGCGGCGGTGGGGAGCAGGCTCCACAGCAGAAACCGGAGCCCGTTCAACGCCCCGCACCAGCTGGTCACCATGCTGTGCAGCTGGCGAGAGTGGAGGTGGTCGGCGAGCGGGCGCCCGTCGGGCGGAACTTCCGAGCCGTCGAAGTCATGGGGCGTCGACGGCGGAACGGACCTCCCCGCATGGAAGTGGTCCAGTGCGGAGAAGACCATGCCGCCGCAGCGTCCTCGGCTGGTGACGGTCTTCGTTCGGCCCGTCCACGGCGGCAGGCGCCCGGACCAGATCACGTTGCGGAATCTGTTGGGGAAGCGGAAGGCGTGCCGCGCCGGCGTGAACTCCGTCCTCTCCTCCATGCGGACACCGTACCCGAGGTGCCACCGGGCCTTTCTCCGAGGTCAGTTCCCGAAACCCGGTCGCACCCGTAGGGTGAGGGTATGCGGGAGATCACACATGACGGCGACCTGGACCACCTGCGCGAGTTCTACCGGCACTTCGGGCACGTCGAAGCGGCTCCGGTGTCCGTGCTGTACGAGGACTGGGCCCTCGGCGTCGCCGAGGACACCGAGATCCTCGACCGACTGCTGACCCTGCCGGCGGAGAAGCGGCAGCCGAATCTGCTCTTCGCCGCAGCCCGGCTGCACGGGACCCCGCTGAAACCATGGGAGGATGCCCGCCCGCAGATCATCACGCATTGGGAGGACATCGCCGCCACCATGCGGCAGCGTCGCACCCAGACCAACGAACCGGGACGCAGTGCGGTCCTGAACCTCGCTCTCGCGCGCATCGAGGGCCCGGTGGCGCTCATCGAGGTGGGTGCCTCCGCCGGACTGCTGCTGTACCCGGACTGCTGGGAGATCCGTTACGGCACGGCGCAAGGCCCCATCACCTTGGAACCGACCGGTCCAGTGCGTGCTGAGGTGGACCTGGACTGCGCGCTGGAGGGGGTCGAACCGCCGTCGTCGCTCCCGGAGGTGGCCTGGCGGGCCGGAGTGGACCTCAATCCGCTGGACCTGCGCCGCGACGACGACCGTGAGTGGCTGGAGACCCTGGTGTGGCCAGGGATGGAATACCGCCTGGACCGTATCCACGCGGGAGCTCTGTTGGTCGCCGCACAGCCGCCTTCGCTGGTGCGCGGGGACCTCAACGGGATGCTGCCGCAGCTGCTCTCCCAGGTTCCCCACGGGGCCACACCGGTGGTCTTCCACTCCGCGGTGCTGGCCTACCTGCCGCTGGAGGATCGGGAGTCCTTCGCTCGGCAGGTCCGTGCCTCCGAGGCCCGCTGGATCTCCAACGAAGGTGTGAACGTGCTCCCGGAGATCGCCCAGCGGCTGCCCGGAGGCGACGACGACGCCACCGACTTCGTGCTGGCGCTCGACGGGGAGCCGATCGCCCGCACCGGACCGCACGGTCAGTACGCCCGGGCGCTCTGACTCGCTCTGACACTGTGATGCGACTGCACGCCGCCACGGTGCTCCTGGACACGCTGGGGCTCGATGACCTCGACGGCGTCCACGAGTGGGCGCTCGCCGGCACCCTGCCGATCGGGGTCGATGTCGAGGGCTCTGACCTGGACGTGCTGATCCACGCCGAGGACATCGACGCTGTGCACCAGGCCATGCGGGGGCGGTTCGCCCACCGCGCAGGGTTCGCCACCTGGCGACACAGCCGCGAAGACGCCTGGTGCGCGGCCTTCGAGGAGGAGGGGTTCCTGGTGGAGCTGTTCATCCAGGCGATGCCGGTGGCCCAACAGCGAGCACACCGTCACATGCTCGCCGAAAGGCGGCTGCTGCGGGCCCACGGGACCCCGCTACGGGATCAGGTCCGCGCGCTGAAGTCCCAGGGCATCAAGACCGAGCCGGCCTTCGCCCGGGCATTGGGCATCCCCGGGGACCCCTACACGGCCCTGCTCGACGACGACGTCGTCACCGCGTGGTGCCGCCGCTGAGGCCGTCCTCGCCGGGGTCGTCGTCATCGTCCGTGGATTTCTCCTCCAGACTCTCCAACCGGGCCTCGAGCATGTCGAGCCGCCAGCGGTCCTCGGCGGTGAGGTTCTCCTCGGCGCGGGTCGGGATATGCGGCCCCTCGAGCTGCTTCGCGGACTGCTGCTCCTCCAGCTCGGCGATCCGGCGCTTCAGCCGCTGAAGCTCGTCTCGGTCAGGTGGGGCACCGATCCCACGTTCGGACCAGACGGTGGCCACAGCGATGAGGCCGCCGACGACGATTGCGGCGATCACGATCCACGCGAACCAAGGCATGCCCCTAAGCTAATCCGCCAGGCGCGGCGCTGACCAGGACCTACAGCTTCTGCGCCAGGATGATGATCTCCGGGCTGTCCGGATGCAGCTCCTCGCGGTCCCAGTCGCCCCAGATCTCCGCCACGGCGAAGCCGGCCTCGGCCAGCGTTTCGATGAGTGTGGGCAGGCTCCTGTAGCGCAGAGTCTCGTGGACCACCAGGTGCCGTCCGTCGGGCAGCACCGTGTGGCCTCGGTGGGTGATCAGCGGACCGTCGGCCTCAGCGTCGGCTGAGGTCTCGTCCACGGCGGCGAGCTCCACCCAGGAGGTGAACTCACCGCCGTCGGGGTGTGGCTGGGTCTCTCGGGTGTGCTCGGCATCCCAGGTGTCCAGTTCCAGCCCCTGAGGATTGCGGGTCTCGAAGGCCAGCCACCCGCCGGGCACCAGGTTCCGGTGAGCCTGGCGCAGCACCTCGTCCCATTCGCCGCGGGGCAGGAAGTACTGGGCCACATGGCCCTCCATGACTGCGAAGTCTGCGGCGGCCGTGCGCAGCCGCTCCGCGGTGCCCTGGATCCACGTGACGGTCTCACCGTCTGGTCGAGTCCGGGCGGCCTCGATCATCGCCGCCGCAGGGTCCACCCCGGTGACCTGGAGCCCCCGGCGGGCCAGCTCGACGCCGAGCACCCCGGTGCCGCAGCCGATGTCGCTGATCCGGCGGGCGCCCTTCTCCTCGATGAGCGCGGCATAGAACTCGTGGTCCCACATCCCGGAGTTCTCGACGTCGTAGACCCGCACCATGTCCGGGTTCTCGGTCCAGGGCCCTTCGACCGCGACGGCCTCACCCATCAGAACCGCCGCTCGACGGCACCCAGGTGGTGCGCCAGGAACGCGTAGTCCCAGGAGCGTTCCTTCCAGGACTCATAGCGGCCGGAGGCGCCGCCGTGGCCGCCGTCCATCTCGATCTTCAGCACCACCGGGGCCTCGCCCTGCTGGTGCTCCCGCAACACCTGCACCCATTTGGCCGGCTCCACGTACAGCACCCGGGTGTCATGGAGGCTGGTCACTGCGGCGATCGCCGGGTACCGGGTGTCCCGGACGTTCTCATAGGGGGAGTAGGACTTCATGTACGCGTAGACCTCGGGATCCTCGATGGGGTTGCCCCACTCCTCCCATTCCAGGGCGGAGAGCGGCAGGTCCGGGTCCAGGATGGAGGTCAGGTTGTCCACGAAGGGCACCTGCGCGACGATCGCCGTGTACTTCTCCGGTGCCAGGTTCGCGATGGCGCCCATCAGCAGCCCGCCGGCGGAGCCGCCGAGGGCGGCGATCCGCGCCGGGTCCGCCCAGCCCTCGCTGATCAGCTGGTCGGTGGCGGCGATGAAGTCGGTGAAGGTGTTGGCCTTGGCCAGCTTCTTGCCGTCCTCGTACCACCAGCGGCCCAGTTCCCCGCCTCCGCGCACATGCGCGATCGCGAAGACCACGCCCCGGTCCAGCAGGGAGAGCCGCGGGATCCCGAAGGAGGGGTCCATGCTGATCTCATAGGAGCCGTAGCCGTAGACCAGGGTGGGGTTGGTGCCGTCGGGGGTGACGTCACGATGGTGCATCACCGTGATCGGGACACGGACAGGGCTGCCGTCGGGGGCGGTGCCCTCGCCCGGTGCCCAGGTCTGGGTGGCCCGGTAGGCGGTGAGGTCGACGTCGTTGACCGGTGTCTCGCGGCGCAGGATCGGCGCCGGCGCGGCGCCGTCGTCGGACGTGGCAGCGTGCGGGATGTCGTAGATCCGTGGCGGAGTGAACCACGAGGTGTAGAGCACCCGGAACAGCGGGGCCTCATGTTCGGCGGAGGTCACGGCGCAGGTGAACAGCTCCTCGTCGAAGGCCGGGCCGGGCAACGACGACGTCGGCACCGGATACCCGCCGTCGCGCACCTGCCGCAGAGTGTCCAGAGAGAGCAGCTGCACCGATTCCACAGTGTTCCGCCGGGCGCTGACCAGCACCTGGGCGGCGGTGACGGCTACACCCTCCAGCTTCACGGTGTCCTCGTGAGTGAGCACCTCGGTGCCCAGATCCAGCTCCGCGTCGAGGGCCTGGGCGGCCAGCGCCTCTGCTGTGGTCAGGCTCAGCGCGTTGTTCGGCCCGGAGGCGTTGTGGGTGACGAGCAGCAGGCGCTGGCCGTCGAGCTCGATCGGGTCCACGCTGTGCAGCAGACGACGGGCCGCAGAGATCAGCAGCACCGGCTCGGCGTCGGGGTCGGTGAGGTCCAGCAGTCGGGTCTCGTCGTACTCCGAGTTGCCGGAGACGATGATCAGCTCCCGCTTGTCTGAGGAGAGCCCGAATCCGGTCCACAGCTGTTCGTCGGTGATCTCCAGCAGCAGCCGGTCCGCGGAGGCGTCGGTGCCGAGGGTGTGGACATAGAGCCGCCACGGGCGCCAGGTCTCATCGGCCACCATGTAGTAGGCGCGGGCTCCGGTGGGGTCCAGGACGGCGGCGCCGTGGACGTCCTCGACGGTCTCGGGCAGGTTCTCCCCGGTGGTGAGGTCACGGAAGCGCAGGGTGTGCCGTTCGTCCCCTGTGGTGTCCTCGCAGTAGGCGAGGAGCCGGCCGGACTCGTCGATGCTCATCCCGCCCAGCTGGTAGAAGGCGTGTGCCTTCGCCTCGGCGTTGGTGTCGAAGTAGGTCACCTCACCCGGGAGCGGGACGCCGGGCTCCACCTCCGGCGGTGTCCAGGACTCCAGGGCCTGGGCACCGGCGGTCTCGGTGTCAGGGGCGCTGACCGGCACGCGGCAGTAGATCGAGTGCTGCTCACCCTCGATGGTGCGGGTGAAGTACCAGAACCCGCCGCGGCGAGAGGGTACGGTCAGGTCGGTCTCCACGGTGCGGTGCTTGATCTCAGTGAAGATCGCCTCACGCAGCGGCTTCTGCTCCGCGGAGACGGCGTCGGTGTAGGTGTTCTCCGCGTGCAGGTGGTCCTGGACCTCCGGGGAGTCCTTGTCCCGCAGCCACTCGTAGGGATCGGTGACGGTGTCACCGTGATGGGTGCGGGTGGTGGGGACCTTCTTCGCCTGCGGGGGAGCGGGAATCGTGGTGGTCTCAGACATGGGCACCATTCAACCAGAGGGCGGTGTCACGGCTGTGTCGTCATGCCTGCCCGTTCAGATCCAGCCGGGCCTGGGCGACGATGACGGCCAGCTGGGCGCTGGTGTCCGCCCCGATCTTGGCCCGTGCGCTGGCCAGGGTGCTCTTGACGGTGCTCGGCGAGATGAACAGCTCACCTGCGATGTCCTCATAGGTGTTGCCGGCACCGATCAGCCGGGCCACGGCGATCTCGCGCTCAGCGAGTCCGCTGACGCGTCGACGGGCCGACTCGCAGACCGGCTCCGTCCGCGGGCCGACGTAGCTGGCGATCAGCCGGGAGGTCATCGCCGGTGAGATCATCGGGTCGCCCTCGTGGGCCATGCGGAGGGCGGTGGCGAGGAACTCGGTGGCGTCCTCCTTCAGCAGGAAGCCGGTGGCCCCGGCGTCGAGGGCGCCATGCAGGTGGGTGTCCGTGCCGAAGGCGGTCACCGCCAGGACGGCGGGCGGGGCCAGCTGCTCGCGGATCCGGCGGATGGCCTCGACGCCGTCCATGCCTGCACCCAGGTGGAGGTCCATCACGACGACGTCGGGCCGGTGGGCGCGGACGGCGTCGATCGCCTCAGCGCCGGATGGGGCGGTGCCGACGACGGCGATGTCCTCCTCGCCGCTCAGGATGTTCTGTAGCGAGCCCAGGACCAGGGCGTCGTCGTCGACCATCACCACGGAGAGCATCACGCGCGAAGTCTACCAACTGGGGACTGACACGACGGGGGAGTCCCAGGTCAGCGGCGCGGGCCGGGCCGAGGCTCAGGCCGGATGCTCGGCGGTCTCGGGCAGAGGCCAGGGAAGCCGGACGGTGAGGATGAAGCGACCCTCGTGCTGACGGGTCTCCACAGTGCCGCCGAGCGCTCGGGCCCTCTCCTCCAGGCCGACTAGGCCGGTGCCGGAGCCGGCGGTGAAGCGGGGCTGCTCCGGGACTCGGTTGGTGACCCGGAGATCGATCCCCTGGCCCTCACCGCCGGTCAGGCTCACCTCCGCGGTGCGGTCGCTGCTGTGCCGCAGCACGTTGGTCAGTGCTTCCTGGAGGATGCGACGGACCGCGTGCTGCAGGGCGTCAGGAGCTGCGGAGAAACCGTCGACGAGGACGAAGGGACGTGCCTCGACACCGCCGGCCGCGGCTTCGGCGAACAGGGCCTGCAGGTCGGCCACGCCCTGTGGGGAGGGTGCCGGGGCGTCGTCGCCGGCTCCGCCCTCGCGCAGCGAGGTGAGCAGGGTGCGGAGGTTGGTCAGGGCTCGGTCGGCATAGTGCCGGGTGGTGCGCAGCTCGTCATCGAGGCGTGGGTCGCCGGCGTGCTGCGCGGCCTTCTCCAGCCCGCCCACATGCAGGGAGAGCCCGGAGAGGTCGGAGGCCAAGGTGTCGTGGACCTCGCGAGCCAGAACCTGCCGCTCCTGCTGACGGGTGAGCTCCTCGGTGAGCTGTTCGTTGCTGTGTTCGGCGGCCCGGGCGTGGGCCTCGGCGGCCCGGGCGGAGCGGCGCTGCCGCACGCCCAGGGAGATCCCCAGCACCAGACCTAGGCACAGGACCGTGACGACGGCGACCAGGATCTGCCCCGTGCGCCGGTAGTCCGGATCCGGCCAGCCGGAGAGGGCGTGCAGATGCAGGCCCGCGCAGATCATGATGATGGCGAATCCGGCGGCGGCGACCGCCCAGTGCCAGCGGCGTTCGGCCCGCACGATCCACACGGTCAGCCCCACGGCCAGGACGAAGGGATCCAGACGCAGCAGCAGGGCGACGACGGCGCCGGCGATCATCGGCACCAGCGGAGCGCGCCGGTAGAAGGGCAGCGTGAGCAGGGCCAGCATCCCCAGCCCGGTCATGATGACGCCGAGAGTGCTCGGTTCGTCCGTCGTCGGGTCGATGTACCCCGGGTTCGTCATCAGCGCTGTCACCGTCACCAGAAGCCCGGTGCCCATCATCACCAGCACGACGATGCCGGAGAGGATGAGACGCACGGCCCGGGGCCACGATCGGGGGAACATGCCGTCAGTGTACTGAGGCGCTCTGACATGCGGACACGGCGGATCGGGCACCCCGATGTGCCCGATGGGGCAGTGCGGTCTGCCTGATCAGCGGTGCCGAGGCGGTGCGGATTTCGACAGGCTCGAATCAGCACATCGTGCAGCACTCGCAGACTGATGAAGAAAGCAGGTTTGAGCCATGACTTCCACCTATCCCGGGCCCGTCGCCGTCGAGGCGGCGCCGAGCCGGAACGTCCTCGGGATCATCGCCCTGATCACCGCGATCCTCGGCACGATCTTCGCCTGCGTGCCGGGCGCGCTGATCCTGGGATGGGCGCTGCTGCCCATCGCCTTCGTCCTGGCGCTGGTGTCCCTGTTCCTGAAGGGGAAGAAGCGCGGAGCCGGGATCGCCGGGCTGATCGTCTCGGTGGTGGGCACCGTCATCGGCGTCATCGTGTTCTTCGCCGTGGTGGCCGACGCCTTCGATGACACCTTCACCGACGAGACGATCGTCTCCGCGCCTGAGGAGGGTGAGGGCGACGACGGCGAGGCCGCGTCTGGGGCCGAGGACGAGGCGGCCACTGAGGAGGAGGCCGACGTCGTCGCATCGTCTGATGACGACGAGGCCCCCGCCGATGATGCCGAGCAGGGCACCCGCGCGAACCCTTATCCGCTGGGCTCGGAGATCACCGCCTCCGACTGGGCAGTGACGGTCAACAGCGTGGACCTGGACGCCACTGACGCCATCCTGGCGGAGAACCCGTTCAACGAGGACCCGGAGGAGGGCCACGCCTACATCCTGGTGGACCTCAGCGTCCAGTACATCGGGGACGATCCCGAAGGGGACATTCCGATGGTCAGCGTCGACTACGTATCCGCCGAGGGCAACACGTTCCGCTCCTCCGACATGATGACGGTGGCGCCGGACAGCTTCGACTCCATGGGCACGCTGTACGAAGGCGCCTCCACCACCGGCAACATCGCACTCCACGTGCCGGCTGACGGCGTGGAGGACGGCGTGCTGAAGGTGTCGCCGGGGATGTTCGCTGACGACGTGTTCGTCGCGGTGGACTGATCGGTCGACAAGTTGAGCGGGGTGCTCTCCGTCCGCCCAGAGAGATGCCTGGTGGGTGACCTGATCGCCAGTGATCTGACCACCCACCAGGCATCGAGGGAGTGCGGGGTCACCCGAACCAGGAGATGACCAGCCGCCCGCTCATCGCCAGGAGCACAAGAATGCCGACCGCGCCTGCTGACTTCATCGCCACGCCGTTGACCAGGCTTCCCATCAGAGCCTTCCGACCGGCCAGCAGGACGACTATCAGCCCCACATAGGGTGCCACCAGCACGATCAGAGCCTGTGCCGTCACGATGAGCTGGATCGGGTTGCCTCCAGCGATGATCATGACGGTCGGGCCGAAGGCCAGAGGGATGAGGATGAATGTCTTCACGGGCCGTGACGCGAGCTTGTCGCCCTTGCCGAGCGCATCAGAGAGCACTGTCCCGCTGGCCACCGCGTTCGCTGTCATGGAGGAGAACGCCGCGGCGAAGAAGCCCAACGCGAACAAGGTAGAGGCCAGGGGACCTGCGACGGGTTCCAGTGCAGTACCGAGCTCCTGGAGTGTGTTGGCTTCCAGTCCGCGCTCCGACGTTGCTACGGCGGCCACGATGACGAAGACCGCCATGATCCCCGGTGCAGCGATGCCTGGGACTGTGTCCCTCCAGCGCACCTGGCGGAACTGATCCGCCGTCAACTTGCGTTCGCGGATCGCATAGCTGACGTAGAACGCTGCGTTGATGGAAAAGTTGGTGCCGACCAGTGCGACCACGAGCAGCTCGGCCCCGCCCGGAATCGAAGGGAGTACCAGGCCCATGGCGACCGATCCCCAGGCGGGGTCGGTCATCAGGGCGCTGAGGATGAATCCGAGTGCCATCACCGCGACCATGGCGATCAGCATCCGTTCGATGATCCGGTACACGTTCTTCGCGAAGACGACGAACGCGACCGCGAGGGAGGCGACGATCGTCCACATCATCGGGGGACCGCCGAACAGCCCGGCGAGTCCCAGTCCCGTCCCGACGGCGTTGCCCACGCTGAAGATCAGGGTGATCAGAAAGACCCCGAACCCCGAGAGAGCTCCCCATCCGGTGCCGAAGGTGTCCTTAGCGGTCTGGATTATCGATTTTCCGCTGCGCAGGCCGATCCTGGCGCTCATGTCGGTGAAGACGATGGCAAGGATCGTGGAGAGCACGATCACCCACAGCAGGTTGTATCCGAAGCGGTTGCCGGCCTGCACAGCGGTGGTGAGGGCGCCTGGGCCGAACTGCCAGGCGCCGGCGATGAAGGCCGGGCCCATGATGGCCAGACCGGTGATGAGTCTGCGGACCCAGGAGGGGTGCTCCTGGGCGTCTCGTGTCTCAGCCATGGCAGGCGCCCCCCTTCTCATGTCAGCTCCGCGGCCCTCAGCGCCTCGGCGATCTCGATGCGGGCTTGTTCCGGGAGGTCGAGCAGAGGGCTCCGGACGGTCGCTCGAGGGATGATGCCCCGCTCCACGAGGCCGAGTTTGAGAGCCACGGTGCCCTCCATGTGCGAGCCGCGGTGGTACACGTTCTTCGTCACCGGGAGGAGCCTGTCGTGGATGGCCCGGGCCGCCGGGTAGTCCTTGGCCTTGCCCGCCCGGATGAGCTCGATCAACGGTTCCGGGGCGAGCCCTCCGTAGCCCACCAGGGCGCCGTCGACGTCGAACATGGTGTGTAGCAGATACTCATCGTGGCAGGTGAGGACCTGCAGGTCAGGATTCTCCGCCCGAAGGGCCGGGATCTCGGTGTCCCATCGGCGCATGTTCCGCACACCGTTCTTCGTCGCGACGACTCCGGGCTGAGCGGCGATCTCCAATTGGGTGTCGAGGTTGTAGGTGGCCTTGGTGACGTCGGGGTACTGGAAGAGGATCGACTGCAGGCCGGAGGCTTCGTGGATCGCGCGGTAGCGCTCCTGCGGCGCTCCGTCCTGATACCCGAAGCGCAGCCACCCGTGCGAGGGGTAGACGAGTGCGCCGGTCGCTCCGGCGTCAGCGGCGCGGACCGCCTCCTCGGCGGCGACCTGGGTCCCCTCGCCGGTGATTCCAGCGATGATCGGGATCTGCCCGTCGACGGCTTCGACGAGAGTCCTGATCAGGTCGGTCTGCTCCCGGGTGGTGAGGAACGTTCCCTCACCCGCGTGGCCGAGGCACACCAGCGACTTCACGCCGTCGAAGGACGCGAGCCACCGGGCGTAGTCGGCGTTGGCGGCGTGATCGACGTCGCCGGTCGCGCTGAACACGGTGACGGGTGCGGGGTTGAGGCCCCTGAGGTCCATCGTCTGCATATCTTCCACTACTCCTTAGAATCGATTGCGGGAACGTTCCCACTATGGCGCGGGTCACAATCAGTGTCAAGGGGTGTGATCGCAGAATCTTCGACGTCGTGCCTTTAGAGTGGTCGACAGTGGGAGGTGGAGAGTTCATGGAGCAGGAGAGCGGCAGAGGGCGTCGGGTCACGATCTTGGATGTGGCGCGCGCGGCCGGGGTCAGCAAGTCGACGGTGTCACGCATCCTTGACGACCGGCTTCCCCACTCGCGCTCGCCGAACGCCCAGAAAGTGCGACGCATCGCAGACGAGCTGGGCTACACCCGCGACGTCTTCGCCTCTGGCCTGCGTCAGGGCCGGACGAACACGGTCGGCGTCATCGTTCCCCGGCTTACCGATACGGCGATGGCGGTGTTCTTCGAAGCGATCTCCCATGCCAGTGATCGGCGGGGGAAGCTGGCTGTCGTGGCGACCACAGACCATCAGCCGGACGGAGCGAGGCGTGCCGTGAGGAATCTGGTCAAGCGGCGCGTCGATGGGATCATCTTCGCGGCTGATCGGCGAGACGACCCGGTCGTCAGCTGGCTGGACGAGTCTGAGGTGCCGTATGTGCTGGCCCTGAGGCGTGAGGGTGGTGGCGACGCCGCCGTCGGAGACGACGTGCTGGGAGGGTATCTCGCCACCCGACATCTTCTGGACCTCGGCCACACCACCATCGCTTTGCTGACCGGGCCCGAGTTCGCGTCAAACGCTCGTCTGCGTCAGGACGGGTTCCGCGAGGCCATGGAGGAACAGGGTGCCGCGATCGACCCCGTGTTGGTCGGGGCCACTGACTTCACGGTGGATTCCGCCGCTGACGCAGTCCACAGGATGCTGGATGCTGGTCACGAATTCTCGGCTCTTTTCGCCGCGACCGACAATCTCGCCATCGGTGCCATGTCAGCTCTGGCACGACGGGGGAAGAGGGTGCCTGACGACGTGTCTGTGGTCGGCTACAACGACATCCCGCTCAGCGCCCACCTCCCAGTTCCGCTGACCAGCATGAGAGTTCCCTTCGAGGAGATCGCCTCCAACGCCCTGGAGCTGCTGGAGGCGAAGATCGATCATCGCAGCGTCACTGGGGGAGTGCGGACCTCGACGCCGAGCCTCATCCCTCGCGGATCTACCCGCCGCGTCATCTGACCTGGCGCAGAGACCGCCCGGTCCGCCCTCACTCCCCGGCGCGGACCAGTCCCGACTCATAGGCGGTCACCACGATCTGCGTGCGGTCGCGCAGGCTCAGCTTCGTGAGGATCCGGGACACATGGGTCTTCACGGTCTGCTCGGCCAGGTGCAGCTCGCCAGCGATCTCGCTGTTCGCCCGGCCGCGGGCTACGGCCGTCATGACCTCGCGCTCCCGATCGGTCAGGTCCGCCAGCAGGTGGGTCTTGCGCTTCGACGACGGTCGGGCGGCGTAGTCGGCGATCAGCGTGCGGGTGACCTTGGGGGAGAGCAGCGCCTCGCCGGCGGCGACCACCCGGACCGCGTGGGTCAGCTCCTCAGGAGTCGCGTCCTTGAGCAGGAATCCGCTGGCACCGACGCGCAGCGCGTCGAACACGTACTCGTCAGCGTCGAAGGTGGTCAGCATGAGGATCCGTGGCGGGGTCCCGGGCATCTGCGCGATCAGCCGGGTGGCCTCCAGCCCGTTGACCAGGGGCATGCGGATGTCCATGAGCACCACGTCCGGCCGAGTCTGCCGCACCACGTCGACGATCCCCTGGCCATCCTCCGCGGTGCCCACCACGGTGAGGTCCTCCTGGGCGTCCAGCAGAGCGGCGAATCCGGCGCGGATCATGGACTGGTCATCCACGATGAGCACGCGGACGGCGGCGGAGGTCTCGGAGGGCATGGTCACCACGCTACCGCCCCGGTACCGCAAGGACATCGCTCTATGGTGGGATGTGACCATCAGAACCTCTGACTCAGGATCGATGCCATGATCCGTCGACTGCTGCGCGACTGTGCCTATGTGCTCCCCGGGCTGCCCATCGCGGTCTTCGGGTTCAGCCTGCTGATCTCGCTGACCGCGGCCTCCATCGTCACCGCTCCGCTGTGGTTCGGGGCGCTGCTGCTGCCGCTGACGCTGATCGTCGCCTCCGGCTTCGCGGAGCTCTCCCGCCGCAGGCTGTGGCTGTGGGGTGCCATCCCCGAACCGGTGGTCTACCGGCCGCGCGGACCTGGCATGGCGGGGATGCTCAAGCTGCTGAGTGACCCTCGGCGCTGGCTCGACCTCGTCTTCGAGTCCGTCATCGCGCTGCCGGTGCGCTTGGTGACCTTCGTCATCGCCGTGCTGTGGATCGCCATGGGTCCGGCCGGGATCACCTACTTCTTCTGGTCCCGCTTCCTCCCGGGGGAGCGCGGACTCATCCAGCTCCTGGAACTGATCGCGCCGGCAGTTCTGCCTGCGGGCGACGTCAGCCGCTACCTCCTGGATTCGGCGGTCTTCCTCATCATCGGGGTCATCTTCCTGGTCACCCTGCCGGCTCTCATGCACGGCCTGGCGTGGCTGGACGCCGTGCTTGCCACGAGCCTGCTGGGCGCCGGCGGTCGTGGGCGGCTTCCCGACGGCGGTTCGCCGACTCAGGAGGCACCGGCGATCGAGCCCTCGGCGCTCTCCACCGGCGCCTCCTTCAGTGCCCAGGCCTGGTCCTGGATGGGGGCGGTGTTCGCCGCCGTCGTGCTGTGCGCGGTGGGGTGGCCGGTGACGGCTGCGGTCTATCAGGTCAACGTGGCCGGGGCGATGGTGCTCACGATCGCCCACTGCGGGGCGCTGGTGCTGACGCTGCGTCATCAGTGGAGCGGGGTCGGGCTGTCGCTGGTCGCCGCGGCGGCCCTGATGGGAGCCACGGCGGAGTCCGGCGTCGGAGTGTGGCCGTGGCCGGTGACGGTGCTGCTCACCCAGTGTGGGGTGCTGCTGGTGGCCGCCCTGCGGCGTCGGTGGTACTGCGCGGCCAGCGGATGGGCGGCCAGCGCGCTGCTGACCGCCGCCGCCGTGCTGGCCGCCGCTCCAGAGGTCCCCAGCGGCGCGCTGAGCACGGCGATCGTCTTCGCCTCAGTGAGCGCCGGAGTGGTGCTTCTGGGAAGTCTGACCAGGCAGTGGATCCTCAACGCCGGGCGGCTGCAGGCCTCTGAGGAGGACAGCGCCCAGCAGACGCAGCGCCGCCGGGAGTTGGAGGAGCGCAATCGGATCGCCCGCGAGCTGCACGACGTGGTCGCTCACAGCATGTCGGTGATCAGCGTGCAGGCGGCCACGGCGAAGTACCGCACTCCGGGCATCGGGGAGTCGGCCCAGCGGGAGTTCGACGAGATCGCCCGGTCGTCGCGGCAGGCTCTGGGGGAGATGCGGATGCTGCTGGGCATTCTGCGGGGCGAGGACGAGGCGCCCACTGGGCCCACACCAGGCCTGGAGGACATCGGTCAGCTGGTCGAATCCACCCGAGCCTCCGGGGCGACGATCCGTGCCCATGGACTCGGGGCACTGCCGGAGATCCCCTCCGCGGTGGGCCTGGCGGCCTACCGCCTGGTGCAGGAAGCGCTGAGCAACGCGCTGCGGCATGCGCCGGGGTCGACAGTGGAGGTCACCGCTCGAGTCGCCGACGGTCGGTTGCGGCTGAGTGTGGTCAACTCCGTCCCACCCACAGGTGACCTCGTCCCGGCCCCCGGTGCGGGCCTGGGCCTCGCGGGTATCCGGGAACGGGTGAGCGCAGTCGGGGGTGAGGTGGAGACGGGCCCGACGCCGGAGGGTGGGTTCTGTGTGGAGGCGCGCTTGCCGCTGGCGTGAGGTGCGCTCAGCCGTAGGCGTCGAGGAGCTCAGCGCCGATCCTGGCCAGTTCAGCGCGGACAGCGGCGGGCTCCAGCACCTCCAGGTGCTGCCCCCAGCTGGCCAGCTGCTCGGCGAGCCCACGGACGGTGTGGGCGGCCACCTGCACCAACATCCGGCCTTCTGGTCGGTCCTCCACGTGCTGCGCGTGACGTCCGAAATGGTGGCGGAGCACCGGCCAGTCCGTTTCGCGGACGGACACAGAGGCGACGATGCGGGAGCGTTCCTGCTCGGACCGCTCGACGACGGCCCGCCACGCCTCGTCGAGATCCATCGGGGCTGGTCGGGCCGGCTCGCCGGTGGCACTCAGGGTGGAGATCCTGTCCACACGGAACGTCCTGACGGTGTCCTGCCCGGTTCCTGTAGTCGAGGCTGACCTTTCTGCCCCGGATGATCGCCTGTTGGAGAGCATCCACCTCTGCGGGATGGTCCTGTGCCTGCTCTCCCCACCGGGCGGTGTCTGTCCGCACCGCACTCATCGCGGCTGCGACCTCAAGGTGGAAGGACTCAGGAATCGCGCGCTGGAGCTTGCGCAGCATGGTCTGCTGGCCGGCCGTCGTCGCGGTGGAGCCCAGGGCGGCGAAGAGCGCATGAGCCTCCGACGCCGTCAGTCCGGTCAGATCCGTGCGGGCACCCCCGACCAGTCGCCAGCCCCCGCCACGTCCGGCCTCGGAGTAGACGGGCACACCGGCCGTGCTGAGGGCCTCGAGGTCACGGCGGGCCGTGGCTACGGAGACGTCCAGCTCGTCGGCGATCTCCCGTGCGGTCGCCCGCTTCCTGGTCTGGAGGATGAGGAGGACCGCGATGAGGCGGTGGGCGCCCATGGGGAGAGCGTAGCAAGGAAAGTGCTCATACCCTGAGCACTTTCCTGGGAGAGTGGGGCTGACATCACGGACGCCCCAGGTGCCGGCCACAGTCCACACATCAGATGAGGAGAACGCCATGCTGCGAGGAATGACGACCCAGACCCATTACGTCGAGGACGTGCCGGCGGTGGTCGCCTGGTACAGCGACCTGCTCGACCTCGAGCCCTACTTCCTGCGTCCGTCGACCCAGGAGCCGGCCTACGCGGAGTTCCGGATCGGGCCCGATGAGGATGAGCTCGGGTTCATAGATCAGCGCTACGCACCAGAAGGACGAAGGGCCGACGGCGTCGGTGTCGCGACCACGTACTGGCACGTCGAGGACGTCGCCTCGGCCATGGATGACCTGGTGTCGCGGGGAGCTACGGAGGTGGAGCCCCTGGTGCGCCGAGAGGCCGGTTTCGTCACGGCCGTGGTGCGTGACCCGTTCGGCGTCGTCCTGGGCCTCATGCACAGCCCGCACTGGGCGAGTCGGCACTGAGGGAGCCGGAGCAGATCCCGTCTCCGCCCCGCCCCGCGGGTCTCAGCGTCCGCGGTACTGGGTGATCAGCGGGCAGTCCATCGGGTCGGCGTATCCCAGCCCCACCCGGTTCAGGTAGCGAAGGATGATGCCGTAGGACTCGATGATGCCGGCCTCGGTGTAGGGCACGTCCCGTTCCGCGCAGAAGCGCTGAACGATCGGGCGGACCTTGCGCAGATTCATGCTGGGCATGCGCGGGAACAGGTGGTGCTCGATCTGCAGGTTCAGGCCGCCCATCGCCCAGTCCATGAGCACGCCGCCGCGGATGTTGCGGGAGGTCAGCACCTGCCGGCGCAGGAAGTCGACACGCTCGTTCTTCGGGATCAGCGGCATGCCCTTGTGGTTCGGGGCGAAGCTGCCGCCCATATACACGCCGAAGACCACCAGCTGGATGGCGAGGAACGCCAGTCCCAGAGGAAGTCCCAGGGTCAGCAGGACGAGCGCGGGGAAGCCGACCAGGCGCACGGTGATCAGCACGGCCTCCACGGCGCGGTGCTTGACCTTCGGCTCCAGGATGATCGTCCGCACCGCGTTGTAGTGCAGGGCGAAGGCGAAGAGCGTCAGCAGCGGGAAGAACAGCCAGCCCTGGTGACGGGTGATCCAGCCCATGAACCCGGTGCGGTCCTTCTCCTCGCCGGGGACGAAGACGAGGGCGCCGGTGGCGATGTCTCCGTCGCGCCCGATGGTGTTGGGGCTGGCGTGGTGGCGCCCGTGCTTCCGGGACCACCAGGCGTAGCTCAGGCCCACACCCAGGTTGCCGACGATGCGCGAGAACCACTCGTTGCGGTGCCCGGAGGCGAAGACCTGCTGGTGCGCGCTGTCATGGGAGAGGAAGGCCAGCTGGGTGAACAGGATCCCGAAGACTCCGGCCAGTGCGAGCTGCCACAGGCTCTGTCCGAGGGTGAGCATCAGTGCCAGGGAGCCGGCGGTGGCCAGTCCTAGGATCACCAGCCGCAGGATGTACCGGTCGGCCCGGCGGTCCATGAGCCCAGCCTCTTTGACCTCCGCGGCCAGGGCCGCGAAGTCCTTGGTCAAGGTGTTGCGGGGGATGCGCGTGGCGGTGTCCACGCCGCTGCCCCGCTCGGTGCTCGGGGTGTCGATGCTGGTGATACTCATGCGCCCAGCGTAAAGAGCCGGTCCGCGTATCGGCGTCACTCGCTGGAGCCATCTCTGCCCCCTACCGCAGTAGGGGGTGCCGGACCCTCAGGCCTTGACCCGCCGCCTGTCCGGGTGAAGGCTTCCTCCATGCGATTCATCCTCATCCCGGGGCTGTGGCTCGCCGCCGACTCCTGGGGGCCGGTCACCGACCTGCTGCGGCAGGCCGGCCACACCGTGCAGCCGCTCACCCTTCCGGGGCTGGAGGGGTCCGAGGCCGACCGCTCCGGCCTGACCCTCCTCGATCATCTGGACTCGGTGCTCGCCGCCGTCGACGCCCACTCGGAGGGCGCCGTCGTCGTCGGCCATTCGGCGTCCGCCACACTCGCGCATCTGGCTGCCGACGCCCGGCCGGAGGCAGTGACCCGCACGGTGATGATCGGCGGTATGCCGGCCACCGAGGGTCGGCCGTTCCTGGAGGGGTTCGCGGCTGACGGCAGGGACGTCCCCTTCCCCGGCTGGGCGGGCTTCGAGCCCGCTGACGTGCGGGACCTCGACGAGGGTGCCCGCGCCCGCCTGGAGGCGATGATGCGACCCAGCCCGGCCGGGGTGCTGGAGACTCCGGTGGCCTACCGAGACCCCCGTCGGCACGACATCCCGGTGACGGTGATCTGCCCGGAGTTCAGCGCTGCGGACTGCCGGGAGTGGTTGGAGGCCGGCCTCATGCCGGAGCTGGCGGCCGGATCCGACGTCGAGCTGGTGGATCTGGACTCCGGTCATTGGCCGCAGGTCACCTGTCCTGAGGACTTGGCGCGGCTTCTCGCTGCTGCAGGTAGTCGCTGACGTCCTCGCGGTCCCAGCACTCCACGTTCTTCAGGTCCGGCATGTCCTCGGCCACGAAGACCGGGTCCAGGCCCTGCTTGCGCTGGGAGTCGAAGTGCTTCAGCAGTCGGAAGGCCTTGCCCCCGAGCAGGCAGATCACCACCAGGTTGAACAGCGCGATGATCACCATGGTGACCCCGGCGATGGCCCAGGCGAGGTCCACGCTGATGATCGAGCCCACGAACACCACTCCGGTGAGCACCAGGGCGAAGATCTTCCGGACTTTCTCCGAGGATGAGATGAACAGGATGTTCGCCTCGCCGTAGGAGTAGTTCCCCAGGATGGAGGTGAACGCCACCAGGGTGATGATCACCGCCAAGGCGATGGCGCCGAAGGCGCCCAGATTCGCCTCCAGGGCGCCCTGGGTGAGCTCCACGCCGAGGTTGGCCTCCGCGCCCAGGGGATCCTCGAAGGTGAAGAGGATGATGAACGCGGTCACCGAGCAGATGATGATCGTGTCCAGGTAGACGCCGAGGGTCTGGACCAGACCCTGTTTGGCGGGGTGGGAGACGTCGGCGGTGGCCGCGACGTTCGGCACCGAACCCATACCGGCCTCGTTGGAGAACATTCCGCGCTGCACCCCGGCCATGATCACCATGCCGAAGGCGCCACCGGCGGCGGAGCGCATGTCGAAGGCGTCGCCGAGGATCTGGGTGAGCACCCGCGGCAGCTCCTCGATGTTCATGATGATCACCACGAGCCCGAGGATGATGTAGAGCGAGGCCATCAGCGGCACCACGTTCTGAGCGACCCGGGCGACGCTGCGCAGGCCGGCGACGACGATCAGTCCGGTCAGCACGGTCAGCACCACTGCGAGGATCCAGGTCAGCGTGGTGGTGTCCGCCATTCCGGTGGCGCCTGCGGCACCGGTGACGGCGTCGACGACGGTGTTGGCCTGCAGAGAGGTGAAGGACAGGGCGAAGCAGAAGATGAAGATCACGGCGAAGACGATGCCGCCGCTGCGCGAGCCTAGTCCGCGCTGGATGTAGTAGGCGGGCCCACCCTTGAAGGTGTCGAAGCGGCGGGTCTTGTAGAGCTGGGCCAGGGTGGACTCCACGAAGGAGGCCGCGGAGTTGAGGATGGCCATCACCCACATCCAGAAGATCGCTCCGGGGCCGCCCATGGCGATCGCCCCGGCCACGCCGGCGATGTTTCCGGTGCCCACGCGGGCCGAGGCCGTGATCGTGAAGGCCTGGAAGGCGGAGAGCGACTTGGTGCGTCCGGTGTCGTCGCGCCGTGCCTTTTCCACGATGGCGGTGAACATCGCCGGCAGGTGCCGCAGCTGGACCACCCCGGTGCGGATGGTCATGTAGGCGCCGACGCCGATGATGACCCAGATGCCGAGCCAGTTCCAGGCGATCTCTTCGATGTCTCCGATGATCTGGAGCAGTGAATCCATAGTCATGATGGGCTGACCCTATCGCGCGCTGTGAGGCGGGCAACAGGGAGAAATCGTGCCGCCGGGGTGTCTTCGGGGTGTGCTCCGCAGGTCATCATGCCGTGCCGGTGCGGTGATCACCAGAGCTGAAACGTTTTTAGCATCACTGTTGTCGAGGGCAACCGCGCCGCTCTAGGGTGATCTACGTTACAACGTTGGATGATCCGAGAGTGATGAACGAGGAGCTGAGCCAGTGCCTTATCGACGACGAACAGCACGTACCGCCGCCGCTGTCCTGGCGGGAGCCGTGGCGCTGTCGCTGACGGCGGGATCCGTGTCCGCTGATCCGCAGCAGGGCCATCAGCTGGAGGCCTTGGACCGCGGCCTGGTCGCCGTCGGGACCGACGACGGCGTCTTCCTCAGCTGGCGACTGCTGGGTGACGAGGTGAGCGGTCATACCGGCCATGGGATGAAGGGGCCGAACTTCCATGTCCTGCGTGACGGGCAGCGGATCGCCACCGTCAACGACTCCACCAACTTCCACGACGCGCACGGCGACGCAGAGGCCGTCTACACCGTCACCCCGGTCGGCAACGCACCGCACAACGGCCCCGACGGTGAGGCCGAGGTCTGGGCCGAGGGCCACTACGATCTGCCGCTGGACAAGCCTGAGGGCGGCGTCACTCCGGCAGGGGAGGAGTACGAGTACCACGCGAACGACGTCTCCGTCGGGGACGTCACTGGCGACGGGCGCTATGAGTTCATCGTGAAATGGGACCCCAGCAACTCCAAGGACGTCTCTCAGGTGGGCTACACCGGGGAGGTCTACGTGGACACCTACACTCTCGACGGTGAGCTGCTGAACCGCATCGAGCTGGGCCCCAACATCCGCGCCGGCGCCCATTACACGCAGTTCCTGGTCTACGACTTCGACGGCGACGGCACCTCCGAGATCATGATGAAGACCGCCCCGGGCACCGTGGCCGGCGACGGCGAGCACGTCTCGATGCCGCAGGCCGACCTCGACGCGGGATACAGCCACGAGGATGACTACCGGCTCAGCGCGGAGGACTACTACGAGCATGTGGTCGAGATGCTCCGCGGCTGGCACGAGCATCCGGAGGTGGTCTCCGGCCAGTGGCCGGAGACCCTGGAGGAGGCCTTCGGCGAGGAGCCCTCCCACGAGTATCCGCTCAGCGACGCGGATGCCCGCGAGCTGGCCGACCACTTCATCGACGACTACGCGCCCGAGCGCAGCGATCGCAACGACCTGCGCAATTTCGAGGGCTTCATCGTCCACGGCCCCGAGTACCTGACGGTCTTCGACGGTGAGTCGGGTGCTGAGCTGGACACGGTGGAGTACACGCCCGAGCGTGGCGACGACGGGCTGATGTGGGGCGACTATGCGATGTCCCGCATCGAGCCGGGCAACCGGGTGGACCGTTTCCTGGCCGGTGTGGCCTACCTGGACGGCCAGGCGCCGTCGGCCGTCTTCGCCCGTGGGTACTACACCCGCTCAGCGGCCGCGGCGTACGACTTCGACGGCGAGCAGATCACCGAGCGGTGGGTGGCCGACTCCGGGCATGTGCCGATGGACAACCCCTTCGACGCCGGGCCGCACGGCAGCCCCGGCACCGATCCCGAGCTGGGGGACTTCGCCGGCCAGGGCTTCCATTCGCTGAGCGTGGCCGACGTCGACGGCGACGGCAACCAGGAGATCATCTACGGCTCCGCCACCCTGGACCACGACGGCAGCCTGCTCTACTCCTCCACCGACACTGGGCATCCCGACAGCCCGATCGCCGGGCAGGAGGCTCCGCTGGGACATGGCGATGCGCTGCACGTGGGGCACTTCGACCCCTCACGCCCTGGCCAGGAGATCTTCTCCGTTCATGAGGCCGGACCCTGGGCGCCGTTCGGGTACGTGATGCGCGACGCCGCCACGGGAGACACCCTGTGGGGAGGCTACACGGGCACCGATGTGGGCCGCGGGATGGTCGGCGACATCGACCCGGACACCGCCGGCTACCACGCCTGGGCCTCCATCCCGCCGGGAGAGGACGACGGCGCCAGCGGACTGTGGACCGCCGACGGCGAGCAGATCGACGGTGCCGTCCCCGGCACGAACATGAACATCAGGTGGGCGGCGGACATGACCACCCAGCTGATCAGCGGCGACCGGGAGGCCACCCCGCGGATCGAGGACTGGCAGAACGGCACCCTGCTGGAGGCTGAGGGCACGCTGACGAACAACTACACCAAGGGGAACCCCTCCCTGGTGGCAGACGTCTTCGGCGACTGGCGCGAGGAGCTCGTGCTGCGCACCACGGACAGCGAGGCCCTGCGGATCCACACCTCCACCGAGGTGACCGACCGCCGCCTGTACACGCTGATGCATGACCCGCAGTACCGGGTCGGCGTCGCCTTCCAGCAGACCGCCTACAACCAGCCGACCTACCCGGACTTCTACTTGGGCCACCAGATCGACTGGAAGCAGGTGCCGATCCCGGACGGTCACTACCCGGCAGCCGACTGAGGTCGGAGCTGACGGAGTCGTTCCTCGCCAAGGGGGTGTCCGTGGTGCAGAATGAAGCACTACGGGCACCCGCTTGGCAGAGAAGGTGATCACGATGGCCGCGACCCCTGGCCTCGCCCCATTCACCCGCGTGGACGACGACGTCTGGATGACCACCGTCGACGGCGGCGTCACACCCCTGAACATCGGCCTGGTGGTCGGCACACGGCAGGCCGTGCTGATCGATCCCGGACCGGCCGAGGGCGACCATCGCGCCCTGCTGGCCGCCGTCCGAGATGTCACCGACGTGGAGCTGGTCGTGGTGAACACCCATGGCCATGGTGACCACATCGGGGCGAACGCCTTCCTGCGTGAACAGGGGGTGGAGATCATCTTGGCTCACCGCGATGCCGAGGTCGCCACCTCCACGCAGCTGCTGCAGGAGGGCCCGGTGTCTCTGGACATCGGCGGCATCGACGTCGTCGTCGAGCACCTGGGCCGTGGCCACACCGACGGCGACGTCGTCGTCGTGGTCCGCCGGGAGGGTCACGACGGCATCATGTTCTGCGGCGATCTGGTCCGCGAGGGCACGGATCCGAGCTTCCGCGACTCCCATCCCATGGAGTGGGTGCGTACCCTGGGCCGGATCTGGTCCATGGCCGGGAGCTTCTCCCGGATCATCCCGGGCCACGGCAGACCGGTCGACGCCGACTTCGTCGCCTCCATGCGACGGCGCATGCAGCAGGGGCACTCGGTATCCCAGCAGGCGCTGCGGGACGCGGTGAACGACGCCACCAAGGCGATCCCGATCCTGCCCTACGGCCCGGAAGAGTCCAGGGAACTCATCACCCGGCTGCGTGCGGGCCACTGATCCGATCCGCCCATGCTGATCAACAATCGCCGCCCCTCAGGGGAGGGACACGGGGAGCCGGACTTCCAGGTGAAGCTGAACTGGCTTTTCGTGATCCTCGCGGCCATGGTCATCTTCGGCCTGGCGATCTGGGCGAGCATCGACTGGCGGTCCTGAGCCCGAGGCCCCTGGATCAGACCTCGTAGAGGTGGGTGAACTGCGGGGGGACCGGATGGTCGGACTGCTGCGGCGCATGCAGGGACTGCCCGTGGTGCCGGCGACCGGCCTCGGCGTCGAAGAAGGTGATCCCGGCAGCGCAGAGCAGGAAGCCCGGTCCCACCGGCAGCAGGGTGCCGGCCAGCCAGTGCCAGCCGCTGGGGTCCTGAGCCGCCGTGCGGATCGCCTCCCAGCCGCCGGCGAAGAGCAGCGCAAGCCCGGCGGCCACGCAGAACACGACCCCCAGGAACCAGGCGAGGCCGGCGCCCGCCCCGACGGCGGTGTCATCCTCCAGGGTCACGGTGTTCCAGCGCTCGCCGGTGCGCATCACCAGCCAGCCGCCGAGGAGCCCCCAGAGCGCGACCACCAGATAGGCGGCGATGATGTCGGAGGCGAAGTGCCCGGTCATGAAGATCGCCGCCCCGGAGAAGACAGCGAGCAGCCCGGTGAACAGCCCGATGAAAGGGCGCTGGTGCGGGGCGCTGACCAGGAACACGGCGACGGCGGCGGCCGCGGCCAGTGTGGCGTGACCTGAGGGGAACGAGGCGACGTCCCACCACCACAGCTGCATGTTGGGGTCTGACATCGGCACATCCGGGTCCACCCGGTGGATCCACACGCCCTTCAGCGCCTGGGTGGTGATGTTCGCCCCCAGGAACACGGCCACTGCGATGCCGGCGCCCACGAAACGCTGGCGCAGCAGAGTGATGGCGAGGAAGATCACCCCGGCGATGATCGCCGTGACCGTCGGAGCCGCCCCCAGCACCTCACGCAGGGTGTCGTTCTGCAGCGGGCCCTGGGTGATGTTCCAGTACCGGGACTCCAGGGTGGCCTGCTCCAGCCACTGGCCCGTGGACGAGCGGATGAAGAACTCGTGCACCGCCACCAGGGTGAACGCGCACACCAGCATGCCCAACACCCAGAGCCAGGTGCGGCGTGCCGGCGGACGGGGGCGGGACGAGGCAGCGGACATGTGCACCAGTATCGCAGGCCGGCATCGCCAAGGTGCCTACACTGTGGCCATGACACGCCTGCCGGACCCCGAGGAGCTGCTCGACGACGCCGTCGTCGTCAGGCTGCCCATGCGCACTCGATTCCGCGGGCAGATCGTCCGCGAGGCGATGCTGCTGCGCGGTCCCGCCGGCTGGGCGGAGTTCGCGCCGTTCCCCGAGTACGCGGCCGCCGAGTCCGCGGCATGGCTGGACGCCGCCGTGGAAGCGGGCTGGCGCGGCTTGGGAACTCCTCGGCGCACCCACGTGCCGATCAACGCGACCATGCCGGCCGTCATGGCCGGAGAGGTCCCCGCGGTGCTGGAGCGCTACGGGCGACCGGAGACCATCCCCGCGGTGAAGATCAAGGTGGCAGAACCGGGACAGAGCCTCGCAGAGGACCTCGCCCGCATCCGTGAGGTCGCCCGCCTGGTGCCGCATGCCGGGCTGCGCGTGGACGCCAACGGCGGCTGGAGCCATGCGGAGGCGCTGCACGCGATCGAGACGATCGCCGCCGTCGTCGGCGAGCGGCTGGAGTATGCGGAGCAGCCGGTGGCCGGGGTGGAGCCGCTGGCCGTGCTGCGCGAAGAGCTGCACCGCCGGGGGGTGCCGGTCCGCCTGGCAGCTGACGAGGCCGTGCGCAAGGCCGAGGATCCCCTGCGCGTGGCCCGGCTGGGTGCGGCTGATCTCATCGTGGTCAAGGTTCCGCCGCTGGGCGGTGTGGGCCGGGCGGCGGAGGTGGTCCGTGCCTCCGGGCTGGACGCCGTGGTCTCTTCCGCTCTGGACACCTCCATCGGGCTGGCGGCCGGGCTGGCGCTGGCCGCCCGGTTGGACTCGCTGCCCTTCGCCTGCGGCTTGGGCACGGCGGCGCTCTTGGCCGCCGACATCGTCGATCACCCGCTGATCCCCCGGGAAGGGGCGCTGCCGGTGCCGCTGCGCGACGGCGTGGTGGTTGCTCCGGAGCCCGCGGAGCGACTGCTGGCCGAGCATCGGGTGGAGGGGGAGCGCCGGGCCTGGTGGGAGGAGCGGCTGCGGGCCGCCCACGCGGTGCTGGAGGAAGCGGCGTCTTAGGATTGGGGCATGCATTCCAGCCGGCGTCCCTTTCGCGAATTCGATGACTCCGAGGACGCCGAGGCCCTGCGTCTGGCCCGTCGGGTGGTCCGTGGCCTGAGTCTGAGCATGCGACATGTGGTGATCGCACCCGGCTCGCGGTCCGCACCGCTGGCCTACGCGCTGGCCGAGGCCGAGCAGCTGGGCGCCATCCGCCTGCATGTGCGCATCGACGAGCGCTCGGCAGCCTACACGGCGTTGGGCATCGCGCTGGACTCCGGGCGGCCCGCCGGGGTGGTGACCACCTCCGGGACCGCGGCCGGGAACCTGATGCCGGCGATGATGGAGGCCGACATGGCCGGGGTGCCGCTGGTGGCGATCACCGCCGATCGGCCCGAAGAGCTCCACGGCACCGGGGCGAACCAGACCACCTGGCAGCAGGGGATGTTCGCTGCCCGTGTGCGCGACGAGATCCACCTGGAGCAGGGGGAGGTCCGCTTGGAGCCGGTCTCCCGGGATGACCTGCTCTCCGCGGAGACCCAGGTGTCGCTGCTGATGCGGCAGGCCGCCGAGTCCCGTGGGAGGGGGCCGGGGCCGGTGCATCTGAACATCGGCTTCCGGGATCCGCTGATTCCGCGCTCACCCGACGGCGGGGCCCCGCCGCCTCCCCAGCGGTGGGCCCGCCGCCCCGTGCTCCCGGACTCGCCGGCCCGACCGGCCGAGCAGGGGCGAAGCAGCACCTTGCTGGACGGGCTCGACGCGCAGGAACGCGAAGCGGCCCGGGAGCAGATTCGGCGCAGCCTGCGAGCTGTGCAGGACATCGAGCCGGACGTGCGCACGGTGTTCGTGCTGGGACACGACGCCCCGGCGGAGGTGGCCCAGCTGGCCCTGGAACTGGGCCACCCACTGCTGGCCGAGCCGACGAGCGGATCGCGGCACGCCGATGCGGCAGTGCCTGCCTACCGGCTGCTGCTGCAGGCGCCCGAGACGAGCGCAGCCGGACGGCTGACCGCCTCGGTGCAGCGGGTGGTGGTGGCCGGGCGGCCGACGCTGTCCCGCCCCGTGCAGCGGCTGCTGGCCGCCGAGGGGGTTGACGTCGTCCAGTATCGACCCGCAGGGGTCGGCTGGCATGATGAGCGCCTGCCTCGTCCGGTGCAGGCAGACCCGCAGCGGATCCGGGAGTTCGCCGGCGCCCCGCCGCAGGGATGGTTGGAGGAGTGGTTGGCCCTGGGCCGAGGTGCTCAGCAGGTCGTCGACCGGGAGCTGGCGGAGGTGTCGGCCGGCGGACTGAGCTCGGTGCAGGTGGCGCAGGCGGTGGCGGAGACCGTCCGGACCCCGCTGCTTCTGGGGTCCTCCTCGGTGATCCGTGACGTCGACCTGTCAGCTCGGCTGGGCGAGCCAGGGCCTGCGCGGCTGTTCGCGCTGCGGGGCCTCTCCGGGATTGACGGCAACGTCTCGGCAGCCTCGGGCGTCTCGTTGTCCCGCGGGCATCGGGTGACGGCGCTGGTGGGGGACCTGACGTTCCTGCACGACCTCAACGCGCTGCTGCTGCCCTCCGGGGAGCAGGCGCCCAGCGTGGACGTGGTGGTGGTCAACGACGGCGGCGGGGCGATCTTCGACCAGCTGGAGCACGGCGAGGTGGGGCGACGTCCCGGGCAGGCAGATGCCGTGGAGCGGCTGTTCGGGACACCGCAGGCGGTGGATCTCGCCTCCCTGGCGGCCGGGTTCGCGGTGGAGCATCGGAGGGTCGAGACTCTGGACGAGCTGGGGCAGGCGCTCGCTCACCCGGACGACAGGCTCGGGCTGCGGATCATCGAGGTCCGCACCGATCGCCGGGGGCTGCGCGAGCTGCACGCCAGGATGAAGGAGGGCGTGGCCGGTCTGTGACGGGCGCAACGGTACAGCCGGCCCTCAGGACAGCAGCTGGACCGGGGTGGGGCAGTGGAGGAGGTCCACCGGACCACGGACCGGTGAAGGACGACGGCGTCGCGGCAGGGCGGAAAGCCCGACGGGGCGCTCCGATGGACGGACGTCAGGCGTGAGTCGGACTGCAGGCGCGCGGTGGCGACACGGTTCTCGAGGTGGGGCTGGTTTTGGTGGGGCTGGTTCTGGGGCCGGGCGTGCGGGTATCTCGAGGTGGCCATGGGATTTCAGCCGGTGATGTCGTCGGCACAGTGCCTGGAGGTTTCCCCCAGTGGTGGGTCCTGTCGGGTATGGGAGTCGATGATCCAGATCGCAGCGGGGGACTTCAACGTCGCATCCGGGGGCTTGGCAGGTGCCGTCGCGGAAGGTGATCGCATCGCGTAGACGGGCCGGTGCGTAGCGGCCCTGGTAGGTGACCGAGAGGATGTCGGCCTCATCTGCCGTGGGTCCCAGACCATCATCACCAGCAGCAGCACTAGCAGCCCCAGCTGCACCTGATCGGTCGGCGGGGTTCGGAGTGGGGCGATAGTAGGTCTGATACCAGTGGTGAAGACCCCGATCCTGGCCGGTGTTCTGGCTGGTGTTCTGGCTGGTGTTCTGGGTGAGGGTCTGGGCGGCGAGGTGGCGGGCGTCCTCGGCGGGAATGACCCATGTACGGTCTGCGCTGATCCCAGGGGCCTGGGAGTCACCGCTCAGGGTGGCCTCGGGGATCATGATCGCGATCTTCGCCTCGATCGAGGCACCCTCGACCCGACCATCGAGCAGCCAGGCGCAGAACAGATCCGCTTCCCGCTGAGACAACGTCCGAGTATCCCCAGCCTCTCTGACAGCATCAGCATCAGCATCAGCATCAGTACCAGCATCAGTACCGGCGTGGGTATGGGTGGCCGCTGCTGAGTCATGCGCCTGGTCGGGGAGGCATTCAGGACCGTCCTGGACCTGGATCGGTGGCTCCTCGATGGTGGTGCGTTCCAGCCCGTCGTGTTCCTCGACAGGGAAGGGCAGCGGTGCCTGACCATTAGTAGCCGGTGCCTGTGCCCTCGGCGGCGGGGCGCCTGCCCCGGCGGGGGTGGGGATGGGGGTGTTCTGTGCGCGGGCGACTGCCCGTAGCCGGTTGGCGATCGCTGCCGCGGCCACAGTGGGCAGTCGGGCTTCCAGGTAGCTCATCGCGTGATCATCGTGATGGATGCGTACCCAGCGATCAGCCCGGGAGGCGGCGCAGTCTGCGGCGTAGTGGGCGGGATCGAGTCGGGCGATGTAGCGGCGCAGCCATCCTCGCAGCTCACCTACGGTCATGCGGGCCGCAGCCGCCGCAGCGGCGGCATCCAGTGCCCCGAAGTGCTCGGCACGGATCAGGGTCATCGCGGCTCGGGCGATGGTGCGCATCCTGGGGGTGTCGATCTCCCCGGTGGTGTAGGCGGTCCAGGTGGTGGGCAGGCTGGTCCGGGTGGTGCGGGCAGCGGTGAGGATCCCAGAGGTCACTGCTTCGGTGGCGCCCAGGATCAGGGCGGCATCGCGCAGGGCGGCATCGCGGGCGGCGCGGCGTTGATGGAAGGCCAGTCCGGTGGCTAGGGCTTCACGCTCGCGCCGGTCCTGATAGGTCAGCAGGGTGGTGATCAGTGTTGCTTCGGCTCTCCGGGAGGCCAGCAGCAGGTCGAATCCGGTGGTGAGTTCGGGTTCAGCGTCCAGATGCGCGATCCGTGCAGGCAAGACGCCAGCGACGTCGTCGTCGCCGGCTCCTTCTCCCCTGCTGCTCCGGTGCTGGTGCTCCATGTCCTCCACGCTATCCACCCCCTATGACACACCTCGGAACGGGCCGTCGTCTTCCGTGATTCTCACGCTATGCGGCACCTCTGACGCGTACCTTTCTGCCCACGGGCGGTGACACCGCGCAGCCGGCCGCTGTGCCGCCGAGGCGCCGCCTCGCCGTCGGCAGACCTTGTGTCACGTCGCGCCCGAGCGAGATGGTCGTGCTGACGGGGATCATCATCCACGGCAGGAGGGCCGACATGTCATCCACCGCAGCAGTCACGGACACCGCCTCGGGCGAGCCCCAGAACCTCACGCAGAAGCTGATCCGATCGCATCTGCTCGAGGGTGAGCCGCGGGCGGGGGAGGAGATCGCCCTGGCCATCGACCAGACCCTGACTCAGGACGCTACCGGAACGATGGTGATGCTGGAGCTGGAGGCGATGGGTCTGGATCGAGTACGCACCGAGCTCTCTGCCCAATATGTGGACCACAACCTGCTTCAGACCGATGAGAAGAACCCGGAGGACCATCTGTTCCTGCAGTCCGGGGCCCGTCGCTTCGGCCTGTGGTTCTCCCGCGCAGGCAACGGAGTCTCCCACCCGGTCCACCAGGCGCACTTCGGTCGGCCCGGCGCAACCATGGTCGGATCCGACTCCCACACCTGCGCGGCTGGGGCGTTGGGGATGCTCGCCGTCGGCGTCGGTGGACTCGAGGTGGCCATGGCGATGGCGGGCGAGCCGCTGTACGTGACCATGCCCGAGGTCTGGGGCGTGGAGCTCACGGGCGACCTGCCGCCTTGGACCTCGGCCAAGGACGTCGTCCTGGAGATGCTCCGGCGCCACGGTGTCACCGGCGGGTCCCGCCGTGTCATCGAGTATCACGGCGACGGCGTCCGGACGCTCAGCGCGATGGACCGTCACGTGATCGCCAATATGGGTGCCGAGCTGGGCGCGACCACCAGCGTCTTCCCCGCTGACGACGAGGTGCGCCGATTCCTGGCAGAACGCGGCCGCGAGGACCAGTTCGTCCAGTGGGAGGCGGACGAGCAGGCGGACTACGACGTCACCGAGCACATCGACCTCTCCGCCCTGGAGCCGCTGATCGCCGCGCCGTCCTCGCCGGGGAATGTGACCCCGGTGCATGAGGTCGCCGGTGAGGAGGTCGACCAGGTCGTCGTGGGCTCCTCGGCGAACCCCGGGCTCCGTGACTTCGCCGTGGTCGCTGAGATCCTGCGCGGCCGGCAGATCGACCCGCGGGTCTCGCTGGACATCAATCCCTCATCCCGGGAGATCTATGCCGACATGGCCCGTGGCGGCTGGCTGTTGGACCTTATCTCCGCAGGCGGTCGCATCCACCAGTCCGGCTGCATGGGCTGCATCGGCATGGGGCAGGCGCCGGCAGTGGGTCGCAACAGCCTGCGCACCATGCCCCGGAACTTCCCCGGGCGCTCCGGCACGGATGAGGACTCCGTGTGGCTGTGCTCGCCGGAGACCGCGGCGGCCTCGGCGCTGACCGGGCGCATCACCGACCCTCGGACTCTGGAGGAGGAACGGGGCCTGAGCTGCCCGGTGCCCCGGATGCCGGAGGCTCCCACCGTCGACCGGCAGATGCTGGTGGCGCCCCTGCCCGCGGAGGAGGCTCGCGACGTCGAGCTGGTCAAGGGCAGCAACATCAGCGCGCTTCCCGAGTTCGACCCGCTGCCCGAAGATCTGGACGTGCCGGTGCTGCTGAAGGTCGGCGACGACGTCTCCACGGACGAGATCATGCCCGCCGGATCCCGCGTGCTGCCGTACCGCAGCAACATCCCCAAGATCAGCGAGTTCGTCTACATCCAGGTCGACCCCACCTACCCGGATCGGGCAGTGGCGGCCGACGGCGGCCACGCGATCCTCGGCGGAGTGAACTACGGGCAGGGCTCCTCCCGCGAGCATGCAGTGATCGCCCCGCGTCACCTGGGTCTGCGCGTGGTGATGGCCCGGTCCTTCGCGCGCATCCACTGGCAGAACCTGGCCAACTTCGGGGTGCTGGCGCTGGAGTGCGACGAGGACGTCTACGCCACCATGGCCCAGGGTGACAGGCTGCGGCTGCGGGGACTGCACGAGGCGCTGCGGGCCGGATCCGAGGTGCCGGCCGCCATCGTCAGCGGCGACGGGGACAGTGAGGGCGAGCGGCAGATCACGTTGCGTCACCGGCTCTCGCCCCGGCAGGTGGAGATGGTCCTGGTCGGCGGCCGGATCGCCCAGCGTGCGGCCGCTGAGGCCTGAGCGCCGGCTCAGCCGCTGGGGCTCAGTGCCCGGCGCCGAGCTTTCCTGCCATGCGCTGATGCATGGCTGCGCTGGCGCCGTCGAGCCCGGCGATCTCCACGTGCTTGCCGTACTTGGCATACTTCTCGCAGATCGCGTCCAGCGCCGCCACCGTGGAGGCGTCCCAGACCTCTGAGCTGAAGAGGTCGATGACCACATGGTCCGGGTCGTCCCGGTAGTGGAACTGGGTGTACAGGTCGTTGGACGAGGCGAAGAACAGCTGGCCCTTGACCTGATACTTGGCGACCTCCTCGCCGAAGTGCTCGTCCACGTGACGGGTCACCGTGGCCAGGTGGGCCACCCGGCGTGCGAAGAGGATCATCGCGGTCACCACGCCCAGGATGACGCCGATGGCCAGGTTGTGCGTCCACACGGTGGCGATCACGGTCACCAGCATGACCGCGGTCTCGCTCTTGGGCATCATGCGCAGGGTGGAGAGCCGGACGCTGTGCCAGTCGAAGGTCGCGACCGAGACGAAGATCATCACCGCCACGAGCGCACCCATCGGGATCAGCGCGACGATGTCGCCCAGGGCAACGGCGAGGATCAGGACGAACACACCGGCGCAGAAGGTGGAGATGCGGGTCCGGGCTCCGGAGGCCTTCACATTGATCATGGTCTGGCCCACCATCGCGCAGCCGCCCATGCCGCCGAAGAAGCCGGTGATGATGTTCGCCGCGCCCTGCCCCCAGGACTCGCGGACCTTCTCCGAGCGGGTGTCGGTGACGTCATCGACCAGCTTGGCTGTCATCAGGGATTCGAGCAGTCCCACCACGGCCATGCCGAGGGAGAACGGAGCGATGATCTGGAACGTCTCGAGGGTCAGCGGGACGTCAGGGATGAACAGCGAAGGCAGGGAGTCCGGGAGGTCGCCCTTGTCCCCCACGGTCGGCACGTTGAAGGCGAAAGCCACCGAGATGACGGTCAGCAGAATGATGGAGACCAGCGGAGCGGGCACGATCGTGGTGATCCGCGGCAGCAGGTAGATCACGATGAGCCCGACGGCCACCATCGGGTAGACCAGCCAGGGGACGCCGATGAGCTCGGGGAGCTGGGAGGTGAAGATCAGGATGGCCAGCGCATTGACGAAGCCGACCATGACGGAGCGCGGGATGAACCGCATGACCTTCGCGACGCCGAGGACGCCCAGCAGGACCTGGAAGATCCCGGCCAGGATCACGGCGGCGATGAAGTAGTCGATCCCATGGCTCTCGACCAGCGGTGCGATGACCAGTGCGGTGGCGGCTGTCGCGGCAGAGATCATGGCCGGCCGTCCGCCGAGGAAGGCGATGGCGACGGCCATGGTGAAAGAGGCGAACAGCCCGTATCGCGGGTCCACTCCGGCGATGAGGGAGAAGGCGATGGCTTCCGGGATCAGGGCCAGGGCCACGACGAGGCCTGCGAGGAGCTCGACCTTCAGCAGTCGGGGAGACTTCAGGGTCCGCAGGACTGACTGTCGGTCCTCCGGATGGGCGATGGACTCCTCCGGATGCGCGACGGCGGGTGAGGGTGCGGGGGCCATGGGGCTCCGTTCTGGGGTCGGGACACCGGTGTGTGCCACGTGCAGGGCACAGATGTGTCCGGCTCTTCAAGGGACGGCGGGGCGCGACACTGCGCCAGGTGTGATGGGCGAGGAGCGGCGGGCGGGGCACGCCCGGCTCACGCGAGACAACACTACCCTTACGTAAGGGAAGAGTCAGAATGATGTGAGAAGAGTCTCAGGTGCTGAGATGGGACTCCAGGTCCGCGAGCATCGCGTCAGCTTCTGCCAGGCTGCGCGCCAGGCGGGCACGTTCAGTCCGCAGGCGCTCCAGGGTCTCCGCGGCCTCCTGGCGTCGGCCCGCGTCCATGCCCTGCTCCCAGAGGGAGAGCACCTCGCCGATCTCGTCCAGGCTGAATCCCAGGGGTTTGAGCCTCCGGATGCGCAGCAGCCGCTGCAGGTCCTGTTCGGAGAAGAGGCGGTACCCCGCCTCGGTACGGCCGCTGGCCGGCAGCAGCCCGATGTCGCCATAGTGGCGTATGGAGCGCAGTGACAGCCCCGTCCGCTCGGCAAGTTCGCCGATGTGCATGGTTCTGTCGCCCTGCTGGTCCACCGTCGGCCTCCTGACGTGATGCCGGGCGCGTCCGGCATGTCGGGGTGAACTCTCACGTTGCGGTAGGTTCTCACGATAGATTCTGCCTCCCCGGGCGTCCAGCGCCGCGCGGACCTGGGAGGATGGCAGCAGCAGGCAGCGCCTCACAGACCTCTCAGGAAGGAGCGGGACATGTCGGTGACCGATCGCCCGGACGATTCACCAGGCGGACAGGCCGCACGGCGTCGGACCTTCGCCATCATCAGTCACCCGGACGCCGGAAAGTCCACGCTCACCGAGTCTCTGGCCCTGAACGCCCAGGCGATCGACGAGGCCGGGCACATCCACGGCAAGGCGGGACGGTCCGCCACGGTCTCGGACTGGATGGGCATGGAGAAGGAGCGTGGAATCTCCATCTCCTCGGCCTCCATGCAGCTCCAGCACCGTGACGTCGTGCTGAACCTCCTCGACACCCCCGGCCACGCGGACTTCTCGGAGGACACCTATCGTGTGCTGGCGGCTGTCGACGCCGCCGTCATGCTCATCGACGCGGCCAAAGGGCTGGAGCCGCAGACCATGAAGCTGTTCAGGGTCTGCCGGCACCGGAACATCCCGATCATCACGGTCATCAATAAATGGGACCGCCCCGGCAAAGAGGCGCTCGAGCTGATCGACGAGATCCGTGAGGAGACAGGACTGACACCCACTCCGGTCACCTGGCCGGTAGGCATCGCCGGGGACTTCCGCGGCTACGTGGAACGCGGCACCGGAGATCTCACGCTGATCCGCGCGACGCCGGGCGGCCGCCAGGCAGCGGAGGAGGAGCACCTGGACGCCGATCAGGTCGATCGGGTGGCGCAGGAGCTCCCCGAGCTCGCCGAGGCACTTGAGGAGTCCGAGCTGCTCGAGGCCTCGGGGGCAGACCATGACCAGGACACGTTCCTGGCCGGGATCTCCACACCGGTGTTCTTCGCCGCGGCGGTCCGCCATCTGGGAGTGCCCCGTCTGCTGGACGCCCTGACCGAGCTCGCCCCGCCGCCGGAGCCACGCCCCGACGTCGACGGCGCCCCGCGGCAGCTGGACGCGCCCTTCAGCGCCTTCACCTTCAAGATCCAGTCCGGAATGGACGCGGCCCACCGCGACCGGCTGGCCTTCGTGCGAGTCTGCTCCGGGGTCTTCCACCGGGGGATGACGGTGACCTCGGCGCGCACCGGACGGCCCTTCTCCATGAAGTACGCCCACCTGGCCTTCGGGCGCACCCGAGATGTCGTCGACGTCGCCTACCCGGGTGACGTGGTCGGCATCGTCAACGCCTCGGCCCTGCGGATCGGGGACACGCTCTTCGAGGCCGAACCCGTGGTGTACCCCCCGTTGCCGCGCTTCGCGCCCGAGCACTTCGCCGTGGCACGGCCGGCCGACATGGGAAGGATGAAGCAGTTTCGGCGCGGCGTCGACCAGCTGGAGGCCGAGGGCGTGATCCAGGTGCTGCGTTCCGAGCGGCGCGGCACCCACGTGCCCGTCCTGGCCGCGGTGGGCCCCATGCAGTTCGAGGTCGTCGAGCACCGGCTGCGTGAGGAGTTCCGCTCACCGTCGAAGCTCGAGCCTCTCGGGCACTCGCTGGCCCGCGCCACCGACACCGACTCGGCCGAGGAGCTGGCGGCGATGGCCGGGGTCGAGGTGCTGGAGCGCAGCGACGGTCAGCTGCTGGCGCTGTTCCGCGACCGCTGGCACCTGCTCGGCATCGAGCGCACCCGGAAGCATCTCACCCTGGAAGCCCTGGTGGCGGCGTGACCCACGAGCACGATCCGGCTGTCCGCAGGTCGCACGGGCGCCCCTGGGCGATCGTCACCGCCGGCTCGGTGGCCACCGTGATGAGCGCCCCCGGTCAGACTGCGGCCATCGCGGTCTTCACCGACCCGCTCATCGACGAGCTGGACATCACCCGCAACGCACTCTCCACCAGCTATATGGTGGCCACGTTGTTGGGAGCGTGCGCCCTGCCGTTCATCGGCCGCGCCCTGGACCGGTACGGCATCGGACGGGTGATGGTCGCGATCGGGCTGGTGTTCGGGGCGGTGCTGGTGGCATTGAGCCTGGTCACCGAGATCATCGGGCTCACACTGGGCTTCATCGGTGTCCGGATGGTCGGGCAGGGGGCTCTCGGACTGGCGGCCTCCACCGCGGTCGCGGTGCACATCACGCGGCGCCGCGGCCTGGCGATCGGCATCAAGACGGCGGTGGGGTCGGCCGGGATCGCCATGGCCCCGGTGCTGCTGGAGTGGATGATCCGCCACCTGGGCATGTCCACCGTCTGGCTGATCGAGGGCCTGCTGGTCTGGGCCGTGGTGATCCCTGTGGCGCTGTACTTCCGGCGGCTGCCGCGCCCGCTGGTCGAGCCGGAGCGCAGCCCGAGCTCCGGATCGATCTCCGCCGTGGCGCCGCAGCTGCACTGGACGGCGTCCCAGGCCGTCCGCGCTCCGATGTTCTGGATCATCACGGCGGGGGTCGCAGCCTCCGGGATGCTGGGAACCGGCTTGCAGTTCCATCAGATCGCGGCCCTCGGTGAGCGCGGGCTCAGCCCCACCGAGGCCGCCGCGAACTTCGTGCCGCAGGCGGTCGCGATGCTGGTGGTCACCATCGGTGTCGGAGGTCTGGCCGATCGGCTGGCGCCGAAGGTCGCGGTCGCCGCCTCCATGCTGCTGCTCGCGGGCTCGATGGCCTTTCTGACGCTGGTGACGGACCCCTGGACCGGGGTCATCTACGGGGCTCTCCTCGGGGCTTCCGGCGGAGCCGTACGCACAGTGGAGGCTGCCTCCTTCGCCAGGTACTTCGGCACGCTCCATCTGGGAGCGATCCGCGGGATCGTGACCACTGTGGCGGTGGGATCCACGGCTTTCGGCCCGGTGATGCTGTCGCTGGGGCTGGACCTGGTCGGTTCCTATGCGCTCACGGCGGCGATCCTCGCGGCCATTCCGGTGGTGGTGGGCGTGGCGGCGCTGTTCGCTCCGGAGCCGGATCGACAGGGTCAACCCACCGGCTGAGCCCTCAGCGCCCCGAGCATGGGGCGCAGCTTGGCCCAGGTCTCGGCGAGCTCCGACTCCGGCTCGGAGCCGGCCACGATTCCGCAGCCGGCATAGAGCCGCATGTGGCGTCGGTCCGCGGAGAGGATGCCGCCGCGCAGCGCGACGCCGAAGTCTGCGTTGCCCTGGCCGTCCACCCAGCCCACCGGCCCGGTGAAGGGTCCGCGGTCCAGGTCTTCCAGGCGAGCGATGAACTCGGCTGCCGTCGCCGTCGGTGTTCCGCAGATCGCGGCCGTGGGATGGGCCCGCTCGGCCACCAGCAGTGCAGGTGGGACCCGTGGCGCCACCGGCTCTGCCCCGACCCGGCCGCTGTCGGTGCAGTCCTTCACCAGCCTGCCGGTGACATCGGTGGAGAGGTGGTACACATTGGGCAGCCTCAGCACGGTCGGCGGGTTCTGCGCGCTGATGACCTCCACCACGGGCGCCAGCTGCGTCAGCAGGGACTGCACCGCGATCTCATGCTCCGTGCGTTGCTTCGGGTCCTCCATCAGTAGGACGCTGGCCTCATCAGTCGGCAGGGAGCCGTCCACGGTGCCCGCGAGCACGCGGGCGGCCATCCGCTCGCCACGCACTGTGACCAGCATCTCAGGGGTGGCGCCCAGCACCTCGCCCGCCCGGTAGATCCAGCAGTCGGAGTACTCACGGGTCAGCGCGGCCAGCACCGAGCCCGCGGAGAGCGGTGCGTCGGCGGTGACGACGACGTCGCGGCCCAGCACGAGCTTCTCCAGCCGGCGCTCCGCGATGGCCTGCACTCCGGCCTCCACGGCCTGCAGATAGTGCGAGACCGGGTGTGTGCCCTCCTGCAGGGCGGTCTCGGGGGCAGTCTCGGGGGCGGTGTCGGCGGCATCCTTGGCCGGAGCGAGGACGCCGTCCTCGATGCCGAGCCCATGGCGGTCCAGCACGGCCTCGACGGTGAGATCGCCCTCGGACTGTTCGCCGATGACGGTCACCCAGGTCCGGCCGGCGACTGAGCCGAGCACCAGTTCCGGGAGGACCAGCACCGAGTCTGCGGCAGAGTCGGAGGAGTAGGTGACCGAGGTGAACGCGGTGGGGCCGCAGCCGGGCACATCGCGCAGCTGCTCCGGACGCGGATCCTCTGTGATGCTCTCGAGCCGCCGTTCCCACCAGTGGGCGAGCTCGGCGAAGCGCTCGGAGCCGTGGGCGGCAGCGCGGTCCGCCACGCCCAGACCGATGATCCCTTCGCCATGGCGGACCCACGTGCCGCTGGGCTGGAGCCGGGGCAACAGGTCGGTCAGGGCGACGTCATCGGGGAGGGCGACCGTCACTGAGACGGCGCGCAGAGACTGGGCATGCATGGCGCTGGCCAGTCTATCGCCGAACCTGCCGCTGCCCGCCGTGCGCACCTCCGCTCGCGATCTGGGACAATGCTGGGGTGACTCAGGAGCAGCACGCCCAGGGCAACCGGGCTGATCTGGACAAGAAACCGGCCGACGTCGCCTCGATGTTCGACGAGGTCGCAGCCCGCTATGACCTCACCAACGATGTCCTGTCCTTCGGGCAGACGCGGCTGTGGCGCCGTCGACTGGTCGAGGCGCTGGACGTGAGACCGGGGGAGCGGGTCCTGGACCTGGCTGCTGGGACGGGCACCTCCACCGAGCCGTTCGTCGCCGCCGGCGCCGAGGCGATCGCCTGCGACTTCTCCCTCGGAATGCTCCAGGTGGGCAAGCGCCGCCGCCCGGACATGACGTTCGTCGCAGGCGACGCCATGGACCTGCCGTTCGCGGACGACACCTTCGACGCCGTCACCATCTCCTTCGGGCTGCGCAACGTCGCCGAGCCTCTGGCCGGGCTGGCCGAGATGCTGCGGGTGACCCGGCCGGGCGGCCGACTGGCCGTCATGGAGTTCTCCGATCCGACGTTCCGCCCGTTCAACCGGGTCTACAACGAGTACCTGATGCGCGCCCTGCCGTCGGTGGCCCGCGCGGTGTCCTCCAACCCGGAGGCCTATGTGTACCTGGCCGAGTCCATCCGTGCCTGGCCGGATCAGGAAGAGCTGGCTGCGCAGATCACCGGGGTCGGGTACTCGGATGTGAAGTACCGCAACCTCTCCGGCGGCATCGTGGCGATTCACCACGCCCGCAAGCTCGGTAGGCTGGACTCCGATGACTGAATCAGCAGCCGAGCCCCTGCCGTTGAGACTGCCGGCAGGGTTTGATGCCCTCGCCGACGACGAGCCCCTCGCCGCCGAGGTCTTCCGTGCCCTCGGAGAGGTGGAGGAGCGCCTGCTGCAGGCATTGTCCAGCTCAGACGGACTGGCCAACACGTCCGCCCGCTACCTGGCCGAGGCCGGTGGCAAGCGCATCCGTCCGCTGCTGACCATCCTCACCTCGCTGCTGGGCGACGGCCCGGACGTGCGCGTCCGCGAGGCCGCGGTCGTCATGGAGATGACGCATCTGGCCACGCTCTACCACGACGACGTGATGGACTCCGCCCCGGTGCGTCGTGGTGCCCCGGCCGCCCACGAGGTGTGGGGCAACTCGGTGGCCATCCTCACCGGAGACCTCATCCTGGCCCGCGCCTCCCAGCTGATGACCGCGATGGGCGACGAGGGAACCCGGGTGCAGGCCAGGACCTTCGAGCGCCTCGTCATGGGGCAGCTGCACGAGACGGTCGGTCCCCGCGAAGGCGATGACCCCCAGAAGCACTACCTCTCGGTCGTCGCCGACAAGACCGGCTCCCTGGTGGCCGCGGCGTCCCGGCTCGGCGCTACCTTCGGAGGCTGTGCGCCTGAGGTCGCAGACATGCTCAGCTCCTACGGGGAGGCTGTGGGAGTGGCCTTCCAGCTGGCCGACGACGTCATCGATCTCACCTCCGACGGCGAGACCTCCGGCAAGACACCGGGCACGGACCTCCGGGAGGGGATCCCCACCCTGCCGGTGCTGCTGCTCCGCGAGCGGGCCGCAGCCGGTGAGCAGGAGGCGTCCGAGACGCTGCGCCTGGTCGACGGCGACCTCGGCGAAGACGAGGCCCTTGCTGAGGCCGTGGCCGCCGTCGTCGCCCATCCGGTGACCCAGGACGCTTGGGATGTCGCCCATGCCTGGTCCTCGCAGGCCAAGGAGGCCCTGGCCGGGCTTCCGGACTCCACGGTGAAGACGGCGCTGCTCTCCTTCGCCGACGCCGTCGTCGACCGCGAGAGCTGATCAGCGGCGCTTCGCGGCCAGGACCTCGGACAGCGCTGCGGCGAGCTGCCGTGCCTTCGTGGCGCGGGTCTGGACCGCCACGGGATGGCGCACCTGCCGGTAGAGCATGTCATCGCTGTAGCGGGGAAACACGTGCAGGTGATAGTGCCAGACGTGCTGGTTGCCGGCAGGTTCGTTGTGCTGGCGCACTGAGGTGCCCTCGGGCTTCCAGGCCAGCTTCATCGCCAGCGCCACGTCCCGGGACATGATCCCGATGCGGGCCAGCAGGTGGTCGTCGAGGTCATAGAGCGCCTCCCGATGGGCGATCGGGCTGATCATCGCGTGCCCCTCATGGGGCCCGAAGCCGTCGCAGGCCATGAACACCATGAGCTCCTCGTCCTGGAAGACCAGGTCGGTGAGCTCGCATCGGTTATAGGGGTCGCTGACGTCACCGCGGGCCAGGTCGCAGAACGGGCAGGGATAGCCTTCCGGGGCGTGGGAGGTCCACAGCGGCATCAGTCCTCCTCGAAGGAGAACTCGAGCAGGTCGAGGATGAATTCGCTGACGGTGGCGTCCTCGTCGTTCCAGTGGTGCTGGGCGTTGCTGCGACGGCGGATCAGCGGGTCCGGGACGTCCAGGATGTCCAGGGGGATGCCCCATACCCAGCGCTCGTCCTCGTCCTCCAGGAACAGCAGGTGCCCGTCCTCGACTTCCAGCTCGTCAGGGTCGAAGAAGAAGTGGTAGGCCTCCATGAGCTCCTCGCAGCGGCCCAGGGCACGGTAGAACTCCTCGAGCACCAGAGGCAGCTCGACTCCCTCAGGGAGCTCTGCTTCGCGCAGTGCCGCCGCGAGATCCGCGGCGGAGTAGCCCTCCTCCGGGGTCCACTTCTCATCCAGGTACTTCGGGACCAGGTCCTTGAACTTCTCCACCAGCATCTCCGCCATGGGCGCCAGTCTACTGGGAGGTCAGCGCCTCCAGGGCCTCGGCCACCCGGTGCCGGGCGTTCGGGTCCAGGCCCTGCACGGGACGGGGCAGACAGTCCGCTGGGGCGAGCCCGAGATGCTCGGCCGCCGCCGCGGCGACCCGCAGGCTGCCATGCTCGGCGAACAGCGGCCACAGCGGTGCCAGGTGCGCATCATCGCCGGTGCGCACCAGGCGGGCCGCCGCTTCGGGCAGCACCCCACCGATCACAGAGAACCAGGCGTGGCAGCCGGCACGCAGGCCGCGTGCGGCCGAGGGGTCCCCGGAGATGCCGACGGTGACGTGCTGCGGAACGGCGGCGCGCACGGCGTCGACGACGTCCTGTGCCTCGACCGGATCAGCGGGGAGCGGCGGGATTTTGACCGAGGCAATGCCGTCCAGCGCGGCGATCCGGCCGTAGAGCGCCGGCGTGAACCGGAAGCCTGTGGTCGTGGGGTTGTCGTAGAGCACCACAGGCAGCTCTGTGTGCGTACAGACGGTGCGGAAGAGTTCGAACACCTCGTCGGCGGAGAGCGGCTGATAGGTGATCGGAGCAAGCAGCACCCCGTCCGCCCCGGCCTCCTCGGCGTCTCGGACGTGGTCCAGCACCGCAGAGGTGCGCAGCGCGCCCACCCCGGCCAGTACGGGGGTGCCTGCGGCGTGGGCGACGGCGAGCTCCACCACTCGGCGCCGTTCTGCCCGATCCAGGTAGGCATAGGACCCGGTGGAGCCCAGCATGGTCACGGAGTCCGCCCCGGCCTCGGCGGCGCGGGTGACCAGGTGCGCCACGGCCTCCTCGTCGAGGTGCTCGGCGGCACCTGGGCGGGTGCCGGAGCGACGCATCGGCGTCAGCGGGAAGGCGGAGAGTCCGGTCAGCGGGTGGGACGGCATGGCTCAGCCTCCCGGGAGCAGTCGGCGGGCCGAGGAGTCGGCGCCCAGGTGCTGACACAGTGCGTCCGCGGCAGCGTGTAAGGCGTCGTCGTCCAGCGGCTCGAGGGCGTCCAGGATGAACAGGGCGGCGGAGGTCGACGTCGTCAGCGCGGTTCGCCGACACTGCCTCCAGTTCCATCGGCGGCACGTGACTCCGACGTCGTCGCGCCACACCACTTCTCCCGGTGCCGGGTGGTCGATCACCGGTTCCCCGGCGGAAGCGGTCTCGAAGGACTCCTCGCCGGTGGCGCGCACCAGCATGGGTGGGCCCTGGTAGCGGTGCAGGTCCTCTCCGCCGAGCGGTACGCGGTGCAGCACGGAGACGGCGTTGTAGACATCGGTGAGTCGGTTGATCCGGGGGAGCCCGTCACCGGCGGCCCGACGAAGCAGCGCCTCGAGGCTGCTGGCCGTCTTCTTGGGTTTCGCGCCGAAGGCGCGGTAGGCCTCTCGCCAGGCCGCCACGTGCGGTACCTGCGAGGCGGGCTGGGAGGCGAGCTCCTCGCGGGCGGAGGACTCTGCCCGGCGCAGCAGCGCCTCGCTGGCCTCGTCGCCGGGACCGGCGTCCACGTCGTCGACGGTGAGCAGCAGTGCCCGGTAGTCGGGGCGCAGGGTGAAGACGTCTTCGGAGACGGCCGCGCCGGTCAACGGGTCCAGTGCCGTGTGGGGGTGATCCGTCATGGGGTTCCTTCCGAGCGGGGTTCGTGGACGGGTTCGTGGACGGCGAGCGAGAAGCGCGCAGTCGCCTCACCGACGCAGGCGTAGGAATGGGGCGCATCGCCGGGGAAGGCCAGGGCGTCACCGGGACCGAGGTGGTGGGGCTCGCCGTCGACCTCGAGGATCATCTCTCCCTCCAGCAGGTGCAGCAGCTCCCGGGTGCCGCGCAGATGGCGTTCGCTGCGGTGCACCTCGCCAGGACGCAGCGTCCAGTCCCACAGTTCGACGACGTCGGGTCGGTCACCGGAGGCCACCAGCACTCCGCGGCCTCCGTGCTCGCCCTGCCAGAGGGTCGCGCCTTCGCCGGCACGGGTGAGCTGCACCGGCCGCCGAGGCGGCTCCACCAGGGCAGGGAGCCCGGTGCCCAGTGCCTCGCTGAGCTTCAGCAGAGTGCCCAGGGTGGGGTTCGTCGAGCCCTGCTCGATGTTGACCACCATCCGGCGGCTGACCGCTGCCGCCTCGGCCAGCTGGTCCAAAGTCCAGCCGCGGTGCCGGCGTGCCGTCCGGATCCGTCGGCCCAGAGTCTGGTTCATGTCCACGCAGTGCACTTTACTGCACTGTCAGTGCATCCTGGTAGGCGGACCTCAGGGAGGATGTGAGTTCTCTCATGTTCGGCCGCATCCGGCCCCGTCGGGAACAGCCTGGGGCGAGTCGGCGTTGACCAATACGGCATACTGTTCTGTGGTATTCGCGCCGAAAGGAAGTCGTCCGTGACTGAGAACCCCCGCCAGCGGCCCCTCCGTGTGGCCATCATCGGCTCCGGTCCCGCCGGGGTGTACGCGGCGGACATCCTGTCGAAGTCGCAGAAGAAGAGCGACATCGAGTTCAGCATCGACCTCTTCGACCGGTATCCCGCCCCCTTCGGGCTCATCCGCTACGGCGTTGCCCCGGACCACCCGCGCATCAAGGGCATCATCAAGGCCCTGCACAAGGTGATGGACCGCGGCGACATCCGCCTGCTGGGCAATGTCGACGTCGGCACCGACCTCACGCTGGAGGATCTGCGCCGACACTACGACGCCGTCATCTTCGCCACCGGTGCGATCAGGGACGCCGACCTGGACATCCCCGGCATCGGGCTTGAGGGCTCCTTCGGCGCCGCGGACTTCGTGTCCTGGTACGACGGCCACCCTGACCATCCCCGTGAGTGGCCGCTGGAGGCCGAGACGGTCGCCGTGATCGGCAACGGGAACGTCGCCCTGGACGTCGCCCGGGTGCTCGCCAAGCACCCCGAGGACATGCTGGCCACCGAGATTCCGGAGAACGTGTACCAGGGCCTGCGGTCCTCCCCGGTGTCGGACGTCCACATCTTCGGGCGTCGCGGCCCGGCGCAGGTGAAGTTCACCCCGCTGGAACTGAGGGAGCTCTCGCACTGCCGCGACGTGGACATCGTCCTTGATGAGCAGGATTTCGAGTTCGACGCCGCCTCCGACGACGCCATCAAGTCGAACAACCAGGTCAAGACCATGGTCAACACCCTGGCGAACTGGCTCGTCGAGCAGGAGGAGCGCACCGAGCAGGCCACCCGCCGGATGCACATGCACTTCCTGCACCAGCCGGTCGAGATCCTCGAAGGGACCGGCGAGCAGGCCGGCAAGGTCGTGGGCGTGCGCTTCGAACGCATGGAGCTCGACGGCACCGGCAACGTCCGCGGCACCGGCGAGCTGGTCGACTACGAGTGCCAGGCCGTCTACCGTGCCATCGGCTACTTCGGCTCCCCGGTGGACGGTGTGCCCTTCGACGAGCGCCGCGGCGTCATCGTGAATGAGGCCGGCCGTGTCATGGAGGCTGGGCAGCACATCCCGGGCACCTACGCCACCGGCTGGATCAAGCGCGGCCCTGTGGGGCTGATCGGTCATACCAAGGGCGACGCCCTGGAGACCGTCGGCTGCCTGCTGGAGGATGTCCACCATCTGCCGGCCGCTGAGGACCCGCGCGAGGACGCCGTCGTCGAGCTGTTGGAGTCCCGTGGCGTGCGCTACACGACCTGGGAGGGCTGGATGCAGCTGGACGAGCACGAGCTGCGCCTGGGCCAGGAGGCCACGGCCAGCGGACCGGTGGAGCGCGAGCGTGTCAAGGTGGTTCCGCGTGACGAGATGGTCCGCATCTCCCGTGCCGTGCAGGCGAGGGTCTGATCAGGAGGGTCTGATCAGGAGGCGCTCATCAGCCCTGAGGCAGCTGCCCTCCGGCAAGCTGCTCCAGTCGGGCGATCCGCTCCTCCATCGGCGGGTGGGTGCTGAACATCCGCTTGGACCGCGGCCCGAAGGGGTTGGCGATCATCATGTGGGCGTGCGCGTCATGCTTGGGCTCCTCGCGCAGCGGCTGACGGGCGATGCCGCCGTCAAGCTTGCGCAGCGCCGAGGCCAGTGCCAGCGGGTCTCCGCTGAGCTCGGCCCCGTCGGCATCGGCGTCGTACTCGCGGGTGCGGCTGATCGCCATCTGGATCAGGCTTGCGGCCATGGGCATCAGGATCATTGCGAGCAGGCCGCCCACCAGCATCAGCGGGTTGCCGCCGCCCTGGTTGCTGCTGCGGCCGCCGCCCATCATCCCGAAGAACATGAAGTACTGGCTGATGGTGGTCAGGAAGCCGGCCACGGCGGCCGCCACCGAGGAGACGAGGATGTCCCGGTTGTAGACGTGCATCAGCTCGTGGCCGGTCACGCCGCGGAGCTCACGGGGCGTGAGCAGGTTCAGGATCCCCTCGGTGAAGCAGACCACGCCGTTCTCCGGGTTCCGCCCGGTGGCGAAGGCGTTCGGGGTCGGGCTGGGGGCGATGAAGATCCGCGGCACCGGCTGCTGGGCCCGTTGGGCCAGCTCCTCGACCATCTGGTGCAGCTGCGGGGCCTGCTCCCGGCTGACCGGGTAGGCCTTCATGGCACGCAGGGCGATCTTGTCCGAGTTCCAATAGCTGATCCCCACGGAGACCAGCCCGATCCCGGCGAAGATGAACAGGAAGATCGGGCTGTTCGTGAAGTAGGTGACGATCGCGCCGACGAAGAGCAGCAGGGCGAAGAGGAAGGCCAGCAGGCCCGCCGTGCGGAGCCGTCCGTGGTGATGATGCATGCCCCCATCCTACTGAGAACCGGTGACGGCCAGGTCACGGAATATCGCTGGAGCGCTCCCGGACCGCCGGTGTGCGGCGGTTCACAGGGTCTGAGAGGCAGTGTTCACCTTCCGTTCACCTTCACGTGTGGTTCTGGTCGTCGAGAGGCTCCACTCTGGATGAGGACAGTGAGTCAGGGCTGCCGCAGCCCTCAGCTGGAGGAGACTGGATGACCGCAATGCCGTCTGTCGAGGCCCGCCGCCCGACAGTGCAGGCCGCTGAAGAGACACCTCGTCTCATCAGCCCGTTCGAGCGTCTCGGTGTCACCGGGCGTGCTCTCGACGTCATCAACTGGCTGGCCGTGGTCGCGGCCGTCTACGTGCTGATCACCGCAGTCAACGTGATCGGCTCCGGCTTCAAGGCCGCCACCGGGGACCAGGCAGAGACGCTCTTCGCCTTCGCCACCAATCCGCTCATCGGTCTGATGATCGGTGTGGCCGCCACGGCGCTGACCCAGTCCTCCTCCACCACCACCTCGGTGACCGTCGGCCTCGTCGCCGGTGGGCTCCCGCTGGCTGTGGCGATCCCCATCATCCTGGGCGCCAACATCGGCACGACGCTGACGAACACTCTGGTGAGTCTCGGTATGATCCGGGACAGGGAGCAGTTCCGGCGCGGATTCGCCGCCGCCACCGTCCACGACTTCTTCAACCTCATGGCCGTGGCGATCTTCCTGCCGCTGGAGATGGCCTTCGGCATCCTCGAGCGCATCGCCACCTTCTTCGCCGACCGGGTCTCCGGCACCGACGGGGGCCTGGTGGCAGCGCTCTTCGGCGGCATCGGCGATCTCGTCAAGGCCGCCACCACTCCGCTCTCCGAAGGCATCCAGTACTCCCTGAGCTGGATCCCCGACCCGGTGCGCGGCATCGTGATGATCATCGTGGCCGTGGCGCTGATCCTGCTGGTCATCAACTTCATCGGCCGGATGCTGAAGGTGCTCATGGTCGGCCGCGCCAAGCAGGTCTTCAACGCGGCCATCGGCCGCGGCCCGCTCAGCGGCATCGGCTCCGGCGCACTGATGACCGTGATGGTGCAGTCCTCCTCCACCTCCACGGCGTTGATGGTCCCGCTCGCCGGCTCGGGCGCCTTCACACTGCGCCAGGTGTATCCCTTCACCGTCGGCGCGAACATCGGCACCACCGTCACCGCGCTGATCTCCGCCTTCGCCTTCACCGGTGTCGAGGCCCACTACGCGCTCATCGCCGCGCTGGTCCACCTGGCCTTCAACGTGCTCGCCACCCTGGTGATCTTCGGCCTGCCGTTCCTGCGGGACCTGCCGCCGCGCGGAGCCACCTGGCTGGCGAACCTCGCCGTGGAGAAGAAGATCTACGCCGCCGTCTGGGTGCTGGGCATCTTCGTGGTCCTGCCGATGGTGCTGATCTTCGCCACCGTCATCTTCTGAGCGTTCCGCGGCGGGTCTCCGACCCGACGCGGGAGATCCGTTGTGCTGGAGGTCTACTCTGCGCCACAGTGGTGGCAGGGACCATGGGCGGCTGGCGCCCCGGACATCGAAGGGGCGAGGCGTGAGCGCTGAACACCACGAACACCATCCGGAGGATGGTGAGCACGTCAGGGAGCTCGAGGCTGAGCTCGAGAAGATCCTCCGTGAGGCCGAATCCACGGTGGTGGAGCTCCGCAGGGAGCTCGCCGAGCAGCGGCAGCGCCGACTCCAGCATGAGGAGATCGAGCGGTTCGAAGAGCACCTCGCCAACTCCCGCGTCCGCTGGGAGGAGGTCAGGGACTTCTTCCAGGAGGTCCTCCACGAGATCCGCGGCCAGGAAGGTCCCGAACGGACCGGAGGTGCCGAAGAAGCGCCGGGGGGTGACGACGAACGCCGGTGAGGGCGCTCAGACAGGGTCCACAGTGACCGTCAGCTCGACCGGGATCGCCAGACTGTTCGCGATGAAGCACTGCTCATGGGCCTGCCGGGCGAGATCCTGGACGACACCCTCCTCCGTCCCCGCCGCCACCTGCACTGTGATGTCCAGGCGGAGCGTGTCCAGACGCGCAGGGGCCTCCTGCAGGAGCAGCCGACTGGCGGCGGTGTCCCCATAGCCCACGACGTCCACCCCGGCACGTGCGGCCGCGCCCAGGAAGCTGAGCATCTGACAGGATGACGCCGCCGCCACCAGCATCTGCTCCGGATTGAGGCGGGAGGCGTCGCCCCGGAAGGCCGGGTCCGCGGTCATCGCCAGGCTCCCCTCCACTCCGGGGACCGTGACCTCATGGTCTCGGGAGTAGCCGCGCACTCCGCCGCCGGTGGAGCCGGCGTCCGATGACACCGGCCAGGACAGTCTGGTCTCATACTCATGCTGTGTGGTGGTCATGCCCCCACCGTAGGCCGGCCTCGTTTCGGCTCTCACCGAAACGACGGCCTGGCATCATGGCAGCAGCATCGGGCATGATCGGCGCGGCACACGTGACCAGGACGGACAGATGGCTGAGGCGAGAGACCGAGACTTCGCGAGGATCGGGGCCGCACTGGCGGCACCGGCCCGGTCGACGATGCTCAACCTGCTCATGGACGGCAGCCTGCGTCCGGCCGGAGACCTGGCGCGCGCGGCGCAGGTGAGTCCGTCCACCGCCTCGGAGCACCTGGCCGTCCTGGTGGACGCGGGGATGATCACTTGCACGGCGCGAGGCCGGCGCCGTTGGTACGCCCTGGCGGGTCCGGAGGTCGCCGAGGCCCTGGAGGCGCTCGGCGCGATCAGCGATCCTGCGGAGATCCGGGGGTATGCGCTGAGCCGTCAGGCGGAGCGGCTCGCCGAGGCTCGGCTCTGCTACGACCACCTGGCAGGTCGGCTCGGCGTCGCACTCACCGAGGAGTGGCGGCGTCGTGCGTGGCTGGTCGGTGACCAGCTCGCGCTCACCGAGGCCGGCCATGCCGGGATCTCCACACTGGGTGTCGACGTTGACGCCGTGCGAAGCCTGCGGCGCACCACCACACGAGCCTGTCTGGACTGGACCATGCGGCGTCACCACCTGGCCGGAGCCCTCGGCGCGGCGGTCGCCTCCCGGTTTTTGGAGGTCGGATGGGTGCAGAAGCACCGCGCCGGCCGGGGTCTGACGCTCACCGACTCCGGACGCGGTCTTCTAGCGCGGGAATGGGATCTGCAGCTGGGCTGACCTGTCGCAGGGTCAGCGCATGTTGATGAACTGCAGGGCGGCGTCCTCGAAGTCCTTCAGCAGGGCGATGACCTCCTGCAGGTCATCCCGTGACTTCGACGTCACGCGCAGCTCGTCCCCCTGGATGGTGGCCTTCACCGACTTCGGCCCCTCGTCCCGGATGAGCTTGGTGATCTTCTTCGCGGTGGGCTGATCGATGCCCTCCTTGATGGCGCCCTCGATCCGGTACTCCTTGCCGGACGCGAACGGCTCTCCTCCGTCGAAGGACTTCAGCGAGATGCCGCGCTTGATCAGCTTGGAGCCGAAGACGTCCTGGATAGCCTTGGCCCGCTCCTCGGAGTTGGCCTTGATGAGGATGTTCTCCCCGGAGTAGTCGATCTCGGCACCGGTGCCGCGGAAGTCATACCGCTGGGCGATCTCCTTCTGCGCCTGGTTCAGGGCGTTGCTGACCTCCTGCTTGTCCACCTTGGAGACGATGTCGAAGCTGGAATCCTTGGCCATGGGTCCTCCTGATCTGCGGGATCGATGTCTGGGACGAGTCTATCGGCGTCCGCCGCCGTCGTCCTCAGACGAAGGTGGCCTCGTCCAACGCGCCCGAAGCGGCCCGCGAGACCAGCTGCGCGAGATCGGCCAGCACGGCGTCATCCTCTGGCAACTGTGCCGCCGAGAGGCGCAGCAGGCCCGTCGGCAGCTCCGTGACGAAGCTGCCGGAGCCGACGTCGACGACCACGCCCTGTCCGCTCAGTGCCAAGGCCGCGGAGCGTTCGTCGGGGACCTCCACCCACACGGCCCAGCTGTGCTCACCGGCGCGGGCGGGCAGTCCCGCGGCCTCGAAGGCCTCCAGCGCCAGTCCACGGCGGATCGCGTAGTGGCCCCGGGCGGAGGTGATGCGGTGGGAGACCACCGGATCACGCAGCATCTCGACCAGGGCGTGCTGCAGCAGCCGGGAGTTCGACGCGACCCCTCCGGAGCGGTGCCGCAGGCAGGCCTGCACCAGCTTCCGCGGACCGGCCAGGGCGGAGGTGCGCAGGTCCATGCCGAAGGCCCGCTCGAAACCGAGCACCCGCAGGGTCCGTTCGGGGAACAGAGCGTCAAGGGAGGGCACCTCGGGCGGAGCCAGTGGTCCCAGCGGGTCATCCTCGATGATCACCACGTGTGGGTGAGCCTGCAGCGTCCCTTCCAGCGCCAGGCCCCGCTGCGGGGTCAGCACGTGGCGATCGGAGAACGCCCCCTGCGGGGAGTGCACGAAGGCGACGGCGCCGGCCTCGAGGGCCTCAGCGAGTCGCTCCGGGAGGGGCCCGTGCTCGTCCACTGCGACGCCGACGGCGCGCAGCCCCATGGACTGCAGCACCGAGAGGTAGCCGGGGGAGGCCGGCTCCTCCACGGCGATGAGGTCTCCGGACTCCGCGACGGCGCGCGTGGCCAGCCAGAGCGCCTCGGTGCCGGAGCTGACAGTGATGAACTCCCGCGGCTGGTCGGTGAGCAGCTTCTGGAGCTCGCGCTGCAGGTCGGCCACCATGTGCTCTCGGCCCCAGGCGTTGATCCCGGGCTGCTTGAGCGCCTTGCTCATGGGCTCGTCCAGCGGGGGCAGCAGACTGGGGTCCGGGCTGCAGTAGAGCAGGTCGACGCCGGCCCACCCGGAGAACTCTCCGGCCAGCGGGCCGCGTCCCTCGATGATGCGCGTGCCGCCGCGGCGGCGGGTCTCCACGAGGCCGCCCTCACGCAGCAGCGCCCAGGCCTGGGCCACGGTGCCCACGCTGACCCCGATCTCGGTGGCGACGTCGCGCACGGTGGGCAGGCGCATCCCGGCGCTGAGGACTCCTGCTGCGATGAGTTCGCGGACCTGTTCGGCGATCCCGGCGGGGCTGCGCTCCGTCAGGGAGCGGGCCAATGACTCGGCTTCGATGTCAGCCACGAAGCCTCCTTGGTTCTGGGCATGGCGGAAAAACGGGGCAGCCCCAGCCTACTGCGGAGTTCTGCACGTGCGGATTCGAAAAATCCCGAGGTCTTGGGTAAAGTTGTCTGGTGCCTCGGGGCCATGGGCTCCGACGGAAGGTCGGCGACGGCCAGACGGCAGATTACCCGAGCGGCCAAAGGGGGCTGACTGTAAATCAGCTGGCATTGCCTACGGGGGTTCGAATCCCTCATCTGCCACCGAGAGTAAGAGGCCCGGACCGTGCAGCGGTCCGGGCCTCTTCGTGTCCGGGCAGGGGCAGGCACGTAGGCGGCCCAGGCCGTTTCGCGGGGCGCTTAAGGCCTCTGCGACGACGACGGCGGAGCGGACAGCCGCCCGCCGGTCGCGTATCGTGGCCGCCATGGCTACCACCGACATCACCGCACAGGACTTCCAGAAGACGCTGGAGGACAACGAGATCCTCCTGGTGGACTTCTGGGCTGACTGGTGCGGCCCGTGCAAGCAGTTCGCCCCGGTGTACGAGAAGGTCTCCGAGGAGCACCCGGACGTGACCTTCGCCAAGGTCGACACCGAGGCCGAGCAGGAGCTCGCCGCCGCGGCGAGCATCAGCTCCATCCCCACGCTCATGGCGTTCCGCGAGAAGGTGCTGGTGTTCTCCCAGCCGGGGGCGCTCAATGCCGATCAGCTCACCGAGGTGATCACCGCGGTGAAGGGCCTCGACATGGAGGAGATCCACCGGCAGATCGCCGAGGACGAGGCCGAGGGCCAGCAGGCCTGACACACCCGGACAGACCATATGACGAAGGGCCAGGCTCCGCAGAGCCTGGCCCTTCGTCTGTCCGAGGGTGGGCGTCATCGACTCTCTGGAACTTCGTCCAATCCGGATCGCGACGTGCGACGAACATCACGTGCAAGCAGCCATGCCGACCCGATGAGCTGGGCCTCGAGGCTTGCCGAGCGTCCCGCGACCCACGAGGAGACGATGATGCGCACTTCCACCTTGTTCGCTGTTCCCGCACTGGCCCTCGGAGGCCTGGCCCTGACGGCCTCGCCGGCGATGGCGGATAGCCATGAGCAGGACGCCTGGTCCGTGCAGACGTCCTTGGAGGAGCTGAACGGCAGCGGCACCTCTGGCGACGTCATGATCGAGATCCACGGCCAGGAGGCCACCGTCACGATGAACGTGACCGGTGCGGCCGAGGAGTTCATGGACGGTCCCTTCCCGCACGCCCAACACATCCACATCGGGGCACAGGGCGTGTGTCCCGGGCCCGAGGCCGACACCGACGGCGACGGAGTGGTGAGCACCCTCGAAGGCCACCACTTCTACGGTGACATCGGCACGTCGCTCACCACGGAGGGAGACACCAGCCCTGACTCCGGGCTCGCAGTGGACCGGTTCCCCGGGGGTGCGGAGTATTCCTATGAGCGGACGTTCGAGCTCGATGACGCTACTCTGACCTCCATCGAGGACGGCGACGCCGTCATCGTGGTCCATGGAGTGGACCCTGAGCTGATGCCGGAGGAGGCGGCTGAGAAGCAGAGTGACCTGGATCCGGAGCTGCCGCTGGCGGCGACGCTGCCGGCTGCCTGTGGGACGTTGACGGCATCGCAGATGGAGGAGATGCCCGACGGCGGTGCCGACACCGGAGCCCCGGTGCAGACCGAAAGCGGCACGAGCCTCGCCCTCGGGGGCGGTCTGCTGGCCATGCTGGCTCTCGGCGGAGGTGCCTGGGCTGTGCGGCGCCGGACCGTCCGCGCCTGAGAAGGGCCGGGCGACGACATGCCGATGACGCGCCCCGCCCGCCGCACAGGTGGTCTGGCCACCTGTGCGGCGGGGGTCGCGCTGCTCCTGGCCGGATGCACCGCGCCTGCCGCACCTGACTACGCCGAACCCCTGAGCGCCGAGCGGGCCCCTGCCGCGCAGGATGAGGAGCCGGCTCCCGGCGCGGCCACACCAGATCAGGAACGTCGGGAGCCCGGACCTCAGCAGGAGGAGCCCCAGGAGGAGGACGTTCCGGCGATGGAGCCGTCCGTGCCGGTCTCGATCGAGCTGCCGAGCATCGGGGTCGTCTCCGATGTCATGCGGCTGGGCCTGCAGGACGACGGCGTGATCGAGGTCCCACCGTACGGTGCGGGCTCGCCGGCGGGCTGGTACCGACACAGCCCCACGCCGGGGGAGGTGGGACCCTCTGTCATCCTCGGGCATCGCAACGCCTGGGAGGGCGGACCCGGGATCTTCGCCGACCTTCCGGACATGGCGGTCGGCGACACTGTCGAAGTGCCTCGGGAAGACGGATCCGTCGCCGAGTTCAGGGTCTATCGGACCGACAGGTTCGTCCAGGAGGAGTTCCCCACACTGGACGTCTACGGGAACACCGCCGGCCCTGAGCTGCGTCTGATCACCTGTGACGGGCTGAACCAAGAGACCGGAGAGCTGGAGGACAACTTCATCGTCTACGCGTCCCTCCAGGGATGAGCGCCGGGCCGGTCCGGGCAGCGCGTCACCGGCTCCGGTGGTCCGCAGGGCTCAGCCGGGGGCCGAACTTCTGGTGCCGGTATCCGCTCACCCGGATCAGCCGCACCACCCTCTGGCGGTGTCCCCGCCAGGGGCGAAGGATCCGCAGCATGCCGGCGTCGTCGGTCCTGCTTCCGGTCAGCGCCTCGCCCACCAGGGCGGGCAGGTGATAGTCACCCACGGCCAGCAGGTCGGCGGCGCCGTGTGTGCGCTGCAGGGTCTCTGCGGCCGTCCAGGACCCGACGCCGTCGATCGCGGTCAGTATCCCGGCCAGCTCTTCCAGGGATCTCACGCCGGCCGGGCTTCCCGCCAGCCGGTGCAGCGCGGAGGCGCGCTCGGCCACCCGCCGGATGGTGGCCGCCATCGGCGGCTGGACCCACATCTGATGCCATTCCCAGGACGGCACCGCGCGCAGCTGCCCGGCCGTGAGGGGCAGCCGCATCCATGCCGGAGCAGGTCCGGGCGGGCGCTCTCCGTGCCGGCGCAGCAGCTGCCGCCACCCGTGGCGGGCCTGATCATGGGTGACCTTCTGCTCCAGGACCACGGTCACCAGCTGATCCAGCAGCTGTCCGCTGGAGGGCAGACGCACTCCCGGGTGGCGGCGGCGGATCCGTTCCAGCCCGGCTGACTGCTCGTCCTCCGAGGTCGTGAGCAGATGCTCGAACCCCGCCCAGTCGTCCCCGGCGCCCAGCAGCGCGGGCACACGTGCCAGCGCCGTCCGGGCGAGCTCCGCCGGAGAGGCCTCCGCCCCGGCGCACCAGGCCCGGGCCCGGACTCGCGCGGCGTCGAGCTGGTCCAGGCGCAGCAGCACCTGCCCCTGCTCCAGGGCGGACGCAGGGGACCAGAGGCGGAAGCAGGCCCACGCGCCCGCACCCGGTGTGCCCCCAGGGCCGCCCCGGTGGCCGACGGGATCCACCCGGAACGCCGGGTCGCCGGCCCCGCGCTGGATGATCTCCAGGCTGCGCGGCAGGTCGTAGGGGGCCCCGAGGTCGACGATGAGCTCGCCGTCCGGACTCCCTGCGCTCGGCTGGTGGATCACCCGTCCATGGAAGCACAGCACCATGACATGTTGCGCCGTGAGTCCGGCGCGGGCGGCGGCCCGGAGTCGTGTCCGCCCGCGCCGGTAGGCTGAGAGCATGAGATATGCCCAGTCCGTCGTCGACCTCATCGGCGGCACGCCGTTGGTGAAGCTCAACCGCGTCACAGAAGGAATCTCCGCCACCGTCCTGGTGAAGCTGGAGTACCTCAACCCCGGCGGGTCCATCAAGGACCGCATCGCGCTGAAGATGATCGAGGAGGCCGAGGACGACGGTCGGCTGCGCCCCGGCGGCGTCGTCGTCGAACCGACCTCCGGCAACACCGGTGTGGGGCTGGCTCTGGTGGCCCAGCAGAAGGGCTACCGCAGCGTCTTCATCACCGTGCCGAAGGTCGCCCAGGAGAAGCGTGACGTGCTGCGCGCCTACGGCGCCGACGTCGTCGTCGGGCCCAGCGGCGTCTCCGCGGAGTCACCGCTGTCCTACTACGGGGTCTCCGATCAGATCGCCGCCGAGATCGAAGGGGGCTACAAGCCGGACCAGTTCTCCAACCCCGCCGCCCCGGCCTCGCACTATGAGACCACCGGTCCGGAGATCTGGGAGGACACCGAAGGTCTCATCACCCATCTGGTGGTCGGCGCGGGCACCGGCGGCACCGTCACCGGCACTGGACGCTATCTCAAGGAGGTCTCCGCGAACCGCGAGACCGGTCCCGTGAGAGTCGTCGTCGCGGACCCCGACGGCTCCATCTACTCCGGAGGAGAGGGTCGTCCCTACTTCGTCGAGGGGGTGGGCGAGGACGTCTGGGTGGCGAACTACGACGCTTCCGTGCCGGATGAGAAGCACGCCATCACCGACGCCGAGTCCTTCGCCATGGCGCGGCGGCTCGCCACCGAGGAGGGGCTGCTGGTCGGCGGCTCCTCCGGCACCGCGGTGGCCGCAGCATTGAAGGTGGCCGCCGAGCTGGGGCCCGACGATGTCGTCGTCGCGGTGCTGCCGGACTCCGGCCGCGGATATCTCGGCAAGATCTTCAACGACCAGTGGATGATCGACCACGGCTTCGGCGCCGTGGTGTCCACCTCCACCGGCACCGAGATCAGCGTGGCCAGCCAGGAGGAGATCAGCGCGGCCGTGCGCGACGGCGTCATCGGGACCGATGCCTCGCCCGCTCCCGGCACCGGGGCCAAGGACCCGTCCTCGACGACCGCCGCCGACGTGCTCGCCGCCAAGCGCGACACTGTCGGGGAGGCGCTCCCGGAGGTGATCTCCATCCCGCGCACCACCACCCTGCGTGATGCGGTGTCGGTGATGAACCGCTACGGCATCGACATCGTCCCGGTGATCGACCAGCCCGGACGCGTGGCGCGCATCGGCGAGGTGTACGGCATCGTCGATGTGGAACGGCTCTCCGAGGACCTCATCGTCGGCCATGCCGATCCGCGCGACGAGGTGGCCAACCACCTGCGTGAGAACCTGCCGCTGGTCGGCATCACCGAGACCGTGGACCAGGTCCTGGCGAAGCTGCGCCGGGACCCGACCCTGCTGGTGGCTGAGGACGGCGACATCGTCGGAGTGCTCACCCGCAATGATCTGTTGGCGCACCTCAGCGGTGCAGAGGAGGACTGATGACCCATCACCATGACGACGCCGACGCCCAGCGCGCCCGCGGCTTCTCCACCGAGGCGATCCACGCCGGCCAGGACCTCGACGAGGTCTTCGGCGCCGTGGTGCCGCCCCTGCACTTCTCCACCACCTTCGCCCCCGACGGGATCGGCAATCTGCGCAACGGCTACGACTACGGCCGAGCGGGCAACCCGACCCGCACCGCGCTGCAGACCCAGCTGGCCGCCGTCGAGGGCGGCGGGCACGCCTTCAGCTTCGGTTCCGGGCTGGCCGCCGAGGATGCGCTCATCCGGGCCGTGATGCGCCCGGGGCAGCGGATCGTGATGGGCAACGACGCCTACGGCGGCAGCTACCGCCTGATCAGCCGGATCCATGGCGACTGGGGCATCGCGAACACTCCGCTGGACCTCTCCGACCACGAACGGGTCGCCGCCGAGCTCGACGGTGACGACGCCACCGTCCTGTGGGTGGAGACCCCGTCCAACCCGCTGATGACCGTGGTGGACGTCCCGAAGCTGGCCGAGATCGCCCACACCCGAGGCGCGCTGCTGGTCGTGGACAACACCTTCGCCACCCCGTACCTGCAGAAGCCGCTCACCCTCGGCGCGGACATCGTGGTGCACTCCACCACCAAGTACATCGGCGGCCACTCCGACGTGGTCGGCGGTGCGGTGGTGCTGGGCTCCGACGATGCGGCGGCGGAACTGGCCGAGAAGGTCGCCTTCCAGCAGTTCGCGGTCGGCGCGGTGTCCGGGCCGCTGGACGCTTACCTGACCACACGCGGGCTGAAGACCCTCGGGGTGCGTATGGACCGGCACTGCAGCAACGCCCAGACGATCGCCGAGCACCTGGTGGACCACCCCGGCGTCGAGCGGGTGCTCTACCCGGGGCTGCCGGACCATCCCGGTCACGAGCTGGCGAAGACCCAGATGAGCGGCTTCGGCGGTATGGTCTCGCTGCAGCTGGTCGGCGGGGAGCCCGCCGCGCGGAAGGTCGCCGAGGCCACGCGCCTGTTCGTGCTCGCCGAATCGCTGGGCGGCATCGAGTCGCTCATGAACTACCCGCATGAGATGACCCACGCCTCGGTGCGCGGCACAGAGCTGGCGGTGCCGGAGAATCTGCTGCGGCTCTCCGTGGGCATCGAGGACGTCGCCGACCTCATCGATGACCTGGACAAGGCGTTGGCCGGGCTCTGAGCCGACACGCTCCGTGATGCCTCTGCGGTTCGGGCCCTTCTGCGTGGTGATCCGCGCTGAGAAGGGCCCGAACCGCAGAGGCATTCTGCGTCCCGGGTCCCTACACTGTCGTCCATGAGTCTCGGCCCTGTCTCCTCACCGACCTGTCTCGCAGCCGCCGCCGAGCGGCTGGGCATGACCGGCACCGTGGACGCCGTCTGCGTGGTGGATCAGTTGGTCCGCGACGACGCCGGCCCTGTCGGGGTCACCGGCATCGACAAGCGCCCCGTCGAGGGGGCAGTCAGGGTGCGCACCCTCGGCCTGCACGGTGACGTCCAGGCCGATCGGAAGCACCACGGGGGCGAGGAGAAGGCCGTGTACGCCTACGCGGCCGCCGACGCCGCCTGGTGGGCCGAGCAGCTCGGTCAGGGGGTCCCGCCTGGCAGCTTCGGCGAGAACCTGCGGATCTCCGGGGCCGATGGTGAGGGCTTCGACGTCGACGGCGCCTACCCCGGTGAGCGCTGGCGTGTGGGGGAGCGGCTGATCCTGGAGGTCACCCGGCCGCGCATCCCGTGTGCGACGTTCGGTCGGTGGATGGAGCAGCCGGGCTGGGTGAAGCGGTTCCTGCAGGCCGGGCGTCCCGGCACCTACCTCCGGGTCGTCACCCCAGGGATGATCGCCGCCGGAGACCAGGTCGAGGTCATCTCCGTGGCTGAGGTCCCGGAGCTCACGATCCGCGAGCTCGCCTTGGCCAAGGGCCCGACGGCGGCCCGCCCGAACGACTGACGGGCATGCCGGGCAGCCCCATGCGGGCAGTCCTCCCACCCTGCGTTGAGATGGTGAGTTTCCGCCCGAATGGGTGCCGAATCGATGTCATTTCGGCGGAAACTCACCATCTCAACTCCGGGGAGTGGGGCGCCCGTAGACGTGACGTTCGTCTCCTGATTGGGGAAAACTCGGCGACGTCCCCTACACTTGAAGAGCATTCTCCGGAAGATCCCGTCTTCTCTTGCTACTCCAGCTTCTCTGCACCGATGATCGGTGCGCGCCGATCCGTTCGGCGCCTGAGGAAGCTGTCGAGGTTCGTGTGTGTTTTCACGGGTCGACTCCGGAGCCCATCAGTGGCCGCAGAGTCCCCGTCCCATCACGCCCCACCAGAGCACGTGCACCCTGCCCTGCCCTTGACGCGAAGTCGAGCAGAGGCGGTCGACGCCCGTGTGCAGAGGGCGAGCGCGGGGACTCGAGGCCGCCCATCATGACGAAGGAGCCTCACCCATGAGCACACCCACCGTTGAGACGCCGGACACCCCCGATTCCGTCGAGAGCCCAGAGCAGACCGAGACCCCGGAGAACGCCCCGCAGCAGGTCGAGCAGCAGGATCAGTCGCAGGTCGAGAAGCCGGCCGAGCCCGAGCAGGAGGCTCCGAAGCAGGAGGGCCCCCGTTTCGTGGACCTGGGCCTGGACCCTCGTGTCCTGGCCGTCACCGAGCGGCTCGGCTACGAGACCCCCTCGCCGATCCAGGCGCAAACCATCCCGCTGCTGAACCAGGGCCGTGACGTCGTCGGCCTGGCCCAGACCGGCACCGGCAAGACCGCAGCGTTCGCACTGCCGGCCCTGACTCACATGGCTCGTGCCGCCGACGCCGGCGAGGTGGGCACCGCCCCGCAGACGCTGGTCCTCGCCCCCACCCGTGAGCTGGCCCTGCAGGTGGCGGAGGCATTCTCCACCTACGCCGCCGACATCGACGGCCTCACCGTGCTCCCCATCTACGGCGGTGCGCCCTACGGCCCGCAGCTGTCCGGCCTGCGCCGTGGTGCCAACGTCGTGGTGGGCACTCCCGGCCGTGTGATCGACCACCTCTCCCGCGGGTCGCTGGACCTCTCCGAGATCCAGCACCTGGTGCTCGACGAGGCCGACGAGATGCTGCGCATGGGCTTCGCCGAGGAGGTCGACCAGATCCTGGAGCAGACTCCTGCTGACAAGCAGACCGCGCTGTTCTCGGCGACGATGCCGCGGGCCATCCGCCGGATCTCTGCCGACTACCTCAATGACCCGGTGGAGGTCTCGGTCAAGTCGACCACGTCGACCTCGTCGACCATCAACCAGCGCTACGTGCAGGTCCGTCACTCCTCCAAGCTGGAGGCGCTGACCCGCATCATGGAGACCGAGGCGCACGACGCCGCCATCGTCTTCGTGCGCACCCGCTCGGCCACCGAAGAGGTCGCCAACCGGCTGAGCGCCCGCGGCTTCCGTGCCACGGCCATCAACGGTGACATCCCGCAGAAGCTGCGCGAGGCCACCGTGGACAACCTGCGCAACGGTCGGGTGGACGTGCTTGTCGCCACCGACGTCGCCGCCCGCGGGCTCGACGTCGAGCGGATCAGTCACGTGTTCAACTACGACATCCCGCTCGACACCGAGTCCTATGTGCACCGCATCGGGCGCACCGGCCGCGCCGGACGCTCCGGCCAGGCCGTGCTGTTCGTGACTCCGCGGGAGCGGCGCCTGCTGCGGGCCATCGAGAAGGCCACCCGTCAGAAGGTGGAGCCGATGTCCATGCCGACGGTGGCCGATGTGAACGCCTCGCGTCTGCAGCGGTTCTCCGAGCGGATCACCCAGACGCTCTCCTCCGAGGACCTGGAGGAGTACCGCGGGCTGGTGAGCTCCTACGTGTCCGAGCAGAACACCCCGGCCGAGGATGTGGCCGCCGCCCTGGTGGCGATGGTCCACGACGGGCGTCCGCTGCTGCTGGACGAGAAGGGCTCCGACGAGCTGGTCCGCGAGGCCGAGCGTGCGGGCCGGGAGCGCGATGACGACCGTGCTGAGCGCGGTCCGCGCTCCGACAGGGGTGACCGGGGCCCGCGTGCTCCTCGCGAGGCTGGGCCGGGCAACTCCATGTACAAGATCGCCCTGGGGCGTCGCGACGGCGTGGCACCCGGTCACATCGTCGGAGCCATCGCGAACGAGGCGGGCCTGCCGGCGAAGAAGATCGGCGGGATCGACATCCGCAACACCCACTCGCTGGTGGAGCTGCCTGAGCACCTCTCCAGCGACCAGTGGGAGGCGCTGGCCAAGACGCGGATCGGCGGCGAGCTGATCCGTCTGGAGAAGGACTCCGGCGCCGGAAGCCGTGGTGGTGACCGTGGTGGTGACCGTGGTGGCGACCGCGGAGGCGATCGTGGTGCGCGCAGCGGGCACCGCAAGGGCGGTTTCGGCGGCGACAAGGCAGACCGTCAGCGCAAGCCGCGTTGGCGCTGAATCCCCGCATGATCCAGTGACGGATGTCTCTCTATCCCGGTTTTTGCCGCTGGCAGGGCTGGTGGTAGAGTTTCATGCCGTTGCCCCAATAGCTCAGTGGTAGAGCGCAGTCTTGGTAAGACTGAGGTCCCGGGATCGATTCCCGGTTGGGGCTCTGGATGAGAGCCCGCGCAGCGCATCTCGCGCGGCGCGGGCATTTCTCATTCTGTGGCGGTGTAGCTCAGCTGGTTAGAGCGCACGACTCATAATCGTGAGGTCGCGGGATCGAGCCCCGCCACCGCTACCGATGCCTGACGATGACGCGGCCCCCGGACCACCACGGTTCGGGGGTCGCGTCATCTCTGTGCGGCAGAAGGGGTCCGCTCCGACGCCTGGGCCGCGCGGGGTCCAGCACCGCCCGGGGTCAGCCCGGCGCTATGCTGTGGACCATGCCGACACCTCCGGAGCTGCGCTCCGCCCTGCTGCACCATCTGAGGTATTCCGCGGGCGTCGAACCGGACCGTGCGAGTGTGCTCGACTGGCGGGTGGCGCTCTCGCACGTGCTGCGCGACAGGGCGACGGCCCCGTGGCTCGAGGCCGCACGGCGCACCCGGGATGAAGGACTCAAGAGCGTCAACTACCTCTCCATGGAGTTCCTCCCGGGCCGGCTCCTTGAGGATGCCGCCATCAATCTGCAGCTGCGTGATGCCGTGGTCGCCGCGTTCGACGACCTGGGCGTGAACGTCGCCGACGTCGTCGACGACGAACCGGATCCGGCGCTCGGCAACGGGGGCCTGGGACGTCTGGCCGCCTGCTACCTCGAGTCGATGTCCACCCTGGGATGTCCGGCCTATGGCTACGGCCTGCGCTATGAGCGCGGACTCTTCCGGCAGCACTTCGAGGACGGGCGACAGATCGAGCGCCCGGACGAGTGGCTCTCCCACGGTGATCCCTTCAGCTTCACGCGACCCGAAACGGCCTACGAGGTGCGGTTCGGCGGCGAGCTCGACGAAGTCGACGGGCGCGAGGTGTGGCGCCCGGCGACCCGGATCATCGCGGCCGCGCACGACACACCGGTCGTCGGCTACGGGGGCAGGTGGGTCAACACGTTGCGTCTGTGGTCAGCGCTCCCGGGCGGCGACCTGCTCGATCTCGACCGGTTCAACGCCGGCGACTTCATGGGGGCGGCCGACCTCGAGACCTGGGCCCGCACCCTGAACCGGGTGCTCTACCCGACGGACACCACTGATCTGGGCAGGGAGCTGCGTCTCTCCCAGGAGTACTTCCTCACGTCCGCCTCGGTGCAGGACGTGCTGCGGCGGTTCCTCGCCACGCAGGACGACCTGCGTCGCCTGCCGGAGCAGGCGGCCATCCAGATGAACGACACACATCCCGCGATCGCCGGTCCCGAACTGATCCGCCTGCTCGTCGACGACCACGGGTTCGCCTTCGACGGCGCCGTCGACCTCGCCACGCAGGTGCTGAGCTACACGAACCACACACTGCTGCCTGAGGCCCTCGAGATGTGGCCCGTCGACCTGATGCGCCATCTGCTTCCCCGCCACCTGCAGATCATCGAACGGCTGGACCGGAGGATCCATGAGGTCCATGGTCACGCGGCGGACGAGGTGCATCTCATCGAGCACGGTCACGTCAGGATGGGTGACCTCGCGTTCGCGACCAGCCACCGGGTCAACGGCGTCTCGGCGCTGCACACCGACCTGGTGAGCCGGAACCTCTTCCCTCACCTCGAGGCGCTCACGCCGGGTCGCCTCATCAACGTCACCAACGGGATCACACCGCGCCGCTGGCTCAAGCTCGCCAATCCTGCGCTCGCGGACCTCGTCACCGAGACGATCGGCCCGGGCTGGGAGTCCGACCTCGAGCGGCTGCGCGACCTCGAGCACCACGCGCAGGATCCCGGCTTCCTCGAGGCCTTCGGGAGCGCCAAGCACCAGGCGAAGCGGCGCCTGGCGTCGTGGCTCGCCGATGAGCACGCGATAGAGCTTCCGCTGGGCTCGCTCATCGACGTGCAGGCCAAGCGTCTGCACGAATATAAGCGGCAGCTGCTGAACATCCTGTGGACCGTCTCGCGCTGGCAGAGGATCAAGGCGGATCCGGAGGCCGACTGGATGCCTCGGGTCAAGATCTTCGGCGGCAAGGCCGCACCGAGCTACGCGGCCGCCAAGGACATCATCCGGCTGATCAACGACGTCGGGCGAGTCATCAACGACGACCCCGAGACGCGCGACAGACTGCGCGTCGTCTACCCGCCGAACTACAACGTCACGATGGCCGAGAAGCTCATCCCTGCGGCAGACCTGTCCGAGCAGATCTCGACGGCGGGCATGGAGGCCTCCGGCACCGGCAATATGAAGTTCGCGCTCAACGGAGCGCTCACGATCGGCACCCTCGACGGGGCGAACGTCGAGATCCGCGAACAGGTCGGCGCCGAGAACTTCTTCCTCTTCGGACTCACGGCCGAGGAGGTCACGGCGCGCCGCGAGCAGCCGGACCACGCACGGACGGCGATCGAGCAGAGCCAGGCGCTGCAGGATGTGCTGCAGGCTGTCGCAGAGGGCACGTTCAGCCCTGACGAACCGGGCCGCTACGGCAGTCTCCTCGACCACCTGTGGACCAGCGACTGGTTCCTCGTCGCCGCTGATTTCGACGCTTACAATTCATCCCAGGAGCTGGTAGACAGGACGTACCGCGATCCGCAGCGGTGGCAACGCATGGCGGTGCTGAACATGGCTCGGGTCGGCTGCTTCAGTTCCGATCGCGCCATAGGCCAATACATGAAGGAGATCTGGGACCTCCCTCCGGCGCAGTGACCGTCTTCTCCTCGACGAAAGGTCCCGGCGATGGCTCATCAGACGGATCCACACCGCCACGGTCCTGTGCTCGGCGCGCTCGACGAGCACCTCATCTCGGAGGGAACGCATCATCGCCTCTGGGACGCGCTCGGGGCACATCTCATGACCCATGAGGGCGTGGACGGTGTGCACTTCGCGGTGTGGGCCCCGAACGCCTCCCGTGTCGCGGTCGTCGGGGACTTCAACCACTGGAACGCCGAGGCGCATCCGCTGCGGACGGTCGGATCCACAGGGGTGTGGGAGACGTTCGTGCCCGGCGTCGCCGAGGGCGCGATCTACAAGTACGACCTGCACGACCGCGAGGGCGGCCACCTGCCGCAGAAGGCGGACCCGGTCGGCTTCGGCAGTGAGCATCCGCCCGCGACGGGGTCCGTGGTGCGGCGCCTCGACGCCCACGACTGGCAGGACCAGGAATGGCTCGACCGACGAGCCGAGGCCAACGCGGTCGACAGCCCGATCAGCGTCTATGAGGTGCACCTCGGGTCCTGGCGGCGGGCCGAGGGGGGCCGCCCTCTGTCCTATCTGGAACTTGCGACGGAGCTGGTCGACTACGTCGTGGACCTCGGATTCACCCATATCGAGGTGATGCCCGTCAGCGAGCATCCGTTCGACGGGTCCTGGGGCTACCAACCTGTGGGAATGTACGCCCCGACGATCCGCCATGGCACCCCGCGCGAGTTCGCCGCCTTCGTAGATGCTGCACACGCGAGAGGGATCGGCGTCATCGCCGACTGGGTGCCGGGCCATTTCCCCACTGACGCGCACGGTCTCGCCCGATTCGACGGCACGGCGCTCTACGAGCACCTCGATCCGCGCCAGGGCTTCCATCCCGACTGGAAGACCCTCATCTACAACTACGGGCGACCCGAGGTGCGTGGGTACCTCGTCGCGAACGCCCTGTACTGGATCGACCAGTACCACCTCGACGGTCTGCGCGTCGATGCGGTCGCCTCGATGCTCTACCGCGACTACTCGCGCGAGGAGGGGGAGTGGATCCCGAATCGCGACGGAGGCCGGGAGAACTATGAGGCCATCGACTTCCTGCGCGCGACCAACGTCGCGGTCTACGGGGCGCATGACGGCGTCGCGATGACCGCTGAGGAGTCCACCTCGTTCCCTGGGGTCACCCGCCGCGTCGACTTCGACGGACTGGGGTTCGGCTACAAGTGGAACCTCGGCTGGATGAACGACTCGCTGACGTACTTCAGCAGGGACCCGGTCCACCGGCGGTACCACCACGACGACCTCACTTTCGGCCTCTCCTACGCGTTCAGCGAGAACTTCGTGCTGCCGATCAGCCATGACGAGGTCGTCCACGGCAAGGGATCCCTGTACGGGCGCATGCCGGGCTCGCATGCCGACAAGCTCGGCGGCCTCAAGGCGTTCTACGGCTACATGTGGGGACACCCGGGCAAGAAGCTGCTGTTCATGGGCCAGGAGTTCGGCCAGACCGCCGAATGGAACCACTCGGGGGAGCTCGACTGGGGGTCCCTCCACGACCCCGGTCACGCCGGCGTGCAGGCCGTCGTCCGGGATCTCAACCGGCTCTACCGCGAACAGCCCGCCCTGCACCGTCACGACGCAGACGGTCAGGGGTTCTCCTGGCTGCTCGTCGACGCGGCCGAGGACCAGGTCCTCGCCTGGACCCGGCGGGGCGACGCCGGTGATCCACACGTGGTGGTCGTGCTCAACCTCGCCCCTGTCGAACGCACCGGCTATCGCATCGGGTTCCCCGTCGCGGGCCGCTGGCGGGAGGCGCTCAACACCGACTCTTCCGCCTACGGCGGCGGCGATCGGGGTCACGGCGGTGCGGTGGAGACTGAGCCCGTGCCCACCGTGCAGGAGGCGCAGTCCGCCCTGCTCACTCTTCCCCCTCTCTCGGCCATCTATTTCGTGGAGGACCACTCATGAACACCTCGATCGAGCCCGGCGCACCCACTCGGCTGACCAGTCAGGCCATGGCCTTCGTGCTCGCAGGCGGGCGCGGCAGCCGCCTCGAGGAGCTCACCGACAGACGCGCGAAGCCCGCCGTGCACTTCGGCGGAAAATCGCGGATCATCGACTTCCCGCTCTCGAACGCGCTCAACTCGGGCATCCGCAAGATGGCGATCGCCACCCAGTACAAGGCGCATTCGCTGATCCGGCACATGCAGCGCGGCTGGGGCTTCTTCCGCGCCGAACGCAACGAATACCTGGACATCCTTCCCGCCAGCCAGCGCGTCGAAGAGGGCAAGTGGTACCTCGGCACCGCGGACGCGGTGACCCAGAACATCGACATCGTCGACGACTACGGAGTCAAGTACGTGATCGTGCTCGCGGGCGATCACGTGTACAAGATGGACTACGAGGTGATGCTCCGCCAGCACGTCGAGACGGGCGCCGACGTCACCGTGGGCTGTCTGACGGTGCCACGCCACGAGGCGACAGCCTTCGGCGTCATGCACATCGACGAGCGCGACCGCATCGTCGACTTCCTCGAGAAGCCGGCCGACCCGCCCGGCACTCCCAGCGATCCGGATGTCGCGCTGGCCTCGATGGGCATCTACGTCTTCGACTGGGACTTCCTGCGCGGGCTGCTCCTGGACGACATGAACGACGCGGAGTCGAGCCATGACTTCGGCCATGACCTCATTCCGCTGCTGGTCAGTCGCGGCGCCGCATACGCACACCGATTCAGCGAGTCATGCGTCATGAGCGGTCTCGAGACCAGCCCTTATTGGCGTGACGTCGGGACGATCGACTCGTTCTGGCAGGCCAACATCGACCTCACGGAGTTCGTGCCGCCCCTGGACCTGTATGACCAGAAGTGGCCGATCTGGACCTACGCCGAGCACACGCCGCCGGCGAAGTTCATCCATGACGAGGAGGACCGTCGGGGGCAGGCGATCCAGTCGCTGATCTCAGGGGACACCATCATCAGCGGCTCCGACGTGCACAATTCTCTGCTCTTCACGGGGAACCGGGTGCACTCCTATTCGACCCTCGATCACGTCGTCGCGCTGCCGTACGCCGAGGTGGGCCGGCATGCGCAGCTGAGCCGCTGCGTCATCGACAGCCGTGTGCGGATCCCCAACCACCTGGTGATCGGTCAGGATCCGGAAGAAGACGCGAAGTGGTTCCGGCGCACCGCGAAAGGGGTGACGCTCATCACGCAGGATATGCTCGACCGCCGCGCCGCCGCGCTCGACTAGTCTGTCCTGGTGCCCCTGAAAGGACCCCCTATGCCCCGCCTGCGTGGTCGAGTGCTCTCCGTCGCGTCGGAGTGTGCGCCCCTGATGAAGACCGGGGGCCTGGCCGACGTGGTGGGCGCCCTCCCCGGGGCGCTGGAATCTCACGGCTGGCGCTCGCGTGTGCTGATGCCGGCCTACCCCACCGTGCTCGAGGGGGCAGTCCGATCCCGCCGCATCTGGCGCAGCGACGACCTGTTCGGTGGGCCAGCATGTGTGCGCGCGTGCACGGCCGACGGATTCGAGGTGCTGCTGTTGGACGCGCCCCACCTGTTCGACCGGCCCGGTGGTCCCTACTCCGTCGATCATCACGACCATCCGGATAACCACCTGCGTTTCGCGGCGCTGAGCTGGGCCGCCGCGCAGATCGCGATCGAGGGCACGAGCGACCGATGGCGCCCCGACATCGTGCACGCCCACGACTGGCAGGCCGGGCTCGTGCCGGCGTACCTCAGGTACGCCGGATCCGCTGTTCCGAGTGTGATGACGATCCACAACATCGCGTTCCAGGGCGTCTTCGACGCTGACCAGCTGGACCGTCTGAACCTGCCGACAGGTGACTTCCACCCTGGGGGTATCGAATACCACGGCGCCGTCAGCGCGCTGAAGGCCGGGATGGTGCATGCCTCGCGGCTCACGACTGTCAGCCGGACCTATGCGGAGGAGCTCACGACGCCCCAGTTCGGCTTCGGTCTCGAGGGCGTCGTCGCGGAGCGTCGGGATCGTGGGGAGATGCACGGAATCGTCAACGGCATCGACGCCACCGTGTGGGACCCGGCGCGGGATCCGCACACGACGCCGTACTCGGCCGCGTCGCCCGGCCCCAAGGCTGAGAATCGCGCCTCGCTGCTGAAGGAGTTCGGGCTCGCGGAGCCGTCCGGACCGCTCGCCGTCGTCGTCACACGTCTGACCCATCAGAAGGGTGTCGACATGCTGCTCGAGGCGCTGCCCGCCTTCGTGGAGGGAGGCGGGGCGGTCGTCGTGCTCGGTTCCGGAGACCCCGGCCATGAGCAGAGCCTCCGCGAGGTCGCCGCGCACCGTCCCGACGCCGTCGGGGTGCGCATCGGCTATGACGAGCCGCTCAGCCACCGGATGTTCGCCGGTGGTGACCTCGTGCTCGTGCCGTCACGGTTCGAGCCGTGCGGCCTGACGCAGCTCTACGGCCTGCGGTACGGCACGCTGCCGCTCGTCGCGTCCACAGGTGGGCTGCGCGACACGGTCGTGGACTCCACGGACGAGCACCGCGCGTCCGGCACGGCCACAGGGTTCACGTTCACCGACATCAGCACCACAGGGCTCAGGGATGCGCTCGACCGCGCCGCGAGCCTCTACCAGGACCAGGAGGCGTGGCGAGAGGTGCGCGACCGCGCGATGACCACGCCGGTGGACTGGGCCGCCTCGGGTGCGCAATATGCCCAGCTGTTCCAGGAGCTGGTGCGGTGAAGGACCGTGTCTCTCGCGGCCGCCCCTGGCCGCTGGGCATCACCCTGTCCGAAGAGGGCGCGAACGTCGCCGTCTGGGCCCCCGATGCCGAACGCGTCTGGCTCTGCCTCTTCGAAGGTGAGCAGGAAGAGCGGATCCCGCTGCCCCACCACGCCGGCGGCGTCTGGCACGCCCACGTCAGGGGCATCGAGGCGGGCGCACGCTACGGCCTCCGCGCCGACGGTCCCTTCGCGCCCGAGCAGGGTCTCTGCTTCGACGAGCAGAAGCTGCTGATCGACCCCTATGCACGCGCCCTCGACGCGCCGGCGCGGTGGGACCGGCTCATGTCGGACTCCCGGGTGCAGGAACCCGACGACGGCTCAGTCACGCTCGCCCGCGACAGGCCCGACAGTGCTCCCGCCGTGCCGAAGGGGATCGTCCTCGGAGAGCCCGCCGGGCCCGACCCTGCCGCGAACCGGCCACGCCACGACGTCGCCGATCTCGTCATCTACGAGGCGCACGCCAAAGGGCTCACCGCGATGCACCCCGAGGTCCCGGAGGAGCTGCGCGGCACCTACTCCGGGATCGCTCACCCCGCGATCATCGACCACCTGACCTCGCTCGGCGTCACCGCCGTCGAGCTGCTGCCGGTGCAGGCGTTCCTCGACGATGAGCACATCGTCGAGCGTGGCCTGAGCAACTACTGGGGGTACCAGCCGATCGCCTGGCACGCGCCGGAGCCGCGCTACGCGATCCGCGACGCCGACGCCGAGATTCGCGGCCTGGTGCACGCATTGCACGAGGCGGGCATCGAGGTGTTCATCGACGTCGTCTGCAACCACACCGGAGAGGGTGGGGACGGCGGACCGACGCTCAGTCTGCGCGGGCTCGACGCCTCCGGCTACTACCGGCTGCACGATGGCACGCACATCGACGACACCGGCACCGGGAACACCGTGGCGACTGAACGACCCACTGTGCTGCGTCTGGTGCTGGACAGCCTGCGCCACTGGGCGACGCGCTACGGGATCGACGGCTTCCGCTTCGACCTGGCCACCGCCGTGGGGCGCGGCCCCGACGGATTTGACCCGAGGGCGGCCTTCTTCCAGGCGGCCGGGCAGGATCCGGTGCTCGCCGACGTCAAGCTCATCGCCGAGCCGTGGGACCTCGGGCCCGACGGCTATCAGCTCGGGGGATACCCGCATCCGTGGTCGGAATGGAATGACGGCTTCCGCGACGACGTGCGCCGGGCATGGCGCGGCGACCAGCACGCGGTGAGAGCCCTCGGTGAACGGCTGCTCGGATCAGCCGCGGCCTTCGACCACTCAGGACGTGCCCCCACGGCGTCGATCAACTTCATCACCGCCCACGACGGGTTCACCCTCGCCGACGTCGTCTCCTACACCGCGCGGCACAACGAGGCGAATCTCGAGGACGGTCGCGACGGGCACAGCGAGAACCACTCCGACAATCTCGGCGTGGAGGGCCCGACCGATGACCCCGGCGTGCTCGCGGCCCGCTCGCGGCGGGTGCGGGCGATGCTCGCGACCCTGCTCGTCTCGCAGGGTGTGCCCATGCTGCTGGCCGGGGACGAGATCGGCAACACCCAGGGCGGCAACAACAACGCCTACGCGCAGGACAACGAGATCGGCTGGATCGACTGGTCCTCGCCAGATCAGAAGCTCTTCGACGTCGTCGCCGGCCTGATCGAGGTCCGGTGGCGGCTGCCGATCCTGCGCCAGCGGACCTTCCTGCACGGGGGCGCCCGCGCCGGGGGAGACCCGGACGTCCTCTGGCTGAGCGCGGACGGCGAGCCGGCCACTGAGGAGCATTGGGAGGATCCGGAGCTCCGCACGATCATCGCGGTGTTGCGCGGGGCCGCCGGCGACCCGACCGGCGAGGCTCTGCCCGGTGCCGTCGCGGTCGTGCTCAACCTCGGTGACGCGGTGGAGGTGCGTCTCCCCGAGGATCTGCAGTGGCGCTTCGAGATCGACTCCGGCGGCGAGGCCGAGCCCGGCAGGTCCGGCGGCCAGAGGATCGGGGCCCAATCCGTGGTCGTGTTCTCCTCACCGGGGCCGTGACGCCGCGAGACGTCGCGTTCACGGGTGTGTCACACATCCGTCCTAGGCTGGGGTCAGCAGCAGGAATCTTCCGGAAGGACCCGCCATGAGTGACCCCTCCCTGAGCACGGAGCTCCTCCCCGCGCTGGCCGCCATCTCCCACGGCACCTCCAACCCGTCGGGGCAGGCCGTGGTGCGCAGACTGGTCGACGACGTCGCTACGGCGGCCCGCGACCAGAGGCTGGGCGCCGAGGTCAGACTGGGGCATGTGGACGTCCAGGATCCCGATGTGCCGGCCACCCTCGCGGACCTGCCCGCGCAGCTGCCGGCCGTCGTCGTGCCGGTGCTGCTCTCCGCCGGGTACCACGTCAACGTGGACCTGAAGAAGGAGACCGCCGACGTCGGCCGCGAGGTCACCATCGCCGGCGCCCTGGGCCCCGATGACCGGCTCGTGGAGCTGCTGGTCCGGCGCCTGGAGGAGGCCGGGGCCGATCCGGAGCGAGACACGATCATCCTCGGCGTCGCCGGCTCCTCCGACGCCGCCGCCGTGGAGGACTGCCACGAGATGGGCCGGCGCCTCGCCGTCCGGCTGGACGCCGAGGTGGAGGTCGCCTTCCTTGCCGCGGCGAAGCCCACGGTGGCCGAGGCCGTCGCGGGTGCGAGGCAGCACGCTGACGGTGCGGGGGAGGGACGGGTCGTCGTCGTCAGCTATCTGCTGGCGCCGGGTTACTTCCAGGATCTGCTGGAGAAGGCCCAGGCGGACTTCACCACCGCCCCGCTGCTCCCGGCCCCTGAGGACATCGAGCATCCGTCGGCCTCCCCCTCGGAGCTGGTGGACATCATCCTGGACCGGTACCGCGGCCGGTAGGATTGGGCCGATGAGCACACCCACCCTGGACCCGTGGAGCAACGGGACCCCCGCCTATCGGCGAACCCTGCTGCTGGGGATCTTCTCCACCTTCCTCGGCGTGGTGCTCGTGGTGCTGGCGGCCGTCGCCGTCGGACCGGACCTTGAACCGACGCTGCGTGGGGCCGGGCTGGCGCTGATCGGGCTGGGCATCATCAGCCACCTGATCTCCATCCTGCTCCGCAAGCGGCAGGCCAAGCAGATCATCCAGGCCCGTGCGGGCACGTCGAGGAAGAGAGGCCGCTGAGCGTGAGCATCAACACCGAGGCGGAGGGACGGGTCTACCCGTCCGCCGCGCCGTACCAGGTCAGCCGGGAGGCGATCCGTGAGTTCGCTGGTGCGGTCAAGTCCGAGCACCCGGCCCACCACGACGTCGACGCTGCCACCGCATTGGGACACCGTGACCTGGTCGCCCCGCCGACCTTCGCCGTCGTGGTCGCCCAGCGTGCCGAGGCGGCCGTCGTCGCCGACAGCGAGGTCGGCATCGACTTCTCGCGCGTGGTCCATGCCGATGAACGGTTCACCCACCATTCCCCGATCCTTGCCGGGGACACGCTGAACGCCCAGGTCACCCTGGACCGCATCCGCCTCATGGGAGCCGGTGCCATGGTCACCACCAGGGTCGAGATCACCACCGCCGAGGGCGAGGCGCGCAGCACCGTGACCTCCTCGCTGCTGGTGCGTGCCGACGACGAGGAGGAGAGCGCATGAGCCCCGCACCCCGGATCAGCACCCTGGAGAAGGGTCAGGAGATCGGCAGCCGCGAGATCCAGCTCTCGCGGGCGGACCTGATCCGCTACGCCGCCGCCTCCGGCGACCACAACCCCATCCACTGGAACGAGCGCTTCGCCCGCGAAGTCGGGCTGGACGGCGTCATCGCCCACGGCATGCTCACCATGGGCCTGGCCGTGGACCTGGTCACCGAATGGGTAGGCGATCCCGGACGCGTGAGCGACTACCAGGCGCGGTTCACCAAGCCGGTCCCGGTGCCCGACGCCGACACCGGTGCTCCGGACGCCCCGACGGCCACGCTGCAGGTCAGCGGCAAGGTCGGAGTGGTCGACGTCGAGGCCTCGACGGCACGGATCGACCTCACCGTGAGCCTGGACGGCACGAAGGTCCTCGTGAAGTCCCAGGTCAGCGTCACGCTCTGAGACTTCTGCCGGATCAGCCGCCGGGTTCGACCCCGCGAGCCGAACGGCACCGTATAATCGCCACACAGATTCGCCGCGACCGCATCCCAGCGGCCCATGCGCACGACCGAACAGGGGACACCTCATGCCCAGCACCACTGAGACCGAGTTCGACGAGCGCAGCGTCGCGCTCGCCCAGCCCGTCGGCTCACGCCGCACCCCGATCGCCAAGAGCCTGGGCGTGACCGCCATCGCCGCCCTGGCTCTGACCGCCTGCGGCGGTGACGGTGAGGACGACGAGGTCGAGGCCGAGTCCCAGGTCGACGCTGAGCTGGACCTCGAGGTCGACGACGTCGAGCTCATCAACGAGGGGACCCTCACCGTCTGCTCGGACGTACCGTACCCGCCCTTCGAGTACTACGACGAGGAAGGCACGGTCGTCGGCTTCGACATCGACATCGCTGAGGGCCTCGCCAGTGTGCTCGATGTCGAGCTCGAGGTGGTGCAGACCAGCTTCGAGGGCATCCAGTCCGGGGTGGCGCTGAACGCCGAGACCTGCGACCTGGCGATCTCCGGGATGACCATCACCGAGGAACGCGCCGGGAACATGCTCTTCTCCGATCCCTACCTGGATGACAACCTCGGCCTGCTCGCCGCCGGTGACGCCGGCATCGGCTCGCTGGAGGACATCGACGACTCGATCAACGTGGGAGTCCAGGCTGACACCACCGGTGAGGACTATGCCGAGGAGCAGGGCTACCAGATCCGTTCCTACCCGGACTCCGGGCTGCTCATCCAGGGCCTCGAGTCCGGGCAGGTCGAGGCCGCGATCGGCAACATCTCCATCCTCGGCTACCAGGCCGGCGAGGATGACAGCTCCGAGTTCGTCGAGGAGATCGACACCGGCGAGCAGCTCGGCATCGCGGCGCAGCTGGAGAACCAGGAGCTGATCGACGTCGTCGACGAGATCCTGGCCGAGATGGAGTCCGGCGGCTACATGGCCGAGATCGAGGACCTCTGGTTCGGCGGCGGCGAGACCCCCGAAGAGGGCGACAGCGAAGAGGGCGACGGCGACGAGGACGACGCTGACGCCGACGAGGCTGAGGACGACGCGGCTGAAGACGACGCGGACGCCGACGAGGACGACGACTGACCCTCATGGCACTGACGACCCGTCAACGAGCGCGGCTGAGCCTGGGGATCCAGGCCGGGCTGTTCATCGCCCTGGTGATCGTGCTGATCATCATCATCGACTGGACGGCGATCCATCGGAGCTTCTTCGACATCGAGCGCGTCCGCCCGATGTTCCCCGAGATCATCACCGTCGGGCTGATCAACACCCTGCAGTACACGGCGGTCGGCTTCGTGCTCGGCCTGCTCGGTGGAACCCTGCTGGCGCTGATGAAGCTCTCCAGCTTCCCGGTCTACCGCTGGCTGGCGACGGCCTACATCGAGTTCTTCCGTGGCATTCCCGCCATCCTGGTGTTCCTCGCCCTGGGGTTCGGCGTCTCGATCGCCTTCGGCTGGAACCTGAACTCCCTGCAGATCGCCGGTTCGGCGTTGGGGCTGGTGGCCAGCGCATACATCGCCGAGACTCTGCGCGCCGGCCTGCAGGCCGTGCCGAAGGGCCAGGTCGAGGCCGCGCGGGCGCTGGGGATGCCGGCATGGCGGGCGATGGTCTCCATCCAGATCCCGCAGGCGTTCCGCATCGTGCTGCCCCCGCTGACCAACGAGGCCATCCTGCTGACCAAGGACTCCTCGCTGATCTTCGTGGTCGGACTGACCGCTGGTGCGGCTGAGCTGACGAAGTTCGGCCGCGACGGCATCAACATCTACCAGGCGGGTCTGACCCCCCTGGTGGCCGCCGGCGTCTGCTACCTGCTGATCACCGTGCCGCTGTCCATCCTGGCTCGCCGCATGGAGCAGCGGTCGCCCAAGAAGAAGTAGGGAGGCCCGATCCTCATGACCGAGCCTGAACCGGCCGCGACGGCATCCGCCGACGGCGCATCCGCAGGAGTGTCCATCTCAGGGCTCCACAAGTCCTACGGTGACAACGAGGTGCTCAAGGGCATCTCCATGACGGTCCGCCCCGGGGAGGTGGTCTGCCTGATCGGCGCCTCCGGATCGGGGAAGTCCACGCTGCTGCGGTGTGTGAACCGTCTGGAGGACCCCAACGCCGGGACCATCACAGTGGGCTCCTTCGAGACCACCCACCCCGACGTCGACCTCGACGCCATGCGCCGGCACATCGGCATGGTCTTCCAGCAGTTCAACCTGTTCCCGCACCTCAGCGTGCTGGAGAACTGCACCATCACCCCCCGTCGGGTGCTCAAGCAGGCCACGTCCGAGGCCGAGGCCGAGGCGATGGTCCAGCTCCGCCGGGTCGGGCTCGAGGACTTCGCCCAGCGGCGTCCGGACCAGCTCTCCGGCGGTCAGCAGCAGCGCGTGGCGATCGCCCGTGCGCTGACCATGCGGCCCCAGCTGATGCTCTTCGACGAGCCCACCTCCGCGCTGGACCCCGAGACCGTCGGAGATGTGCTGGCGATCATGCGGCAGCTGGCCGAAGCCGGAATGACGATGCTCGTGGTGACCCACGAGATGGGCTTCGCCCGGGAGGTCGCCGACCGGGTGGTCTTTATGGACAAGGGCCTCGTGGTCGAGGAGGGTCCCGCCGCCGACGTCATCGGCAACCCGCAGCAGCCGCGCACCCAGGACTTCCTGCGCCGCGTGCTCAACCCCACCGGCGTGGACCTCGAGGCCTGATGCGGCGGTTCAGCGAGCACACCACCGCCCGGGTGGGCGGCACCGCCGGCGAATGGATCGTCGCCCACACCGAGTTCGAGGCGCTGCAGACGCTGTCCCGCCACCCGCTTCCCTCGGAGGAGAATCGCCTGGCCGGCAGGGACACCCTCCTGGTGCTGGGGGGCGGCTCGAACCTGCTGGTCGCCGACGCGGGCTTCCCCGGCGCCGTGCTGCAGCTGGCCTTCGACGGGATCAGCGCCGAACCGGACGAGACGCACGGCGGCGATGTGATCGTCACTGTGGCCGCCGGGCATGAGTGGGACGACGTCGTCGCCTGGACCGTGCAGCGCCGCTATGCGGGGCTGGAGGCGCTCTCGGGGATCCCCGGAGCCGCCGGGGCGACCCCGGTCCAGAACGTGGGTGCCTACGGCGCGGAGGTGTCCCAGACACTGGTGGACGTGCGCGCCTGGGATCGACTCCACGGTGAGGTGATCACCCTGAGCAACGAGGAGCTGGGCTTCGGGTACCGGGATTCGGTGCTCAAGCGCACCACGCTGCACGGCTCCCCGCGGTATGTGGTGCTCTCCGTGCGGTTCCGGCTGGAGCATCGGGGCGAGGACACGCCGTCTTCGCCGGTTCGCTACGCGGAGCTGGCACGCTCCCTGGGGCTCGAGGTGAACGCCGCCGAGGACCAGCGCCGGGCCCCGCTGACCGACGTGCGCGCCAAGGTGCTGGCACTGCGTGCCGGCAAGGGCATGGTGCTCGAGGCAGAGGACCACGACACCTGGTCCACCGGGTCCTTCTTCACCAACCCGCTCGTCGGCGAGGACGTGGTCTCCACCCTGCCCGAGGGAGCCCCGCGATTCCCGGCACTGCCCGACGTCGACGGCACGCCCCGGGTGAAGCTCTCCGCAGCCTGGCTGATCGATCGCGCCGGCTGTGGGAAGGGCTTCGGTGCGGATCTGGTGGGCGGGCGCGCCTCGCTTTCCACGAAGCATACTCTGGCGGTCACGAATAGGGGAGAGGCCTCAGCGGGTGACCTGCTGACCGTGGCGGCCGCGGTGCGTGACCGTGTGGTCGAGCGTTTCGGCATCGAGCTGCACCCGGAGCCAGTGCTCATCGGCTGCGAGCTCTGAGCCTCTCGTTCAACGACCTGCCCGGCCGGTCAGCTCACAGCTTGCCGATGGCGATCAGCAGCATGCGGCGCAGCGGCTCGGCCGCGCCCCAGAGGAGCTGGTCGCCCACGGTGAAGGCCGAGATGTACTCGGGGCCCATCTCAAGCTTGCGGATGCGGCCCACCGGGATGGTCAGTTCGCCAGTGGCGGCCACCGGGGTCAGCTGCTCCATGGTGGCCTCCTTCTCGTTGGGGACCACCTTCGCCCAGCTCGAGCCCTTCGCGATGATCGACTCGATCTCGGAGACCGGGACGTCCTCGCGCAGCTTCAGCGTGAGCGCCTGGGAGTGGGAGCGCAGGGCGCCCACACGCACACACAGCGAGTCGAAGGGGATCTTCTCCCCGCGGCGCTCCACGCCGGGGGCCAGCGAGTCGCCGCGGCCGAGGATCTTGTTGGTCTCCACCCCGGCCTTCCACTCCTCCTTGGCCACGCCGTCGCCGAGGTCGGCGTCGATCCAGGGGATGAGCGAGCCGGCCAGCGGCACTCCGAACTGCGAGGCGTCCAGGCCGCTGCGCTGAGCCTCGAGCACCTTGCGGTCGATCTCCAGGATCGCGGAGGCCGGGTCGGCGAGCTCGTCGCCGACGGCGCTGTGAAGGTCGCCGAACTGGTGCAGCAGCTCCCGCATGTGCTTGGCACCGCCGCCGGAGGCCGCCTGGTAGGTCATCGCGGTGCCCCATTCGACCAGGCCTGCGGTGAACAGTCCGCCCAGGCCCATCAGCATGCAGGAGACCGTGCAGTTGCCGCCGACGAACTCCTTGACGCCGGCGGCCAGACCGGCGTCGATGACGTCCCGGTTGATCGGGTCCAGAGTGATGATGGAGTCCTCCGCCATCCGCAGGGTGGAGGCGGCGTCGATCCAGATGCCGTCCCAGCCGGCCGCGCGCAGCTTCGGGTGGACGGCCTGGGTGTAGTCCCCGCCCTGGGCGGTGACGATGATCGGTAGCTTGGCCAGCGTGTCGATGTCATAGGCGTCCTGCAGAGTGTCCTCCCCAGGCTGGGCGCCGTCGAGGTCCGGGGCGGGCCCGCCGGGGTTCGAGGTCGAGAAGAAGACCGGGGCGATGTGCTGGAAGTCCCCTTCGTCGAGCATGCGCTGGATCAGCACGGAGCCGACCATGCCTCGCCAGCCGACGATCCCGACGGACGGGGTGTCGCCGGTGAGGGCGGAGAGGGCAGAGACAGCAGGGGATGTCGTAGAAGCCATGCCTACCAGGGTAGCGAACCTGGGCATCGCAGGGGTATGGGCCGGGTCACCAGAGCGCGTCAGGGGTGCCGCACGAGGCGAAGAGATCAGATCCCGCGACGCCAGCCCCAGAGGAGCCAGGCGGCGACGACGGCAGGCACCACCACGAACAGGAATCCCCCGAGCAGCATGCCGATCAGGTAGAGGCCCAGCGGCTCCCCGGCGCCGAACCCGGAGGAGGACTCCCCGATGTACTGCGCCACGGCGCCCACCAGCGACCCCAGGGCGACCAGCAGCAGGAGCACGCCCAGGGCCAACTTCCACCCCTTGCGGTGGGGAGCGCCTGTCTCTTCGGCTCGGCTGGCCTCGGCGCGGATCTCGCGGGAGTCGGCGCTCCAGTCGTCCGCCCCGCCGATGCCGTGCATCGTGCTCATGACACGACGTTAAGGCTCTGCGCGGCCGGTGTCACGATCCCCCGCCCGCAGCGTCGGGGCTCAGTCCTCGGCGGAGATCTCGCCGTCGCGTCGGCACAGGGTCTCGAAACGGTAGCGCAGGCCGTTGGCGGCGGTGTGCCAGCCCTCGGCCGGGTCCGCGGCGCAGAGCTCCCAGCGCGACGGCGGCAGCTGCGGTGCCCAGGTGTCGCCGTCGGCGTCCAGGTCGATCACGGTGATCACCGCCGTGTCGGCCAGTTCCCGGTCCACGGTCTCCGTGTAGATGCGGCCGCCGCCGAGCACCCACACCTTCTCTGGGACCCGGCCCTCGGCGTCGGGACCGGCGGCCAGCGCCAGCGCCTCATCCAGCGACGTCGTGGTCTCCGCCCCTGCCGCGGCGATCTCGGCGGCGCGGGCGGAATTCCCGGTGATGACGATGTTGCGTCGGCCGGGCAGCGGGCGGGCCTTCTCCGGCAGGGACTCCCACGTGCGACGCCCCATGACCACCGGGCGGCCACGGGTCTGGGCACGGAAGTGGGCGAAGTCCTCTGGCAGGTGCCACGGCATCTCGCCGTCGCGGCCGATGACGCCGTCGCGGGTCTGCGCCCAGATCATCCCCACCCAGGGGCCGGTGCGCTCCTGCTCGCCCAGCGCTTCGTGCGGTGCGTTCATACCGCCACCGGGGCCTTGATGGCGGGGTGGTGCTGGTAGTCGAGCACCTCGAAGTCCGCGTACTCGTAGTCGAAGATCGTCTCCGGCTTCCGGGTGATGCGCAGTCGCGGGGACGGGTGGGGCTGCCGGGAGAGCTGCTCGGTGACCTGGTCGAGGTGGTTGTCATAGATGTGACAGTCACCGCCGGTCCAGATGAACTCGCCGGGCTCCAGGCCGGCCTGCTGGGCGAGCATCAGCGTCAGCAGCGAGTAGGAGGCGATGTTGAACGGCACACCGAGGAACATGTCCGCACTGCGCTGGTAGAGCTGGCAGGAGAGCCGCCCCTCGGCCACATGAAACTGGAACATCACGTGGCAGGGCGGCAGCGCCATGCGGTCCACCTCGGCCGGGTTCCACGCGGTGACCAGATGACGCCGCGAGTCGGGGTCGCTGCGCAAGGACTCCACCAGCTGGGCGATCTGGTCGATCGAGCCGCCGTCGGGGGTGGGCCAGCTGCGCCACTGGACGCCGTAGACCGGGCCCAGCTCACCGTCCTCGTCGGCCCACTCGTTCCAGATCCGCACACCCCGCTCCTGCAGCCAGTGCACGTTGGAGTCTCCGCGCAGGAACCAGAGCAGCTCCAGAGCCACGGACTTGAAGTGGACCCGCTTGGTGGTGATCAGCGGGAAGGAGTCCCGCAGGTCGAAGCGGATCTGCCGGCCGAAGACGCTGCGCGTGCCGGTGCCGGTGCGGTCGGACTTGGGCGTGCCGTGTTCCAGCACGTCGGCCAGCAGGTCCTCGTAGGGGGTGGGGATCGCGTCGCTCACGCCCCCAGCATAGCGGCCGGAGGCAAGGGCCTGGGGCGTTCAGCTGACCGGCGCCTGGTGCTTCCGATACTCCGGGTAGCGGTGCAGGTACTGGTCGATGTAGGAGCATTCGGAGATGAACGACCAGCCCTCCTCGATGAGCTCGTCCAGCAGCAGGGTGACCAGGCAGCGGGCGTAGCCGCGCCGGCCGTGCTGCGGGCTGATGATTGTGTGCTGCAGTCGCTTGACCTGCTGGCCCGCGATGTTCTCCTCCGTGTAGCCGATGAACCCGATGAAGGTCTCGGCACCGTCGATCGTGTCCCAGAGCTCGGCCCGGCCACGGTCTTCATCGCGACGCAGCACCGCTGCGGGGTGGACGTTCTTCTGGACGCTCATGAGGTGAGACTACCGTCACTGAAGGAGCGCTGTCAGTCCTCGAAGGGTTCGTAGATCTCCACCGAGACGATCTCGCCGCCGCGGTCCACCGCCTGCTGGGCGACCAGCACCGCCCCGGGACTCAGGTAGGGGTCGGCGTCGGGCATCGCCTGCAGGAGGGCCGGATCGTGGATCCAGTCGCGGAGCTCGTCGAGCACCAGGGGCAGCACCGGACGGTGGGTGCAGAGCACCGTGGGCTGCAGGACCTCCAGGCATTTGCGGGTGCGGTGCACCGGCTTGCGGGGGTCCTCCTGGGCGCGCTTCTCGGTGAGGGACTTGCGGTGCTTGAGTTTGTGCCGGTGCCGCCGGACATAGGGAGCTACGGTCTCCACGCAGCGTCTCCACGGGCTGGTCTCGATGAGCCGGGGCCGCCAGGCGGTGAGCAGCCGTTCCACGGCCCGGGCCTGCCGCTTGCCGGTGGCGGCCAGCGGGCGCTCTCCCTCGGCGCGGGACCAGCTGGCGCGCGGCTTGGCCTTCGCGTGGCGCAGCACCACGAAGGGGCTGGTGTGCAGCCGCATGCGTGAGTGGAGACGCTCCAGCTCCTCGAGGGGCTCGCGGTCCGTCTCGTTGGTCAGCATCTCGTGGGCGACGGCGACCGGCGCCCAGCGGACCTCGTCCGTCTCCTGGCCGTCCGGCGTCGGAGTGCCTTTGATGATGCGGGCCGCCCAGTACCAGACCTCCTTGGCCTTGGGTCGGCCGTTCTTCCGCACGTCGTAGCGAGTGACCGGCAGGGGGACGCCCAGCCGCACCTGCAGGCCGATCTCCTCGGAGACCTCCCGCACCGCGCACTCGGGGATCGTCTCGCCGGGGTCGAGCTTGCCCTTGGGGAAGGACCAGTCGTCATAGCGCGGCCGGTGGATGAGCAGCACCTCCAGCTCCCCGCGGTGCAGCCGCCAGCACAGCGCGCCGGCGGCGATGATCTGGGCGTCGGTGCCGTCGTCGGCGCAGACCTCGGTGCGGCGGCGGGGGACTCGGCGCAGGGTGTCCCCTGCGGGAGGCACGGCGGAGTCGGGGATGCTGTCACTGCTGGTGCCGGTGCTCTCGGCGGGGGCGCTCGGCCGGGGGTTCATCGGATCGGTGCTCGCTGTCTCACGCAGTCACGGTCAGGGTCAGGCGGGCTCCGCCCCGGGCTCGGTCACCGGCGCGTACATGGTGTCCACGTCCCAGCGGGTGAACCCGAGCCTGCGGTAGAGCTCCACGGCGGGTGTGTTGTCCGAGTCGACGTAGAGCATGATCGCTCCCAGCCCTTGCGAGCGCAGGTGCTCGATGCCGGCCAGCGTCAGGGAGTACCCGAGCCCGCGGCCCTGGGCATCGGGCACGACGCCGACCACGTAGACCTCGCCCAGCGGCTCGGAGCCGCCGTCCTCGCCGGGGTGGACCTTGGTCCAGTGGAAGCCCAGCAGCTGGCCGTCCTCCTCGGCGAGGAGGAATCCGGAGGGTTCGAACCACTCCTCGGCCATCCGAGCGTCGAGGTCCTCACGGGTGAGCCGGCCCTGCTCGGGGTGGTCGGCGAAGGCCGCGACATTGGCCCGCAGCCAGGCCTGCTCGTCACGGCCGGTCTCGAAGGGGCGGATGGTCACGGTCTCCGGGAGGCGCGGGGAGGGGATCTCGTCCAGGGAGGTGAGCCGCATGCGCCAGAGCTCGCGCACCGGGGCCCACCCGTGACGGACGGCCAGCAGCGCGGCGGCGTCGTGCTCGCCATGGGCCCAGGCCCGCTGGATGCGTCCGGGCTGGGGGGCGAGGACGTCGTCGGCGAGCGTGGTGGCCAGCTGGCCACCGATCCCGTGCTGGCGGCAGTTGGGACGGACCACCAGCTCCAGGACGTCCGGGGAGCCCTCACCACCCAGGACGACGACGCCGGCTCCGGCCAGCAGGTACTGGTGGTCGGTGCTGCCCTCGTCGGGTGCCGCCCAGGCGTAGGCCACACGCAGCGGTGCGTCCATGGCGCCGGAGTCGGCGGCCTTGTGGAGCTCCACCAGGGTCTGCTCGGAGAACGGGGGATTGGCGTCGGCCTCCTCGGCGGCGTGCGCCAGCTCGACGAGGGCGTCCACCTGATCCGGGGTGGGAGCACCGCCGCTCAGCTCGATGGTCGTCTCGGGGGCGATCTGGGTCTCCTCGGAGCTCATGTCTCCACTCTAACGGAGGCGGGAACCCTCGCGGCTCGGGTCCAGCGCCGACCCGGCTCCTGCGACGGTACGGGGGAGGTTCAGTCGCCGTCGCCGTCTCCGGTGCGCGCCGCGCGGCCCGCACGCCCGGCGTCGTCGACGACCAGGCGGTATCCCACGTTGCGCACCGTGCCGATCAGCGACTCGTGGTCCGGGCCGAGCTTGGCGCGGAGGCGGCGAATGTGGACGTCCACGGTGCGGGTGCCGCCGAAATAGTCGTAGCCCCACACGTCATGGAGCAGGCGGTCGCGGGTGAAGACCTGACCGGGGTGGAGGGTGAGGTGCTTGAGCAGCTCGAACTCCTTGTACGTCAGATTCAGCAGCCGGCCGTCGATGGTCGCCATGTAGGTGGTCTCGTCGATGGTGATGCCGCCGGCCCGGATCTCCCCAGTGGGGTTCTCCTCCTCCACCTCGACGGCGGCCAGCCGGATCCGAGCGTCGACCTCGCCAGGGCTGGCGTCGGAGAGCACGAAGTCGTCGACCTGCCAGGACTCGTTGAGCGTGGGCAGCCCCGCCTCGGCCACGATCACCACGATCGGGGTGAGCATGGAGGACTTCACCAGCTGGCACAGGGAACGGACGTGGGCGAGGTTCCGGCGGGCGTCCACCAGGGTGAGGTCGGCGTTGGGGGCCCGCACGATTGAGGCGGCCTCGGCCGGAAAGACACGCACCCGGTGGGTGAGGAGCTCGAGGGATGGCAGGGCGTCGTCGGGGGCGTCAGAGAGCAGCAGCACCTGAGCCATCCGGGTCCCTTCTCGAGCGTGTCATCATCACCGTGAGCGCCAGCAGTGCGCGGGATCGCACGACGTCGAGTATATCTGCCTCGCCGGTCAGCCGGGCGCGGGCCACGTCACAGCAGCTCTCATGCGGGCCTCTGGCAAGATGTCCTGGTGTGAAGTACTTCCCGGTGGCCGCCTCGGCCCTGCTCTCGACGATCGCCCTGGTCGCGGGCTCCTGGGCGGGCACCTCTGCCCTGACCGCGGTGGTGTGCGTGATCTGCCTCGTGCTCTCCCTGGGCTGGCCGCAGCTGATGGGAGTGACGGCGCGCCGCTCGCTCTCCACGGTGATCCTGCTGGCCGGCGTGGTGGCCGCGCTCGGTGCCGCCGTCGTCCGCGAGGTGGAGTCGCTGTTCTTCTGGTCCTCGGTGGCGCTGGCCTTCGGCGTGATGTCGGTCTTCGTCATCCAGGTGCTGCGCGGCACCGGCCGTCCGCATCGGCTGGAGTCCACGCTGGGCGCCAGCGCCGGGGTCGTCATCTCCACGACGGCGGCCGGCTGGGTCGCCGGGCTGCGCTATCCCGCGGAGCTGGTCGGCATCGGTGACAGCGACGACGCCCTCGGGGTCCTGGCCGTGCCGGGGCTGACGCTCTTCGAGGACTGGGCCCTGCTCGACGTCACCGGCACAGGGGGTGAGCTCTCGGTGGTCGGTCTGGCCGCCATCGGTCTCGGAGTCTCGGTGCTGCTGGCCTGCCTGCCGCTGCGCGATGCGCTCGTCCTGCCGCTGGTGGTGCTCGGCGGCTTCGCCGGAGCGCTGGGCACGGCGCTGCTGTGGGGGGAGCTGACGCTGCTCTTCTCCGGGCTGCTGGGGCTGGGCGCCGGCGCGCTGATCGCTGCGATGCGCCGGTTCCTCATCGTCCAGGGCGCCCCGGAGGGTCGGCTCTCCGCGATGGCCGTCGGAGCGGCGCCGATCGCGGGCATGGGGGCGCTGGTCTACTTCGCCGAACGGCTGCTCTTCGTCTGAAGGTCATCTGGTGTCGGTGACGCCACATCGGGCCGATGCCGGGGGTAGACTCTCCGGCATGGAATTCGCACTGCAGAACGTCTCGCTGCTCGCCCTGGAGATCTTCTTCATCGGGCTGCTGATCCTGGCGACGCTGGTCATCGCCGGCATCTCCTGGACCGTCGTCTCCCGCCTGTACAAGGGGCAGCGCTGAGCCTTGGCACCTATGGAGCTGCCCACAGATCTCACGCCTGAGCTGGCTCCGCTGTACTGGCTGCTCGGCAGCTGGGAGGGCGAGGGCCGCCTGGGCTCCGGCGAAGAGTCGGACCCCACCTTCACCCAGCGTGTCACATTCCGCGACTCCGGCCTGGAGTTCGTCGAGTACCGCGCCGAGTCTTGGCTCACCGACGAGTCCGGTTCCCGGCTGCGCCCGCTGAGCGTGGAGTCCGGATTCTGGGCGCTGGACCGGCCGCGCGCCGACGCCGACGTCGGCCCCGGGCTGCATCCTGCCGACGTCGTGCCCGCCTATAAGACCGCCTCCGAGGTGGAGCAGCTCGTCAACGCGGACGGTTCCTACCCGATCACGGCGACGATCTCTCATCCCGGGAGCCTCACGGAGCTGTACTTCGGCCAGATCAAGGGGCCGCAGCTGCAGATCGCCACAGATGCGGTGATGCGTGGCGAGCACGCCGCGGAATACAACGGGGCCACCCGCATGTTCGGCCTGGTGAACAGTCAGCTCTTCTGGCGCTGGGACATCCGCGGCGCCGACGGGGATATGGAGCCGCACGCCTCCGCGATCCTGGATCGCCGAGCGTCAGCTGCTGACCCGGGACGCTGAGCACCGACCTCGAAGGAGCGCCCGTGAGCACGAGTCCGTTGATGCAGCGCCAGGGTGCAGTGGCCGCCGGCCGGGAGGACTCCGGCGTCGCGGCCCACTACGGCGACCCCACCGGGGAGCAGCGCGCCCTGGAGGGCGGACGTGCCGTCGTCGACCTCTCCCATCTGGCGGTGGTCACGGTCTCGGGGCCGGATCGGCTCTCCTGGCTGAGCACCCTCTCCTCGCAGCAGACCGCCGCCCTGCAGCCCGGCGAGTCGAGCGAGCTGTTGCTGCTGGACATCTCCGGCCGCATCGAGCATGACGCCGCGATCGTCGACGACGGCGAGACCGCCTGGCTGATCACCGAGGCTGCGCATGGCCCGCGGCTGGCGGGCTGGCTGGACTCGATGAAGTTCATGCTGCAGGTGGAGATCGTCGAACGCACCGCAGAGGTCGCCGTCCTGGGCTCCACCACGGCGCTCCCTCAGGAAGCCGAGTCTGCCGGAGTGCTGCCGGTGCGCTGGGAGGACCCCTGGCCGCGGCTGTGCGAGGGCGCGGTCAGCTACGCCGCTGTGGCCGAGGAGGACCACCCCGCCGTGGACTGGTCCTGGCGCCTGACCCTGGTGGAGCGGCCCCGACTGATGGAGGTCGTCGCCTCCCTGGAGGAGCAGGGGTGGCGGCCGGCCGGCACGTTCGCCGCCGAGGCGCTGCGCATCGCCGCGTGGCGGCCCCGGCTCGCCCACGAGGTGGACGAGAAGACCATCCCGCATGAGCTCGACCTGATCCGCACGGCCGTGCACCTGTCGAAGGGCTGCTACCGCGGCCAGGAGACCGTCGCCCGCGTGCACAACCTCGGCCACCCCCCGCGTCGGCTCGTGTTCCTGCATCTCGACGGCAGCGAGCACACCCTGCCGACGGTCGGCTCAGAGGTGCTCGCCCCCGCCGACGTCGACGCCGCCACGCGTGAGTCGATGGAGCGCGAGCGGTCGGTCGGGACCGTGACCTCGGTGGCCCGGCATCACGAGATGGGTCCGATCGCGCTGGCCCTGCTGAAACGCCGCGTGGGACCGGAGGCGCGACTGGTGGTGCGTGACGCCGAGGCGGAGAGCTTCTACGCCGCGGCCCAGGAGGTCATCGTGCGTCCCGACGCCGGCAAGACGGTCGGTCGTCCGCAGGGGGACTTCCTCCGCGGCCCGCGCTGAGCGGGGCGTTCATTCCAGCACGACGGTGGTCTGTGAGCCCGCGAGCGTGAAGCCCAGCCTGATCGCCGCTCGGCGGGAGGATGGATTCTCCAGGGCGGCTCGCCACTGCGGGATCAGCCCGTCCACGAACGCCTCCTCCATCGCCACCGCGGCGATGCAGCGACCGTGCCCGCGACCGCGGTGCTCGGGATGGGAGAGCACGCCCAGCTGAGCGATCATCTGCTGCCAGACCTCACGGCCCGCGGCGGAGAGCACCTGCTCCTCGGCGATCTGCGGATCCTGCGGGGACGCCCGGTCAGCCACCAGCGTGGCCGCCCAGACGGCGTCGGCCAGCCCGGAGCCGGCCACGTCGTCGGCGGGACAGGCGGCCATCAGCTCGGCGACATGCTCGGGCTCGAAGGAGACGGCGACGCCGGACGGCGGGCTGACCTGCGGCGGCTCCTCGCAGTAGAAGAGCTGAGCCGCGCCGAGCGCCCGCGCCCCGCCGTGGTGGGCTCGCACCAGGTCCAGCAGCGTGCGTTCCTGGGCCAGGAGGTCGTCGTCGAGACGTCGGGCATCGCCCACCACCTCGGAGGGCCCGAAGATCACCGTGCGGTCGAAGAGCCGCACGAACGTCACCGCCGCGGCGTCGTCCTCCACCGCCTCCACCCGCACGGAGGGGTCTCCGAGATCCAGGTCGGTGTCCTCCAGGCGCAGCATGCGGGACCAGGCCAGCTTGACGATCTGCCGGGTCTGTTCGGTCAGCGACATGGAGGCCACTCTACGCGCGGTGCGGTTCAGCGCCCGAAGAGGATCTTGGCCTCTTCGTAGCGCGGCAGCGGAACCTCCTTGAGGCCGTCCAGTGCCTCTGCCAAGTCCACCTTGACGATCTCCGTGCCGCGCAGCGAGGCCATGTGCCCCCAGGCCTGCTCGTGGACCAGGTCCAGCGCCTTGATGCCGAAGCGGGTCGCGAGCACGCGGTCGTAGCCGGTCGGGTTCCCGCCGCGCTGGATGTGTCCCAGCGTGGTGTTGCGGGTCTCGATCCCGGTCCTCTCCTCGATCTGGTGGGTCAGCCACTCGCCGATCCCTCCCAGGCGGGGACGCCCGTCAGCCTCCTGGCCCTTGCCGGCCACGGCCTCCTCCGCGCCCTCGGGGATGAACCCCTCGGCGACCACGACCAGTGGGGAGCGACCGCGCGAGTGGACCTGCTCGACCCACTCGTTGATCTGATCCAGGCTGACCTTCTGCTCCGGGATGAGGATCGCATGCGCACCGGCCGCCATGCCGGAGTGCAGGGCGATCCAGCCGACGTGACGGCCCATGACCTCGGCGACCATGCACCGGTGGTGGGACTCGCCGGTGGTGCGCAGCCGGTCCATGGCGTCGGTGGCGATGGAGATCGCGGTGTCGAAGCCGAAGGTGTAGTCGGTGGCCTTCAGGTCGTTGTCGATCGTCTTGGGCACGCCCACCACCGGGATGCCGTCGACGGCCAGGCGTCGGGCGCCGGCCAGCGTGCCCTCCCCGCCGATGGCGATGACGGCGTCGATGTCATGCCGGCGCATCGCCTTCCGGATGTTCTCCGGACCGCCCTTGGGGTGGTTGTAGGGGTGGGTGCGTGAGGTGCCGAGGATGGTGCCGCCTTCGCGCGCGAGGCCACGCACGTCCTGGCGGCTGAGCTCCATGTAGTCGCCCTCGATGAGGCCGCGCCAGCCGCTGCGGAAGCCGACGAACTCGTCGCCGTAACTCTTGATGCCGTGCAGCACGGCGGAGCGGATGACGGCGTTGAGACCGGGGCAGTCGCCGCCGGAGGTGAGGAGTCCGATGCGCATGGTGCAGCTCGTCCCTTTCCTGTCGGATCATGGGTGAACGACCTGGCGCCCTCGACAGGTGGATGCGTCCAGTCTAGGGGTGCGACGTGCGCGACGCTCGCGCTGCGGGCTTCAGGCGGTGCCCAGCAGCTCCTGGATCCGCGTCAGGCCGCGGGCGAGGTCCTCGTCGCCGAGTGCGTAGGACAGCCGCAGGAAGCCGCTGGGGCCGAAGGCCTCCCCCGGCACGACGGCGACCTTCGCCTCCTCCAGGATCAGCTCGGCCAGCTCGGCGGAGGTCTCCGGGGTGCGGCCGGCGATCTCGGCGGGCCGCTCCCCGCCGGCCAGCGCCCCACGGACGTCCACATAGGCGTAGAACGCGCCCTCAGGGGTGGGGCAGGAGAAGCCGGCGATCGCGTTCAGCCCGTCCACCATGGCGCGGCGGCGCCGGTCGAAGGCGGTCTTCATCTCCTCGACGGCGTCCAGCGGCCCGGTCACGGCGGCCAGCGCCGCCATCTGGGAGACGTTGGCGACGTTGGAGGTCGCGTGGGACTGCAGGTTCGCGGCGGCCTTGATGATGTCGGCGGGCCCGACCATCCATCCCACACGCCAGCCGGTCATCGCGTAGGTCTTGGCGACGCCGTTGAGCACCACGACCTGCTCGGCCAGCTCGGGGAGCGAGGCGATCGAGGTGAAGGGGGCGCCGTCGTAGGTCAGGTGCTCGTAGATCTCGTCGGTGACGACCCACAGGCCCTTCTCGGCTGCCCAGCGCCCGATCTCGGCGGTGGCCTCGGGGGAGTGGACGGCGCCGGTGGGATTGGACGGCGAGACGAACAGCAGCACCTTGGTGCGTTCCGTCAGTGCGGCCTCCAGCTGCTCCACGGTGACCCGGTAGCCCTGTTCAGGGCCGGCGAAGACCTCTCGGGTCACCCCGCCGGCCAGTGCGATGGCCTCCGGGTAGGTCGTCCAGTACGGGGTGGGGAGGATGACCTCGTCGCCCGGGTCGAGCAGCGTCGCGAAGGTGTTGTAGACGGCCTGCTTGCCGCCGTTGGTGACCAGCACCTGGCTCGGCTCGACGGCGAACCCGGAGTCCCGGGTGGTCTTCTCGGCCAGGGCCTGGCGCAGCTCGGGCAGGCCGGCGGCGGGCGAGTAGCGGTGGAAGCGAGGCTCGGAGGCCGCCTCCACGGCCGCGGAGACGATGTAGTCCGGAGTGGGGAAGTCCGGTTCGCCGGCCCCGAAGCCGATGACGTCCTCGCCGGCGGCCTTCAGGGCCTTCGCCTTGGCGTCGACGGCGAGGGTCGCGGACTCCGCGATGGCGCCGATGCGGGCGGAGATGCGGGAGGACGGGGCAGTCATGGGGATTCCTTGTCTGTCGCGAGCGTGGACGGTGTCGACACTGACCGGAGGTGGCAGGCGCACCTGCGGGCACCACATTACCGGGAGGGCTCCGCCGGCCGTCGAGGGAAGTCCGGCTCGGTTTGCCGTCCACGGCGGCTGCCCGTAGACTTGTCCATCGGTGTCTTGTGCACCTGGCATGGCCATGCCCGCCTGGAGGGATCCGATCCGCAGTTTGCGGCGGAGCGCTTCGGTGCGAGAATAGGTCGGTCAGGTCTCAGGTGACCCCAAGGGCAGTGGCGCAATTGGTAGCGCAACGGTCTCCAAAACCGTAGGTTGCAGGTTCGAGTCCTGTCTGCCCTGCGCTGAGCGTCGTCGCGACGGCATCTCAGGCACACAGCATCACACGACGTCCCCTCGACCAGATGGAGCCCTCCGTGTCCCAGACGCCTTCCACTGACGTGCAAGGGTCGACGCCTGACGGAGGCGATCCGCGAGGTCCCTTCGGGAAGGTGTGGCTGTTCCTGCGCCAGGTCGTCGACGAGCTCAAGAAGGTCGTCGTTCCGACCCGTCGCGAACTGACCAACTACACGCTGGTCGTCCTGGTCTTCGTGATCATCGTGATCCTGATCGTCTCTGGGCTGGACTGGATGTTCAGCAACGGGGCGGAGTTGATCTTCGGGGACGGCTCCACGGAGGCGCCCTCGGCCCTCGCAGTCGAGGGTGACGGCGCCGGCGAATGAGCCGTCGACGTCGCCGTCGTCGGCAGGACGAGCGATGAAGTGAGAGACGAAGCGGCCGCGGAGCCCGTCCCAGGGCGGGGCCCGGCCAGCACCACGGAAAGCAGGAGAACAGTGTCTGATCAGGAACTTTCGCAGCACACCGAGGCTGACGCCGAGGACGCGGCGGCCCAGGCCGTCGAGGCTGACGAGGCCCTCGCCGTCGAGGAGGCGGGCGCCGAGACTCCTGCCGAAGAGGGTGCCGAGCAGACCGAGCAGGCCCCCGCGGAGGAGCCTGGGCCCGAGGCGGGAGACGCCGATGAGGCCGACTCTGCGGCTGTCGATGCTGAGCCGGCCGATGCTGACGCCTCCTCCGCAGAGGACGAGGCCACCGCGACCGAGGACGTCCCCGAGGAGGAGAAGTCCTACGAGGAGCGTGCCGACGAGCTGCGCGGCAAGCTGCGCCGTCAGCTGGGCGACTGGTACGTGGTCCACACCTACGCCGGCTATGAGAAGCGTGTGAAGTCCAACCTGGAGACCCGCATCCAGACCCAGGACATGGAGGACTTCATCTACGAGATCGACGTCCCCATGGAAGAGGTCGTCGAGATCAAGAGCACCCAGCGCAAGGTCGTCAACCGAGTCCGCATCCCGGGTTACGTGGTCGTCCGCATGGAGCTCACCGACGCCTCCTGGGGCGTGGTCCGCCACACTCCCGGTGTCACCGGATTCGTGGGCAACGCCCACGACCCTCACCCGCTGACCCCCGATGAGGTCTTCGACATGCTCGCCGAGCACCGGCTGGGCAAGCCCGACGCTCCGCGGAAGGTCGACGGCGGGGAGCAGGCAGCCGGCGGCGCCGCCGCCCAGGCCGAAGAGGTCACCGTGGACTTCGAGGTCGGCGAGTCGGTCACCGTCAACGACGGTCCGTTCGCCACGCTGCCGGCCTCGATCTCCGAGATCCACCCGGACAGCCGCCAGCTGGTGGTGCTCGTCTCGATCTTCGAGCGCGAGACCCCGGTGACGCTGAACTTCAACCAGGTCGACAAGATCTACTGAGGTTCCGGGCTCCCTGCGACGTGGCAGGGATCCCACAACTTCACAGCCTGTCGACGTCGCGAGTTGCTTTGGCCCGCGGCGTCGATCCGGTCATCGCCGCCATGGTGACCACAACCCTCTGTCCACGCTCCTGTGGCAGCAGGGCAACCGCACGACATGTAAGGACGCTTCAACATGGCCCCGAAGAAGAAAGTCGCCGGCCTGATCAAGCTGCAGATCCAGGCAGGCGCCGCCAACCCGGCCCCGCCGATCGGACCTGCCCTCGGTCAGCACGGTGTCAACATCATGGAGTTCTGCAAGGCCTACAACGCGGCGACCGAGTCGCAGCGCGGCAATGTGATTCCTGTGGAGATCACGGTCTACGAGGACCGCTCCTTCACCTTCATCACCAAGACCCCGCCGGCCGCCGAGCTCATCAAGAAGGCCGCTGGTGTGGCGAAGGGCTCCGGCGTGCCGCACACCGAGAAGGTCGGCAAGCTCTCCCAGGCTCAGGTCGAGGAGATCGCCCAGACCAAGATGGAGGACCTCAACGCCAACGATCTGGCGGCGGCCTCCAAGATCGTCGCCGGCACCGCCCGCTCCATGGGCATCACCGTCGACGGCTGAACACAGCCTTCCGGCTGAACAGAACATCGTGGGAAGGGCCGAGCGCGGTCCGACACACCACACCTGCTAAGGAGAACACCGCAGATGGCACAGCGCAGCAAAGCATACAAGGCATCTCTCGAGAAGATCGGTGAAGACAGCCAGTACCTCCCGGCGGAGGCCGTGGCCCTCGCCAAGTCGACCAACCCGTCGAAGAAGGACACGACCGTCGAGGTCGTCTTCCGTCTGAGCGTCGACCCCCGCAAGGCCGACCAGATGGTCCGCGGCACCGTCAACCTGCCGCACGGCACCGGTAAGACCGCCCGCGTGGTGGTCTTCACCCAGGGTGACAACGCCGCCAAGGCTGAAGAGGCCGGTGCAGACCACGTCGGCGCCGACGAGCTGATCGCCAAGGTCGCCGACGGCTGGACCGACTTCGACGCCGCCGTGGCCTCGCCGGACATGATGGGCAAGGTCGGACGCCTCGGCAAGATCCTGGGCCCGCGCAACCTCATGCCGAACCCGAAGACGGGCACCGTGACGCCCGACGTCGCCAAGGCCGTCTCCGAGATCAAGGGCGGCAAGATCGACTTCCGTGTCGACAAGCACGCCAACCTGCACTTCATCATCGGCCGGACCAACTTCGACGTGAAGCAGCTGGCCGAGAACTACGCCGCCGCACTGGACGAGATCCTTCGTCTGAAGCCGTCGGCGTCGAAGGGCCGCTACATCCAGAAGGCGACCGTCTCGACCACCTTCGGTCCGGGAATCCAGGTCGACCCCAACGTCACGAAGGTCGTCCTCGACGCCTGAGCCGACATCGGCATGAGCTGAGCCGCCGGCGTCCTGACGTCGCGGACAGAGACAGAGAGGACCCCGATGCACTAGGTGCATCGGGGTCCTCTCTGTCTCTGTCCGGGGGAGGAGTCAGTCGGTCTGACCCACCCAATGCAGCAGGCTGGCGAGTGCGGCTGTGACTCCGGTGCTCAGCGTGGGCTCCATGACCGGTCCGAAGTGCGGGGAGTGGTTCACCGGGCCCTCCGGATCGCCGTCGGCGGTGCCGCCGAAGAACCAGAACACGGTGGGCACCCCGATGGATGCTCCCAGCCAGCCGAAGTCCTCCGAGCCCATCTGCGGTCCGGACTCGGTCACCTGCTCCTCCCCGAGGGATCCGCGCAACGCCTCAAGGACCGTCTGGGCCGTCGCCTCGTGGTTGTGGTTGAGCGGGAAGTCATAGATCTCGCGGATCTCCGGCTCCTCGAGGTCCGCTCCGGCGGCCTCGGCCCGGATGATCCGTCGGACCGCGGCCAGCACCTTTTCGCGCACCTCCGGCGTGAGGGTGCGGACGTTGACGGTGAACTCAGCCTCGGCGGGGATGATGTTCTCCTTGAGTCCCGCGTGGAAGGTGCCGACGGTGACGACGGCGGGGTCCTGAGGCGCCAGTTCGCGGGAGACGATGGTCTGCAGTCTGGTGACCATCGCCGCGGCGGCCACGATGGGGTCCCGTCCGTTCTGCGGCTGCGAGCCATGGGTCTGCCGCCCCGGGACGCGCACCCGCAGTGAGTCGGCCATGGCCATCGCCGGGCCCAGGCTGAGCCGCGCCGTGCCGGCCTGGTCAGGGGAGACGTGCTGGCCGAGCACGACCTCGGGGCGGGGCGCCCGGTCCCAGAGGCCGTCGGCGACCATCGCCCGCGCCCCGGCCGCGGTCTCCTCCCCGGGCTGGAAGATCAGCACCACTGTGCCGGACCAGCGCTGGCGTTCCCTGAGCAGCAGCCGGGTGGCGGTGACCAACGAGGCCACGTGGGTGTCGTGCCCGCAGCCGTGCATCACCGGCACGTCGGTGCCGTCCTCCAGCCTGCCTCGAGCAGTGGAGGCGTAGGCCAGCCCGGTCTGCTCCGCGATGGGCAGCCCGTCGGTGTCGGCGCGGAAGGCGACGACGGGCCCCGGCCCGTTGCGCAGCAGGCCCACCACTCCGGTGCCGCCGCAGCGGAAGTGCTCCACGCCGAGCTCGTCGAGGATGCCCTCGATGCGCTCGGCGGTGCGGTGCTCCTGCATGCTGAGCTCCGGCTCGGCGTGCAGTGTCCGGTAGAGCTGATGCATCTGCTCCTGCTCCGCAGGATCGAGGGCGAAGGCGGGCAAGGCATGGGTCTGTGTCATGGGGTGGTCTCTCCTCAGATGGGCCGGGTGGGAATGTGGTCTGTCGCTCAGGATCTCGGGGGCCGGTGCTCACCGGACTCCGCAGACGCCGCGGCGCCGGGGACGACGGGTCGGTCGCCGTCGGCGTCTCCGTCCTCCTCCTGTGGGCCGGACGGCCCACGGAAGAACCACGAGGCCAGGACGGTCAGCAGCACAGCCAGCGCGATGCCGAAGGGTCCGATGGCGGGGGCCAGGGGCACCAGCACAAGGATGACCAGCAGCGACATCACCAGGGCGAAGCCGGTGCTGCGAGCCTGGCGGACCGTGACGACGGCCTGGACGACGACGGCGCCGAGGATCGCGGGCAGGATGTAGAGCTGAGCGATCTCGATGACCGGCTCGGGCACCACGCTCAGCAGCCAGGTGCCCAGCACCCCGACGAACAGCAGCAGCGAGACGATGTGCACCACCGCCGCGCCGCAGATGGCCATCACCGCGACCAGGTCGCCCTTGCGGCTGCCGGGCCGCACGTCCAGGCGGTTCTGCGCGACGATCGCAGCCGGCAGGAGCTTGTTGGCGATGTTGCCGATCATGAAGGCCTGATACATGGCGGCCTGCCCCAGGATGGGGAAGTAGGTGATGGGCTCGACCATCGCCAGCACCAGGTAAACGGCGGCCACGGCCAGATACGCGGTCAGGAGCTGGCTGAAGGTGATGTCGAAGTCCCCGACGGCGAGCAGGATCAGCGGTGCGGCCAGCGACACCATCAGAACGGCGCCCATCGTGGCGCGGCCCCAGCGGGCGGTGGTGTGTTCGAAACGGCTCATGGCCAGGTCTGCGGTGTTCATGGTCTCCCTCTCGGTCTCCTGATCTCCCTGTCCTGATGCGGCGCGGATCAGCCCAGGTGCCCGTGGTGGACCACGTAGATGACGGCCAGGGCGATGATGATGGCCAGGCCCAGCGCCCACTCCTTGAGCCAGCCGAGGTCGAAGCGCCGGGCGAGCCACATCATCGCGGCCATGCTGGCACCTGAGACGAGGACGGCGATCACGTGGATCGCGGACTTGGGCAGTTCGGTGATGGTCAGCGCCATGAATGCGGCCAGGAGGGCCGAGCCGGGGATGATCGCCATCGCCCGGGGGTTCACTCGTGCGATCCGGCGGCTGCCGCGCTTGAGGATCGGCGTGAAGATCAGCGTGAACAGCATCCAGGCTCCGCCGGAGACGCACATCGCGAAGAACGCCACCACGAACACCTCCTGGGTCCAAGCGGGCCCGCCCAGATCGGCACCCATGCTGCTGGCGGCGATGGTGGCCGAGGCCGTCTCCGTGGCTGCCGAACCCACCAGCCCGATGCGCATCAGGACCGCAGGGGTGCCGAAGAGCGTCAGCAGGGCGATGGCCACCAGCACCACTGCCAGAGAGGGCCCCACCGAGGCTGCCGCCCCGGAGCGGAAGGCCCGGTTCAGGTCTCGGCGACTGATGCCGACGTCCTCTCCGGCGGCCCTGGCCGCACGGATGTAGATCCAGGACTGCACGCCGATCACGGCGAAGACCACCAGGGCGCAGACCCACAGCCAGGGCGACTGGGCCACCGCCCAGATGTCGTTGGAGCTCGCGGTGCTCATCCAGATGCCTCCCTCGGTGAAACGTGTGGTCGAGTCTTGGAAGTTCGGGGCGGCGATTCAAGGATTCACGGAATAGGACGGTGCCGATGTCGCATTCCGCCAGCCCTGGTCCATCGCTCACCTCAGCAGGCAGGCTGGGCACCACCTGGACGGATGGAGGGCATATGGAGGATCTGCTGGAGCACGGGGCCGCCCGGCTGGTGGAGCTGATAGTCCGTGGCGAGCTCAGCTCCGTCGAGCTGACCCGGGCGCATCTGGCGCAGATCGAGGAGGTGAACCCGCGTCTGAACGCCGTGGTGACCCTGGAGCCCGAACGGGCGCTCCAGGAGGCTCGCGCCGCGGACGCCAGGCGCTCCAGGGGAGAGCCTGCGGGGCTGCTCCACGGCCTGCCGATGACCCACAAGGACACCCACGACGTCGCCGGGATGCGCACCACACAGGGCTCCCCGCTCTTCGCCGACCACGTCCCGGAGGCCGACGACCCGTTGATCGCCCGGCTGCGCCGCGCCGGTGTCGTCTCCACCGGGAAGACCAACGTGCCGGAGTTCGCCGCCGGGTCCCACACGTTCAACGACGTCTTCGGGGCCACAGGGAACCCCTACGACACCACGCGCAGCGCCGGCGGTTCCTCGGGAGGGGTGGCCGCCGCCGTGGCCTCCCGGATCCAGCCGCTGGGGGAGGGCAGTGACATGGGCGGCTCTCTGCGCAACCCCGCCTGCTGGTGCAACATCGTGGGATTCCGACCCTCCCATGGGCTGATGCCGGGAGCTTCACCGGGCAACGTCGAGGCCTGGTTGGGGCGCAGCGGACCGATGGCCCGCACCGTGGAGGACATCGCACTGTTCATGCGGGCCGTCGTCGCGGGGACCTCGGATGTTCCTGGGACGCCGTTCCTGCCGCCCGAGGCGTTCCTCCTGACCGGCCGGGAGCCACGCGCCCGAGACCTGGCCGGCGTGCGGGTGGGGGTGACTCTGGACCACGGGCTCGACGTGCCGGTGGAGCCCGCGATGCGGGAGGCTCTGCAGCGGGCCGCCGCCGCCTTCGAGGAGCTCGGTGCGGAGGTCGTCGAGTCCCGTCATGACTTCACGGGCGCCGACGAGGTCTTTCGCGTCACCCGCGCCCTGGACTTCGCCGGAGCGCTGGGCGCCCTGGTGAGCGACCACCGGGAACGGATCAAGCCCGAGGTCATCTGGAACGTGGAGCAGGGACTGGCCCTGACCGTCGAGCAGATCCTCGACGCCCGACGGCTGCTCGCCAGGCTGCGCGCGGCCACGAGATCATGCTTCGAGCAGGTCGACCTCCTGCTCAGCCCCGGTGCGCAGCTGGCACCCTTCGACGTCTCCCTGCGATGGCCCGAGGAGGTCGACGGTCGCCCCATGGAGGACTACCTGGACTGGATGCGCTCGGCGAGCATCCTCTCCGCCGTCGGGATCCCCACACTGGCACTGCCTGCCGGCTTCGACGCCGAGGGCCTGCCGACCGGGGTCCAGCTCAGCGCGGACCATCTGCGCGACCCCTGGCTCCTGCAGTGCGGGTGGGCCTACGAGAGGGCCACAGGTTGGTCCTCGGTGGCCCCGGGCATCCTGAGGAGCTGACCGCCCCTCTTGCGGGCACCGGCCACCATGGAGACGTCGAGGGCGCCCACGTGCCGTGCCCAGGGACTTTCGGTGAGGAAGCGGTACAGCGCGGGCGGATCGGTGACGGTGATGTCAGCCACCACCTGGCACGCCCCGGCAACGGCGGCCACATAGCGAGCCCGGCGATCCGCGGCGATCTCGGTGGCCACCTGCTCGATCCGGTGCGGGGGCACACGCATCCACAGGAGCGCCTCGGTGTGGAGTCCCGCCGCGCCGGGCTCCACCAGGGCACGGATGTTCACCCGGTCGTCCTCCAGGAGCAGATCGAACCGGCGTCGGACCGTGGACTCAGAGACCCCGGCGCGGCGGGCCATCTCTTCGTGGCTCATCCGGCCGTCCACGGTGAGGGCGTCGAGGATGACACGGTCCACGTCGGTCTCGGGCCCGTGGCAGGAACCGTCGGGGAAGACATCAGCGGGACCGGAGGTCAGCGCCCGGATCTCAGCGTCGGTCAGCGCGCCCAGCCGCCAGCCGCGGATGGTGCGGAAGTACCGCAGGATGGGCAGCGTCTCGGCCCGGGAGAGCCCAGGGGTGATCGAGGCGTCCAGGGAGTAGGAGGGCGAGCGCGGGCTGCGGAAGACCTCGGCGACCACGTCGAAGGCGCCGCTGAGCACGTAGGTGAAGGTGGAGTCGGGGCGCATCGCCAGCGCCTCGGCCGTGGTGAGTCGGGCGCCGGGGTGGCAGATCCCGCGCACCACTGTGCTCTGCCCCTCGGGCCGGATCCCGGCGACGACGACGCGGCGGGACTCCAGCAGCGCGGTTCCACGGCGGGCGATCAGCCGCTCGTGCTCACCCAGCACCCGCGCGATCCGCCGCCAGCTGGCACGCGGGTCGCACTGCAGGGCCTCGGTGATGCGGAGTTCCAGCTCGTCGAGCACATCTGCCCCTCTCCGGCCGGCGGGACCGACCTGCTCATGGGGTCCGAGCGTACTTCAGCGATGTTCCAGATCTATGACATACGTCGCAGTGACGCTCGGGTAACGTGTTCGGAGAGCTCGCCGAGGGCACGGAGAGGAGCGCCACGGCATGGACGGCACGAGCAACAGGGCTGCTCAGCGGGCGGTGGAGGCCCAGGAGCTGCACCAGATGGGTCTGTCCACCGCCGCGGGGCAGGCCTATCTGGAGATGCTGGGGCAGGGGACCCGACAGGTGAGCCCACCCCCGGAGGTGCGTTCCGAGCTGGCCGCGGCCGGCCTTCTGGGGGAGACGGAGGAGGCCGGCGTCTGGCTGCTCAACGACCCGCGGCAGGTCCTGCGGGCCGCGGCGCGTCGGCACCGGAGGCAGGCGGAGGCGGTGCTGCATCTGGAGCATCGGCTCGGGACGCTGTGGGACCGGCCCCGTGCGGCCGGCACGGAGATCGTGGAGGTGCTCCATGGCCGCAGTGCGGTCACGCAGGTGGCGGACTCCTCCCAGCTGGCGGTCCGCCATCAGGTCAGATCTCTGGATCGAGGCCCGTATTCGCCCTCCACCGCGGGGACGATGTGCCCGATCCAGCGAGAGATGCTGCCCCGTGGAATCCGGTACCGGACCGTCTACGGGGACGACGCCGCCTCAGCGCCGCACATCCGGCGGGCGATCGGTGAGGCGATGGACCTGGGTGAGGATGCCCGGGTCCACGCGGCCGTGCCGATGCGGCTGCGCATCATGGACGAGGATCTCGGGCTGATCGTGCTCAACGAGGAGGAGCGTGTCACCGGGGTGCTGGTGCACCCCTCACCGCTGCTGGCCGCACTGATCGGCCTGTTCGACTCGATCTGGGCGACCTCGGTGCCCCTGGGCGTGGCGGAGGACATCCCCCGCCTCGACGACGTCGACGGGAACACCCGACGGCTGCTGCGACTCATGGCCTCCGGTCTGACGGATGAGCATATGTCCCGCGAGCTGGGGATCAGCCGCCGGACCCTCTCCCGGAAGGTGCAGCAGCTGTTGGAGCACACCGGCGCGCGGACCCGCTTCCAACTGGGGGTGCAGGCCGCGCGCCGGGGATGGATCGTCTGAGGATCACTCCCCGTGGTGCTGCTCCATCAGCATCTCGCGGACCATCCGGTTGGCCTCCTTGACCGCATCGGTGCGCATCTTGACCTTTACCGTCTGCTGGGCCTCGTGGACATCACCGCCGACCTGGTATGCCTGGTCCTCTCCGGGCAGCGGCAGCGCCCCGCAGGCCACGTTCTTCGGCAAGGTGCCATCCAGGAAGAATGCCTCCACCGAGTCGTCCACGCAGGTGGTGCCGTAGGGGAACAGGCCGTGGGTGCCCTCGTTGTTGACGCTGATCAGCGTCGTGTTCGGCATGATCTTCGCCGAGCGCTCGCCGGCCTCGTACGGGGTGGCGGCGTCGAACTCAGACTGCAGGATCAGCGTCTCGGGGTGGGTCCGCTGGTGCGGCTTCGGCTTCTCAGTCACCGCGGGCCAGTGGGCACACAGCGGAGCACCCATGAACGGGCCGATGTAGGGGGCCTTGGTGTTCAGGTCGGCGACCCAGGCGTCCCAGTAGCCCCGGGACCGGTTCCACTGGCCGTCCTGGCAGCGGATGGCGTCGAAGGAGCCGTCGAAGCTGACCGTCTCTCCGGTCGCCGCGGCCCGCTCGACCTCCACGAGGCGCTGGACCTCCTCGCGGGCCTTCTCGAACAGCTGGGCCTGGACCGCGCCCGACTCGACGGGATCCACGGCGACCCCGTCGGAGGCGGCGATGAGGTCCTCGAGCTGGGCGGCCAGCTCGGTTGCGCCGTCGGCCTCCGGAGCGTCCAGCGCGATGAAGGTGGCGACGGCGTCCGCGGCGCCGGGGTAGCCGGCGGTGGAGTACATGGCCGGGATCACGATCTGGGCGGTGATGAGTGCCCCGAGCGGGTCTCGGGTGCCGCCGGCCTGCTCCCAGGCGCGACGGATCTCCAGGGGGTCCTCGCTGAGCTGGTAGGTCTCGTGGTTGCGGGCCATGTAGGGCAGCAGCATGTCCTGGAACTGACGGTCGCGGCTGCGGGGCTGCAGGTCCCAGGTCTCCTGCAGGGACTTCCGGGTGAGATCCGTGGCCGAGTCCAGCAGGAATCGGTGGGAATGGCTCGGGAAGAGCGTCTGGTACCAGCTGCCCAGCCAGGTGCCGTAGGAGTAGCCCACGTAGCTGATGCGGTCCTCGTTCAGCAGGGCTCGGAGGAAGTCCATGTCATAGGCGGTCTGCTCCGTGGTGATGAACGGCGTGAGCAGGTTGTCCAGGCACCCGGCCGCGGCCGCGGCGCCGTCCTCCCAGGCGTCGTGGGAGGTGTCCGGCTGGTACTCACAGCTCAGCTGGGTGGACTGGCCCACTCCGCGCGGGTCGAATCCGACGAAGTTGAACTCCTCGGCCAGATCGGGCGATCGCATGGCCATGGCGGCACCCCACGGGAGGCCGGAGCCGCCGGGCCCGCCCGGATTCACCAGGGCGATCCCCTGGGAGCGCTCGGGGTCGGCCGTGTCCGTCACGGAGAGCCGGACGGTGATGGTCTCGCCGTCGGTGGGGTCGTGCCAGTCGCGGGGGACGGTGACATCCGCACAGGCGAGTCCTTCGATCTCCTGCAGTGCGGCCTGGGTCTGCGGTGCAAGATCGGGGAAGGTGCAGTCCTCCCACGTCAGGTCCTGGTCGAGCAGGTGGGCGCCGAGCTCTCCGGCGTCCGCGTGGGAGGATTGGGACGAAGCTGAGACGGTGGCCCCTCCCTCCGGGGCGGCGCTCGCCGCAGGGGCGAGGCTCAGCGTCAGCGCTCCTGCGGCGGCGACGGCCGCTGCACGGGTGGTCATGGACTGGGGAATCACGGTGTCCTCCTGGTCGAGTGACGAGTGGTCACCATGCTCGCCGCAGAAGGGCCCTCGGTGAAGGACATCGACCTGGCGCATGTGTGCCATGACACAGATCGGCCACGGGGTCCAGGTGCTGCCCGAGGTCGCGGAGGTCGGCGGCGACGTGCGTCATGGTTCCGTGCTCTTGCACCGTTTTTGCGCCGCCGCGAGGCGCTGTGTAAGATGAACGATGACCAAAGACCGCCGGTCGTTGTCGTCGTGCGGAGATCAGTGGCACTGAGCTCCGCGGTCGTCGGGCATGATGCCCGAGGTGCGACGCAACTGTAAAGGCCCGTCCGGGCGACCTGCGCAGGTGCACCTTGAGCCGTCCTCCACTCGGAGTGCTGTGTCCGCACAGTGAATCCTGTCTGGAGGCCTGACGAGCCCCGTGCCTGCGCACTGGGGCTTTTTTCATGCCCCGACGGTTCCCGGTGGGACTGACCGGCTCGATTGATCGGAAGGAGTGCCATGGCGAATCCTGAGAAGGCTGCCGCCGTTGCCGAGCTCGTGGACCAGTTCCGCAGCTCCAGCGCCGCAGTGCTCACGGAATACCGCGGCCTCTCCGTGGGCCAGCTGCAGACTCTGCGGCGGTCCGTGCGGGAGAACGCGAACTACGCCGTGGTGAAGAACACGCTCACCGAGATTGCGGCCAAGGAGGCCGGCGTCGACGCCTTTGAGGGCAAGATGTCCGGTCCGTCTGCGATCGCCTTCGTCCACGGTGACCCCGTGGACGTCGCCAAGGCGCTGCGTGACTTTGCCAAGAACAACCCTCAGCTCATCGTCAAGGGCGGCTACATGGATGGCGCCGCTCTCGATGAGGAGGGTATGAAGAAGCTCGCGGATCTTGAATCCCGTGAGGTTCTGCTCGGCAAGCTGGCAGGTGCCTTCATCGGCGCCCAGTCCAAGGCTGCCTCCACCTTCCAGGCCCCGATCTCCAAGATCGCACGCGCAGTCGACGCACTGCGGGCCAAGCAGGAAGAGGCTGCCTGAGCCGAGTGACACGAGGGTGAGAGTCCGGTGGCGTACCGGGCCCCTCACCACGTCGCTCTTCGGAGCGGCGGTGACCACCAAGATCCGCATGTGCGCACGTCGCGAACCCGCGGCGGAGCACGTCGAGACATGAGAAGGAGCGCCCACCATGGCGAAGCTGAGCAACGACGAGCTGATCGAGCAGTTCAAGGACATGTCCCTCATCGAGCTCTCCGAGTTCGTGAAGGTCTTCGAGGACACCTTTGACGTGACCGCCGCCGCCCCGGTGGCCGTCGCAGGTGCCGCCCCGGCTGGCGGCGGCGAGGACGAGGCTGCTGAGGAGCAGACCGAGTTCGACGTCATCCTCGAGGCTGCTGGTGACAAGAAGATCGGCGTCATCAAGGAGGTGCGCGGTCTGACCTCCCTCGGCCTGAAGGAGGCCAAGGAGCTGGTCGACGGCGCCCCCAAGGCAGTCGTCGAGGGTGTCGACAAGGACGCCGCTGAGAAGGCCAAGGAGGCCCTGGAGGGCGCCGGCGCCACCGTCACCGTCAAGTGATGATCGCGGCCTGAAGGTCGCTTCTCGCAGGTCCTCTGGACCATCTGCGCAGACGAATCCCCGGGAGAGTGTCTGAGGACACGCTCCCGGGGATTCTTCTGTGTCGGGGAGGGTTTCTCAGCCTGGACGTCCGGAGTAGACCGTGGCCTCGCCGTTGAGCACGGTGGTCACCGCAGTCAGCGAGGCGGAGGCATCGTCCGCCTGCAGGTCGTAGGTGTTGTAGAGGCCGTACCCCTCCGCGACGGTGCGGTTCGCGAGGGAGGCTGCGGTGGCGTGATCCGTGGCGTCATCCGTGGCGGAGATGTTCACCGCTGCCGGTGCGAGCTCCTCGGGAGAGAGTCCGGGGACCTCGGGGATGAGCCACGTGCCGTACATCGAGTTCCAGCTGTAGTCGATGAGCTCGCCGACATGGATGCCGTCGTACTCCAGCGTCTCGGTGATGGGGCCGTACCAGTACAGGGAGATGATCTTCCCCGGCATGCGGGCGCGCAGGGCGTGGACCAGGTATGGGAAGGACCAGTCGTTGGGCGGGTGGCCGAGGTCGTAGCGGGCCCACTCGTCGTCGAAGTCGATGCCGTCCAGGCCGTAGGTGTGGACTGTGTCCGCGAGCTGGGCGGCGAAGGCGTCGGCCTCCTCATAGGTCTGGAAGTTCGCGGGTCCGACACCCTGGTGGTTGCCGAGGATTGACAGCAGGATCTTCATCCCTCGTCTCTGCAGCGGACGGACCTCGGTGGAGACATTCTCCAGCACGGCGGTGACCTGCTGGTTGTGGTGCAGCACGGCCCTGTCGCCGTCGGAGTTGATGTTGGAGGCGAAGATGATGCCGATGTCGAACACGTCGGCGCCGCTCTCGGCCAGTCTGTACTTCCCGAGGTTGGTCATGCTGTGGTCGTTGACCTCCACGTAGCAGACCATCCCTGGTCCGGTCTTCACCCCGCCCGGCGGACGGCCTCGACCGCGAGCTCTGCCCGCCCCCTGACCGCGCCCTCCTGGATGGTTCATTCCGGCGGCCGAAGCGGAGGCCGCCGCGGAGGCGGCCAGCAGTCCGCCGGCCGCCATGGCACCGGCGGCGCGCAGCGCGTTCCGGCGGGAGAATGGATTGTTGGTCATGGTGATGTCCTCTCTTCGCAGGGCGAGCCCATGAGACCCGGATCACAAAATGACCGGTTTAGTCACCATTAGTCAAGCCTGTGCTCACGCATTCCCGCGGGCGAGTCACCTTTGCGTCGGCCCGTAGGTGAACCGGTTGACCATCGACGGAGTCGACCTGAGCGCCAGTTCCGGGGTGTCTGCATCGTCTCCGTCCGCCAGGATCAGTAGCATCATCCAGAAGACCGATGACGACAAGGACGGTGACGTGATGATGGTGACCAGGACGACGCGTGCACTGCTGGGCGCGATGGGGGTCGGCGCCCTGGTGCTGACCTCCTGCGCCGTGGCGGAGGACTCGGAGGGTGAGGTCGACGAGACTCCCGCGGCCCCGGACGAGGGCGGCCAGGACGAGGACGACCAGACCGAGGACGACGCCGACGTCGAGGAGCCCGAGGACGGCGAGGATGATGCCCCGGTCGATGAGCACCTCGACGGCGAGCTCAGCGGGGATCGCGTGGATCCGGATGCCTTCGAGGTGCCGCCGGACGAGCAGAGCCAGGCCACGGGTGCCCGCGCCTGGCAGTTCGAGACCCCCAGCGGCCGGCACATGTGCAGCCTGGGACGCTCTGGCGAGGCTGCGACCCCGGCGGTCGTGTGCTCTATGGCGTTCGATGAGGACGCGGAGCCCGAGCCTGACGACCAGGGGCGTGATCGGCACCCCACGCTGCTGGAGACCGAGGCCGGGCTCTTCGGCTATGACGGTCCGGTGTACCCGGAGTTCGAGCCCTCCGAGGTGCCGACCCTGGACTACGGTGAGGTCCTCGAGGTCGAGGGCATCTCCTGCACTGTCGACGAGGAAGCGATCACCTGCGTCGCCGGTGACCATTGGATGCAGGTCTCCCGCGGGGGCTACGAGTTCTCCAGCGACGATGAGGCCCAGGAAGCTGAAGAGGCTGAGGAGGCCGACGCGGCTGACGTGTGAGCCGAGGTGAGGGCGACGTGGCGTCAGCCCGCGGCTGCTCGGCTCCTGCGCAGCGTCATCGTGGGGCTCCCCCTGCCAGGCGTCCGCCCGGGCCGTAGAGCGCGGCGACCTGCGCCGACGTCGGCTCCGGGGTGGCCTATATCCGCGTGCCGGGCTTGGGGCGCAGTCCGGCGCCGACCAGTGCGAGGCCGGCCACGGCGCAGACCGCGAGGGCGACCAGCAGCGGGTCGAAGACCACGCCCAGCACGAGGGTCGCCAGACACCAGAGGGCGAGCATCAGGCAGATCGCGCCGACGATGAACTGCCCGACCCTCATCCGTCCGCCGGTCCGCCGAGACCGGTGTGCGGCTGGAGCAGCCACAGCGGCTCCCGGGGAGGCGGAGGTCGAGGTGCTGTTCCGCTCCATCTCGGCCCGCTCGTACCATCGGGGGCGGCGTTCCGGCTCCCTCCAGGCGAACTCCTGCTCGCTCTGTGCCTTCAGCGAGTCCGCCAGCAGGGCGTCCACATCCTCGGGCTCCGGGGGCGGGGCCGCAGGACGGGTGGGCGAGCCTGTCGAGGCGCCCGTGGGGGAGGGGGCGGCGGAGGGAGTGTGCTGATCGCGCTCCCGGGGTCCGGTGGTCATCGGGGGGATCCTTCCAGAGTGGTCGGGGCGGTGCCGGGGACCGGGTAGCCGGCGAGGTCGACGGAGTCCTGGCCGGCCCCCTCGAGGTCGCCGCCCTCGGATGCCGGGGCGCCGACGGACTCCTCGGCGTAGGTGGTGGCGTCATAGATGGTGACCCGGTTGAAGGCGGTGTTGGCCGTCAGTCGGATCTGCAGGTCCGCATCGGCGTCGCCGACGGTGTGTTCGGTGAGGTCCATCCCTCGGGCGCTGCGCTGCTCGTCCTGGGTGTGGATGTCCAGGCGGCCGAGCGCCTGCCGGGACTCCACGGTCAGGGCCGCGTCGTCGGGGATCACCACGGTGACCCGGGCGAACGCGCTGTTGAGCTCCGCATGGACGACCTCGGTCTGGCCGGGTTCTCCGCTGGTCAGGTGGCGCAGGTCCATGGTGGAGTTGGCGAACGCCGAGTTCATCGACTCGTCTTGGCTGGTGTACTGTCCGAACGCCACGTTGGAGCCGTGGAGAGTGGGGGCGCTGCCTGGGTTCTGGTGCAGGAAGAAGGTGGCCAGCATGGCCAGCGTGGTCACGGTCAGCAGGAATCCGCGGCCGCGCCTGCCGCGCAGGGCCGCCACCATGTGCAGCAGCGCCAGCACGGAGACCAGCCCCACCAGGCCGACCAGCAGTGCCGACGTGCCGGGGATGCCCAGCACCGCCACTGCCAGCAGGACGCCGGAGGCCGCGGCCAGCAGCAGCCCGAAGGAGACCATGCGTCGGCGCCTGGCCTCCTCCCGCTGCGCGAGGGTCGGCATCACCGCAGTGGATCGGCAGGAGTCGGTCTCGTCCTGAGCGCCGGGGGAGGCGGCGGGGGGAGTGCTCTCCGAGTCTGCAGACTCCTTGGGATACCAGGCCGGGCGGCCGTCATCACGGACGGATGACGAGCTCCCGGCCGGTGCTTTTCCCTGGGCGGGCTCCTCTCGCTCCGAGTGCTGTGCGCGGGCCTCCCGGCGAGCGTCGTGCCGCGCCTGACGGGCTTCCCGACGGGCTTCGTGCCGGGCGTCGCGAGCGGCCTGACGGTGCTGCTGACGGGCGTCGTCGTCCTTGGGCCGCTGTGACCCTCCGGCTCCGGGCGCGTCGCCGGTGCCCCGCTGATGACCGCGGACCAGGGCCACCACGATCCACACCACCACGCCGATCACCAGCAGGTTCACCAGGATGGCGAACGGTCCGGCGATGCTCAGCGGGGTGAAGACGTTCAGCGCGCCCACCACGGCCAGCGTGGCGCCGCCGAAGAGGCCGGCGGTGAAGTCGCCGCGCAGCGCCTGCTGCACAGGGATCCGGCCCTCGCGGTCCGGGACCAGGATCCAGGCCAGCCCGTAGAGCAGGATCGTCGGGGAGAAGAAGAGCACGACGGCGACGACGCCCAGACCGCGCACTAGGGCGGCGTCCCAGCGGAGCTTCTCCGCCAGCAGGGCCATCACGCCGCCGATCCATCCGGTGTCCGGGCGGTGGAGGCCGGTGGAACGGATCCAGTCGAAGAACTGGTGGCCGGCCTCAGGCCGGGGGCCGGGAGCGTCCGGCCGTGGCCGGGCCTCCTCATCACGGGGAGTGGTCGAGTCATCCATGGCTCCAGCTTCCTCCCCCAGGCCGGGTGCGCGCTATGGGGGTTCACCCTGATTCGACCCTGATCCTTCCCTCAGAAGCCCGGAATTCCGGGCAGCACCGGCGATCAGGGCAGGCGGGCGTGGCAGGATGGAGCCATGGTGACCGAGACGGAGCGACCCCCTCTGCGCAGGGGTGTGGGAACTCCGGTGGCGGGGGTCTGCCTGGGAGTCTCCCGGCACCTTGGGGTCTCTCTGCCGGTGGTGCGCGCCGTGATGATCGGTCTGGCCATCGCTGGCGGTGTGGGGATCCTGCTCTACTGCTGGCTATGGATCTTCGTGCCGTCCGAGCAGGAGCCCGAGGCTTCGGCCGGAGTGCGTGGCCTGTCGGGACCGGCGGTCGAAGGCGGCGGGGATCCGAGCGAGGGCTCCGGTGAGCCGACGTCCTCTGCCGGGGAGGACCCAGGGGCTCGGATCCGGCGGATTCTCGACAGCCTCACCAGCTCCCCAGAGGTGCTGCTCGGCGGGCTGCTGCTCGGTGCGGCCGCGCTGCTGGCGCTCTCCCTGGCGGGGGTGCCGCTGAACTGGCGGCTCTTCGGACCACCCGCGGTGCTCGTGGTCGGAGTCCTGCTGGCCTGGTCCCAGGTGGACAAGACCGGCCGCGGCGGGACCGACCATGGCACGCTGTGGCAGATCGTCGGCGGGGCTGGTCTGGTGGTGGTGGCACTGCTGGTCATCGCCGGCGGGATCCTGCCCGGTGGAGACCTGCTGCTGGGCCTGATCGTGGCGATGATGCTGCTGGCCGGTATCGCCCTGGTGATCGCCCCCTGGCTCATCCGGCTCTACCGCACCGCCAGCACGGAGCGCACGCGCGCGGCCGCGGAGGCGGAGCGCGCGGACATCGCGGCCCACCTGCACGACTCCGTGCTGCAGACCTTGGCGATGATCCAGAAGCAGCGCCAGGATCCGGCGGCGGTGGAGCGCCTGGCGCGCAGCCAAGAGCGGCAGCTTCGCGGCTGGCTGTACCGTCAGCAGGAACATGAGTCCGGCACTCTGAAGGATCGGCTCAGCGCCACGGCGGCGGAGCTGGAGGAGATGCACGACGGCACGGTGGAGGTCGTCGCCGTCGGCGAGTCCAGGCGTCAGGACCATCGGGCGCTCGTGGGGGCCGCCCGCGAGGCCATCGTCAATTCGCTCAAGCATGCCGGCCCGGCGTCGGTGTATGTGGAGTCCGATGCCACCCAGGATGCGGTGTTCGTCCGCGACCGGGGCCCAGGGTTCGAACTCGACGGCATCGAGGAGGATCGGCTGGGCGTGCGCGAGTCCATCATCGGCAGGATGCGCCGGGCCGGCGGCGAGGCGCGCATCCGCTCGAACGGTCGGGGCACCGAGGTGCAGCTGTTCATGCCTGTGGACGCCGCCGGCGAGGAGGAGAACGGTCATGAGTGAGCAGGCAGGCGCGTCCGCCGGGCGGACCCGCAACAGGGTGGTGATCGTCGATGACCACGCGATCTTCCGTTCCGGTCTCCGTGCGGAGCTGGACGGGCGGGTCGCCGTAGTCGGGGAGGCCCATGACGTCGACTCCGCGATCCTCGCGGTCCGTGAGCACCGGCCGGAGGTGGTGCTGCTGGACGTGCACCTGCCCGGTGGCACCGGAGGCGGGGGAGCGGAGGTGGTCAGGGCCTGCCGGGACCTGCTCGAAGAGGTCCAGTTCCTGGCGATCAGCGTCTCCGACCAGGCCGAGGATGTGGTCTCAGTGATCCGCGCCGGGGCCCGAGGCTATGTCACCAAGACCATCAGCTCAGATGAGCTGGTGGACGCGGTCGGAGTGGTCTCCACAGGAGACGCCGTGTTCTCCCCACGGCTGGCTGGATTCGTGCTGGACGCGTTCGGGACGTCCTCGGCGGCCCAGGACGTCCGAGACGAAGAGCTGGACCTGCTCTCCGCCCGTGAGGTGGAGGTGATGCGGCTGATCGCCCGCGGCTACACGTATCGGGAGATCGCCTCGGACCTGTTCATCTCGGTCAAGACGGTGGAGTCCCACGTCTCGAAGGTGCTGCGGAAGCTGCAGCTCTCCTCCCGGCACGAGCTGACCCGGTGGGCGGAGCAGCGCCGGATCGTCTAGCCGCCGGGGTCCGGTCCGGCCTCAGGGCGGTGGTCGGCTCAGCAGTCGGGGGCGTCCCGGCGTCGGCTCCGCTCACCCCTGCTGCGTCATGGCGATGAGCTGCGCGACCTTCTCGCGGTCCAGCCCGGCCCCGGCGAAGCCGCTGATCCTGCCCAGGGGGAAGGACTTGAGCATCCTCAGCAGCCCCTCTGCGCTGAACACGTCGTCCTCGCCGACCTGCACGGCCTGCTGCAGCGAGTCACGGATGAGCGGGCCGGTCACCGGGTGCGCGAGCGCGTCGCCGAGGGTGGCCTCCGTGCTGAGCGGGACGGCGACCTCGTCGCCGGGCACCTCTACGGTGGTCTCCTGGCGCAGGTCGCGGGAGGAGGCGCCGACGGCGACGACGTGCTCCCCGCCCTCGACCACCCAGTCGTCCAGCCGGACGTCCCAGTGGGCGAGGTCCTCCCGTGCCACGGTCAGCTCCACCGTGTGTGACTCTCCGGCGTCCAGCGCCACCGCGGCGAAGGCCTTGAGCTCTCTCGGGGCGCGGGCCACCGCAGAGCCGGGACGGCCCACATAGGCCTGCACGACCTCCCGCCCGGGGCGGTCGCCGGTGTTGGTGACGGTGACCTGCAGGTGCAGGCCCGCGTCGTCGGAGCTCACCTGCAGAGCGGAGTGCGCGAAGCTGGTGTAGCTCAGCCCGTGTCCGAAGGGGAAGGCCACCTCTAGCTCGCGGGCGTCGTACCAGCGGTAGCCCACGAAGATGCCCTCGCCGTAGCGGACGTGCCCGTGCTCGCCGGGGAAGTCCAGATAGGCGGGGGAGTCCGCCAGCCGCACCGGGATGGTCTCGGTGAGTCGGCCGGAGGGGTTCGCGGTGCCGTAGAGCAGGTCTGCTGTGGCGGAGCCGCCGGCCTGTCCGAGCAGCCAGCCCTCCAGGATCGCGGGGACCTCCTCGGCGAAGGGCAGGGCCACCACACCGCCGTGGGAGAGCACCACGACAGTGCGCGGGTTGGCCTCCAGCACGGCGTCGACCAGGGCCAGCTGCTCGGCGGGCAGGTCGATGTGCTGCCGGTCGAAGCCCTCGGACTCCGCGGCGGCGGGCAGGCCGAGGAAGATGACGGCGACGTCGGCGGCCCGGGCGGTCTGCACGGCCTCGGCGCGCAGCTCCGCGTCCTGGGCCCCCGCAGTCTCCTCGACTCCCTCAAGGCGGAAGCCGGGGGAGAATCGCACCTCGCCCGAGGAGGCTTCGGTGAGGGCCGTCAGAGCGTCGTCCACGCGGGTGGGGCTGATCTGGGAGCTGCCGGCGCCCTGATAGCGCGGGGTGCGGGCGAACTCGCCGATCACGGCCACCGAGTTCCGGGGGTTCAGCGGGAGCAGCGCGTCGTCGTTCTTCAGCAGCACGGCCGAGCGAGCAGCAGCCTCACGGGCCAGGCCGTGGTGGGCCTCCGAGTCCCAGGCCTCGACCTCGGTCTCGGCGCCGCGCAGGGACTTCTGCACCAGCTCGACCACGCGGGCCGCACAGGCGTTGAGCGTGTCCTCGGCGAGTTCGCCAGCTCGCACGGCGGAGAGCACCCGCTCCTGGCTGACACCGCCGTTGGTGGGCATCTCCAGGTCCAGCCCGGCGCGCAGGGCCGCGGGCCGGTCCGCGACGCCGAACCAGTCCGAGACGACGAGTCCTTCGAAGCCCCACTGGTCACGGAGCACCTCGGTGAGCAGCCAGGGGTTCTGGGAGGCGTAGGTGCCGTTGATCTTGTTGTACGAGCTCATGATCGTCCACGGCTGGGTGGCCTTGACCGCGCGTTCGAAGCCGCGCAGGTAGATCTCGCGCAGCGGTCGGGGGTCGACGTCGCTGGACGTCCGCATGCGGTCGTGCTCCTGGTTGTTCGCAGCGAAGTGCTTCAGCGAGGCGCCGACGCCACGGGACTGGATGCCCCGGGTGACGGCGGCGGCGAGCTCGCCGGAGACCAGAGGGTCCTCGGAGAAGTACTCGAAGTTGCGGCCGCACAGCGGGGAGCGCTTGATGTTCATCCCCGGCCCGAGCACCACGCTGACGTCCTCGGCGCGAGCCTCCAGTCCGATGGCGGCGCCCACGCGCTCAGCCAGCTCGGTGTCGAAGGAGGAGCCCAGGGCGACAGCGGGAGGGAAGCAGGTGGCCGGCACGCTGTTCTCCAGGCCGAGGTGGTCGGCCGCACCGGCCTGCTTGCGGAGCCCGTGGGGGCCGTCGGTGACCATGATCGCCGGGATGCCGGCCTCGTCCACGGCGGCCGTGGTCCAGAAGGTGGCGCCGACGACGAGGTCGGCCTTCTGCTCGAGCGTGAGGCCGGCGACGACGTCGGCGGCTGTGCCCGTGCGCAGGTCTGCGGGGGTCGAGCTGGTGGTCATGGGGGGGGGGGATCTCCTGGTGTGCCGGTCAGGGGTGGCCTGCGGGGGACGGGTCGGGGCGGAGGAACGCTCATGTGCTCTCGCTCACGACAAAAACTGTACGACACTCGGTTTTCGCGGTGCAAGGACCAGCGGGTGACCCCTAGACTCACCGGCATGGGAAGACGAGGGTCCTATGCCAAAGGGTTGGCCAGGCGTCGCGAGATCCTGCGCACGGCTCTGGAGGTGATCGCGCGCAGCGGATACTCCAGCGCCTCGGTGCGCGAGCTCGCCGAGGCGGTCGGGCTGAGTCAGGCCGGACTGCTGCACCACTTCGGCACCAAGGAGGAGCTGTTCATCGAGGTGCTCCGCACCCGTGACGAGGTCGACGCCGGCCGGGCCGCGGAGGACGAGGGCGGGCCCGGCGGGCTCAGCGCGGATCGGTTCGTGGAGATCATCGAGCACAACGCGCAGGTGCCGGGCCTGGTGCATCTCTACACGCGGCTGCAGGCCGAGGCGGCCGATGCCTCGCATGCCGCTCATGAGTACTTCCGGGAGCGTCAGGGTCGCGTCCGTGCGGAGCTGTCACGGGCGGTGCGGGCGGAGCAGGACGCCGGCCGGATGCGTGCCGACCTTGATCCGGAGGCCACTGCGCGGACGCTCATGGCGCTCGCCGACGGGCTGCAGGCGCAGTGGCTCTATGATCCTCAGGTGGACATGGCGGGCATGATCGTCCGGCATCTGGAGGCCCTGAGGCCCTGAGGCCCTGAGTCTCCGTGGCGTGGCGCGGATCATGCGGGACGGCGATGCCGATGCTAGACTCGTCGCTCGGAATCAGCCCCGCCGGTCCGGCGCCGGGCGTCCTGACTGATCATCGCTGGCGTGTGTGACCTCCGCGACGCGATGCGGCGTTGCGCGTCTGCACACTCGTCGTTTATGCTGTACTTTTGCGCCTCCCCTCTATGCGCGTGCCTTCAAATAGCGGTGGGCATCTGCATCGTCTCCTCTTCACGACTGAACCGTCTGACGTCTGCTTCGGTGTCGGATCGGACAGACCCGTCCGCGTCCGCGGGGACGGGGAGGCGTGCCAAGGAAGCTACGAAGGTCTGTGGAAGGATCCCTCTTGGTCGCCTCGAGCACCTCAATTCAAACCGCTGCCTCGGCCCGGACCGCTGAATACGCCGGCCGACTCTCATTCGCAAAGATTCACGAGCCTCTCGATGTTCCGGAGCTGCTGGCTCTGCAGATCGATTCCTTCGACCGCCTGGTGGGCAACGAGCGCTGGGCCGCTCGCGTGGAGGACGCCCGCCAGAAGGGCATCAAGGGTGTCTCCGACACCTCCGGGCTGGCTGACATCTTCGAGGAGATGTCACCGATCGAGGACTTCCAGGGCACCATGTCCCTGAGCTTCTCGGAGCCGGAGTTCGCCGACCCCAAGATGCCGACCGCCGAGTGCAAGGAGCGCGACACCACCTACGCGGCTCCGCTGTACGTCAAGGCGGAGTTCATGAACCACAACACCGGCGAGATCAAGCAGCAGACGGTGTTCATGGGCGACTTCCCGCTGATGACCGATCGCGGCACCTTCGTCATCAACGGGACCGAGCGCGTCGTGGTCTCGCAGCTGGTCCGCTCCCCGGGCGCCTACTTCGAGCGCACGCCGGACAAGACCAGCGACAAGGACATCTACACCGCGAAGGTCATCCCGTCCCGCGGTGCCTGGTTCGAGCTGGAGATCGACAAGCGCGACCAGGTCGGCGTGCGTCTGGACCGCAAGCGCAAGCAGCCGGTGACCGCGCTGCTGAAGGCGCTGGGCTGGACGGAGTCCCGCATCATCGAGGAGTTCGGCGACTTCGACTCCATCCGCGCCACCCTGGAGAAGGACGCGTTCGAGACCCAGGACGACGCCCTGCTGGACATCTACCGCAAGCTGCGTCCGGGAGAGCCGCCGACAGTGGAGGCCGCCGAGGGGCTGCTGAAGGGCCTGTACTTCACCCCGAAGCGCTATGACCTCGCCAAGGTGGGCCGGTACAAGCTCAACCGCAAGCTGGGTGTGGACAAGGACTTCACCGACTCCGACGCCTCGGTCCTCACCGAGGAGGACATCGTCGCGATGATCCACTACCTGTGTGCGCTGCACGCGGGCCGGGAGTCCATCAAGGGCCTGCGCGACGGTGAGGAGATCGCGCTGCCGGTCACGGTCGACGACATCGACCACTTCGGCAACCGCCGCATCCGTGCCGTGGGCGAGCTCATCGAGAACCAGGTCCGCACCGGCCTGTCCCGCATGGAGCGTGTGGTCCGTGAGCGGATGACCACTCAGGACGTCGAAGCCATCACGCCGCAGACGCTGATCAACATCCGTCCGGTCGTGGCCTCCATCAAGGAGTTCTTCGGCACCTCGCAGCTGTCGCAGTTCATGGACCAGAACAACCCGCTGGCCGGACTGACGCACAAGCGTCGTCTCTCCGCACTGGGCCCGGGCGGTCTGTCCCGTGACCGCGCCGGCATGGAGGTCCGAGACGTCCACCCGTCGCACTACGGCCGCATGTGCCCGATCGAGACCCCTGAAGGTCCGAACATCGGTCTGATCGGCTCGCTGGCGACCTATGGCCGGATCAACAGCTTCGGCTTCATCGAGACCCCGTACCGCAGGGTCGTCGACGGCAAGGTCACCGCAGAGGTCGACTACCTGACCGCTGATGACGAGCTGGTCGCACAGATCGCCCAGGCCAACGCGCCGCTGACCGAGGACGGCTCCTTCGCTGAGGAGCATGTCCTCTGTCGTCAGCGCGGCGGCGCCGGTGAGCCCGTGCTGGTCGGCTCCGAGGACATCGACTACATGGACGTCTCCCCGCGCCAGATGGTGTCGGTGGCGACGGCGCTGATCCCGTTCCTCGAGCACGACGACGCGAACCGTGCGCTCATGGGCGCGAACATGCAGCGTCAGGCTGTGCCGCTGCTGGAGTCCGAGTCCCCCGTGGTCGGCACCGGCATGGAGAAGTACGCCGCCATCGACGCCGGAGACTCGGTCACCGCCGAGCAGGCCGGCGTGGTCACCAAGGTGGCCGCGGACCTGGTCTCCGTCATGAACGACGACGGCTCCATCACGCACTACCCGATCATGAAGTTCGAGCGCTCGAACCAGGGCAACACCTACAACCAGCGGGTCCGGGTCACCGAAGGTGATCGCGTGGAGCGTCAGTCGCTCATCGCGGACGGCCCCTCGACCGAGTTCGGCGAGATCGCGCTCGGCAAAAACCTGCTGGTCGCCTTCATGTCCTGGGAGGGTCACAACTTCGAGGACGCGATCATTCTGTCCCAGCGCATGGTGCAGGACGATGTGCTCACCTCGATCCACATCGAGGAGCACGAGGTCGACGCCCGTGACACCAAGCTGGGCGCGGAGGAGATCACCCGGGACATTCCGAACGTCTCCGACGAGATGCTCGCCCAGCTGGACGAGCGCGGCATCATCCACATCGGTGCCGAGGTCGAGTCCGGGGACATCCTGGTCGGCCGCGTCACCCCGAAGGGTGAGACCGAGCTGACTCCGGAGGAGCGCCTGCTGCGCGCCATCTTCGGCGAGAAGTCCCGCGAGGTCCGTGACACCTCCCTGAAGGTGCCTCACGGAGAGTCCGGCACCGTGATCGGGGTCCGCATCTTCGACGCCGAGGACGGCGACGAGCTGCCCCCGGGCGTGAACCAGCTGGTGCGCGTGTACGTGGCCCAGAAGCGCAAGATCACCGATGGCGACAAGCTCGCCGGACGCCACGGCAACAAGGGTGTGATCTCCAAGATCCTCCCGGTCGAGGACATGCCGTTCCTGGCGGACGGCACCCCGGTCGACGTCGTGCTGAACCCGATGGGTGTGCCCGGCCGTATGAACATCGGCCAGGTCATGGAGCTGCACCTGGGATGGGCGGCGAAGCAGGGCTGGACGATCGAGGGCGAGCCGGACTGGCTGAAGAACCTGCCGAACCTGCCCCGCGAGACCGGCCCCACCAAGGTCGCGACCCCGGTGTTCGACGGTGCCGAGGCCGAGGAGCTCACCGGCATCCTCGCCTCCACCAACGTCACCCGCGACGGTGAGCGCCTGGTCGGCTCCGATGGCAAGGCCCTGCTGTTCGACGGTCGCTCCGGTGAACCGTTCCCGGACGGCATCTCGGTCGGCTACATGTACATCCTGAAGCTGCACCACCTGGTCGACGACAAGATCCACGCGCGTTCGACGGGTCCGTACTCGATGATCACCCAGCAGCCGCTGGGTGGTAAGGCGCAGTTCGGCGGTCAGCGGTTCGGCGAGATGGAGGTCTGGGCCCTGGAGGCGTACGGCTCGGCCTACACGCTGCAGGAGCTGCTGACCATCAAGTCCGATGACATCCACGGCCGAGTGAAGGTCTACGAGGCCATCGTCAAGGGCGAGAACATCCCGGAGCCTGGCGTTCCGGAGTCGTTCAAGGTCCTGATCAAGGAGATGCAGTCGCTCTGCCTCAACGTGGAGGTCCTCTCCGCGGACGGCAGCGCGATCGAGATGCGTGACGCGGAGGAATCCGGGTTCAGCGCCGCCGAGGAGCTGGGTATCGACCTCTCCCGTGCGGAGCCCAGCTCGGTCGAAGAGGTCTGAACCTCATCCGCGCTGTCGCCGTCGGGTGACCGACGGCGACAGCAGCAGTCATCTCGTCACGAATCTTGAGAGAGAAAAGAGAGATACAGGACTATGTCCAACGAATCCTCATTCGGCACCATGCGCATCGCGCTGGCCACCGGCGATGACATCCGCAGCTGGTCCCACGGTGAGGTCAAGAAGCCGGAGACCATCAATTACCGAACCCTGAAGCCGGAGAAGGACGGGCTCTTCTGCGAGAAGATCTTCGGTCCCTCCCGCGACTGGGAGTGCTACTGCGGCAAGTACAAGCGCGTGCGCTTCAAGGGGATCATCTGTGAGCGCTGCGGCGTCGAGGTGACCCGTGCCAAGGTCCGCCGTGACCGCATGGGCCACATCCAGCTGGCCGCCCCGGTGACCCACATCTGGTACTTCAAGGGTGTGCCGTCCCGCCTGGGCTACCTGCTGGACCTGGCGCCGAAGGACCTCGAGAAGGTCATCTACTTCGCGGCCTACATGATCACCACCGTGGACGCCGACCGCCGTCATGACGACCTGCCTAACCTGCAGGCCGAGTACGACCAGGAGATCAAGCACCTGGCCGATCAGCGCGACTCCGACATCGCCGCCGTCGCGAAGGACCTCGAGGACGACCTCGAGCGTCTGGAGGGCGAGGGTGCCAAGGCCGCTGAGAAGAAGAAGGCCCGCGACGGCGCCGACAAGCAGATGGCTCAGATCCGGAAGCGCGCCGACGCTCAGATCGAGCAGCTCGAGAAGGTCTGGGACCGCTTCAAGAACCTCAAGGTCTCCGATCTCGAAGGCGATGAGGCGCTGTTCCGCGAGCTGCGTGCCCGCTACGGCCAGTACTTCGAGGGCTTCATGGGGGCCGAGGCGATCCAGCGTCGCCTGGAGACCTTCGACATGGAGGCCGAGGCCGAGAAGCTGCGTGAGACCATCAGCACCGGCAAGGGACAGCGGAAGACCCGCGCCCTGAAGCGTCTGAAGGTCCTCAACGCGTTCCTGGGCACCGGCAACACCCCGCGCGGCATGGTGCTCGACGCCGTGCCCGTGATCCCGCCGGAGATCCGCCCGATGGTCCAGCTGGACGGCGGCCGCTTCGCGACCTCCGACCTCAACGACCTGTACCGTCGCGTGATCAACCGCAACAACCGCCTGAAGCGTCTGCTGGATCTCGGTGCCCCCGAGATCATCGTCAACAACGAGAAGCGCATGCTCCAGGAGGCTGTGGACTCGCTGTTCGACAACGGCCGTCGCGGGCGTCCGGTCACCGGGCCGGGCAACCGTCCGCTGAAGTCGCTGTCCGACATGCTCAAGGGGAAGCAGGGCCGTTTCCGTCAGAACCTGCTCGGCAAGCGTGTGGACTACTCGGGCCGTTCGGTCATCGTGGTGGGCCCGCAGCTGCAGCTGCACGAGTGCGGTCTGCCCAAGCAGATGGCTCTGGAGCTGTTCAAGCCGTTCGTGATGAAGCGCCTGGTGGACCTCAACCACGCCCAGAACATCAAGTCCGCGAAGCGGATGGTGGAGCGCCAGCGCTCCCAGGTGTGGGACGTCCTTGAGGAGATCATCACCGAGCACCCCGTGCTGCTGAACCGTGCTCCCACGCTGCACCGTCTGGGCATCCAGGCCTTCGAGCCACAGCTGGTCGAGGGCAAGGCCCTGCAGCTGCACCCGCTGGTCTGTGCCGCGTTCAACGCGGACTTCGACGGTGACCAGATGGCAGTGCACCTGCCGCTGAGCCCGGAGGCGCAGGCTGAGGCCCGCATCCTGATGCTGTCCTCGAACAACATCCTGAAGCCTTCGGACGGTCGTCCGGTGGCCCTGCCCTCGCAGGACATGATCATCGGCCTGCACCACCTGACCACCGTCCGCGAGGACGAGGCCGGTGCCGGACGGGCGTTCGCGTCCCTGGGCGAGGCGCAGATGGCACTGGACCTCAAGGAGCTGCATCTCAACGCTCCGGTGAAGATCACGGTGGAGGGCTTCGTCCCCTCGGCCGAGGTCCCCGCACCTGAGGGCTGGGAGGAGGGCCAGCCGGCCACCATCGGGACCACTCTGGGCAAGGTGCTCTTCAACGAGCTCCTCCCGGCGGACTACCCGTGGCAGGACACTGTGGCGGACAAGGGTCAGCTCTCTTCGCTGATCAACGATCTCGCTGAGCGGTACCCGACCGTCACCACGGCGCGGACCCTGGACAACCTCAAGGACGCCGGCTTCTACTGGTCGACGCGTTCCGGCGTCACCGTGGCCATCTCGGACATCACCTCCGACATGGACAAGCAGTCCATCATGGACGCCTACGAGGATCAGGCCGCGAAGGTCCAGTCGCAGCATGACATGGGTCTGATCGGTGACGACGAGCGTCACGCCGAGCTGGTGGAGATCTGGTCCAAGGCGACCGACGAGGTCGCCGCCGCGATGAAGAGCGGCATGGACTCGCTGAACAACATCAACCGGATGGTGACCTCAGGTGCTCGAGGCAACTGGCTGCAGGTCCGGCAGATCGCCGGCATCCGTGGTCTGGTGACCAACCCGCGTGGTGACATCATCCCGCGTCCGATCAAGTCCTCGTACCGCGAGGGCCTCTCGGTCCTCGAGTACTTCATCGCGACCCACGGTGCCCGCAAGGGTCTGGCCGACACGGCGCTGAAGACGGCGAACTCGGGCTACCTGACCCGTCGTCTGGTGGACGTGTCGCAGGACGTCATCGTCCGCGAGGAGGACTGCGGCACCTCGCGCGGTCTCACGGTGCCGATCGCGCTGCCCGATGAGAACGGGGAGCTGCGGCTGCACGAGGCCGTCGAGAACTCCGCCTATGCACGGACTCTGGCAGTCGACGTCGCGGACACCGAGGGCTCGGTGCTGGCCGAGGCCGGCACCGACATCGGCGATGTGCTCATCGGGAAGCTGTTCGAGGCGGGCATCACGGAGATCAAGGTCCGCTCCGTACTGACCTGTGAGTCGGCGGTGGGCACCTGCTCGCTCTGCTACGGCCGCTCGCTGGCCACCGGCAAGACGGTGGACATCGGTGAGGCCGTGGGCATCATCGCGGCCCAGTCGATCGGTGAGCCTGGCACGCAGCTGACGATGCGTACCTTCCACACCGGCGGTATCGCGTCCGCAGATGACATCACCCAGGGTCTGCCCCGAATCCAGGAACTCTTCGAGGCCCGCACCCCCAAGGGTGTCGCGCCGATCGCGGAGACCGCCGGGCGGGTCAGCATCGAGGACGCCGAGAAGCAGCTGCGTCTGGTGCTGACCCCGGACGACGGCACGGAGGAGCAGGCCTATCCGGTGCTGCGCCGTGCGCGTCTGCTGGTGGAGGACGGGGAACGTGTCGAGGTCGGCCAGCAGCTGGTGGCCGGCGCGGTGGACCCCAAGCAGGTGCTTCGTGTGCTCGGCCCGCGGGCTGCGCAGAAGTTCCTGGTCTCCGAGGTGCAGGACGTCTACCAGTCACAGGGTGTGGGCATCCACGACAAGCACGTGGAGGTCATCGTCCGGCAGATGCTGCGCCGCATCACCGTCATCGAGTCCGGCGGCACCGCGCTGCTGCCCGGCGAGCTGACCGACCGGTTCCGCTTCCAGCGGGAGAACCGGAAGGCCGTCGCCGAGGGTCAGCAGCCGGCCTCCGGTCGTGACGAGCTGATGGGCATCACGAAGGCGTCGCTGGCCACGGACTCGTGGCTGTCGGCGGCATCCTTCCAGGAGACCACCCGTGTCCTGACCCAGGCGGCGATGGAGGGCAAGTCTGACCCGCTGCTGGGCCTGAAGGAGAACGTGATCATCGGTAAGCTCATCCCGGCCGGCACCGGTCTGGACCGCTACACGCAGTCCTCGGTGGAGCCCACGGAGGAGGCCAAGGCGAACCTGTTCACCGGGCCGAGCCTCTACGGCTCCAGCTTCGACTACGCCGGTGCGGAGGGCGAGGGCGAGTTCCACGCCATCCCGCTGGATGACTACAACACCGAGGTCGACTTCCGCTGACCTGCGGCGGCTGACGGTTCCGACGCCTGGAGCCTGAAGCAGTGAGACGAGAGCCCGGATCCCATGGGGGTCCGGGCTCTCGTGCGTCCCGGGCGGACCTGCGAGAGCAGGTCCGGGAGGAGGGAGATCGCCGTCAGGGATTGTCCTCGGTGATCCTTCCTGCGATCATGGCTTCACAAAAGCAAATATCTGGAGCGGTGACCGGAGGGGATGACCATGGAGGCATGGGTGCAGCGGCTGCGCTGGATCGCTGGAGCGATGCTGGCGGCACTTCTGCTGGCGGGCTGCGCGGATGGCGGTGATGAGCACGGCATGGCCGACCACGAGTCAGGTGACCACGAGGCGGGGGACCGGGCGGGCGTGGAGGACGCACCGGCGGCGCCGGGTGAGAATGGACCCCCGGCTGATGTCGACGTCGAGGATAGGGAGGTCATCACCACCGCCTCTGCCCTGGTGGAGGTCCGCGAGGTCCGTGAGGCCGTCGACGACGTGATCGCCCAGGTCGAAGGCCACGGAGGGCACGTGGAGTCTCGCCGGGAGCAGGTCGACGACGACGGTCGCCTCGGCAGTGCCACGCTGACCCTGCGGATCCCGGCCCAGCATCTGGGGCAGGTCCTCGAGCACCTCGCCGAGCTGGGAGATGTGCAGGACCTCAGTGAGCGCGCCCAGGACGTCACGGGCACCGCCCGGGACCTGGATGCCCGTATCGAGGCGCTGGAGACCTCGGTGGAGCGACTGCTGGAGATCATGGAGCAGGCTACCACCAGTGAGGACCTGCTCCAGGCGGAGTCGAGCCTCAGCGAGCGTCAGGCCTCGCTGGAGGCGCTGGTCGCCCAGCGGCAAGGGCTCAGCGATCAGGTGGAGATGTCTACCCTGCGGCTCGAGTTTCTCGACGGCCGTGCTGCGGTGGTGCGCGCCGAGGGGTTCCTCGGAGGGCTGCAGTCGGGCTGGGCCGGCCTCGTGGCCGCCGCCGACGGTGTGCTGGTGGTCACCGGGGCGATGCTTCCCTGGCTGCCGGTGCTGATCATCGTGGCAGTGGTCGTGCGCTGGTTGGTGCGCCGGCGCCGCGGGCGTCGTCGCTCACGTGCTCAGGAGGTTCCGGGGGAGGTTCCGGAAGAGGTCATGGATGAGGCGCGGGAGGGTGACAGCGGCGGATCGCACGAGAGATGAGGGTCTGGCCAGGAGAGTTCGTCATGACGTGCGCGAGCGCCGGGGTTTTGCGGGAGCAACTCCGGTGCTATGATTTGCAAACGTGAATCCTATCAGGGATTCCTGCGGATCGTCGGTCGAGCAGAGGGAGCGGAGCATCATGTGGGACGTGGAGAGGAGGGTTGTGGTGGGGCGGGGCCTCGCCGTCTTGGCGGCGCTGACCCTGCTCACCGGCTGCGTGTCGGCCGGGCAGCAGGAGGAGAGGTCCGCCGGGCGGCAGGACGCCGCGCAGGATGTGGGAGGGTCCGCTGGACAGGGCATCGAGGGGGAGCCGGAGGCCCGTCCGCAGGAGGGTGGGGGTGAGGAGTCGGGTGGTGATGACGTCCACGACGGCGTCGACGGCGAGGGGGAGACGCCGAGGAGGCGGAGTTGCTGGTCGCCGAGGTGGGCGACCCGATCGATATCGAAGGCTGTGAGCCCGGGGAGGGGCGGACGGTCACGATGCTCGAGGATGTGGTCGTCGAGGAGGTCGAACATGACCCGGTGCCGTCCCAGACCCTCGACGTCGACGGTCAGGAGGTCGAGATTCCCGGGGCCCCCGGCGTGCTGATCCCGGAGCGTGTGGGGCAGGCCGGCTGTCTCGTGGCGCACGCGGCTCCCGGCGCATGCCTGCCCCGGGTCGAACTCTCCGCTGCCTATGTCCCCGCGGTCACGCTGCCGGAGCGCGTGCTTCCTGAGGTGCGGCTGCCCGACGGCACCGTGCTGGAGGAGGTCGTGCAGCCGGCCGTCGAGATGCCGGCGATCGAGATCGAGGGCGTCGTCGCCGATGAGGTCTGCCAGGCCGACGAGGACGACCTCGAGCCCGGGGACCACGTCTGGGCCGCCTATCGGTGGTCGGAGCATCGGTGGTCGGAGCACCAGTGGGCCGAGACCCAGTGGTCAGAGACGCGTTGGGGAAGCTCCGGCGACGGCTGGAGCTCCCCGACGATGACGCTGCCGACCGTCACCGCTGAGACCCTGAGCATCCCCACGGTCTCGATCCCCACCGAGAAGCTCGAGACCTATCGTCTCGATGACGCCGAGCACACCGAGCGCACCGAGGGTGAGGAGCAGGTCTCCTACATCACCGAGGGTGATGTGCTCTTCGACCCGGACGACCATGAGGTCCGCGCCGGCGCCGAGGCTGATCTGGAGGCCATCGCCTCGGAGATCGCAGACCGCGACGACGACTACGTGGTCCGTGTGGAGGGGCACACCGACGACGTCGCCACCGTCGACCATGAGGACAATCAGCGGCTCTCGGAGCTGCGGGCCGAGTCGGTGGTGGACTGGCTGGCCGATCACGGCAGTATGGATCCGGACCTGATGTCCGCGCAGGGCTTCGGCGAGGACGTGCCCCGGGCGGACAATGGGACCGAGGGTGGCCGGGCGGAGAACCGACGCGTGGTGATCACCGTCGAGCCTGCGGATCGCGGCGAGGACGACGTGGATCACGAGGTCGGCGAGGAAGGCGAAGAGGATGTGGGTGAGGGCTGATCGCCTGGGGTGCCGGCCGGGCGGGGCGCAGCCTCCTCGGCTGCCCCGTTTAGCCACCTCGTGCGGCAGCTGGTATCGTTGCCTTGATTGTTTCTGTGTGGCAGAGGGACTTGGTCCGGGTTGCGGGGAGGTTGCGCAACGAATGCCACATATTTGCACGCCCAGGGGCCTTTCCCGCGGATCGTGTCAGAACCGATCGTACGCGGGATCTTCAGCATCCCTCAGCTCGACCGGTCTGCGGTGAGTCCGCGGAGCGTCAAGCCCAAAACCACGTATGGAGAACGCATAGTGCCTACTATTCAGCAGCTGGTGCGCAAGGGGCGCACTCCCAAGGTTGCCAAGAACAAGACCCCTGCCCTGCAGGGAAGCCCGATGCGTCGCGGTGTCTGCACCCGTGTGTACACCACGACCCCGAAGAAGCCGAACTCTGCACTCCGGAAGGTCGCCCGTGTGCGCCTGAACGGCGGCGTCGAGGTCACCGCCTACATCCCTGGTGAGGGGCACAACCTGCAGGAGCACTCGATCGTGCTCGTGCGCGGCGGTCGTGTGAAGGACCTCCCCGGTGTCCGCTACAAGATCGTCCGCGGCGCCCTCGACACCCAGGGTGTCAAGGGCCGCGGCCAGGCCCGCAGCCGCTACGGCGCGAAGAAGGAGAAGAAGTAATGCCTCGTAAGGGTCCCGCTCCCAAGCGCCCTCTCGTCCAGGACCCCGTCCACGGCTCCCCGCTGGTCACCCAGCTGATCAACAAGGTGCTCGTCGACGGCAAGAAGTCCACCGCGGAGCGCATCGTCTACGGCGCTCTCGAGGGCGTCAACAAGAAGTCCGGCGAGGATGCCGTGGGCGTCCTCAAGAAGGCCATGGACAACGTCCGTCCCGCCTTGGAGGTCCGCTCCCGCCGCGTCGGCGGCGCCACCTACCAGGTGCCGGTGGAGGTCAAGCCGGGCCGTGCCACCGCGCTGGCGCTGCGCTGGCTGGTCGGCTATGCCAAGGATCGTCGTGAGAAGACGATGACCGAGCGTCTCATGAACGAGATCCTCGACGCCTCCAACGGCCTCGGTGCCGCAGTGAAGCGCCGTGAGGACACGCACAAGATGGCAGAGTCCAACAAGGCCTTCGCCCACTACCGCTGGTGAGCGCCTGCCTGCGCGACGTATCCCGTCCGCGTCCGGTCATGAGGTCGTCCTGCGGGACGAGGCTTCACCGGCGTGGGCGGCCCGCGTAGGCTGATCGGAGTCGGAAGCCCCGCTGACGGCTCCGCCTTTTTGAGAGAGATCTGCTTATCGAGAGATCTGAGAGGACAAGGGGATCCACCGTGGCACAAGACGTGCTCACTGACCTGAAGAAGGTCCGCAACATCGGCATCATGGCGCACATCGATGCCGGTAAGACCACCACGACCGAACGCATCCTGTTCTACACCGGCATGAACCACAAGATCGGTGAGACTCACGACGGCGCGTCCACGACGGACTGGATGGAGCAGGAGAAAGAGCGCGGCATCACGATCACCTCCGCCGCGGTGACCTGTTTCTGGGGCGACAACCAGATCAACATCATCGACACCCCCGGCCACGTGGACTTCACCGTCGAGGTGGAGCGTGCCCTGCGTGTGCTCGATGGCGCCGTCGCCGTCTTCGACGGCAAGGAGGGCGTCGAGCCGCAGTCCGAGACCGTCTGGCGCCAGGCCGACAAGTACAACGTGCCGCGCATCTGCTTCGTCAACAAGATGGACAAGCTCGGCGCAGACTTCTACTTCACCGTCGACACCATCAAGTCTCGCCTCGGCGCGACTCCGCTGGTGATGCAGCTGCCGATCGGCTCCGAGAGCGACTTCGTCGGCGTCGTCGACCTGCTGCAGATGAAGGCTCTGGTCTGGCCCGGCGATGCCAAGGGTGACGTCACCATGGGTGCCGAGTACGAGACCCACGAGATCCCCGAGGACCTCCAGGAGCGCGCTGAGCAGTACCGCAGCGAGCTCATCGAGCAGGTCGCCGAGGCCGACGACGAGCTGATGACCAAGTATCTCGACGGTGAAGAGATCTCCATCGACGAGCTCAAGGAAGGCATCCGCAAGCTCACCGTGGCCGGCGCCGCCTACCCGGTGTTCTGCGGCTCCGCGTTCAAGAACCGCGGTGTGCAGCCCATGCTCGACGCCGTCATCGACTACCTGCCCACTCCGGCAGACGTCGAGGCGATGGAGGGGCACAAGCCGAACAACGAGGACGTGGTCCTGACGCGCCGTCCGCGCAAGGACGAGCCGTTCTCCGCTCTGGCGTTCAAGATCGCGGCGCACCCGTTCTTCGGGCAGCTCACGTTCATCCGCGTCTACTCGGGCAAGCTGGCCGCCGGCGCTCAGATCGTGAACTCCACGAAGGGCAAGAAGGAGCGCATCGGCAAGCTCTTCCAGATGCACGCGAACAAGGAGAACCCGGTCGAGGAGATCCAGGCCGGGCACATCTACGCGGTCATCGGGCTCAAGGACACCACCACCGGCGACACGCTCTGCGACCCGAACGATCAGATCGTGCTCGAGTCGATGACCTTCCCGGAGCCGGTGATCTCCGTGGCCATCGAGCCGAAGTCGAAGGGTGACCAGGAGAAGCTCTCCACGGCCATCCAGAAGCTGGCCGCGGAGGACCCGACCTTCACCGTGAACCAGAACGATGAGACCGGCCAGACCGAGATCGGCGGAATGGGCGAGCTCCACCTGGACATCCTGGTGGACCGTATGAAGCGCGAGTTCAAGGTCGAGGCCAACGTGGGCAAGCCCCAGGTGGCTTACCGCGAGACCATCAAGAAGCGTGTGGAGAAGGTCGACTACACCCACAAGAAGCAGACTGGTGGTTCGGGTCAGTTCGCCAAGGTGCTCGTCAACTTCGAGCCGCTGGACACCTCGGAGGGCGAGCTCTACGAGTTCGCCAACCTGGTCACAGGTGGTCGCATCCCGCGCGAGTACATCCCGTCCGTGGATGCAGGCATCCAGGACGCGATGGGCCTCGGCATCCTCGCCGGCTACCCGATGGTCGGTGTCAAGGCGGAGCTGGTGGACGGCGCCTACCACGACGTCGACTCCTCGGAGATGGCGTTCAAGCTCGCCGGCTCCCAGGTCTTCAAGGAAGGTGCACGCCGCGCCAACCCGGTGCTGCTCGAGCCGATGATGGCCGTCGAGGTCCGTACTCCCGAGGAGTACATGGGCGACGTCATCGGCGACCTGAACTCCCGCCGCGGTCAGATCCAGTCCATGGACGACGCGGCCGGCGTGAAGGTCATCAAGGCACTGGTGCCGCTGTCCGAGATGTTCGGCTACATCGGCGAGCTGCGCTCACGCACCCAGGGCCGTGCCGTCTTCACCATGTCCTTCGACTCCTACGCAGAGGTGCCGAAGGCCGTGTCCGAGGAGATCATCGAGAAGAACCGCGGCGAGTGAGGTGACCCCTCGCTCGTGAAGCTCACCGCCCGTGAACCCGGCAGCCGTCCAGGCCGCCGGGGGATCGGGCCGGGGGCGGGACGAGCTCCGGATTCGTCCCGCCGTCGCAGCGGCCTCACGGGAGCAGGCCAGCCCGGCCCGTCAGGCATCCGGAGAATTTCACCAAATACGATGCGCCCCAGTAGACTTGCGAGAGTTTCAGCCTCGTTCCATGTGCGGCTGATAGCAAGTCTTCTGACCTTAACAAGTTCTATAGGAGGAACCTGTGGCCAAGGCAAAGTTCGAGCGGACCAAGCCGCACCTCAACATCGGCACCATCGGTCACGTCGACCACGGCAAGACCACGCTGACTGCCGCCATCTCCAAGGTGCTTGGTGACAAGTACCCGGACCTGAACGAGCAGCGTGACTTCGCCTCGATCGACAACGCTCCGGAGGAGCGCGAGCGCGGCATCACGATCAACGTCTCGCACGTCGAGTACCAGACCGAGAAGCGTCACTACGCGCACGTCGACGCTCCCGGTCACGCCGACTACGTGAAGAACATGATCACCGGTGCCGCTCAGATGGACGGCGCGATCCTCGTGGTCGCCGCCACCGACGGCCCGATGGCCCAGACCCGTGAGCACGTCCTCCTGGCCCGCCAGGTCGGCGTCCCCGCGCTGCTGGTCGCCCTCAACAAGGCTGACATGGTCGAGGACGAGGAGCTCCTGGACCTGGTCGAGATGGAGGTCCGCGAGCTGCTGTCCGACCAGGACTTCGACGGCGACAACGCACCGGTCATCCGCACCTCCGGCCTGAAGGCCCTCGAGGGCGACGCCGAGTGGGTCAAGACCGTCGAGGAGCTCATGGAGGCTGTCGACGAGTTCATCCCGGAGCCGGAGCGTGACAAGGACAAGCCGTTCCTGATGCCCATCGAGGACGTCTTCACCATCACCGGTCGTGGCACCGTGGTCACCGGCCGTGCCGAGCGTGGCACGCTGAAGATCAACTCGGAGATCGAGATCGTCGGCATCCGTGACAAGCAGAAGACCACGGTCACCGGAATCGAGATGTTCCACAAGCAGCTCGACGAGGCCTGGGCCGGCGAGAACTGTGGTCTGCTGCTCCGCGGTCTGAAGCGTGACGACGTCGAGCGCGGCCAGGTCGTGGCTGCTCCCGGCTCGATCACTCCGCACACCGACTTCGAGGCGAACGTCTACATCCTGTCCAAGGATGAGGGCGGCCGCCACAACCCCTTCTACACCAACTACCGTCCGCAGTTTTACTTCCGTACGACTGACGTGACCGGTGTGATCTCCCTGCCGGAGGGCACCGAGATGGTCATGCCCGGTGACAACACCGAGATGTCCGTCGAGCTGATCCAGCCCATCGCCATGGAGGACGGCCTCGGCTTCGCCATCCGTGAGGGTGGCCGCACCGTGGGTTCGGGTCGTGTGACCAAGATCCTGAAGTGAGCTGATCACCTCCGCTGATCCTCAGTCTGCACCCGGTCTCGACCGGGCGGCATGCTGAGGGAGCACGAGAGCCCCCGACGTCCCCAGGGACGTCGGGGGCTCTCGTTTTGCGTGTCGGGGGTTTTTCTGTCAGGATGGACAAGTTGCTCACGGACGAGTGCGCCCTCCGAAGGTCCAGCGAAGCGGCAGTGCCGCAGATCATGCCTGGAGGAGGAGCCCGAGTCCCGGCGCCCCAGGGTGCCGTCGAGCTGTCAATCTGTTCGTAGTCCAGCCCGACCCACGCGGTGTGTACTGCTGTGTGCGGAGTTCTCCGCCCATCAAAGCGACACGCCCGACCGCGGGGGTCGGAGCCCGACAGGCCGAGCAGCCCGTCTCCTCGACGGGTTCGGCCTGACCGGGATGTGCATCACGGCTTTGCCTGATGCGCAGTCCACAACTGCAGAAGGGGAGTGCCGCCGGAGCCTGTCTGAGACAGGAGCGGGCGATGCCTTTTCTGGGAGCGTCATGCTCTGCCGCAGCGGTGGACTGCGAGAAGACCAGACGAAGAAGCACTGACCAGAAAGAGGCAGACGCCATGGCGGGACAGAAAATCCGCATCCGGCTGAAGTCGTATGACCACGAGGTCATCGACACCTCAGCCCGGAAGATCGTTGACACGGTCACGCGCGCAGGTGCGACGGTGGTGGGCCCGGTGCCGCTGCCCACGGAGAAGAACGTGTACGCCGTGATCCGTTCTCCCCACAAGTACAAGGACAGCCGCGAGCACTTCGAGATGCGCACCCACAAGCGCCTCATCGACATCGTCGACCCCACTCCCAAGGCGGTTGACTCGTTGATGCGTCTCGACCTGCCTGCAGACGTCAATATCGAGATCAAGCTCTGAAGCAGGGAGGTGCTGAGAGAACTATGACCAATATTTCCCGCGTCGAACTGAACGTCAAGGGGCTGCTGGGCACGAAGCTCGGCATGACCCAGGTCTGGGACGAGGACAACAACCTCATCCCGGTCACTGTCGTCCAGGCCGACTCCAATGTCATCACGCAGGTCCGCACCGACGAGACCGACGGATACAACGCAGTGCAGATCGGCTACGGCCAGATCGACCCGCGCAAGGTCACCAAGCCGCTGGCGGGTCACTTCGCCAAGGCCGGTGTGACACCGCGTCGTCACCTCGTCGAGATCCGCACCACCGACTCCTCGTCTTACGAGCTCGGCCAGGACCTGTCCGTCGAGGCCTTCGACGCCGGCCAGAAGGTCGACGTCATCGGCAAGACCAAGGGCAAGGGCTTTGCCGGCGTCATGAAGCGTCACGGCTTCGCCGGTGTCGGTGCGTCCCACGGCTCGCACAAGAACCACCGCAAGCCGGGCTCCATCGGTGGCGCCGCCACTCCGGGCCGCGTCTTCAAGGGTCTGCGCATGGCCGGTCGCATGGGCAACGAGCGCCACACCACGCACAACCTCACCGTCCACGCGGTGGACGCCGAGAAGAACCTGCTGCTCATCAAGGGTGCCGTGCCCGGTGCCCGCGGCCAGGTCGTCCTGGTCCGCACGGCAGTGAAGGGAGCATGATCCACATGGCCAACAAGGTTTCCGTCGACCTCCCTGCCGAGGTCTTCGACGCCAAGACCAACGTCTCGTTGATCCACCAGGTCGTCGTCGCGCAGCAGGCCGCAGCCCGTCAGGGCACGCACAAGGTCAAGACTCGCGCCGAAGTCTCTGGCACCACCGCGAAGCCGTTCCGTCAGAAGGGGACCGGTCGTGCCCGTCAGGGCTCGATGATCGCTCCCCACATGATCGGCGGCGGCATCGTCCACGGCCCGACTCCGCGCAGCTACGCGCAGCGCACCCCGAAGAAGATGAAGGCCGCCGCACTGCGCGGCGTCCTCTCGAACCGGGCGCGCAATGGTCGGATCCACGTCGTGGACGCGCTGGTCACCGAGACTCCGTCCACCAAGGCCGCCCGCGAGGCGCTGGCCGCCCTGGACGGTCAGAACCGCAACTGGCTGGTCGTGATCGACCGCAGCGACGACGTCGCGGCGCTGTCGACCCGCAACCTGCCCCAGGTCCACACGCTGTACTCGGACCAGCTGAACACCTACGACGTCGTCGTCTCCGATGACGTCGTGTTCACCCAGGCCGGCTACGACGCCTTCCTCGCGCAGCAGGCGGGCGCCCAGAAGGAGGAGTCCAAGTGAGCGTCCTGACTGAGAAAGACCCCCGGGACGTGGTCATCGCACCGGTCGTCTCGGAGAAGTCCTACGGTCTGATCGATGAGGGGAAGTACACCTTCCTCGTCGACGTGAAGGCCACCAAGTCGGAGATCAAGTACGCCGTGGAGAAGATCTTCTCGGTGAAGGTCGACTCCGTGAACACGATCAACCGCGCCGGCAAGCGGAAGCGCACGCGCTTCGGCTGGGGCCAGCGCAACGCGACCAAGCGCGCGATCGTGTCCCTCAAAGAGGGGAACATTGACATCTTCGGAGGTCCGCAGGGCTGAGCCCGGCGGAGACCACTTAATCGAGGAAGTAGAACATGGCTATCCGTAACCTCAAGCCGACCACCCCGGGCCAGCGTGGCTCGTCGGTGGCCGACTTCGCAGAGATCACCCGGGACACCCCGGAGAAGTCCCTGCTGCGCCCGCTGTCCAAGACCGGCGGCCGCAACAGCTCGGGCAAGATCACCACTCGTCACAAGGGTGGAGGTCACAAGCGTCAGTACCGTCTGATCGACTTCCGTCGTTCGGACAAGGACGGCGTCCCGGCCAAGGTCGCGCACATCGAGTACGACCCGAACCGCACTGCCCGCATCGCGCTCCTGCACTTCGCCGACGGCACCAAGCGCTACATCCTGGCTCCGGCCAAGCTGGAGCAGGGCGCCGCCATCGAGTCCGGCCCGAACGCGGACATCAAGCCTGGCAACAACCTGCCGCTGCGCAACATCCCCCTGGGTACCGTGATCCACGCTGTGGAGCTGCGTCCCGGCGGCGGTGCCAAGCTCGGCCGTTCCGCCGGCGCCACCATCCAGCTGGTCGCCCGAGAGGGCAGGTACGCCCAGCTGCGACTGCCCTCCGGCGAGGTGCGCAACGTCGACGTCCGCTGCCGTGCGACTGTCGGACAGGTCGGCAACGCCGAGCAGTCCAACATCAACTGGGGCAAGGCCGGCCGCAACCGGTGGAAGGGCGTCCGCCCGACCGTCCGCGGCGTGGTCATGAACCCGGTCGACCACCCGCACGGTGGTGGTGAGGGCAAGACGTCCGGCGGTCGCCACCCGGTGAACCCGAACGGCAAGCCCGAGGGTCGCACACGTCGTCCCAACAAGGAGAGCGACAAGCTCATCGTGCGTCGCCGTCGTAACAAGAACAAGCGATAGGAGCCTGGAGACATGCCACGCAGCTTGAAGAAGGGCCCCTTCGTTGATCAGCACCTGTATCTGAAGGTGGTCGCTGAGAACGAAAAGGGCACCAAGAACGTCATCAAGACCTGGTCCCGCCGTTCCATGATCATCCCGGACATGCTCGGTCACACGATCGCCGTGCATGACGGGCGCAAGCACATTCCGGTCTTCATCACCGAGTCGATGGTCGGGCACAAGCTCGGCGAATTTGCTCTGACCCGCACGTACCGCGGCCATGTGAAGGACGACAAGAAGGGCAAGCGTCGCTGATCCCCTCATCGGGATGAGTGAACGTGAGCCTCTTCTATCGAGAGACGAGAGAAGGAAAGCAATGGAAGCCAAGGCAATTGCGCGCTACCTGCGTGTGACGCCTATGAAGGCCCGGCGCGTCGTCGACCTTGTCCGCGGCAAGCAGGCCAACGAGGCGCTGGCGATTCTCCAGTTCGCCCCGCAGGCTGCCTCTGAGCCGGTGTACAAGGTGGTGGCGTCCGCGCTGGCGAACGCCCGCCAGCACGCCGACAAGGCCGGTGTCGCCTTCAACGAGGACGACTACTACGTCACCGAGGCCCGTGTGGACGAGGGACCGACCATGAAGCGGTTCCGTCCGCGTGCCCAGGGTCGGGCCTACCGCATCAACAAGCGCACCAGCCACGTCAGCGTCGTGGTCGGTACGGAAGAGAAAGGTGGGGATCAGTAGTGGGACAGAAGATCAACCCCAACGGTTTCCGTCTGGGCATCACCACTGACCACGTCTCCCACTGGTACGCCGACTCCAGCAAGCCGGGTCAGCGGTACAAGGACTTCGTGAAGGAAGATGTCCAGATCCGGGAGCTGCTGAACAAGAGCGTCGAGCGTGCCGGCATCTCCAAGGTCGAGATCGAGCGCACCCGTGACCGCGTCCGTGTGGACATCCACACTGCGCGTCCGGGCATCGTGATCGGCCGGCGGGGCGCCGAGGCCGACCGCATCCGTGGTGAGCTCGAGAAGCTCAGCGGCAAGCAGATCCAGCTGAACATCCTCGAGGTCAAGAACCCCGAGACTGACGCTCAGCTGGTCGCCCAGGGTGTGGCGGAGCAGCTTGCTTCGCGTGTGGCGTTCCGCCGCGCGATGAAGAAGGCCATCTCCTCGGCCATGCGTGCCGGTGCCAAGGGCATCCGCATCCAGTGCGCCGGCCGTCTGGGCGGTGCGGAGATGTCGCGTTCGGAGTTCTACCGCGAAGGTCGTGTGCCCCTGCACACCCTGCGCGCCAACATCGACTTCGGCAGGCACGAGGCCAAGACCACCTTCGGTCGCATCGGCGTCAAGGTCTGGGTCTACAAGGGTGACCTGACCGCCAAGGAGCTCGCGGCCCAGCAGGCCTCCCAGCCTTCGGGCCGGGGCGGTCGCGGCGGTCGTGGAGGCCCCGGTGGCGGTGGGCCCGGTGGTGGTGAGCGTCGTCGTCGTGGCGGTCGCAGCCGTGACCAGCAGGGCCAGACTGCCGAGTCTTCAGCAGAAGGAGGACAGAGCTGATGCTGATGCCCCGTCGAGTCAAGTACCGCAAGCCGCACAAGCCCAAGCGCCGCGGCCAGGCCAAGGGCGGCACCGAACTCGCTTTCGGCGAGTACGGCATCCAGGCCCTGAGTCACGCCTACGTGACCAACCGGCAGATCGAGTCGGCACGTATCGCGATGACCCGCTACATCAAGCGAGGCGGAAAGGTGTGGATCAACATCTACCCGGACCAGCCGATCACCAAGAAGCCTGCCGAGGTCCGCATGGGCTCCGGTAAGGGTTCGCCCGAGTGGTGGGTCGCCAATGTCAAGCCCGGACGTGTGATGTTCGAGCTGTCCGGTGTCAGCGACGAGGTGGCCAAAGAGGCCCTGCGTCTGGCAATCCACAAGCTGCCGATGAAGGCACGCGTGATCAGCCGAGAGAGTGGTGAGTGACGATGGCAGTTGGATCGAAGGATCTGACGGTTGAGAAGCTCTCGACCATGGACGACGCTTCGCTGGCTGTGCAGCTGCGCAGCGCCAAGGAGGAGCTGTTCAACCTGCGCTTCCAGTCCGCCACCGGTCAGCTGGAGAACTCCAGCCGCCTGAAGGCCGTCAAGCGCGACATCGCCCGGATCTACACCGTCCTTCGGGAGCGTGAGCTGGGCATCCGTGAGGTGGTCGGCGCGGAGGCGGAGTCCACTGAAGAGAAGGCTGAGGACTGATCATGAGCGAGAACACCACAGAAGCACAGGGCACTGAGCGCAACTACCGCAAGAACCTGCGCGGCGTCGTCGTGTCCGACAAGATGGACAAGACCATCGTGGTCGAGGTCGAGGACCGCCGGAAGCACTCCCTGTACGGGAAGGTCATGAAGCGGCACTCGAAGTTCAAGGCCCACGACGAGAACGGTGAGGCCGGCATCGGCGACACCGTGCAGATCTCGGAGACCCGTCCGCTCTCGGCGACCAAGCGCTGGCGTCTGGTGCGGATCATCGAGAAGGCCAAGTGATCAGCAGCTGATCGACTTTCCGCGCCGCCTTCCCTCGCAGGAAGGCAGCGCGGGGGCCTCGGCCCTCGGGCCGTCATACCGTTCGGGACCCGACTCACCGCGGTGAGTTGGGTCCCGAACTGTTTTCAGGTATGATATTGAGCTTGTGCGCCCTTATAGCGGGACCATCCATCCCGCGGGCTCTCATCGCCGGCCATCCGGCCGGGGGAGTCGAGGAAAGCGCATGTCCCCCAGAGCCGCCTCGGCCCCGTGGACAGTGACAGGTCGCGCTCGACGCGACAGACCACGGGGGTAAGCGGCGGGGGAGTGTTCCCGAAGAAGTTCCGCAAGGCTCGTCGGATGGACGACGAGAACCGGCGAGACGACAGGAGATATCCACGTGATCCAGCAGGAATCGCGGCTGAAGATCGCTGACAACACTGGTGCCAAGGAACTCTTGGTCATCCGTGTGCTCGGCGGTTCCGGACGCCGCTACGCAGGCATCGGCGACACATTCGTCGCCACCGTCAAGGACGCCATCCCCGGCGGCAACGTCAAGAAGGGCGACGTCGTCAAGGCTGTGCTCGTCCGTTCCAAGAAGAAGACCCGCCGCAACGACGGCTCCTACATCAGCTTCGATGAGAATGCTGCCGTCATCCTCAAGGGTGAGACTCCGGAGCCCCGCGGCACCCGAATCTTCGGGCCGGTGGGTCGTGAACTGCGCGACAAGAAGTTCATGAAGATCGTCTCTCTCGCGCCGGAGGTGCTCTGACCCATGGCAAAGATCAAGAAGGACGACCTCGTCCAGGTGCTCAGCGGCAAGGACCGCGGCAAGCAGGGCAAGGTCCTCGAGGTGCACCCTGCCAAGGAGCGCGTCGTCGTCGAGGGCGTCAACCGGATGAAGCGTCACCTCCGTGCCGGCCAGTTCGGCAACACCGAGGGCGGCATCGTCGAGTCTGAGGCCGCCATCCACATCTCCAACGTCGCCCTGGTGGACCCGGAGACGGGCAAGACCACCCGCGTCGGCTACCGGGAGGAGACCGTCGAGCGTGACGGCCGCACCAAGACTGTGCGGGTCCGCTACGCCAAGGCCTCCGGAAAGGACCTGTGATGACCGAGGTGCAGAGCGTGACCGAGAAGATCACCCCCCGTCTGAAGAACAAGTACCGCTCCGAGATCCGCGACGCGCTGCAGGTCGAGTTCGGCTACGGCAACGTCATGGAGGTCCCCGGCCTGGTCAAGGTCGTGGTCAACATGGGTGTCGGCGAGGCCGCACGCGACTCCAAGCTCATCGATGGTGCCGTGCGTGACCTGACCAACATCACCGGCCAGAAGCCGAAGGTCACTCGCGCCCGCAAGTCCATCGCGCAGTTCAAGCTGCGTGAAGGCCAGCCGATCGGCACGCACACCACGCTGCGCGGAGACCGCATGTGGGAGTTCATCGACCGCCTCGTCACGCTGGCGCTGCCGCGCATCCGTGACTTCCGCGGCCTGAGCCCCAAGCAGTTCGACGGCAATGGCAACTACACGTTCGGCCTGACCGAGCAGGCGGTGTTCCACGAGATCGATCAGGACTCGATCGATCGCGCCCGGGGCATGGACATCACTGTGGTGACCACCGCCAAGACCGATGACGAGGGTCGTGCGCTGCTGAAGGCGCTCGGCTTCCCCTTCAAGACCGAACAGTAAACACTACGCCGCAGGTCCTTTCACCAGAGGTTCCATCGCACCCGGCCGGTCCGGGTTCGACGAGTTCCTTCGGAGATCGGAAACCGCGGTGAGGAAGGGCACACGCCCCACATGACAATGACTGATCCAGTCGCAGACATGCTGACGCGTCTGCGCAACGCCAACTCGGCCTACCACGACCAGGTCTCCATGCCCAGCTCCAAGCTGAAGGTGCGGGTGGCCGACATCCTCAAGGCCGAGGGTTACATCACCGAATGGCGCGAGGAGGAGGCCGAGGTCGGAAAGACCCTGGCCATCGACCTCAAGTTCGGCCCGAACCGTGAGCGTTCGATCGCCGGCCTGCGCCGCATCTCCAAGCCCGGCCTCCGGGTGTATGCGAAGTCCAACAACCTCCCGCACGTGCTGGGCGGTCTGGGCATCGCGATCCTGTCCACCTCTTCCGGTCTGCTCACGGACCGGCAGGCTGCCAAGAAGGGCGTCGGCGGGGAAGTCCTCGCCTACGTCTGGTAACCGGAAGGAGTCGAAGCACAATGTCACGCATCGGTCGTCTTCCGATCACCATCCCTGCCGGCGTCGAGGTCTCCCTCGATGGCCGTGAGATCTCCGTGAAGGGCTCCAAGGGCGAGCTCCACCGCACCCTCTCCGAGGGCATCGGCGTCACCGTCGAGGAGGGCACCATCACGGTGACCCGCCCCGACGATGAGCGCGAATCCCGCTCGCTGCACGGCCTGACCCGCACCCTGATCAACAACATGATCATCGGTGTGACCGAGGGCTACATCAAGAAGCTCGAGATCGTCGGCACCGGCTACCGGGTGCAGGCCAAGGGCTCGGACCTCGAGTTCGCCCTGGGCTACTCGCACCCGATCCAGGTGACGGCCCCCGTGGGCATCACCTTCCAGGTCGAGGGTGCCACCAAGCTCGCGGTCTCCGGCATCGACAAGCAGCAGGTCGGCGAAGTCGCCGCCAACATCCGCAAGCTGCGCAAGCCTGACCCGTACAAGGGCAAAGGCGTGCGCTACGAGGGCGAGCAGATTCGCCGCAAGGCCGGAAAGGCAGGTAAGTAACGCATGGCTATTGGTATCAAGGGCAAGTCGAAGTCCGCTGCCCGCGGCCGTCGCCACCTCCGCCTGCGCAAGAAGATCAGCGGGTCCGCCGAGCGTCCGCGCCTGGTGGTCACCCGTTCCGCCCGCCACATGGTGGCTCAGGTCGTCGACGACGCCCGCAGCCGCACGCTGGTCTCCGCCACCACGATGGAGGCGGACCTGCGCAGCTTCGACGGTGACAAGACCGCCAAGGCGAAGAAGGTCGGCGAGCTGATCGCCGAGCGCGCCCAGGCCGCCGGCATCGGCGCTGTGGTCTTCGACCGCGGCGGCAACAAGTACCACGGTCGCGTGGCCGCCGTCGCTGACGGGGCTCGGGAGGGTGGTCTGAAGCTGTGAGTGAGAACACCGACAACACTGTGAAGGACTCATCTGTGACTGAGGCCAACGAGAACGCCGCCCAGGCTGCTCAGCAGCCGCAGGCCGGCGAGACCCAGCAGGCCGCTGACAAGGGCTCCGGTCGAGGCGGTCGTGACGAGCGCGGCGGCCGTGGTGGCCGTGGGCGTGGTCGCGGCGAGGGCCGAGGCCGCGGCGCCCGCGACGACGATCGGGACAAGTTCCTCGAGCGCGTCGTGACCATCAACCGCGTCTCCAAGGTCGTCAAGGGTGGTCGTCGCTTCAGCTTCACTGCCCTGGTCGTCGTCGGCGACGGTGACGGCATGGTCGGCGTCGGCTACGGCAAGGCCAAGGAGGTGCCCGCCGCGATCCAGAAGGGCGTGGAGGAGGCCAAGAAGAACTTCTTCCGCGTTCCGCGCGTCGGCTCCACCATCCCGCACCTGGTCACCGGTGAGGACGCCGCCGGCGTCGTGCTGCTGCGTCCGGCATCCCCGGGTACCGGTGTGATCGCCGGTGGTCCGGTCCGTGCCGTGCTGGAGTGCGCAGGCATCCACGACGTGCTCACCAAGTCCATGGGCTCGGTGAACGCGATCAACATCGTGCACGGCACCATCGACGCGCTGAAGCAGCTCGAGGAGCCCCAGGCCGTGGCGGCACGCCGCGGCAAGGCTCTCGACGAGGTTGCACCGGCCCCGATGCTCCGCACCATGGAGGCGGACCGCGAGGCCCGTGCGCAGAAGGCAGGTGCATGAGGGTGACTGTCAACTACACCACCGCCAAGAACCTGGTCCCCGGCGACCGCAAGCTGGAGATCACCCAGAAGAAGTCCACCATCGGCGCCACGCCGAAGCACCGTGACACCGTGCGTTCGCTGGGCCTGAAGCGGATCGGCCACACTGTGGTCCGAGACGCCGACGCCGTCACCGTGGGCATGCTGAACAGTGTGAAGCATCTCGTGAATGTCGAGGAGGCCAAGTGATGGCAGAGAACAACGCTGCCGGGTCCGACGTCCTCAAGGTCCACGACCTGCGTCCGGCCCCCGGCTCCAAGAAGGCCCGCACTCGTGTGGGTCGTGGTGAGGCCTCCAAGGGCAAGACGGCAGGTCGCGGCACCAAGGGCACCAAGGCCCGTTATCAGGTCCGTGCCGGCTTCGAGGGTGGGCAGCTTCCGCTGCACATGCGCCTTCCGAAGCTGCGCGGATTCAAGAACCCCAACCGGGTCGAGTTCTCTCCGGTGAACCTGTCCACCCTCGGGGAGCTCTTCCCCGAGGGCGGCGAGGTGACTCCGGAGATCCTCATCTCCAAGGGTGCGGCCAAGAAGGGCCGTCCCGTGAAGGTCCTCGGCTCCGGTGAGATCTCCGCCGCGGTGCAGGTGAAGGCTCACGCCTTCTCCGCCTCCGCCGAGGAGAAGATCACCACGGCCGGAGGTTCGGTCGAGAAGCTGGACCTTCGTCCGGCTCAGGGCTGAACGGCTCGACGCTGATGTATGACGGCCCCCGTCGCGTGCGACGGGGGCCGTCGTGCATCGTCAGCCCCTGCATGGTTCTGCCTCGCTGAAGACGCCCGGGAGCGCCCGGTGACGGGCTGAGGTTCGGGCAGGATTCTCGCAGGCCCCGCATGTGACGTTAGTATGGCTATTTGTGTGGCCGCCGGACTCCGGTGGCTTCGCACTGTCGCCATGCCGAGGCACCATCCACAGGAGGACGCTTGTTCAGCGCACTAGCCAGGGTGTTCAAGACGCCCGACCTGCGCCGTAAGATCTGGTTCACGATCGGGATCATCACGATCTACCGCATCGGAGCCTTCGTCCCGGCCCCCGGGGTGGACTACGGCGCCGTCCAGCAGTGTCTTGAGCTGGGCACCACTGAAGGAGGCGTGTACTCCTTCGTGAACATGTTCTCCGGCGGTGCGATGCTCCAGGTGTCAGTCTTCGCGCTGGGCATCATGCCATACATCACTGCGGCCATCATCGTGCAGCTGCTGCGCGTGGTCATCCCACGGTTCGAGAACCTCCAGCGTGAAGGTGCGCAGGGCCAGGCGAAACTGACCCAGTACACCCGCTATCTGACCATCGGTCTCGCCACGCTCAACGCCACCACACTGGTCGCCACGGCGCGCTCCGGCGCTCTGCTCGGATGCGACATCCCGATCATCCCGGACGACTCCCTGTGGGTGATCGTCCTGATGATCCTGGTGATGACCTCCGGCGTGGCCCTGATCATGTGGCTCGGTGAGCAGATCACCGAGCGCGGCGTCGGCAACGGCATGTCGATCCTCATCTTCGTCTCCATCGCCGCCGGCTTCCCCGGCGCGATGGGCGAGATCTGGACCGTCCAGGGCTGGCGGACCTTCGCCATCGTGATGCTGATCGGACTGGTGACCATCACGGCGGTCGTCTTCGTCGAGCAGTCCCAGCGCCGCGTGCCGGTCCAGTACGCCAAGCGTCAGGTCGGCCGCCGCACCGTGGGCGGCACCTCGACCTACATCCCGATCAAGGTCAACATGGCCGGCGTCATCCCGGTCATCTTCTCCTCCTCGGTGCTGATGCTCCCCTCGGTGTATCTGCAGTTCAATCAGCCTGCTCCGGGGGAGGAGCCCGGCTGGTTCTCGAACCTGGTGCAGACCTACTTCTCCGGCGGCACCCACCCCGTCTACATGGCGGTCTTCTTCCTGCTGACCATCGGCTTCACCTACTTCTATGTGACGATCACGTTCAACCCGAACGAGGTCGCCGAGAACATGCGCAAGTACGGCGGCTTCATCCCGGGCATCCGGGCCGGTCGGCCCACGGAGGGCTACCTGGCCTACGTGATCTCGCGCATCACCTTCCCCGGTTCGCTGTACCTGGGCTTCATCGCCCTGATCCCGCTCATCGCCTTCGTGCTGATCGGGGCCAACCAGAACTTCCCGTTCGGCGGAACCTCCATCCTCATCATGGTGGGTGTGGGTCTGACCACTGTGAAGCAGATCAACGCTCAGATGGAACAGAGGAACTACGAAGGGCTGCTGCGATGACGAGAATGCTGATCGTCGGACCCGCGGGGTCGGGCAAGGGAACCCAGTCGAAGAGGATCTCCGAGGAGCTCGGGATCGTGGCCATCTCCACCGGAGACATCTTCCGTGCCAACATCAAGGGCCAGACGGAGCTGGGCCAGGAGGCTCAGAAGTACGTCGACGCCGGTGAGCTGGTCCCGGACTCGGTGACCAACCGCATGGTGGAGGACCGCCTCTCCTGGGAGGACGCGCAGGAGGGCTTCCTGCTGGACGGCTACCCGCGCAACCGCACCCAGGTCACCGCGCTGGACGAGATGCTCTCTCGCCTGGGCGTGGAGCTCGACGTCGTCCTGGAGCTCACCGCCGACCGCGAGGAGCTGACGCAGCGGCTGAAGAGGCGTGCCGAGATCGAAGGCCGTGAGGACGACGCCGATGAGGACGCCATCCGCCGTCGTCTCGAGCTGTTCCAGACCGAGACCGCGCCGATGATCTCCGCGTACGACTCCCGTGGGCTGCTGCGTCAGGTGGACGGCCTCGGCGCCATCGATGAGGTCAACAGCCGCATCATGGAAGCGATCCGCTCCTGATGTTCTCGCGTCCCCGGGTGGAGCTGAAGACCCCGGAGCAGCTCGCGTCGATGGACGCCGCCGGATCCGTGCTGTGTGAGGCGCTGGATGCCGCCGTCGCTGCCGCAGAGCCGGGGCGGACCACGGCGGAGCTGGATGCGATCTTCGCCGAGGTGCTGGCCGCCCACGAGGCGAAGCCCAACTTCCTGAACTACCACGGGTTCCCCGGGCACATCTGCGCCTCGGTCAATGACGAGGTGGTGCACGGGATACCGGGTGGCCGAGTCCTGCAGCCCGGGGATGTGCTGAAGATCGACGGCGGCTGCATCATCGATGGCTGGCATTCCGACTCGGCGCGCACCGTGATCCTGGGCTCCTCCGCCGAGGGCACCGCCGACGCTGGGGACGAGCGCCTTTCGGAGATCACTCGCCAGGCGATGTGGCGCGGGATCGCCGCGTTCGCCGTCGCCCGACATGTGGGGGAGATCGGGGAGGCCGTCGAGGAGTACGTGGTCTCCCAGCCGGGGGAGCGGCTCGGCATCCTGGAGGACTACGTCGGCCACGGGATCGGTTCCGCCATGCATCTGCCGCCCGATGTCTTCAACTATGCCACCGGTATGAAGGGCACGAAGATCAGGCCCGGGCTCGCGCTGGCCATCGAGCCGATGCTGACCCGTGGGGGAATCGAGACCCGGGTGCTCGATGACGACTGGACCGTGGTGACCGAGGACGGCAGCCGTGCCAGCCAGTGGGAGCACTCGGTGGCCCGGCATGAGGGCGGGATCTGGGTCCTCACCGCTGCCGACGGCGGCGCCTCCGAGCTGGAGCCGCTGGGCATCACCCCCGTTCCCCTCAGCTGATCCGGCCCTGCTTCCTGGCGCCCGATCCATCAGCTGGGGACGTGGCAGAGGCCCTCAGATTCCGTTGAATTGCCGGGCCGACCCGCGTCAGGTAGGATTGACTGCTGGTTGTCTCTGTGGTTCAGCCGTGCCCGCAGACCGGCGGGCGTCATGCGCTCCCGGTCCTCAGGTCGGCGAGGCTCAGCGGCGTCTGTCAGAAACAGAACCAGATTCTCCCGGCCCGCACATGTGCGCGGCGGCATCATTCCTCATGATCACGGGCCAGACGGTGCGTCGCGCCGTCCTCGGTCAGATATGCGGGCGCCGTCGGCCTCGCGCGGGCACCAGACGGGGGAGTCGCGAACGGTGTGGAGCATATGGGTAAAAAAGAAGGTGTGATCGAGGTGGAGGGCCGGGTGACCGAGGCCCTTCCCAACGCGATGTTCCGTGTGCGTCTGGAGAACGACCACGTGGTGCTTGCCACGATCTCGGGCAAGATGCGCCAGCACTACATCCGGATCCTCCCCGAGGACCGGGTCGTAGTGGAGATGAGCCCGTATGACCTCAACCGTGGACGTATCGTCTACCGCTACAAGTAAAGAGGAAAGTCATGAAGGTTCACCCCAGCGTGAAGCAGATCTGCACTGACTGCAAGGTGATCCGCCGCAACGGCGTGATCCGTGTGATCTGCAAGAATCCGCGCCACAAGCAGCGCCAGGGCTGAGCTCCTCACCATTCTGCACACGATGAAGTGAGGGCGCCCGCGCGCTCGACCACAGCTCAATGATGAATAGCAGTGCAGTCCGTGGATGAGCTGCACGGACACACCTCCGGTTGCCGAAGGCCGGAGACCCGCTGACGGCGTCACCTCCGACGCCGGACGCCCCCGATGCACGCATCGGGCGGGTCCCAGAGGGAACGCACTGCTTGAGACCTTCGGACTAGAAAGAGGAGGACTGCCATATGGCACGTCTGGCTGGTGTGGACATCCCGCGCGAGAAGCGCACGGTGATCGCACTCACTTACATCTACGGCGTCGGCAAGACACGCGCCAACCTGGCCATCGAGGCCACCGGGATCGCCCCGGACACCCGCGTCAAGGACCTGACTGACGAGCAGCTGGTCGCTCTGCGTGACTACATCGAAGGCAGCTTCACCGTCGAGGGTGACCTCCGTCGTGAGGTCGCCGCGGACATCCGCCGCAAGGTCGAGATCGGTTCCTACCAGGGCCTGCGCCACCGTCGTGGTCTGCCGGTCCGCGGTCAGCGCACCAAGACCAACGCTCGCACCCGCAAGGGTCCGAAGCGCACCGTCGCAGGCAAGAAGAAGTAGTTCGACGTGATGCCCTCGGCCTGAGTCCGTCGGACCGGCCGGCACACGCAGATCAGACCAACTGAGTCACGGAGAGAATATGCCCCCCAAGACCCGCGCAGCGGCACGCAAGCCGCGCCGCAAGGCCAGCAAGAACATCACCCAGGGCCAGGCCCACATCAAGTCAACCTTCAACAACACGATCGTCTCCATCACGGACCCCACCGGCGCCGTGATCTCGTGGGCGTCGTCGGGCGAGGTCGGCCACAAGGGTTCCCGCAAGTCCACCCCGTACGCCGCGCAGATGGCCGCCGAGCAGGCTGCCAAGCGTGCCCAGGAGCACGGCATGCGCAAGGTCGACGTCTTCGTCAAGGGCCCGGGTTCCGGTCGTGAGACCGCCATCCGCTCCCTGCAGGCCGCCGGTCTCGAGGTCGGCTCCATCTCGGACGTCACCCCGAGCGCGCACAACGGCTGCCGCCCGCCGAAGCGCCGTCGCGTCTGAGCGACCTTCTCCAGGACAATGATCCCCGCCGCGACCTCCCTGGTCGCGGCGGGGATGAGCATCATCATCGCTGAGACTGCGTCATATAGCGGATGCACTCTGAAAGGAACCACCAGTGCTCATTGCACAGCGCCCCACGCTGACCGAAGAAGTCGTCGCAGACAACCGTTCCCGCTTCATCATCGAACCCCTGGAGCCGGGCTTCGGCTACACCCTGGGCAACTCGTTGCGTCGCACCCTGCTGTCCTCCATCCCTGGCGCCGCGGTGACCAGCATCCGGATCGACGGCGTGCTCCACGAGTTCACCACCATCGCCGGTGCCAAGGAGGACGTGACTGAGCTCGTCCTCAACGTCAAGCGGCTCTCCGTCTCCTCGGAGCACGACGAGCCCGTCGTCGCCTACCTGCGCAAGGAGGGCCCGGGGGAGGTGACCGCCGCGGACATCACCCCGCCGGCAGGTGTGGAGATCCACAACCCGGAGCTCCACCTGGCCACCCTCAACGAGGACGGCAAGCTCGACCTGGAGCTGACCGTCGAGCGCGGCCGCGGCTACGTCTCGGCCTCGCAGAACAAGGCCGGCGACTCGGAGATCGGCCGCATCCCGGTCGACTCGATCTACTCGCCGGTCCTGAAGGTCAGCTTCAAGGTCGAGGCGACCCGTGTCGAGCAGCGCACCGACTTCGACAAGCTCATCGTCGACGTCGAGACCAAGCCGTCCGTCGTGCCGCGTGACGCGCTGGCTTCGGCCGGCACCACACTGGTCGAGCTGTTCTCACTGGCTCGTGAGCTCAACGTCGCCGCCGAGGGCATCGAGATCGGCCCGTCGCCGACCGACGCCGCCCTCGCCGCCGACATGGCTCTGCCCATCGAGGACCTCGAGCTGACCGTGCGCTCCTACAACTGCCTCAAGCGCGAGGGCATCCACACCGTGGGTGAACTCGTGGCACGCTCCGAGGCCGACCTGATGGACATCCGCAACTTCGGTGCGAAGTCCATCGACGAGGTCAAGGACAAGCTCACGGAGCTCGGCCTGTCCCTGAAGGACTCCCCGGCGGGCTTCGACCCGACGGCGGCCCGCTTCCAGGAGGCGGGCGAGGGCGAGTACCTCGAGGGCGAGCAGCAGTTCTGAGGGACTGACGCACACGACAACATCTGCGCGTCGCAGGGGATGTGACCCGGCGGCGCACCATCCAAGGAGAACGAGACCATGCCTACTCCCACCAAGGGACCGCGCCTGGGCGGCAGCCCGTCGCACGAGAAGATGATGCTGCAGAACCTCTCTGCCAGCCTGTTCGAGCACCGCTCGATCACCACCACCGTGACGAAGGCCAAGCGCCTGCGTCCCTACGCCGAGCGCCTGATCACCATCGCTAAGAAGGGCGACCTGGCGGCTCGCCGCAAGGTGGTCGGCCAGCTGAGCGCCAAGAACTCCACCAACCAGGCGATCGTGCACGAGCTGTTCACCGTGATCGCCCCGGCCATGGCGGAGCGCGAGGGTGGCTACACCCGCATCACCAAGATTGGCAACCGCAAGGGCGACAACGCTCCGATGGCCGTCATCGAACTGGTGATGGAGCCCGTCTCCCCGAAGCAGGCTGTGGTGAAGGAGGCCGAGCAGGCCGCCGCCGCCCAGGTCGAGGAGGAGCCGGTCGAAGAGGCTCCGGTCGAAGAGGCCGCCGCCGAGGAGCCCACCGCCGAAGAGACTACGGAGGAGACCTCCGAGGAGACCGAGGACAAGTGAGTCCTCGGGGCCTGAGGGCCTCGTGAGTCGTCTCTACCGGCCTCCGGTGCGCCAGGAGCCCCCGATCCCTGCAGGGATCGGGGGCTCCTGCGTGTCTGTGGTGACGGCGGTCCGGCCCGATACCCTGGAGGCCATGACAGACGTGAGGATCCGACTCGACCTGGCCTACGACGGCGGGGCCTACCGCGGCTGGGCCGCCCAGCCCGGGCTGCGCACTGTGGAGGGAGTGCTCACCGACGCGCTGGCCACCCTGATCCGCCGCCCGGTGAAGGTCGTCGTCGCCGGCCGCACCGACGCCGGAGTCCATGCTCGCGGCCAGGTCGTCCACCTGGACCTGCAGCGCGCCGAGTGGGAGGGACTCTCCCGAGGCCGGGACATTCCCCCGCAGGCGGCGATCCTGCGTCGACTGGCCGGCGTGCTCGCGCCTGAGGAGGGCGCCGTCGTCGTCCGTGCCGCCGCGGAGGTTCCCCCGACCTTCGATGCGCGGTTCTCGGCGTTGAGCCGCAGCTACACGTACCGCCTCGCCGATGAGCGCGCCCGGCGTGATCCGCTGCGTCGCGCGGACACCGCCTGGCACCGGGCCCGGCTCGACGACGCGCTGATGGCGGCGGAGACCTCCGGGCTGCTCGGGCTCCATGACTTCGGCAGCTTCTGCCGCCCCCGGGAGAGGGGCACGACCATCCGCGAACTGCACGAGTTCAGCATCGCCCGCGGCGAGGACGGCGTGCTCACCGCTCGGCTCACTGCCGACGCCTTCTGCCACCACATGGTCCGAGCGCTCATCGGCGCGGCCGTGGACGTGGGGGAGGGGCGCCGGGAGCCGGGGTGGCTGATGCAGCGTCTGGGCACCCCTGAGTGGGACTCCGCGGTTCGCCTGGCCGCACCGCATGGACTGGTCCTGGAGTCGGTGGCCTACCCGGAGGCGGAACGGCTCGCCGCACGTGCGGAGCAGACACGGGCGACCCGTCCGACCTCGCCGGCCTGAGGGTCGGCCCGCACCTGAGACGTGCAGCGTGCCCTGGGCGTGCATCAAAGTGATGTTCCCCACCCAGTGGGCGGGGTCACGACTCGACGTCGCCCCAGCTTCCGCCGGGAGGACGGGGTGAGCAGGATCCGAGGCTCCTGCGGGGAGTGGAAGCGCTTTCTGGAGCGTGGGGTAGGGTGCCACAGTTCCGCACCGTCTGCGACGTGGCTCATGGGCCGCGCATCATGGGTCGCAGACCCCGTCGACTCGAAGGACCACCTCCTGATGAGCACCACCACCCGATCCCAGGATCCCGCGGTCACCGCCGTGACGTGGGTCGTCCTGGTTGCCGCGTTCGGCGGCTTCCTCTTCGGCTTCGACACCGCTGTGATCAACGGCGCCGTCGGCGCCATCCAGGACACCTTCGGCCTCTCGGAGGTGCTGATCGGTTTCACGGTCTCCTCCGCGCTGCTCGGCTGCATGGTCGGCGCCTGGATCGGCGGGGCCCTCTCCGATCGTCTCGGCCGCGTGCGCGCCATGCTCATCGCGGCGGCCGCGTTCTTCGTCTCGGCGCTCGGCTCCGGCCTGGCGGTGGACACCGTGGACCTGATCATCTGGCGCGTGCTCGGCGGCATCGGGGTGGGCATGGCTTCGGTCATCGCACCCGCGTACATCGCTGAGGTCGCGCCCACCAATCTGCGCGGTCGGCTGGGCTCGCTGTGGCAGCTGGCCATCGTCATCGGCATCTTCGCCGCCGCCGTCTCCAACGCCTTCATCTCCAACCTGGCCGGCGGCGCCTCCGGTGAGCTCTGGTTCGGCGTGGAGGCCTGGCGCTGGATGTTCATCATCGAGTCCGTCCCGGCGCTCATCTACGGACTGCTGGCCACCTCCATCCCGGAATCTCCGCGCTATCTGGTCTCGCGTGGGGACGACACCCGAGCCGCGAAGGTGCTGCGCGAGGTCGTCGGGCTCACTCGGGAGGCCGAGGTGCGCGAGAAGATCTCCGAGATCAGCCGCACCATCAATATGGAGTCCCGTCAGCGCCTCCGGGATCTGCTGGCCTCGGGGAAGGTCATGCCCATCGTGTGGGTCGGGCTGGGGCTGGCGGTCTTCCAGCAGTTCGTGGGCATCAACGTGATCTTCTACTACTCGAACACCCTCTGGCAGTCGGTGGGGATCCCCGAGGACCAGTCCTTCCTCATCCAGGTCATCACCACCACGGTGAACATCATCGCCACCGTGGTCGGCATCATGATCGTGGACAAAGTGGGCCGCCGCATCCCGCTGGCGATCGGTTCGGCCGGCATGGCGGCAGGTCTGGCCATGATGGCCGTGGCCTTCTCCCAGGCCGTGGTCGCCGAGGGCGCCGGTGGGGAGGAGATCGTCAGCCTGCCCGGAGCCTGGGGGGTCGTCGCGCTGATCTCGGCCAACGTGTTCGTGCTGTTCTTCGGGGCCACCTGGGGCCCGTTCATGTGGCTGCTGCTGGGAGAGATGTTCCCCAACCGCATCCGAGCGATCGCCCTGGGCCTGACCGCCTCGGCGAACTGGGCGGCCAACTTCGTGATCTCCACGATCTTCCCCTCCATGGCGGAGCTGTCGCTGGTCTTCGCCTATGGCTTCTACGCCGTCTCCGCGCTGCTGTCGCTGGTCTTCGTGCTGAAGTGGGTCCCGGAGACCAAGGGGCGTGAGCTCGAGGACATGGCCGAGGGGGCCTACTCGAAGCAGGGCTGAGTCCGGCCGGCGCGGCTGACCGGATCAGCCGTCGATGACGGCGACGAGCTCGTCGAGGAAGGACTCGAAGTCGTGTCCGCGGCGCAGGATGCGCTGCACCGAGGCACGTTCGCTGAAGACCTCCACCAGCTGCTCGAAGATCGTCTGGAAGGCCTCACGCTCCTCCTCGCTGAACGCCACCAGGGCCACCACCTGCACCCGGGCGTCGCCCCAGGGCACGGAGCCTTCGGCGATGCCCAGGGCGATGGCGGTCCGGCTGGCGGTCATCTGCAGCGCGTGCGGCACCGCCAGCGCCTCGGTGAACGCCGTGGAGGAGAGCTGTTCGCGCTCCACGGTGCGGTCGATGTAGCCCTGGTCGATGATGCCTCGGGCGGCCAGCGGCGCGGCGAGCCGGCGGATCGCCTGCTCCTCGTCGTTGGTGTCCAGGGGCCGGATGAACGCATCCGCGCTGAGGTAGCGCTTCAGCTCTTCACGCAGCCGCGCCAGTCGACGTCCCCGGCGCAGCCGAGACGCGGCCAGGGTGATCCGCTCCAAGTCCGCCTGCGTGAGGAAGGGCGGCAGGGTGACGGTCCGCTCGTCGCGCTGGGGCGGCTCGATGGTGGTCAGCACCAGATCGGTGTCCAGAGCTGCCCAGTCCGGGTCCGCCTGGGTCTCCACCCCGACGACCTCGATGCTGGGCCCCAGGGCCCCGGCGATCCGTGAACGCAGCAGCTCATGCAGCTCGTAGTAGCCGGGGCAGACGATCGTGGCGGTGAGCACCGACTCCGCCATGCGGCTGCGTTCCAGCCTGCCTCCCACGTGCATGGCGATATAGGCGATCTCATCGTCGTGGATCTCCACGTCCAGCCGCTGCGCCACGTGGCTGGCGATAGAGACGGCCACCTGGAAGATCATCGGGTAGGCGGACTTCAGCGAGCGGGTCAGCGGATTCCTGACCGTGGCGTGCTCCCGGGAGCGAAGCACGAGGTTCTGCACGTGCAGGCTGAGCCGCCGGATGAACTCCTCCTCCACGATGTCCACCAGATAGCCGTGAGCGGCATGGGTCACGGCCTCGCGCACCGTGGCCTCGATCTGCGGGTCCAGCCGGACCTGCTCCCGGGTGGCTCCGCCCGGTGCGACCACGCGGGTCAGCACCAGGGAGGAGAGGTGCTGCAGGTCCCCGGGGCCCAGGGAGACCTCGAAGTGGCGGCGACTGAGCGAGTCGATGGTGGCGGTCAGCCGGCGCTGGTCCGGGCTCGGATCCCCGTGGGTGCTCTGCAGGGCATGGCCTCGCAGCACCCGGTCGGCGGCGATGGCGGAGTGCAGGGCGACGTCGGCGGCGGCGAACTCGTTGACGTACCAGCCCAGTGAGGCCAGTTCCGCGGTGAGCTCGCGGGTGAAGGCCCCGAAGGCGGCGCTGTCCACCGTGCCCAGACCTGCGGCACGACGCAGCGCCTCGACGTCGAAGGTGCCCTCCTCCATCTCCTCATGGGCGAGCCGAGAGACCAGGCGGCGCTGGGCGAGCTCGTCGCCCAGCAGCCGCACTCGGGGGCCGCTGCGTGCCAGGTGCAGCTCGGTGCCGTCGAGCAGCCCGCGCACCCGCGCGAGGTCGGCCTCCACGGTGGCCTCGCTGACGAACAGCCGCTCGGCCGTCGCGAAGATGTCGAGGCCGTCCTCAGCCTCCAGCAGCACGCGCACCAGGCGGTGCAGACGGTCCCGCGGGGTCTCCTGCGTGTGGTCGGCGCGCAGCCCGGCCAGCACCGGGCGGTGGGCGCGGTAGCCCGAGGGACCCGACTCGACGGCGTCGCCGTCCGCGGTCCGGGCGTTGATCTGGGCGATGTAGGAACGCACGCTGCGCGGGGTCACCCCCAGCAGGTCCGCCAAGGCGGCCGCGGTGGTCCAGCCGCGATCGCGCAGCAGCAGGGCGACCAGCTGGTCCTGGCGCTGCCGGGTCATGGCATGCCCCCTCCTACGCATCGGATGGATGATGAGCGGGCCCTGCTCCCGCGTGCTGGCAGGGCTGGGCTCCCCGCCCACCCTACCCGCGGCCGGCATCGCCACAGACGGCGCCCCGACCCGGGTGACCGGGGGTTTCCGCAGGGGCGGAAACATCAGTGGTTGTGACCGGGATCTCTCCGCACGGAGAATCGTCCTCAGGAGCAGAGGGCGCTGAAGGGGCTGGTGATCGATGGAGATCCTGGTGGTGTGCGGCGCGGGAGCGTCCAGCACGTTCGTGGTCCAGCGGGTCCGGGGGGCACTGCAGCGGGCCGGGCTCGCCCACACCGCTCGGGCGGGCGCGGAGTCCGCACTGGACGGGGACCTCGACGATGTCGGCCTGGTCCTGGTCGGGCCCCATCTGCAGGCCTCCCTGGAGGACATCCGCACCCGGATCACCGGCGCTGAGGTGGCGCTCCTCCCACCGGACGTCTTCGGCGACCTCGACGGGTCCCGCACCCTCGAGCTGATCCTCGAATCCCTGCATCTCGCACCGTTGCATCTCACTCGCCCCGCTGGGGCACCTGACGAAAGGCACACGCCATGACGACGACGTCGACGTCGCCCGTCGCGCAGTCCCCGGAGAAGAAGTCTCCGGGGGGCCTGCGCGTCGGAGTCCAGAAGGTCGGATCCTTCCTCTCGGGCATGATCATGCCCATCATCCCCGCGCTCATCGCCTGGGGCATCATCACCGCGGTGATCGTGAACGTCGATGAGTTCACCGAGGGTACGGCGGCCACGGATGCTTTCGGCGAGATCATCGGCCCGATGATCCACTACCTGCTGCCCATCCTGATCGCGGTCCAGGGCGGCAAGATGATCTACGACATCCGCGGCGCCGTCGTCGGGGCCACGGCCACCTTCGGCGTGATCGTCGGTTCGGACTTCCTCATCGCGCAGGCCAACGCGGCCCTTCCCGAGGGCGTGGATGACATCAACGAGATCCACATGTTCATCGGCGCGATGATCATGGGGCCGCTCGCGGCCTGGGTGATCAAGCGTCTCGACGCCCTGTGGGAGGGCAAGGTCAAGGCCGGCTTCGAGATGCTGGTCAACATGTTCTCTGCCGGCATCACGGCGTTCCTGATGGCGGTGGTCGGCTTCTTCGCCCTCGCGCCGATCGTCAACGGTCTGATGGACGTCCTCGGCGGTGCCGTGCGGTTCCTGGTGGACAACGGCCTGCTGCCGCTGACCTCGATCATCATCGAACCCGCGAAGGTCTTCTTCCTCAACAACGCCATCAACCACGGGGTGCTCACTCCACTGGGGATCGCCGAAGCCGCGGCGGAGGGTAAGTCCATCCTGTTCCTGCTGGAGGCCAACCCCGGCCCCGGCTTCGGCGTGCTGATGGCCTTCACCGTCTTCGGCGTCGGGGCCGCCCGTGCCACCGCCCCGGGGGCTGCGCTGATCCAGTTCGCCGGAGGCATCCATGAGGTCTACTTCCCGTATGTGCTGATGAAGCCGGCCCTGTTGCTGGCCGTCATCGGCGGCGGTGCCACCGGCGTGGCCACCAATGTGCTCTTCGACGCCGGCCTGCGGGCACCTGCCGCGCCGGGTTCGATCTTCGCGGTGCTGATCCAGACCGCCTCTGACTCCTACCTCGGCGTCACCCTCTCGGTCATCCTCTCCGCGGCGGTCAGCTTCACCATCGCGGCGATGATCCTGCTCGCCAGCCGTAAGCGGGACCTGCAGGGCGACGACTCCTTCTCCGACGCCGTGGCCCGCACAGAGGCCGCGAAGGGCAAGTCCTCCGCGGCGCTGGCCGGTCTGGCCGCCCAGGCCTCCTCCGGCGAGGCCGCCGGCCGGATCAATTCGATCATCTTCGCCTGCGACGCCGGCATGGGGTCCTCTGCGATGGGCGCCTCGGTGCTCCGCAAGAAGATCGCCGACGCCGGCATCGAAGGTGTCACGGTCACCAACAAGGCCGTCGCCTCGCTGCCCGGTGACACCGACCTGGTCATCACGCAGCAGCAGCTGACCGAGAGGGCGCGCGGACAGGAGCCGCAGGCGATCCACGTCTCGGTGGACAGCTTCATGGACGCTCCGGAGTACGAGGAGGTCGTCGAACTCGTCCGTCGCAGCGCCGAGGGCGGCGACGCCCAGCCCATCGCGGTCGGCGCAGGGCCGGCCGAAGAGGTCTCGGCGCCGGCGTCCGCGCAGCCCGAAGCCTCCGGCATTCTGAGCAGGGACCGAGTCCGCATCCACGCCGGCTCCGCCACCCGGGACGAGGCCATGGCGGAGGCCGCCGCCGCTCTGGAGGCGGCCGGCGCGGTCACCGGGGAGTACCTGGCGGCCATGCACCAGCGTGAGGAGACCGTCTCCACCTTCATGGGCAACGAGCTGGCCATCCCGCACGGCACCCATGAGGCCAAGGACGCCATCAGGGCATCCGCCCTCTCGGTGGCCCGGTACGACGATGGCGTCGACTGGGGCGGCCAGCGCGCCACCTTCGTCGTCGGCATCGCCGGGGTGGGGGAGGAGCACCTGCAGATCCTCTCCCGCATCGCCCGCCTGTTCGCCGACAAGCAGGCCGTCCAGCGGCTCAAGGACGCCGCCACCGAGGACGAGCTGCTCGAGCTCCTCTCCGTGGTGGACGAGGGCTGACCATGGAGTCGACAGGAGGACCATCGATGAAGGCAGTGCATTTCGGTGCGGGGAACATCGGCCGCGGGTTCGTCGGGCTGCTGCTCCACGAGGGGGGCTACGAGGTCGTCTTCTCCGACGTCGTCGCCCCGCTGGTGGCGGCCCTGGACGCCGCCGAGAGCTACACCGTCCACGAGGTCGGCGACGGGGGGACAGACCGGGTGGTCGAGGGGTTCCGGGCGATCAGCTCCGCCGAATCCCCGGAGGCGGTGGCCGAGGAGGTGGCCACCGCTCAGGTAGTGACCACCGCCGTCGGGCCCACCGTACTGAAGTTCATCGCTCCGCATGTGCTCGCCGGGCTGCGGCGTCGTGACCCCGCGGCGGCGCCGCTGCAGGTGATGGCCTGTGAGAACGCGATCGGAGCCACTGACACCCTGGCCGGACACATGCGGGAGCACGCCGGTGCGGACTGGGAGCAGCTCTCGGCCCGCGCGGTCTTCGCCAATACGGCGGTGGACCGTATCGTGCCGGGGCAGCCCGCGGGGGCGGGGATCGACGTCACCGTGGAGCCCTTCTACGAGTGGGCGATCGAGCGGGGTCCGTTCGGGGAGTCCCTGCCGCAGATCCCGGGTGCGCATTTCGTCGACGACCTCGGCCCGTACATCGAGCGGAAGCTGTTCACCGTGAACACCGGACATGCGGCGGCCGCGTATCTGGGAGCCCGTGCCGGGAAGGATCGGATCGCCGAGGCGCTCGCCGAGGACTCCGTGGCCGCCGGGGTGGCGGCCGCGCTGGAGGAGACCTCGGCGCTTCTGGTGGCCAAGCACGGCTTCACGCCCGAGGACATGACGGAGTACCGCAGGACCATCTTGGGCCGGTTCCGCAATCCGGCCCTGCCGGACACCGTCCAGCGGGTGGGGCGTCAGCCGCTGCGCAAGCTCTCCCGTCACGAGCGGCTGATCGGCCCCGCCGCCCAGGCGGTGGAGCGGGGTCTGTCTGCGGACGGGCTGCTCGCCGTCGTCGACGCCGCCCTGGACTTCCGGGATCCGGAGGATGAGCAGGCCCGCCAGCTGGAGGGCCTGCTGGCCGACCTCCCCCCGCGTAAGTTCGTGGAGCAGGTCACCGGGCTGGAGGCGGAGCACGCGCTGGCCGGACCGGTGGAGCAGCTGGTGGCCCGCCGCCGCGGCTGAGTCTGGCTCCACCACATCGACTGGGCGATATGACCGCTTCTTGGGTGCTCTGGGCGCCGTGGTAGCAGCCATATCGCCCAGTCGCTGTCCACGGTGGGAGTGCTGTGGCCGTTCGAGGCTCGACGCTCTGACGAGGCCCGGGGCTGCCACATTGCCGCAGTCGATGCCAGCCGGTATAGTAAACAGCTGTTGTGCGTGTCCACTCCTGCGTGGGCTCGTGTCGAGGCGGTTCAGTTGCATGGCCGTATGCCTCCACGAGCAGCAGGGGAACTCACGGGCCCGGCATCTTTCCAGCCCTCACCTGGGAAGCCGGACGGCGCACTCGCGAAGAAACAGCCACTGACGTACGGTGCTTCTCACACCACCATGTGTCCAGTGCGCTGATCCGTAGAACACCGACCGAAGGCATCATCACCGTGCGTACGTACACTCCGAAGCCTGGCGACGCCGACGCTCAGTGGCACATCATCGACGCCACCGACGTCGTGCTGGGTCGTCTGGCAAGCCAGACCGCCGCACTGCTGCGCGGCAAGCACAAGCCGACCTTCGCTCCCCACCAGGACATGGGCGACTTCGTCATCATCATCAACGCTGAGAAGGTCGCCGTCACCGGCGACAAGGGCCAGAAGAAGCGCTACTGGCGCCACTCGGGCTTCCCCGGCGGCATCTCGTCCATGACGTTCGACGAGATGATCCAGCGTCACCCGACTCGTGCGGTCTACAACGCCGTCAAGGGCATGCTGCCGCACAACAAGCTCGGCGCCGCACAGCTCAAGAAGCTGCGCGTCTACGCGGGCCCGGAGCACCCTCACGTGGCTCAGCAGCCCAAGCCGTACGAGATCTCCCAGGTCGCTCAGTAGTCCTGGCCACCCGACACGAGAACATTTTCAAGGAGAACCGTGGCTCAGAACACTGAAGAGCTGAACACTTCCGAGGAGCCCACCAGCTTCACCTCGGAGTCCGCCCCCGTCCAGGAGACCGGCGAGGCCGAGCGCGCCCCGCTGACCGTCCCCGGCGCCGCCATCGGCCGCCGCAAGCGGGCCCGTGCGCGAGTGCGCATCGTGCCCGGCTCCGGCCAGTGGACCATCAACGGCCGCAGCCTGGAGGAGTACTTCCCCAACAAGCTGCACCAGCAGGAGGTCAACGACCCCTTCACCCTGCTGGACCTCAAGGGCGCCTACGACGTCGTCGCCCGCATCGACGGCGGCGGTCCCTCCGGCCAGTCCGGCGCCCTGCGCCTGGGCATCTCCCGTGCGCTCAACGAGATCGACCGCGACCACAACCGTCCGGCGCTGAAGAAGGCCGGGTTCCTGACCCGCGACGCGCGCGCCGTCGAGCGGAAGAAGGCCGGTCTCAAGAAGGCCCGCAAGGCTCCGCAGTACTCGAAGCGCTGATCTCAGCCGCTGTCGCCCCACGCCGCTGAACCAGCGGTGCGGAGCACCACGAGGACCCCGCCCGGCATATGCCGGACGGGGTCCTCGTGTGTCTGGGGCTGGCTCGCCCGGTGCTCCCAGGCGTCCCGTGCGCGTCCTGCACACCGACATCACGTCTGCACCAGCAGATCTGATGAGGCAGACGTGATCTGACGGTGCAGGTCAGCGAGTGGCGACGGTGTCGGTGCAGGAGCACCGCTCCGCTATGGCTAGACTTGTCCGCATCATGGCACGACTTTTCGGAACCGACGGAGTCCGCGGTGTGGCCAATGGCCTGCTGACCGCCGAACTCGCACTGACCCTCTCCCAGTCCGCCGCAGAGGTGCTCGGCCACCGCCGCACCCCTCCAGGGCGCCGCCCGGTGGCGGTGGTCGCTCGCGACCCCCGCGTCAGCGGAGAGTTCATCTCCGCTGCCGTGCAGGCCGGCCTGGCCAGCGCCGGCGTGGACGTCCACGACGCCGGTGTGCTGCCCACCCCGGCCGCGGCATTCCTCGTGGCGGACATCGACGCGGACTTCGGGGTGATGATCTCCGCCTCGCACAACCCCGCGCCGGACAACGGCATCAAGTTCCTGGGACGCGGCGGCCACAAGCTCGATGACGCCCTGGAGGACGAGATCGAAGAGCAGCTCGGGCATGAGCCTCCCCGCCCCGTGGGCGGAGAGGTCGGCCGCGTGAGGCGCTTCGCGGACGCGGAGGACCGCTACGTGGTCCACCTGCTGCGCTCCCTGGGCGGAACCTCGCTGAAGGGTCTGAAGATCGTGCTGGACTGCGCCCACGGAGCGGCCTCGGGGTGCTCCCCGGAAGCTTTCGTGGACGCCGGGGCCGAAGTCGTGGTCATCGGGGCGGAACCCGACGGGCTCAACATCAACGACGGGTGCGGCTCCACCCATCTGGAGCAGCTCCAGGATGCCGTGGTCTCCCAGGGAGCGGACCTGGGCATCGCGCACGACGGCGACGCCGACCGCTGTCTGGCCGTGGACCACACAGGCGCCGTCGTCGACGGCGACCAGATCATGGGAGTCCTGGCCCTGGCGCTGCACGCCTCCGGGCAGCTGAAGGACGGCACGCTCGTGGTGACGGTGATGAGCAACCTGGGACTGAAGCTGGGCATGCAGAAGGCGGGCATCACCGTGGTGGAGACGGCCGTGGGCGACCGCTACGTGCTGGAGGGCATGCGCGCCGGAGGATACTCGCTGGGCGGTGAGCAGTCCGGGCACCTGATCTTCTCCGAGTTCGCCACCACGGGCGACGGCGTGCTCACCGGACTGCAGCTGGCCGCCCGGGTGGCGGCCACCGGCAAGTCCCTCCACCAGCTCACGGAGGAGGCCATGGAGCGGCTCCCTCAGGTGCTGGTCAACGTCTCCGGGGTGGACAAGGCCCGCGTGAAGACCCATGACGCCGTCCTCGCCGCCGTCGCGGAGACCGAAGGTCGCCTGGGGGAGGCGGGACGCGTGCTGCTGCGTCCCTCCGGGACCGAACCGGTGGTGCGGGTGATGGTGGAGGCCTCCACCGCGGAGATCGCCCGCGAGGAGTCCGAGACCCTGGCGGCCGTCGTCCGCTCCGAGCTGGCGCTCTAGTTCCCGGCACCCCGCGGTGCTGCGAGGATCAGCGGGACGCCTGCTGGGCCTGGAGCAGGTCGCGGATCTCGGTGAGCAGCTGCACGTCCGCCTCGACGTCCTCGGCGTCATCGAGGCCCAGGCGGCGCTTGCGGGCCTCGATGATCTTGTTCATCGGGACCACGACCACCACGTAGATGGCCGCGGCGATGAGCAGGAAGTTGATCAGCTGGGTCAGCAGCACGCCGAAGAGGATGTCGTTCCCGTTCAGCGAGACCACCGCGAAGCTGTCGAAGTCCGGAGCTCCCACGAGCGCGGAGATCAGCGGCATGAGCACGTGCTCCACCAGCGCGTTGACGACGGCGGCGAAGGCCGTCCCGATGACGACGGCGACGGCGAGGTCCACGACGTTGCCCTGCAGGATGAACTCTTTGAATCCCTTGATCATGGCCTGATTCTAAGCACGACAGGTCAGGACTGTCTTCCGGGGGCAGACCTGATCGCGCCGAGTGTGACGCAGAACATCATCAGCGCGCAGAGGCTGCACCGAGCCGCGGTGGGCGCTCAGTCCTCCGCCTCGTCCGAGGGATACTCCGGAGCGGGCGGCTCGTCCCAGAACTCCTCCAGGGTCACCGCCTCCTCGTGGACGGCCTCCGCAGTCTCCACCCCGACGTAGCGAAGATGCCAGGGCTCGTAGGCGTAGCCGGTGATGTCCTCGCTGCCCTCCTGGTAGCGGATGATGAACCCGAACCGGTGGGCATTCTCTGCCAGCCAGATGCCCTCGGCGGTGTCCCCGAAGCAGGCGCCGAGCCCGCACGAAGCGTTGTCATAGGCGATCACATCGGCGGCGAGCCCGGTCTGGTGCTCCGAATGGCCGGGACGGGCGGTGTATTCGTCGGCGCCCTCCACGCCCATCTCGGCGGCGCGCGCGTCATAGAGCGTCTGCTGATAGCCGTGGGATCGGTAGGCGCTGGTCAGGGTGAGCAGCAGCCCTTCGGCGTCCGAGGCCTCGAACAGCTCCACCAGCGCCTCAGAGGGCTCCTCACGTAGCAGCATGCCGTCGCGCACGGAGCGCACCTCCGGGGTGACCAGATCATCAGGCTGGTAGTCCAGCGGCTCCAACGGATTGAGGCGATTGACCAGCACGTGGATGGAGTCCGGATCGAAGGACGCGTCGCTGACCCGGGGATAGTACTCCTCGGGGGACTGGGTGTCGGTCCGCCGGGTGGAAGGCTCAGAGCCTCCCGAGGCGTCCGTGTCGGCGTCAGCGCCAGTGTCAGCGCCAGTGTCAGTGTCAGCATCGGCGTCCGTGGCAGGCGCGGCCTCGGACTCGCCGTCGTCGGTATCCTGCTCGGCTCCCTGCTCGGCCGTCTGTTCGGCCGCCTGCTCGGAGGCCGGCTCCCGGTCTGCTCCGCTGAACGTGTCGACCAGCCGTGCGCCGCCCCAGCCGAGCCCGGCGAGCAGCACCAGCAGCAGCGCCACCACCAGGAGTCGACGTCGGCGGATCACCGCGGCGGAAGGGCGACGTCGGCGTCCGGAACCTGCGGTGGAGCCGGTGGGCTGCCGGGCGGATGGCGGAGATGTCGGAGAGCTGGGGCTCACGGGGACCGAGTCACACCTTTCTCAGCAGGACGCGGGAGACGGAATGGTCGCTGTCCTTGCTCATCACCAGCCGGGCACGGGACCGGGTGGGCTGGATGTTCTCCCGCAGGTTCGGGCCGTTGATCCGGTGCCAGATGTCGGTGGCGCGCTGCACCGCCTCCTCGTCGGAGAGGAAGGAGTACTGGTGGAAGAAGCTCTCCGGGTTCGCGAAGGCGCCGGTGCGCCAGCGCATGAACCGGTCCACATACCACTGCTCGATGTGGCGCGGCTTGGCATCCACGTAGATGGAGAAGTCGAAGAAGTCGCTCAGCGCGAGCCCGGTGGTGCCGTCGGCGCGGACCCGGGCGGGCTGCAGCACGTTCAGTCCCTCCACGATCAGCACGTCGGGGCGCCGGATCACGACCTCCCTGTCCGGGACGATGTCGTAGTAGAGGTGCGAGTACCACGGGGCGCGCACCTCGGGCTTGCCGGACTTCACCTCGGAGACCATGCGCAGCAGCTTGCGCCGGTCATAGGCCTCCGGGAACCCCTTGCGCTCCATGAGGCCCCGGCGGCGCAGCTCCGCGTTGGGATAGAGGAAGCCGTCGGTGGTGACCAGCTCCACCCGCGGGGTCGAGGGCCAGCGGCGCAGCATCTCCTGGAGCACGCGGGCGGTCGTGGACTTCCCGACGGCCACCGATCCGGCCACGCCGATGACGAACGGGGTGCGCCGGGCGTTGCCTCCCAGGAAGTCGTTGGTGGCCGCGCGCAGGTGGGCGGCCGACTCCACATAGATGGACAGCAGGCGGGAGAGCGGCAGATAGATCTGGGCCACCTCGTCCAGCGAGAGGTGCTCGCCGATGCCGCGCAGCCGGTCGACGTCCTCCTGGTTCAGCGGCTGCTCGATCGTGTCGGCCAGCCGCGACCAGGCCCGGCGGTCCAACTCCACGAAGGGCGAATAGTGGTCAGAGGAGTCCGCAGCCATCGGGGGTGATCCCGCCCACGGAGCCGTGCCCGCGACCTCGGCCGGAAGAGGGCCTGTGGGATGCGGCTCGGTCGGGATCGGAGCCGCGGGGCGCGGATGCTCATCAGAGTGCGGTGACACGTGAACACGATACGCTATGTCGCATGTGTGGAATCGTCGGCTACATCGGCCTGCCTGAGAAGACTGCTGGACACAACGCACTCGACGTGCTCCTCGAGGGGCTTCGCCGCCTGGAGTACCGCGGGTACGACTCCGCCGGCGTCGCGACCATCGCCGGGGGAGCCGTCGAGGCGCGCAAGAAGGCCGGCAAGCTGGCCAACCTCGTCACGGAGATCGAGACCGCGCCGCTCACGCCTGCGACCCTGGGCATCGGGCACACCCGTTGGGCCACCCACGGCGGCCCCACTGATCAGAACGCCCACCCGCACCTGGGGGACGAGGGCAGGCTCGCCGTCATCCACAACGGCATCATCGAGAACTTCGCCGAGCTCAAGGAGCGCCTCCTCGCCGACGGATGCACCTTCGACTCGCAGACCGACACCGAGGTGGCCGCCCAGCTGATCGGCCGGCACTTCGCAGGCGACGCCGCCGGTGACCTCACCGAGGCCATGCGCCTGGCCTGCCAGGAGCTCGACGGCGCCTTCACCCTGCTGGCGGTGCACGCCGACCAGCCGGACCGGGTGGTCGCCGCCCGCCGCAACTCGCCGCTGGTGGTCGGCCTGGGCGAGGGAGAGAACTTCCTGGGCTCCGACGTCTCCGGCTTCATCGACTTCACCCGCGACGCCGTGGAGCTCGAGCAGGACCAGATCGTCACCATCACCTCCGACGCGGTCGCCATCATCGGCTTCGACGGCACACCGGCCGAGGGCAAGCGGTTCCGCGTGGACTGGGACGCCGCCGCCGCGGAGAAGGGCGGCTACGACACCTTCATGGAGAAGGAGATCAACGAGCAGCCCAAGGCGGTCGAGGACACCCTGCTGGGCCGCACCGACGCCGAGGGCCGTCTCACCCTGGACGAGCTGCGCATCGATCCGCAGGAGCTCAAGGACGTCCAGAAGATCATCGTGCTGGCCTGCGGCACGGCCGCCTACGCCGGCACCGTGGCCAAGTACGCGATCGAGCACTGGTGCCGCATCCCCGTGGAGGTGGAGCTGGCCCACGAGTTCCGCTACCGGGACCCGATCATCGACGAGACCACGCTGGTGGTCTCCATCTCCCAGTCCGGGGAGACCATGGACACCCTGATGGCGGTCCGCTATGCCAAGGAGCAGGGCGCCCGCACGCTGTCCATCTGCAACACCAACGGGGCGACCATCCCCCGCGAGTCCGACGCCGTGCTCTACCTGCATGCCGGCCCGGAGATCGCGGTGGCCTCCACCAAGGCCTTCCTGGCGATGATCGCCGCGGCCTACCTGCTGGGCCTCTACCTCGCCCAGCTGCGCGGTCAGCTGTTCCAGGGCCAGATCTCCGACATCCTGGCCGACCTGCACAAGATCCCCGGCAAGATCCAGACGATCCTGGACGGCTCCGAGCAGATCAAGCAGCTCGCCCGGGACATGAAGGACACCCCCTCGGTGCTCTTCCTGGGACGCCACGTCGGCTATCCCGTGGCCATGGAGGGTGCGCTCAAGCTCAAGGAGCTGGCCTACATCCACGCCGAGGGCTTCGCCGCCGGTGAGCTCAAGCACGGCCCCATCGCGCTGATCGACGAGGGCCAGCCGGTCTTCGTGGTGGTCCCGTCCCCGCGCGGCCGCGACTCGCTGCACTCCAAGGTGGTCTCCAACATCCAGGAGGTCCGCGCCCGGGGTGCGAAGACCATCACCGTGGCCGAAGAGGGCGACGACTCGGTGCGGCAGTTCTCCGAGTCGGTGTTCCGCGTCCCGGAGACGCAGCCGCTGCTGATGCCGCTGCTGACCACTGTCCCGCTGCAGATCTTCGCCTGCGCGCTGGCCTCGGAGAAGGGGTTCGACGTCGACCAGCCGCGCAACCTCGCCAAGTCCGTCACCGTCGAATGAGCCGCTGTGTCCGGTGCGAGCCGGGCGCGGCGGTCCTCGCCCCGAACACCCGCTGAAGGAGGACCTGCCGTGATCGTCGGGATCGGTGTGGACGTCGTGCTCGTCACGCGCTTCACCCAGCAGCTGAAGAAGGCTCCCGCCCTGCGGGAGCGGCTCTTCGTCCCGGCGGAGCGCCCGCTGACGGTGCGCTCGCTGGCAGCCCGTTTCGCCGCCAAGGAGGCGGTGGCCAAGGCCCTGGGCGCCCCTGCCGGGATGAACTGGCAGGACTGCCAGGTGGTGCTCGACTCCCGCGGTGCCCCCCAGGTGGAGGTCACCGGAACAGTCGCTGAGGTCGCGCGGGCGCGCGGCGTCGTGCGCTGGCACCTCTCGCTGTCCCACGACGGCGACGTCGCCACCGCCATGGTAGTGGCCGAGGGGAAGGGCTGACCCATGGGTGCACCCGCACGGATTCCGCTGATCCCGCTCTACTCCGGACGACAGATCCGCGAGGCGGAGGCTCCGCTGCTGGAGGCAGGACACCGCGAGACGTTGATGCGCCGAGCCGCCTACGGGCTCGCCCAGGTGGTGCTGGAGCGTCTGCGCTCCGTCCGCGGCTCCGTGTACGGGGCCAAGGTCACCGGGCTCATCGGCTCCGGCAACAACGGCGGTGACGGCCTCTACGCCCTGGCGATGCTGCGGCGCCGCGGGGTGGAGACGCATGCGGTGCTGATGCGCGACCGTGCCCATGAGGCCGGACTGGCGACGTTCCTGGCCGCCGGCGGGAAGCTCGTGGACGTCGTCGACACTGGGACCGATGCGCTGATCGACGCGATCATCGGCACCGGCTCCCGGGTGGGCTTCGAGATGCCGCACATCCCCGGGCTCGGGGAGGTCCTCGCCGACGAGTCCACCCAGGTGATCGCCTGCGACATCCCCTCCGGAGTGGACGTGGAGACCGGCGCGGTGGCCGGTGACGTAATCGATGCGGACATGACCGTCACCTTCGGCGGGATCAAGTCAGGGCTTGCGCTGGGGGAGGGCTCCCATGCCGCCGGACAGATCCGCGCCGTCGACATCGGCCTGGGCGAGCACCTGCCCACCCCTGCCCGCTGGCTGGTGGGCGACGAACGGCTGCGCGCCACCACCCCCGACGCCCCGGACGCCCCCGAGCCGCTCTCCCGGCCCCGGGTCTCCCCGCGGGACCACAAGTACTCCCGCGGCGTGCTGCATGTGATCGCCGGCTCCGTGCAGTACCCCGGAGCCGCGCAGCTGACCGCCACGGCGGCGGTGACCTCGGGGGTCGGCATGGTCACCCTGCAGGCGCCCGAAGAGGTCCGGGAACGGCTGAGCATCATGATGCCGGAGGTGGTCACCACCTCCGGGAAGTCCGCTGCAGTGCTGGAGCGTGCCTCCGCGACGGCGATCGGCCCGGGCATTTCCCGCGACGTCTTCCAGATCGCGGCGATGGGCCGCGCGGTGGAATGGGCGGGCAAGGAGCACCCCTGCGTGATCGACGCCTCGGCCCTGGCGAACCTGGACGAGGAGTACTTCGCCGACGAGGACCTGGGTCCCAACGTGCTGCTGACACCGCACGCCGGGGAGCTCCGCCGGGTCATGGTCAACACCGGCCACGAGGAGCTCGTCGAGGTGCTGGACCGGGACCCGGCCAGTGCGGTGGAGCAGCTGGCCTCCCGGCTCAACGTGACCGTGCTGCTGAAGGGGCCCTCCACGGTGATCGCCGCACCCGGTGGACCGACCGTGGTGCATCGGGTCCACGCCCCGGGCCTGGCCACCGCCGGCTCCGGCGACGTGCTCACCGGCATCATCGGGGCCCTCGCCGCAGTGGATCCCACGGCCCCGATGTGGCGCACGGCGGCGCTGGGCGTGCGGCTGCACGCCGAGGCGGCCAAACGACTCGACCCCTACGCCTGTGGGGCCTTCGGCGCCGGGGAGCTGCTCTCGGCCGTCGGACCGACCCGCTGACGCGGGCCATTATCTGCGAGGATGAACCTGCCATGACTTCCACCGTCCCGCCCGTGCGGCCGATCGCCCGCCTGATCTTCTGCGTCCTCGGCTCGCTGACCGCCGTCGCGCTCATCGTCATCGTGGCCGTGCCGGTGGACCTGATGACCGGGTTCATCGCCGGAGACGAGACGCTGCTGGCGATGGCCGCCTATCTGCGGCTGCTGACCCCGATCAGCCTGGTCGCGGGGCTCCTCGGGGCCGGACTGGGGATGCTCTCCCGGTGGATGTCGGCGACCACTCCGATGGGCACCGCCGTCACCGCCGGCGTCGCTGCGGCCGGAGTGGGTGCGGTGGTGACCTTCGCCCTGCTCTGGGCGCCCCTGAGCCCGGTGCTGCAGGTGGCCTGGATCCTGCTGCTGGGTGCCGCCGTCGGCTGGGGAAGCTGGCTGTCCGACAAGATGCGCTGAGCGCCCCGGTCAGGTCACCGGCTCCGCGTAGAGTGGATGTCATGATGTCCACCCCCGGCACGCATGGTCGCGTGCCCGCACCGCTGCGGGGTCTTCCCGACGGCTTCGAACGCGCGGCGATCATCGATCCCGCCGCCATCCGTCACAATGTGGAGACCATCGCCTCCTATGTCAGCCCCGCCAAACTCATGGTGGCAGTCAAGGCCGACGGCTACGGCCACGGCGCGGTGACCGCGGCGCGGGCCGCCGTCGAGGCAGGTGCCGACTGGATCGGCGTCGCCCATGTCACCGAGGCGCTGGCGCTGCGTGAGGCCGGGATCGAGGTCCCGGTGCTGGCCTGGCTGCACACCTCGCAGACCGATTTCGCCGAGGCGATCACCCAGAACATCGACATCGGCATCTCCGGCTGGGAGCTCGAGGAGGTCGCCGCCGCGGCGTCGGCGCTGCAGACCCCGGCCCATGTGCACCTGAAGATCGACACCGGGCTCGGCCGCAACGGGTGCACCGTGGCCGAGTGGCCGGAGCTGGTGGCCCGCGCCGCCGAGCATCAGGATCGCGGGCTGTTGTCCGTGGTGGGGATCTTCACCCACCTGGCGGTGGCCGATGAGCCCGACCGGCGGGAGACTGACGAGCAGCTGGAGGTCTACCAGGCGGCGCTGAAGGTCGCCGAGGAGGCGGGCCTGAGCGTCTCGCTGCGCCATGTGGCCAACACCCCGGCCGCGTTCTCCCGCCCCGACGCGCACTTCGACATGGTGCGAGTGGGCGTCGGCGTCTACGGGCAGAGTCCCTTCGCGGACCGCACCGCCGAGGACCTGGGACTGCGCCCGGCCATGGAGCTGCGCACCAGGGTCGCCAACGTCAAACGTGTGCCCTCCGGGCAGGGCATCAGCTACGGGCTGACCCACCGGGTGGACCGCCCCACCGCCTTGGCGCTGATCCCGCTGGGCTACGGCGACGGAGTGCCGAGGATCGCGGTGCACGCCCCGGTGCAGATCTCCGGGCGGACCTATCAATCGGTGGGGCGGGTCGCCATGGACCAGTTCGTGGTGGACCTGGGTGACCCGGACACCGAGGTGCAGGTGGGCGACGAGGTGGTCCTCTTCGGCGGGGACTCCGGGATCTCCGCCGCCGACTGGGGGCGGGCGGCACAGACCATCAACTACGAGATCATCACCCGCATCGGCGGGCGTGTGCCCCGACTGGTGGCCGACTCTTCCGGGCCCGCCTCCGCGGCGGAACCGGGTCAGGCCAAGGCCGGCAGGACGGCTGACGCCGTCGTCGGGCTGCCCGGTGCCGGGAGCCTGGAGGAGGACAGTCCATGAGCGGCGCCGCGCCCGGGGGTGCGGATGGGGTTCCCGCGCCGGTTCCGGGAGAGGCCTGGACACGTCGGCTCGAGCTGCAGGACCTGGACGACACCGCCGCGCTGGGACGAGTCCTCGCGAAGAGCCTGCGAGCCGGGGATCTGCTGATCCTCACCGGAGGGCTCGGCGCGGGCAAGACGACCTTCACCCAGTCGTTGGCCGCCGGACTCGGAGTGGAGGGGCAGATCAGCTCGCCGACGTTCGTGCTGAGCCGGATCCACCGCGGGGCAGGGCCTGCCGACGTCGATCTCGTCCACGTGGACGCCTACCGCACCGACGCCGCCGGCTTCGAGGACCTCGACATCGCCGCCACCCTGCGAGAGTCGGTCACCGTGGTCGAGTGGGGGCGGAACCTGGCCGAGCCCGCGCTGGTGAGTGAGTCCGGCTCCTGGCTGGATCTGGAGCTGGTGACCCCGGAGTCCGAGGGCTCAGGGGAAGGCGACGCGGAGATCATCACCGACTTCTCAGAGACCGAGGAGGACGTGCGAGGCGCCGCCCGCCACGCGGTGGTGCGCGGGTACGGCCCGCGGTGGTCGACCCCGCCGGACCTCCGCCGCTGAGCCCGGCTCCAGCTGCGTCCTTCGCGCTCTTCGGGTTCAGCAGTTCAGCGGATCAGCGTCGCGGTACCGGTGACCGTGATGCCGCCGGCCTCCGGCACGTGCCCGAGCAGCACGCTCGGCCGGCCCACATGGCGGCCCTGGTGGATCACCACCTGCTCCGGTGGGCTCACCGCTCCGAGTGAACGCAGCCAGGCGCCCACGGAGGCCGCTGCCGAACCGGTGGCCGGATCCTCGGTGATCTCTCCGACCGGGAAGATGTTCCGTGCCTCGAAGGTCAACGGGCCGGGCGGCTCGGACCCCGGGGTGGGGGCCATCCTGTGGACCACCGTCACGGTCCCGGTCCAACCCTGGGCGTCCATGAGGCGCCGCACGGCCTGGGGGTCGACGTCGAAGCTGTCGAAGACCTCGGCGTCACGGACCGCCAGCACCGGGTGCGGGTTGCCCGCGAAGGACTCCCGCGGAGGCAGCCGCGGGTCGAGATCCTCGCGGTGGATGCCCAGCAGACTCAGGAGGTCGGTGAGGGTCTGGTGCTCCAGCTCCCGCACCCACGGCTCCACGCTCGTGAACGAGGCATGGGTGACCCCGTCTGCCGTCCTGGTGCGGAGACTGATCTCCCCTGCCGGAGTGTCGAAGGAGAAACGATCCTGACCGGTGCGTTCTGCCAGCAGCACCGCCGTGGCCACCGTGGCATGCCCGCAGAAGGGGACTTCGGCCAGCGGCGAGAAGAAGCGCAGCCGTGCGGCGCCGTCGCTGTCCGGACCGGAGAGGACGAAAGCGGTCTCGGAGAAGCCGACCTCGGCTGCCAGGTGCAGCATCTCGGCATCGGTGAGACCAGCCCCCTCCAACACGACGCCGGCGGGGTTGCCCCCGTCGGGGTGATCGCTGAACGCCGTCATGCGGAAGATCTCGGTCATGGCCACATCAACATGGTCGGGCATCGGGCCATTCCCTCCGAGGGAGCGCGGCTCCGCCCGGCGACGGCGGCCGACGATCGGCGAACCCACTACCATGGAGGGGTGCTTCTCGCGATCGACTCCTCCGCCGGTGCCTCCGCCGCCGTCGTGCACGACGGCGAGGTGCTGGCCAGCTGGCGCACCGACGCCACCACCACCCATGCCGAGGTCCTGGCCTCCGCAGTCGGCGAGGTGATGGACCGGGCCGGTGTCACCGGAGCCCGGCTGGACGCCGTGGTGGTCGGGGTGGGGCCGGCGCCCTTCACCGGGCTGCGGGTGGGCCTGGTGCTCGCCCACAGCCTGGCCGAGGTCTGGCACAGGCCTCTGCACGGCATCTGCAGCCTCGACTCGCCGGCCCGGCGTGCGATCTCCCACGGGCTGGGAGCCGATGCCGAGTTCCTCGTCGCCGTCGACGCGCGCCGTCGTGAGGTCTACTGGGGCCGGTACCGGGCCGCGGCGCCTGATGCCGACGCAGGCGGAGCCAGCTGGGCGGCCGCCGAGCTGATCGACGGTCCGCATGTGGGCCCCGCCGCGGAGCTGCCCGCACTCGGTGCCGTCGGGGTCGGCGTCACGCTCTATCCCGAGCAGCTCGGCCTGCCCCCGGGAGCTCCTGATGAGGCCGGGCAGTGGACGGCCGACGCCGCCGAGCTCGCGCTGCTCGCCGAATCCAGGCCCCAGGCCCGCCGCGAGCCCCTGCCGCTCTACCTGCGGGAATCCGATGCCAAGGTGCCGGTCCGCCGCAAGAGGGCCACCGCATGACGGAGACGAGGGCATGAGCGCCGGGCCCGCGGTCTCGCTGCGGAGCATGGTCGCCGAGGACATCCCCGAGGTCCTCGCCCTGGAGCAGCGGCTCTTCCCGCATGACGCCTGGCCGGAGCAGTTCTTCCACGAGGAGCTCGCCCACACGCAGGGGGAGCGGGCGACCCGCCGCTACTGGGTCTGCACCGAACCGGTGGAGGACGATCCGCTCACCGACGAGCGGATCATCGGCTTCGTGGGGATGATGTGCGTGCTGCCGCTGGCGGATGTGCAGACCATCGCGGTGGCGCCCGAGGCCCAGGGCCGAGGGCTGGGCACTACGATGCTGCACCTGGTGGTGGACACCGCCCGCGATCTCGGAGCGGAGCAGGTGCTGCTGGAGGTCCGGTCCGACAACGACGGCGCCCAGGGCCTCTACCGCCGCGAGGGCTTCACCCACATCCATACCCGCCGCCGGTACTACCCGGACGGCGCCGACGCGCTGATCATGCAGAAGCCGCTGACAGACTTGGACGCCCCGACCTCGGCCTCCCGGCTGCGCTGAGTGTTCACGGTGAGATGGTGTGTTTCCGCCCGAACACACGCTTCTCGGCGCTCTTTCGGGCGGAAACACACCATCTCACCCTGGAGGAGAGGGACATGATGACTGAGCAGATCCCCGCTGCCGACCCGGCCGCACCGCTGGTGCTGGGCATCGAGACCTCCTGCGACGAGACCGGCGTGGGCATCGTCCGCGGCACCCGACTGCTGGCCAACACGGTGTCCAGCTCTATCGAGGAGCATGCACGCTTCGGCGGGGTGATCCCCGAGATCGCCGCCCGCGCCCACCTCGAGGCCTTCGTGCCCACGCTGCGCCAGGCCCTGGAGACCGCCGAGGTCACCCTCGACGACGTCGACGCGATCGCTGTGACCTCCGGCCCCGGCCTGGCGGGCGCCCTGATGGTGGGCCTCTCCGCCGCCAAAGGGCTCGCCCTGGCCGCGGGCAAGCCGCTCTACGGGATCAACCACCTGGTCGCCCACGTCGGAGTGGGGCTGCTGGAGGGCGGTCCGGGCGAGGGCGCGCTGCTGGAGGGGTCCCTGACATCGGACCAGCACACCGGGGTGACTCAGCTTCCCGCGGGGACCGGGGCCCTGCTGGTCTCCGGCGGGCACACCGAGATCCTGCGGGTGCGTTCCCTGACCCACGAGGTCGAGCTGCTCGGATCCACCATTGACGACGCCGCCGGGGAGGCCTATGACAAGGTGGCCCGGCTGCTGGGACTGGGATACCCGGGAGGCCCGACGATCGACCGTCTCGCCGCGAAGGGCGATCCGGAGGCCTTCCGCTTCCCGCGTGGGCTGACCCTGCCGAAGTTCATCGGCACCGCCGAGCAGCCCGGCAGGCACCGGCACGACTGGTCGTTCTCCGGGCTGAAGACCGCCGTGGCCCGTGCCGTGGAGCAGTTCGAGGCCGCCGGGCGGCCGGTGCCCACCACGGACATCGCCGCCAGCTTCCAGGAGGCCGTGGTGGACGTGCTCACGTCCAAAGCCGTCCGAGCGGCCCGCGAGCACGGCATCACCACGCTGCTGCTGGGCGGAGGAGTGGCCGCCAACCGCCGACTGCGCGAGCTGCTGGCCGCACGCTGCGCAGCTGCCGGCATCGAGCTGCGCATCCCGCCGGTGGCCCTGTGCACCGACAACGGCGCGATGGTGGCCGCACTCGGAGCTCAGCTGGTGGCGGCCGGCGTGGCGCCGTCGTCGTTGGACATCCCGGCCGACTCCTCCCAGCCGGTGGAACGCATCAGCGTCTGAGCCCCCGTCGGGACGCCCGCAGGCAGGCCCTCCGCCGCGTGTCAGCCGGCGACGGCGGCGTCGGCGGTCTCCAGGGCGCGGTCCAGGATGTCCAACCCGGCGCGGGCCTCCGCCTCGGTGATCGTGCAGGGCGGCACCACGTGGATGCGGTTGAAGTTCGCGAACGGCAGCAGCCCGAGCGCCTTGCACTCGGCCAGCACCGCCGCCATGTCAGGGCTGCTGCCCCCGTAGGGGGCCAGCGGCTCACGGGTGACGGGGTCCTTGACCAGCTCCACGGCCCAGAACACTCCCGCGCCTCTGACCTCTCCGATCGACGGGTGCCGCTGCTGCATCTCACGCAGCCGCGGCCCGATGACCTCCTCGCCGATCCGCCGGGCGTTCTCCACGATGCCTTCGGCCTCCATGGCCTCGATCGTGGCCACTGCCGCGGCGGCGGCCAGCGGGTGGCCCGAATAGGTCAGGCCCCCCGGGTAGGGACGGTGGTCGAAGGTCTCGCCGATGCGCCGGCTGATCGCCACGCCGCCCAGCGGCACGTACCCGGAGGTCACCCCCTTCGCGAAGGTCAGCAGGTCCGGGACCACGTCGAAGTGCTCGATGGCGAACCACCGGCCGGTGCGCCCGAAGCCGGCCATGACCTCATCGGCGATGAACATGATCCCGTGGCGGTCGCACAGCTCCCGGACCCCCTGCATGTAGCTCACCGGGGGAATCATGATCCCTGCGGTGCCGGGGATGGACTCCAGCACGATGGCGGCGATCGTCTCCGGGCCCTCCAGACGGACGGTCTGCTCCAGATGCTCCAGGGCGCGCGCCGACTCCTCCTCCTCCGAGGTGGAGTGGAATGCCGAGCGGTAGAGGAACGGCCCGAAGAAGTGCACGGCCCCGGAGGAGCCGTAGTCGTTGGGCCAGCGGCGCGGGTCGCCGGTGAGGTTGATCGCGGTGTCAGTGCCGCCGTGATACGAGCGATACCGGCTGAGCACCTTGTACCGGCCGGTGTGCAGCCGCGCCATGCGCACCGCATGCTCCACCGCGTCGGCCCCTCCGTTGGTGAAGAAGATCTGGTCCAGATCCCCGGGAGTCCGCTCGGCGATCAGCTGGGCGGCGCGCGAGCGGGCGGCGTTGGCATGCTGCGGGGCCACGGTGCACAGGTCCGCGGCCTGCCGCTGGATGGCCTCGACGACGGCGGGGTGCTGGTGGCCGATGTTCGTGTAGACCAGCTGGGAGGAGAAGTCCAGCAGACGACGGCCGGTGCCGTCCCAGATGTAGCTACCCTCTGCGCCGACGATGGTCATCGGATCCAGCTCCGCTTGGGCTGACCAGGAGTGGAAGACATGGCGGCGGTCCAGCTCGTAGGTCGTCCGGGCGTCCTCGAGGACGTCTGCCCCGATGTCCCGCTGCGGGGCGTCGGCCGGATGGGTGTCCACGGCGGGGGTGCGAGGTGTCATGTCAGGAGGTCCTTCCTCGTCGGCGAAGCGGTGATCAGGCGTTCTGCGGGAAACCGAGCTGTAGGCCGCCGTGGCTCGGGTCCTGCCAGCGGCTGGTCACGGCCTTCGCACGGGTGAAGAAATGGACTCCGTGCATCCCATGGGCGTGGGAGTCCCCGAACAGCGAGGCCTTCCACCCTCCGAAGCTGTAGTACGCCATGGGCACGGGGATGGGGACGTTGATCCCGACCATACCGACCTCCACCTCGTTCTGGAACCGGCGCGCCGCGCCGCCGTCGTGGGTGAAGATCGCGGTGCCGTTGCCGTACCGGTTGCGGTTGACAAGTGCCAGCGCCTCGTCATAGGACTCGGCACGCACCACGGAGAGCACCGGGCCGAAGATCTCGTCCGTGTAGATGGACATGTCCTCGGCGACGCGGTCGAAGAGCGTAGGCCCCAGCCAGTGTCCCCCGGGGAGGCCTTCGGCCTGTCTGCCCCGACCGTCGACGACGAGCTCGGCTCCGGCCGCCACGCCGGCGTCGATGTAGCCGGAGACCTTGTTCCGGTGCTCGCGGGTGACCAGCGGGCCCATGTCCGGTTCGGCGCTGCCCCGACCGAGGGTGAGGCCGCGTGTGCGGTCGGCGATCCTGGCGACCAGCTCGTCGGCGATCGGGCCCACGGCCACACAGGCGGAGATCGCCATGCAGCGCTCGCCGGCGGAGCCGAATCCTGCGGAGACCATGGCGTCCGCGGCCAGGTCGAGATCGGCGTCGGGGAGCACGATGGCGTGGTTCTTCGCCCCACCGAGGGCCTGGACCCGTTTGCCCGCCGCGGTGCCGGTGCGATACACGTACTCGGCGATCGGGGTGGACCCCACGAAGCTGATCGCTCGGATGGCCGGATGGGTCAGCAGCTCGTCGACGGCGGCCTTGTCACCGTGCAGGACGTTGAACACGCCGTCGGGCAGGCCGGCCTCTTTCCACAGGCGGGCCATCCACAGGGACGCTGAGGGGTCCTTCTCGGAAGGCTTGAGCACCACGGTGTTGCCGGCGGCGACGGCCAGGGGGAAGAACCACATCGGCACCATGGCCGGGAAGTTGAAAGGACTGATGACGCCGACCGGGCCCAAGGGCTGGTGGATCGAATAGGCGTCCACCTGGGTGGAGGCGTTCTCGGTGTGGCCGCCCTTGAGCAGGTGGGCGATGCCGCAGGCGAACTCCACCACCTCCTGGCCGCGCCCGACCTCGCCCAGCGCGTCGGAGACCGTCTTGCCATGTTCGGCGCTGATGATCTCGGCGAGCTCTCCCTTCCGGGAGTTCAGCAGCTCACGGAAGGCGAAGAGCACTGAGGTGCGGCGGGCCAGCGAGGTGTCACGCCAGCCGGGGAAGGCGGAGTGGGCGGCCTCGATCACCGCGCGGGCGTCCTCGGCCCCGGCCAGGGCTACTTCGGCGGTGACCTGCCCGGTGGCCGGGTCGGTCACGGGAGCCCGGCGCTCCGAGGCGCCGCTGAAGGGCTCGCCGTTGAGCCAATGGGTGATCGTCTTCGCCATCGTGGTGCTCCTTGCTGCTGTCGGGACAGCGGGTCCGGGGGCTGATCTGCTGGGTCCAGCCTGGCAGGGCACAAGGAGGGCGCCGATGCGCATGCTGTATGCACTTGAGCGGGTGCTGTTTACACTGTGTCAATGGCTGTCACCCTGGCGGAGATCATGGAGCTGGACGTGGTGCGTGCCGGTGCCCCGGAGGTGCTGAGCACCCACGGCCTCGAACGGCCCGTCCGCTGGGTCCACAGCAGCGGCAACGAGGACCTCTCGCACCTGCTGCCCGGCGGAGAACTGGTGCTCACCACCGGGCCGGCGCTCTCCAGCGCGCCCGAGCGCTATCTGCGTGGCCTGGCCGATGCCGGCGCCGTCGGCGTCATGGTGGAGCTGCTCGAGGACCCGCAGACGCCGGCGGGGGAGGTCCTGCCCCCAGGATTCGTCACCCTGGCCCGCAGGCTCGGGCTCACCCTGGTGGTGCTGCGCCGGCAGGTCCGCTTCGTCGAGATCACCGAGCAGGTCCACCGCCGGCTGGTGGCCGAGCAGTACGACGAGGTGAAGTTCGCCCGCCGGATCTACGAGACCTTCACCGAGCTGGCCATGCACCGCACCTCACCCCAGGGGATCGTCAGCACCACCGCCGAGCTGCTCGACGCCCCGGTGGTGCTGGAGGACCTCTTGCACCGTGTGGTGGCGCTGGCGGAGGCCGGGCGGGAGCTCAGCGGGCTGCTGGGCCGGTGGTCCGAGGAGTCCCGGCGCGTGGACCAGGAGCGGGAGTCCACCTGGAGCACGGTGGACGTCGGTGATCCGCAGAACCCCTGGGGGAAGCTGATCGCCGTGGAGCCGCAGATGCGCCGTGCGCGGGTGGAGATGGTGCTGGAGCGGGCCGCCCAGTCGATGCACCTGCAACGCATGCAGGATCACCGTGGAACGGATCTCCACCAGCAGGCTCATCGGGATCTCTTCCAGGAGGTCCTGGAGGGCCGAGCGGGGCCGCTGCAGGCGGAGGCCCGCGCGACGGCGATGGGCCTGGACCGGGGCCCGGGCTATCTGGCGGCGGTGGCCCGTCTGCCCGAGCCCGGCCCCGCAGGACGGGGTCAGGCTGCGGAGTCCGGGCGGACGCGGGCGCGGCGCCTCCATGACACGCTCTCCTCCACGATCCGCTCCCAGGGACACACCGGGCTGCTCTCCACGGCCGACGACGGCTCGGTGCACATGGTGCTGGCGCTGCGGCCCCGTCCGGGGCGAAGCATGCAGCAGGAGATGCAGGTGCTGGGGCGCGAGATGCGCCGTCACGTGGAGCAGACCTCCGCGGCCCCCGGGCTCGTGGTCGGGCTGGGGGAGCCCGCCGAGGACCTGGTCGAGGCGATCCTCGCCACGCCGCATGCCGGGCAGGCGGCCCTGGCCGGGCTCGCGCTGCCGGCGTCGGCGGAGGTGTGCCGTTCCTTCACCGACCTGCGATTCCGGGGTCTGGCCACGCTGCTGCGGGATGATCCGCGGGTCCAGCGGTTCGCCGAGGCCGAGCTGGGGCCCCTGGTGCTGGATGACATCCGACGGGGTGGCAGATCCATGGAGGTCCTGCGCGCCCACCTGCGGCTGGCCGGGAACAAGTCCGCGGTGGCTCAGGCCCTGCATATGAGCCGCCCGGCCCTGTACACGCACCTCGAGCGGATCCAGGAGATCCTCGGGGTGTCCTTGGAGGACGGTGAGTCCCGCAGCTCCCTGCACGCCGCGCTGATGATCCATGACGCCGCAGAGGCGGCCCGGGACGCGAGGTGGTCTGGAGTTCCGGGAACCTGACTCGATCGACTCGAGTTCCCGGAGCTCCAGACCATCTCACCTGACAGCGGGCGGCGTCAGTGTGGCGTCGGCGTGGTGCTCAGCTCCAGGGGATGAACCCCAGGGCCAGGGCCAGCACCAGGACCACCACCGAGAAGATCCACATCGGCACGAAGGAGTAGCGGATGTGCTTGCCGATGTCGCAGCCGGCCAGCCCCAGCGCCAGCCACAGGGCGGCGGCGAACGGGCTGATGAAGGTGCCGATGATGTTGCCCACCAGGACGGCGTAGACCACGGCGAGGGTGCCGACGCCGGCCTCACCGGCGATGCCTTCCACCACCGGGAGCAGGGCGAAGTAGTGCGCGTCGGTGCTCAGCAGCAGCTCCAGGGGCAGTCCGAAGAATCCGACGATCAGGTGCAGGTAGGGGACCAGGGCGCTGGGCAGGATCGCGACCGCGTCGGTGGCCAGGGAGTCCAGCATCCCGGACTCGTCCATGATGCCCAGGAAGCAGCCGGCGGCCAGCACGATCGCGCCGGTGGCGACGGCGCTGCCTCCGTGGGCCCTGATCGCCTCCATCTGGTCCTTGACCCGCGGGTGGTTGACCATCAGCGCGGCGCTGAGGCCCAGCATGAAGGCCAGCGGGGCGGGCAGGATGTCCGAGATCAGCAGCGCCAGCATGGCCAGCACCAGCACGGCGTTGGTGAGCATCCGCCAGCGGGGCGTGGCCGGGGCGTCGTCGTGGGCGCCCCAGACGTCGTCGTTGTCTCCGGCGAAGTCCTGGGTGCTCCGGGCGGAGCCGGTGCCGTTGCCTATGCTGTCCGACGGGCCTCCGGTCGAGGTGCCGACGGCGGCGTCGGCGGTGCTGGTGGTTCCGGCCGAGCCGGCACCGACCGCGGCCAGCTCCCGCTCTTCGACGCGGGTCTCCGCGGTGGTCTCAGAGGAGTTCTCCTCCTGGACGTCGTCCTGGATGGCCGGGGCGCCGCCGCGCGCGGCGATACGACGCTGCTCACGCAGGCCGAGCAGCACGGCGGCGACCACCAGCAGCACCAGTGAGAGGATCTGCACCGGGATGAGGCCGCGCCACAGCTCCACCGGGTCGATGCCGCTGACGGCGGCGGCCCGACCCACGGGTCCGCCCCAGGGAAGCATGTTCAGCACACCCATGCTCATGGCCGCCAGCAGCAGGAGCAGGTAGGGGCTCATGCCCAGGTGGCGATAGAGCGGCAGCAGGGCAGGGATGACGATGAGGAAGGTGGAGGCGCCGGCGCCGTCGAGGTGGCAGACGGCGGCGAGCAGCACGGTGCCGACACAGATCGCGACCACGTTGCCGCGGGTGAGCTTCACCGTGAGCCGCACCAGGGGGTCGAAGAGGCCGGCCTGATTCATGATCGCGAAGAACAGGATGGCGAAGACCAACATCACCGCGACGTCGAGCACGGAGCTGAGACCTTCGCCGAAGAAGTCGCCGATCTCGGTGAAGGTGAAGCCGGCGACCAGTGCCCCGGTGACGGGGATGACGGTCAGACCGACGATGGGCGCGATGCGCCCGAGGATCAGCAGCGTCGTCATGGTGACGATCACCGCCAGACCGATGAGGCTGAGCATGGGATTCTCCTGGTGTACGAGGGTGCGGCGTGAGCGTGGTCGCGCCTGTGATCTCTGTGACAGCATGGTGCCCATGTGACCCCCGCCACAGTTTTGTGCACGCCGGCGTCATAGTGGTCGTATTGGTCACCGACGCAGGGTCGACGACGCTGTCTGCGGTCCGAGAGGAGAACCTCCGATGCTCGCGAAGCTGCCGGAAGCTGAGACCCCGCCTGTCGGGACGCGACGCCGTGCCCCTCGGCGTGAGGTCTCCCTGGGTCGGCGTCTGTTCCGGTGGAACATGGCGCTGCTCATCGGTGCGGTGACGGTGGTCAGCCTGCTCTGGGGCGTGGTCCAATACATCGAGGCCCGCCAGCAGTACGAGGAGCGGGTGCTGACGATGGCGGAGTCGGTGGCGGTGATGCCCACGGTCAGAGAGGCCCTGCAGACCGAGGAGCCCGCTGAGGTGCTGGCGCCGTGGGCGGAGCGGCTGCGCGCGGCGACCGGCTTCGAATACATCATGATCGCCGACCGCCACGGAATCCGGCAGTCTCACCCGGATCCGGAGGCCATCGGTCAGCGGCCCAGCCTGGACCCGGCGCCGGTGCTGGCCGGGGAGACCTGGACCGGGGTCGAGCACGGCCATGCCGGGCTCACCCTTCGTGCCCGTGTGCCGATCCTCGACGAGGCCGAGGACGTCATCGGCTATGTCTCGGTGGGGACCCTTGCTTCCGAGGTCCGGCTGGCCTCGATGCAGACCATCCCGCTGATCCTGTCCGTGGCGCTGGTCGCGGTCGGGGCCGGCGCCGTCGGGGCCCGCCTGCTCGCTCGTCGGCTCCGTGCCGACACCCATGGGCTGGAGCCGCGGGAGATCACCGCGCTGCTCGACGGGCGCGAGGCGCTGCTGCACGCCATCGGCGAAGGAGTCATCGGTCTGGATCGGGAGCGCCGTGTGGTGCTGGCCAACACTCCGGCCCGGCAGCTGCTTCGGCTGCCTGCTGCTCATCTGGGTCGGACCCCGGCGCAGCTCGGGCTCAGCGCCGAGGCCGAGGCGGTGCTCAGCGGGCCCGAGGCCGGAGAGGATCTGCTCCTGGGCGTGCATGGGCGGATCCTGGTGTGCAACCGGCGTCCGGTGCGGGTCCGGGAGGCCGACGGCGGCGTCGTCGTCACCCTGCGCGATCGGACGGAGCTCACCCGGCTCAGCGACCAGCTCGACGGTGCCCGCACGGTCACTCAGGGCCTGCGCGCCCAGCGTCATGAGTTCGCCAACCGGATCCACACGGTCTCCGGGATGCTGGAGCTGGGAGCGGTGGATGAGGCCAGGGACTACCTCTCCGAGCTGTCCCTGGCCACCTCCGGCGCCGACGCCGAGATCGCCGCCCGGATCGGAGACATGACGCTGGCGGCCCTGGTGCTGGCCAAATCGGTCCAGGCAGCCGAGCGGGGTGTCCGGTTCAGCCTCTCCGAGCTCTCGCATCTGCCCGAGGGCCAGCCGGAGGACCTGCGCGACGATGTGCTCCTGGTGGTGGGCAACCTGGTGGACAACGCCATGGACGCCGCAGGGCCCGAAGGCTGGGTGGAGCTGCTGGTCCGCCGGCATGGGGACGTCACGGACGAGAGCGCAGGGAAGGCGGACGAGGCACGCGAGACGGGGGAGACGGCGGATGGGGTCGTCGAGGTCCGGGTGATCGACTCCGGGCCAGGGGTGGACCCGGACATTGCCGAGGACATCTTCCGGGTCGGGCGCAGCACCAAGGGCGAGGGCGGCCGCCACGGGATGGGCCTGGCCCTGGTGCATCAGGCCTGCCTGCGCCGCGGAGGATCCGTCACCGTGGAGAACGAGGACGAGACCACGTTCTGCGCCTATCTGCCGGTGCGTCCGCAGCTCGTCGGCACGGCGGCGCCGGATCGTCCCCGGCCTCAGAGGGAGGAGCGACCGTGACGTGCTCGGTGCTGATCGTCGACGACGATGTCCGCGTGGCGCACAACCACCGGGAACTGGTGGAGTCGCTGCCCGGGTTCACCGTGGTGGGCGTGGTCCATACCGGCGCCGAGGCGCTCCAGGCGGTGCGGCACCATCGACCGGACCTCCTGCTGCTGGACCTCTTCCTGCCGGACAGGACCGGGCTCCAGGTCCTGGAGGAGCTGCGCGCCCCGGTGTGGAGGCGGGAGGTCGGTGTCGTCGATGCCGTCATCATCACCGCCCTGCGCGACATGGAGCATGTGCGCACCGCCATGGCCCTAGGCGCGCTGCATTACCTGATCAAGCCGTTCCCGCTGCGTCAGCTGCGGGATCAGCTCGAACGCTATGCGGCCGCCCGCAAGCGGATGCAGACGATGTCCACCGTCACCCAGAACGACGTCGACGCGCTGTTCGCCACGATGCGCCCACGGGCCTCACGCTCGATGCCCAAGGGACTGACCTCGGCCACCGCCGAACGGGTCGCCGAGGCGCTCCGCGCGGTGGAGGAGGACACCTCCGCCACCGAGCTCTCCGAGGCCACCGGCATCGCCAGGGTCACCGCGCGCCGCTACCTGGAGCACCTGTGCTCGGAGGGGCGGGCGGAGCTGACCCTGCGCTACGGTCAGGCCGGCCGGCCGGAGCATCGCTACCGCTGGGTGCCCTGAGCGCTCAGAGTGAGCGGCACGAGCAGTTCAGCCACCAGCTTCTGACCGACGCCTCGCCGGCCCGCGTCAGACTCCGCGCCGTGTGGATGCCCCATAGAGCCCCCCTTGGAGCCCCGTGGATGGATCAGCCGGTGATCATGCCGCGCCAGGCGACGTCGAACGCCTCGCAGCAACGAGCTGCGACCTCAGGATGATCCATCCGCGCGCCGCGCACCACGACCTGGTAGTAGAACACTCCATTGATGAGATCGATGCATGCCTCCAGATCCAGGTCACTCCGCAGATCTCCCCTACGCACTGCTTCGCTGAGCGCCCGGTGGAACGCCGCGCGTCTGCGCCGCACGTGGGCCTTCCAGTACGCCTGCTGCACATCGGGGTTCTGCATCACCAGCGCCATACGGGCGCGGAACCGTCGCTCACTGTAGGAGGGCCCCAATGCCGCCGCAGGGTCTCCGAACATGATCGACATGATCGCCTCTCTGATGTCACCGTCGATATCCAGCTCGATGGTGGCACGCCCGCGATCCAGGGCTGCCGCGATGAGCTCCGTCATGCCGGGCCACCGGCGATAGAGCGCGGACCGTGAGACACCGCTGGCCTCGACGACCGCGCTCACGGTCACCGGTCGCCCCTGATCGATCAGGTGGATGACAGCGGAGAGGGCCCGCTCGTCGTGTCCCTCCCGACGAGGACGGCCGGGAGTCCGCCTGGCGCCCACGTCCGGCTGAACTGTGGAGCTCACGAGAGGGCCCTCTGACGCAGAGTTGACAGGACACCGTCACTGAGTCCTGCGGCCCGCAACGGTTCCAGGGGATCTGTGTAGGTACGTTCCAGGTGCTGCAGGAGACCCTCCATGGGAGCCGGGGAGAACTCCGTGCGGGTCGCCGCCCTCGCGGCCTGCTGGAGGTCGTAGCCATGTCGCGCCATCAGCGGGCCCATCACCGGTGCGAGCCGGTCCATGATCGCCTGTGAATTTGCTCCGGTGCGCGTGTAGTCCTCGACGATGGTCTCGTGTGAAGCCCCGAGAGCCAGCAACAACGACGCCGCCAGCACCCCGGTACGGTCCTGGCCTGCGGCACAGTGAAACACCGTCGCGCCGGGTGAGGTCGCCATCACCGCAAGAGCGGCCACGATGCGTGGGGCAGATCCTTCGTACATGCGGATGTACATCCGTCCGAACGTCGATTGGTCCGTGATGTCCGTCGGATCTGCCTCACCCGCCGGCCCGAGCGACGTCATCAGCGGCAGGTGGTGATACGCCACGGGCATCTCGCCCAGGGGCCCGCGGCCGGTCAGGTGCACTTCGTGGTGGGACCGCAGGTCGATGATCGCGGTCAGACCCGCGTCGACAAGGTCTGTGGCGCTGGCGGCGTCTGCCATGGACAGGTCGTCAGCACGGATGGCGAATCCGGCGGCAACCGTTCCACCGGCTGTGTGGATTCCACCGAGATCACGGAGGTTCACCGGGGCGGAGAGGGTCAGTTCGAGGGAGTCGATGCTCATGTGATCTTCTTTCTGATGATGGCGCTCGCCTGGTCGATGATCGTGACGAGCACGATGATGCAGAGGACCATGGCGAGCAGGTGGCCGTAGTCGTACCGGTTGATCGCGGTGGTCAGCTCCAGTCCGATGCCGCCGGCGCCTACGAGGCCCAGGATCGTTGCTCCGCGCACGTTGCCTTCGAAGAGCAGCAGCGTGTAACTGGTCAGCAGGGGCAGCGCCTGCGGAAGGATGGCGTACTGGACGATCTGCCGCTTTGAAGCCCCGACTGACTCCATCGCCACGATGGGACCGCGGTCGACGGCTTCCATCGCCTCGGCGAAGACCTTGCCGATGGACCCGATCGAGCCGATCGTCATGGCGAGGATCCCGGCGAACGGCCCCAGCCCGACGGCTGAGACGAACATCAGGGCTATGACGAGGTCAGGAAGCGCACGGATGGTGTTCATCGTCCAACGACACAGGTAGTAGAGCCAGGTGGGGGCGATGTTGGTCGCAGCGCCGAAGGCGATGATGATGGCCAGCCCTGCGCCGAGCACGGTGCCCACTATCGCCATCTGCAATGTCTCGAGGAGCAGCAGCAGGATGGTGTCGATCTTGGAGAAGTCCGGCGGGAACATGCGTCCGACGAACTCGCCCATGTTCACCGCACCCTCGCCGAGCTTGAGGAAATCGAACTGCGCACCATCGGCGGACCACAGGAACAAACCGACGGCGAGGGCGACACCCACGACGAAACGGGTGCGGGGGATGCTGAACGCCTTCTCCATGCGTTCCCGAGCGTGCGGATCCAGCTGGCCTGATGCGTCCGCTGTTCTGCGACCGGTCGGAGGGCGGTCTTCCAGCCTCGACATCATTCCTCCCCCTGGTCATCAATGTCATACACCGGGGCCAGCTGCTCGGCATCGAGGTCGTTCGTGCGGCCTGAGACGATGATCTGTCCGTGACGCAGACCGACGATACGATCCGAGTGTCCAAGCGCCAGCGGCAGCACGTGCAGGCTGACCAGCACGGGGATGTTCTCCTCGCGGGCGATGGACTGCAGCAGCTCCAGCACCACGCGGCTCATCCTCGGGTCCAAGGAGGCCACGGGTTCATCCGCGAGGATCAGGCGGGGGTTCTGCATCAGCGCCCGTGCGATGGCGACTCGCTGCTGTTGTCCTCCAGACAGAGAACGGGCCTCGTCTGCGGCCTTGTGCGCGATGCCTACTCGGTCGAGAAGTTCCAGCGCCCGACGCCTGTCAGAGCTGCGGAAGGATCCGGCGAGGTTCACCGGTCCGGCATCGTGGAGGGCTCCGGTGAGGACGTTGGTGAGGACGCTGATCCGGCCGATGAGGTTGAACTGCTGGAAGACCTGTCCCACCTGGGAACGAAGCCTCCGCAGCTGCCCGCGGCGGAGGTCGGCGACGTTGAATTCGCAGGCCTGGACGGTGCCTGAGGTGATGGGCGCGAATCCCGTGAGGGACTTCATCAGTGTCGACTTCCCAGACCCGGAGGATCCGAGCAGCGCCACGGTCTCCCCCCGGAAGAGATCGAGGTCGACGCCGTCGAGCACGAGCCCCGAGCCAGGGGTGTACTGCACCTTCAGGTCCCGGACACGGACGAGGCTGTCCTGTTCGGTGGTCTGTTCTGCAGGCAGGGCCGCCTCGAGTGGCAGAAGTGTGGTGCTCATGGGTCCTCCGTTCACTCGAGGTCGGAGATGTCGACGTCAGCGATCGCCGCGATGTCCACGAATGGCTGGAACATCTCCAGTTCGGGCTCGACGATGGGGTCAGTTCCTTCAGGCATGGAATCCATATAGAGGCCGAGGGCTTCGCGGTTCTCATCAGAGAAGACCACCGGGATCGCCTCGAGCAACGCCTCACGTTTCTCCCGGCTCATGTCCTGGTTCCCAAGGAACGACAAGCCGATCGGCATGCCGATGCTCTCCCCGATCGAGCGGGTCTCCCCCTCCTCGAACGGGAACATCGGGTCCCCCTGACCGGCCATCTGCGGGAAGATCGTCGAGGTGCACGCAACGTCGGCCTGGCCTTCCTGCAGTGCCATGAAGCTGCGGTCGTGGCCACCGGAGAAGAGCTCCTGGAAGTCCTCGCCGGCCTCAAGACCTGCCTCGTGGAGCATATGGACGGGCATGAAGAAGCCAGAGCTCGAGGCAGGGTCAGCGAAGGCGATGACTGTCTGGGAGGTGATGTCTCCGAGGGACTCCAGGGGCGAGTCCTCGAGCACCAGACAGGTCGAGACGGGCGCATCGCTGCCCGGCCAGGCCACGAGCGAGTCGACCTCTCCGGTGTTGACCGCCAGAGCTGAGGGAAAGCCGCTCATCAGCCCGATGTCTTCATGGCCAGCACGGACCGCTTCGATCACCGCTGAATAGTTCGGCACGTCGGTGATCTCCACGGGCATACCCGTCTCAGCCTCGAGGAGTTCCTTCATAGCCTCCACAGGGGTCTCGACGGTGGGGTCATCACTGAGAGGGAGGGTCGCGAAGCGGATGACGTCGTCCTCGCCGGCGCTCCCCGCAGTGTCGACTGAGTCGCCGGATTCCGACGCCGACGCCGAGCAGCCGGACAGGACGAGGAGCGAGGCGACGCAGAGAGTGAGCGAGCCGACAGCGGGCGTGCGGGGGCCACGAATTCGCATGGATGTGCCTTTCAGATCGGGAGCGTCTTGGAACGAGACGCTCCCTACCCCACCGAACCCAGGTGACCAGGAAATACGAGACTGCCGATACGGAAACGAAAGTCTCGATGAACATCGGGCGTTGCACTGCGCTGAATGTGGTGCCTCATCACGTCCGGTGCGTAGATCGCGTGCCGTGAGCCCCTCAGACCGAGCGTCCCCCGTTGATCGACATCCGGGTCCGGGCCGCAGAGTCCAACACGATCTGCCGCAGATCGCCGTCGTGGGCCTCGGCCACCTGGCGCTGCCGCAGGTAGCCCGGGCCCTCGCGCATCATGTCCTCCACCAGGCTCAGCTCCGCTGCGCAGCCCAGCCGCTTGGCCACCGGCTCCAGACGTTCCAGCTCGCGGGTCAGGTGGTCGGTGACGAGCTCCTCGTCGCCTTCCGCGTTGAGGATGATGATCGCGTCCAGGCCGTATCGGGCGGCGCGCCACTTGTTCTCCTGGGTGTACCAAGGAGGCATGGTGGGGATCTTCTCCCCGTCCTCCATCCTTTCCACCAGGGAGTGCACCAGGCACTGGGTGAGGGCGGCGATCCCGGCGATCTCCTCCAGTGTGGCCAGGCCGTCACAGATCCGCATCTCGACGGTCCCGAAGCGCGGCACTGCGCGCACGTCCCAGCGGACCTCGCTGACGTCGTCGATCACTCCGGTGTGCGCGAGGTCCGCCACGCACTGCTCGAAGCCGGACCACTCCTCGAACTGAAAGGGCAGCCCCGCAGTGGGCAGCTGTTGGAACATCAGCGCCCGCTGGGAGGCGTACCCGGTGTCCTCCCCGGACCAGTACGGCGACGACGCCGAGAGCGCCTGGAAGTGGGGGTAGAAGTTCAGCAGGCCGTCGACCACCGGCATGGCCTGGCGACGGTCGTCCAGGCCAACGTGCACGTGCACCCCGTAGATCACCATCTGGCGTCCCCACCACTGGGTGCGGCGGATCAGCTCCGCATAGCGTTCCTTATCGGTGACCGGCTGTTCGGTGGGAGGGGCGAAGGGGTGGGAGCCCTGGGAGTAGAGGTCGACGTCGAGGGGGTCGCAGTAGCGCATCACGTGCTGGGCGGTCTGCCGTAGGGATCCCACGCCCTGGGCGACGTCGTCGCAGACCTCGGTGATGAGCTCCACGGTGTTGGTCAGCAGCTCCTGCTTCACGAAGGGGTGCTGACCGTCGGGCTCCAGCCCCATGTCAGGGTCCGCGGCCGCGTCCTCCTGGCAGGCGTTGAGCAGCCGTTCAGCCACGGAGCGCAGATCGCCGGTCTGGCGGTCCACCAGGGCGAGCTCCCATTCGAGGCCGAGGGACGAGCGCGCCGAGGGGGCGAAAGGCAGATCCATACGGGGCTCCTCGGATCTCGGGTCGACGGATGCGGAGCTTCAGGATACCCGTGAGGCCCCGGTCTGACGGCACCCTCCGAGGCTGGATACCCTGGGACCATGGCCACACCCTCCTCCGCGGTCCTCTCCGCCCGACGGCGCCGGATCCTTCCCCGGCACCGGATCGTCTCCCTGCGCGGCGTCCTGCCCCTGCTTCTCGTCCCGGCGGTGCTGCTGAGCGCCTGCGGACCGGCCGGCACCGACGACGACGACGGGGCCCACGACGACGGCGCCGGGGACACCGAGGGTGGCGCGGAGACCGGTGGGGAGCAGGACGAGCAGGACCGGCTCGCCCGCGAGCGCCAGGAAGCCCACGAGGCTCGACAGGCGGCGCTGGCCGGGCCGGGGGAGCGGCACCGCGAGGCCGCTTCTCTGGCTGCGGCCGAGCTCAGCACCGAGGAGCAGGCCGGGCAGGTGCTGGTGGGCGAATACGGGAGCACCGATGCCTCCTCGATGGCCTCCGCCATCGAGGAGCTTCATCTGGCCGGGGCCATCGTCATGGGTGACAATGTGCCCCGCAGCGGTTCCGAGGCTGATCTCGAGGCGCTCTCCGGGCAGCTGGAGAGCCTGCAGGACGCGGCGTCGGCGCGCGAGTGGCCCGCCGTCGTCGCGGTGGACCAGGAGGGCGGGCTGGTGACCCGCGTGGGGGACCCGCTCACCGAATGGCCCTCGCCCATGGCCTACGGGGCCGCGCACCTGGGAGCCCTCGCCGAGGAGCGCGACGGCGTGACCGGCCAGGAGGACACCCTGGCCGGCTATGACGAGCTCGCCGCCCTGGGGCATGAGGCCATGGGAGCCGATCTCGCGCAGCTGGGCTTCACGGTGGACTTCGCGCCGAACGCGGACGTCACCATCGGCGACCAGGACGCCGCCATCGGCTCACGCTCCTTCGGCGACGGCCCCGAGCAGGTGGCCGATCTGGCCCTGGCCGGGCTGCGCGGACTCGCGGAAGGCGGCGTCGCCGGCTCCGCCAAGCATTTCCCCGGCCACGGCGGGGTCACCGAGGATTCGCATCACACCCTGCCTGAGCAGGCGGCGGACCGGGAGGAGCTGACCGCGAGGGACTGGGCGCCCTTCCAACACGTCATCGACGCCGGTGCCCCGATGATCATGATGGGCCACCTGGACGTGCCCGCTCTGGAGCCGGGGGTGCCGTCCTCGCTGTCGGCGGCCTCGTACTCGGAGCTTCGGGAGATGGGGCACGAGGGCGTGATCGTCACCGATGCGCTGAACATGGCCGCCGTGGTGCAGCATGCCGGGCCTGCCGAGGCCCCGGTGCAGGCGCTGGAGGCCGGGGCGGACCTGCTGCTCATGCCCTCAGACGTGCGCACCGCCCATCAGGCGATCGTCGACGCCGTCGAATCCGGCCGGGTGGGCCAGGACCGGCTCACCGAGGCCGCTGAGCGAGTCATCGCCCTGATGCTCTGGCAGCGGGACCTGGCGGCAGGAGAGCTCGACGCCGGCCCCGGTGTGGTGTTGCCGGAGGCGCTGGAAGAGGCGGACCTCGGTGGTGAGGCCACCTACGCGGAGCTGCCCGAACCGGCGGCCGACGGCGCCCTCGAGAGCGCGGAGGTCGCCCGTGCGGTGGCCGAGCGCTCCATCACCCTGGTCTCCGGCCGGTGCGAAGCCGGCGTCCTGGAGGACCCCATCTCGGTCGACGGCGGCCAGGAGGCCGACCGCACCCGGCTCGCCACGGCGTTGGAAGACTCCGGGCACACCCTCGGCGACGGTGGGACGACCATCCGGCTGATCGCCCCCGGGGCATGGGGCAGCGACGGCGACGTCGTGGTGACCCTGGATCGGCCCGAGCCGCTGGCGCTGGCACCGGGGGAGACCCAGGTGGCCCTGTACGGGCGCACGCCGGAGAGCTTCGAAGCCTTGGTGGACGTGCTCGACGGGGCCCCCGCGCCGGGTGCCCTGCCCGTGCAGGTCGGAGAGCTGGAGGCGGGCCACTCGGCTTGTTGACCACCTGCGCTCCGGCGCCGCTGGGAAGGGGTCAGAGCGGCTCGACGACGGCGACCATCCGCTGATCGCCCAGGCGGGTGATCACCAGGGTCCGGTGCTGCGGCCCGTCGGTCGTCGGGGAGCCGGCCTTCATCGAGCCGGCTTTCCTCCCCTTCTTCCCGGGGAGGATCTGCCGACGCAGAGTCTCCGGCACGACGTCGACCCCGCGCTTCTTGATCTCCACCGAGGTCACCCCCTGCTCCCGGACCCAGCTGCGCAGCCGCTTCACGCTGTAGGGGAAGGTCTCCAGCACACGGTGGCAGCGCACCGCGGCCGTAGCCGGCGGGGCAGAGTCGGCGGGCAGCACGAAGTAGGCGATGTGCTCATCGAGCATCCGCCCGCCCAGCCGCTCGGCCAGGTCGGCGACCAGCCCCGCGCGGATCACCGCGCCGTCTGGCTCGCAGAGCAGGCCGGCGAGGCCCTCGGGGCCGAGCGTCCCGTCGGGGGAGCGGTGCTGCTCAAAGTCGGCTCCGGAAGTCAGCTCCTCCACGGAGCTGGGACTCATCACCGTGGCGGCTCGGCGGATCCCGGGGCGGGCCAGGGCATTGAACCACAGTGCGACCTCCACCACCTGGCCGTCCACGCTGATCCATTCCGCCTCGCAATCGGCGGGGATGAGGTCATGCGGTATGCCCGGACCGAGCTTCACGCCCAGGGGGAGGCCGGTGGCCGCCAGAGCGGTGACGAAGCTCAGCGGCGGGGAGAAGGACTCGGGGTCCCAGATGCGTCGGGCGCCGCCGTCGGCCCCGTGACCTCGGCCGGCGTCCCGCCGCGCCGGATCGAGCCACAGTCCCCAGTCCTGCGGCTCGCCCAGCTCTGCGACGAACGCTTCGGCCGTGGTGTGCCGCACCTGCGCCTCAGGGAAGGGGGTGAGGTTCATGGTCGCGGCCGCAGCGGTGTCCTCATCGGCGTCGACGGCGATGACCTGCAGGCCCAGCGAGGCCAGTGCCAGGGAGTCTCCGCCCAGCCCGCAGCCGAGATCGGCCACATGGGTCAGACCGGCGTCGCGGAACCGACGGGCGTGGGCGGCCGCCACGGGGAGCCTGGTGGCTTGCTGCAGTCCGTCCGGAGTGAACAGCATCCTGGCGGCGAAGTCACCGAACTTCTGCGCGGCGTCACGGCGCAGCCGGGACTGGGTCAGGGCGGCGGCCACGAGCTCGGGCGGATGGCCCGCTCGGCGCAGCTCCTGGTTGAGCCGGGCGGCATCGTCGGGATCGTAGGGCGGCAGCGAGTTCACCAGCTCCCATCCCTGGGGAGTGAGCAGCGGTGCGAGCGCGGAGGTCTCAGGCATCCCCGCCAGCCTAGCGCCAGGCGGGCCGGCGCCGGACTGTGTCATCCCCTCGTCACAGAGTTGCAGCGTATTAGCCAGCTCGATAGGTTCTTATTTGCTTAGGCGAGGCTAAGTTCATTCGCTCCGGGGTATGTCATCTCCGGCGGTGCTCAGGCTCCCGTCTTTCAGCTCGTCGCACTCCGAGCTCATCGCACACTCACCCACCGGACGCCCCCGCACCGGGTGCCGGCCCATGACCTTGAGGAAGGTTCCATGACCGCTGCTGAGAACACCAGCCCTGAGACGCTCCCGGCCCCGGCTGGCGGAGACGTCATCGACGCCACTGACGCCACCGACACCACTGTGCCGCGCCGCCGTCGTCGCGCGCAGGCGCCCCGTCGGAACCGCGCCGCCGTCGGCCTCTCTGCGCTCGCCGTGGCCACCCTGGCCCTGACCGCCTGCTCCGACGCCGACGCCGGTTCCACCGAGGGGGACGGTGCAGAGGACGAGGTCGATTCCGAGTCGAGCGTCATCACGATCGAGGACGACCACGGGACCCATGAGATCGACGTCGAGACCATCGACTCCGTCGGCGCCTTCGACAACCACACCTTCCGCACCCTGGAGCACTTCGGCGTGGAGCTCACGGTGGCCGCTCGCTCCCTGATGGGCACCGGCATCACCGACTACGCCGAGGACGAGGACATCCTGGACACCGGCAATCACCGTGAGCCCAACCTGGAGCTCATCGTCGCGGCGGAGCCGGACCTGGTCATCAACGGTCAGCGGTACTCCCAGTACTACGACGACATCGCAGCCCTGCTGCCCGAGGACGGCGTGATCCTCGAGTTCGACGAGGCCACCACCGACGCGTCCACCTACTTCGAGGGGCTCACCGAGCAGACCGAGAAGCTCGGACAGGTCTTCCAGTCAGAGGACGCCGCGGCCGGGCTGGTCGAGGAGCTCGACGCCGCCATCGAGCGAGTCGAGACCGCCTACGACGGCGAGTCGACGGTGATGGGACTGCTCACCTCCGGTGGAGACATCAACTACGCGGGGCCGAACGAGGGCCGCGGAGTGGCGCCGATCTTCCAGCGGTTCGACCTCGTCCCCGCCCTGGAGGTCGACGACCAGTCCAGCGACCACGAGGGCGACGACATCTCCGTGGAGGCCATCGCCCAGTCGAACCCGGACTGGATCATCGTCCTCGACCGTGACGGCATGGCCCCTGAAGACCCCGAGTACACCCCCGCCCAGGAGCTCATCGCCGACTCCCCGGCGCTGCAGGAGGTCACCGCGGTCCAGGAGGATCAGATCGTCTACATGCCGCAGAACATGTACCTCACCGAGGACATCCAGGCCTACACCGAGTTCCTCGAGGACTTCGCCGACGCCCTGGAGAGCGCCGAGTGACCCTCCCTCCGGAGGGCACCGGCCGCTGAGCCGGCCGAGCCCCGCAGGCCCACCGGCCGGCGGGGCTCGGCCGCGCCACCGCCCCGGTCCGTGCATCGGCCCCTGCACCCCCATCGACCCGGAAGCCACCATGACCACCACGCTGCGGCAGGACATCGCCCACACCAGCCGTGACATCCTCGTCGACGCCGAGCGCTCCCGTCGTCGCCCGCTCTGGACCCCGGCGTTTTCGCTCGCCGTCGTCGTCACGCTCGGGCTGCTCGTCCTGTCCCTGCTGGTCGGACAGTTCGACGTGTTCGCCGACGGGAACTTCTGGATGTTCGGCATCACCCGCATCCCGCGCACCGTCGCGCTCGTGCTCGCAGGGGCCTCGATGGCCATGTGCGGAGTGATCATGCAGCTGCTCACCCAGAACCGCTTCGTGGAGCCGACCACCACCGGCACCACCGAATGGGCCGGTCTCGGCCTCATCCTGGTCATGTGGCTGGCGCCCACCGCCTCGCTGTTCGTTCGGATGAGCGCCGCCGTGGGCATGGCCTTCCTCGGCACCATGGTGTTCTTCCTGTTCCTGCGCCGGGTCTCGCTGAAGTCCAGCCTGATCGTGCCGATCATCGGCATCATGCTCGGCGCGGTGGTCAGCTCCTTCTCCACGTATCTGGCGCTGATGACCGACAGCCTCCAGACCCTGGCCATCTGGTTCCAGGGCTCCTTCACCGGGGTGATCCAGGGTCGCTACGAGCTGATGTGGATCGTGCTGGGTGTGACCGTGCTGGTCTTCCTCGTCGCCGACCAGTTCACCGCAGCCGGCCTCGGCAAGGACATGGCCACCAACGTCGGGCTCAACTATGCCCTGGTGCTCTTCATGGGCACTGCGATGGTCGCGGTCGCCACCGGAGTGACCGCCACCGTGGTGGGCACGCTGCCGTTCCTGGGGCTGGTGGTGCCCAACATCGTCGCGCTGTTCCGCGGAGACGACCTGCGCAGCAACCTGCCCTGGGTCTGCCTGGTCGGGATCTCCACCGTCACGGTGTGCGACCTGGTCGGCCGGCTGATCATCGCGCCCTTCGAGATCCCCGTGTCCATGGTGCTGGGCCTGGTCGGCGGCGTGGTGTTCATCGGGCTGCTGCTGCGTCAGCGCCGCAAGGGAGGACTGGTCACCTGATGTTCAAACCTGCTGAGACCTCGGCGCAGACGCGCCGCTCCGGGGCCATCATCGACCGGCGGCACCGGCGCATCTATGTGCTGGTCATGATCCTGCTGGGCCTGATCTCCCTCGGCTCCACCGCGGGGATCCTCTTCTACAACAACCCGGTCCCCTTCGGCAGCGACGGCTGGTGGCTCATCGCCGGCATGCGGCGGGACTCCCTGCTGACCATCGCCGTCGTCGCCCTGTGCCACGCGATGTCCACCATCGCCTTCCAGACCGCGGTCAACAACCGCATCATCACTCCGGGCATCATGGGTTTCGGGTCTCTCTACACCGCCATCCAGACCGGATTCGTCTACCTCTTCGGCATCGCCGGAGTGACCATGCTGGTGGGCGTCCCGCAGTTCTTCCTCCAGATGGCGGTCATGATGCTGCTGGCCACTGCCCTGTACACCTGGCTGCTGTCCGGGAGGTTCTCCAACATCCACATCATGCTGCTGGTCGGTGTGGTGCTCGGCGGCACGCTGGGCTCGCTGTCCGCCTTCATGCAGCGCATGCTCACCCCCTCCGAGTTCGACGTGCTCACCGCCCGGCTCTTCGGCAACATCTCCAACGCCCGGGCCGAGTACCTGCCCTATGCCATCCCGATCGCGCTGGCCGTCGCCGTCGTGCTCTGGCTCTGGGCACCGAAGCTCAACGTCATCGCCCTGGGGCGGGACAACGCCACCAACCTCGGGCTGGACCACAAGCGGGAGGTCATCAAGATCCTGCTGCTGGTCTCAATCTTGGTCTCCATGGCCACTGCGCTGGTGGGACCCATGATGTTCCTGGGCTTCCTCACCGCGGCGCTGGCCTATCAGTTCGGCGACACCTACTCCCACCGGCTGCTGTTCCCCATGGGATTCCTCTTCGGCTACGCCGTCCTCTCAGCCAGCTACTTCGTGCTGCGCCACGTCTGGGACGCCGGGGGAGCGGTGACCGTCATCGTGGAGCTCGTCGGCGGGCTCGTGTTCCTGTTCTTCCTCCTGCGAAAGGGCCGCCTGTGATCACCCTGACCGACGTCAGCAAAGACTACTCCTCGACCGTGTCGATCGGGCCGGTCAGCGTCGACATCGACTCCGGCGGCGTCACCGCACTGGTGGGCCCGAACGGGGCGGGGAAGTCCACGATCCTGACCATGATCGGCCGACTGCTGAGCCTGGATGCGGGCAGCATCGAGGTGGCCGGGCACGACGTCGTGAACACGCCCTCCAAGGCCATCGCGAAGATCATCTCGATCCTGCGCCAGGAGAATCACTTCGTCACCCGGCTCACCGTGCGTCAGCTGGTCAGCTTCGGGCGCTTCCCCTATTCGAAGGGGCGGCTCACCCTGGGGGACGAGAAGTACATCTCCGAGGGGATCGACTTCCTGGACCTGACCGACCTGGAGGACCGCTACCTGGACCAGCTCTCCGGCGGGCAGCGGCAGCGTGCCTATGTGGCGATGGTGCTGGCGCAGAACACCGAGTACGTGCTGCTGGACGAACCGCTGAACAACCTGGACATGCAGCACGCGGTGGCGATGATGAAGCAGCTCCGGCGTGCCGCCGACGAGCTGGGCCGCACCGTGGTGATCGTGCTGCATGACATCAATTTCGCCGCGCACTATTCGGACCGGATCCTGGCCATGAAGAACGGTCAGGTCGTGGAGCACGGCGCCCCGGCCGAGATCATGCGCGACGAGGTCCTCAGCCGGGTCTTCAACACTGAGGTGCAGGTGATCGAGGGGCCGAACGGACCGCTGGCGGTGTACTACTGAGAGGGGATGCCCGGTCTGCCCACCGAACAGCCGCCTGTGACCACCCCAGCGTGCCGTTCGCCAGGGAGGGCATCGGCCAGCCCGACCAGCATCAGTCGGAAGATCCCCGTCCACGCGATCATGCTCGCGACCCCGATGTAGAACCCCACCAGAAGTCCGGCGACTTCCTCAGTCCGTGTTGGGGCTTCTCTCTCTTGTTCCCATCACTCGTAGCGCGTCTGAGTGACGAGCTGTCCTCGAAGCAAGTGCACGGGCTCCCAGGCGAAAGGAGTATCGATAGCGGTATGCTTTGCCCAGCTCATTGACTGTTTCCCGAACCCGTCAAGCAAATGCTCCTCTAGGGATCGTACGGTTCGAGGTCTGGCGCAGGTAGAAGACGGTTTCGGTCACGTCTTGTCGAGATGCCGAGCTAGCTCGTCGATCTGCTGCTGCAAGGTTGCGGCGTTTCCTGGGCGAAGCTCCCGGAGCGAGGACCCATATATGGTCTGCGCTGTTTGCTCGTCACAGACGAGGAGGTCTCGGATTCGAACAAGAGCATCCTCTTCTGTTGCCGATGACGACACAGCCTGAGCCAGAGGCGCGAGGGAGGCCCCGGCCGAAATGAGACTGCGCAACTGATCAATCTGAGATTCGACCGACCTCCGTCGCTCGGCCACCGTGCGTCGAGGCCGCGGCGCCCGAGCGACGTGCCGGGCGATGATCTCGGCCGATACGCTGACGCGCAAGGGAACGGTGCCGTGAAGATTTAGTCCGATGAGTACCGTGTGGAGGTCGTAGTTGCCCGGTTCGAGATCGGCCCACGTCTTGGGGTCGATGTGTATTGGCACCCGGGCGTACTCTTGCGGGTCTAGCGGCACCGCCTTCGAGCTCCCCGAACTCACCACGCCATAGTCGAAACTTGTCACGCCCGGCTTTGTGAAGATACCGATGACGTAGAACGTGTCATCGTTCGGAAGCCACCGGGTGGAGCCGACGTTGACGATGTCGATCGCGAAATCCTCTAGGTCACTGCCCGTCTCCATCAAGGCGGGCCAGCGCAACTCGAGAGGGCGCCGTCGGTCTGCTCTGCTGGGTCGAAGCCGTGCCGTCTCGGGGTGCACCCGAACGATACCGGCCCCGGTGTCGAGCTGAACGGTCGCTAGACGCCAGCTATCTCCCTCACTGCTGATGGGAGTACCCAGCAGAGTCGCCCTGCCCGCATGGCGTCGAAGGACCCGCCACCCATCGGTGGGCGCACCGGAGGCCGATTCCGTGTCCAGCTTGAAGCCCAGATCCTCGATGAGCTGCGCGAGTTGAGCACCCCCCTTGTTGAGGGCGTCGCGTTCAACGTCAACTGAACCGATCTGAGGAGAATTATCTGGAGAATCCATCGCCCGATCGTCTCACACGCATTAACACCTACGCCCTCGATCTACCCCTCCAAAGCGATGACGCCAACCGGGCTTGCCAGGGGTGGTTTGGGCTTTTCATGGCTTGAGAGCGAGTCCGTTATATTCAGCTGTGACCGTCCCAGTTCCTTGGTTGTGGGACGTGTTCCATGGCGACTTGAAGCGCCCTGGGTTTCGTTCCGGGGTCAGGACGCAACGGGCGCTACGTCATGGTCGTGAGTGTCCGTGGCTGCGACCTCGGTCGGGGTGGAGTAGCCCAGAGCCTCGTGCAGGCGCAGGGTATTCCACCAATGCACCCACCCCATGGTGGCCAGCTCCACGGCCTCGGTGGACTCCCAGAGGCGATTCGAGTGGATGAGCTCGGCCTTGTAGAGCCCGTTGACCGCCTCAGCCAGAGCGTTGTCGAAACTATCGCCCACGGTCCCGACAGAAGCCTTGACACCGGCGGTGATCAGGGCATCCGAGTAGGCCAGGCTCACGTACTGACTGCCTCGATCCGAGTGGTGGATCAGGCCCTGCCGGTCCCGGGTGGCACCTGTGCTCAGCCGAGCATGCTCCAGCGCGAGCAGCGGCAACCCGGTGGCGTGCAGGCTCGCAGAGATCGCCCACCCCACGATCTTCCGGGAGTAGACATCCGTGATGAACGCGGCGTAGCAGAACCCCGCCAGTGTCCTCACGTAGGTGATGTCAGCGACCCACACCTGATCAGCACGCTCAGCGACGAACTGGCGCTCCACCAGGTCAGGACGATGATCCGGCTCAGTCGCCGGCTTCGTCGTGACTGGCTTCCGGCCGCGGCGTATGCCGCGAAGGTCGGCACGTTTCATCAGGCGGGCGACCTGGTCGTGTCCCACGTCCCAGCCAGCATGGCCCATGGCGCGGTGCATCTTCCTCATCCCGTAAACGGAGTAGTTCTGCGCGTTGATCCCGGTCCGAGGGTGGGCGGACCTTCGCGGAGCGGTAGCCGCGGGAGGTGATGAACCCATGCTCTGTAGCACGCAGGGTGCGGCAGATCGCCTTGACCTAAGGAGCGATCGCGGTGTTCGTCGATGAACCGGATCATTTCGTCGTGGGGCGGTCGAGTTCCGCTGCGAAAAAGGCCGAGGCCTTCCGCCGGATCTCGTTGGCTCGGCGTAGTTCGAGGTTCTCTCTGCGCAACCGGCGCATCTCTTCTGAGCCCTCGCTACTCACTCCGGGGGCCAGGCCCTGATCGATGCGGTTCTGCTTCCACCAGTTGCGCAGGGTGTGGGGTGAGATACCGCCGAGGGCTTCACCTACCGCGGTGCAGGCGACCCAGCCTGAGCACTGCTCGGCTTGGATCCTCACTTCGATAAGCTGCAGCGCACGGGCCTTGAACTCAGGGGAGTACTTCAGGGGCATGATCCGACCCTCCTTGAGGAAGTAGGTCGGAACGAAAGCCAGGGCGCTTCACCCACCCTCTTCCATCCGGGAGTTCCTGAACGCGGCCGCATACCGACAGCGTTGGTTCTGGGAGCCGGAACCACTGAGTCTTCAGTGAACTCAGAGCCCACGTGCGGCTTCCTGCCAGTGGCCACCGATAGCGTGATTACTACCTCATCAAGGTGCGAGTGATACAGGAGCCCCTGCGGCTGACCGCCAAAAGCGTCCCCTCACGCTGGTCCGTCGCAGGGGCTCCGCTCCTCTGGTGGTGACTATCGGCCGGTTTTGATCAGGCCGCACCGACCTCATAGACGTGGGGCGGTCGTCTCACCGGTCCTTGGTGAAGGCGACTGACTGGGTGCCGTCGCGGAGAACGACTCTCCTGGCTCCGAAAAAACCTGCCGTCACATCTACAGTCACAGGTTGAGCGTGGTTCGCCCGGAGCCGTGTGGTTCCCCAGAAGAGGTTGCGTTCGTCGGCGACATCGTTGTCTATGATGAGCCGTACTCGGTACCAGAACAGTGCTCCCTGGTCGACCTCCACCACTAAGTTCAGGCCGTGATGGTTCAGTGTGAACTGCTTCATTCAGGCTCCTCCTGCCGTCGGATTTGGTGAACCTCGGACTCGCCGATCACAACGTCTCCGCTCCTACTGTATAGAGCTGCTGACTGCCATTCTGGGCGCCGCTAGTGGTAGAAGGGCATCTCTTGATTCGCCTCGACCTGAACAGCGTCGAGACGTGGTTCGGTCAGTAGCGAGTCGATGGCCCTCTGTCCGCCCGCGATACCGGCCCAATGGGGATCGACGTCCTGGGTGATGCACGAGGTGCGATTCGTCGGCCAGATGAACGCAGGCGGCGGCATGGCGCGATCCGTCTGTGCCTGCCAAGAGTCTCCGATCCTCCCGGAGACCGGCGACGGCGGGGGTGTGCCGGCCTTCATTCAGCGGAGCGGAGTCAGCCCCATCCCCACGTCTTCCGGCCCCACAGGTCGACATCGCCTCCGCCTCGTCGCCAGGAGGCGGTCGGCAGATAGAGAATTCTCATTGAGACACCCGCTCGGGCGGGCGCACCGAAGTCATGACCATCAGCAGGGGCGCCCGAGCAGAGGCGCGTCCTAGGGTGAAGGAGTGAACAGTTGCGCCCGTGACGGGGCTCCCCGGACTTCGACGATCGACGACCCACCCTCTGGGGAGGGATCAGTGGTCGGCCCCACCGCGTTGTCCCTGCGCCCGCCGGAGAATCAGCTGGAGAAGCGCGCCATCGGGTGGTGGATGCTGCAGTCTCTGGTGCTGGCCGTGCCGATCCTCGCCGCCGCCATCGTGGCCTACGTGTGGTGGGATGCCGCCCGTCCCTGGCTGATCCTGGTGGTCCTGGCTGCAGCTCTCCTGCTCATCGTCGGAGTGGCAGTGGAGCCATTCTGGCGGTACCGGGTCCACCGTTGGGAGACCACCCAGGATGCGGTCTATGCTCGAAGCGGCTGGCTGGTGAGGGAATGGCGAGCAGCGCCGCTGGCCCGCGTGCAGACCGTGGACGCTCTGCGCGGACCTCTCGAGCAGCTGTTGGGACTGTCCACGCTGCGAGTCACCACAGCCTCGTCCTACGGGGCCATAGACATCGGTGGCCTTGATCAGAGGACAGCAGCCCGTCTGGCCGAAGAGCTGACCGAGGCGACTCAGCAGATCCCCGGGGACGGCACATGAGCCTGTCGCCGCCTCACCCAGCTGAAGTCCAGGCCTCCCGCGATGCTCCCGCGACGACCTGGCATCGGCTCAGTGTCCGCATCATCTGGGTCGACCTGGTCATCAGCATCGTGTCGATCGTGCCGCCGATGGTGGCGATCTGGGGCTTCGGGATCGATGTCTCCGCCGGGCAGATCTGGCCGCTGATAGCTCTGGCAGCGTTCGGGGTCCTGGGTGCCGTCGCCGATGGGCTGCGGTGGGTCTTCACACGCTTTCGGGTGACGCCGACCTACGTCGAGCTCAAGACCGGAGTCTTCCTGCGGCGGCATCGCTCGATCCAACGAGACCGCATCCGCAGCGTGGATGTCGAAGCGAAGCTGCGTCACCGGCTGGCGAGGATGCGGGTGGTCAACATCGGGGCCGGCCAGCAAGCCTCGGCGGGGGAGTCCGCGCTGTCTTTGGACGCCCTCAGCGCTGAGGATGCTCGAAGGCTTCAGCACAGCCTGCTCAGCGCGGTTGAAGGACCCGCAGAAGTCCTCGAGGCGTCGGTGGACTCGGAACTCTCCTCACAGCACCGCCGGACGACGGCGCAGGACGGGGCCGGTCATGAGAGCCCGGCAGCTGCTCCCGAAGCAGATGAGCCGCTGAGAATCTTCGCTCGGTTCGAACCGAGCTGGTGCATCTACAACATGTTCACCATCTGGGCCTACGTCCTGGCTCTGGGGCTGGGCTGGGGTGCCCTCTGGCTGCTGAGCACTGTCGGTGTGGACCTCTACGGCTTCGTCGTCGGGCTGCTCGACTGGGACTCGATCGGCTGGGTCGGCACAACGCTCATCGCGGTGGTCGTCGTCGGAGCACTCGGGGCCGTTGGTCTTGGCATCAACTACTTCGCCGAGAACTGGAACTTCGAACTGGCTCGGATCCGCAGCAGAGACGGCACCATGCTGCGGACCCGAAGAGGCCTGTTCACCACTCGGGAGGTCAACCGTGATGAGAATCGGATTCGGGGAGCCCAGATCTCGGAACCGGTGCTGTGGCGCTGGATGGGCGTGAGCGACACCAGCGTGCTCACCACCGGGCTCGATGTGTGGTCGATGTCAGAACCCGCGGCGATCCTGCCCCGCGGCCCGATCTCCCGCACCAGAGAAGTCGCTGGACAGGTGCTCGGCGACCCGGAGAACCCCTTCCACGCGCACCTGAGGCCCCATCCCTGGAGAGCGCTGCGACGTCGACTGTGGTGGGCTGGCGGGCTCACCGTCGGCCTCGGTGCGCTGCTGACCTGGCTCGCGGTCAGCGACGTGCTCCCCTACGAGGTGATCTGGGCGACGGCGGCCTTCGGTCCGGCGAGCCTGCTGGCGGCGGTCCTCGCCTATCGAGCACTGGGTCACACGATCACAGACCGCTATGTCATCACTCGCTCAGGACTGCTGAGCCGAGCGACCACCGTCCTCCAGCGCTCATCGGTGAGCACCATAGTGATCCGGGAATCACTGCTTCAGCGGCGGCTGAATCTGCGCACGGTCTCCACGATGACCGCGGCGGGACAGGGCGGCTACGACACCCCGGACATCGAACGGCGGCAGAGCCTGGAGTTCGCAGTGCAGGCGGCCCCGGGGCTCCTCGACCCCTTTCTCGTGCCAGACCGCTAGCCTGCTGGTCAGGCCTTGGGGGAGGGGCGGGTCGTTCTCACGCGTGATGAGATCGGCGCGGGCGGCGCCGGCGGCGGTCTTGCTACGGGCTCAACCACTCCAGCGGGACCATGATCATCTCGGGGAAGAGCCCCATGAGGAGCACCAGCGAGGTCTGGGCCAGCAGATAGGGCAGCACCGGTCTGATCACGTGGTCGATCTTCACCTTCCCCACCGCGCAGGCGACATTGAGCGAGGGCCCCACCGGTGGAGTGATGAGCCCGATGACGTTGGCGAGGGTGAAGATGATGCCGAAGTAGACCAGATCGACGTCGGCGGCCTCCAGCAGCGGCACCACGATCGGGGTGACGATGAGGATCGTCGGAATGACGTCCAGGACGGTGCCGATGAGGATGACGAACAGCATCAGGCTGATGACCAGCAGCGTCGGGTTATCGGCCAGCCCGCTGAAGGTGTCCGTGATGATGTCGGGCAGGCCGGAGATCGTCATGTAGTAGGCGAGCACCTGCGCGGCGGCGGCGAGAAACATGACGACCGCGGACATCTTGGCTGTGGAGCGCAGGGCTTCGAACAGGGTCCGGATGGAGAGCTCGCGGTAGATCACCCCACCCACGATCGTCGCGTAGACGACGGCGACGACGCCGGCCTCGGTGGCGGTGAATACGCCTCCGCGGAGCCCCACGAGAATGATCACCGGAAGCAGGAGCGCCCAGAACGCCCCGAGGGCTAGCTTGGACAGTTCGGTGAAGGTGGGCGGCTCCGTCGGCGCCTCCTGCACGTTCTCCTTCGTGCGGGAGATGACGAACCACACTGCGCACATGGTCAGCGTCAGGTACAGCGCCGGGGCGAGACCGCCGAGGAACAGCGATTGGATCGACACCCCCGCGGTGGCGCCATAGACGATGAGCGGGACCGAGGGAGGCATGACGGGGGTGACGAGGTTCGCACTCGCCGTCAGGGCTGTCGACCTCGCCCGGTCGTATCCGGCTTTGGCCATCATGGGGATGAGGATGGCACCGAGGGCCGCGGTGCTGGCGACGGCTGAACCCACCAGGCTTCCGAACAGAAGACAGGCGATGATCGTGACGTAGCCGAGCCCGCCACGGACCCGGCCGACCGTGGCCTTGCAGAGGTCGATGATGCGGTGGGTGAGTCCGCCGCGATTCATGAGCTCGCCGGTCAGGATGAAGAACGGCAGAGCCATCATGGCGATGGAGTCGGTGCCTCGCATGAGCTGGGCCGCCATGACCTGGGAGTCAGCGGCGCTGCCCAGCTGCATGCCGGTGACCATCGCGCAGAAGAGCAGGGCGAAGGCGATGGGGACTCCGATGGCGATGGCACCGAAGAGGTACCCGAACATCTGTGCCAGAGCAGGCATGGAACTCCTTGTCCTAGTTCGCCGCCTGCCGGAGCAGGTCGGTGTCGTCATCGGGGATGGCCAGAAGCTCAGCGACCGTCAGTTTGAAGGCGAACAGCCTGAGGATGTTCATCAGCGCCATCAGCGAGATGGCCAGGCCTGTGATGAGACCGATGGCGTAGATCAGCGGCCGGGGATACTGAGTCGCGACCCAGCGATCGCCCATGCTCTGCACCACCAGGTCCCAGCTGCCGCTGACCAGGAGCACCATGACCCAGATGATGATCAGCTGCACGATGGTGTACAGGGTCTTCTGCGCGGGGAGGGGCACGCGTTCCAACAGGGTGTGCATGCCCAGATGCCGGTTCTCCCTGAAGGCGCCCACGGCACCGAGATAGACCAGATAGATGAAGCACAGCCGGGCGATCTCTTCTGACCAGACCAGTCCGGAGTCGAAGAGATACCGCAGTGCCATGTTCAGGAAGACGAAGAGGACCATCGAGATCAGGAAGATCACCATCATGATCTCGATCGCGCGGAACAGGGTGCTCATCGCGCGTTCTGTGGCGGCTCTGAAGGTCATGGGCTCACTCCACCGCCTCGATCTCGTGGACCAGGTCCTCGGCCCACTCGTGCTCGTCGTAGAGGTCCTCGTAGAGAGGTGCGAGTCTGTCGATCATCTGCTCCCGTTCCTCCTCGGTGGGTTGGGTGACGGTGACGCCGTTCTCCTCCAGGAACTCGACCTCGTGCTCGATGCCGTCGAGATAGTTCTGCCACGCGGCCGCGGCCGTGTCGGCGGCGGCCTCCCTCACGATCTCCCGGTGATCGGGCGAGAGCTCCTCCAGGAAATGGTCGTTCGTGACGAAGGGCAGCACCGCGGTGATGTGGTTCGTCTCGTAGACGTAGTCCTGGACCTCGTAGAGTGCCTCGCCGATGAGAGTGACCATTCCGTTGTCCTGCCCGTCGACCACGCCGGTCTCCAAGGCCGTAAAGAGGTCCCCCAAGGGGATGACCTGAGGGTTGGCCCCGAAGAGCTCGGCGATCTCGAGGTGGATCGGGTTCCCGGGCATGCGGATCCGTTGACCGGCGAAGTCCTCGACGGACTCCAGCGGCCGGTTCGAGGAGAACGTCCTGGCGCTGTTCGGCCCCCAGGCCAGGACCTGAGTGGAGGAGAACTGGTCGTGAAAGTCCTCCGCGAGGTCTGTCGCCACGTCCGACGTCGTCCAGACGGTCTGGGCGTGCTCGAGATCCCGGTAGAGGAAGGGCCAGTCGGAGATCAGCATGGTGGGATACTCCTGGTTCATCCCGGAGCCGATGATGGCCGCGTCGATGGAGCCGTTCCGGACGCTGTCCCACAGCTCATCCTCGCTGCCCAGCGTTCCCCCGTGGAAGGTGTCGACCTGGAGCGCGCCTCCCGAGCGTTCCTCCACCTGGGCGGTGAACACCTCGTCCACCGCCTGGGACATCGGGTGGTCGATGTCCCACACATTGGCGAGGGTGATGGTGGTGGTCTCGTCGTCCCCTCCGCCGCAGGCTGCGAGGGGTACGACGATCGCCAGCACAGCCATCGCGGACGCTGACTTCTTCATGGTGGCTCCTCTAGGTCTGACGGGCCGGGGCTGTCACTGGATCCGAAGCATGACTTTGCTGGAGGCCACTGCTGGATCCAGCGCGGTCTCGAAGGCCCGATGCGCCTCCGAGAGGTCGAACTCATGGGTCATGAGCGGGTCCACATCGAGGCCGTCACCCAGCAGCTCGATCGCGTCTGGCATCTCGTCGCGGAAGCGGAACGAACCGATCCAGGTGATCTCCCGGGAGATCAGATCGCCGAGCACTGCGGGGGCGGGGTTCTTGGGGAGGTTGCCCACCTGGACCAGGGTTCCTCCTCGTGAGGTGCCTGCGAGGGCGCCTTCGAGCGCCGCAGGTGCGCCGGAGGCCTCGAAGACGACCGGAGCCTCTGGCGTCGAGAGCCCCTGCGAGAGGTCGATGAGCTCGTCGGCACCCATCTGTGACGCCAGGGCCAGACTCGAGGAGGAGATGTCCGCGGCGACGACGCGCCCAGCTCCTCGTCTGGTCAACGCCGCGATGAGGAGCAGGCCGATCGGGCCACAGCCGTTGACGACCACGTCGGCCGATTCGAAGAGGGCTCCGGAGGCCTCGCGCGCCCGATTGATGGCGTGCAGGGCCACGGCCAGCGGCTCTGCCAGAGCGCCTCGCCGGGTGTCGACCGAGTGCGGGAGCGGCAGCGCCTGATCGGCGGGCACGCTCAGCAGCTGACGGAAGCCTCCGTCGGTGTGCGGATCATGGGCCGCCGAGCCCAGGTAGCGGAGTTCGGGGTGCAGGTTGCTGCGGTGCGCCCACACGTCATCGAGTTCGACCCCGTCCGGCAGGGACGCCGGCATCACGGCCACGCGCTGGCCGTCCAGCGCGGTCGGTACGTCCTGCCCTCGATCCACCACGCGCCCGGCGACTTCATGGCCCAGCACCAGAGGGTGCCGCAGGACGGCTGTCCCTGAGGCGCCCCGGGAGAAGTAGGACAGGTCAGATCCGCAGATCCCGCCCCACTCCACAGCGATCAGCACGTCTCCGGGGCCCGGAGTGGGAGAGGGACGCTCGTCGACGCGCAGGTCCCGGGTGCCGTGTACGACTGCTGCTTTCACGTGGCTCCTCTGTGCTTTGATGCGGGCGGGGTCGTCTCGTGGCGCTCTCTGCACGGCGCGGAGACTCCTCCTCGAACTTGTATTCAAGTTCTAGTATGGAAGAATGATGTGACGTGAGTCATCGGGATGTCAAGTCGGTCGGGAGGAATGGGTGAGTGGTGGTGAGTCGTAGACTGTGGCAATGGTGAAGCAGGGTATGAGTCGGTCTGAGCGACATCACGTGTACGACCAGATCCGCGGCAGGATCATCGATCTGGAGCTGCTTCCAGGGGCGGCGATCTCCGAGAATGAGCTGTCGCGTGCGCTGGGGGTCTCCCGCACCCCGATCCGCGAGGCGCTCCTCCTGCTGACCAAGGAGAGCCTCGTCGAGGTCTTCCCGAAGGTCGGGACCTTCGTCTCTCGGGTCGATCCGCGGCGAGTGGCGGAGGCCCAGTTCCTGAGGGAGGCCGTGGAGCTTGCCTCGCTCCGGACTCTCGTCGAGCCCTTCGACGACGGCGTGCTGGAGCGGCTGCGGCAGAACCTTGCGGACCAGTCGGACGTCGGAGGAGATGTGCGGCGCTTCTTCGTGCTGGATGAGGAGTTTCACCGCGGACTCATGGCGCTGGCCGGCCATGAGGGCTCCTGGTCCACCGTGGCGAGCGCCAAGGGGCACCTGGATCGAGCCCGCATGCTGGGGATCCAGGAGATGCCACGGGTCGACTCCTTCGTCGAGGAGCACCGGTCGATTTTCGATGCCGTGGTGGCCGGTCGGTTCGAGGAGGCGGGGCGACGGCTGGCTGCTCATCTGCGCGTGGTCTTCGACGACATCGAGGCGATCCGTGCGAAGTCTCCGGAGCTCTTCATCGGGGACAGCACAGCCCGTCCGGTGCGGCGTCCCGCGTACGTCTGGGAGTCTCCCCAGGGCTGAGTCCTGCCCTCCTTTTCGGGAGGGGTCACCTTGACACGTCTGGTATACAAGTGCTGACATACAAGGCGTCGGTGGTCTCTTGGCGCCGATGCCCTGCCCCTATGAGGAGTTGAAGCATGAGAATCATCGACGCCAGGGTGGTGGTCAGTTCCCCCGGTCGGAACTACGTCACGCTGATCGTGGAGACCGAGGACGGGCTGACCGGCATCGGTGACGCCACGCTCAACGGCCGGGAGCTCGCGGTCGCCTCCTACCTGAGGGACCATGTGTGCCCGCTGCTGATCGGGCGGGACGCGCGCCGCATCGAGGACACCTGGCAGTGCCTGTACCGAGGGGCCTATTGGCGGCGTGGCCCGGTGACGATGACCGCCGTCGCCGCCGTCGACGTGGCCCTGTGGGACATCAAGGGCAAGGCTGCCGACATGCCCGTCTACCAGCTGCTCGGGGGTGCGGCACGGGACGGCGTCATGCTCTACACCCACGCCAGCGGGGAGACTCTGGCCGACCTCCACGAAGACTTCCAGGCCCATCTGGACCAGGGCTTCAAAGCCATCCGCGTCCAGTCGGCGATCCCCGGGCTGGAGAAGACCTACGGCATCCCTGCTCCGGGCGGAGAAATCTATGAGCCGGCGAGCGGAAGCCGCCCCCAGGAGGATCGTTGGGACACGGCTCCCTATCTGGACTTCGCGCCGCAGATGGTGGCCTCCATCCGTGAGGAGTTCGGCTACGGGACCCACCTGCTCCACGACGTGCACCACCGGCTGAGTCCCATCGAGGCGGCTCGTCTGGGCAAGGCGCTGGAGCCCCACCGGATGTTCTGGATCGAGGACCCCACACCGGCAGAGGACCAGAGCGCCTTCCGCACCATCCGGCAGCACACGACGACCCCGCTGGCCGTGGGAGAGGTCTTCAACTCCATCTGGGACTGCCAGCAGCTGATCACCGAGCGCCTCATCGACTACATCCGGGCCTCCGTCTCACACGCCGGAGGCATCACCCACCTGCGCAGGATCTTCGCCCTGGCCGACCTCTACGGGGTCAGATCCGGCTCCCACGGAGCCGGAGACCTCTCCCCGGCCTCGTTCGCAGCCGCATTGCACGTCGACATGAGCATCCCGAACTTCGGTGTCCAGGAGTACATGGGGCATCGGCCCCCGGCGGATGAGGTCTTCTCGGTCTCCTACTCGATCTCCGAGGGGCACGCGCACCCCGGGGACGCGCCGGGCATCGGGGTCACCTTCGACGAGGAGGCCGCCGCGCGGCATCCCTACGACCCGAAGTATCTGCCGATCAATCGTCGACTGGACGGGACGGTGCACGACTGGTGAACGACATGACAGCAGCTGCGCCCAGCGGCCGGAGGCATTATGACGTCGTCGTCCTCGGCGAGGTCCTGGTGGAGGTGGCCACGGAGGCTGCCTTCGACGACGGCGTGGAGGCCCGCCTGGGCGTCTCCGGCGACGCCCTGAACGTGGCGGCCGCTGCGGCGGCGGCCGGTGCTGAGGTCGGGCTCATCTCAGTCCTGGGTGAGGATGAGCTCGGGCAGGCCGTGCGGCGCAGGATCGAAGAGCTCGGCGTCTCCACAGACCTGCTGCGCCAGCGGCCGGGACAGCAGGGGGCATACTTCGTCCACAGCGATCCTGAGGGGAACCGAGAGTTCTCCTACGCCCGCTCGCACAGCGTCGGGTCGACGCTCTCGCCCGAAGACCTCGACCTGGAAGTCCTTCGGAACGCGGGGGCGGTGATCGCCAGCGGCATCATAGCAGCGATCTCCGACACTGCGGCGCAGGCCGTCGACGTCGCGGCTGCCGCCGCCCGGCGATTCGTCTACGACCCGAACCACCGTCCCCGGCTGAGCAGCCTGGAGGATGCGCGGCGACGGCTCCGGGAGCTCGCCCCGCTCAGCTGGCTGGTCACCCCCTCCTCTCCGGGTGAGACCTCAGATCTGCTCGACGCCGAGTCCCCCGACGCCGCGGCACAGGCCCTGACCTCGATGGGAGCGAGCAACGTCGCGGTCACCTGTGGTGCCGACGGAATCTACCTGCTCCATGACGGAGAAACGCGGTGGATCTCCTCTGTTCCGGCTCCCCACGTCATCGACCAGACAGGGGCCGGCGATGCGTTCCTCGGGTCCACGACGGCCCGTGCTGTGCTGGGGGACACCCTGCCCGACGCGGTTCGCTGGGGTGCCGCCGTCGCGTCCCTGGTGGTGGGTGGCCGAGGCGGGACCGGATTCGTCCCCACGGCCGCTCAGACCCGGGAGCACCTCCGCACTGCGTCGATCACTGAGGAAGGAGCCCCATGATGCCGCGGCTCAGTCGTCCCGCCGCCCGTGAGGAAGGTCTCCTGCCCCTCACACCTGATGCCGCAGGCGTCCAGGGGCAGCAGAGCCTGCGGATCGTCCATCTCGGGTTCGGGGCGTTCGCCCGTGCCCACACTGCCCTGTACACCGAACTGGCCGAGCTGCGCTCGCAGGACCCGAGTCAGCAGTGGCGGGTCGTCGGAGTCACTCAGCGGTCCAACACCGTCGCCGAGCAGCTGAACCCGCAGGACGGGCTGTACAGCGTGGTCGACGTCGGCCCCGGCGCTACCGGAGTCCAGCTGGTGACCTGCGTCGACGAGGTGCTCTCCGGCCCGGACGAGTCCGATGCGGTGGTCGCCCTGATCGCCGATCCGCAGACGCGGATCGTGTGCCTGACGATCACGGAGAAGGGCTATCGCCTCGACGCCGCGGGGCACGGGATCGACTGCGCCGACCCGGAGATCCAGGCTGACCTGGCTGGTCGCGCCCCTGGGACCGCCGTCGGGCAGATCGTCCGGGGGCTGCAGCTGCGCCACCGGCGCGATGCCGGGCCACTGGCTGTGCTGTCCTGCGACAATCTCCCCGGGAATGGGGAGCTGACGCGTGAGGCCGTGCGTTCGTTCATCCGGGCCCTGCCCGAGGACGGGACTGAGGAGCTCTTGGCCGGGGTCCAGGATTCGGTGAGCTTCCCCAACACGATGGTGGACCGGATGGTGCCTCAGCCGACGGCCGAGACCGTGGAGCAGGCGGCTCGGGCCCTCGGCTTCACCGATGAAGGTGCCGTGCCCGGTGAGCATTTCACCCAATGGATCATCGAGGACGACTTCCCCGGTGGGAGGCCGCAGTGGGAGCTCGCCGGAGCCACGTTCAGTGATCAGGTGAGGCAGTGGGAGGACACCAAACTGCGGATGCTCAACGCCGGACATACCCTGCTGGCCTCCCTGGGGCTGTGCGTCGGGGCGCCGACGATCAACGATGCCGTGCAGGAGGAGGCCTTCGCTCGTGCCTGCCGCGAGATGTATCGGCTGGAGGTCCTGCCCACACTGGAGCTCCCGCAGGGCGTCGACGGAGAGGCCTACGGCGAGGAGGTGCTCCACCGGTTCGCGAACGAGTCGCTGGGCCACACGACGGCCAAGGTCGGCTCCGACGGTTCCTTGAAGATCGGTCCCCGGCTGGGCGAGACCATCACACGGTGCCTGGACCGCGGCCTGACACCGCAGTGGGCGTCGTTGGCAGTGGGCGCCTGGGTCCACCACGTCCTCCATGGCCGCGAAGAGGATGTCGCGGACCCGCTCGCCGAACAGATGCGTCGGCAGGGTCTGGCGGCGGAGGGCGCTGAGAGCTCCGTCTCAGAGGTCCTCCGGGTCGCCGGTCTGTTCGAGGACCTGCTGGAGCGGGATGAGCTGCTGCGCGTCATCGTCGAATGGGTGAGGATCCTGCGCACGGGTGACGAGGCCCTGAGATCCGAGATCATACGCAGGTCAGAGGAGAGGAGCAGCGCAGATGGTTGAGAACACTCGAGAGGTCCTGGCGGCGTCGCCGGTGATCCCCGTGGTGACGATCGACGACGTCGAGGCGGCGGTGCCTGTGGCGCAGGCGCTGGTGGACGGTGGCGTGCCGATCATCGAGGTCACTCTGCGCACGCCCCAGGGTCTGCAGGCCCTGCGCCGCATCGCGGCGGATGTGCCCTCCATGCTGGTGGGGGCCGGCACGGTCCTGAATCCGCAGCAGGCGGAGGACGCGCTGGAGGCCGGGGCGGAGTTCCTGGTGACTCCCGGTCTCTCACAGAGTCTCCTGACATGGATCCCCAGCTCCGGTGTCCCGTGCCTGCCCGGCGTCTCCACCCTGGGTCAGGTGATGGACGCGCTGGACGCCGGGATCACCGAGCTCAAGTTCTTCCCGGCGGAAGCCGCCGGCGGCGTGCCCTATCTCAAAGCCGTCGCCGGGCCCGTGCCGGAGGTCACCTTCTGTCCCACCGGCGGGATCGGCCTGGGCAACGTGCGGGAGTATCTCCAGCTGAAGAACGTGCCCTGCGTCGGAGGCAGCTGGCTGACACCGCAGGCCGCGCTCGCCGCAGGGGACTGGGACGATATCAGGCGCCGAGCAGCCGAGGCCGCCAAGCTCGGCGGCTGAGATCCTGGGCCGGAGCGGTCGTGCTGGCAGGCAGCTATCTGCTCGCGGTGTGGACGCCACAGGGCCAGGCCCTGGAGAACGCCGCGCTGCGCGGTGCGGACCAGGTCAGCGGCCAGGACTTCGTCAGCGCCAACGTGGAACTGCACGCCATCACCATGGTCTCTCTCGCGGCGCTGACGCTCCTTGTGGCGACGATCGCGCTGGTGCGGAGGAGGGTGGACCTGGCGGTCGCGGGTGCCGGGCTGATCGTCCTGAGCCAGGCGATCACACAGCTCTTGAAGCGGTTCATCCTGCCTCGGCCAGAACTGGTGGACGCCGCCGGCCATGCGCACAACAGTTTTCCCAGCGGCCACACCACCATCGCGCTCACGGTGATCTTCGCGCTCATCCTTGTCGTGCCCTACCGGATGCGCGGGATCATGATGTTCTTCGCAGCGCCGTGGGCCCTCAGCATCGGCGCGTACACCATCACCGCCCAGTGGCACAGGTTCAGCGACACCCTCGGTGCCATGGCGGTCGCACTGTTATGTGCCTGCCTGTCTTCGTGGTGGCTTGCCCGCCGCGGCCGCGTGGTCCGATACCGAGGCAGGACGTTCCGGGGACGTGTCATCCTCGCCGTCCTGATCATGGGGTTGACCGCGCTGACCCTGGCGATGGGTGGACTCCTCTGGGGCGCAGGTTTCAGTCGCGGCATCGACTTCTCCGCACCCGACGAGGTGTGGGACTACAACGCCTACTTGGGGGCGAGTGTGCTGTCGCTCGGTTTCGCGGGACTCTCCATCCTCTCCTTCTGGGGGTTGTGGCACCGACGTGACGTCGCACCTGCGGCGCGCTCCGCAGGGGCCGACACGGACTCGCGGTGAGCGTGAGCGCCCCGAGGGTCGCCAGATAGAGACCGACGGGGTGGATCCCATGATTCTGGACCAGCCAGGTCGCGGCGAACAGGGGGCAGCGCGGCCCCGAGCAGGCGTAGTAGTGCACACCGGAGCCGGTGTACCGGGTGGTGGTGGGGAAGAGCCCCATCCGGGTCATGCCGACACTGAGGAAGAGCAGCATCTGCCACAGGTTGAGATCCTCACCGGTTCCCATGGACCCGGCATTGAGTCAGACGCCGAAGGAGGCGCCGATGACGGCCCTTGGGGCCTCACTGTGCTTCGCAGCTGCCGATGATGCCATTGGCTTCCCACCACTTGACCCCAGTGCCGGCAGCGGCGCAGTCTTCGAGCTTGCTTGCGTTCCAGTCGGCCCACCAGCCGTAGGCCTGAGTGGTGACGGTCCCTATGGGGTTCTTGAGGATCGAGGTGACGTCACCGGTCGTCTGACTCACGAGCCTGTAGTCATCGATGAGACCGTCGACAGCGCAGGAGTCAGCCCAGACATGTGCTTCACTCGCGGCCACTTGTTCCCGGTCACTGACTCCATGGCAGCTCGACGCGGAAGCAGCAGGAGCTGAAAGCGCGATTCCCCATGACATCATCCCGAGGGCGGCGAACGTGCAAGCAAGACGTGCTGGAGTTTTCATGAGCCGGAGCTCCTCTCGTGTCGACACAGGCATCAAGCGGGAATGTTCCTGTCACAAGACTTGTCCCGGAAAATGCACGTCGACTCGACAGCGTCTGACTTGTGGCTGAACCTGTCGAGGTCAGTGTCTCCGATCCTCGGAGAGCTTGCGCGAGACGTGGAGACCACGCCCCGCCCTGCCCAGACCAGAGACAGCGCCACCCCGGAGGAACGGTCGGAACACACGCGCTGACGCGACGTCTAGCGACAATCCCTCCGGAGTCAACGGGATGAGGCGCCGTGCTCAGCCCTCGATCGTGGCCAGGACCTCCCCGGCACCGACGGAGGCGCCCGGCTCGGCCTTGAGCCCCTTGATCTTGCCGGCCTTATGGGCCGTCAGCGGCTGCTCCATCTTCATGGCCTCGAGGACCAGGATCAGGTCGCCTTCGGCGACCTTGTCCCCGTTCTTGGCCTGCACCTTCACGATGGTGCCCTGCATGGGCGAGGTGAGCTGGTCACCGGAGGCTCCGGCGGCCGCGGTGCTGCGCGACTTGCGCCGTCGCTTTCTGCCCGCCTGGGTGGCGAGCTTCCCGGCGGCCAGCGACGCCGGCAGGCCGACGGTCACCCGCTTGCCGTTGACCTCCATGACCACCGAGGCACGTTCCTCCTCGTGATCCGGGTCGGCGTGGGCGGAGAGCGGATTGTACGGAGGGATCGTGTTGTCGAACTCGGTCTCGATCCACCGGGTGTGCACGGAGAACGACGCCGGCGCCCTCCGGTGTCCGTGCCCGCCCTCCTCGGCCGCGAGCTCCGGGACGAAGGCCGGGTCCTCGAGGACCCGGCGGTGGAAGGGCAGCACGGTGGGCATGCCCTCGATGGTCATCTCCGCCAGCGCCCGACGCGCACGCTGGACGGCCTGGGCGCGGGTGGCGCCGGTGACGATGAGCTTGGCGACCATGGAGTCGAAGGCCCCCGAGATGGTCTCGCCGGCACGCACTCCGGAGTCGACGCGCACACCGGGCCCGGTGGGCAGGTCGAAGCGCTCGAGCTTGCCCGGGGCGGGCATGAAGTTGCGACCGGCGTCCTCACCGTTGATGCGGAACTCGATGCTGTGACCGCGGATCTCCGGGTCGTCGTAGCCCAGCCGCTCGCCGCGGGCGATCCGGAACTGCTCACGGACCAGGTCGATGCCGGTGACCTCCTCGGAGACAGGATGCTCCACCTGCAGGCGGGTGTTGACCTCCAGGAAGCTGATTGTGCCGTCCCGGCCCACCAGGAACTCGCAGGTGCCGGCACCGGTGTAGCCCGCCTCGCGCAGGATCGCCTTGGATGCTCGGTAGAGCTGCCGGTTCTGCTGGCGGTTCAGGAATGGGGCCGGGGCCTCCTCGACCAGCTTCTGGTTGCGGCGCTGCAGGGAGCAGTCACGTGTGGAGACGACCACGACGTTGCCGTGCTCATCGGCCAGGCACTGGGTCTCCACGTGGCGCGGGGCGTCCAGGAACCGCTCGATGAAGCACTCTCCGCGGCCGAAGGCGGCGGTGGCCTCACGCACGGCGGAGTCGTAGAGCTCCACGATCTCCTCGTGCTCGCGGACCACCTTGATGCCGCGTCCGCCGCCGCCGTGGGCGGCCTTGATCGCGATGGGCAGCCCCTGCTTGTCTGCGAACTTGATGACCTCCTTGGCGGACTTCACCGGTTCCTTGGTGCCGGGTGCCATCGGTGCGCCCACCTTCTCGGCCAGCTGCCGGGCGGAGACCTTGTCGCCGAGGGTCTCGATCGCCTCCGGGGTGGGTCCGATCCAGGTCAGCCCGGCCCGGGTGACGGCGCGGGCGAAGTCGGCATTCTCGGAGAGGAACCCGTAGCCGGGGTGGACGGCGTCGGCGCCGGTGGCGCGGGCGGCCTCCAGGAGCTTCTCGACCACCAGGTAGCTGTCCGCGGCCGTGGCCCCGCCGAGGGAGTAGGCCTCGTCGGCCATGGTGACGTGCATGGCGTCGCGGTCCGGATCGGCATAGACGGCCACAGTGGACAGCCCCTCGTCGCGGGCCGCACGGATCACGCGGACCGCGATCTCGCCGCGGTTGGCGATCAGCACCTTGCTGAACTCGGTCATGGTCTCTTCTGCACTCCTGGTAGTCGGGGTGGACGCGGCAAAAACTTCAGCTGCTGGATCCGGGCTGGGGGACCGGCCCGTTCTCCAGCTGGGCACGGAGCCGGGCCAGCGCGGCGGGTGAGACGCCGATGACCGATTCCCGGTCGCCGTCGACGTGCTCGATGAACTCCGCCGCCGCACCCTCCAGAGTGAAGGCGCCGGCGCAGTTCAGGGGCTCTCCGGACTCCGCATAGGTGCGGATCTGCTCATCGGTGGGGCGGCCGAAGGTGATGCGGGTGGAGACCGTCTCTCCTGCGGCCTGCAGCTCTCCGTCATGGCCGGGCTGCTGCCCCAGCCAGCTGGAGCCGGTGGTGCGGGTGGCGCTCGCGGCGTCGACCAGCCAGTGGCCGGTGTGCAGTGTGCCGGTGGACCCGCGCATCTGCCGCCAGCGCTCCACGGCGACCTCGATCTCATAGGGCTTGCCGTAGGCCACGCCGTCGAGCTCGAAGACCGAATCGCAGCCCAGCACCAGGGCGCCGCGGGCCGCGCCCCGGGAGGCGACATCTTCGGCCTTGGTGCGGGCCAGCAGCAGGGCCTCCTCGGCGGGGGAGAGCGGCCCCAGGGCCTCCACGGCGGAGGCGACGACGGCGGGTTCGTCCACTTCGGAGACGACCACCTCGAAGTCGAGGCCGGCCGCCTCGAGGATCTGGCGGCGGCTCGGGGAGGCGGAGGCGAGGATCAGCCGGGGCGCTCGGTCACGATGTGCGCTGCTCATCGGGTCACCTCAGTCCTGCCGCGTGCTGCCAGGAGTCTGTGCCCGGGCGGCCCCACAGACCCAGGTGGCGGCGGCGCTGCAGGGTGCGGTCGCGCGGGCCGGTGGTGCCGGCGCTGACGTCGGCCACCGGCTCCGCAGTGGCCAGCCGCCCGATGACGGCGGTGACCGCGGCGAGCTCCTCGATGCTCAGCGGGGTGCCGCCGACCTGCAGGACAGCCTGCTCCTGCACCGGTTCTTCGCTGCCGGGGTCCTCTGGGACGACCGTCATGCTCGGGTCTCCTTCCGCGACGTCGATGCCTGTGCGCTCCGCCCGTTCACAGCGGGATGTTTCCATGCTTCTTGGCGGGCAGCGCCTCGCGCTTGTGGTACGTCGCGCGCAGCGCCTTGGTGACCTGCCAGCGGGTCTCGGCGGGTTCGATGACGGCGTCGATGTAGCCCAGTTCGGCGGACTGGTACGGGTTGAGCAGCTCGGACTCGTAGTCGTCGATGAGCTCCTGGCGGCGGGTCTCGACGTCGCCGCCCTCCTTCTGCACGGCGGCCAGCTCCCGGCGGTGCAGGATGTTCACCGCACCCTGGGCGCCCATCACGCCGATCTGCGCAGTGGGCCAGGCCAGGTTGACGTCGGCGCCGAGCTTCTTGGAGCCCATCACGATGTAGGCGCCGCCGAAGGCCTTGCGGGTGATGACGGTGATCTTCGGGACCGTGGCCTCCGCGTAGGCATAGAGCAGCTTGGCGCCGCGGCGGATGATGCCGTTGAACTCCTGGTCGGTCCCCGGCAGGAAGCCGGGCACGTCCACCAGGGTGAGGATTGGGATGTTGAAGGCGTCGCAGAACCGCACGAAGCGGGCGGCCTTCTCGGAGGCGGCGATGTCCAGGGTCCCGGCGAGCTGCGCGGGCTGATTGGCGACCACTCCGACGCTGCGGCCCTCCACCCGACCCAGGCCGATGGTGACGTTGGGGGCGTAGAGCGCCTGGAGCTCCAGGAAGTGGCCCTCGTCGAGGATCTGCTCGATCACCACGCGCATGTCATAGGGCTGGTTGGCCGAATCGGGGATCAGCGTGTTCAGCGCCTCGTCCTCGGCCTCGATCTTGGCGCGGTCCTCGTGGGGCTCCACGGGGGCCTCGGCGAGGTTGTTCAGCGGCAGGAACTCCAGCAGCTCCTTGACGAACTCGAGGGCGTCCTCCTCGTCGGAGGCCAGGTAGGAGGCGGTGCCGGTGGTGGTGTTGTGCTGGCGAGCCCCGCCGAGGGTCTCCATGTCCACGTCTTCACCGGTGACGGACTTGATGACGTCGGGACCGGTGATGAACATGTGCGAGGACTTGTCCACCATGATCACGAAGTCGGTCAGCGCGGGGGAGTAGGCGGCGCCGCCGGCGGAGGGGCCCATGATCAGGGTGATCTGCGGGACCACGCCGGAGGAATGGACGTTGTTCCGGAAGATGTCGGCGAACATGGCCAGCGAGGCCACGCCCTCCTGTATCCGGGCGCCGCCGCCGTCGTTGATGCCGATGACCGGGCAGCCGTTGCGGGCGGCGAACTCCTGGACCTTGACGATCTTCTCGCCGTTGACCTTGGAGAGCGAGCCGCCGAAGACCGTGAAGTCCTGGGCGAAGATGGCCACCATGCGTCCGTCGATGGTGCCGTAGCCGGAGACGACGCCGTCGCCGAGGAGCTTCTTCTTCTCCATGCCGAAGGAGGTGGACCGGTGCACCGCGAGGGCGTCGAGCTCCACGAAGGAGTCGGGGTCCAGCAGCATCTCGATGCGCTCCCGGGCGGTGTGCTTGCCCCGGGCATGCTGCTTCTCCACTGCCGCCTCTCCCGCGGGGGCGTGGGTGAGGTCCCGCCGGCGGCGGAACTCGGCAAGCTTGCCGGCGGTGGTGGACTGATCGTGCTCGGCGCCGGGCTTCGGGGCGGTGCGGCCGTCGGCGTTGGCGCGGGCGTCAGTGCGGGGGGAGGTGCTCATCGTCCGTGGGGAACCCTTTTCTCCGGCGGTCGGCGGACGGCAGCGTCACAGGGTGCGCTGGTGCGCGGTCGCGTCGCTGCCGGATCCTTCAGGAACTCTACAATCCAGCGGCCAGTCTAGCCCGCTCAGGTCGGCCGACGGCTGTAGGAACCCTACAAGGCTGGGCCCGGGGCGGAACGCGAGTGTGACGCAGGTGACATATGAGGGTTACCCATGAGTAGAATTGGGGGCATGACTGAGTCCGCAGCATCCACTCCCGCAGACGCCCCCGCAGACGCCCTCACCGGGATCCCCGCTGAGATCCTCGGCGACCGAGACCTGGACGGCGCCCGCGTGCTGATGTCCGGCGGCAGCCGGGGCATCGGTCACGCCATCGCCGTCGCCCTGGCCGGCCGAGGTGCACACATCGCCATGCTCGCCAAGACCGACACCCCGCATCCCAAGCTCGCCGGGACCGTGCATTCGGCGGTCTCCGACGTCGAGGCCGCAGGAGGCCGTGGACTGGCGATCGTCGGGGACCTGCGGGAGGACGCCGACGTCGTCCGTGCCGTGGAGACCACCGAGGCGGAGTTCGGCGGCGTGGACATCATCATCAACAACGCCTCGGCGATCGATCTCTCCACCATCGAGGCGTTGGACATGAAGCGCTACGACCTGATGCACGACATCAACGTCCGGGGCACCTTCCACCTCTCCAAGACCGCCATGCCGCATCTGCGTGAGGCCGCCGCCGCGGGACGGCACGCGCAGGTCCTGACCCTGTCGCCGCCGCTGACCGACGCCGAGGGTCGCCTGGATCCGCAGTGGTTCGGCCGTCATCTGGGTTACACGATGGCCAAGTACGGGATGTCGATGACCACTCTGGGGCTCTCCCAGGAACTCTCCGGGACAGGGGTGGATGTGAACTCGCTGTGGCCCGCCACGCTCATCGACACCGCCGCCATCCGTGCCATGCCCGGCGGCGAGGAGATGGTCCGCGCGGCGCGGACCCCCGCCGTCGTCGCCCACGCGGCACTGGCCCTGCTCTCGGGTGCGGCCGGACGGCGCAGCGGGGAGTTCCTCACCGATGAGCAGGTGCTCGCCGCCGCGGGGGTGGAGGACCTCTCCGACTACGCTGTGGAGCACGGGCGCGAGCTGATCCCGGACATCTTCCTCTGAGGGGCGATCTTCCGGGCATCAGGGTGGCGCAGGATCATCGGGAGGAGCGGAGTGGGAGACGGCAGCGGGCAGGACCATGATCAGGGCGCTGGAGGCAGCCCGACGGCGGCGGCACCCGCCGGTGCACGCCCCCTCGACACCGGGCCCTTCGACACTGGGCCCCTCGACGCTGGGCCCCTCGACACTGCGCGGCTGCGCGAGGAGCTGGTCAGCGCCGGGCCCTACTCCCAGCTGCGGGTGCTCGACACCGTGGACTCCACCAACCTCCAGCTCACCCGGGCCGCCGGGGAGCCCGGATTCACCGAGACATGGCCCCACCTCTCTGTGCTCACCGCAGAGGAGCAGACCGGTGCCACCGGTCGGCTCGGTCGGGGCTGGAGCTCCCCGCCGCGCACCTCATTGTCCACCTCCGTGGTGCTGCGTCCTGGACGGGACGGCGTCGACCCCACCCGCCAGCTGCCCTGGATCTCCCTGGTCGCTGGGCTCAGCCTGGTGGAGGCGCTGCGCGGCGGGCACGGGATCCCGGCTCGACTGAAGTGGCCCAACGACGTCCACGTCGCGGGGCGCAAGATCTCCGGGATCCTCTCGGTGCTGGCTCCGGTTCCTGCCGGTTCCCGAGGAGGGATCACCGTGGTGCTCGGTGTGGGGGTCAACGTGCTGCTGCAGGCTCGGGACCTGCCCACCTCGACTTCGACCTCCGTCCTCCTTGAACTGCGCCGCCTCGGGGAGGACGGCTCTGCTGAGCGCGTGCCGGGAGCACAGCAGAAGACCGACCTGATCACCGGGCTGCGCACCGAGGTGCTCGTCGGGCTGCTGGAACGCCTCGCCGCGAACCTCGCGGAGCTGGAGCGCACGGCCGCCTCCGGATCCGGCATCCGGGACAGCGACCTGGGTGAGCGCATCCGCCGGGCCATGGACACGCTCGGCCAGGAGGTCCGGGTGGAGCTGCCCGGCGGGAGCGCTGCGCGCGGCGTCGCGGTCGGGCTCGAGCAGGACGGCTCGCTGCTGGTGGAGGTCACCCACCGCCGCTCCGGCGCCGAGGAGCCTTGGCTGCCGGCTCCCGGCCCTGCCGCGGAACGACGCCGCGGATTCTCCGCCGGAGACGTGGTCCACCTGCGACGGGCCGATGGCTGAGCCCGCAGGTAGACTGGCCCGGTGCCCGGCCCAACCCCTGCTGGCCGGTGTCTGACCTGATCAGAGCGGAGGACGAGGGCTCACGATGAAGCTGAAGCTCGTGGACGGCGAACAGGTCGTCGTGCGCACCCGCGCCCACCATCGCGCCCTGATCCCTGCGTTGCTGAACCTCCTCCTGGCCGTGACGGTGATCAGCTTCCTGCTCGGCTACGTCTCCCGCGGATCCCAGCCTGAGTTCATCCGCTATTACAGCCACATCGGGGTCTTCCTGATCTGGGTGGCCGGCGGACTGTGGCTGGTGCTCGGGACTCTCCGCCCGGTGCTGCGCTGGGCGGTGCGACTCACCTATCTGACGACCCTGCGCGTGGTGCAGAAGAACCTGCTCGGCGCACCCCAACCGGTCGTGGTGCCGCTCGGGCTGATGTCCGAGGTGCAGCTCAAGCAGTCGAGGGTGCAGTCCATGCAGCTGGCCGGGGACCTGGTGCTCATCCACGGGGCCTATGGACAGCAGCAGCGCACCGTGCTGGAGGACATGCCCGACGTCGAGCATCTCCACACGGTCATGGCCGAGGAGCTGGCGGCCTACCGGCAGGCCGTGGCCCGGCAGTACTCCCAGCAGCCCGGCATGCAGGCTCCGCGCGGGCCGGAGAACTTCGGCCATTCGGCAGGACGGACGGTGTGAGGCATGGTTGAGCAGCACGGTGAAGGGACCCGCGCGGGGGTCGAGGCTCCCAGCGAGAGCACCGGCGAAGATGCCGCCCCCTACTCCGCCGATGAGCTCTCCGCGGCGCGCTCGGACTGGTCTGACTTCCCCTCCCCACGGCCGACGACGACACCCAGCCTCCACACCGGTGAGATCACCCTGCCCCGCCCCACCGCCACAAGGCCTGCTGGTCCGCCCCCGACCGCGCCCACTCCGCAGAACGTGGACCTGGGCGATCGCCTCGACGCGGGTGCCCCGACGGCGGCGACCCCGCAGGAGGCGCAGCAGACCGGCCAAGCTGAGCAGGCTGAGCAGGTCCCTGCCGATGACGAGACTCCGGAGGGTCTCGGTGACGCCGAATACCCCGAGTGGGAGCGTGCCCCCGAGACGGCCGCCATCCCGATCCCCACGGTCGAGCAGCAGGGCTGGCACCGCAACATCCGGGATCTGGAGCATCGTCTGCTCGGCGCCGAGCGGACCCTGACCTATCGGGAGATGGCCGCCGAGCTCGGGGTCTCCACCCATGCGGCCCGCAGGCTGTGGCGCGCCCTGGGATTCCCCAACCTGGATGACGACGTCAAGGCCTTCACCGACGCCGACGTCGAAGCTCTGTCCACGATGATCGACCTGGTCCGTGAAGGACATCTCAACGAGGAGACGGCGATCTCCCTGACCCGGTCCGTGGGGCAGATGACCGATCGCATGGTGGTGTGGCAGATCGAGGCGCTGGTGGAGGACAAGATCGCCAACCAGCGACTCTCCGATGCCAAGGCCCGCACGCAGGTGGTGGAGACCCTTCCCGAGCTGATCGGACCGATCCAGCAGCTGATGGGCTACACCTGGCGCCGGCAGCTCTCCGCCGCGCTGCAGCGGCTCACCGTACGCGTGGAGTCCGGTCTGGCGGCCACCGCGCTGGGTCGGGACGGCTCCGAGCATGACTCGCCCCTGCCGCTGGCCCGTGCGGTCGGCTTCGCGGATCTGGTCTCCTACACCTCTCTCTCGCGGACCATGAACGAGCGCACGCTGGCCCACACAGTGCAACGTTTCGAGTCCACCTGTGCGGAGATCATCTCCATCGGCGGCGGCCGGCTGGTCAAGACCGTCGGGGACGAGGTGTTGTTCAACGCGGAGACCCCTGAGGCCGGAGCGGAGATCGCCCTGGCCCTGGCCGAGAGCATCGCTGCCGATGACGTCCTCCCGCAGGCGCGTGTCTCGGTGGTGTGGGGCCGGGTGCTCTCCCGCATGGGTGACATCTATGGGCCCACGGTCAACCTGGCCGCACGGCTCACCGCGCTCGCAGACCCCGGCACCATCCTCGTGGACTCCGTGACGGCTCGCTCCCTGGAGCCCGACGACGACTACCTGCTGGTCCCGCAGCCGCCGCGGATCGTGCGCGGGTTCGGGGAGGTCCAGCCGCATATGCTGCTGCGCGCCGGCGGCACCGGGATCGTGCTCGAGAACTCCTGAGCCCTCCTCAGGGGGCGGGGGCACCCGCGCGGGTATCCTCGGGCACCACCAGAGGGGTGCCGGTGACGGGGTCCGGCACCACGCGGTTGGGCAGCTCGAACACCTCTCGCACCAGCTCGGTGGTCAGCACCCGCTGGGGGTCTCCTTCGGCCACAATCTTCCCCTGGCGCATCACCACCAGCCGGTCGGCATAGCGGGCGGCCTGGTTGAGGTCGTGCAGGACCACGACGATCGTCCGGCCCTGCAGATGCAGGGCGTGCAGGACGTTGAGCACCTCGAGCTGGTGGGAGATGTCGAGATAGGTGGTGGGTTCGTCGAGCAGGATCGTCGGCGACTGCTGGGCCAGCACCATGGCGATCCAGACGCGCTGCCGCTGGCCGCCGGAGAGTTCGTCGACTCGGCGTGCGGCCAGGTGCTCCGTGCCGGTGAGGCGGAGCGCCTCGTCCACGGCGTGCTGGTCGTCGGCGGACCACTGGCGCAGCAGCCGCTGGTGTGCGAACCGACCTCGGGCGACGAGCTCGCTGACGCCGATGCCGTCCGGGCTGGTGGCTGTCTGCGGCAGCAGGCCCAGCCGGGAGGCCGCCTGCCGCGCGGACCATCGGCGCAGGTCGGACCCGTCAAGCAGGATCCGGCCCTCCTCGGGGGTCAGCAGCCCGGCCAGGGCGCGCAGCAGCGTGGACTTTCCGCAGGCATTGGGGCCGATGATCACGGTGAACGAGCCTCGGGCGATCTCCAGTCTCAGTCCGGACGAGACCGGGGTATCTCCCGGCTGGAGAGTCACGGTGTCGGCCACGAGCGGGTCGGCCCCGGCCGGGGAGGCGGGGCCGGTCGGGACGTTCCGGCGGCGGGGAGTCGTCATGGGGTCCTTCGGATCTCGTGGATGAGCAGCCAGATCAGGTAGGCGCCGCCCAGCGCCACCGTGACCACGCCTGCTGGGATGGTCATCGGCAGGACATGCTGGGCGACGGCGTCAGAGCTCAGCAGGAGGAGCGCCCCGCAGGCGGCGGTCGTGGTCAGGGGGATCTCCGCGGTGCCCGCGAGGCGGCGAGCGATCTGCGGTGCGGCCAGCGCGACGAAGGAGATCGGCCCGCACATCGTGGTCACCACGGCGATCAGCGCGACGGCCACCCCGATGAGCAGCAGCCGCGCCCTCTCCACACGCAGCCCTGTGCTGCGGGCGACGTCGTCGCCGAGGCTCAGCTGACGCAGCGCGGGGACCCCGAGCAGCCCGAGGCCCAGCAGCATCAGTGTCAGGGCCAGGGCCGCGGGGAGGGCGTGCAGGGGCAGCCGGCTCAGCGTCCCTGCGCCCCAAGCGGAGGCTGCCATCGCGGTGTCGAGGTCCGCGGTCAGCAGCAGCCAGGTGTTCGTCGAGGCGAGCATCGAGGACACTCCGATCCCGACGACGATCAGCCGGAACCCCTGCAGACCGCCTCGCCAGGCGAGCAGATGGATGATCGCCGCAGCGGCCAGACCTCCCAGCAGCGCGCCGGCCAGCTGCCCGGTCCAGCTGCCTCCGAGCACCACCAGGACCACCAGCATCCCGGTGAAGGATCCATGGGAGAGCCCGATGATGTCCGGGCTGGCGAGGGGGTTGCGCGTCAAGGTCTGGAAGATCGCGCCGGAGACGGCCAGTGCGGCGCCGAAGGCCAGGGCGGCCAGAGCGCGGGGGAGGCGCCATTCCATCACGATGGTGCGGGTGAGTCCGTCCTCCTGTCCGGCGAAAGCGTGGAGCAGCTCGGTGACGCTGAGCGGATAGTCGCCCCAGGCCAGCGAGCCGATCAGCAGCAGCCCGGAGGCTGCGCAGAGGATGGCTGTGGTCGTGAGGGCGCGGCGTGCCGCCACGACGCGGGCTCCGCCGATGCGGAGCAGCATGTTCCTCGGGCCCGGCGTGATGCTCACAGGGTGCTCGCTCGACGTCTGCGGACCAGAACGATCAGCACTGGGGCCCCCACGAAGGCGGTCACCAGTCCGACGGGCATCTCCCCGGGGACGAGGAGCCGGCCCAGGACGTCGGCGAGGAGCATCAGCAGCGCACCCAGGAGGATGGATCCCGTCATGATCGTGCGCTGGTCCGTGCCCCAGGTCCAGCGGGCCACATGCGGGACCATGAGTCCCACGAAGGCGATCGGCCCTGCGATCGCGGTCGCCCCGCCGGCGAGCAGCGTCAGGCAGCCCAGGACCAGGTGCTGCAGCCGGTGGGGCGCGACTCCCTGGGCGCGGGCGACGTCAGCTCCCAGGCTCATGGAGTTCAGCGCCCGGGTCATCAGCACAGCACCCAGCAGGCCCAGCCCGATCAGCGGCATCAGCGGAAGACTCACCTCGAAGCCGCGGTCCAGGAGGCTTCCGGCGTTCCAGCTGCGCATATGGTCGAACGCCTGCGGATGGGTCAGCACCAGCGCGGTGGTGAGCCCGGAGAGCACGGCCCCCACCGCCACTCCGACCATCGTCAGGTGCGTCGGCTCGGCCGGACCCCTCCGGGAGGTGCCGATCGTCTGGACGGCGAGGGCAGCGAGGAGGGCCCCGGCGCAGGCCAGCCAACCGTGCGCCACCGGGTCGGTCATGCCCCACAGACCCACGCCGACGGCGACGAAGAATGCCGCCCCCGCGTTGACGCCCAGGATCCCGGGATCCGCAAGCGGGTTGCGGGTGAAGGCCTGGATGAGCGCACCGGCGGCCCCGAGCCCGGCGCCGACCGCGACGGCGGCCGCGGTCCGGGGCAGCCGCTGCTCGAAGATCACGTAGTGAGATTCGGCGGTGCCGCCTCCGGTGATCGTCGCCAGCACGGTGTCGGGCGACAGCGGATTGGCGCCCACCGCCAGGGACGCGACGAGTGCGCCGGGAAGCAGGACGGCCGTGAGCAGAATGGCGATCATGCCGCCCCTCCGCCGATGCTGCGAGCGGGGCCTCCTGGCGGCCGTGCCGACTGCCGCGGTCACCGCTCGGAGAGGATGGCGTCGAGGTCGTCGAGCACCACCTGGCCGCCCAGCGGCCCGACACCTGTGATCCAGAACGACTGGTCCACCAGGTGCACGTCCTCGAAGGCGTCCGAGTTCTGCGTGACGGCCTCGGGCATGGTGGTGGGGTCCTCAGCATCGATGGAGGTCACCAGGACGAGGTCGGCGGTGCCCGAGCGGACGTTCTCCGGGGAGATGTCCAGCGAGATGTCCTCCCAGTCATGGTCGGGGATGGTGAAGCCGGCACATTCCAAGGTGCTGCCCGCGAAGGAGATCGGGCCGTAGAGGGTCAGCCGGGCGTCTCGAGGGCGTATCAGCTGTGCGGTCTCCCCGGCGGTGTCGTGCTCGTCGGCGATCTCTTCGCAGCGGTCCCGATAGTCGGCGAGCAGGTCACGTCCTCCTTGGGCATCTCCCAGCGTCTCGGCGATCAGCTTCACGTTCTCTTCCCAAGGGTCCGCCTGGGTCTCCATGAAGATGGTGGGGGCGATGTCGGAGAGGCGGTCATAGATCGCGGAGTGCCGGGACTCGGTGCCCAGAATGACATCAGGTTCCAGAGCGGCGATGCGTTCCACATCGGGCTCGGGGACGGTGCCCACTGTGGTGAGGTCTGCGACGTCGTCGCCCAGGTATTCGGGGGCACCGGTGGATTCATCCAGCACGGCAGCACCCACCGGCGCCCGTCCCAGGGCGACGGCGGTGTCCAGCTGGACCGGCTCCAGGACGACGATCCGCTCCGGGTCGTCGGGCACGGGCGTCTCGCCGCGGGCATGGTCGATCGTTCTCGTCTGGGCGGCTCCGGGGCCCTCCTCGGAGGAGGCGGGTTCCTCGGGTGAGGCGCTGCACGCCGTGACCAGGCTGAGCGCCGCGACGGCGACCGTGACGCTGATCAGCCGGAGCCGAGCGGGGTCAGAGCTCTGGACGGCCTCCTCGACGGGAGTGCGGGACAGGTCGGTGTGGGTCATCATGCCTCTGTTCGATGTCGTGGGAGGGGGTATGGGAAGCCGGAGGGGTATGGGAAGCCGGGCTCGGGCGAAGGCTGGAGGGACGGGCGGGACGGGCGCTGAGTCCAATAGGCCTGCGCCTGGATCTGGGCCGCGGGGAGCCCTGCGAGGCGGAGCCGACGCTTGAGCGCCGCGACCTGGGAGCTCTCTGTGGCTGCCCAGGCGTAGAGGTCGGCGATGTCCGGAGGGCCGACGGCGGCCTCCGACGCACTGTCGGGACCGAGCTCGCGGGTGAGCCAGTGTGCCGCTGAACGATGAAGCGCCTCGCCGCGAGCCGCATCCGGCCGGCAGATGACCTCGAACGAGGCGCCGGGGAGGGCCGCTGTGTGGGCCTGCAGGCAGCTGCGGATCCAGGCGGCGTCCTCGGGCGCCTCAGCCTCCGCCGTGACGGTCACCTCCAGGGTCCCGAGATGCCGGTGCGGAGCGGAGGCGTCGTCGTGCACGTGGGGGCGGCTGAGGCCCGCAAGGATGCCGAGGATTGCGGGGGCGGCGGACTCGTCGCCGCCGATCCACGCCTTGCGGGCCCCGCCTGGTGTCCACTGCACGCAGCGCTCGAGCCGGCTCTGTGACGCTTCGGCGCCGGAGATGACCAGTGCGTCCCCGGGGCGGGCCAGGGACGCCCACCGTGCGGCAGGGCCGGGGTGGGCGTGGAGATGGACGTCGACGTCGAGCTCTCCGGCTGCGGGGCGGGCTGCGCTGACCGTGTAGCTCCGGAGCAGGGGCCGTCGGCGGGCAGGCAAGTCCCGCCAGCGTCGGCGCCACCGGGACTCCGGGAGCAGATCCTCCGCGAGTTCGGGAGCGAATCCGTCGTCCTCGGAGGGCAGCAGGATCTTGAACCGGTGGTCCAGCCCCAGGGGAGCGAAGCGGCGCAGGGACTCGCTGCGCAGGGTGATGCGGAGGAAGCCCGGTGAGAGTCGGGTCGTGCCGTGCACGCGGGTGAGGAAGAGCCGGTTCGGGGATTCGGCGAATCGGGGCGGAGGCGCCTCACGGGTGCCGGGCGCGGTGCGGTCCATCGTTCCTCCACTGTGGCTCGCAAGCTTTGCGCATGAATATGTTGCGAAATAGACAGGCTGGCAGCAAAGGGTGACCTTATCAGAATAGATGTAATCAATGTTCTGCAAGTCGGAGGGTGCGTGAGCCTCGGCTGTGGCGGCCGACCTTTCCCAGCGAGACCGTGACCCCGGTGACGAGCCGAGATGCGGCCGCAGGCGGGCAGGTCGCAATGCTGTGGTGCGTGACCTGACCGTGACATGATGGTCTGGTGTTCTGGCGCACAGCCGCGCCTTCGACGACCCACTCGGTGAAGGGCAGACGACGACCATGAGTGACGAGCAGCAGCCGAGCCCCGACGGCGGCCTGTACCTGGACTACGGGTACGGCTCTCATGTCGGCCTGCGCCGGGAGCTCAACGAGGACTCCTCGGTGGTCACAGACTCGCTGTTCGCCGTCGCTGACGGGATGGGCGGCCATGAAGCCGGAGAGGTGGCCTCCGCCTTGGCCGTCCAGGCGCTCGCGGAGGGCTGGGACGCGGCGCCCGGGCCGATCAGCCAGGTCGATCTGCAGGCCTTCCTCGACGACGCCGACGAGCGGATCCGGGAGGCCACCGGCGCCAAGGCCGGGACCACGCTGACCGGGGCCGTGCTGGTGGAGGCCCAGGACCAGCTCCAGTGGCTCGTGTTCAACATCGGTGATTCGCGCACCTACCTGCACCAGGACGGTACGCTGCGTCAGCTCACCCGGGATCACTCGCAGGTCCAGGAGATGTTCGAGTCCGGGATCATCACCGCCGAGGAGATCCGGGACCACCCGAACCGCAACGTCATCACCCGCGCCCTGGGCGCCGGGGACCTGTTGAGCGGGGACTACACGCTGACGCCTGTCACGGCCGGCCAGCGGCTGCTCGTCTGCTCCGACGGGCTGACCGGTGAGCTCACCGACGCCCAGATCGCCGACATCCTCGCGGCCGGCCGGTCCCCGCAGGACACCGTGGACTGGCTGATCCATCAGTCGCTGCGCGAGGGCGGACGGGACAACGTCACGGTCATCGTGGTCGACGTCCGCGACGGCTGAGGCCGGCAGCTCAGCTCCGGACCGATCCCATCGCCGCGAGGACCACCAGGCCCATGCCGAGCAGCGCGTAGCCGGAGAGCTGCTGTCCCAGCAGCAGGAATCCGGCCGCGGCCGCGATGGCCGGGGCCAGCGCCAGCAGGATCGCGAAGGAGCTCGCCGGCAGGCGCCGCAGCGCCAGCATCTCCATGGCGTAGGGGACCGTGGAGGACAGCAGAGCCACTCCCAGGCCGATCATCAGTATGGCCGGGTCGAGTAGGGCAGGGCCGGAGAGCATCACGGCGGCCGGGGCCACCGCGAGCCCGCCGACCGTCATCCCGAGGGTCAGTCCGATCAGGCCCGTGAATTCCTCACCGGTGCGTTTGGTCAGCAGGATGTAGGCCGCCCACAGCGCGGCGGCGAGCAGCGCGTAGGCCACCCCGACCGGGTCCAGCGCTGTGGCGGGGTCCCAGCCGATCATCGCCACGCCCACCAGTGCCGCGACCGCCCAGAGCGCGCTGAGCCAGCTGCGCCCGGCGATGATGCTCAGCGTCAGCGGGCCGAGGATCTCCAGGGTGACCGTGGTGCCCAGCGGCAGCCGGGCCAGCGCGAGATAGAAGGCCACGTTCATCCCCGCCAGCACCAGCCCATAGCCGGCCGCCACAGCCCAAGAGCGTGCCGAGAGGCCCCGCACGTGGGGCCGCACCAGAGCCCACAGCATCCCCGCCGAGAGCAGCAGGCGAAGCGCGACCATCCCCACCGGCCCGGCCGCCGGAAACACCAGCACCGCCAGGGCCGCACCGATCTGCTGGCATGCCAGCCCGAGGAGCACCAGCATGCTGCCCTGGGTGCGGCGTCCGCCGTCGGAGCTGGGTGAGGAGGCGGTGCCGTCAGGGCTCATGGCTCCATCCTGTCGGGTGGCCGGGGCGGCGTCGAGCGGGCGCCCGTCAGCCGGTGCGCCATGGCCGTGGCACCTTCCTCGCCCTGGTCTGCTCGTGGCCCCTCCTCTCCTGTCACCAGGAGGTTCTAGACTTGTCTCCGTGACCGAGCCCGCTGAGAACGACGCCGTCGAGACCCCTGCCGCCGCGCACGTCGATCCGTCTGCCGCCGAGCCCGCCTCGTCCCCGCCGCCGGAGGCCCTGCGCGAGGAGCACGAGCAGCTGGTCGAGGAGGTGCGCCGCCATCGCATCGCCTACTACCAGGCGGACGAGCCGCTGATCTCCGACGCGGAGTTCGACGCGCTCTACAGCCGTCTGCAGCGCATCGAGCGAGAGCACCCTGAACTGATCTCCGCCGATTCCCCGACCCAGGAGGTCGGCGGCGAGGTCTCCGAAGCGTTCTCACCGGTCACCCACATCCAGCGCCTGTACTCTCTGGAGGACCTCTTCTCCCGCAGCGAGCTGCGCACCTGGTACGACCGGGCGCTCGCCTCGCTGACCGCGCTGCGCCCCGGGGCGACACCTACCTGGCTGGCCGAGGTCAAGATCGACGGCCTGGCGATCAACCTCCTCTACCGCGAGGGCCGGCTGGTACGCGCCGCCACCCGAGGCGATGGGATCACCGGTGAGGACGTCACCCACAACGTGCTCACCATCGGGGACATCCCCCGCCGGCTCAAGGGCACCGGTCATCCGCACGAGCTGGAGGTGCGTGGGGAGATCTTCATGCCCACCCGGGACTTCCACGCCTTCAACGAGCAGCTCACGGCGGCGGACCGGCCGCCGCTGGCCAACCCGCGCAACGCTGCCGCCGGCTCGCTGCGCCAGAAGGACCCGGCCAAGACCGCCGAGCGTCCGCTGTCCATGTTCGTCCACGGCATCGGCGCGCGGGAAGGCATGGTGCTGAGCTCCCAGCACGAGGCCTATGACCTGCTCGCCTCCTGGGGTCTTCCGGTGAGCCCCTACACGCGGCTGCTGACCAGCTATGAAGAGATCGAGGCCTACCTGGACGAGCACCAGGACAAGCGCCACGAGCTCGTCCACGAGATCGACGGCGTCGTCATCAAGGTGGACGACCTCGACCAGCAGCGCGCCCTCGGGCATACCTCGCGCGTGCCGCGCTGGGCCGCCGCCTACAAGTACCCGCCCGAAGAGGTCCACAGCCGCCTGCTGGACATCCAGGTGCAGGTCGGACGCACCGGGCGGGTCACCCCGTTCGCAGTGCTGGAGCCCAAGAAGGTGGCCGGATCGGTGGTCTCCCGGGCCACCCTGCACAACCAGGACGTGGTGCGTGCCAAGGGCGTGCTGATCGGCGACGACGTCATCGTCCGCAAGGCCGGCGACGTCATTCCCGAGGTCCTGGGGCCGGTGCTGTCCGCCCGTGAGGGCCGCGAAGAGGCGCTGCGAGAGTTCGTCTTCCCTGCGACCTGCCCGGCCTGCGGAACAGAGCTGCGCCCCGCCAAGGAGGGCGACGTCGACTACCGCTGCCCCAACGCCGAGAGCTGCCCGGCCCAGCTCTCCGGGCGGGTCATCCATGTCGGCTCGCGGGGTGCCCTGGACATCGAGGCCCTCGGGGAAGAGGCCGGCCTCGCGTTGACCAACCCGGACCCGGATGAGGTTCGCCCGCCTCGGGAGCTCATCGACGAGGAGCGCACCGCGGAGTCGGGGGCCCAGGTGGAGTACGGCGAGCAAGGGGAACCGCTGCCGCAGACCCCGGTGCTGCGCCAGGAGGCGGATCTCTTCGACCTCACGGCCGAGGACCTCAAGGGCGTCTACCGGTGGCGGGAGGTGCTGGAGAAGAATCCGGAGAGCGGGAGGTTCGAAGGCGCCGGGCGGTACGCGCCGGTCCTGTACTTCTGGACGAAGCCCCAGTACCACAAGGGTGAGCTCAAGGAGCCCTCCAAACCCCGAGAGAACACGGTCACGCTCTTCACCGAGCTGGAGAAGGCCAAGGAGCAGCCGCTGTGGCGTGTGCTGGTGGCGCTGTCCATCCGGCACGTGGGCCCCACCGCCTCTCGGACGCTGGCCGCGGCCTATGGCTCCATGGAGAAGATCCGTGCTGCGGACGAAGAGGAGCTCGCCGGCATCGACGGCGTCGGACCCACCATCGCGGCCGCGGTCCGCGAGTGGTTCTCCCTGGAGTGGCACCAGCGCATCGTGGAGCGCTGGGCGGAGGCCGGGGTGCGGATGGTCGACGACGTCGACGAGGAGGCCCCGCGCACGCTCGAAGGCCTCACCGTGGTGGTCACCGGAAGCCTGGAGAACTGGTCCCGTGATGAGTCCAAGGAGGCGATCATCTCCCGCGGCGGCCGTGCCGCCGGCTCAGTGTCGAAGAAGACCTCCTTCGTGGTGGCGGGGGCAAGCGCCGGCTCCAAGCGGGACAAGGCCGAGTCGCTGGGTGTGCCGGTGCTCGATGAGGAGCAGTTCGAGATGCTGTTGAAGAAGGGGCCGGCAGGTCTGGAGACCGACGAGGGTATGGAGAGTGACGAGTGAGCACTGTTGACGAGCTGCTGGACATCGCCCGGGAGGCCGCCGTCGCAGGCGCGGGCGTGCTGGCCGAGCGTGATGACGTCGCCCCCGCCGGGCTGATGCTCGGCGGGAGCGAGGTCGAGACGAAGAGCTCCGTGTCCGATCTGGTGACGGACTTCGATCGGCGCTCCGAGCAGGCGGTGCGTGCCGTGCTGGAGCGTCGCCGCCCCGAGGACACCGTGACGGGGGAGGAGTACGGCACCGTCAGGCCTCAGGGAGCCACCGGGTACCGCTGGTCCATCGACCCGCTGGACGGCACCACGAACTTCGTGCGCGGCATCATCTACTACGGCACCTCGGTGGCGGTGCAGGACCCTGAGGGTCGTTGGGTGGCCGGTGTGGTCCACGCGCCTGCCCTGAAGCGCATCTGGTGGGCCGCGCGCGACCGTGGCGCCTTCACCGACCGGCTGCAGGGTGAGGGCCCGGGCTCCCCGGCCCAGGAGCGGGTGCGCCTGCAGGGCCCCCAGGGCAGCCTGGCGGCAGGGCTGCTCTCCACCGGTTTCGGCTACGACCCCGACCGGCGCGCTCAGCAGACCGCCGCGGTCTCGGCGATGCTCGGCAGCTTCGGGAACCTCCGCCGACTGGGTGCCGCAGCGCTGGACATCTGCATGGTCGCCGACGGCACCGTGGACGCCTACGCCGAGTTCGGCATCCAGGAGCATGACTGGTCTGCGGCGGCGCTGATCGCTGAGGAGGCGGGCGTGCCGGTGCGTCGTCCCGCGGTGGCAGACAGCTCCGTGGCCGGAGACTGGTGCGTCGTGGGTGACATCGGCATGCCCCACACCCGGCTGCGGCCCCTGCCGCTCGGCCTCGCCGGGGAGAACACGGCCGAGGAGCAGGAGGGCGGGCAGGCTCAGGACGGCGTCGCCGGATGACGGGCCAGCTCACCGGAGAGGACCACACCCCACGGGTGCCCGCCGAGCCGGGCACCGGTGCTGCCGCGTCCGCCCCACGCGCCGACGTCGTGATCCGCCCTGCCCGTGCCGAGGAGCACGATCGTATCGCCGAGATCACCCTCGGCGCCTATGTCGAGGGTGGGCATCTGCCCCCGGACGATCCTTACACCGCGCAGCTGACCGACGTCGCCTCCCGTGCTGCGCACGGGGAACTGCTGGTGGCCGAGGTAGACGGAGTCGCCGCCGCCTCGACGGTCATCGCCCGGCCCGGTGATGAGCTCGCCGAGCTGGCCGGCCCCGGGGAGATGGAGTTCCGCATGCTCGCCGTCGCCCCGGAGTTCCAGGGCCGCGGGATCGCCCGGACCCTGGTGCGCTATCTGATCCGGCGCGCCGAGGCGGAGGAGGCCGAGAACCTGGTGCTGTGCAGCCTGGTCTCGATGACCGCCGCCCATGCGCTCTACCGCTCAGAGGGTTTCGTGGAGGCGCCCGCCCGAGACCTGGTGATCACCCGTGAGGTGCACGGCAAGGACGCTCGCTTCCCGACCTTCGTGCGGCCTGTGGCGGGCTGAGCCGGCGTGTGGCTCCCGCATCATGGCCCGCTCCGGCTCGACTAGACTGGCTCGGACTTCGATTTCCCTCTGAGAAAGCCACTATCCCGTAGGAGCTGCATGTCTGAGATCTCGCGTGCCGACGTCGAGCATCTGGCGAAACTTGCGCATATCAGCATGACCGAGGAGGAGCTGACGACCATGGCCGGCGAGCTGGCCGTCATCGTCGACTCCGTGAAGACGGTGTCCGAGGCGGTCTCCGCCGAGGTGCCCGCCACCAGTCATCCGCTGCCGCTGACCAACGTATTCCGTGAGGACGTCGTCGGCGAGGTCTTCACCGAAGAGCAGTCCCTGCTCAACGCCCCTGACGCCCAGGACGGGCGATTCAAGGTTCCGGCGATCCTGGACGAGGAGTGAGGCCCAGCATGACTGAGATGATCCGACTGACCGCCGCCCAGATGGCGGAGGGCATGCGCGCCGGGGAGTTCACCTCCACCGAGCTGGTGCAGGCACACCTGGACCGCATCGCCGCCGTGGACGGCGGAGACCGCGGAATCAACGCCTTCCTCCACGTCTCCGGAGAGGAAGCGCTGGCCACCGCCGCGGAGGTGGACAAGATCCGTGCCGCCGGGGGAGGGGGCACCGAGGCGCTCCACCCGCTGGCCGGGGTGCCGATCGCGGTGAAGGACCTGATCGTCACCGTCGGGCAGCCCACCACAGCGGGCTCGAAGATGCTCGAGGGCTGGATGAGCCCCTACGACGCGACCGTCATCGAGAAGGTCCGCGCCGCGAAGCTGCCGATCCTCGGCAAGACCAACCTCGACGAGTTCGCCATGGGCTCCTCCACGGAGCACTCGGCCTACGGGGCCACCCGCAACCCCTGGGACCTGGACCGGATCCCGGGCGGCTCCGGGGGCGGCTCCGCGGCCGCCGTCGCCGCCTTCGAGGCGCCGCTGGCGCTGGGCACCGACACCGGCGGCTCCATCCGCCAGCCCGGTGCGGTCACCGGCACCGTGGGCACCAAGCCCACCTACGGCTCGGTCTCCCGCTACGGCGCCATCGCCATGGCCTCCTCGCTGGACCAGATCGGCCCGGTGGCCCGCACCACCGAGGACGCGGCGCTGCTCCACGAGCTCATCGCCGGCCATGACCCCAAGGACTCCACGTCCCTGGTCGACGAGGTCCCCGCCTTCGCCCAGGCCGCCCGCCGTCAGGACGTCACCGGTCTGAAGATCGGGGTCATCCGGCAGCTGCAGGGTGAGGGCTACCAGGAGGGCGTGCTCGCCCGCTTCCAGGAGTCCCTGGACACGCTGCGCGCGGCCGGTGCCGAGATTGTGGAAGTGGACTGCCCCAGCTTCGAGTACGCGCTGGGCGCCTACTACCTGATCATGCCCTCGGAGGCCTCCTCCAACCTGGCACGATACGACGGTGTCCGCTACGGTCGCCGGGTGCTCCCCACGGATGCCCCGCTCACCATCGAACGCGTCATGGGTGCCACCCGCGCCGCCGGCTTCGGCGAGGAGGTCAAGCGCCGGATCGTGCTGGGCACCTACGCCCTCTCCGCGGGCTACTACGACGCCTACTACGGCTCCGCGCAGAAGGTCCGCACGCTCATCCAGCAGGACTTCGACGCCGCCTTCGAGAAGGCCGACGTGCTGATCTCGCCGACGTCGCCCACGGTGGCGTTCCCGCTGGGGGAGAAGCTCGACGATCCGCTGGCCATGTATCTCAACGACGTCGCCACCATCCCGGCGAACCTGGCAGGGATCCCCGGCATCTCCGTGCCCGGCGGACTGGCCGACGACGGAGCCGGCGGGCAGCTGCCCGTGGGCATCCAGTTCCTGGCCCCTGCCCGCGAAGACGCCCGGGTCTACCACGCCGGGGCCGCCCTGGAGCGGCTGCTCGCCGCCGACGCCGAGCCGCTCTGGGCCCGGGCCCCCGAGCTGCAGACCCCCGCGGCCCAGACTGCAGGAGAGTGAGGACTTCCATGACTGAGACGCTCGCAGAAGCATCGCCGCTGTCCTATGAGGAGGCGATGGCACGCTTCGACCCGGTCCTCGGCTTTGAGGTCCACGTCGAGCTCAACACCAAGACCAAGATGTTCTCCTCGGCGCCGAACGCCTTCGGCGACGAGCCGAACACCAACGTCAACCCCGTCTGCCTGGGCCTGCCCGGTACGCTGCCTGTGGTCAACGGACAGGCCGTGGAGGACGCCATCAAGCTGGGGCTGGCGCTGAACTGTCGCATCGCGGAGACCTGCCGCTTCGCTCGCAAGCAGTACTTCTACCCGGACACCCCGAAGAACTGGCAGACCTCGCAGTACGACGAGCCCATCGCCTTCGACGGCCACCTGGATGTGGAGCTCGACGACGGCGAGATCTTCCGCGTGGAGATCGAGCGCGCCCACATGGAAGAGGACGCCGGCAAGCTGACTCACGCGGGCGCCAGCGGACGCATCCAGGGCGCGGACTACTCCCTGGTGGACTACAACCGCTCCGGGGTGCCGCTGATCGAGATCGTCACCAAGCCGATCGTCGGAGCCGGGGAGCGCGCTCCGGAGATTGCCCGGGCCTATGTCTCCGCCGTGCGGGACATCGTCAGGGCCCTGGACATCTCGGACGCTCGCATGGAGCGTGGAAACGTCCGCTGCGACGCCAACGTCTCGCTGATGCCCAAGGGCACTACAGAGTTCGGGACCCGGTCTGAGACCAAGAACGTGAACTCCCTGCGGGCAGTGGAGCACGCGGTGATCTACGAGATCCGTCGTCACGCCGGGGTGCTCTCCGCCGGAGGGAGCATCGTCCAGGAGACCCGCCATTGGCAGGAGGGCACCCGCACCACCACGTCCGGGCGGCCCAAGTCCGACGCTGATGACTACCGGTACTTCCCGGAGCCCGACCTGCTGCCGATCGTCACCACGCAGGAGTGGATCGAGAAGCTCCGTGCCGAGCTGCCCGAGCCGCCGGCCGAGCGCCGTCGTCGTCTGCGCGAGGCCTGGGGCTACTCCGAGGCGGAGTTCCGTGACGTCGTCGCCGCCGGTCTGATGGACCAGGTCGAGGAGACGGTGGCCTCCGGCGCCAGCCCAGCCGTGGCGCGCAAATGGTGGATGGGCGAGATCTCCCGGCTGGCCAATGCGCGCGACGTCGACCCCGGCGCCCTGGGTGTGGAGCCCGCCACGATCATCGAGCTGGCCGGCCTCATCGAGGAGGGGCGGATCAATGACAAGATCGCCCGTCAGGTGCTGGAGCACCACATCGACGGGGAAGGCACGCCGCAGGAGATCGTGAAGGCACGCGGCCTGGAGGTCGTCTCCGATGACGGCGCGCTGACCGCGGCCGTGGAGAAGGCCATGGCGGAGAACCCCGACGTGGTGGAGAAGATCCAGGGCGGCAAGCTCAAGGCGATCGGGGCGCTGATCGGCCCGGTGATGAAGGAGACCCGCGGCCAGGCCGATGCCGGCAAGGTCCGCGAGATCGTCCTGAGCAGGCTGGGCATCGAAGGATGAAGGACCCGGGGCGGGACGGCGACGAGCCGGCCCGCAGCCCTCAACGGGGGCTGCATCCGGTGATCCTGGTCATCTGCATCCTGCTCTTCGTGTTCCTCTTCTTCCTGATCCGGGATGTCCGGACCCAGTATGTGGGGGAGTACGGCTCTGAGGAGTCTGCCCCGGCGCAGATCGAACCGGCCGAACCAGACGTTCCGACCACGCACTGAGCCGGCCTCTCCCTGCCGGGACGGGCCCGGCAATGGGCGTCGGAGCACGACACGCCGAGAAGGCCTCGTGCGGCACCTCTGCGGTGCCGCACGAGGCCTTTGTCGTCCCAGCGCCCCTGATCAGGCTGGCCGCCGCAAGAAAAACGTCATAGGAAACATCCAGGACACATCATCATTGCTGTGCGCAAAGCGCATGAAATCTCCCACTTATAGATTGTTGCGTGGACCGGGTAGTACTCTCGGTTCACAAGATCCATGTGATCTGGCTCGCACTACCATCCATTGGGGGATGAGACATGTCCATAGGAAGCCCAGTCCTTGTGGCTGCCGAGGCTGAGGAACCGGCCAACGGCCTGCAGGGCATCGCTGACACCATCGACGAAGGATTCGGTGAGATCACCGGGTTCTTCGTCAATCTGATCTTCGGCACCAACGTGGAGGTTCCACTCGGTGCCCCGTTCCCGGAAGGGGCCACTCTGTGGGACGGGCCGCTGGTGGTCCTCTGGGCCATCGTGGCCGCCATCGGGTTCACCATCTACTTCGGCTTCGTCCAGTTCCGCACGGCTCCGGTGACCTTCGAGATCGTGCGCGGCAAATGGACCACTGAGGACGACCCGGGGGAGGTCACCCATTTCCAGGCGCTGACCGCTGCGGTCTCCGGCACCGTGGGGCTCGGCAACATCGCCGGTGTGGCCGCCGCCGTCTCGCTCGGCGGGCCCGGCGCCACCTTCTGGATGATCCTGGCCGGCCTGTTCGGGATGTGCACCAAGTTCGTCGAGTGCACCTTGGGGGTCAAGTACCGCCACATCGACGAGAACGGCATCGTCCACGGCGGGCCGTTCAAGTACCTGCCGGTGGCGTTCCGGAAGCTGGGCAGGGTACCGGTGCTCATCATCACCGGCCTCTTCGCGATCTCGATCATGCTGTTCGGCATCATCGGTGGCGGCATGTTCCAGGCCAACCAGACGTACGGCGCCATCGAGTCCGCCGGCAGCACGCTGGACGAGATGACCGGGACTTCGACGTTCGCCTTCCTGGGCACAGACACCTCGGCGTTCATCTTCGGTGTGATCTTCGCGGGGCTGGTGGCCCTGGTCATCATCGGCGGCATCCGCCGGATCGGCTCCGCTACGGCGAAGATCGTGCCCACGATGGCCGGCATCTACGTGCTGGCCTGCCTGATCGTCATCGCGGTGAACATCACCAACATCGGTGAGGCGTTCGGCGCCATCTTCTCCGGGGCCTTCACGGCCGAGGGCATCACCGGTGGTGTCATCGGTGTGATCATCATCGGCGTGCAGCGTGCCGCGTTCTCCAACGAGGCCGGCATCGGCTCGGCCCCGATCGCGCACTCTGCGGTGAAGACCCGCCGCCCGGTCTCGGAGGGCTTCAACGCCATCCTGGAGCCGTTCATCGACACTGTGGTGGTCTGCACTATGACCGCACTGGTGATCATCTTTGCCTGGCCCGCCGACTACGAGGAGGCCATCGGTGTCGGTCACGACAACCCGGTGGGCCTGACGGCCGCCTCCTTCGAGACCTTCCTGCCTGGATTCTCCGTGGTCCTGGCGATCTGTGTGGCGCTCTTCGCGTTCTCCACCCTGATCACCTGGAGCTACTACGGGATCCAGGCCTGGCGCTACCTGGTGGGCATGTCGAAGACCAAGGACCTCATCTTCCGCGCCATCATCTGCGTGATGATCGTGATCGGCTGCATAGTGTCCTTCGGCAACATCATCGATTTCGCCGACTCGGCCCTGTTCCTGTGCATCTTCATCAACGTCGTCGGCTGCGTGATCCTGGCGCCGAAGGTCAAGGAGGAGATGAAGCAGTACCTCGCCGACCGGGCCGCCGGACGCCTCTTCGAGGACCCGAACGAGCTGCCCTCGGACACCCGAGAGATGGCCATCCTGGAGTTTCTGCAGGACAAGCCGTACGGCACATCGTTCGAGAAGCAGCGCGACTGAGTCGGTGGCGCGTTGAGCTGGGGAGCCCGGGCGGTCTGCGTATCGAGGGGATGCGCAGTCAGCCCGGGCCTCCTCAATGTCTGGGGCCTTATGTGTGGGTTCCCTGCCGATCGCCGGTCACAGCAGTTCGTCGAGGACGTCGTCGGTCCAGTCATCGGCTGGTCCGGATCTCTTCCGCCTCGTCTTTGCGGACCGGCGCCCCCAGAGGCTTCCTCCCGTCAGTGCTGCGCCGGTCAGGACGGCGGCTCCCTGGAGCGCGGTGAGTGCGGCGCCGTCGGCGAAGCGGCCCAGGAGGCCGAAGTCGTCGTTCCGTAGGCCGCCGATGCCGTTGATGAGCAGAATGATGCCGACGATCTCCATGAGAATGCGCATGGAAGGGTCTCCTGTTCCGTGAAGGGGCGATCGGGGGCGTGCCGCTGTGGGGTCTGCCGAGAAGCTCAGCGGGATGCGAGGTCGATGCGCTCGTCGGCGACCTCCAGGGTGTCGCCGTCATAGTCGAAGGTCTTGGACTCCGGGTCGGCGTCAGAGGCGTCCGTGGTGCAGGGTGCCCAGCGGTTCTAGTACAGTCGTGCTATATATGACGCCGCGAGTGTAGCACGGTCGTGCTAATGTCTGTCCATGCCTCGGACCATGGATCGTGACGCGCGCAAGAACCAGCTCGCGGAGGCGGTGTGGCAGGTGATCCTCGACCAGGGCATCTCCGCGGTCTCCGTCCGCACCGTCGCGGAGCGGGCCGGCGTCGCCGTCGGGTCGCTTCGGCATGTCTTCCCGAGCCGAGCGGAGCTCGTGCAGTTCTCCGCCGAGCTCATGGTGCAGCGCGCCACGGATCGTCTGTACGCCACCTACCCGAAGGCGGCCTCCGGTGATCCGCATGCGCGTGCCCTCGCGCTCATCAGAGAGGTCCTTCCGATCACACCGGACACCCGGGCGGAGTTCGAGGTCAACCTCGCCCTCCTGGCTGAACGTGCCGCGGTGCCGGAGCTTCATCGTGTCCGGGGTGAGGCGCACCAGCGGCTGGCCGGGCTCTGTCGACGCGTCGTCGACATGCTGACCTCAGAGCCCGGGACGCCGGCGGTCCTCGCCAAGGCGCAGCGGCTCCACGCGCTGATCGACGGGCTCGCCTTCCACCTCTTCCATCAGCCGCCGGAGGCCGACTCCGCGTGGGCGCTCGACATCATCAGGGCCGAGCTCCGCGAGATCGCCGGACATTCCGCCGACGGCGGGGGAGCACAGCGGTCAGGGTGAGGATCTCTGAGTCTGCGGGGACGGTGGCCGTCTCGGCGACAGTGTCGATGGCCATGAGTAGAGTGGCGCCATGGACGAGAACTGGATCGACCATCGCCGGAACGACGGTGAGCGTGTGGGATGGATCCGTATGATCGGGGACGGCTTCGTCGCCGTGGACGTCCTCGGCAGGCCGATCACCGAACCGGTCGACTGGCTCCAGGCTGAGGAGGCGCTGGACGGGCGAGGCCTGTCCTTCCTGGCGGGTCCCTGGCTGCTGAGGCTGCCGGAGGGAGACGAGGTCCGGGTCCGGATCGTGGAAGTCAGCCCGGACCGTATTCGTGTGGCCGAGGATGCGATGGGGACGGCCTCCGTAGTGGGCGCTCGGCCTCAGGAGCACACCCTGCCCTTTCCCGCCCCGGACACGTTGCGCCCGGTCCGCGAGCACGGAGCGCGAGTGCTCAGCGTGAGTAAGGAACATGATGTCCTCGGGTGGGCGCGATGAGCTTCCGCAAGACCAGCGGGACGACGGCGGCGCCGCAGATCGAGGCGGAAGGGCTGCGCTGGCTCGCTGAAGCGGTGCCGGATGGGGGAGCCGCCGTGGCCCGCGTGCTCGACGTCGACGAGCACGCGCTCACTCTGGAGACCATCGTCGAGGCCCGGCCCGATCGGATGTCAGCCGCGGCCTTCGGTGCAGCCCTGGCCCGCACCCACCGGAGCCTGCCTGCCGGCACGGCCTTCGGCGCCCTGCCCCCGGAGCACCCGCCCGGGGACCCGCCCCTGTTCGGCCCGGCCGGCCAGCTGCTCCCCATGGGCTCGGGGACGCATCTCAGCTGGGGCTCCTTTCTCGCCGCTGAGCGACTGGATCCGTTGCTGGAGCGCCTGACGGCAGTCCCGCCGGTGCTGCGTGCCGCCCGGGACCGCATCGCGTCCGGCGACCTCGACGGTGGCGGGACAGGTGGCACAAGCGGCGCAAGCGGGATCGACCAGGCCACGGATCACGCGGAGCCGCCGTCGCGCCTCCATGGTGACCTCTGGTCCGGGAACCTGCTGTGGCGGCGGGCCTCCCCGGAGGAGCCCGCCGCCGCAGGCTCACCGGGCCGCGACGCCGACGTCGAGGGCGTGCTCATCGATCCCTTCGCCCACGCTGGCCACCGGGAATCGGACATGGCGATGATGCAGCTGTTCGGCCTGCCCCACCTGGATGCCGTGGTGGCGGGCTATCAGGCCCAGTGGCCCCTCGCGCCGGGATGGGAGGATCGTGTGCCGGCCCACCAGCTGTTCTACCTTCTCGGACACTGGGTGCTCTTCGGGGACGGTTATGCGGCCGCCACCCTGCGCTGCTGCGAGACGACCCTGGCCCTATGAGAGGATCCTGAGCAGAATCGATCCGCGAGACCTCGCCAGGAGAGGACCATGACCCAGGACTACACCGTGCTGACCGTCTGCACCGGCAACATCTGCCGCTCCCCGGCCATGGAGCGGCTCATCGCCCATGTCTTCGGTGACGCCGTCGAGGAGGGACTGCATGTGCACTCCGGGGGGACCTTCGCCCATGACGGCGAGGACATGCAGCCGCCCATGAAGCGCCGCGTCGAGGAGTACGGGGCGGAGGCTGGGGATTTCACCGCCCGGCAGGTCACCGCGTCCATGGTCGAGGAGGCGGACCTGATCCTCACTGCGACCCGGGAGCACGTCGACGATGTCCTCGCCGAGGTGCCCGGCGCCCGAGCCCGGACCTTCACGGTGCGTGAACTGGGCCGGCTGCTCGAACACTTGCGGAGTCTGGGAGAGGCGAAGGAGCGGATCGACGAGCTGGTCGGCGAGGGTGCCTCGTCCCGGGACAGGCTCGCCGCCGTCGTCCCGCTGCTGGATGAGGCCCGCCGGGGGGCCGGGGGGCCGGGGCCGGAGGGCGACGTCGTCGACCCCTACATGCTGCCCGAGGACGTCTACGACGAGTCCTTCCGGCAGATCAGCGAGCCGATCGAGGCGCTGGCCGCGGTCATCCGCCGATGAGCCCCGACATTCCGGTGAGCTGAAGCACCAGCGGGAAGGCCAGGAAGGCGACCGCGTCCAGCAGGAAGTGGGCGATCACCAACGGCATCACCCGGCCGTACCGGAGATAGACCGCGCCGAAGATCAGTCCCATCAGGGCATTGCCGACCCCTGGTCCGAAGCCCTGGTAGAGGTGGTAGGCGCCACGCAGCAGCGCGGCGGCGGCGATCACCCACCACATCGGGGAGACCCGCGAGGACGACGACGCCAGGGCGGGCCACAGGCGGCGCGCACGGTCGAACAGGTACGCGATCATGATGACCTCCTCCACCAGGGCGTGGCGCACCGCGGCCAGCAGCAGCGTCGGCGTCGTCCACCAATGTTCGGTGACGTCGGACGGGACGATCTCCATGGTCAGCCCAGCGGTGCGCCCGGCCAGGTAGACCACCAGGGTCCCGGCCCCGATGAGCACGAACAGTCCGAGACCGATCCCGAGGTCCCGTCCAGGGCGGCGCAGGTCCAGGCCGAAGCGGCGGAACGGGTTCGTCCCGTGCAGCAGGAACAGGTAGATCACCAGGGCCACCGGCACCAGGGCGAAGAGGCTGTCCAGCAGCTGGTAGGTCAGGTCGAAGAGCTCATGTCGGGAGCGGCTGGAGTGCACGGTGGCCGACTGCTCCGACAGCGGGGCCAGGGAGAGCCGCTCGGCCAGCTGTAGGATCGCGTAGATCGCCGAGCGGCCCAGGGACAGGCCCAGCACCAGGATGACCTCCCATGCCAGGAAGCGGCGGGAAGGTGCCGGGGCAGGGAGTTCCGGAGTCGACGACGTCGGGCTGGTCACGGAGCACAGCATAGTCATGGTGGGGCGATGAAGTCGGTCTCGGCAGAAGTCGGTGATCTCATACTCGGTGTGCCATGATGTGAGCGGCATCACGCCGCGCCGTCCTCGGTGACACCTCGCCGACACAGGACGGTGCTAATCTTTGCGACCGGAGCTCGACGTGAGTTCCGACACTCCATGGACGCCGGCAACACTCAGGAGCCGCCGTCCGCGCTGCCGGCTGCAGGCCACACCATCCCGTGCGTCGCGGTCAGGAGTGTGTTGATGAGGGAAGGAAACCCATGGACGCTTTCATCGAATGGGCGGACACTGTCGTCTGGAGCCCAGCCCTGGTGTGGCTGTGCCTCGGCGCCGGTCTGCTCTTCACCATCCGCGCCAAGCTGGTGCAGTTCAGCCAGATCCCCAATATGATCCGGAACCTGGTCCAGGGCGGCAGCTCGAGGGACGGCATCTCGCCCTTCCAGGCGCTGACGATGTCCCTGTCCGGGCGTGTGGGTGCCGGCAACATCGCCGGTGTGGCCGTGGCGATCGCCTCCGGCGGCCCGGGTGCGGTGATGTGGATGTGGATCGTGGCGCTGCTGGGCGCGGCGACGTCCTTCGTGGAGTCCACCCTCGGCCAGATCTACAAGGAGCGCGACCCGCGCACCGGAGAGTATCGCGGTGGTCCGGCGTTCTACTTCGAGCGCGTGTACCGGCACACCTGGGCGGGCGTTCCGTTGAAGATCTACGCCTGGATCTTCGCGGTGGTCTCCGTGATCGCCCTGGGCATCTTCCTGCCCGGCATTCAGACGGACACGATGTCCGGTGCGCTGACCAGCGCCTTCCCGGCGCTCGACCGCTGGATGATCGGTGTCTTCCTGGCCATCGTGCTGGGCATCATCATCATCGGCGGTGTGAAGCGCATCGCGCACTTCACCGCCACCGTGGTGCCGATCATGGCCATCGGCTACATCATCGTCGCGCTGATCGTCCTGCTGGCCAACGCCTCCGAGATCCCGTCCATGCTGCGACTGATCTTCGACTCCGCGTTCGGCGCCCACGCCGTCTTCGGGGGCATCCTCGGCTACGCCGTCGACCAGGGTGTGCGCCGCGGCATCTACTCCAACGAGGCCGGTCAGGGCACGGGGCCCCACGCGGCCGCTGCGACCGAAGTCTCGCACCCGGCCAAGCAGGGGCTGGTGCAGGCCTTCGCGGTCTACATCGACACGCTGATCGTCTGCTCGGCCACCGCGTTCCTGATCCTCTCGACGGGCATGTTCCAGGTGGAGACCGACGACGGCGTCATCGACCACGCCACGAACCTGCCCGAGGGAGCGGAGGCCGGTGCGCCGTACACCCAGCACGCGCTGGACACGGTCTTCGCCGGGGCCGGATCGATCTTCGTGGCCATCGCGCTGACGTTCTTCGCCTTCTCGACGCTGGTCTATTACTACTACATGGCCGAGACGAACCTGACCTACGCGATGCGCAAGGTCAAGAGCACCAGTGTGCAGCGGGCGCTGCTGGCGGTGCTGCAGGTCGTCATCCTCATCGTGGTCTTCTACGGGGCGATGGGCGCTGAAGGCAGGGCCTGGTCGATCGGTGACATCGGCGTGGGCATCATGGCCTGGCTGAACATCGTGGGAATCCTGCTCATCCAGCAGCCGGCGTTCAAGGCGCTCAAGGACTATCGGGCGCAGATGAAGGCGGGGAAGGACCCGCAGTTCGACCCGCGCACCCTGGGCGTGCGCAACGCTGAGTTCTGGGAGGAGCGGGCCGACGCCATCGCCAACGGCACCCACCCCGAGTCGGGCCCGCAGGACTCCGGCAGCGGCGGCGACGGCGACCAGCCGGCACCGGTCCCGGTGCGCTGAGCACCCTTCGCCACCCTCTAGGTTGAGCTGGTGAGTTTCCGCCTGAAAGAGGTCGTTCTACGGCTGATTGAGGCGGAAACTCACCAGCTCAACTCGTCTCCGGGGAAGGTTATCCACAGAAGCGCCTCGTGGGGCTGTGCTGCGGAAGCCTATCGGGCAGGCTGGCCCTCATGCGTCGACCTGACCCGCTCCCGCCGTCGCTCTACGGCCGCATCTTCACCCGCCAACAGGCCCTGGCCGCGGGAGTGCCGGAGAAGCGGCTCCGGGCCCGTGACATCGAGCGGGTCGTCCGAGGCATCTACCGCCATCGTCCTGTGCCGGGCGACGCCGACGTCGCACCCGCCGCGGGTGTGGGTGGGCCGCACGGTGAAGGGCCGCACGGTGAAGGGCCGCATGTGGAGGGGGTGCCGTCCGAGACGATCGATCTCGCCCTGCTGCAGGCACTCTGCTCTCGTGCGCCGGGCCTCTGGTTAAGCCACGCGACTGCCGCCCGGGTGCACGGCCTGCCCCTCCCTCCGCGTTTCGCGGGGGATTCAGCGATCCATGTCAGCGGCCGGTTCAGGGGCAGGACTGTGGCCGGGCTCGGAGCAGTGCGTCAGCACGGTCCGATCAAGAACACCATGGGGGAGGTGCTGGAGCAGGAGGGCCTGCGGCTCGCTTCACCGGAGCGTGTGTTCATCGACCTCATGCCGCACCTTCGACCGGACGAGCTCGTGGTGCTGGGCGACGCGTTGGTCCGTGAGCCTCGAGCAGTCTTCGAAGGCAGGGGAACACCCCTGGAGCACGCGTGAGCTGCTGGAGGAGTGTCTGTCGCGGCACGGCCACACCCGGGGGATCGTCGCCGCACGGCAGGCTCTCGAGAGGGTGCGCGTCGGGGCGGACTCCCCGCCGGAGACCCTTCTTCGTCTGCGACTCGTCGAGGCCGGCCATCCGGAGCCGGAGCTGCAGGCGAGACTTGACCCGGATGATCCCGTCAGCCCCGTGACCGACCTGGCGTACCGCCGTCGGAAGGTGGCGGTCCAGTATGACGGAGCCCATCACTTCGAGGCCGAGCAGCAGGCCAGCGACGAGTGGCGCGACGGGGCGTTCCGCCGGGACGGGTGGACGGTCGTGCGGGCGAATCGCGTGGACTTCAGAGAGGACTTCATCGGCGTCGTGGCCCGAGTGAGCGTCCTCCTGCTCAGTTGAGCTGGTGAGTTTCCGCCTGAATACGGCCCCAGAGCGCGTCTTTCGGGCGGAAACTCACCAGCTCAACTGGGAGTGGGAGGGGACAGAAGAGGGGCCCTGGCTCGTCAGATGACGTGCCAGGGCCCCTCTCAGAGACGGATCAGAGCAATCAGTGCGAGTGCTCGTCCTCGTCGTGCTTCTTCTCGACGACCAGCGTCTCGGTCGTCAGCACCAGCGCCGCGATGGAGGCGGCGTTCTGCAGCGCAGAGCGGGTGACCTTGACCGGGTCGATGACGCCGTCGGCGATCAGGTCGCCGTACACGCCGGTCTTGGCGTTGTAGCCGTGGTTCGGCTCCAGCTCCGCGACCTTGGAGGCGACGACGAAGCCGTCCTCGCCGGCGTTCTGCGCGATCCAGCGCAGCGGCTGGACCAGCGCGCGGCGGACGATGCCCACCGCGGCGGCGGCGTCGCCTGCCAGCGCCTGCACGTTCTCGTCCTCGTCGAGGGCGGAGAGCGCGTTGATCAGCGCGGTGCCGCCACCGGCGACGATGCCCTCCTCGAGGGCCGCGCGAGTGGAGGACACGGCGTCCTCGATGCGGTGCTTACGCTCCTTGAGCTCCACCTCAGTGGCCGCACCGACCTTGATGACGCCGATGCCGCCGGCCAGCTTGGCCAGCCGCTCCTGCAGCTTCTCCCGATCCCACTCGGAGTCGGTCGCGTCGGCCTGCGCTTTGATCGTCGCGGCACGGGCCTCGACGTCCTCCGTGGAGCCGGCGCCGTCGACGATCGTGGTGCTGTCCTTGGTGACGGTCACACGACGAGCGGTGCCGAGCACCTCGGGGCCCACCTGGTCCAGCTTCAGACCGAGGTCGGGGGAGACCACCTGAGCGCCGGTGAGGATCGCGATGTCCTCCAGCATGGCCTTGCGGCGGTCGCCGAAGCCGGGAGCCTTGACGGCCACGGCGTTCAGGGTGCCGCGGATCTTGTTCACCACCAGGGTGGAGAGGGCCTCGCCCTCGACATCCTCGGCGATGATGAACAGCGGCTTCTTCGCCTGCAGGACCTTCTCCAGCAGCGGCAGGAACTCCTGCATGTTGGAGATCTTGCCCTGGTGGATCAGGATCTGCGGGTCCTCCAGCACAGCTTCCTGACGGTCGGCGTCAGTGACGAAGTGCGGGGAGAGGTAGCCCTTGTCGAACTGCATGCCCTCGGTGATGTCGAGCTCGGTCGACGTCGTGGAGGACTCTTCGATGGTGATGACGCCTTCGGTGCCCACGGCGTCGAAGGCGCGGGCGATCAGCTCGCCGACCTCGTCGTTCTGGGCGGAGATCGCGGCCACGTGGGCCACCTGGGCGCCCTCGACGTCGCGCGAGTTCTGCTTCAGGCGCTCGGTCACCGCGGTGACGGCGGTCTCGATGCCGCGCTTGATCTCGCTCGGCGCCGCACCGGCGGCCACGTTGCGCAGACCCTCCTTGACGAGGGCCTGGGCGAGCACGGTGGCCGTGGTGGTGCCGTCGCCGGCGACATCGTTGGTCTTGGTGGCGACCTCCTTCGCGAGCTGAGCGCCGAGGTTCTCGTAGGAGTCCTCGACCTCGATCTCGCGGGCGATCGTCACGCCGTCGTTGGTGATGGTCGGCGCGCCCCAGGACTTGTCCAGGACGACGTTGCGGCCCTTGGGGCCCAGCGTGACCTTGACAGTGTCGGCGAGTTTGTCGATGCCGGCCTCAAGAGCCTTCCGGGCGGCATCGTCGAACTCCAGCTGCTTTGCCATGTGAGTTGCTTCCTTTGCGAGTCAGATGCGGGTCTCGAGAAGTGTGCGGAGGTCCGCGATCACTTCTCGACGACAGCCAGGACGTCGCGGGCGTTCAGGACGAGGAACTCGTCGCCGCCGACCTTGACCTCAGTGCCGCCGAACTTGGAGTAGATGACGACGTCGCCTTCAGAGACGTCGACCGGGACGCGGTTGCCCTTGTCGTCGAAGCGGCCGGGGCCCACTGCCACGACCTCGCCCTCCTGGGGCTTCTCCTTGGCGGTGTCCGGGATCACGAGGCCGGAAGCGGTGGTCTGCTCAGCTTCCAGGGGGCGGACAACAATGCGATCCTCGAGGGGCTTGATAGAGACTGACACGTCAGTGCTCTCCTTTGCGTGAAGTCGAATCGGGTCTGTGCTCAGGCCAGGGCTGTACGTCGTGTGACGCCGACGTCGTGCCGCAGGCCGGGTTTGTTGCGCGCCTTGGGAGTGACCAACCGTCGTCGCGGTGCCGGATGGCGCCCCGTCAGGCTCCGACACCGGTGACACCGGCGCCGAATCAGCACTCGATGACGTCGAGTGCCAACACAAACTTTAGGACGGCCTTAGCACTCGGTCAAGCAGAGTGCTAAGACCGCCCTATGAGTCGGTCCATTCCGGTGATGCGGAGTGCTCCGCTCAGCGATAGACGCCGGGGCTGGCCCGGCGATGCAGGCCCAGTCGGAAGCCGACGCCGGCGGCGACGAAGACCGCCACGCCGAAGACCCAGCCGGAGAGCGCCATGGCCTGGGTGCCGGAGAGCAGCACTCCGATGGTGCAGCCCAGCCCGATCATCGAACCCCATCCCAGCAGCACCCCGCCGATCGCCGCGGTGAGGGAGTTCCACCCGGTGAGCCGCTCCACACGGACTCGGCGACCGGGCAGCGCCGCCGCCAGGGAGGCCAGCACGATCCCCAGTATCAGCCAGCCGTTGGTGGTCACGGTGTGCACCACCAGCGCCACGCAGCCGGCCAGCCGCTCGTCCAGGCCAGGCATGAAGTTCGGCAGCAGCCCCGCGGAGTCCATGCTCGTGCGCGTCAGCGAGGAGATCTGGCTTGTCACCCCCAGCGGCTGGTCCTTGTAGTAGGCCAGCACCGCCAGGACCCCGACGCCGGCCCCGGTGGCCAGGGCGGGCCAGCGCTTGAAGAAGAGCAGCCTGCGGATCTCGGTCCCGTCGACCACGCGATCCCCGCGTCCCTGCACGGGTGGGTTCCAGCGCAGCAGCCAGAGCCCGAGGCCGGCCAGCACGCCCAGCTGCAGCAGGATGGCCACCGTGTACCCGCCGCCGGCCGGCAGCCAGGGCACTGGAGCTCCGGCGATGAACCCGGAGTACATGAAGTCCCAGGAGAGGAAGCCCGCGGCAAAGCCGACCACCACACCGGCCAGCGCCGGGATCGAGCGAAGATGCCCCTCGGGCAGGCGGTAGAGATGCCCCGCGATGCATCCCCCGGAGATGACCATGCCCAGCCCGAAGGCCAGCCCGGCGATCACCAGCGCCAGCGAGACCGGGGCGATGTGCGCATCCGAGGGGAGTGTGCCGCCGGTGGGGTTGGACACCCGCAGGGAGAAGACGACGGCGTAGCCGATCATCCCCACCGCGATGGAGACCAGCACGGCGTACAGGCCCCGGGAGCTGCCCTTCTCGAAGAAGTCCCGGAACACGCAGAAGAAGCAGTACCGGCCGCGCTCGAACAGGATGCCCAGTCCGGCGCCGATCAGCAGGGCGAAGGAGGCGTTCGACCCGCCGAGGCCTTCGCCGTCGGTGACGGCCAGCCAGGCGGCCAGGCCCAGCAGCAGGGCCGCCACCCCCAGTGCGACGCCGGTGCGCGCCGAGTCCGCCCGGGTCCAGCCCAGCGGACGGTCGGCGGGGACCGAGACGGAGCCCGGGCCGCCGGTGCGGCGGGCGGGCTCCGTCGTCGTGGATTCTGCGGTGGTGCTCACGAGCCGCTGCCGCTGCCCCACAGGCCGGCCCGCTCGTCGGTGTTGTTGGCCACCGGCACGCCGACTGAGTTGCCCCACTCGGTCCAGGAGCCGTCGTAGACCTGGGCGTCGGCGCCGAGGATCTGGTTCAGGGCGAACCAGGAATGCGAGGCGCGCTCACCGATGCGGCAGTAGGTGACGATCGGGGAGTCGAGGTCCACGCCGGCGTCCTCGTAGATGGCACGGATCTCGTCGGCGGGCAGGAACTGGCCGGTCTCGGGGTCGACGATCTCACCCCAGGAGACGTTCACCGAGCCGGGGATGTGGCCCCAGATGGAGGTGGACTCGCCTTCGAAGATCGCGGGGTCCACGCCGACGGCGCCGTCGTGCTCGTCGGCGGAGCGGATGTCGACCAGCGCGGTGTCGGACTCGCCGTCCACGTTCTCGTCGGCGATCTCCAGGACCTCCGGCTGCAGGGCACGGATGTCGAGGTTCTGCGGCTGGGCCTCCCAGGTGCCCTCAGCGACGTCGGGGACCTCCTCGGTGAGCTCACGCTCGTCGTAGGCCTCCCACTTGTGCAGGCCGCCGTCGAGCAGCCGGACGTCCTCGGCGCCGTAGAGCTTGAACACCCAGGCGGCGTAGGCGGCGAACCAGTTGTTGCTGTCGCCGTAGAGGACGATGGTGTCGCCGTCGTCGATGCCCAGGCTCTGGGTGAGCTCGGTGAACTCGTCCTGGGAGATGAACTCCCGGGTGTTGGGCTGGGTGAACTCGGTGGACCAGTTCACGTACTGGGCCTGGGGGATGTGGGCCTCGGAGTAGGGAGTCAGCTCCGAGGTGGGCAGCTCCTCGGAGACGTCGATCAGCACGATGCCCTGTTCGGCGAGGTCGCCCTCGTCGAGGCGATCGGCGAGCCAGTCGGTGGAGACCAGGACGTTCTCCAGGTCCTCGTCGCCGCCCTGGTGGACCTCGTCCTGGCCGCGGTTCTCGCCGGTGACCTGAACATTCGCCACGGTGGCGGCCTGTTCGCCGGATCCCCCCGGGGCCGCGGAGGCGGAGCCGTCCTCGTCGCCGCCGCTGAGGCTGCTGGTGACGACGCCTCCGGCGGTGGCGGCCAGTGCCGCCACGGCGACGAACGCCACGGCCAGCTTGCCGCTGGAGCGTCGGCCTGAGCTCTGGTTCTCTTCGGGTGTGGGTGCCTCTTCGGTGCTCATGATGCGGTGATGCCTTTCGCTGCAGGAAGGTGTGTGCAGAAGTGGTGCGGATGTGCCTGCACACCACTATGGGCGATATCTTCAGAAATATGAACAGATAAGTTCATATGCTGTCACATTGGTCGCCTCACGCCTGCCATGGGCCCCGCCCGGCCCGGCCGTCAGCCGGACACACAGGAATCTCGGCGGCAGTAGACTTGTTGTGGCCCTGACACCGACGGCGGCGCACCCGACGGCGCCGCGGCCCCGCGAGCACCCGAGCGACCCCCTGGAGAGGCGAGACCCCGTGACTGAGACCCCCGCAGAGGACCACGACCCCTTCGGCTTCGTCGGACTGACCTACGACGACGTCCTCCTGCTGCCCGGCGCCACTGACGTCATCCCGTCCGACGCCGACACCTCCACGCAGTTCAGCCGCAACATCACGCTGAACACCCCGGTGGCCTCCGCGGCCATGGACACGGTCACCGAGGCACCGATGGCGATCGCCCTGGCCCGGCTCGGCGGCATCGGCATCCTCCACCGGAACCTCTCCCTGGAGGACCAGGCGAAGCAGGTCGACCAGGTCAAGCGCTCGGAGTCCGGCATGATCTCCGACCCGGTGACGATCACCCCGGACGCCACGCTGGAGGACCTCGACGACCTCTGCGCCCATTACCGCGTCTCCGGGCTGCCGGTGGTCGACGCCGACCGGAAGCTGCTGGGCATCATCACCAACCGCGACATCCGCTTCGTCGCCTCCGAGGACTACCTGACCACCAAGGTCTACGAGAAGATGACCCCGCAGCCGCTCATCACCGCCCAGGTGGGCATCTCGCGCGACGAGGTCATCCAGCTCTTCTCCGAGCACCGGGTGGAGAAGCTGCCGCTGGTGGACGACGACGGCCGCCTCACCGGGCTGATCACCATCAAGGACTTCGACAAGGCCGACAAGTATCCGCAGGCCACCAAGGACTCCGAGGGAAGGCTGCGCGTCGGCGCGGCGGTCGGATTCTTCGGAGAGGGCTTCGAACGCGCGATGGCGCTCATCGACGCCGGGGTGGACGCCCTGGTGGTCGACACCGCCAACGGCCACACCCGCGGGGTGCTGGACATGATCGCCAAGCTCAAGGCCGAGCCGCACGCCGCCGGGGTGGACGTCATCGGCGGGCAGGCCGCGACCCGTGAGGGCGCCCAGGCTCTCATCGACGCCGGAGCGGATGCGATCAAGGTGGGGGTGGGGCCGGGCTCCATCTGCACCACGCGGGTGGTCGCCGGGGTCGGCGTCCCCCAGGTCACCGCCATCCATGAGGCCGCCAAGGCCGCGATCCCGGCCGGTGTGCCGCTGATTGCCGACGGCGGGCTGCAGCACTCCGGTGACATCGGCAAGGCCCTGGTGGCCGGCGCGAACTCCGTGATGCTCGGCTCGCTGCTGGCGGGCGCCGCGGAGTCCCCCGGTGACCTGGTCTTCTACAACGGCAAGCAGTTCAAGGCCTACCGCGGCATGGGCTCGCTGGGAGCGATGCAGACCCGCGGGAAGAACACCTCCTACTCCAAGGACCGCTACTTCCAGGCGGACGTGCCCGACGACGAGAAGCTCATCCCCGAGGGCATCGAGGGCCAGGTGCCTTATCGGGGTCCGCTCTCCGCGGTGGTCCACCAGCTCACCGGCGGACTGCGTCAGACCATGTTCTACGTGGGCGCCCACACCATCGACCAGCTGAAGTCCAAGGGTAAGTTCGTGCGCATCACCTCGGCGGGGCTGAAGGAGTCGCACCCGCATGACGTGATGATGACCGTCGAATCGCCCAACTACCGGCGTCGCTGACGGCGGGCCTGATGATCACCACCCAGCCCGGGGCAGACCAGCACCGGATCGGACCGGCGCCCTACGTGGACTCGCCGGCGCTGTGCGCAGGAGACCACGGGCTGACCGCCTGGCGGCACTCCCGTGAGGCGTTGGCGCGGATCTCGTCCCTGGAGTTCCTGGCCGAGCTGGCCGCCGGCACCCTGCCGGCTGAGACCTTCGTGCATTATCTGCTGCAGGACTCGGCCTACCTCGCCGGATACGGGCAGGCGATGACCCTGCTGGCGGCTCGGGCTCCGTCGGCCGCGCACCGCCGGTTCTGGGCGCGGGCCACCTCGGACACGATTGCCGAGGAGCAGGCCATGCAGGCCGAGCTGATGAGCTCGACGGAGTTCTCCGCCCTGGCCTCCGAGATGGCTGATGAGGACGGCGCACCGCGCCCCTCGCCGACCACCCAGGGGTACACCAGTTGGCTGGTGGCCACCGCCGCAGTCGACGATCACGCGGTGGCGGTCGCGGCGGTGCTGCCCTGCTTCTGGGTCTACGCCGAGGTGGGTCGACACCTGGTGGAGGACATCGGAGAGGCGATGGCGCATCATCCCTACCGCAGCTGGGTGCAGGTCTACTCGGATCCGGAGTTCGACCAGGCGGTGGAGGAGGCCATCGGCATCTTCGAGCAGCTCTACGAGGGTGCTGACGGGGCGCTGCGAGCCCGGATGCTGGCGGCCTTCGAGCAGGGCTGCGTCTACGAGCACCGCTTCTGGGCGGCGGCCCACGTCCGAGAGTCCTGGCGCACCGCACCGGTCGGCTGAGCAGATTCACCGGCGGAGAAGACCTGGGGCCCACGGGGTCCCGCTGACCACGTTCTGACAACCTCTGCGAGAGCAAGGAGCACCAGTTGAGCAACGAGATCCCCATCGGTCTGGCCAAGAGCGGGCGACGCGCCTGGGCGCTGGACGACGTCGCCGTCGTTCCGAGCCGCAGGACTCGCAGCCCCCAGGACGTGAGCCTGGACTGGCAGATCGATGCCTACACGTTCAAGACCCCGGTCATCGGGGCGCCGATGGACTCGGTGATGTCCCCCGAGACGGCGATCGCGCTGGGGCGTCTGGGCGGGCTCGGTGTGCTCAACCTCGAGGGCCTGTGGACCCGATATGAGGACCCTTCCCCGGTGCTGGAGGAGATCGAGCATCTCGCTGAGGATGAGATCTCCCCGGAGAACACCCGGCGGCTGCAGCAGCTGTACTCGGAGCCGATCAAGGCCGAGCTGATCAAGGCACGGCTGGCTGAGATCCGGCAGGCCGGGGTGGTGGTCTCCGGCTCCCTGACTCCCCAGCGCACCCAGGAGTTCTACCAGACCGTGGTGGAGGCCGGGGTGGACATGTTCGTCATCCGCGGCACCACGGTCTCGGCCGAGCATGTCGCGCAGAACGGTGACCCGCTGAACCTCAAGGAGTTCATCTATGAGCTCGACGTCCCGGTGATCGTCGGTGGGGCGGCCGGCTACACGCCGGCGCTGCACCTGATGCGCACAGGCGCCGCCGGCGTGTTGGTCGGCTTCGGGGGAGGGTCCTCCACCACCACTCGTCGCGCGATGGGCATCCGCGTGCCGATGGCCACTGCCATCTCCGATGTCGCAGCGGCCCGTCGGGACTACCTGGACGAGTCCGGGGGCCGGTATGTCCATGTCATCGCTGACGGCGGCCTGGGCTCATCCGGCGACATCGTCAAGGCCCTGGCCATGGGCGCGGACGCCGTCATGCTGGGCACCACCCTGGCCCGCGCCGAGGAGGCGCCGGGTCGCGGCTGGCACTGGGGCCAGGAGGCCGTACACCCCGACTTCCCGCGCGGACACCGCACCCGGGTGGGCACCGTGGCACCGCTGGAGGAGGTCCTCTGGGGGCCTGCCCATCACACGGACGGATCCTCGAACCTGATGGGCGGGCTGCGTCGGGCGATGGCCGCCACGGGCTACTCGGACCTGAAGTCCTTCCAGCGGGTGGACGCGATCGTCTCTCCGTTGGGCCAGCAGTCCCGCTGAAGCGGTCCTCAGCCCCGTTGAGCTGGTGAGTTTCCGCCCGAATCCGGCCCGTAGGGCTCGGGTTTCGGCGGAAACTCACCAGCTCAACGTCGTCCGGGGGTGCTCCCCGGGCCGTTGCCGGGGTGACCCTCTCGCTCATGGCCACGGTCCTCGCCCGAGCCATGCCCGTGGCCGTTGTTGTTCCCCGGTCCGCGCGGGGGCCAGGTCCCGCCGTCCTCGTCTGAGCCGTCCTCGTCTGAGCCGTCCTCGTCACCGGGGGCTTCGGTCGCTTCGAACCGCAGGTCGGCCACGATCGGGTCATGGTCCGAGGAGCGCCACAGGTCCGCGCTGAACAGGTCGGAGGCGTTGCCGTTGTACCGGCTGTACTCCAGGGCGATCGGTTCCACGGCATTGATGTTCCAGATCTCCGCCTGGGAGATCGTCTCGGCGGCGGCTTCGGAGGCGAAGAGGTGGTCCAGGGACCCGACCTGGCCGTCGAACATGTAGCTGTGCTGGCCGGTCTCCGCCGAGACGTTGGTGTAGTCGGCGCCGAGGAACTCCTGCAGCGGGTCCTCCATCTCATAGGAGTTGAAGTCACCCATCAGGTAGACCTTCTCGGTGCCGGTGTCCTCCTCCAGCGCGTCGGCGAAGGCCACCAGGGCGCGTGCCTGCTCCACCCGGTCGGCGTTCCAGGCGCCCTGTCCGTCGCCGGAGTCGGCGTTCGGTCCGCCGTCGGGCGCGGAGCCCTTGGACTTGAAATGGTTGACGACGGCGATGAAGCGATCCTGCTCGTCACCGCCCACTGGCTGGAACTCCTGGGCCAGCGGCTCGCGGGCGTTGGAGTAGACCTCGACCAGGTCGAAGTCCTCCAACTCGGGGGTCATGATCTCGTCCACGCCCCCGTCGAAGAGGATGACCGACTCGCCCACCGGCTCCACAGCCTCGGGGCGGTAGATGAACCCGTTGCGGATCACGTCCTCGTCCTCCGGGGCGGGTGCGGTCTCCGGGCTGGCCACGTAGGCCCAGGTGTCGGTGCCGAGGTCTTGATTGAGGGCCTCGACGAGACGCTCGTGGGCAAGATCGCGGTCGGCGTCGTCGGTGAAGTGGGCCGAGTTCTCCATCTCCTGCAGGGCGACGACGTCGGCGTCCATCGTCGTGATGGCGTCGACGATCTTCGCCTCCTGGCGTTTGAAGGACTCGGTGGACCAGGCGCCGCGCACCTCACACCAATCAGCGGTGGTGGGGTTCCCGTCACGGTCGGCGTGGTACTCGCAGCCCTCCTCGTCCTCGCCGAGGGTGACGAAGTAGTTGAGCACGTTGAAACCCGCGATGCGCAGGTCCGCATCACGCTCGGCCGAGGTCTCTCGGCCTTCCCGGGTGTTCTCGACGCGAGCCGGCTGGACCGCCTCGGCGCTGTCCGGGGTCAGCTGCGCGGTGGGTTGGAGGCGCCACTCATCGAAGCGGCGGTCCATGATCACTGTGTTCTCCCACTGGACCTCCGCCCCGATCCGGACCGGGTCCTCAGCAGTGAGATAGGGGAGCTCCTCGTCCCATCCGGAGGAGCGGGAGAAGTCGGTGGTGGCGGCGTCGTCCAGGTAGATGATCCGCTCGGCGTTCTCCTCCGCCAGGGCATCGGCCTCCGGGCCGGGTCTGTGGGCTGCGGTCGGGGTGGTCAGCGGCTCCTCGCCGAGGACGATGCCGATCTCCCCGAACTGGTTCAGCGTGTAGTGGTCGGTGACCGTGTAGGTGCCCTGCGGGTCGATGACCATGCCCAGCAGCGCCTCGCGCTCCGCATCGGTCTCAGGGATCTCGACCACGGCCGGCTTGACCGCCTCATGCGGCTCGTCGGTGATCAGGGCGAATTCATGCTCCGGGGTCTGCGAGGAGCCCGGGTAGAGCGAGAGCTGGACCTGCCCCGAGTAGGTGGTGACATCTGCGGTGATCTCCACGAAGTCGCCGATCTCCACCTCGTCGGCCCGCCAGGGTGAATAGACGAAGATGCCGTCGGAGGCTGCGTGGGTCTCCAGGTCGAGGTCGCCGCCGGTGCCCTCGGTCTGCAGCGTGAACCCGTTGAAGCCACCGGTCGGGTAGGCGCCCGTGACCACGCCGCGCACGGTGACCGGCTGCTCGAGCAGCTGGTTCTCCGCTGGCTCCAGGCTGCGCGGGATCTCATGGATCTCCAGGTCCGTCGGCTCCTGGCGCTCGGGCTCCTCCGGCTCATGGACCGCTTGCTCCCCGGCGCTGTTGGTCGGGGTGATGGCCTCCGAGAGGGCGAAATCTGCTGAGTTGTCATCGGTGTCCACGGCCTCGTCCACCCGGGCGATGGAGCGCACGTCGGCACTGCCTGACGGCGACGGCGCGGCCGCGGTCTCAGAGGTGTTCGCTCCGCCGTAGCCCAGCAGGTCGACGACGTCCTCATGGTCCCGCACGTCTCCGAGAGGGAGGTCCAGGCGCTCAGGTGTGGAGGCCAGCCAGATGACGCCGTCACGGATGGCGGTGCCGCCGCTGAGCCGGGCGTCGGGCTCGGGGAGGGGCTCTCCGTCACCGGCGCTCAGACCGGGGTTGGCGATCAGGTAGTGGCCGCCGGGTTCGATGGCGCCGGACAGGGTCACGTGGCCCGAGGGCGTCAGATCGTCCTCGCCGCGGGATGCCGGGCGGTAGGACACCGCCCAACCCTCGAGGTCCACAGGCTCGTCTCCGGGGTTGTGCAGCTCGATGAACCGTTCGTCGAAGGCGGCGTCCTGGCCGGCACCGGTGGTGTAGACCTCGCTGATGACGACGCTCTCGGCACGTTCGACGGATGGAGTGGTCGAGGCTTCGGCCGGGGCGGCGGTCGCGGGCGTAGGGATGATCAGTGAGGCGGCGAGGCCGGCGGAGGCGATCCCCGCGAGCACGCGGGGTGCGCGTCTCCTGGCAGATGTGTCACCTGGTGTATGCATGGGGCGGAGTCCTCATCGTGTGGTGATCGTGTCGTGCGGTCTTCAGTGGTCCGGTGCGCCGACCCGTGGGTGTGATCCACGTCATCGTCGGTCGCCGGCACACAGTTTAGGGCGGGGCTCTGACACGGCGGCTCGAGAACCCTTCGGCCAGCTCTCGGAGGCGTTCAGCCGGGTCAGTCGGTCAGGCGGCGCCGTCCTCGCCGCACCAGCAGGATGCCCGCAGCCAGCAGCACGAGTGCGCCGAGTCCGAGCCAGAGGATGCCGGGAGCCCCAGTGCTCGCCAGCGGGTCACCGGGCGTCGCCGCAGAGGAGCCCGGAGCGTCCGCGCCTGTGGCGGCGTCGCCCGTGGGTGCGCCGCTGCCGGGCTGGTCAGCCGTCTGAGCCGCCCCTGATGCGTCGGTCAGGTTGCCGGCTGAGGTGGTGTCCTCGGCGGTCTCGGCCTCGGTCTCAGCCCCGGGCGTCTCGGCGCCGTCGTCGGAGTCGGGCCGGTCCTCCTCGGGACGATCCACGTCCACCCCGTCGTCGGTGCGCTCGTCAGCGGAGTCGTCAGTCGTGAGATCCTCCGTGACCCGTATCGGGACGGCCAGTTCGGTGCCGGTCACCGGCTCGGTGAGCAGCAGCTCGGCGATGCCGCCTTCGGCCTCCACGCCCTCGGGCACCGTCACGGTGACCTCGGCCTGGCCTCGCAGATCCTCGTGGTCCACCGTGGTCAGGTCGATCGGGAACCCGCCGACGTCGACGCCGCCCAGCTCGGCCTGCAGCGTCTCTCCGGTGGGGACGTGCTCGGCGCTGTAGGCCAGTCCGCCGATGTCCAAGGAGATCTCATCACCGGGGGCGTGCACCGCGTCCGGGTCGCCGTCCCAGCTGACCGCCACGGCCCGGCGCCGCAGATCGGGCTCCAGGGTCTCCTGCTCGGCCGCGTAGCTGACGAAGGCCTCGAGGTCATTCATCCCGGTGTCCACGGCCTGCGGGGACTCCAGGACGACGTCGACCCCGCCGCCTCCGGCCGCCATGTAGGAGTTCATCGCCACCTGGTAGGTGGCCTCGGGATCCACCGGCTCGTCATCGATCCGCACTTCGGTGATGCGCTGACCCGCAGGTGCCTCGGGGTCGACGACGTAGCTGACCTCGGCCGACTGGGCATGCTTGGAGAAGCCGCCGTCCTCGCGCCACTGCTGTTCGAAGAGCTCGCGCACCTGCGCTCCGGTGAGCTCCACAGTGACCAGAGTGTTGGCGAAGGGCTGGACCGCCGCCAGGTCCCGGTAGGCGAGCTCGCCCTTGGGCAGATCTGCACGCAGCCCGCCCGAGTTGGTGATGGCGAAGTCGACGTCGGGCTGGGTCTGCCGCACCGCCCACACCTGGGCGTCGGCCACCAGCTCGCCCACAGTGGAGGCCGCGCCGCGGTTCTCGGAGCCGTCGGAGTTCACCGCGCGGCGGAACGGCACCTCGCCGGCGGTCTCGGCGACCACTTCCGCCCCGAGCTCGTCGGCGACCTCCACCGCATCGGCGACGATCTCGGAGACATGCTCGTCCGGTTCGCAGATCGGGGCGCCGTCGACCACCAGGTCGACGGTCTCGGCATGGCTCACGAGTACCTCGCCGGTGCTGGTGTCCACGGAGAGGTCCACGCGGGAGATCTGCTCCCCGTACTCCCCGCCCTGCACCAGCTGCAGCCCGTCCAGGTCATGGGCGTAGGACTGGTGGGTGTGGCCGCTGAAGATCGCGTCCACCGACGGGTGCGGATCATCCACCAGCTCCCCGAAGGAGCGGCTCTGCGCGCTGGCGGGATCCGTGCCGGGTAGGCCCTCATGGGCGAGCACGACGACGACGTCGGCCTCCCCGTCGGCCGGGTCCCCGTTGGTCAGCTGCTCGGCGTACCGGCCGACCTCCTCCTTCATGGAGGTCCACTCGATGCCCTCGATCCCGGCGGGGTTGACCAGGCCCGGCATGTCCTCGGTGATGATCCCGATGAAGCCGATCGTCACACCGGCCACCTCGGTGAGGTGGTACGGCTCGTAGAGGTGCTCGCCGTCGGCGTCGCGGATGTTGGCACCGATATGGGGGAATCCGGCCTCAGGCAGGACGCGTTCGTCCACGTCGTCGGCGCCGGCGTCGAACTCATGGTTGCCCAGCACCGAGACCTCCAGATCCATGGCCGCCAGGGAGTCCAGGGTCGGCTGGTCCTGCTGGATGAAGGAGGTGAAGGTGGAGGCTCCGATGTTGTCCCCGGCGGAGACGAACACGGTGTGCGGGTTCTCGGTGCGTACCTGGTCCACTGCGCAGGCCAGCACCGCAGCCCCCGGGACGTCGCCGGCGGGCTCGAGCCGGCCGTGGAGGTCGTTGACTCCGACGATGCTCAGCTCGACGACCTCACCGGCCGTGCTGTCCTCGGCGGCGGGTGCGGCCAGGGCGCTGCTCGGGGCCAGGAGGGCGACGGCGAGGCCCGCAGAGAGCCCGGCGGCTCCACGGAGGCGGATGTCGCGGGTGCTGCGGATACGAGGTGTCGGCGGCACGGGAGGCCGAGTCGGTGTGGTCACGTGTTCTCCCTCATCAGGTGCTCAGATCAGGTGCTCAGATCGTTGTCCATCCAAACAGAATGTGGAGAACAGGAATAGGCCTCACGGTGAACAGCGTCGGTCCTTCGGCCTCGAGGAGTTGCCGCCGGAGGCTGTCCTCTGGATGAATGTCTCCATGGCAGGTCACGCGGAACAGAGCTCAGGGGAGCGGATCATCGAGGCCGCAGGTCAGCTGGAGGCTGTCCACCGGGAGCTGGAGATCCTCAAGTCCGACGGCGGCATCGCCGTCACGACCCGGGTGAGGCAGAGCTTCGCCGTGGACCTGGAGGAGCTCTGGCAGTGCTGTGTGCGGGAGGACAGGCTGGCTCGATGGTTCGCCCCGGTCACCGGTGATCTGCGGCTGGGCGGCCGGTTCAGCGTGCAGGACAACGCCACCGGCACTGTGGAGCGCTGTGCGCCGCCCGGCGGAGGCCAGGCGGGGGAGATGCAGCTGAGCTGGGAGTTCGGCCGGGACGTCTCCCAGGTGGTGGTCCGCTGTGAGGCCGCCGAACCGTACCGCGGCGAATCGGCGAGCCACGACTCTGAGGCGGAGGGCTCCTCCCGGCTGACCGTGGAGCATCGCGGGCTGATCCCCTGGGACTTCTGGTCCACATACGGCCCAGGTGCCGGGGGCGTGGGCTGGGACCTCGCGCTGCTCGGGCTGGCCCATCACCTGCGCACCGGCAGCACGGTGCCGGCGGAACAGACCCTCTGGGTCACCACCGCGGGCGCTGAAGAGTTCATCGCCGGCAGCAGCGCCGCGTGGGGCAGGGCCTCGGAGGCGGCCGGGACGCCTGCCGAGGCGGCCGCGGCCGCCGCAGGACGCACCACGCGTTTCTACACGACCCCCGACTCTGAGGAATGACTGATGAGCACCCCTGACGTCCGCCCCGTGGGAGACCTTCCCGACGCGATCGGCAAGACCGCGGCCCGCGAGCTGTCCTCCCACGGCATCCGGAATCTCGCCGATGCCGCCTCGCATGCTCCCAAGGAGCTGCTGGCCATCCATGGAGTGGGCCCCAAGGCCATCCGCATCCTCACCGAGGCGCTCGCGGCGAAGGGGATGTCCTGGTCTGAGGGGTGAGACGGCGCCGCCGTCCGGCGGGTCACGCTCTTCGGCGGAGACGTCGGGATCTGTCCCTCAATGACTGTTCGGCGAATTCGACGATCTTCTGCGTCGCCGGTGACAGCGCAGTGGACTCTCTCCGGATGAGCGCGAGCGTGTCATGGAGCGGCTCGGCGAAGGGTGCGGCCGTCAGGCCCTCCGGGCAGCTCGGGCTCTCCAGGACGGAGCGGGCCACTATCGTGTTGACCGTCCCGGATGCGACGAGTCTGAGGGCGGTCTCCACGTGCTCGACCTCAATGTCCGGGTCCAGTGACAGTCCGTGACGCCTGGCACGCTCCAAGAGCTGTCTCCGGGTGGAGTCCCTCCAGCCCGCGTACGCGTCGTAGAGCACGAGCTTGTTCCGCGTCAGCTCCTCGATGGTGGCTGGGCCGCTGTCTGGGTCCCTGGCTGCTGAGACATAGAGCACCTCATCCCGGAGGAGAGGCCGGATGTGGAGGCCCGGCTCGGAGATCGGCAGCACGACGAGGCCGGCCTCCAGCTCACCGGAGGCCACGGCTTCGGCCACGAGTGCGGAGTTCAGGCCGACCATGCGCACCTTCACGTTCGGATAGCGGGTGTGGAACCGCTCGACGAGGTCGGACAGGTCGTAGTAGCTCGCGTTGCGGAGCACGCCGAACGTGCAGACGCCGCCCTCGAGAGCCGAGATCGATCGGACGGCGTTGAAGCCGTTCTGGAACGCGGAGACCGCGCCTCGGGCGTGGGGCAGGAGCTCGTCGGCGGCTGACGTCAGAATCAGTCGCCGTCCTCCTCTGACGAAGAGCGGCAGGCCCAGCTCCTCCTCCAGACGGGATATGAGCTCCGACATCGAAGCCTGGCTGATCTCCAGCTCTCGGGCGGCCGCGGTGAAGGACCCCAGGTCACATGCGGCCAGAAAAGCTCTGAGCTGAGCGATCGTCATGGCTCAACCCTATGGCGTCCGCACCTGGCCGCGCCGGCTGCCCCGGCGTGTCGGTGACGGGCTGAACAGGCCCGGTCTCAGGCGCCGACGAACTCCGTCCTGGGGGACGGCTTCACGGGGTATAGGGAAAGCCGTTGGCAAGCTTCGTGTTCTACCGGGTTGTCCTAATCCTTGAGGTTTCCTAGGGTCATTGCCATGCAGATCAATGACTCAGATCACAGGTTCATCGAAGGGTCCTTCTACACGTTGAAGTCGGCTGAAGTCGGCGGCGAGCCGGCTCAGCGGCTCCCTGAAGTCGTGGAGACCGTCTCCGCGATGCTCTCGGAGATCGAGGCGAACGGCATGGATGCCGTTCTCGCGTACTCCCGGAAGCTGGATGACTCGCATGAACGGGACATCGAGGTGCAGGCAAGGGATCTTGAGCGGGCTGGGGGCGCACTCTCCCCGGAGCTGCGCGAGGCGCTGGCGGCGGGTGCGGATCGGACAAGGGCGTTCGCCCTGGCTCAGAAGGATCACCTGGTGGACTTCGAGAAGGAACTGCTCCCCGGCGTCGTCGTCGGACAGCGCTACACTCCGGTGCCGAGGGTCGGAGCGTATCTTCCGGCCGGACGATTCCCGATCCTCGCGAGCGCATTCATGACGGTGGGCGTGGCCAAGGCTGCGGGAGTGCCCAGCGTGATCGCCTGCACCCCGCCGACGAACGACCCCATCGGCGGGAATCCCGCCGTCCTCTATGCCGCCCACTTGGCCGGCGCCGACCGCGCCTTCGCGCTGGGCGGCGTCCAGGCGCTCGCCGCCATGGCGTTCGGACTGTTGGGAGACCGGCCAGCCGACATGCTGATCGGTGCCGGGAACGCCTATGTCACCGAGGCCAAGAGGCAGCTGTTCGGGCGGACCGGCATGGACCTTCTTGCAGGTCCGTCCGAGGTCGCTGTCATCGCGGATGACACGGCGTCCCCCGAGGTCGTGGCCGCCGACCTGCTGGGGCAGGCCGAGCACGGCCCACAGTCGCCTGCGTCCCTCGTGACGACATCGGACTCCTTCGGGCGGGCCGTCATCGCTGCGATCGAGAGGCAGCTGGAGACGTTGTCCACTCGTGACATCGCCGGACCGGCCTGGAGGGACTACGGCACCGTCTATGTCGCGGAAGGGCGTGAGGCGGCGGTGGAGCTGATGGATGTCCTGGCCCCGGAGCATCTGGAGATCCAGACGGCCGACGATTCGTACTACCACGACAACCTCAGCAACTACGGGTCGATCTTCCTGGGGCCGTGGTCGACGGTCGCCTATTCGGACAAGGGCGTCTCCGGGACGAACCACGTCCTCCCGACGGGCGGCGGTGCCCGTTCGAGCGCCGGGTTGTCCGTGTCTCGATTCCTCAGGCCTCTGACGTATCAGCGCGTGGAGAGGGAGGCGACGCCGGACGTCGCCCGGCACGTGGAGGTCATCTCGACCTACGAGGGGATGGAGGCGCACCGGGTCACGGCCACGATGCGCCTGGAGCGCCATCTCTCGTGATCTAGCCCTGCTGCCCGCAATCCCGCAGCCGGTGGTGCCGAGCCTCCGCAGATGAGGCCCGGGCGGGCGTCGCGTCGTCGTGATCACTTCACCCAATCCATAGCGTATACGTATGCATTGGGCTACGATATTAGTGTGTTGCGAGTCACATCACCTGCGAATGATGCCTAGATATTCCCGGATCCAGGGCTCCTCTGTCAGGCTCCGAGACTTGTATACGTATGAATCCAGCTCACCCTCACATAGGAGTGTCAAGATGTTCCACCGATCATCGACGAAGGCCGCCGTGGCGGCAAGCATCGGAGCCACGATGCTGGTCAGCGGATGCGGAGCAGGTTCGCGGAGCGCGGACCAGACCGCTCCGGAGGTCGCATGCGACTTCGAGGCGCCGTCCTCCCCGACGACGGTCAACGTCCTGGCGTACAACTCATCCGCCATCGATCCCTTCACGAACGCACTGGTCGCCAACTGTTCCAAGGATGACGTCTCGGTCGTCCACGAGCCGGTGGACTTCGCCGGTCAGGTCCAGCGGACCACCACCACCCTCGCCGGTTCCAGCGGGACGTACGACATCATCGAGACCTACGGCATGATCATTCCGGAGAACGCCGAGACGGAACGGCTCATCCCCCTGGACGACCTGGTGGAACAGCATAGCGCGCAGTATGGACTGGACGAGCTGAACCCGCAGATGATCGAGGCGATGAGCTACGAGGGGTCGCTGTACGCCCTTCCCATGCAGGCTCAGGTGTTCGTGATGGCGTACCGCACCGATATCTTCGACGACCTCGGCCTGGAGCCCCCCACGACGTTCGACGAGCTCGGCGACGTGGCCCAGGAGATCCAGGACCAGGGGGAGATGTCCTACCCGCTCGCGCTGCCTCTGCACACCAGCTCGGATCTGCTGACGGCCTATGACTCGGCACTGGGATCTCTGGGCGTGGACCTGGTCGACCATGAGGCCCAGACGCCCAACTTCGACCAGCCCGAGGCCATCCAGGCCTTTGAGGCGCTGCTCGAGCTCCGGCCCTTCCTGGACCCACAGGTGACGACATTCGATCAGCCTGCCGTCCAGCAGCAGATGTACAACGGGTCGGCAGCCATCTCCATCATGTTCTCTGGCCGGATGAACGATCTGGTGCAGGAAGGCAACAGCCAGTACTTCGATGACATCGGCTTCGCGGCCCCTCCCGTCGTCGGTGACGGCGAGTATCAGTACAGCGCCCTCTCTGTGGACGGCTGGTCGATCCCGGCCAACACGGATGTCGACGACGAGCTGCTGTTCCACATGATCGCGTCGTCCGTGGGCGAAGACTCCTCAGAAGCAGCGATCCCGGACGCCTACCCGGCACGAGAGGGCATCGTCACCGAGGAGAACAGCCCGTATGCCGATGCGGCGAATGATGCGATCGGCTCTGCGCCGCCAGTGGAGCCGCACCCGTACATCCCCCGCGTCGGCAACGCCATCCTGCCGATCATCGCGCAGGTGTTCAACGGCGACCTCACTCCTGAGGATGGTGCGGAGCGGATGCAGGACGATGCTCAGGACGTGCTGGATGCCGAGTGAAGGGTCCCCAAGAGCTTTCGGGGCGATCTGTGAAGGGCCGTGATGAGTAGACGCGAATACTGGATTCTGATCTTGCCGAGCCTGTTGGTGATGTTCGGTCTCCTGCTCGTACCGATGTATCGGACGGTCGAGTGGAGCCTGAAAGACGTCAACTACGGGGAGCCTGGGACGTTCGTCGGTCTGGACAACTACATGCTGGCACTCACGGATCCGCGATTCGCGGCATCTGTGGTGTTCACCGTGGGTCTCACGCTGATCGTCATGCTCGTCGTCATCGTCCTCGGCTACATCCTGGCTGTGCTCGTGAACAACCTCGGTCGCATGAGGCCCCTGGTCCTGGGGATCCTCCTCATCTCCTACGTGATTCCCAACGTCGTGGGCGCCACGATGTTCTCGTGGCTCTTCGACACCAACTTCGGAGGTGTGGCGAACCTGATCCTCGGATGGTTCGGCCAGGACGATCTCCTGTGGTTCACGGACAGGTGGCCCAACCGGATCATGATCGCTCTGAACGTCATCTGGGCGATGCTTCCCTTCTCCATGCTGATCCTTCTGGCGGGTCTCCAAGGTGTCCCACAGGAGATCATCGAGGCGGCGAAGATCGACGGGGCAGGCACCCTCGGAAAGCATTTCCACGTGATTCTGCCCAGCATCAGAGGGATGGTCGGGTTCGTCGCCATCATTTCCATCATGGATGTCCTGAGAGTCTTCGACAATCTGATACCGCTGGCTCCGAACGCCATTCTCAACGGCAATGAATCAATTGCCCTGTACACCTACAACATGGCTTTCCAAGACGGTGGCCAGCAGCTGGGACTGGGGAGCGTCATCAATGTGCTGACGATCGTGATCATGCTCATCATGCTCATCCCCTTCCTTCGCAACACGATCAAGGAGGCGAGGAGCCTATGACGGGCACAGCAGAGATGATCGTCAGGGGGAAGTCCAGAGTCTCCAGGCAGCGGAGTGCCGGGCACCGACGCAGCGCGACGCCGATGATGAGCGGACTCTTCCTCGCCGGCGTCTGTCTGGCGATGTTGGCGCCGTTCATCTGGACGATCCTGTCAGTGACGAAGCCGACGAACGTCGCTTTCGTCAGCCCGCCTGTCATGACCTACGAACCGACGCTGGAAGCGTTCGTCGATCTGTGGCAGGCGACCAACTTCTATCAGTACCTGCTCAACACCTTCGGCGTCGCGGTGATCAGCACGATCGTGGCCCTGGTCATCGGGCTGCCGGCAGCCTACGCCCTGGCGAGAGCGCCCGGGTACGTCTCGGCGATCCTGCTCATCATCGCGCTCGTCTTCCGGGCTCTGCCTCGTCTGGCCGTGGTCCTGCCCATGTACGAGCTGTCCCGATAGTTCGGCATCCACGACACGACCTTGGCGCTCTCGGCGGCCCTGGTGGCGATCAACCAGCCATTCAGCATCTGGCTGCTGAGAAACTTCTTCGTGAGGCTTCCGGAGGAGGTGGATGAGGCCGCCATGATCGATGGGTGCACCCGCTTCCAAGCCCTGCGGAGGGTCATCATCCCCATGATGGGACCGGGAATCCTCACGGCAGGGGTCTTCATGTTCCTCTTCGCTTTCCAGGAGTACCTGACACCGCTGATCCTGACGGATTCCCAGGCCATGACGGTTCCGCTGTTCATCGCCTCGCAGCTGGGCCAGACCCTGCCCATGCTGCAGCAGGTCGGAGCGGCGTCCATCCTTCTGACCCTGCTGGTCGTCCTGTTCGCGTTCGTCGCCCAGAAGTACCTGGTGGCAGGCCTCTCAGAAGGGGCTGGCAAGTAGTGAGGGATGTGCAGCCGTCCGAGGGGCCGGTGGTGTTCCTGCCGGGGATGAACTGCTCATCCCGGATGTGGGAACCGGTCATCGCCAGACTCGAAGCGCAGGGAGTCACGAGAGAGCTTCGCAGCGAGTCGCTGACCGGTTCCAGCATCGAGGACTGTGTGGACGGCCTGCTGGAGAGGCTGCCCGATCGATTCGCTCCCGCGGGGCTGAGTCTCGGCGGGATCGTGGCGATGGCCATGGTTCGCACCGCGCCCTGGCGCGTGTCGCGTCTGTGTCTGATGGCGACCAATCCCTGTGCACCGACGCCGGGCCAGCTCAGGAGCTGGCAGGCACTGAGGGAGCGGCTGACGGCAGGCGCGTCGTCGCGGCAGCTCCAGGAGGAGCTGCTGCCGGCGCTCCTGGCTCCGGACACGCGCGACGCTCTGGAGGCGATGGTCCTGGACATGGCGGACGAGGTCGGGGACGCCGATCTGGCCAGCCAGCTGATGATGCAGTCCACTCGCGTCGATGAGCGCGCCGCCCTTGCCAAGGTCAGCGTCCCGACGATGATCGTCGCCGGGGGCAGGGACGCGCTGTGTCCCGTCGCCACGCACCGGGAGATGGAGTCGCTGGTGCCTGGCTCGCGCCTGACCGTGCTGCCGGAGAGAGGGCACCTGTTGACCCTGGAGGATCCGCAGGGGGTCGTCGCCGGCGTCGAGAGCTGGTTGCGGACCTGAACACAGACGTGGACGGTGGTCAGACCCATGAGGTCCGGCCACCGTCCACGTCTGTGCTCAGGAGGTCAGGATCCCCTGAGCGTGCCGAAGAGGTCCATCATGATGTGGGCCAGGTTGTAGACGACGAGCTGGGCGCCGTCGTCCAGTGCCTTCTCCGCATCCGTGCGCGAGGAGGCCAGATCGGCTCTGAAGCTTCCTGCATCCCAGGACTGACGCCGGATCAGCGCCAAGGCCTCGGCGAAGGTGAGGCTGCCGGAGTCGAGGGACGCCCGCAGATCCGCGGTGCCGATCAGGCAGCCGTCCACCCCGGGGCGCCTGAGGATCTCTCCCGCGTTCCCCGCGGCTTCCGGGGACTCCAGCATCGCGATGACCAAGGTCTCCTGCCGTGATCGTGCGTGGTGTTCGTCGGCCGAGACGGTGCCGAATCGGCCCGCCCGTGAGTAGGTCGCGAAGCCTCGGTGGCCCAGCGGGGGGTAGTGCACGGCGTCGACGAGCTCATCCGCATCGGAGGCTGTGTCGATGTGCGGGGCCACGATGCCTTCGGCACCCTGGTCCAGGGCACGCAGGATGAGCTGATGCTCATGGAGCCCGACCCGCACCAGAGGTGCCATGCCGTGCAGCTGAGCCAGGGCGATGTGCTGTCGCAGCGCGGTGACGTCGGCCGGGCCGTGCTCACAGTCGATGAGCACAAAGTCGAATCCGGCGACGCCGAGCATCTCCACCGTCTCCTCGGCCGGCATCCTCAGCAGGCACCCGGTCACCTGCTCGCCGTCGGAGAGCCGTCGTCTGAGCTGACGCTTCGGTGCGGACATCATGCCACCATCCCAGCAGAGAGGTCGACGTCTGCCCCGGTCATCCCGGGCATCCCCAGCATCGCCACGACGGATCGGGCCACTTCGTCAGGGTCGACGAGCCGGCCCAGCGCGGAGCGACCCGCGAAGGCGACGCGCGCCGTCTCCGGGTCGGTGCCTGTCCGTTCGGCCTCCAGGCGGAAGTTGCGTTCCATGCGTGCGCTCTCCACCGGGCCCGGTGAGAGGGAGTTGACCGAGATGCCATGCTCACCGACTTCGAACGCCAGCGTCGAGGTCAGCCCGATGACCGCCATCTTGGAGGCGCAATAGGGAGTCCGAGCGGTCAGCGGCCGCTTGCCGGAGACCGAGGCGATGTTGATGATGTCCCCCGAACCGCGGCGGATCATCCCCGGCAGGAAGGCGCGGCAGATCAGGAACGTGCCGCGGACATTGACTCCGAAGACGTCATCCCACTCCTCGGGGGAGACATCGACCAGCGGGGAGACCGGGCCTGCGACGCCGGCGTTGTTGATGACGATGGAGATGTCCTCGTCGCTGAGACGTGCAGCCAGACTCGTCACGCTGTCGGGATCGCTGACGTCGCAGGTCTCTGCATGCGCCGGTGCTCCGAGCTCGTCGGTGAGGGCCCGCAGCGGAGCCTCGCGTCGGCCGACGACCACCACGCGGCAGCCCTCCTGGACCAGTGCCGTCGCGATGGCGGCTCCGAGGCCGGTGCCGCCGCCGGTCACCAGGGCTGTGCGGCCCGTCAGCGCGCTCATGCGGTGACCTCCTTGTCCAGGACCTCGTCGATCCAGTCGAAGGTCTCGCCGGCGTAGCGCCAGGCCCGCACGTCACCGGATCGTGCATGACCTTCGAACAGCTCGACGCGCGCCGCGCGGCCGCACACTCTGCCCAGTTCTGCGCTGCTGCCGGTGTCGGTGATCCTCTGATAGGTGGCCGTCTTCAGATACTTGCCGACCCAGAGGCCTCCCGTGTAGCGGGACGCGCCGAGGGTCGGCAGGACGTGGTTGGTCCCGATGACCTTGTCCCCGTAGGAGACGCACGTCTCCTCGCCGAGGAACAGCGCACCGTAGTTCGACATGCGGTCAAGCGCCTCCCGGGGCTCTGCGGTGAACACCTGGACGTGTTCGAAGGCCATGGAGTCTGCGACCGACCAAGCCTCGTCGAGATCGTCGCAGACCACGACCTGGCCATGGTCGCGCCAGGCAGGGGCGGCGAAGTCCTCCGTCGACATACCGGGCAGGATCTTCTCGACCAGCTCCATGACCTTGCGACCGAGGCTGTCCGACGTCGTCACCAGGACGGCCGGGGAATCCGGGCCGTGCTCTGCCTGGGACAGCAGGTCGACGGCGACGGTGAACGGGTCTGCCGTCTCGTCGGCGACGATGAGGATCTCCGTCGGACCGGCGAACAGGTCGATGCCCACCTCGCCGAACAGCTGGCGTTTGGCCTCGGCCACGTACGCATTGCCGGGGCCGGCGATCAGGTTGACGGGATCCATCTCCTCGGTGCCGACGGCCATCGAGGCGACGGCCTGGACCCCTCCGAGGACGTGGATCTCATCGGCTCCGGCCAGGTGCATCGCTGCGATCGTGGCCGCGGGGACCTGGCCCCGAATCGGAGGGGTGCAGGCCACCACTCGGGGAACCCCTGCGACCTTGGCGGTCACGATGGTCATGTGGGCTGATGCGGTGAGGGGGTAGCGGCCGCCGGGGATATACGCGCCCACGGCGTCGATGGGGATGTGGCGGTGACCGAGGGTCACGCCGGGCAGCGTCTCGACCTCGACGTCCTGCAGGGACTGCCGCTGTGCCTGGGCGAAGTTCCGGACCTGGTCCTGGACGAAGACGATGTCATCGATGACCTGCCGGGGTAGGGAACGGATGACGCGGTCGATCGTGGCCTCATCGAGGCGGAAGGTCTCGGGGTTCCAGCTGTCGAATGTCTCGGAGTACCGCCGGACGGCGGCGGATCCGTCCCTGCGGATCTCCTCCACGATGGCGCGGACGCGCTGCGAGGTGTCCTCATGGGTGCGGTCCGTGAACGAGGAGGTGGTGGCTGATTTGAGGTGATACGCCATGGATGACCTTTCTGAATACGTATACACAATCAAGCATGCCCGCCCTGTGTGCGTCAAGAGCTTGGAAAAAGTGTAGAAAAGTCGCTGAATCCCTCTTGCGTGAGGAATGACACTCACCTACGATGCATACGAATGCACCCCGTCATCCGCAGAAGGGTCGGGGCGAGTCGACGACGAGGAGGAGAGCGAGAGCATGCTGGACAAGGTGGCCTATGAGCCGTGGCAGGACCCGGACGATTTCATCCGCGAGGTGACTGATCTGATCTGGGTGCAACGAAACATCGGATTCATCGAGGAGAACTATCAGCCGGACTCGATCGTCCACGGTTCGCTCGGCACGGTGGTCGGTCGCGACGGCGTCGTCGAAGGCTCCCTGATGCGGATCGCGGAGACTCCTCAGCATGTTGGCCAGGCGGAGGACGTCATCTGGGAGGCTCGTGGAGACGACGCGTTTCTGAGCTCCCACCTGGTCTTCTCCTCCGACGCGCTGTCCATCGGTGCGTCGCCCCAGGAGATCCGACACCGGACGATCGCGAACTGCCTCTACCGTCGCGGTCGCATGGTCGAGGAGTGGGTCGCGCGTGATGATCTCGCCCATGTGCTCCAGTTGGGCCAGGACCCCGACGAGGTGGCGCGCAGCAGGACGTTCCAGGGCTACGTGGGGTCCTTCCTCGAGCCGGCTCCGGAAGACGTCCTGAGCGTCGGCGACAGCGGGCCGCGCCCGGACGACTTCCGCTCTGAGTGCGAGATGGTCCTGGAGTTCATCGAGACCGTGTGGAACCGCCGGGATCTGAGCCGACTGCCCGATTTCATGGTGCGCGACCTCTTCCTCCACACCATTGGTGACCGGACCGTGCTCCGTCCTGACGGATACCAGCGGGAACTCCTCCGGATGCTCTCGCCGTTCCCCGACGCACAGTTCGAAGTCCGGGACGTCCAGACCAACCACGCGGAGCGCTATGCCGGGCTGCGCGTCGCGGTGACCTGGAAGATGACCGGCACCTACAGCGGCATGGACCATTTCGGCCCGCTGACGGGGAAGCCTGTGGACGTGCTGGGCATCTCGCAGTTCCTCATCCGGGACGGGCGCATCGAGAGGGAGGTTCGGGTCTACGACGAGATCGCCCTCCGCTCCCAGATCAACAGCACCCGCGGTGACGGCGACGTGCCCTTCACCAACATCTACTGACGTCTGCAGGCAGCAACAAGGAGAGACATCATGACAGAGACCATCACCTTCGACCAGGAGCTCGAGAAGCGGACGATCCTGCGTCAGGACTGGGTGCCGTGCAAGGCGGCGTTCATCGACTGCCGCACACCGGGGTCGGACAAGAAGGACAACTACTCGTTCATCGGCGTGGGGGTCTCCCAGAGCTCCGAGCAGTTCATCAATCTCCAGGAGGATCACGGATTCAACCTGGGGGCGGCGGGAATGCCCAATGGCCTGACGAACAGCCTGCACCTGCACTTCACCGCTGAGGTGTTCATCAACTTCGGCGGGGAGTTCCGCGTCCGCTGGGGTGCCGACGGTCAGCAGGGGGAGTACGTCTCCACCGACGGCGACGTCATCTCCGTCCCGTCGTGGATCTTCCGGGGCTTCACCAACATCGGACCCGACGACGGGATCCTCCTGACGGTGCTCGGGCAGAGTGACACCGGCGGCATCATCTGGGGGCCCTCGGTCTTGCGCGAGGCGGAGTCCCACGGGCTGCACCTCACCGCGTCCAATCAGCTGATCGACACGCTGGCCGGAGACGTCGTGCCGGAGGACGCGGACCTCATCACCCCCATGGACCAGTCCGAGATCGATGCGCTCGACAGCTACTCGGTCGACCAAATGCGGGCGCGCGTTACGCAGGAGGGCGACCGACAGTGGGTCACGCGGCCGTTCCTGTGTTCAGAGCTGCCCGGAGGCGGTGCTGAGCTGAGCCTCGTGATCGGCTATGGCCTGAGCGAGGACCGCCGTGCCGCGCCTCGTCTGACGGAGCCGCACAGCTTCAACCTGGCCTGGCTGCGCGCGGTCCCGGGCGAGGGCGTCCTCACGCACCGTCATGATCAGGTCTCGGTGGTCACCGCCAAGGCCGGACGCTGGCGGATCACGCTCCGTGACGGCACTGATGAGAGAGCCGTGGAACTCGGTCCCATGGACACCCTGTCCATCCCTGAGGGCACGTGGCGATCCATGGAGCTCATCGATGCTGAGCCTGGGCGGTCCGCCGAGGTGGGCGCCGGCGAGCTGCTCGTGGTCACCGGCGGTGACGGACGAGTGCTGATCGAATGGTCGGACGAGACGGTGCGCGCGGCCTCCGAGGCCGGCGTGGTCCTGGACCCCAACCACTACCGCGCCCCCGCCTCCGTCCTGCGGACGGCGACGGAGGACGACTGAGCCCGCGGTGACGATCCGAGTAGCCGCATGTCAGGTGGACGTGGACGTGGACGATCCCGGTGCGGAGGCCGTCGACGCCGCAGTGAGGGAGGCGGCGTCGGCGGGAGCCCAGCTGATCGTGCTCCCCGAGCTGGCCTTCAGCGGGTACGTGTTCGAGTCGATCGAGGAGGCCCGGCTCGCCGCCCAACCGCTGGACGGACCGTACGTCACCGGCATCCGACGCCTGTCGCAGGAAACCGGAAGCGTCATCGTGGCCGGATTCTGCGAGCTGGGCGAGGGCGGCGCCGTCCACAACAGTGCGATGGTCGTCCAGGACGGTGAGCTCCTGGGGTGCTACAGGAAGGCCCACCTCTGGGATCGGGAGTCCGACTTCTTCACCCCGGGGGATGCCGCCCCGCTCGTCATCGACACCGCGGTGGGCAGGTTGGCCGTGCTGATCTGCTATGACCTGGAGATGTCCGACTGGGTGGGGACCGCGGCAGCGGCCGGTGCTGAGATCATCGCGGCTCCGTGCAACTGGCCCCTGCTGGAGCGGCCGGCCGGCGAGCGGCCTCTCGAAGTCGTGAAGGCTCAGGCCGTGGCCGGAGCGTTCAAGGTGCATATCGTGGTGGCCGACCGCTGCGGACACGAGAGAGGCGTCGACTGGATCGGGGGAAGCGTGATCTGTGAGAACACCGGGTATCCGGCGGCCGGCCCTGCCACCGGCGACGACGGTCCGGCGCGTCCTGTGGTGCTCACCGCGGACCTGGATCCCGCCAGCTCCAGGAACAAATCGCTGGGCCCCCGCAATGGCGTGTGGGACGACCGTCGTCCGGAGCTCTACTGGATAGGCTGTCCATGAAGGTCAGCCTGACGGAGGGTATGAGGCGCCGGTCAGTCCCCGGCCGTCTGCGGGAGGAGGAGGGGAATGGCAGTCACCAGTCGTGACGTCGCGAAGCTGGCAGGAGTCTCGCAGCCGACGGTGTCCCGCGCGCTCCGCGGGGATTCCAAGGTCTCGGACCGCACCCGACAGGCCGTGCTCGACGCTGCCGAGGCCCTCGGCTACGTCCCGAGCGAGGCCGGGCGCAGCCTGGTCACCCGGCAGAGTCGCAGGATCGGCGTCGTCGTCAGCGACCTGACCAACCCGTTCTATCCGTACCTCATCGCCCCGCTGCACGATGAGCTGGAATCCCGTGGGTACCGGATGATGGTGTTCACGGAGCGGTCGGACCAGAGGATGGCCGCGTCTCAGCTCCTGACGGGCTCCATCGACGGGGCGGTGCTGCTGACCACGGTCATCGGCTCGCCGCTGCCGGCGGAGCTCCGGCGGAGGGGCCTTCCTTTCGTCTTCCTCAACCGCGAGGCCGGAGACGGCAGCGGGGATGCCGCCGTGGTGGACAATGTCGCGGGCGGGCGGATGGCCGCGCATCGCCTGACCCAGCTGGGTCATCGGCGCATCGCCGGGATATTCGGTCCCGACCAGACGAGCACCGGGCGGGAGCGGAAGCTCGGATTCATCATGGGACTGGCCGATGCCGGCGTCGGGCTGGCTGAGGAGAACACCCTCGAGGGTCCGTTCGAATCTGAGACGGGGGAGCGGGGCCTGCGCCAGCTGGTCGATCGGCCGTCGGACCAGTGGCCGACGGCGGTCTTCTGCGGCAATGACGTGATCGCGATGGGAGTCATCAACGCGGCGATGACCGCAGGGATTCAGGTGCCGAGCGATCTCAGCGTGCTGGGCTTCGACGACATCCCCCTCGCCTCCTGGGAGGCGTTCCAGCTCTCGACCATCGGGCACGACTTGGACGCTATGGCAGCCAGCGCCGCACGGCTGCTGGTGCAACGGCTGAGCCCGGAAGGGCGGGAGAAGCCTGCCCAGCGTGTCGTCCTGCGACCGGAGCTCATCGAGCGAGGGACCCTGCGCGACCTTCGGACCGAGTGACCCTCGACGACGCTGCGCATGGACACGGGGAGGCCACGCGAAGCCTACCCGGACAAAGCGAAGGCCCCCGACCAGAAACTCCTGGTCAGGGGCCTTCGAAACTGGCGGTGACGGTGGGATTTGAACCCACGGTACGGGGTTACCGTACACGACATTTCGAGTGTCGCACCTTCGGCCGCTCGGACACGTCACCTCAGACCTGAAGATGCTACCGAAGAAGCGCGTCCGGTTCCAATCGGGGCCCCTCAGTCTGCGGCGTGGAACAGCGCGTGCACGTCACCGGCGGTGCGTCTGCCGCCCAGTGCCTCGAGCTCGAGCACGACGGCGGCTCCGGCCACCTCGCCACCGAGCGCGGCGACGATCTGCCGGGAGGCGGCCAGGGTGCCTCCGGTAGCGAGCACATCATCCACCAGCAGCACCCGCGCTCCGGGCTCGAGCACCCCGGGGGCCTCGATCACCGCGGAGCCGTACTCCAGGTGGTATTCGACGCTCGCGGCAGGGTTCGGCAGCTTCCCGGCCTTGCGGATGGGCAGCATGCCGACCCCTGAGGTGGCGGCGATCGTGCCGGCCAGGAGGAAGCCGCGGGCCTCGATCCCGGCGACGACGTCGAAGGTCCCGGCGAAGGGGGCGATCAGCGCCTCGGTGACCGTGCGCAGTGCCTCGGCGTCCACCAGCAGCGCCGAGATGTCACGGAAGAGCACTCCCGGCTCCGGGTAGTCAGGGGTCAGGGTGATCAGCGCCTCGGCGCGGGCCAGAGAGTCGGTCAGCTCGGCGTCGTGGCGGGCCGGTTCGCGGGACCCGGGTGCGGGGGAGGGAGATGGGGCGGAGGGCACCGCGCAACTCTAACAACCCGTGAGGGCCTCCGGGCGGCTCCCGTGGCAGGGATCTCGTGCGCACCAGCTGCCCGGCTCATTCCGCACCTGGGTTCGACCGCAGACGCTGCGCGAAGAACCTGCTCAGTTGGGCGGCACACTCCTCGGCCCGCACCTCCGGGTGGACCTCTACCCAATGGTTGAGCCTCGGTTCTCGCAGGATGTCGAACACCGAGCCGGCCCCTCCGGCCTTCTCGTCCCAGGCACCGAAGATCACCCGTCGGATGCGGGAGAGCACGATGGCCCCGGCACACATGGGGCAGGGCTCCAGGGTCACCGCCAGGGTGCAGTCCTTCAGCCGCCAGGTGCCGCGCCGGCGTGCGGCCTCGCGCAGCGCGATGATCTCCGCATGGCCGGTCGGGTCGCCGTCGGCCTCGCGGGTGTTGTGGCCCTCGCCGATGATCTCACCCTCCGGGGAGACGACGACGGCGCCCACCGGCACATCCCCGGCGGCGGCGGCCTGCTCGGCCAGGGCGAGGCAGCGTCCGACCAGCTCCGCCTGCACGGCGGCATCCCGAGGGTCCCGGGAGGGCACGGAGGGCGGGCCGCGACGCGGATCGTGGTGCGGGGCAGGGGGCATGGGACCAGCGTACTGGCGCTCGACGCCCTGGTAGTTTGGTCGCATGCGTGTACAGGTCGTGGAACACCCCCTCATCGCCCACAAGCTCACCCAGCTCCGGAGGGTGGAGACCAGCTCGAACCACTTCCGGCAGCTCACCAAGGAGCTGGTGATGCTGCTCTCCTATGAGGCCAGCGATTCGATCGCGACCGAGCCGATCACCATCACCACTCCTGTCACCGAGACCGAGGGCACCCAGCTGTCCGGACCCACCCCTCTGGTGGTCCCGATCCTGCGCGCCGGCCTCGGCATGCTCGACGGGATGACGTCGATGATCCCCACCGCGGAGGTCGGTTTCCTCGGGATGGCGCGCAATGAGGAGACCCTCGACATCATCACCTACGCCGAACGTCTGCCCGACGACCTCACCGGCCGTCACGTCTTCGTGCTCGACCCGATGCTGGCCACCGGCGGCACCCTGGCGGAGGCCATCGGATTCCTCAAGCGCCGCAACGCCGCCGAGGTCACCTGCATCTGCCTGCTGGCCGCCCCGGAGGGCATCGCCCGGCTTGAGGAGGAGGTCGGCGATCTCGATGTGGACCTGTACCTGGCCGCCATCGACGAGAGGCTCGATGAGAACGCCTACATCGTGCCTGGCCTCGGTGATGCCGGAGACCGCCTCTACGGGCTGGCGGAGTGAGTCCAGGCCCTCCTGGGAGGACCTGGTCAGGCGCCGCCCGGCTGCAGCCGCTATGATTCGCGCCTTGCCTGGAGGCCCGGCGACGTCCGGGTGGCGGAGCTCGGCGCTGCTGTCCTCCGGTCCACCACAGCGCCGGGGCGCCTGCGACGGTGGTTCTGTGGCGTTCCTCGAGGCCGCTTGCAGTCTTCCTCCGCGGTCTGGCGAGCCCTCGTTCGCCCGCTGAAAACGTGAGCCTGCTCACAAACATGCCGCATGGTCTCAGCATGTGGAATATTCCAGGCTTTGTTACTTGCTTTTTTCTTTTATGACGTGGAGTCTTGAGGTCGAATCCACCGGCCCGTAGCCAGGGAGAACCAGCACATGTCCGCACGTCCGAGTCAGGTCCCCAACCCCGGGTATGTCCACGTGTCCGTGCGCAACGCGGCACGTCGTGCGGAGATCGCGCGTCGAATGCGCGACGGGGGTGAGCAGGCAGCCCGGGGCAGGTCCAGCCGCACCAGGTCCTCCGACCAGCCCCGAACCGGCCCGGTCCCCGTGGTGGCCCAGAACGGGGGAGGGCCCCAGCTGGTGCAGCCCGACGTCGTCGCCCGCGGGTTCGTCGTCTACGTGGGCCTCGACGAGGACACCGCCACCGCCGCCGGCACCTCGCTGCACAAGATCGCCAGTGAGCTGCGCGACTACGTCGAGTCCATCGCCCCGGAGTCGCAGGTCCACATCGCGATGGCCATGGCATCGGCCGCCGCAGAGGGCAGCGATCTCGACGTCGTGAGGCAGGCGCTCGGTGATCCGACCGTCAGGCACCGCACCATGGAGGCGCCCATCGCCGCGCCGCAGGCCCCGACGAACTCCGGAGTGCTGATCGACCTCTCCCGGCGTGAGGTGAAGCTTGACGGGGAGAGCCTCAATCTCACCTACAAGGAGTTCGAGCTGCTGAACTACCTCGTGGAGAACGGCACCCGCACCGTGGGCCGTGAGGAGCTCCTGCAGGCCCTGTGGCGCAACATCGATGCGGACCAGATGCCCAACGAGCGCACCATCGACGTGCACATCCGTCGGCTGCGCTCCAAGCTGGGTCGGCTCGCGAACACGGTGCGCACCGTGCGCGGCCAGGGCTACCGGTTCTACGAGCACCCCGAGGTCACCGTCTGGGCCGCCCCCGAATACAGCATCTGATCGGCGCCACGCGCCCCGGGAGGAGATCATGACCGACTCCGTCGAACTGCTCGTCCTCCGCCACGCCCAGGCCGGGCACGCCTTCTCCGAGGACGACCATGGCCGCACTCTCACCATCCATGGCGCGGAGCAGGCTCGCGCCGTCGGGCAGCGGATGGTGCAGCAGCAGGTGATGCCGGACGCCACCGTCTGCTCCGATGCCATGCGCACCCGGCAGACCTGCCTCTGGATCAACCATGAGCTCGGCGAGAAGGCTCCCACCCCGTACCTCGACGGCCGTCTCTACGGGGCCTCGTCCCGGCACATGCTCGCCATCATCAACGAGACTCCGGAGACCGTGCGACGGCTGCTGGTCATCGGCCACCTGCCCACGGTGCAGGACCTCTGCATGGAGCTGGCCTCCGTGGACTCACAGGAAGATCCGGTGCTGCGCCTGGCCTCCCGCTACCCGACGGCGGGCCTGGCCCGTTTCGTCATCGACAAGCCCTGGGCCGAGCTGGACGGGCGGGACTCTCGGCTTGTGGACTTCTGGGACTGATGCCGGCGCACCGTCGGAGCTGAGCAGGACCCCAGACGCACGGAGGCCGGTGCGCAGATCCTCAGGATCCGCGCACCGGCCTCCGTGCGTCGGGCTGCGTGGCCTCGCAGGATGAGAGTCAGTCGTCCTGTTCGGTCTCCAGGATGCGTACCAGCTCGTCGAGAGCGGAATCGGCGCCGTCGCCCTCAGCAGTGAGCACGACCTGGTCGCCGAACTCGGCACCGATGCCCATCAGGCCCAGGATGCTGCCTGCGTCGAAGGTCTCCTCGGGGCTGTCCGCCTTCGCGATGCTCACCTCCACGGGCTGTGCGCTTGCGGCTTCTGCGAAGACGGCCGCAGGACGCGCGTGCAGTCCTGCCTTGGAGCCGATGGTTGCGGTCCTCTGGGCCATGGGTTCTCCTCCTGCTGGTCTGGAGTCGTGCTCGGGTGAGCGTGGTGCCCTGCGGCGTCTCCGCCGCAGGTCTGTACACATCTTATGGTGTGCCGGGCCTCAGGCGAGGCCCAGCTCCTGCAGCGCCGGCAGCTGGGCGACGACGGCGGCGCGGGCCTCGGACGAGGAGCGTGCGGCGGTCGCGGCCGCGGCGAGCTCCTCGGCCTGGGCGGGACTGACGGTGCGCAGCACGGCGGCCACCGAAGGCAGGGCCGCGGCACTCATCGACAGAGAGGTCGCGCCGAGTCCCACCAGCACCGGAGCCAGTGCGGGGTCCGCGGCCGCCTCGCCGCAGACGCCCACTGGGCCGTGGGAGGCGGAGCCGGTGGCGCCGATGAGCTGCAGCACCGCAGGCTGCCAGGCGTCGTTGAGGGCGGCCAGCGAACCCAGCTGACGGTCCGAGGCCATCGTGTACTGGGTGAGGTCGTTGGTGCCGATGGAGACGAACTCGACCTCTTCGGTGATCGGGCCGGCGGTCAGCGCGGCCGCCGGCACCTCGATCATCACGCCTGGGGTCTTCAGCCCTGCGTGCTCGGCCATCGTGCGGAACTGGGCGGCCTCCTCGGCGGTGGAGATCATCGGGGCCATCACCCAGACGTCGACGCCCTCCCCGGCAGCCTTCTCCGCCTCCGCGACGGCGGCCAGCTGGCGGGCCAGCACTCCGGGGGAGGAGAGCTCGGTGCGGAAGCCGCGCACGCCCAGTGCCGGGTTGGGCTCCTGGGAGTCGGTGAGGAAGGGCAGCGGCTTGTCGGCGCCGGCGTCGAGGGTGCGCAGCACGACCTTCGCCGGAGCCTCGGCGGTGCCCCGGGAGGTGAATGCCTCGAAGACCTCGCGGTAGGCGGAGACCTGCTCCTCATGGCTCGGCTCGGAGTCGCGGTCGAAGAAGAGGAACTCGGTGCGGAACAACCCCACGCCCTGGGCGCCCGCCGCCGCGGCGGCACGCGCGTCAGCGCCGTTGCCCACATTGGCCAGCAGCGGCAGTGCGGCGCCGTCGGCGAGCCGGCCGTCGCCGTCGAATGCGGAGATCTGCGCGCGGCGTACACGGTGGGCCTCCACCTCGGCGCGGAGCTCCTCGGTGATCCCGGTGTCGATGACGCCGGCGGCGCCGTCGACGTGGACCTCGGTGCCGTCGGCGATCTGCAGCACTCCGGGCGCGGCGACCACCGCAGGCAGGTCCAGGGAGCGGGCGATGATCGCGGTGTGCGACTGCGGTCCGCCGTCCTGGGTGACGAGCGCCAGGACCTTCTGCGGGTCCAGCGTGGCGGTGTCGGCCGGGGCGAGGTCCTCAGCCAGCAGGATGAACGGGGTGTCGCTGTGCGGGATGCCCGGTGGGGTGATGCCGCGCAGCTGTGCGATGACGCGGTCCCGCACGTCGCGGACATCGCGCTGGCGCTCGGCCATCTTCCCGCCCAGGGAGGCGAGCATCGAGGTGACCTCGGCGGCAGCCTCGTAGAAGGACCGCTCTTCGGTCTTGCCCCCAGAGATCCGTTTGAGCGCCGCCTTCTTCAGCATGGAGTCGGTGGCCATCATGGCAGTGGCCTCCAGCACCCCCTTGGCGTCCCCGCTGGCCTCCGCGGCGCGGGCGCGCAGCTGCTCGGCGACGGCGGCCGTGGCCGACTCCAGGGACTCGACGGCGCTGGCCTCGCTGAGGCCCGAGTCGCGTGGGGCGTTCTCCGGTTCGGCGACCGGCTCCGGCATGGACAGCACTGGTCCGACGGCGCGTCCGGGGCAGACCCCCACTCCGGTGAACCGGGTGCCCGGAAGGGTGCTCGCAGGCTGAGCGGGGGCTGTGCTGATGTTCTCGGGGGAGCTCATGGATGAATCCTAGGTGGTGCGGTGCGGATCTGGGCACGCGGGACGGCCTGTGACGCGGACCGCGCGGGAGCACGCCGATGCGGCGGGCCCGGGGTCTGCCGGGGCCGCCGCATCGTCGCGGGGTCAGGGGCCGGTCACCGGGGGTGGCCGAGGGGCGGCGGAGCTGCTCCGGTCAGGCGGTCGCCGCCGCGGGCTGGGCGGCGGCCGGAACTGCTGGTGGGGTGCTGCGGGTCCACCGCTTCAGAGCGATGACCACAAGGGCGGTCACCACGGATCCGGCGAGAACGGCCAGAGTGAAGAGGACGAAGGAGTCGATCGCGAAGAACACGAACGCGCCGCCGTGCGGCGCCTGGGAGGTGACTCCCATGGCCATCGTCAGGGCTCCGGTCAATGCACCGCCGGCCATCGCTGAGGGGAGCACACGCAGCGGGTCGGCCGCGGCGAACGGGATCGCCCCCTCGGAGATGAACGCGGCACCGAGCAGCACCGCGGTCTTGCCGTTCTCCCGCTCTGCGACGGTGAACAGGCTCCGGTCCAGGAAGGTGGCCAGCGCCATTCCCAGCGGCGGCACCATGCCGGCGGCCATGACCGCGGCCATGATCATCAGCGGGCCCGGGTTGTCCGTGATGGAGCCGGCGGCGAGACCGGCCACGGCGAAGGAGTACGCCACCTTGTTGATCGGACCGCCCAGGTCGATGCACATCATCAGCCCCAGCACGATGCCCAGCACGACCGCGGCGGTGCCGGTCATTCCGGACAGCCAGGACTCCAGCGCTGTGGTCAGCTGGGCGATGGGTCCGCCCAGCAGCAGGAACATGAGACCGGAGGAGACGGCGGTGGCGATCAGCGGGATGATGACCACCGGCATCAGGCCGGCCAGCCAGCGGGGCACCTCCAGACGGCGGAAGCCTGCTGCCACGGCACCGGCGAGGATACCTCCGACGATGCCGCCGATGAATCCGGCGTCCATGGTCACGGCGACCATGCCGGCGGTGAAGCCGGGGGCGATGCCGGGCCGGTCGGCCATGCCGTAGGCGATGTAGCCGGCCAGGGCGGGCACCAGGAATCCCATCGAGGTCGCCCCGATCGTGAAGGCCACTGCGCCCAGGTAGGTGAGAAGCCCCCCGTCGGGAAGGTTGAAGAGAGTGTTGCCGAGTGCGACGTCGTCCGCGACCTCGGTGATGTCATATCCGCCGAGCAGGAAGCCCAGCGCGATGAGCAGGCCACCGGCGGCGACGAACGGGATCATGTAGGAGACACCGGTCATCAGCACGCGCTGGGTCTTCTTGCCGAAGCTCTCGTCGGGGCCGGCGTGGGACTCCTCGCCGGACTCCTCGGCGGAGACGCGCGGGGCGTTCGGGTCGTCCACGGCGGCCAGCGCCCGGTCGACCAGCGCGTGGGGCTCATCGATGCCGCGCTTGACGGGCACATGGATCACGGGCTTGCCGGCGAACCGGGCCTTGTCCCGGACGTCGACGTCCACGGCGAAGATCACTGCGTCGGCGGCCGAGACGACGTCGGCGGGCAGCGCGGTGGCGCCTGCCGAGCCCTGCGTCTCGACGTGGATCTCCACGCCCTTCTCCTCGGCGGCCTGCTTGATCGCGTCGGCGGCCATGTAGGTGTGGGCGATGCCGGTGGGGCAGGCGGTGACGGCGACCAGCCGCCGAGTGCCCGGCGCGGGCGCGGCCGGTGCCGCGGACGCAGCGGGTGCCGCGTCGGCGGGCCGGGAGGCGGCGGTGCCCTCAAGCTCGGCCACCGCCGGGGCCACCGCTTCGGTGACAAGGTCCACCACTTGCTGCTCGTCGGCGGCCTCGCGCAGGGCGGCGACGAAGTCCTTCCGCACGAGCGAACGGGCCAGGGCGGCGAGGATCTTCAGGTGGGCCTTGTCGGCGCCGTCGGGCGCGGCGATGAAGAACACCAGGTCGGCGGGGCCGTCCTTGGCGCCGAAGTCCACCGGCTCGTTCAGCCGGGCGAAGGCCAGCGTAGCCTCGTGGACGGCCGAGGTGCGGCAGTGTGGGATGGCCACACCGCCGGGCATGCCGGTGGCGGACTTCTCCTCACGTGCCCAGGCGTCGGCGACGAGGGAGTCGGCGGCCGTGGTGCGGCCCGCCTGCTGGACGCGGGAGGCCAGGGAGACGATGACCTCCCGCTTGTCGCTGGGGCGGATCTCGTCAAGGCTGACGAGCTCCGGAGTGATGATGCTGTTCATGGCGTGGGCCTCGCAGTTCTGGTGCGGTGTTTCGTGGCGGTCCGGCAGATGCGCCCGGCTGAAGGGCCGGTGGATCAGGCGGGATGGGGTTCCACGACGACGACGTCGAGGTCGAGATCTTCCGGGCTCGGCATGACCGATCCGGGGAGAGCGGCGGCCGCACGACCTTGCGCCGCGGCCTGGCGGAGACGGCCGGCGGTGCTCCGACCCAGCTGGTCGGCCAGCAGGAAGCCGGCCAGGGAGGCGTCACCGGCGCCGACGGTGGAGCGTGCCACGAGCTCGGGGCCCCAGGCGCGCAGCACCTGGTCCTCGGGCTCGGCCGGGACGAACAGCGCCCCGTGGGCGCCGAGGGTGACCAGGGCGGCGCGGACGCCGTGGTCCTGGGTGGTGCGCACGAGGCGGAGCACGTCGTCGGGGCGGCGCTCCAGTTCCTCGGCCCGGATCGAGGTGCCGTCGGGGAAGAGCGGCGCCTGACCGGTCAGCAACGTGACCAGCTCCAACAGCTCCTCACCGTTGGGCTTGATCAGTTCCGGCTCCGCGGCGACGGCGGCGGCCAGCGCGGGCCCGGAGGAATCCAGGGCGATCTTCGGGGCGCGGCCGTCGCAGGTGGTGCGCAGCCCGGTGATGACCTGCGCATAGAAGTCGGTGGGCACGCCGGGGGGCAGTGACCCGGCCAGCGCGGCCCAGGAGGCGCCGTCTGCGCTGCTGAGGGTCAGGGAGAGCAGGGCCTGGGTGCGCACGGTGTCGAAGGCGGGGCCGGGCTCGTTGATCTTGGTGGTGGTTCCGGCTGGGTCGGTCACGGTGATGTTCGTGCGCACTGCTTCGCCGAGGGCGAGTCCTCGGTGGGGCACATGAATCTCGCGCAGTGCGGCGAGGACCGGGTCGGCGGCGTCGCCGGGGAGCACCGCCAGGGTCTCCTGGCCGGCGGCGACCAGGGCGCGCGAGATGTTCACGCCCTTGCCGCCGGGTTCTGCTGAGGCGCGCACCGCGCGCTGGACGGCGCCGGGGGCCAGCGGGGCGTCCAGCTCGACGGTCTTGTCGAGACTGGGGTTGGGGGTGAGGGTGATGATCATCGTGGCACCGCCACGACGACAGTCACCTCGGCGGCCTCGAGGGCCTCGGCGAGTTCGGCTTCGGGCTCGGCATCAGTGATGAGCACGGAGATCTCTTTCAGCTCGGCAAAGCGGATGAGGGTGGAGCGGCCGAGCTTGGAGGAGTCGGCCAGCAGCACCGAGGTGCGGGCGGCACGGAGGAGCGCGGACTTCATGGCGGCTTCTGCGGCATCCGGAGTGGAGAGGCCGAAGGCGGCGTCGACACCGTTGGTGCCCAGGAATGCGACGTCGGCCTGACGGCGGGCCAGGGTCGCCAGGGCCTGCTCCCCGACCACCGCGCCGGTGAGGCCGCGCACCTGGCCGCCGAGGATCTCGACGTCGACGGCGCCGACGTCGCTGAGCTTCTGGGCGATGGGCACGGCGTTGGTGATCAGCATCCGGGAACCGGCCGGGTCGGCATCACGGACCTCCTCGGCGATGAGGTCGGCGAGGGCTTCGGTAGAGGTGCCGGCGTCCATCAGCAGGGAGCCGGTGCCGGCAGGGGGGAGGAACTCCAGTGCGGCGCGGGCGATGGTCTGCTTCTGCTCGGCCCGGCTGGAGCGGCGGTCCCGCCAGGAGGTCTCCGTGCGGGAGGAGGGGGAGGAGGAGACCGCGCCGCCGTGCACGCGCCGCAGGGAGCCCGCGGACTCCAGCTGGTCCAGGTCGCGCCGGACGGTCTCGCGGGTGACGAAGAGATCCTCGGCGATCTGCTGGACGGTCACTGTGCCGTGGGTGCGCAGGTGGGCCAGGATGCGTTCGTGGCGCTCGGGGGCGAGCAGGGCCATCGCGTCCTCCGGTCCTCGGCGGTGAGAGTGCAGGGGTTCTGGTTCCGGGGCGCCTCCGGCTGCTCGGTTCCGTGGGCTGGGCCACGGAGCGTGGGCGGACCGAAGGACGCTGTGAGTGTGATTCTACCCACGTTCGGTGGGATTTACCAGACTTTATCTGTGTTTTTCTGTGGATGCAACGCCGTGCAGGGGTGCCCAGTCCGGATTCCGCTACAGTGCCGGAGACATGACCTGCCGTGCAGAGCTGGAGGGAGCCGCCCATGGCTTGGAGGATCGAACCGCTGTCCGCAGCGCATCGGGACCGGCTGCTGCACTTCGAGGAACGCAACCGTGAGTACTTCGCCCACTTCATCCCTGACCGTGGAGACGCCTTCTTCGAAGAGTTCGACCAGCGCATGCACGCGCTGCTGGACGCGCAGTCCGCGGGCACCGATCTGTTCCACGTGATCGTCACCCACGCCCCTGAGACGCCCGAGCCGGCGAGGGAGCCGACGGCATGCGCGGAGGAGATCATCGGTCGGATCAATCTGATCGACGTCGACGCCGGCCAGGCCACGCTCGGGTATCGGGTCGCGGAGTCTGTGAGCGGCCGAGGCGTGGCCACGTGGGCGGTGGCGAAGATCTGTGAGCTCGCGGTCCGGTCCTACGAGCTCCGAGTCATCACCGCGGACGTCTCTCACGAGAACCCCGCCTCCCGGCGTGTGTTGGAGCACAATGGCTTCCAGGAGGCCGGCGCGACCAGCTGGGAGGGCGGCAGCGGAGTGCGCTTGAGGCGCTGCCTCTGACCCCCGCGCGTTTTCCGGGGTCCGCCGCCGTCGAGCTTCGGGGCCCTCCTCCGGGCTCCTCAGCTCTTGTCCGGCGCGTGGGGCAGGTTCTACCGTGGCGGTGGTCGCGCGCCGATGGCGTCGCCGGCACAGAGCACATCCGCACTGTGAAGGAGAACTCCATGGACACTGCGTTCCACCGCCCGCTCTCGGCCACCTGCGGGCTGCGTGTCAGCCCGCTCGCTCTGGGCACCCTGCCCTTCGGCGGCGCCCACGGCATGGAGCACATGGGAGATCTGGACGCCAGGGGGGCGGCCGCCCTGCTGGATCGCGGTGCAGAGGCCGGCATCAATCTGGTCGACACCGCCAACTTCTACTCCCTGGGAGTGGCCGAGGAGATCCTGGGCGAAGCGCTGCGTATCAGCGACCACGGCGACTCTTGGCTGGTCACCACCAAGGCCCGGCTCGCCGTGGGGGAGGGTCCCAACGACGCCGGCGCCTCACGCTGGCACCTGCTGCAGCAGGTCGAGCAGTCGCTGCGCCGCATCGGCCGGGATCACATCGACCTGTTCTACCTGCACCACTGGGACGGCGAGACGCCGCTGGAGGAGACCCTGCAGACCATGGACGGCCTGGTCCGCAGCGGGAAGATCCGCTACTACGGCGTCTCCAACTACACCGGCTGGCAGTTGATGAAGGCCCTCATGGTCTGCGAGCGGCACGGATTCATCAAGCCCGTGGTCCAGCAGATCCACTACAGTCCCAGTGCGCGGGAGGCCGAATACGAGATGATCCCCGCCGCCAGCGACCAGGGCATCGGCACTCAGGCCTGGAGTCCGCTGGGCATGGGCCTGCTCACCGGTAAGCACCGCCGCGGAACCTCGCCTGAGGGCGGGACCCGGATGACCGACGGCGACGGTTCCGATCTGCGGGTCGCCGACTGGGGGACGCTGTACGACGTCGTGGAAGCCCTCGACGAGGTGGCCGCCGGCCTGGGTGCGACGATCCCGCAGGTGGTGCTCGCCTGGCTGCTGCAGCGTCCGGGGGTGACGAATCTGGCCGTGGCCGCCCGCAGCATGGAGCAGTGGGAGGACCTGCTGGGTTCCCTGCACCTGGAGCTCGGCGAGGAGGAGCACGCCCGCATCGAGGAGGCTGCCCGGCCGGGGATCGCCTACCCGTTCTGGCACCAGGCGGACATGGCCTCGGAGCGCATCACCGAGGGTGAGCGGAGCATCGTGGAGGCCATGCAGGCCCAGCTGGGCTGACGACGGCGCCCGTCACCGGCCGGCGACTCCTCCACCTCCGCCGAAGGACCCGGCGGAGAATCCTGATGAGCCGGCTCCTCCGGAACCCGTCCCGGAGGAGCTGTGGGATGCGCCGATCGTGCTCTGCAGACTCGTGGCCAGCACCACCCAGCTCACGGTCGAGAGACCCTGATGGCGCTCCCAGGACGACGGGTCCCTGCGGGAGCGCGCATCGGCCAGGGCGGCCCAGCGTTCGTCGTCGCCCAGCGCCATGGCATAGGGCAGCTGGGCGGTGATCTCCTCCGGCGTGAGCTCCTCCGGGGTGTCCGCGGGACTCGGCGAGAGGTCGACGACGGCGGCCTGGCCCCGGCGCAGCCCGCGCAGCTGCTCCAGGTGGGCTCGGCCGAGGGCGGTGCGCGGATTACTCCTGCTGGAGGTCGCCATCCAGGTCAGCCCCAGGAGGATGAGGATCACGGTGGCCCCGGTCAGTAGCAGATTCAGCGACGTCGGCATCTGCGTGGCCCAGCCGACGATGGTGAGGATGAGCAGCAGAAGGGTCACGGCCGCGGCGGCCCAACCCCACAGGCTGCCGGCACCGCCGAGGCGCCGGGCCAGCAGATGCCGGGAATCGAAGGCCTCCACGGCTTTCGACTGGGCCTTCTGCGCCGCCGAGGAGAAGTCTCCGTCCAGGTCGGAGAGCCGGATCGGGTCTCCGTCCCCTGCCGCGACGACCGCTGCGAGCAGGTCCTTCTCCCACCCGGCCAGTCCCGTGCCGTCGGCACCGGTGGCGGACACGATCCAATCCGTGCCCGTGTCGTCCTCGTCTGAGCCGGTGGTCTCCTCCAGGCGAAGGTGCCCTCGGGCGGCCAGGTCCACCAGCGTGAGTGTGGTGAAGTCGGCCGGAAGGAACAGGGTGGACTTGCGCCAGAGCAGGGCCGCCTCGTACGGACGCAGGTCATCAGGCACGGTGTGACGCGCCGTCGGCGGCTGCTCCCGTTCCAGGCGCGCGGTCTCCAGAGTGGTTCCGGGCTCCGGGAGCACGCCGGGGACAAGTCCGGGGAAGTGCTCATCGCGGCCGGAGCGTCGGCGGAGGGCCACCAGCCCGGCGACGGCGGCCACGACCGCGGCGGACACCGCCCACCAGGCATCGAGCAGGGTCTGGCTGATGCGGTCGGTGGTGGGGGCGAGGTCGTCGCCGAGACGCTCCAGCGCGGTGGGCTCGGCATAGATCGGGGTGGCCTCGGAGAAGGTGCCCTCGGGGACGTCGATCTGCACCCCCTGCCAGCCGCCCGGGGCCAGCCCTGTGGCGGTGGCCGTGATGGTGTCGTCGTCGATCTCGGCGGTGCAGGCGACGCCGTCGTCCAGGTCGGAGTCGGCGCCCTGCCAGCAGGCGGCGTCGAGGATCTCCGCGGGGGCCGTGACCTCGGTGGTGACGCGCTCGATGGGGACGTCCTGGTCCGGTCCGGCGGTGATCCACTCCCAGGAGGCCGGATCGACGGCCCCGTGGACGGTGTACCGCAGCTCGTAGGTCTGCAGGCCGGTGCGTGTCTCCTCTGAGCCGTCCGGTGCGCCGAGGCTGAGTCGCAGGCCGTCGCTGGTCTCTTCGACATCGGCGACCTCGGCCGGCGCGCCGCTGGGGCTGCTGAGCTCGAAGTCGTCGACGTCGTAGAGGCGACGTCCTTCGTCGGTGCGCAGCTCGGTGCTTAGGGTGCGGAAGAAGCCCAGCCCCTCGCGCTCGCCGAAGTCCCAGTCATAGGTCTCCTGGACATGCATCACGCCGTCCTCGTCGAGGTCGATGCTGATGCTCAGGTCGCGGACCACGTCGTCGTCGGGGTCACCGGAGGCCGCTGCTGGAGAGGCGGTCAGGCCCAGCGTCCCCAGGGAGAGGGCGGCGACGGCGGCAGGAGCGGCATGTGCGCGGAGCAGAGCGTGCATGGCGAACAGCCTAGGTCGCGGCCCCGCGGAGCCGGATCCTCCGAGAGGAGGATGTTTGGTCAGCACCGGCGCAGATCGAGGGCGGGTAGGTGAGAGGTGTCGGGGATGCGGACATGACTCCACGGGCACGACGAAGCCCCGCGGCGAATCATCGCCGCGGGGCTTCTCTTCGGTGCGCCCATAGGGATTCGAACCCCAGACCTTCGGTTCCGTAGACCGACGCTCTATCCAGCTGAGCTATAGGCGCATGTTCTGTTGTCCGCCGATCACGCCCTCGCGATCTCGACCTAGAAGACTATACACGCGCTGCGGAGCGAGGGCAAAATCCCCCTTGAGAAAGTGGTGTTCCTCACGAAAATCGCTTCAACCTGCATCCGCCTCCCATTATGTGGACTTCCGTGGGGCCACCGTGCGCGCGGGGAAGTACAGTTGAAGGACCGGTTGCTCAAGGCTCCGACGCGCTCGGTGTCCACGACGATGTGGACGCCAGCCGGCGCACGTCACCGTCGACGTGCGATGTCCATCGTCGTGGCCGCACACAGGAGTGCGATTGAGCGGACCGTGCACTTCAGGAACCCAATGGAGGGAAACGATGGTCGACACCGTTGCAAAGACGCCCGGTGCGGAGGACATCCACGTGGATGCCCCCACGACACACGAGAAGCTGATCCAGTTCGTCAGCGACATCGCAGAACTGACCACGCCGGATCGGATCCACTGGGTGGACGGCAGCGAAGAGGAATATGCCGGCCTGACAGACGAGCTCGTCGCGGCAGGAACCTTCACCCGTCTGACCAGTCCCGACTTCCCGAACTCCTTCGCCGCATTCTCCGACCCCGCTGATGTCGCCCGCGTGGAGTCCCGCACCTTCATCTGCTCGGAGGCCGAGCGCGACGCCGGCTTCACGAACAACTGGGTGGACCCCGCCGAGATGCGCGAGACCCTCTCAGGAGTGTTCGACGGCGCCATGCGCGGTCGGACGATGTACGTCATCCCGTTCGTGATGGGTCCTCTCGACGCTGAGGACCCCAAGTTCGGGGTGGAGGTCACCGACTCCGCCTATGTGGTGACCTCGATGCGGATCATGGCCCGCATCGGCACCGATGTGGTGCGCCGCATGGAGGAGCTCGACGCGTTCTTCGTGCCCGCGGTGCACTCCGTGGGCGCCCCTCTGGAGCCCGGCCAGGACGACGTCGCCTGGCCGTGCAACAAGGAGAAGTACATCGTCCACTTCCCGGAGACCCGGGAAATCTGGTCCTACGGCTCCGGCTACGGCGGCAACGCCCTGCTGGGCAAGAAGTGCTACGCGCTGCGCATCGCCTCGGCCATGGCCAGGGACGAGGGATGGCTGGCCGAGCACATGCTCATCCTCAAGCTCACCAGCCCTCAGGGGCGGAGCCACTTCATCTCCGGGGCCTTCCCCTCAGCCTGCGGGAAGACCAACCTGGCGCTGATCGACCCCACCCTCGAAGGATGGACCGCCGAGACCCTGGGCGATGACATCACCTGGATCCGCCCGGGCAAGGACGGCGAGTTCCGTGTGGTCAACCCCGAGGCCGGATACTTCGGGGTCGCACCGGGCACCGGCTGGCACACCAACGCCAACGCCATGCGTGCCATCGCCAAAGGCAACTCGGTCTTCACCAACTGTGCCCTGACCGACGACGGCGGCGTCTGGTGGGAAGGCATGACGGAGGAGCCGCCGTCGCACCTCACCGACTGGCAGGGCAACGAGTGGACCCCGGACTCCGAGACGCCGGCCGCCCACCCGAACGCGCGGTTCTGCACCCCCATCGACCAGACCGACATGCTGGCCGAGGAGTACTACTCCGCGGACGGCGTCAAGCTGGACGCGATCCTCTTCGGAGGTCGGCGCAAGACGACGGTCCCGCTCGTCACGGAGTCCCGAGACTGGAACCACGGCATCTTCTTCGGTGCCACGCTCTCCTCGGAGACCACCGCCGCCGCAGAGGGCGCAGTGGGCAAGGTGCGCCGTGACCCGATGGCGATGCTGCCCTTCATCGGCTACGACGCCGGGGACTACCTCAACCACTGGGTGCGGGTCTCCGGGCAGGCCGACCCCGAGAAGCTGCCGAAGATCTTCCTGGTCAACTGGTTCCGCCGGAACCGCGACGGCGGCTTCGCCTGGCCCGGCTTCGCTGAGAACTCCAGGGTGCTGAAGTGGATCGTGGAGCGCATCGAGGGCCGTGGAGAGGCCGTCGAGACGCCGATCGGCCTGACTCCCACGCCGGAGGCGCTGGACACCACCGGGCTCGACATCTCCGACGAGGACCTCCACGATGCCCTGAGGGTCGATCCGCAGGAGTGGCGTGCCGAACTGGCGGACATCGAGCAGTGGTTCGAGCGGTTCGGCGGCTCCCTGCCGCAGTCCATCCAGGGCGAGCTCCAGCAGCTGCGCGATCGGATGGGCGGCTGACCAGAGCCACGTTCCCGGCTGAGAGGTGATCGGCAGGTGCCCCGGCGACGACGCGTCGCCGGGGCACCGGTCTGAGCGGTCAGTGCGTCGCCGCCACCACCCACTCCTGGAACCGAGTGTCCAGCGGGGAGTCATGGGTGGCCGTTCCGAGATGGCGCGCGAGCGCCCCCGGGGCCTCCAGCAGGAGATCGCCCGGGCGGGCCGGGGGGCGGAACCCGGCGGCCAGGATCGTGTCAGCCACCCGCTGACCTCCGAGGACCCCCGGCTCAGGGCGGGCGCCGTCCACGGTCAGCTCTTCCAGCAGGAGCGGACCGTCGGGGTCTTGGACCTCGAGCGCGGAGCGGATCCGCCCGCCCCGCTCCGCGTGCCGTCCCAGCACGAGGGTCTCTCGCAGCACGGCGCGGGCATCGTGTCCGAGCCTGACAGAGGTTCGACGGACGACGTCGGCGGCCTCCGCGATGACGAAGGGCAGTCCGTGCCATAGCAGGGTCCCGCCGTCCTCGACCTGGATGTCCAGGTGCCAGGAGGCGGTCTGCTGACCCTGCACGCGTTCTGCGGAAGCAGACAGCCCGGTCTGGGATGCACGCCGCGGATAGGCGACGGTGCCCCCGATGTCTTCGACGCGCAGGACGCAGCCGGCCCCGACCCTGATCTCGGCGGTGAGGCTGTCCCCGTCGAGCAGGACCATCTCGGCGGCGGTCACCCCCACGTGGGCGTGGCGGGGGCCCCGGGAGATGAGCCGGGGCGCCAGCTTCCCGACGATCAGCTCGGTCCTGGCCCGCGGCTCACCGGCGCAGAGCTGGATGCGCATGCGGGCGCTCCCACCCTCCGTCTGCGGGCATCCGACGATCGTCAGGCGTGGGCATGCACGTACCCGCCCTCCGGGTGCTCCTCGTCAGCATGGAAGTGCGGTGCCATGGGCCCTGGGTCCTGCGGGATGTGCTCCCCGGAGCGGTGGGCCGCCAGCACCTGCAGCACCCAGCGGCGCAGCGCCTGCACGGACTGGTCGTCCTCGCGAGAGAGGGCCAGCACGGCGCGGCCCTCCCGGGCCTCCTCGGCATCGGCGACCATGCGCTCCACGTCCACGCCCACATAGGGGGCGAGGTCGGTCTTGTTGACCACGAGCAGGTCGGCCCGGCCGATCCCGGGACCGCCCTTGCGGGCGACGTCGCCGCCTCCGGCCACGTCCAGCACGAAGATCTGGGCGTCCACCAGGGCGGGGGAGAAGGTCGCGGTGAGATTGTCGCCGCCGGACTCGATGAGCACGGTGTCCAGCGGGGCGAAATCGCGTTCCATGTCCTCGGTGGCCAGCAGGTTGGCGGTGACATCGTCGCGGATCGCGGTGTGGGGGCAGGCCCCGGTCTCCACGGCACGGATACGTGCCGGATCCAGGACCCCGGCGGAGCGCAGGAACCGGGCGTCCTCGTCGGTGTAGATGTCATTGGTGATCACCCCCAGCCGCAGCTCGTCGCCGAGGGCGCGGCAGATCAGCGCGATCAGCGAGGACTTGCCGGTGCCCACCGGGCCGGCGATGCCCAGGCGCAGGGCACGCCGGGGGGACTCGGGGGACTCGGGGGGCACGGCGGTCGGGGCGACGGCGGGTGCAGGGTTCTCAGGCACGGAACAACCTCCTGGTGGTGAGTGTGTGACGTTCTGTCCATTCTTCGGTCTGTGGTGCGCTCGGCGCGGGGATCTCCTCGGCCCGGGTGATGTCGGCCAGGGCTGCGACGTCGGGCTCGGCCGCTCGGCAGGCCTCCAGCACCAGCGCCATCGCGGCCACAGGATCCCCGGGTTCGAGCTTCAGCAGGGCCGCCGCGGCAGAGGCGACGTCGTCGTAGATGGACAGCCGCATCAATGAGGCGGCGTCCAAGCCGGTGTGCGCGGCCACCGCCCCCATGACCAGCGGGCGTGCCCGCGCATCCCGGGCGTCGCCGGGCTGGAGGGCTCCGAGATCGCACAGCATCTCCAGCCCCGGGGACTCCGGCCACAGCGAGCGGGTCAGGCGCAGCAGGCCGCGCCCCAGCTCCCGGGCGATACTCCGCGCGGCCCGGCTCGGCGTCCGAGCCGCCCACTGCCGTTCGATCATGCGCAGCTCGGTGCGCAGCTCGGTGCGCAGCTCGGTGCCTCCTTCGGCGCCGTGACCGCCGAGCCGCATCAGCTGGCCGCGGACGACGACGGCCGTCGCCGCGTCGACCAGAGAGACGGTGCGCGCTCTGGTCCGCAGGAACAACGGCACCTGGCTGTGCGGCATCCCTGCCATCAGGGCCGGTTCGAGGCCCGCGGAGTTGACGTGGCCGCCCGAGGGCAGGCGTGAGTCGGCCAGCAGCAGGGCGACGGTCTGGGCGGCCAGGGCGGGAGGGACCGCCGCGCCGAGATCGGGCTGCGACATCAGAACATCGAGTAGAACTGCGCCAGTGGGAGCTCCTCGGCCGGAGCCGGTTCCACGGCCTCGCCGTCGATGGAGATCTCGAAGGTGTCGGGACGCACCGTGATCTCCGGCAGGACGGAGTTGTTCCTCATCTCGGCCTTCCCGATGTCCCGGGTGGAGGTCACCGGCCGGAGACGGCGCCGCAGCCCGAGGGTCTGTTCCAACCCGGCGTCGAGTGCAGCCGGGGCGACATAGGTCACCGCATGGTCGGCGCCCGCGAGGTGGCCGAAGGTGGGCCGCTGGAGCACCGGCTGCGGAGTCGGGATGGAGGCGTTGGGGTCGCCCAGGGCGCCCCAGACGATGCTGCCGGCCTTGACCACAGCCGAAGGCCTCACGCCGAAGAACCGTGGGTCCCAGACCACCAGGTCCGCCATCCGTCCGGTCTCGACGGAGCCGACGTCGTGGGCGATGCCGTGGGCGATCGCGGGGTTCACCGTGTACTTGGCCACGTAGCGTCGGGCGCGTTCGTTGTCCGCGGCCAGCCCGCCGCCCAGCGGCCCCAGCCGGCCCTTCATCACATGGGCGACCTGCCAGGTGCGGGTGATGACCTCCCCGATCCGTCCCATGGCCTGCGCATCGGAGGAGGTGATGGACAGCGCCCCCATGTCGTGGAGGATGTCCTCGGCGGCGATCGTGGTCCCTCGGATGCGGGATTCGGCGAAGGCCAGGTCCTCAGGCACCGACGGGTTCAGATGATGGCAGACCATCAGCATGTCCAGGTGTTCGGCCACGGTGTTGACCGTATGCGGAAGGGTGGGGTTCGTGGAACCGGGGATGATGTGGGGCAGGCCTGCCAGGGTGAGGATGTCCGGGGCGTGGCCGCCGCCGGCCCCCTCGATGTGGAAGGCGTGGATCGAGCGTCCGTCGATGGCGCGGATCGTGGACTCCACGAATCCGGCCTCATTGAGCGAGTCCGAGTGCAGCGCCACCTGCAGCCCCCAGCGGTCCGCGGCGCTCAGGGCGGCGTCGATCGCCGCAGGGGTGGATCCCCAGTCCTCATGGACCTTGTATCCGGCGGCCCCGCCGAGGGCCTGCTCCTCGAGGCCGGCGGTGGAGACCGTGTTGCCCTTGCCCAGCAGGAGCACGTTGACGGGCAGGGCGTCCAGGGCGCGCAGCATCTGCCGCAGGTGCCAGGGACCCGGGGTCACAGTGGTGGCCTTCGAGCCCTCGGAAGGGCCCGTGCCGCCGCCGACCACCGTGGTGATCCCGGTGGCGAGGGCCTCGTGGATCTGCGACTGAGAGATCAGGTGCACATGGGAGTCGATGGCTCCGGCGGTGACGATCTTGCCCTCCCCGGAGATGATGTCGGTGGAGGGGCCGATGATCAGCTCCGGGTCGATGCCATCAGAGATGTCCGGATTCCCTGCGTGCCCGATGCCGACGATCCGACCGTCGCGGATGCCGATGTCGGCGCGGACGACTCCCCACCAGTCGAGGATGATCGCGTTGGTGATCACCGTGTCCAGCGCGCCTGCCGCCCGGCTGAGCGTGCTCTGGGCCATGGACTCGCGGATCGACTTGCCCCCGCCGAAGACCGCTTCGTCGCCGCCGACGGTGCGGTCCTCCTCGACCTCGATCCAGAGGTCGGTGTCGCCGAGCCGCAGCTGGTCGCCCGCAGTGGGACCGAACATGGCGGCATAGGTCTCGCGGTCGATGCTGACCATCAGTCCTCACCCTCCCGGGAGTTTCCGGCAGGGGCGTCCAGGTCGAGGGGCTCCGGACGGACCTGAAGCCCGGCCACGATCCGGCGGCCCCGCAGTGTGACGGCATCGAGGGTGCGGGAGGCGCCCGGTTCGAAGCGCTGGGACGCCCCGGCGGGGACGTCGAGACGGAAACCCTGGGCACGGGCCCTGTCGAACTCCAGGGCCGGATTGGCGTCGGGCAGATGCAGATGGGAGCCCACCTGCACGGGGCGATCGCCGGTGTTGGTGAAGATCAGGCGGATGCGTTCACCGTCGGTGCGGTCCGCGTTGAGCTCGATGCTGCCGGCACGGACGCGGACGGCGCCCGGGCCGGATGTGGTGCTGCCTGCCATGATGGCTCCTCCGCGTCGGGAAAGGGTCGGTGTCAGTCGATCGGGTGGTGGAGGGTCACCAATTTGCGCCCGTCGGGGAAGGTGGCCTCGACCTGGACATCGGTGAGGACCTCCGGAACGCCCTCCATGACCTGGTCGCGGGTCAGCACGTGACGTCCCTCCTCCATGAGGTCCGCCACGGTCCGCCCGTCGCGGGCTCCCTCGATCACCCAGGAGGACAGCAGTGCGACCGTCTCCGGGTGATTCAGCCGGACGCCCCGGCCCAGGCGGTCACGCGCGACCATCGCGGCGACGGCGAGCAGCAGCTTCTCCTGGTCGGCAGGGGTGAAGTGCACGGTCGTCCCTCTCATCAGTCCCGCGGGGAAGAGGCCTTCCCCTGCGTCAGAATTCTGCCACACCAATGTGTCCTGTCCGCGGTCTGTCCTTCTCTTCCGTCGGCCTAGGGCTCTTCTCTGGAACTCCTCAGATCGGTCATTTTCCCCGTAATTCCGGCAGAGAAGCACTCGATCATCCGGGGCGCAGGGGAGGGGAAGTTTTACAGACAAGAAATATGAGAGCAACGTCAGAGTAATGCCATGCGCTCAGGCTGGTTCCACCGCGACCTAGCGCGGCCACTCACACTCATCTGACTGAGGAGAAGACGAACCCCATGGGCGAACTCCACCAGCGTCGTACCCGGAGCCTGCGGACCTGCTCCGCCCTCATCGCGGCCGGGGCCCTGCTGCTCACCGCATGCGGCGCTCGAGCCGGGGAGGAGGCCGTCGGCGGCGGCACAGAGTCCTGCGTCGACGTCGACGGCGATTCGATCAAGATCGGATTCATCAACTCGCTGTCCGGAACCATGGCCATCAGCGAGACCACGGTCAACGACGTCCTGCACCTGGCGGCGGAGGAGATCAACGACGCCGGCGGCGTGCTGGGCAAGCAGCTCGAGATCGTCGAGGAGGACGGAGCCTCCGAGCCGGCCACCTTCGCCGAGCGGTCGGAGCGTCTGATCGTGCAGGAATGCACGGCCGCCGTCTTCGGCGGGTGGACCTCCGCCTCGCGGAAGGCGATGCTGCCGGTGTTCGAAGGGCACGACGCGCTGCTGTTCTACCCGACTCAGTACGAAGGGCTCGAAGCCTCCGAGAACATCATCTACACCGGGGCGACCACCAACCAGCAGATCGTCCCTGCCCTCGACTACCTCCTGGAGGAGGAGGGCGCGGAGTCGCTGTACCTGGTCGGTTCCGACTATGTCTTCCCGCGGACCGCGAACATGATCATCCGCCAGTGGGCGGAGGAGAACGGTGTCGAGATCCTCGGAGAGGACTACACCCCGCTGGGCTCCACCGACTTCACCACGATCGCCAATCAGCTGGCCTCCTCCGGTGCCGATGCCGTGTTCAACACGCTCAACGGCGATTCCAACGTCGCGTTCTTCCGCCAGTACAACTCGCTGGGCCTCGACGCCGAGACGACGCCGGTGCTCTCCGTCTCGATCGCGGAGGAGGAGATCGAGGGCATCGGCGCCTCGAACATCGAAGGGCAGCTCACCTCCTGGAACTACTACCAGACCCTCGAGAATCAGGAGAACGAGGACTTCGTGGCGGCCTTCCAGGAGAAGTACGGGGAGGGCCGGGTGACCTCGGACGTCATGCAGTCGGCATACAACAGCCTCCACCTCTGGGCCGCCATGGTCGAGGAGGCGGAGTCCTTCGACGTCGACGCCGTCCGTGACGCCGCCGACGCCACCTCCTTCGCCGCTCCGGAGGGGACCGTGACGATCGACGGCGAGAACCAGCACGTCACCAAGACGCCGCGCATCGGCCGCATCACCGCCGACGGCCTGATCGACACCATCTGGGAGGGTGAGCTCACCGAGCCCGATCCCTTCCTCGAGACGTACTCCTGGGCTGACGAGGAGGAGGCCGAGGAGTACGCCCAGGAGGCGGACGAGGCTGACGAGGACTCCGATGAAGACTCTGATGAGGACTGACCGGCACGGCTCGCGATCGATGATGAGGAGCCTTTCGACATGGACATGATCCTCTCCCAGCTCGTCGCCGGGGTGAGCGTCGGGTCGATCCTGCTGCTCGCGGCGGTCGGGCTGGCTCTGACCTTCGGCCAGATGGGCGTCATCAACATGGCCCACGGCGAATTCATCATGGTCGGCGCCTACACCGCGTTCGTGCTGCAGGGGATCTTCGGGCACGCCGGGATCTCGCTGATCGTGGCGCTGCCGCTCGCCTTCTTGGTCGGCGGACTGCTGGGTGTGCTGCTGGAGCAGGTCCTCATCCGGCACATGTACCATCGGCCGCTCGACACCCTGCTGGCCACGTTCGGCGTCGGCATCATCCTCCAGCAGCTGGCCCGGGACCTCTTCGGAGCGCCCGCCGTCGACGTGCGGACCCCGTCCTGGCTGCAGGGCAGCGTGGAGCTGTTGGGCACGGCGGTGCCGGTCAGCCGCATCTTCATCCTCGGGCTGGTCATCGCCGTCGTCGCGGGGCTCTCCGCGATGATGACCTGGACCAGCCTGGGACGACGGATCCGTGCGGTGGTCCTCAACAGGAGCCTGGCCGAGACCTCAGGGATCTCCACACGCAGCACCGATCGGCTCACCTTCTTCATCGGCTCCGGACTGGCGGGCGTGGCCGGTGTGACGATCACCCTCATCGGCTCCACCAGCCCGACGCTGGGCATGAGCTACATCGTCGACGCCTTCCTGGTGGTCGTGGCCGGGGGCATCGGGAAGATCAAGGGCGCCGTCATCGCGGCCTTCAGCCTCGGGATCCTCCAGGCCTTCATCGAGTTCAGCACCACTGCGAGCATCGCGAAGTTCCTCGTGCTGGTGATCGTGGTGGCGTTCCTCCAGATCCGGCCCCAGGGCCTGTTCTCCGTGCGGACAAGGAGCCTCGCATGACGACCATCACCCCCGCGGAGCGCGGGACCCTGGCTCGGATCCGTCGTGTCGGCGCGGGCCCCGATCTGCCCAGACCCTCGCGGGCGTTCCTGGGGATCGGCCTCCTGGCAGTGGGCCTGATGGTCCTCGCCCCGATGCTGCTGACCGACTTCCGGCTGAACCAGCTCGGACGCTTCATCTGCTACGCGATCGTCGCCGTCGGGATCGGCCTGGCCTGGGGGCGCGGCGGCATGCTGACCCTGGGGCAGGGAGTCTTCTTCGGTCTCGGCGCCTATGCGATGGCCATGCACATGCAGCTGGCCGACGCGCAGCTCCAGGGGGAGCAGGCTCCGGGGTTCATGTCCACCTTCGGCACGGAGCTGCCCTGGTGGTGGGAGCCGTTCCGCAGCGAGCTGTTCACACTCGGGGCGGTCCTGCTGCTGCCCGCGGTGGTCGCGTTCGTGCTCGGCTGGTCCGTGTTCACGCGGCGCGTCAAAGGCGCCTACTTCGCCATCCTGAACCAGGCGCTGGTGTTCGCCTTCGCCGTGCTGCTGGTCGGGCAGCAGGGAACCCTCAACGGGTCGAACGGGCTCTCCGGATTCCAGTCCTTCCTGGGGTTCTCCCTCTATGACCCGGTGAACCGGAGGACCCTGTACCTGCTGGCGGCCGGAGTGCTGATCCTCATGGTGGTGATCGCCTACTGGCTGATGCGCAGCCGATTCGGCGAGCTGCTCGTGGCGACCCGCGATGCGGAGGAGCGGGTCCGGTTCCTCGGCTATGACCCCGCCCTGATCAAGACGACCGCCTTCGTCGTCGCAGCGGTGATGGCGAGCATCGGCGGGGCACTGTTCGTCCCGCTGGTGGGCATCATCTCGCCTGCGGAGATCGGCGTCGTGCCGTCGATCGCCTTCGTGATCGGGGTGGCCATCGGAGGCCGGGCCACCCTGTTCGGCCCTGTGATCGGTGCTCTGGCCGTGGCCTGGGTGGAGTCCTCGCTGGCCGAGAGCTTCCCCTCGGCCTGGAGCTATTTCCAGGGGCTCCTGCTGATCCTGGTCATCGCGCTGCTGCCGGGCGGGGTCGCCTCCGTGCTGCGTGTCACCCAGGTCCGCCGGCGCCGTCGTGACGCTGAGGACGACGGCGGCAGCGGCGGCCTTCACGACGACGGGGCCGGAGGCGGCTCCGCCGACGGCCCGGAGACAGCACCAGGGGATTCCCCCGCCGGACCGCCGGTCGCGGCGGTCCTCGGTTGGGAGCAGAAGGGAGAGCAGTGATGACGTCGCTGAACATCCGAGACCTGGAGGTCCGGTTCGGAGCCTTCACCGCGGTCGGAGGCGCCTCCTTCGACGCCGTCGACGGCGAGGTGCACTTCCTCATCGGACCCAACGGCGCCGGCAAGACCACCTGCGTGGACGCCATCACCGGGCTCGTGTCGGGGTCCGGGTCGGTGCGCATGGGCGAGACGGAGCTGCTGGGCCGGCCGGTGCAGTCCATCGCGAAGCTGGGGATCGGCCGGACCTTCCAGACGGCGAGCGTCTTCGAACAGCTCACCGTGGCGCAGAACCTGGACATCGCCGCGGGCATCCACCGCCGCTGGTTCTCTCTGCTCGGCGCTCGCCGGCATCTCGGGGGGCGAGTGGAGGAGGCCCTGGAGCAGACCGGGCTCGGTGATCTGCAGGACAGCCGGGCCGGGACGCTCTCCCATGGTCAGAAGCAATGGCTGGAGATCGGGATGCTGATCGTCCAGGACGCGCAGGCGCTCATGCTCGACGAGCCCGTCGCGGGCATGAGCCATGACGAGCGGGCGGCCACCGGCGAGCTCCTCCACCGGGTCAAGGAGGGGCGTGCTGTGCTGGTGGTGGAGCATGACATGGAGTTCATGCGCAGCTTCGCCTCGCAGGTGACCGTGCTCCACCAGGGGACGGTCCTCGCCCAGGGCTCCGTCGCCGAGGTCCAGGAGGATCCTCGGGTCCAGCAGGTCTACCTGGGGACGGCCGCGATGCCGGAGGAGGAGCTGGCCCATGCTTGAGCTCCAGCACCTCGACGCCGGCTACGACAGCACCCGGGTCCTGCATTCCGTGAGCATGCACGGGTCCCCGCACGGCATCGCCGCGATCCTGGGTCACAACGGTGCCGGCAAGACCACGATGCTCCGCGCCGCGATCGGTCTGATCAGGCCCTCCCGGGGGACGGTGCTCTTCGAAGGGGAGGACGTGACGGCGCTGTCTCCCAGTGCCCGCGTGCGCCGTGGCATGGCCTACGTGCCCCAGGGGCAGCAGTCCTTCGAGCAGCTCACCACACGGGAGAACCTCCAGGTGGTGGCGGACCGGCGGCGCGGTCCGCGCCGTGCGCAGCTGGTGGACGACGCGCTGGGGAGGTTCCCTGCGCTGACCGAGGTCATCGACCGCCGGGCGGGGCTGCTCTCCGGGGGCCAGCGTCAGCAGCTGGCCATCGCCCGAGCGCTGATCACCGAGCCGAAGCTGCTGATCCTGGACGAGCCCACGGAGGGGATCCAGCCCTCGGTCGTCGCGGAGATCGAACAGACGATCATCGGGCTCTCCCGGGATGAGGGGCTCAGCGTGCTGCTCGCGGTCCAGCACATCGATTTCGCCCTGCATGCGGCGGAGCGCTATGCGGTGCTGGCCGCCGGCCGGGTGACCCGTGCAGGCGCCGGCGGAGCCGAGGCCCAGCGTGACGTGCGCGAAGCGATGGCGATCTGAGTTGGAGGCGCTGACCACGTGACGGAGGGGGACCGGGCGCGCCGCGCCGCAGAGGACAGCCTGGAGGACTACGCCTTCAGGTACGTGCCGCGCAGCTTCCGCCGGTGGAGCACCTTGGCCGTGGGAGGGACGGCGCTGGGTTCCATCGCGTTCCTGGCGGACTTCTCCATCGGGGCGAGCATCGGTCTCGAACATGGCACGGCGAACGCGGTGCTCGGGATCCTGCTGGCCTCGGTGACGATCTTCCTGGTGGGGCTGCCGATCAGCATCTACGCCGCCCGCTACAACCTGGACATCGACCTCATCGCCAGAGGCTCCGGCTTCGGCTACCAGGGCTCGGTCATCACCACGCTGATCTTCGCCGGGTTCACCTGCATCTTCTTCGCCCTCGAGGGAGCGATCATGGCTCAGGCGCTCCATGTGGGCATCGGACTTCCGCTTCCGGCGGGATACCTGGTCTCCACCGTGGTGGTCATCCCGATCGTGGTCCTGGGGATGCGCGCCCTGGAACGTCTGCAGTTCTGGACGACGCCCCTGTGGCTGGTCCTGGCGCTCCTGCCCCTGGTCTGGGTGGTGCTCGTCGACGGGGAGATCGTGGCGGCCTTCGTGGCCTTCGACGGAGCCCATGGTGGAGCGGTCGACGTCGGTGCCGTGGTGGCCTGCGCCGCAGTCTGCTTCGCGCTGACCCCGCAGCTGGCGGAGCAGCTGGACTACATCCGGTTCATGCCCCCGCGCTCGGCGGCCAACCGTCGACGCTGGTGGACGGCCCTGCTGCTGGCCGGCCCGGGTTGGGTGATCTTCAGCGGGGCCAAGCAGGTGCTGGGAGTCTTCCTCGCTGTCTATGTGCTGGCACGAGTCGATCCCACCCTGGGGGACCGTGCTGCCGAACCGGTCGTCCAGTTCCTGGGGATCTACCAGGAGCTGATGCCGGACTGGCTGGCTGTCACCCTGGCTCTGGCGCTGATCGTGGTGGCCCAGGTGAAGATCAACGTCACCAACGGCTATTCAGGCTCCCTGGCCTGTCTGAACGCCTGCACCCGGCTGACCCGTCGCTATCCGGGCCGGACGGTCTTCGTGGTCCTGAACCTCTCGGTGGCGTGCGCGCTGATGATGCTGGACGTCTTCGCGCTGATGTACTTCGTGCTGAGCCTCTACGCCAATGTGGTGATGGCCTGGCTGGTCACCGTGGCGGTGGACATCGCGGTCAACAAGTGCCTGCTGCGGATCTCTCCGCTGAGGCCGGAGCACCGGAGAGGGATGCTCCATGACTGGAATCCGGTGGGACTGGTCTCCGTCGGCGTCGCCACGGTGCTCTCGCTGCTGACCTTCGCCGGAGTGTTCGGCGAGGTCCTGCGGCCCTTCGCCGTCGGGGTCGCGATCGTGGCCGCCGCGGTCGTGACCCCGCTGACCGCGGTGCTGACCCGTGGACGGTGGTATCTGCGGCGCAGCTGGGACGGGATCACCCTGCCGATGGTCGATGAGCAGGGCAGTCCCTCCGCGGTGCGGCTGAGATGCCACGTCACTGGTTATACGTTCGAGCGGCCGGATATGCTGGCCTCCGCGGAGCCAGGGCCGTTCGGCGAGACCCAGCACATCTCCTCGCTGGCGCTCACCCTGGATGGTTCGGACCGGTACGTGCTCCCGCCGGAGGATCAGCTCCGCACGGCCGGCCCGCCGTGGCCGCTCGGACTCGAGGACATGGACGGTGGGCCCGTGGCCCCGTCGCGGAGCCCGTCGAAGACATGAGGGTGAACAGCATGGGCGAACACCTGGCGACGCCGGAGGCGATCCTCACCAGCGCCGCGACCCTGTTGCGCGAGATGCCGTTCGACGACATCGCCTACCGCTCCCTGGGGGAGTCGGTCGGTGTGTCCGAGCGGACGGTTTATCGGCACTTCCCGACCCGCCCCCACTTGCTCTCTGCGCTGGCGCGCTGGCTGGAGGACCAGGTCCTCCCGCCTCCGACGTTCACCGACTGGGAGAGCTTCCTGCATGTGGTGGAGACACGCTTCTCCGATTTCGACCGTGCACCTTCCTACGCCCACCTGATGGCGCGGGCCGAGGCGATCTCGCCCGTGGGGCCTGACCACTCGAGCTTCTTCGCCGAGGCGGTACGCGCCCTGGTGAGCACAGTCGCTCCAGGGCTCGCCAGGCGCGACGCCGGGCGGCTCTGCGCCGGGCTGGTGAACGTCGCCTCGGCGCAGTTCTGGGCGCGCTGCCGCACAGGGCTGGACATGGACGTCGAGGGCACGTCAGCGGCCTTCCGGCGCATCGCGGAGCAGCTCAGGGCCAGCTTCCCGGAGACGGCCTTCGCGTCGCACCGGGCCGCGGAGGCGGCCCCGTGAGCGCCGAGGAGGAGACCTCGATGACGGCCCGGGAGGCCGACGAGGATCCGGGTCTCACGCCCAGCCAGGCCAGGATCCTCCAGGCCTTCGCCGAGCTCGTCGAAGAACTCGGGACCGATGACGTCTCGTTCAAGCTGATCGCACGCCGAGCAGGAATCGGCGAGCGGACGGTCTTCCGCCACTATGGAACCCGCGCCGAGCTCTTGGCCTCGGCGGCTGCGTGGTTCCAGCGAGTGGCCTTCCCCCGCCCCGGCTGCGAGTCGATCTTCGACTTCCCGCTGCTGGTGCGGGAGTCCATGGAGTCCTACGCCCGGCGCCGCGAGCTGGCCCATGTGGTAGCAGAGGCTGAGATACGGGGCGCCGACGGTATCGACCCTGCCCCGGGGCGGGCCGGACTGGAGCGTCTGCTCTCCCGGGAGATCCCGGATCTGGCCCCCCAAGAACGTCGTGACCTGGTGGCCGGGCTGTGCCATCTGGACTCGGCCGGCACCTGGGTGTCGCTTCACCGGCAGGTCGGGCCGGAGACCCGCGACGTCGCCGACGCGGCGGCCTGGTCGGCTGAGATCCTCCTCGACCCGCTGCGCGGACGGAAGGTGCCCCGATGAGCGGGATAGGTGCCACCTCCTCTCACCATGCGCTGCACGGAGGCGGCGGGCAGCGTCGCATCGAGGAGGCGCTGGCCCGGCTGCGTCAGTCCGGTGAGCGCCACACGGAGGCGCGGCGGGCGGTGCTTCAGGTGTTGGCGGGAGGTCACGAGCATCTCAGCGCTGACGAGCTGGCCGTCCAGCTCGCGGCCAGCGGAGTGCACCGCACCACCGTGTACCGGACCCTGGAGCTCTTCTCCGCGCTGGGGCTGGTCGCGGTCCGGCGGCTGCCAGGAGGGGCGGCGGCCTATCACCTCGCCTCCACCTCACATCTGCACGGGCACTGCGACAGCTGCGACGCTGTTCAGGCTCTGCCCCGCCAGGACGCCGAGGAGCTCGCCGCCGCGCTGGAGCGCAGCGCCGGGTTTCGTCTCGACCTGGACCGATCCACGCTGCTGGGGCGCTGCGCCGGATGTCGAGTTGACTGAGCCGAGTCGACTGAGCAGGTTCAGCGGCGGACGGCCCGGATGCGGTGCTGCCGCTGGACCTCGTGGCCGGGCGCGACGCCGTGGCGCCGGTCCCTTTCCATGATCTCCGGGAGCTCGTCGACGCTGACCTCGGAGAATCCGGCCTGTTCGATGCGTGCGGCGAAGACGGAGATATCGGCTGCCTCCGCCAGTGGCAGGTCCTGGCGGGCGGAGCCGTAGACGCGGCGGAAGTGCGCGCTCCGGCCGGATCGGGGCGCGTCGCCGTCGTGGGCATCATGGCTGGTGAGGCCCTGAGGGAACCACAGCGCGTCCACCGCCACCAGGACTCCGCCAGGGCGCAGGAGCCGATGCCAGCGACGCAGCGCCTCGTCGGGGTGACGCAGGGTCCACAGCAGATACCGCGCGGTGATCGCGTCGAAGAAACCAGGTGGGACAGGCGGATCGGCCGCGTCTCCGCGCAAGAACCGGGGACCCGAGGTGGCGTGGACCTTGCGGCGGGCCTCGGCCAGCATGCCCTCTGCCAGGTCGATGCCGGTGACCCGGTGGCCGAGTCCGGCGATGATCAGCGCCGCGTGGCCGGTGCCGGTGCCCACGTCGAGGACGTCTGCCGGAGCCTGTGGCAGCACCGGGCGCCAGACCCGCTCCCAGGCCTGGACCTCCCCGTGGTCGCGAAGCCGCTGCTGCTGGTGGGCCTCATAGTCGGCGGCCCACCGGGACCAGTAGTCGTCGAGGGTGTCCTGGACGTTCATCTGTGGTGCTCCTTCATGGTCGGCGGGGCTCATCGGGCGCTGTGCCGGCACGGAACAGCAGCTGGTTCGTGCCGTCCGGAGAAGTGACCGGGTCGACTCCGACCGTGTAGACGTCACCCAGCAGGTCGGGGCCGAGCACCTCCGCCGGCGGCCCGGATGCGCGCACGTGTCCGTCGTGGAGCAGGAGGAGCCGATCGCAGTAGCGGGCCGCGAGGTTGAGATCATGCAGCACCACCACGGTGGTGGTGTCGAGCCCGCGCAGCAGCTGGAGCACCTGATGCTGGAATCCGATGTCGAGATGGTTGGTCGGCTCGTCGAGCAGCAGGCAGGTGGCCTCTTGGGCCAGTGCTCGGGCGATGAGGACCCGCTGGCGCTCGCCACCGGAGAGCCGGCTGGTCTCCCGCTGGGCCAGGTGGCGGACGCCCATCGCCGTCAGCGCGCGCTCGGCGATCGACTCATCGCGGCAGGACCGCCTCTGGAACATGCCCAGATGCGGGGTGCGGCCCAACAGCACCGTCTCTGCCACGCTGAGCATGAGCTCGCTCGGCGGCTCCTGGACCACCAGTGCGATCTTCTGGGCGACCTGACGCGCGGTGAGCCGTCCCAGAGGACGGCCGTGCAGCAGCACCTGCCCACGGCGCGGCGAGAGCGCCCCGCTGAGTGTGCGCAGCAGCGTGGTCTTCCCGCTGCCGTTGGGGCCGATGAGCCCCACTACTTCACCAGCGGCGACCGTGAGGTCGACGTCGTGGAGCACCAGCCGGCTGCGGGCACCGTGCCTGACGGCGCAGTCCAGCCCGTCGGCATGCAGCACCGGGGCCGTCTCAGTCCTGGTCATGCAGCTCCTGGCCGATCCGCTCCAGGCCTTCCACGGTCAGCGGGGATGCCGGTTCCGTGAAGTTGAACCGCTGGACGATGAGCTGGTCCTGCTCGACCGCCCGCATCGCGCCGGCTCCGGGCAGCGAGATGACTGCCTCTGAGACGCCGTCGGGCTCACCCTGGTGCAGCAGGATCAGCACCTCCGGGTCCCGGTCCACGAGCTCCTCGGTCTGGACCTCGAAGACCCGGTCGGTGACGTCGTCGAAGACGTTCTCCAGGCCGACTGCCTCCAGCTGGGGCTGGGCCATGGAGCCGGTCCCGTAGGCGTAGACGGGCCCACCGCCGACCGAGGGGTACAGAACCGCCGCGGTGCGCGACTCGCGCTGGGCGGCGTCGCTGGTCTCTACGGCGGTGATCCGATCCTGCAGCTCATCGACCATCGCGGCCGACTCATCCTCGGTGCGGAACACCGTGCCGAGCCGGTCGATCTCGGCCCACAGCACCTCGAAGTCCGCATCCTGGTCCGGCTCCGGGCAGTAGAGGTCCTGCTCCAGGACGGCGATCCCCGCATCGCCCAGACCCTGACGGGTGACGCCGTCGGGAAGACCCAGGGCGAGATCCGGCTCCTGGGCGACGACCTCCTCCTGGGAGAGCATGAGGTGCCCGGAGGCGTCCAGGTCCTCCGAGAGCGAAGGGATGTCCTGGATCTGCTCTGCCAGCTCCGGCGAGTAATACTCCGCGGGGAAGTCTCCGGCGCGGGCGACGATGCGGTCCATCACCCCGAGGCCGTCCAGAATGGTCACCGGGGCGGTCTCCAGCAGGATGACGCGTTCCGGGGCGGCTTCGAGGGTCACCTGGTGGCCGCAGCTGGTCACCGTCACCGCGGTGTCCTGCACTTCGGAGTTCCGCACCGATGGATCCTGTGCCTGCGCCCCGCCGGCGCATGCGCTGAGGACCAGCGCGGCCAGGGCGAAGGCGCCGGCGCGTACGGCCCCGCTGTGGACGGTGCCGCTGTGGACGGTTCCGGCGGGCCGGTCGAGGAGGGAGCTCATGATGGTCCTTCGGGTGGTCGGGTCCGGTCAGGAGTTCTGTGCGTGCATTCGGCGGATCAGCAGGAGCAGGAACGGGGCGCCCACCAGGGCGGTGACGATGCCGATGGGCAGCTCCCGGGGCTGCATGAGGACCCGGGACAGGGCGTCGGCCCAGATCAGCAGGACCGCACCGAGGAGTCCGACTACGGGCAGCAGCCGGGCGTGGGCGGCGCCCACCAGGCGCCGTCCCAGATGCGGCACCACCAGCCCCACGAAGCCGATCGCTCCCGCCGCGGCCACCATCGCGCCGGTGCTCAGGGAGACCACTGTCAGGACCTGGATACGGGCGTGGTTGGGACGGACCCCCAGGCTCCGGGCGGTCTCATCACCGTGGGCGAGGACGTCGAGACGGCGGGACCAGAGCATCAGCAGCCCGGCGCTGCCCGCCACCAGGACCAGCACCAGCAGCAGGAACGGGTCCCAACGCGCCAGGGAGAGAGAGCCCAGCAGCCAGAACATGACGGTGCGGGAACCCTCGACGTCGTCGGAGGCGAAGATCAGGAAGCTGGTGGTGGCCGAGAGCGCATAGCCGACGGCGACGCCGGCGAGGAGCAGCCGCAGGGAGGTCACCTGCCCGTTCGCGCGGGAGATCACGAACACCAGCAGGGAGGCGCCCAGAGCTCCCAGGAAGGCGCTCAGTGGCAGGGCGTGTTGCCCGGCGCCCGCCCCGAGGCCGAAGAGGATGGCGCCGGCGGCCCCGGTGGAGGCCCCTCCGGAGATTCCCAAGATGTAGGGATCGGCGAGCACATTGCGCACCATGGCCTGCAGGGCGGCGCCGCACAGGGCCAGTCCCGCCCCGACGGCGACACCCAGGAGCACACGCGGGGCGCGCATGGTCCATACGATGGCCTGCTCCGCGTCCGTCCACGTGGGTGTCACGGGCAGGCCGAGCTGGTGCGCGATGGCCCCGGCCACGGTGGACGGCGCGATCGGCGCGGGGCCGATGCCCACACAGAGGACGACGGAGCCCAGCAGCGCCGCCGAGAGTCCGATGATCCACCAGGCCGCCCACCGACGCGGACCGGCGGTGAGGCTCACCGGGCCGGGCTCTGCGGGGCCCGGGACAGGAAGCCCGGCGTCGGAAGGGTCTGTGCCGGTGCGTCCGTGCTCGCAGTCTCCGGGGGCAGGCTGGACTCGGCCAGGGTGGACCCGGTCGGCAGGGCCTGCGCCGGTGATGGTCATCTGGGTCCTGTCCCTCGGGGAAGTCTTGGGCACCCGGGGCGCCGTCGTCGTCCCGTCATGCAACTGTGTCGCATGAAGCCTAGGGAGGTTCGCATGTCATCCGTGTTACATCTCAGGTCCACCTCGTACGCTGGCACGCACTCCGCGGCGCGCAGGGGCTCGCTGTGGCGACGATCCGAGAGGCCGGGCGCTTCTCCGGGTGCGGGTTCGAGGAACCGTTCATCGCCTATCCGCTGGGGCCCACTGCCTCGCGGACCGTCGCGGCCAGCAGATCGGCGGTCACGTCCAGAGCGGCCTCGTCGAAGTCGAAATGTGCACTGTGATGGGGTGCCTCGGTGTTCTGGGCCCCTATCCCCAGGTAGGTGCCGATGCCGCCGTTTCGCTGCACTGCACGGATGAACAGATGAGCGTCGTCGCTGCCGCATGTGAGTCGAGCCCGGCGACTGAACGCGGTGATCGCTGGAACTGCGGCGGAGGCCGTTTCGATGAGGCTGAGCATCTCCTCGTCCGGCGTCGTGGTGGGTGCCTGTCCGGAGAGGGTCGTCTCGACCTGCACATCATGCATGCGTGCCGCGCCCTCCACGGCCGCGTCCGCGCGCCGACTCATATCGTTCACGGCGTCATTGTCTTCAGCGCGGACCTCATAGGTGATGGTCGCCTCAGCCGGGATGATGTTCGCGGCACCTGCCGCGTGGAAGGTGCCGACATTCACACGGGTGTCCGTGGTGGCGAATCGTGGCATTCCGTGGATGCCCAGCGTCGCGTGCGCCGCGGCCAGCAGCGCGTTCCGGCCCTTCTCGGGGGCGCCGGATGCGTGTGCGGGGGCGCCCGTGAAGATCGCCCGCCATTTGGTGGTCGCCTTGTAGTTCTCGACGCCGCCGATGACCGTGCCCAATGGCACATCGGCGCGCAGGTGAAAGGCGAGCATCCGCTCGACGTCGTCCGCGACGCCGGCGGCGAGCATCGGGGCCGCACCACGGGTGCCCTCTTCTGCTGGTTGGAAGAAGATCCTGAGCTCGCCGGCGAAGTCCTCGTCCTGAAGGCGGCTGAGCACACCCAGGCCGATCGACGTATGCCCATCATGGCCGCAGGCATGCATATACGGGGTGCGGGAGGCGAATCCCTGACGCCACGGGAGGTGATCCGGCTCGCGGCTTTCCGCGATGGGCAGCGCGTCGATGTCGCAGCGCAGGCCCCAGACCGGGCCTGGCCTCCTGCCCCGGATGATCGCGACGATCGCTGTCCCCTCTTGTGTGAGCGTCTCGACCCGCCGAGGTTCCATGCCGCGTTCCAGCGCCCGCCGGCCCCAATCCTCACGCTCGGCCGGCGACGGGCCGTCCATGATGGCGGTGGGGTCCATGGCCGCGGTGCCGGTGTGGTACTCCACTCCCAGCAGATCAAGCTGCTCGGTGATGACCCCGACGGTGTGGAACTCCAGGAAGCCTGGTTCGGGGTGGGCGTGAAGACGCCGTCTGATCTCACGCATGGCGATGCGCGTCATCGATGGTCTCCTTCGTCGGTGTTCCGAGGGGCACGGACGCCCTGGTGGTCGGTTCGCCGTCGGCTACCGCGACTTCATGAAGAACTCCCACACCGCCTCGTTGCCGTCGAGCGTACGGGTGGTGAAGCCGCCTCCGGAGTAGGCGGCTGCCCCCGGCCAGACATGTCCTCCGCCCTGGACGGAGACCACGGTGACCTCGCCGCCCCGCGCGCATGCGGACCAGCTCAGGTACTCGACGTCGTCCCCGACGTGCGTTCTGTCGGGATGTGGGCGGCATCGACTTGCCTGCGCCAGGTCCAAACCCCACTCCTCGATGTCGGGCAGGTCCCGGTCAGGGTCTCCGCCGTAGGGGATCGTGACGTCGTCCGTGCCGTGGATGATCATGCTGGGAGATCTTGACGGCTCCAGGCATGCTTGCCGAGTCTCCGGATACAGCGCCGGTGCCGCAGCGGCCGCGGCGGTGATCCGGTCCGGAATCCGGCAGGCCAGGGCGAGAGCCAGGCCTCCTCCGTTGGACTTTCCGGTGGCGAACACCTGCTCGCCGTCGAGGCAGAGCTCGGCGTCGAGGTGGTCGACGAGATCCTCGGCGAACGCCACATCATCGACCTCGGGATCGGAGTAGGGCGCGCCCTGCCACGCACGCCGCGGATCAGCATTGTCGGGGAACACACCGAAGGGGTAGGCCACCACCGCGGGAAGGTCGGAGAGCCGGGAGTAGCCCTCCACCTCAACCCCGGTGCTGCCCCGGCCGTGAAAGGCCACGATCAGCGGCCAGTCGGATCGGGATGCATAGTCCTCCGGAAGGGTCAGGATGTATTCGCGCTCCAGGGCTCCGCTGACCATGCTGTGCTTCGCGCTGCTTCCGACCGCCTGCGGCACCGGCGCGGTGCATTCGACGCCCTTCGCCGCGTCCGTCGGTGACTGCTCGCTTGCCTGTGAGGAAGGGGCATCCGGCGAAGCCATGAGGATGCCCCCTGCCGCTGCGAAGCCGAGGAGGCCCAGAGATGCTCGCCTCAGGAATGCACGGTTCATGATCGTCCTTTCGACGTGGCCGTTTCAGTGTGGTGGATGCGGCCCCCGCGGATTCGAGCGGCGGCCCGAGAGAGCACGGGTGCCACGACGGCGAGCAGCACGAGGCTCCACAGCACGATGGCCGTCGGCGTGGAGAGGAAGTACCCGGGGTCGCCCGCGCCCATGGCCATTCCCTCGAGGAAGTACTGCTCCACCAAGGAACCCAGAACGAGGCCTATGAGCATGGATGCGATGCTGAAGTTCGCCTTCCGCAGGATGTACCCTGCCGCCCCGATGAGCACCATCAGGCGTAGATCGATCAGGTTGGTGTTGACGCTGTAGACGCCGATTGCACCAAGGAGAAGGATCGAGGGGGCCAGCAGGTAGACCGGTGTGCGCACCACACGGATCCAGAGGCCCACGAGGGGAACGTTGATCAGTACCAGCATGATGTTGCAGACGAACAGCGCAGCGATGACCGACCAGAAGAGCTCCGGGTTCCTGTCGATCAGCAGCGGCCCCGGCGCGACCCCGTGCACCTGCATGGCGGCGAGCATCATCGCCAAGGTCGCGGAGAATGGCAGGCCCAGCAGCAGGGCGGGAACCATGCTGCCGACCGTCGCGCCGCTGTTGGCCGCCTCGGGCCCCGCCAGTCCGGCGACTCTGCCTGTGCCGAATCCGCCCTTGCCCCGGCCCAGCGCCTGTTCGACGCGGTAGGAGCCGAAGGTGGCGAGGGTGGCCGACGGTCCGGGGAGAATCCCGAAGCCGTAGCCGACCAGGGAACCGCGCAGCCACGGCATGCTCGCCTCCCTGACCTCCGCTCTGGTGGGCGTCAGGTCGCGCACTCGGATCCTGCTCAGGCCCTTCGTGCTGAGCTTCCTGTTCTCCACCATGTAGAGGATCTCGGAGATGCCGTACAGGCCCACGGCCAGCATGGCGAGAGAGATGCCGGTGGCAAGCTCAATGACGCCGAAGGTGTACCGGTTGTAGCTGTGGATCGCGTCAGTGCCGACTGTCGCCAGCGCCACGCCGACCGCCATCGGGAAGAGACCCGAGGCGATGCTTCCGCCTGAGATGCGAGACAGCGCGATCAATCCTCCCGCCGTCAGGGCGAAGAATTCGGCGGGTCCGAAGCTCAGGGCGACGGGCGTGATGATCGGGATCGTCAGCAGCACCACCAGGATCCCCAGGACGCCGGCGATGAACGAACCGCCGACCATGATCCCCACAGCGGCCCCGGCCCGGCCCTTCTGCGCGAGGGGGTAGCCGTCGAAGGTGGCGACGATCGACTGAGCATCCCCGGGGATGTTGACCAGTACCGAGGTGATGGAGCCGCCGAACTGGGACGCCAGATAGATCGCGGAGATCAGCACCATCCCGACCAGGGGGTCGTACATGAAGGTGATCGGCAGGACCACCGCTGCGCCCGCCACCGGGCCGATTCCCGGCAGCACACCGATGAGTGTGCCGGCGAACGCCCCCAGAAAGGCGGCGACCAACAGCTCGGGTGAGACTGCTATCTCCAGTCCGTAGAGGAAACCTTCAAACGCATTCATCGTGGATCCCCCATCACCAGAGGCCGAAACCGGGCAGCGAGACGTTGAGCAGGGTGTCGAAGAGAAACACACAGACCACCGCCATGGTGGTGCCGTAGACGACGCATCGCCACCAGGCGTGCGAGCTCAGAAGCTTGATGCTCAGAGAGCAGAACAGAATGGAGCCCAGGTAGGTGCCGATCACGTCGATCGCCAGCACGAAGAGCGTCAGCAGCAAGATGAGGCCGCCGAGCCGTCGGGCGGTTCCACCGCTCGGGATGAGCACGGTCGTCTCCTGGCGCAGCTTGAACAGCGCATCCACGATCACGATGATCGAGGAGAGCACTCCGAACGCCCCGATGAGGAGCGGGAAGAAGCCGGGACCGGGCATCGCCATCTGGCCGACGGGCATGCTGCCGGCGTCCCAGGTGTAGTAGCAGAACGCTGCCAGACCGAGCAGTCCGACGGCGATCCGCAGGCCGCCTTCGGAGACCTCACGGGCTTCTTGGGTTTCATGGGCAGTGGTCATGGACGCTCCATCAGCGTTCTCGAGGTCAGGCACAGATGGCACAGCGCACCTAGTCTTCGATGTCGAAGTTGGCGTTGAACTCTTCGTAGAGCTCCGTGTACTCCGTGATCTCCTCGACCGCGGCGTCGTGGTCCCGGTGGTCCAGGACGAACCCGGACTCCTCCGAGAACTGGGCCATCGCCTCGCTGTCGACGATGGATTCGGTGGCCGTCTCGAGCTGTTCGCGGACGTCCTCGGGCGTCTCCAGGGGCAGGACGATGTAGTACACCGCACGCAGGGGGGTGTCGTATCCGATGTCCGTCGAGAGCTGGGCCTCGGGGAAGGCCTCGTACTGCTCATCGCTGACCACGCCGATGACCTTCAGGTCATCGGACTCGACGAAGCCCTTGATCGCGGGTGCGAAGCCGAACGTCGCATCGACGCGTCCGGAGACGGCCGCCAAGGTTGCCTCCTGGCCTCCGCCGGCGAGGGGGATCGATTGGATCTCAGCATCGGCCAGACGGCCGAGCTCCCGGATCAGGAGGTCCTGGGTCGTCCCGTTGCCCGCCTGGGAAGCCTGGAGCTCTCCCGGATTGTCCTTGGCGTAGCTCATGAACTCCTCCAGATCGTCGAATTCCGAGTCGCCGGGCACCGCGACGATGCCTGGCATCTCGGCGATCTTGCCGACCACGTGATAATCCTCGGGCGAGCTGTACGGCAGATCGTCATTGGTCAACGGCTGCTGCGCCAGTGCTGCACCTGGGGCCAGGCCTATGGTGTAGCCGTCCGGATCTGAATTGATGACGTGGGAAGTGCCAATGGTGGCCCCTCCGCCCTCGCGATTCTCCACGTTGACGTTGACGCCGAGTTCCGACTCGAGTTCCTGGGCGAAGGCCCTGGCGATCTGGTCATTCGCTCCGCCGGTGCCGAAGGGCACGACGAAGGTGATGTCTTCGGAGGGGTAGTCGCCGTCGTCGCCACAGGCTGTGAGTCCCAGTGCGGAGACCGCGATGGTTGCGGCACCAAGACGGAGCGTCTTACTCATTAGATCAATCCTTAGCTCAGTGGACAGTGCGGGAAGTCCATGAGTGCCGGTCCCTCGTGAATCCTGGGTTTCTCTTGAGGATAGAGGCCGAGCCGGCATCTCTGACGACGCTCATCGTAGAGTAATGTGATGCACGTCGCAACCAAGACTATTACAGATCTGATGACTTATCGTGCCGACTGAGTGCTCAAAACCGTCATCACGTCAGGTTCTTGACGTGGACTCGGGCTAGTGATCAAATGACTATAGCCTGTACAGAAGGAGGAGCGTTGAAGACCGAGCGACTCATCGAGACTCTCAGCCACGAGATTCTGAGCACTATCCGCACCAATGGTCTCGTTCCCGGCCAGGCCCTTCCGCCGGCCCGCGAGCTCGCCAGCCGCTTCGGCGTCACCGTGCCCAGTGTTCGAGAGGCGCTGCGTCGGCTGGAAGCCACCGATCTGGTGGAGCTGCGTCACGGCTCCGGAACCTACGTCGGCGCGTCGATCCACCGTCGCATCCTGGACAACCCCTACTACGATCCCGCCGACCGGGACTCGATCGCGGAGCTCTTCGACGCCCGCATCGCCATCGAGCCCGGAATCGCGGCCCTTGCCGCGCAAGTCCGCGACGACGACGCCCTGAACCGTCTGACGCGCGGCACCGACCATGCCCTGGAGCACGAGACCGAGGTTCCCGTCGGGCATTTCCACGTTGAATTGGCTCGGGCGAGTGGGAACCGGGCGCTCTGTGAGCTCCTCGAGGCTCTGCTGTCCCTCTACAGACGGGCACATCAGACCTCGCGGGTCCGCTATGACCGTGTTCAGGATCATCGAGAACACTGCGAGATCGTCGACGCCGTCCGCAGGGGCGACCCGTTTGAGGCGGAGCACAGGACGAAGAGGCACCTGATCAACCTGAAGAACGCCGCTCTCGGCGCTGAGGAGAACGATGATAACCCCCATGCAGACGCCTGACCGCACGCGGATCACCCGATTCGGTGACCTCACCAGTCCCGAGGCGGCACAGCGGAGGGGGGCGCTGCTCATCCTCCCCGTGGGCGCCCTGGAGCAGCACGGAGATGGGCTTCCCCTCTCCACTGACACTCTTCGGGCAGAATATGTCGCTGAAGCAGTGGCGGAGAGGCTGGCAGGCAGAGCGCATGTGCTTCCGGGTCTTCCCTACGGGGTCTCGCCCCACCACGCAAGCTTCCCCGGCACCGTGAGCCTGTCGGCGCGCCTCTTCATCGACGTGGTCTCTTCGATCGTCCGGAACCTCGGTGAAGCCGGGTGGGAACGGATTCTCGTGGTCTCCGGGCATGGCGGAAACGGGGCTTCCCTCGGTGTGGTCGAGCAGGATCTCCTGGCTACCCACCCTGACCTCCACTTCGCCTGGACTCTTGTCGGAACTCTGGCTCCTGAAGCCTCAGCGAAGCTGCCCACGGCGGAGGTCTCCGGGCACTCCGGTGAGTCGGAGACTGCACAGGTGCTGGCCATCGCCCCCTCTGCGGTGGACCGTTCCTCTCTCACAGCAGGGGTGCGGACGTTGCAGGAGCTCAATGCCAAGGCCCGCCTGAGCAGAATCAAGCCTCCTTCGATCTCTGTGCGGTTCGAGCACTACGCCGACAACGGGGTGTTGGGGGATCCGACAACGGTGACCGCAGAGCAGGGGGAGGTCATCCTGGAAGAGATCGTCACGCGGTTGACCGAGTACGCCGAGGCGATGCTCTCGCTGTAGCGCTCCTGTCGTCGCACATGGGAGGACAGATCGGCGCGCACAGGCGGCTCCGTCCAGCGCGTTCTGTCCTTCATGCAGGCGCTGTGCATCCAGCCTCGCCATGGATGACGACACCGTCTGTCGTGTCTGTGGATGAGAATGAAGCTGTGCGTGCCGATGAGCTGGTCGTGTGGACTCGCGTCGGTCATCCGCACGCGCACCGATACTGCCCACTCGATGTGCCGTTCGGGGACCGTCAGCGTGCGCCCTGGGCAGTGTGGCAACTCGAGCCGGATGCTCAGGCACGATCACCGGCTTCCGTCCGTGGGGCTACTTCCGCGCGTGGGACAGGCGTGCAGAGATCATCAGGTGTGGTCACGTGAGTGCTGGATCGCTTGGCGCCACGTTGTGGCCGCCATGAAGACGGCGGCGAGGAACCAGAGAACCAAGGGCAAGAACCGGTTCTGCCAGTGCCAGCCGTCCTCGAGGCCATACAGCAGGAACACGACGATCGGCGGGAGCAGGAGCATCGTCCACGCCCAGGCCCTCCGGCGTGTGCTGACCTCCAGGCGGGGCGCGAACCGCGTGGCGTACGAGGCGGGCGCCCCGAACTCCTCCTGCAACGACTTACCCGATTCGGCGCTGTGGGTCTCGGCGTCATCGATGATCGCCTGAATTCGGAACTCTTGGATGTCGTCGCGCTCGCGAAGGTAGGCGGCGAGGCTGCGCTTCCATTCGGAATCATCCTCGACATACTCATCCGGGGCTTTCGGGTCCGATGCCGGCCATGCCCGACGCGTCAGGCTGGCGAGTATGGCGTAGCCCGTGGCGACGGCGAACATCCAGAACCCGGAGCCGTTCCACAGGACGACGTCATGGGCGAGATAGAGGATACCCGCAACGACTGAGCTGTAGCCGATCAGTGAGACGACCGCGATTGCGATGGTGGCCCCACGTGTTCGGCGGCGAAGACACCAGTTCCATGCCGCCGGAAAACCGAGGATTCCGAGGGATATGAGCAGCGGGAACGCCACCAGGGCCAGCGTGAAGTCGATGACCCACCCATCGGCCATCATCTGCAGGAGTGCGAGGATCGGCGCGGCGATGGCGGCGCCGATAGACACGCCGTGCACAAACTCACCCACTGAGGCCGGGCCGCTCGGCCTGGTCGTGTGGACACCGTCGGAGCGCCAGGCCGCGTGTCGTTCCTGCGCCCACTCCACAGGGCTACCAAACAACGTGGTGGCGGGCTCCTGAGATTCCTCGATCACGGGCACCAGGGCCACCAGCCCGTCACGGACCAGCGGCTCGCGCACACCGTCGAGCATGAGCCGGGCGGCAGCTGAGCGGGCCCAGTCCTCATCAGCGCGCTCTCCGCGTGCCTGACGGAACATGGTGGCGACCTCGTCCAAGGTCTGCGGTGTATGGACAGCCTTCATCATGAGTGCCTTTCATCCGTGTCTCGATCTCGGAGCGCGTCAGCAAGTTCGTGCCAGCCTGTGCGCTCCTGCTTCAGGCGTGTGCGCCCGCTGTGGGTGAGGGCGTAGGTCTTTCGGCCAGGGCCGCTGGCTCCCTGTTCCCAGGCCGCCGTGACAGCGCCGTCATTCTCCAATGCCGTCAGCAGCGGGTAGAGCGAGCCGCCTTTGGGGCGACCGAAGCCTCGGCCCTGCAGCGCGACGGCGATGCCGTAACCATGCAGCGGGCCGCCTTCCAGAGCGGCGAGGATCGCCGTGCCTAGGGCGGCCCGCACCCAGGGCGACGGCCAGCGCGGTTCCGTCATCTCTTCACCCATGTATCTAAGTATGACATATACCTAGATAGGCCGCGAGAATCGTTGCGAGTGGTCGCTCATGCGTCCATCTGCCTGGGGTCACAGCCTCGGTGGGCAGGAGCATGTTGTGGGCGACGCGAGCGGTCTGGAGAGCTTGAGCGGGGCTGTGCCTAGGCCCCGGGATTGGTCTCTTCGCCCCGTCCTGGGCGTGGCACGTCAGCCCCCTGGCCTTCAGGGGTCACTTTTCCCGGCCTCCGTTGTACTGACGTGAGGTGTATCTCAATGGTGGAGTGAGGCTGGTGCTCCTTCAGTGTGAAGGTAAGGTGTCTCTGAATACATCACAAAGGCATGCTGTAAATAGTGGCCTGTCTGGCCCACTGACCGAATGGAGCCTCATGTCCCGACCATCCGGGCTGCCCCGACTCTCCCGCGCCCTCTCTGCCGGCCTCGCGCTGACCGCCCTGCTGGCGGTAGCCGCCTGCGACGACGGTGCCACCGCCTCCTCCCAGAGCTCGTCGGACTCTGCGGACCAGGGCGAGATCAGCTCGGTGGAGCACGCCTTTGGCATCGAGAAGATCGAGGGGCAGCCTGAACGTGTGGTCACCCTCGGGCAGGGGTCGGCAGAGTCGGCGATCGCCCTCGGTGTCATCCCGGTGGGTGTCGAGGAGTACGCCTGGGGCGCCGACGAGACCGGCTATCTGCCATGGATCCACGAGGCTGTGGAGGAGAGTGGCGAAGAGCTGCCCGAGCAGTTCACCGGCGGCACCGAGCTTGACGTCGAAGCCATTCTCGAGCTTGACCCCGACGTGATCCTGGCACCGTGGTCCGGGATCACCGAGGAGCAGCACGACGTCCTCTCCGACATCGCCCCCACGATCGCCTACCCCGAGGAGCCCTGGACGATCACCTGGGAGCAGCAGATCGAGATGGTCTCCACCGCCCTCGGGCAGGAGGAGCGGGCCCAGGAGCTCATCGATGAGGTCGAGGACGCCTTCGCCGCGGCCGCCCGCCCTGAATGGGAGGACCACACCTTCTCCTTCATCTACAACGACGGGCCGGGAACCCTCGGCGTCATGTTTCCGGACGAGCAGCGGGTCGCGATGGTCCGGAACCTGGGACTGACCGTCGACCCGGTGGTCCACGATCTCGACGAGTACAAGGTCGAAGGTACAGATTCCGCGATGATCGGCCTGGAGAACGCTGACATGATCTCCGACTCGGAGCTGATCTTCACCTTCTACAGCGACGAGGAGAACCGTGCCGAGATCGAGGCTCAGGATCTCTACGCCTCCATCCCCGCGATCGCCGACGGCGCCGTGGTCGCTCCCACGGACGCCTCTCTGGTCACGGCCTCCTCCATCATCAGCCCGCTGACCGTGCCCTGGGTCATCGACCGCTATGAGCCGCTGATCGAAGAGGCCGTCGCCGCCAGTGAGCACTGAGACGCCCAGCCGACTCTCGACGACGCCTCCGGACCCGACAGGGAGATCCCTCGACCTGCCTGCGACGGTGCCGCCGAGTCCAGGCTCCGCGCACCGGCGCTGGTCGGCTTCAGCGAGGATCATCCTCATCCACCTGCTGGCTCTGATGGTGCTCGCCCTGGTCTGCGCGGCGAGTATCGCCTACGGGTCCCGCCCTGCTCCGCTGGGAGAGGTGTGGGAAGCCTTGCACGGGAGCGGGGAGGAGCACCTGCAGGCCGTGGTGGACGCGCGGATCCCGCGCACCGTCCTCGGGTCCGTGGTCGGGGCGGCCCTGGCCCTGTCCGGAGTGCTGATCCAGGCGCTGACCCGTAATCCGCTGGCCGAGCCCGGCTTGCTGGGCATCACCATGGGTGCCTCGGCCTCGATGGTGACCGTGGTTGCCGTCGCAGGCCCCGTCTCAGGGGTGGCCGCCGCCTGGACCGCCGTGCCCGGTGCTGTGCTGGCGGTGCTGGTCGTTCAGCTGATCGGCGCCCGCGCGCGGGCTGGCTCCGTCGTCCCGCTGATCCTGGCCGGGGCGGTGGTCTCGGCGGTGCTCGGCGCCTATGTCCAGGCCATGATCCTGCTGCGGCCCGACACTTTCGACTCTTACCGCCACTGGGTGGTCGGCTCCCTGGCCGGGGCCCGGCCGGAGACGCTGGGTGACCTGGCGCCGATGCTGCTGCTGGGTGCGCTGCTCGCCGTGCTGCTGGTCTCCGGGCTGAACACGCTTGCGCTGGGTGAGGGTGTCGCCGTCTCGCTGGGCGTCCGGGTCGGCTGGCTGCGCCTCGGCACGGTCACAGCGGTGACGCTGCTGGCAGCGGCGGCGACCGCCGCCATCGGACCAGTGGCCTTCGTGGGTCTCGCCGTCCCGCATCTGGTCCGCGGGATCGTCGGCAGCGACGTGCGGCTGCAGGCCACGGTCTCGGTGCCGGTCGGCGCGGCTCTGTTGGTCGCCTCGGATGTCGTGGCGCGGGTGATCCTGCGTCCGGAGGAGCTGATGGTAGGCATGCTCACCGCCTTCATCGGCGCGCCGATGCTGCTCCTCGCGGTGCGTCGCGGGAAGGTGCGACTGTGACGGTGATGCGCATCGGGACCGCCGTCGCGCTGTCCGTGGACCGCCGCGCGGCCACGGTCACAGTGCTGATCTGGGTGCTGGTGCTGGCGCTGGTGGTCTTCACCCTCGGGACAGGCCCGCAGGGCAGCTGGCCCGCGGCGGTGATCAGCCATCTGCGTGGTGTCGAAGGGGACGCGGCGGCGGGGTTCGTGCTGGAGCGGCTGCGGGGTCCTCGGGTGATCGTCGCCGTGGGAGTGGGCGTAGCGCTGGGACTCGCCGGCGCGCTCTTCCAGACGGTGACCCGCAACCCCCTCGGCAGCCCGGACGTGATCGGCCTGGGGGCGGGCGCCGGAGCCGGCGTCGCACTGGCCACGCTGTGGTGGCCGGGCCAGGTCCCAGCCATGATGGGTGCCGTGCTCGGCGCCGGGGCTGCCGCGCTGCTGGTGCATCAGGCCACCGGTCGTGGATTCTCCTCTCCGGCCCGGGTGATCGTCACCGGCATCGCGGTCTCGGCCATGGCGCATGCCATCACCCAGTACGTGGTGGCGGTCGGTCTGCGTGACAGCGCCCATCAGCTGGCGGCCTATCTGGTGGGTTCGCTGGGCACCCGCACGTTCCAGGATGCGGGGCTCATCGGTGCTTCACTGCTGGTCCTCGCGCCGCTGGTCCTGCTGCTGAGTCACCGGCTCACCCTGATGGACCTGGGGGACGACCTTGCCGACTCTCTGGGGGTCGGGGCGGTTCGGGTCAGGACGGCGGCCATCATCCTGGCCGTCCTGCTGGCCGCCGTCGCCGTCGCCGTGGCCGGTCCGATCGCCTTCGTCGCCCTGACGGCACCGCATATCGCCCGGCGGCTGACGCGTCGCCCCGGAGCGAATCTGGCGGCCTCGGCTACCCTCGGCGCGCTGATCGTGGTCTCCGCGGACCTCCTCGTCCAGCAGCTGTCAGTCCTCGACGGGCTCCCTGTGGGGATCGTCACCGCCGGGCTCGGCGGCGTGTACCTGGGATACCTGCTCATTCACGAATGGAGGAAGGCCAGTGCGTGACCACACGAGCAGGGCTGCTGGGCTCCGGGCCCGAGGCGTCACCGTCGGTTACGGTGCTGAGCCGGTGCTCGACAGGCTGGACTTCACCGTGCCGCTGCAGAGGTTCACCGCGATCATCGGTCCCAACGGCTGCGGGAAATCCACTCTGCTCAAGGCCCTGGCCCGGACCCTCAGGCCTCAGCGCGGCACGGTGGAGCTCGACGACGTCCCGTTGACCCAGTGGCGCAGCAGGCAGCTGGCCCGGCGCATCGGCCTGCTGCCGCAGTCGCCGGTGGTGCCGGACGGGATCACGATGCGATCGTTGGTGGCCCGCGGGAGGCACCCCTACCACTCGCCCCTGCGTCAATGGCTGCCAGGGGACGATGAGGCCATCGAGCTGGCCATGGAGGCCACCGGGATCACGGATCTGGGAGGGGCCCGCGCCGAAGACCTCTCAGGCGGACAGCGCCAGCGGGCATGGATCGCTATGGTGCTGGCTCAGGACACCGACCTGGTGCTGTTGGACGAGCCGACCTCGGCCCTGGATATCGCACACCAGGTCGAGGTCCTTCACCTGTGCCAAGACATCCGGGATCAGGGACGCTCGGTCGTGGCGGTCCTGCATGATCTGAACCAGGCGGCTCGCTACGCCGACCACCTGGTGGTGATGCGGCGGGGGGAGATCTTCGCCGCCGGTGATCCGCAGGAGGTCCTCACCCCATCCACCGTCTCCGAGGTGTTCTCCCTGGATTCCGAGCTGGTGCCGGATCCGCAGGCCGGAAGCCCCATGGTGGTTCCCTGCGCCCGTCGGGCCAGTCCCGAACGGATGTGTTAGGACACCCTATGCTTCATTGAGTAAGATGCAGATGTGGAAAATGATCCGGCGCAGCGGAACCCCGCGCAGAAGCCCAGCACCTCGCTCCGGGGGAGCGGCGTGTCCGTCTCCTACGGTGCCCAGCGTGTCGTCCACGGCGTCGACGTCGAACTCGTCCCCGGAGGCGTGACCGCGTTGATCGGCCCCAACGGCAGTGGCAAGACCACCCTGCTGCGCGGCATGTGCCGCTTGGTCGATGCCGACGGTGAGGTGGCTCTCGACGACGTGGACATCAGTAGCTTCTCGCCGCGCAGCTTCGCGAAGCGCCTCACCATCCTCGCCCAGCAGCGCCCCACCCCCACCGGGCTTACCGTGGCGGAGGTGGTCGAACTGGGCCGGCACCCTCACCGAGGGCGCTTTCGCAGGACCGACCCCGGCGGCACCGCGGCCGTGGACGGGGCGCTGGCGCTCGCCGGCCTCGAGGAGCTCATGCACCGGCCGGTCAGCGAGCTCTCCGGAGGGCAGCTCCAGCGGGTCTGGCTGGCCACCTGCCTCGCCCAGCAGACCGATGTGCTGCTGCTCGACGAACCCACCACGTTCCTCGACCTCAGACATCAGATGAGCCTGCTGGACCTCATCCGGGACCTGGCTGACGTCCACCGGCTGACCGTCGGCGTCGTGCTCCACGACCTCGAGCAGGCCGCTGACATCGCCGATCATGTGGTCCTGCTGCAGGAGGGTGCCGTGGTCGCTGCCGGCCCTCCGCCCCAGGTGATGACCTCCGAGCTGCTCAGCCAGGTCTACGGAGTCCCGATCCACGTGGCGCCCCTGCCGGACGGCGGCCTCGCTGTCCGTGCGCAGCGTGCCGGGCGCCGGGGACGGGCGGGGATCGACGTCCCGGCCGCGCAGCGCCTGCCGATTCCCGCCTGACCCGACCAGAACCTCCCACGCCCGTCCGGGCTGCGTCTTCACGCCCGGACAGGCTGTGGGCGTCGCCCCAAGCGCCCCTCACCCTCACTCCGGAAGGACACCATGACCCTCACCGACACCTCCTCCACACGCTGGCTGCTCTCACTGGCGGCCGTCGGCTCGCTGGCGCTGACCGCCTGCGGCACCACCGAGGTCGACGACGCCGATGCCGACTCCGACTCCGACTCCGAGGCCGGTCCGGTCACCGTCACCGACCACGCCGGGGAGGAGATCACCCTCGACGCTCCCGCTCAGCGCGTGGTCACCCTGGAATGGGTCCAGACGGAGAACGTCGAGATGCTCGGCGGCACCCACGTCGGCGTGGCCGACCTCGAAGGCTATGAGGCCTGGGCTTCCGCCGCAGACGTCGATGAGGACATCGTCGACGTCGGGCTGCGCACCGAGCCCAGCATCGAGGCCATCGGCCAGGCCAACCCGGACCTGATCATCGGTGCCGAGGAGTCCGTGCCCGAGGGCCTGCTCGAGGACCTGCAGGACATCGCCCCGGTGGTGCTCCAGGAGTCCGCCGATGCCTCCGACCCACTGGGGCACATGGAGCGCACCTTCTTCCAGACCGCCGAGCTGCTCGGTGCCCAGGACGAGGCTGAGCAGGTCTGGGGCGACTATGAGCAGAACCTCGAAGACGCCCGGAACCGCCTCTCCGAGGCGGACGCCGACGGGACCCCCTTCGTGGTCGTGTACCCCTCGGTGGAGGGCAACACCGCCACCTTCCGTCTGCACGGCCCCGGCGCCATGGTCAGCGCCATCGGCGAGGAGATCGGCCTGACTCCCGCCTGGGAGGAGGAAGGCGACGCCGGGTGGGCGATCAGCTCCTCCGACACCGAGGGCCTGACCGCCCTTCCCGAGGACACCGAGTTCTTCTGGTGGACCGCCTCCAGCGAGCCGGAGGACCCCTTCGCACCGCTGGAGGACAACTCGACCTGGAACTCGCTGGGCTTCGTGGAGAACGACCGCATGCACGCCATCGAGCGCACCTGGCTCTACGGCGGCCCTGGCTCGGCCATGCAGTGGACCGACCAGCTCTCCGAGACCGTCGCCGACGACGCCTGATCACCTCCACCGGATGAGCAGCGTGAGAGCGGACCGCACCCCGGCGGACGGCATATGACACAGCAGACAGACGCCCTGACGGTGCGCACCAGCGCAGCCGTGGAGCGCACCACCCCGGCCAGGGCCCATCTCCTGGTCGTGCTCACCCTCGTGGTGGGGCTGGGGACCCTGGTGGTGCTCAGCGCCGTGCATGTCACCCAGGGCACCTCCGGGGTCTCCGCCCGGGATCTGCTGTCCGCCGTCCTCACCGGGGAGGACGCCCAGCTCTCCGCCATCGCCCTCGACTCCCGGCTGCCGCGGCTGATCGGGGGCCTGGTGGTGGGTGTCGTGTTGGGCATCGCGGGTTGCGCGCTGCAGGCCATGACGCGCAATCCGCTCGCCTCCCCGGACACTCTGGCGGTCAACGCCGGGGCGCATCTGGCGCTCACGGCGGCGGCGGCCTTCGGACTGTCCCTGCCGCTGCTGAGCTCCGCGGCGCTGGCCTTCCTCGGAGGGTTCGCGGCCGCCGGCCTGGTGCTGGCGCTCACCGGATTCTCCGAGTCGGCGCCGATCCGTCTGGTGCTGGCCGGGACCGTGGTCGCCATGGGGTTGGCCTCGGTGACCTCCGCACTTCTGATGATCCATGCCCAGTCCACCCAAGGGCTGTTCCTCTGGGGCGCGGGAACCCTGAACCTCTCCGGGATCAGCGGAGTGGTCGGGCTGCTGCCGGTGGTGCTCGCAGCCCTGGTGGTGCTGGTGCTGCTGGCCCGTGCCACCGACGTGCTCTCCCTGGGCAGCGACACCGCGCAGTCGATGGGCGTCAACGTCGGTCTTGTCCGCGCCGGGCTGCTGGTCTGCTCGGTGGTCCTGGCCTCCTCAGCGGTCACCATGGTCGGGCCGCTGGGCTTCGTGGGGCTCTGCGCCCCGGCGATCATCCGGCTGCTCTCCACCCGGGTGATCCGATTCGGCCGCTTCGGCTGGGCCATGGCGGGCTCGGGGCTGCTCGGGGCGCTCATCGTGATCGGTGCCGACGTCGGGGTCCGAGGGATTTTCCTGGGCGGAGTCTTCGGCTTCAGGGACCTGAACCTGGCGGTCGGCATCCCCACCGGGGTGGTGACCTCGTTGATCGGAGCGGTGTTCCTGGTGGTGATCGCCCTGCGGATGCGCAGCGGCGGCGGCAGTCAGGAGATCGCGGCGCTGGGGCTGCCCAGCGGGGTGCGCCTCTCCCGCCGTGTCATGGTTGCGGTCGTCGTCGGGGCGCTGCTTCTGGTGCTGGCGGCCGCCGGGATGCTGCTGGGTGACTGGTGGCTGCGCGCGGGGGACCTCACGCTGTGGCTGCAGGGACAGGCGCCGCGGGCGATCGAGATCGCCCTGGACTTCCGGGCGCCCCGGGTCGCCGCCGCGCTGTTGGCCGGCGCGGTGCTCGCGGTGGCCGGCGGGCTGGTGCAGACGGTGACCCGCAACCCGCTGGCCGAACCTGGCATCCTGGGCGTGGCGGCCTCCGGCGGTGCGGGGGCGGTGATCGCGCTGATCGTGCTTCCCTCCGGATCCGCCTGGACGATGTCCGCCGGGGCGGCGGCAGGCGCGATCCTGGCAGGGCTGATCGTCTTCGTCCTGGCCAGTTCGCGCACCAGCTCCCCGGAGAAGGTGGTGCTGGTGGGCATCGGCGTGATGACCGCCGCCCAGGCGATCACCCAGCTGCTGATCTCCACCGCTCATCCCCACAACCAGGCGATGGCGATCTCCTGGCTCGGCGGCTCGACCTTCGGCACCGCCTGGCGCGACCTGGGGCCGATGCTCGTGGTGCTGCTGGCCGCCGTACCGGTGCTGCTGGTGCTGCGCCGCGAGCTGGACCTGGTCGGCATCGATGACATCACCCCACGGATCCTCGGCGTCGCGCTGCCGGTGGTCAGGGGCGTCGCGCTGATCATCGCGGTGCTGCTGGCGGCGGTGGCGGTGATCGCCGTCGGTGTGATCAGCTTCGTGGGCCTGGCCGCCCCGCACCTGGCGCGGATGCTGGTGGGCCGCGAGCACCGCTGGTTCCTGCCGATCTCGGCGATGCTCGGCGCAGCCCTGGTCTCGCTCTCCGACACCTTCGGACGCACGATCATCGCCCCGGATCAGCTGCCCGCCGGCCTGGTGGTCGCCGTCATCGGCCCTCCCTACCTGCTGTGGCTGCTCCGGCGGTCCACCGCGAAGACCACGCGCGCGACCACCCCCGCCCGCGCCTGAGCGGTCGGCCCTGCAGGAGCCCTCCGAGGAGGGCTCCTGCAGGGTGATGCGCGTCACCTGCGGTGGGATAGGGTCAAAGGCGACCACCCGATGCCAGCTCCGACGACGTGGGGGAGACCCGTGCCTGATCAGCCGAGAGACCGGACCGCAGGAGGAACCGCCACGGATCCCGCACCCACGGATCCCACACCCGCGTCTGCCGCACCGAGCCTGGAGGACCTCGCCGCGGAGTTCGCCGCAGCCTTCACCCTTGCCGCCCCCAGCGCGCTGGGCGCGAGCGGCCCGGAGATCCCGCTGCGGCCCACCGGCGACGTCCCGGACCAGGAACAGGCCCTGCGCCGCACCGACGGCGGATTCCGGCTGCGCAACGTCACCCACCCCACGCTGATCCCGTTCCTTCCGGACCCGGGGACGGCCACCGGCGCGGCGGTGCTCATCGCCCCCGGCGGGGCCTTCCTGAAGCTCTCCATGGACAGTGAAGGGGCCGACGTCGCGCACCTGCTGCGCGAGCGCGGCGTGGCGGCCTTCGTGCTGAAGTACCGGCTCGGGCACACCGGGGAGACCATCGAGGACTTCGGGCGACACCTGGCGAATGCCTTCACCCCGCGCGAGGATCACGACGTCGTCGACACCCGCGGCGGGCACCAGCGGCTGGCCGTGGATGACGTCGAGACGGGCCTCGCCCTGATCCGTGACCGTGCAGGGCAGTGGGGGCTCGACCCGGCACGGGTCTCGGCGATCGGCTTCTCCGCCGGCGCCTACGCCGTCTCCGCCGCCGTCAGCGCCGCAGACCGATCGAACCGGCCCGCGTCGCTGGCCTGCATCTACGGGGGCAGGCTGCCCGGACCGCCGGCCGAGGTCGCTGGGCACCTGCCGGACCTGTTCACCGTGGTGGATGTGCACGACCCGCTCTGCGCCGCCCATGTGCTGGAGCTGATCAGCACCTGGCGCACCGCTGGGGCGTCGGTGGAGGGGCACATCTACCCCGGGGCGCTGCACGGCTTCGGCGCCCGGGCCACCGGCACTCCGGTGGACGCCTGGCTGGATCTCTGGTTCGAGTGGTTGGATCGCCAGGGGCTGCTGTCCCGCGGCTGACGACTGGGACTGAGCCGGAGTGGGGCACGTTCAGCCGCGGACGATCTCCAGGCCCTGCGAATGTCGATGGCGCTCACGATTCCTGAGGGAACCCACGGAGGTGGTCCGGCTCTGAGGGTCCCCCCGGGGGTAGGTCAGGCGAAGAGTCCCAGTGCGTTGCTCAGCGTCTGCAGCACCCCGTACGCCAAGGGAAGCGACACCACGGCCCACGCCAGCCAGACCGGCACGCGTGGAGTGCCCGCCGGTTCCACCTCCGGGACGGAGGAAGTCGCCGACGTCGCCGTGGCGGCGGGTGTCCCGGTGCTGACGTGGTGCTTCTCATCCACCGCGCGGACCAGGACGTTGGCGATCAGGCCGATCACCAGCAGCCCCACCATGGTGAAAAGGGCGGGCCGATAGTCTGCGGCGGTGAGGTTGCCTGGCTCGCCGCGGGCGTCGAGGAACCCGTTGATGATCAGCGGGCCCATGACCCCTGCGCAGGACCAGGCGGTTAGCAGGCGACCGTGGATCGCCCCGACCTCGAGGGTGCCGAAGAGATCGCGCAGATAGGCAGGGATGGTGGCGAACCCGCCGCCGTAGAAGCTGAGGATGATCCCGGCCAGGATGATGAACAGGACCACCGACGTCGGCCCCTGGACGGCCAGCAGCGTGTAGAGCACCAGTCCGCCGCCCAGGTAGAGCATGTAGATGTTCTTGCGCCCCACGAGGTCGGAGGTGGAGGACCACACGAAGCGTCCGGCCATGTTGGTCAGGCTGAGGAAACCCACGAACCCGGCTGCCGCGGCGCCGGCGATCGCCGTGCTGCCGTCGCTCCGGAAGAAGTCCTGGATCATCGGTGCCGCCTGCTCCAGGATGCCGATGCCGGCGGTCACGTTGCAGAAGAGGATGATCCACAGCAGCCAGAACTGCGGGGTGCGCAGCGCCCGGTCGGCGCTCACATGCCCGCTGGTCACCAGCGCCTTCCTCTTCTCCTGCGAGGGATCGTAGCCCTCGGGGGTCCAACCTGGCGCGGGCACGCGCACCAACCAGGCGCCGAAGAGCATGACCACCAGGTATACCGCGCCCAGGGTGAGGAACAGTCCGCCGACGGCGGCTCCGGAGTAGATGCCGGTGGCCGGGTCGAAGTCCGGGTCATAGAGGCCCAGAGCGGTGGAGGAGAGAGGGCTGGCGATCATCGCGCCGCCGCCGAAGCCCATGATGGCCATTCCGGTGGCCAGCCCCGGCCGATCGGGGAACCATTTCATCAGGGTGGAGACCGGTGAGATGTAGCCGATGCCGAGCCCGATGCCACCGATCACCCCGTAGCCCAGGTAGACCAGCCACAGCTGCGAGGTGAAGATCCCGGCCGCCCCGACGAAGAACCCCGTCGCCCAGCACACGGCCGCGGCGATCATCGCTCGGCGAGGCCCGTTGCGGTCCACCCAGGTGCCGAAGATCGCCGCGGAGAGGCCCAGCATCACGATCGCGAGGGAGAAGATCACCCCGACGGCCGTCAGGCTGGTCTCGAAATGCGCCACCAGGGAGGTCTTGTACACGCTGGTGGCGTAGGCCTGGCCGATGCACAGGTGGATCGCCAATGCGGCCGGGGGGATCAGCCAGCGGTTGAATCCAGGACCTGCGGTGATGCGCTGCAGGGATGCGGAGCGCTCGGCGACGGTGACGGACATGGGGCCTCCCGATCGAAGTGCGGCAAGTCACAGCTGAACCGGGGTGATAGTAGGCCGGGTGCTCTCAGGCCTGTCAAGAGGTGATTCGCATGGTGAGACCTGACACTTCTCCGCGGCGGAACGCTCAGCCGCGCACGATCTCCAACACCTCGTCGCGGACGGACTCCATCCTGGCTGCGCTGTGCGCCTCGCCGTTGAACCGCAGGAACGGCTCCGTGTTGGAGGGACGCAGATTGAACCACCAGGTGCCGTCCCCGGCGCGGACCGTCAGGCCGTCCACGTGGGAGACGACGGTGTCCCGCTCGGCGAAGGCGTGCTGCACCCGTTCGGCGGCGGCCCGCTTGTCCTCCACCTCGGAGTTGATCTCCCCGGAGGCGTAGTAGGGACTGTACTCGGCGGCCAGCTCGGAGAGCGGCAGCTCCTGGCGCCCCAGGGCGGCGAGCACATGCATGGCAGCGAGCATTCCGGTGTCGGCGTTGAAGAAGTCTCGGAAGTAGTAGTGGGCGGAGTGCTCTCCGCCGAAGACGGCCTGCTCCTGGGCCATCACGGCCTTGATGAAGGAGTGCCCCACACGGGTCTCCACCGCTCGGCCGGCCTCGGCCTCCACCAGCTCGGGCACCGCCCGGGAGGTGATGAGGTTGTGGATGATGACAGGGGTCTGTTCACCCTCGGCCCGGGCGCGGGCGATTTCCCGGCGGGCCACCAAGGCGGTCACCGCTGACGGGGAGACCGGCTCGCCGCTCTCGTCGATCACGAAGCACCGGTCGGCGTCGCCGTCGAAGGCCAGCCCGATGTCCGCGCCGTGCTCCACCACCGCGGCCTGCAGGTCACGCAGGTTCTCCGACTCCAGCGGGTTCGCCGGGTGGTTGGGGAAGGTGCCGTCCAGCTCGAAGTACAGCGGCACGATCTCAAGCGGAAGGGCATCCAGGAACGAGTCGCCCAACACCGCCGGGGTGGTGAGTCCGGCCATCCCGTTGGCGGCGTCGACCACGACCTTCAGCGGCCGGATGCTGGAGAGGTCCACCAGCGAGCGCAGGTACGCCGCATAGGCGTGCAGCTGGTCGGCCTGCTCCACCGTTCCGGTGTGCTCGGCGGCGGGGATGACGACGCCGTCTTCACCGGCGGCGTCGAGCAGGGCCTGGGCGGCGTCGCGGATCTCGGTGAGGCCGGTGTCCGCCGAGAGCGGCACCGCCCCGGCCCGCGACATCTTCATCCCGTTGTAGCCGGCCGGGTTGTGCGAGGCGGTGAAGACCACGCCGGGGGCCTGCAGGGTCCCGGAGGCGAAGTAGAGCATGTCGGTGGAGATCAGCCCCAGCTGGACGACGTCGGCTCCCCGGGCGCGCGCTCCCTCGCTGAAGGCCGCGGAAAAGTCCTCGGAGGAGGGGCGCATGTCCCCACCCACCAGAACCCGGCGGCCCGCCAGGTTCAGCACGTCCACGAAGGCGGCGCCCACCGCCCGCACGGAGTCTTCGGTGATGGTCTCGCCGACGAGACCGCGGACGTCATAAGCCTTGAAGGAGGCGGAAAGATCGATGCTCACCGGTTCATGGTAAGCCAGCATCTTCACACACGTGGCACCGGCGGCACTGGTCAGGAGTCCGGGCGTAGGGTGAGCTGAGTGAGAGCCGACGACGACGCCCGCTCACCGGGATCCGGCCACGGCGGGCATGAGCCGGGCACCGCGGCGTACCGCCGGCTGCTGGCCGCCCTGTTCTTCCTCGGAGTGGCCACCTTCGCCCAGCTCTACTCCCCGCAGGGGCTGCTGCCGGTGATCTCCGCTGATCAGCACGTCACCGCCGATCAGGCGGCACTGATGATCTCCGCGGCCACCTTCGGGCTCGCTCTGGGCGTGATCCCCTGGTCCTACATCGGCGACGCCCACGGGCGGAGGCCGGCCATGCTGTGGGCCATCAGCCTGGCCTGCCTGTGTGCGCTGGTCGCCGTCGTCGTGCCGGACTTCTCCTGGACGTTGGTGGTGCGCTTCGTCGAAGGGGTCATGCTGGGTGGGGTCCCGGCGCTCGCCGTGGCCTACCTCAGCGAGGAGGTCCATCCGCGGGCGGCCGCCGTGGCTGCGGGCACCTACATCTCCGGCACCACGGTGGGTGGGCTGAGCGGCCGGCTGGTGGCCGCCCCGATCGGCGAGCAGCTGGGGTGGCGGGTCGGCATGCTCAGCGTCACGATCCTCGCCGTGGCGTGTGTGCTGCTGTTCCTGCGGCTTGCACCCTCGGCGGTGCGCTTCACACCCCGGCGCACCCGGGTCCTCGAGGCGGTGGCCGCGTTGACCGGCAATCTGCGCTCGCCGGCGCTGTGGGTGGTCTATCTGCAGGGCTTCCTCACCATGGGCGGCTTCGTGGCGATGTACAACTATCTGGGCTTCCAGCTGGCCGGGCCGCCGTTCCAGCTGCCGATCTGGCTGGCAGCCTTCGTGTTCCTGGCCTACCTGGCCGGCACGTGGTCCTCACCGCGGGCCGGGCGCCTGGCCGCAAGGTTCTCCCGGCGGCCGGTGCTGCTGGGCGGGAACCTGGTGATGGCCGCCGGGGTGCTGCTGACCCTGGTGCCCAGTCTGCCGGTGGTGATCCTCGGGATGGTGGTGCTCACCGCAGGGTTCTTCGCCGCCCATGCGGTGGCGGCGGGCTGGGCAGGGTCCTCCGCGGTGGCGGGACGCGCGCAGTCGGCGTCGTTGTACAACCTGGGCTACTACGCCGGCTCCTCGGTGTTCGGGTTCCTCGGAGGCACGTTCCTGCACCTGTTCGGCTGGCCAGGCACGGTCGGGATGGTGCTGGTGCTGGTGGCCGCGGCGACGACGGCGGCGGCGCTGGTGCTGCCGCGGAACTGAGACCGCGCCGGGGTGGCTCCCCGAGGCGTTGATCTCCGCTGACGTGACCTCGCAGACACCGCCCAGCTGACTGACCTAGACTGGCGGTGTGGAGTTTCTCGCAGCTATCGCATTGGCCGTCCTGCTGTTCTTCGGGGTCCGGCTGCTCCTTCAGCGCCAGGGGCAGCGCCTGAACAAGCGGATCGAGGAAGCCGTCACACCGGAGAACGCCCGGATGGCGGCGAAACTGCTGACCGATGATCAGCACCGAGAAGTGTATCGGGCCATCGCCGCAGACGATGGACAGCGGGCCCTGGCGCTGTTCAAGCATGCCACCGGGGCTCCGGTGAAGGACTGCCTCATCGCTGTCCAGGCCCTGCACCGTTTTCCGCAGAAGCCTCCCTCGGAGCTGCAGCTCGAGGATGAGCTCGGCGGTGACCCGGCAGGGGCCGGGCCGGAGGCCGGGACGGCGCCGGCCGCCTCGGCGCCCAGCGCTGACGAGGGCGAGTACGTCGAGGACGTCATCGACGGCGTGCGGGCGGATGCCGACTCTGACCGGGAAGGGCGCCCGATCGCCGAGGCCGACCCGGAGACCGGAGAGATCATCGGCGAGAACCGAGAGGACGTGCCGGACATCCCTGGTGGCCGATCCCGCACAGCCGGGTCTGCCGGCTCCGCCGACGCGGCCGGCGAGGGCGGGCCGGATTCGACGGCGGGCTCCTCCGGTCACGATGAGGTCGATGAGAAGGCCCGCCGGCTCCTCGCGGAGTCTGGGTTCTCCCTGGAGGACGAGCTGACCATCCCCGAGGACTGGGCGGAGCAGGATCAGGAGCTCGCCGGCTTCCACCTGGAGGTCCAGCGGGGGGAGGAGAAGATCACTCTCTCCCATGAGGACCTCGAGCCCTGGGTCCACGATCAGCTCTACGCGCTGCTGCGCGACGACCATGTGGACGAGGCCGCCACCCTGCTGGCCGACCACTCTCCGCTCACGGAGGACGAGGCCCACAAGTTCCTGGTGGTGTTCAAGGACCAGGCCTGATCCGTCGGCCCTGAGGGTCCTGCGTGAGGGCGCCTGCCCTCAGCCGCCGGGCAGCTGCTCGGGGAGGTCCTCGAACTGGTGCCCGAGCTCCTCCTGGATCCGCTGCAGCTCCTCTTCGTCGAGCTCGCCCTCCCACTGTTCGGCGAGCTCCTGCCAATCGTCGGCGTCGCCGTCCTGCATCCTCTGTTCCCACTCCTGGATGGCGTCGTTGACGTCTTCCTCTGAGACTTCGCTGAAGTCACCGTCCTCAATCCGCTCCTCCCACTCCTGGACGGCGTCGTCGAGGTCCTCCTGTGAGGTCTCGTCGGCGTCGCCGTCCGCGCCGCCCTCGGGGCCGTCCTCCGTGTCCTCCGCGTCGTCGTCGGTCGGAGCCTCCGCTGGGTCGAGGGCGTCTTCCTCCGCTGGCTGCTCGATCTCCTCCTGCGTGCGGTCCACCTCGTCCATGAAGCTGTTGAAGGCCAGCCCGGCGAGCGCCAGTGCGGCGATCGCGACGACTGTGCCCAGCCCACCGGTGATGATCCCGGCGATGCCTGCTCCGCGTCCGTGGCGCCGGACGACTGCGATGATGCCGAGGATGACCGCCACGGGGCCGAGCAGGAGGCTGACCAGACCGACCAGGGGGATGAAGCTCAGCAGCAGCGCGATGATGCCGACGACCAGTGCCGTGATGCCCATCCCGGTGGGTTGAGGCGGCGGCGGGCCGTAGGCGCCGCCCCAGTTGGGCTGGTTCGGTGCTCCTCCGGGCTGTGCTCCTCCGGGCTGTGCTCCGTAGCCGGGCTGAGCTCCGTATCCGGGCTGGGCTCCGTATCCAGGTCCGTTGGGTGCGGCCTGCTGACCCCAGCCCGCATGCGGATCATGCGGGGCAGGGTAGTGGGGCTGCTCGCCGTGGCCGGCATGGCGGTCATGGGCGGAGGAGCTGGGCGGACCAGCCTCGTAGGGGGAGGGCCCGCGCGGCGCGGGCTCCTGCGGGCTCGGGTGATGCGGGCCTGAGCCGAACTCCTCGGGTTCGCCGGATCGGCGCGGATCATGCGGTGCGTCTGACATCGTCTCCTCCTGGGTCCGGGCCGGCTCGTCCGGCTGCTGGGACACCAGTCTGTCAGTTTGAGGCGCTCGGGATGGTCGGCTTCCTCCCGGGAGACAGTGGTGCACCTGAGCCAAGCGCATGCGTCCGCCGCTCTGCCGATGATCTGCAGGATTGCCGTGTCCCGCGCCCCGGGGTTCAATGGCCCTATGCCCACGGTGATGCTGATCAACGGAGCCCCGGCCAGCGGAAAATCGACTCTGGCCCGACTTCTGGCTCAGGACCGGGCGATGACCCTGGTGCTGGATGTCGACACCATCCGTGGCTTCCTGACGGACTGGCAGGAAGCTCCGACGGCGGCCGGGCTGGCAGCTCGGCAGCTCGCCCTGGCTATGTGCGAGATCCACGTGTCAGCGGGACACGACGTCATCGTTCCGCAGTTCCTCCAGCGCGCGCCGTTCATCGATGAGCTGGGCGCCGTCGCGCGCCGTGGAGGCGCTCGCTTCCAGGAGGTCTGCCTGATGAGCTCCGCAGAGCAGGCGGCCGCGCAGTTTGCAGCCCGTTCTCAGTCTCGGGACCCGAACCACCAGGCCGCACAGATGCTGCAGTCGGGTCCTGGAGCGACGGCAGTGGGAGGCCTCCACGAGGCGATGTGCGACATGGTGTCGCGGCGGCCCCAGACGATCTGCGTGCGGTGCGTCCCCGGCGATGTCGAGGGGAGCCTCGCGCGACTGCGCGCCGCGACACGGGAGACACAGTGAGACACGGGAGACACAGTGAGGACCTCTGTCTCGCTGGTCTCGCGTCGCCGAATCGGCGCTCCCCGCTGACACAGTGCAGGCCCTCGACCAGAAACTCCTGGTCAAGGGCCTGCAGAAGGACGGAGCGCGTGGGATTCGAACCTGTGGATACGCCCGAAGGCTGCCTTTTCGCAATCCGTCTCATCCCAGTGAGGTGGCTTCGAACAATTCCGGCGTGTCCCGTTGCAAACGCGTCGATTCTTCAGTGTCGCCCCCTGAACGCACCTGAGGTGCGATTCTCTACAGGTCGTCACTGTCGCTTCACGATGCCGCTCAGTAGGCTTCGTTTGCTCCGTGTTGGGCCTGTTCGGGTGTGAAGCCCTCGAACTCCAGCTGGTCGATGAGGCCCTGAAGCGAGAACGAGGTGTACTCGAGGTAGGACTCCGCTGACTTCACAGCCTGCTCATTCCAGTCAACCTCGACATGGTCGACTGCATACTCGGCATCTTCCGTACTGAATTCCTCGAACTCCAACTGCTCGATGAGTCCCTGGCGGGAGAATGCCGTGTAGTTCAGGTACGATTCCGCCGACTGCCTCGCGTTGCGCTGGCCAGGGGTTTCTTCATTCGCGGGCTCGTCTTCGACTGCAGCCTCTTCCTCAGCCTCGCGCTCAGCTTCATCCGCCTCTGCCTCCTCGGCTTCCCGCTCGCGTTCCTGCTCAGCTTCTTCCGCCTCGGCTTCTTGGGCATCGGGAGCGTTGTCCGCGTCGTCCGCGGTTGACGCTTCGGGCTCCTCTCCCACCTCCTCTGCGCTGATATCCGCGTCATCGGCCTCAATACCATCGACGCAAGCGGACAGTGATAGTCCGAGTAGTGCGGCAATGGAAATGGCGGAGAGCTTCTTATGCATGGCCCCTCATCTCATCGGTGTGGGCGTTCTTGCGGAATGTCCGCGTTGTCACACTTTCAGGGTACTCTCAGCCTTCATTGTGGTTTTGCTAAGGCAATATGGAGTCCGAGGTACAGGGTGACCCAGTCGATGCCAATCTCCTTGGCGAGCCGGGTCGCCGGGATGCCGCTGTCGAGGGCTGATTTTGGGGCTGCGGCACGTTCAGCCTCGAGCTCGCGCTCTCGGGCGCAGCCTGCCCGCCGGCTTGGCCGTACTGGTGATACTCGCGTCAGGGGCGTCGCCTGCCGTGGCAGCCGCAGAGGACGATTCTTCGCAGCTCACTGAGGAAGAGCTGGTGTCAGGGGGGGGGGATCGGAACGACGATGGCTTCGAGGAAAAGTCCTATGGTCCTCAGGTCAGGACGGAGGACGAGACCTTCGACGCCGCAACGGACGTCGTTGGCGAGGACCCACACTTTGGAACTGTCGACGACGTCCCAGATGACGCGGCTACATAGCCTATGACCGAGCCCTCAACCATCTGGGCGGGCGGTTGCGGCTACAAGCAAGGGAACGATCATCCACACCACTCCTACTTCACTGGGGTGAAGAACGTTTCCGTCCATGGTTATTGGCGAGATGTGGGCGGCACATGACCTGACCAGGCGGACGTCATTATCTACCTTCCAGCGGTGGTCTGCGGAAGCGCAGGATGTGCGTGGCAGACTGTTGCGTCCAATGCTGACCGGACGACGCCCGGAACTGGTCGTGGCAATCACGTCAACGCCCGGGTGGACTGCGCCCATGGAAGGACTGTCGGGCACCGTGCCCTCACGGATGTCGACCTGACCTGGATTATTGACCCGGCCGGGCAGACTGAAAGCGTGAATGTAGATCGGCAGTGTTATCGCGCTGTCTAAGGTAGTTGAGGAGGCAGGTCGTGACACGTCAGCAAGAAGGCTCTGACAGGCCCGAGTTCTCGCCGTTGCCTGAATCGCTCCGCGTTGCTGAGAACGTGGAGCCCGACGATCCGGTCCTCGACGGCAGCGCGCGAATCGTTGAGCTAGGGGCGCACTGCGACTTCTTCCATCTCCCTGCAGTTGGAGATCCGTCAGGGCACTTCGCGGTTACGGAGTACTGCACATTGGATGACGGACGGGCGGTGAAGCTCCGTGACCTCGGCTTCACCCTGTCAGCGACTCGGTATGCCCCAGGTGGCGGACGCGAGGCGAATCCTACCTCGGGGCTAACTCTCGACGTCATCGCGCAGGAGGTTAGAACTACTACTGCCCCAGATGCCCTCCCGGACGGTACGGTCCTGGACGAGGAGCACGACTGGGAGGAGCTCGCGTTGTTTGCACGAGATGCAGGGCTCCGTACGACAAGCGAGGAGCTGAGGGAGCTGGACTACGTGTTCACTTTTGCCGAACGAGTGGTAGAGCAGTTCGCGCGAGGCTAGATGATTCGGCGCCGGCTGCCCGCCGCCGAGCCCGGCCGGGAGCGAAAATACTGATCCCGACCGTGACTGTCATGGCCTGGTGAAACTGTGCCATAGGGGACCTGGCCCGCACCCCTTCACTGATGGGCGAGGACTTTCTTCGCATCGTCACGGGTGGCTGGCGTTTGGCGCGGTCATACCAAACGACGCGCCAGCTCGATCCCACCTTATTCTTCCGCTCCTGGATGCGCGCTACGGCACGACTGTAGGCGTCGCCAGGTGCGATTCTCAGCCGTTCAGTTGCGATGTGAAAACAGCGACCCCCGGATCGGCTTGATTCCGGGGGTCCATCGGCGGAGCGCGTGGGATTCGAACCCACGGTGCGGGGTTGCCGCACACCGGTTTTCAAGACCGGCTCCTTCGGCCGCTCGGACAGCGCTCCAGGTCGATGACACATCGGTGGACCACCCAGCCGGGCGGGCGTCGCCGGTGGCCGCCCACCGATGTGAAAACCTAGGCTCAGACTATACGGGAGACGGTGCGCCGCCATCGAGTCGGGCACCCTGAGCAGGCACCGAGGGATCGGAGCCGCGGAGAGAGGATCGCCCATGATCGACTTCACCGCAGAGCAGAACGCCCGCACCTATTCCGGCCGCCGAGCACATCCCAGCTGGGCGGAGCACGTGCGTGGGTTGGTGGATCCCCGCGGTGCCGACGTCGTGGACATCGGCTGCGGCGGAGGGATCTACAGCCGAGCTTGGCGGGACCTCGGGGCGGACAGCGTGATCGGGGTCGATGCCAGTGCTCCTATCCTGACCAGTGCGGGCGAGGACCACGGTGACGACCCGCGGATCCGTTTCCAGCAGGGCGACGCGCTGGCGACGGGGCTGCCGGACGCCAGCGCCGACGTCGTCTTCGCCCGCGCCCTGGTCCACCACCTGCAGGACCTGCAGGCCTTCACCCGGGAGGCGCGGCGGCTGCTGCGCTCTGGCGGCAGGCTCATCATCCAGGACCGCACCCTCGACGACGTGTCCCAGCCTCCCGACGTCGACCTCCCCGGTGGGGCGCGCCACCTGCGCGGCTGGTTCTTCCAGGAGTTTCCGCGCCTGCTCGAGGTGGAGGCGGCTCGGCGGCCCGAGGCCGTCGCACTGCGCCAGGCGCTGCAGAACTCCGGCGCGCAGGTCGAGACCAGCACGGTCTGGGAGGTCCGTGCTGAGCATGCGGACCGGGAGGCGCTGATCGCTGACCTGGCCGCCCGCACCGGGCGCAGCATCCTGCATGAGCTCGACGACGCCGAGCTCGCCCGCCTGGTGTCTGTGGTGCGGGACAACCTGCCCGCAGGCCCGGTCATCGAGGCGGACCGGTGGACCCTCTGGGCGGCCCGCATTCCAGCAGCCGACTCCCAGCAGCTAGACCCCCACGCATCGGCTGGCCACGAATGACGGTATCTCGGGGTCCGCGCCGGCGTGTCCCCGCCCAGATCCCGTCAGATGTGGCCAGCGGACCACGATGAGACGTCCCAGAGCAGGAGGAGCAGCATGCGAGCAGTCGAGTTCACCGCAGCAGGCGGCCCGGAAGTCATCCGCATCACCGAGGCGGCGGATCCCGTCCCCTCCGCTGGGGAGGTGCTCATCGAAGTGGCCGCCTCCGGGCTCAACCGGGCGGATGTCATGCAGCGCAATGGCGTCTACCCGCCGCCGGCCGGAGCCTCGCCCATCCCTGGTCTGGAGGTCTCGGGGCGCGTGGTCGCCGCAGGGCTGGGCAGCCCTGCGGCCGTGCAGGAGCTGGTGGGCGTAGAAGTCGTCGCGCTGCTGGCCGGCGGAGGGTACGCGGAGCGGGTCGTCGTCGACGCTCGGCATGTGCTGCCGGTGCCGAAGGGGGTCGACGTCGTCGACGCGGCCGGGCTGATCGAGGTCGCCGCCACCGTGCACTCCAACCTGCGCGGCGAGGCGGCGGCAGGTCCCGGGGACACGGTGCTCGTCCACGGGGGCACCGGCGGGATCGGCACCTTCGCGCTGCAGTTCCTGCGCGCTCTCGGCGCCACCACGCTCACCACGGTGGGCAGCCCGGAGAAGGCCGAGGTGGCGCGCAGCCTCGGGGCGGACCACGTGATCGACTACCGGCAGGAGGACGTCCGCGCCCGGGTGGAGGAGATCACCGGGGGCCGCGGGGTGGAGGCGATCCTCGACGTCGTCGGGGCCAAATATCTGGAGGCGAACCTGAAGAGTCTGGCCTCCGGGGGTCGGCTGGTGGTGATCGGGCTGCAGGGCGGCAGGAGGGCCGAGATCGACCTGGGGCTCATGCTGGCTCGCCGTCTGCGGATCATCGCGACCACGCTGCGCTCGCGTGACGCCGAGACCAAGGCTCGGATCATCGCCGGGGTGGGGGAGGAGGTCTGGCCGGTGATCGAGGACGGTGGGATCACCGTGCAGACGGACCGGGTCTTCGCCCTGGAGGATGCCACCGCCGCCCACGAGTACTTCGACAGCGGGGCCCACACCGGCAAGGTGCTGCTGCGCCCATAAGCCGCACCGCCGCCGACGTCCTGGTCGACTGACGTGGGTAGACTTGCTTCTCGTCGAGCAGAGTCAGCCGAACAGGGTCACCGGTGCGCAGCCGGCCCAGCACACAGGTGGAGGGATGCATGAAGCTCTTTGCGCGTCATCGCCGTGACCGCCGCCTGGACAAGGACCTGGGGCGCGGTCTCTGGCGACAGGCCCGGGACCGGTTCGCCCGCGGCCTGGACCGCTACCACCAGGTGATCGAAGGCGTCGAGGACGACGCCGTGCACAACCACCTGGTCGCCATCGGCGACGAGCTCGCCGAACAGCTCCCCAGCGTCCAGGATCTCTGCACCCATGCTCACCGGCTCTTCCCCGGGGAGGGGATGGACATCCCCGGACGCGCTTCCGAGCTGCATTCCCAGCTCTCCAAGGCCGCCAACCATATGGCCACCACTGCCGAGGCTGCTGCCATGGTGCGGCTGGGCAGTGCGGAGGTCGTCGCCGTGCGGCGTCGCGCCGACAGGGTGCTGTCCAGCCTGCAGGACGCCGAAGCCGCGTTGGAACGCATCCGCTGAGGTGGTCCGGACGGGATGATCTGTGTCTGGTGATCGTCTCGGCGCTGACCTATACTCACCGAGCCGGAGACAGAACGCCCTTCCGGCGGGCATGCTGCACAGGACGCCAAGGAGCTTGACCGGATGAGCACCACCGACCACCGAGCTCTCGCCGAGGACATCCTCAATGGTGTCGGTGGCGCCGACAATGTCACCTCTACCGCGCACTGCGCCGCCCGGCTGCGGCTGGTGCTGCGCGACCCAGCCGCTGTCCGCACCGAGACGCTCAAGGCGCTGCCCGGGGTGGTCACCGTCGTCAAGGCCCACGGTGAGCTGCACGTGGTCACCGGAGAGGGGACCGACCTCGTCCACCAGGAGCTGGAGCTGCTGACCCGCCGTTCGGTCGGCTCGGCCCCGGAACTGGAGTTCTCCACTGCGGTGTTCTCCGTGCGCGGACTGGGCGGCCGCACCATCGCCATGCTGTCCGCCGTCTTCGCTCCGGTGATCTGGCCGCTGGCCGCCGCCGGTCTGCTCAAGACCGCAGTGGTGGTGCTCGGCCAGCTCGGCTGGCTGGACCCCGACGCCGGCACCTTCACCGTGCTGCACGCGGTCTCGGAGGGGATCTTCCTCTTTCTGCCGCTCTTCCTGGCCGTCACCGCCGCCCGGCGGTTCGGCGCTCAGCCCTTCACCGCCATGGCAGTGGCCGCGGCACTGGTCTACCCCTCGCTCCTGGACCTCGGTGAGACCCAGTCGACGACGACGGGACCCACGGGCTCCCTGCTGGGGGTGCCGTTCCCGATCATGGTCTTCGCGGCCTCGGTGATCCCGATTCTGCTGATCGTGCTGGCCCAGGGGTGGGTGGAGCGAACCCTGGACCGGATGCTGCCGGCCTCGCTGCGCAGCGTCGGCACCCCGCTCGTCACGCTGCTGGTGGTGGTCTTCGCCGCGCTGGTGCTGCTGGGGCCCACCGTCGTCATCGCCGGGGAAGGCCTGGTGGCCGCCGTCGAAGGCGCCCTGGGCTCCGCGCCCTGGCTGGCGGGTGCGGTGCTGGGGGGACTGTGGCATGTGTTGACCATCCTCGGGCTGCAGTGGGGCATGGTGGGCGCCATCGCAGAGTCCGTCGGCGAGGGGACCTCCGGGGTTCCGACGACGGCGACGCTGCCGGCGGTCATCGCCGCCGCAGTGGTGGCCCAGGCCGGGGCCGCGATCGCGGTGCTGCTGCGCACCCGTTCGGCGGCCCGTCGGAAGATCGCCGGCGCGTCATCCGTGGCCGGGCTGGTGGGTGGGATCTCCGAGCCCATGATCTACGGGGTCACCCTGCCGCTGAAGAAGCCCTTCCTGTCCGGGATGCTCGGAGGAGCGGTGGGCGGCGCGCTGACCGCTTCCTCAGGTGCCGCCGCTGACCAGGCCGTGCCGCCGGCGCTGGCCGGGGTGCCGGCGATGGCGGCCCACGGCTCGGTGGTGCTGCTGGTGATCGGGCTGGGCGTGGCGCTGCTCATCGGCTTCCTCCCCACCGTGCTGCTGGTGGACCGGGAGGATCCGGACGAGGACCCCGACGCCGAGCCGGACCCGGAGCCGACGACCACCTCGACGATGATGTCGGTGGCACCCTCGGCCCCGTCGTCAGCGGACCGGAGCTCGCGCGCCGCCCCGCCCTCGGCCGTGGAGATCCTGGCTCCCATGCCAGGACGTCTGCTGCCGCTGGACGCCATGGAGGACGAACTCTTCGCCTCGGGCACGATGGGCGCAGGAGTGGCGATCAGGCCGGTCAACGGCCATGTCGTGGCGCCGGTCTCGGGTATGGTCATCGCCGCCCCCGCAGGAGGCTACGCCTACGGCATCCGCACCGACGACGGCATCGACGTGCTGGTCCACTGCGGCAGCCACACCCCGTCCCTGAAGGGCGAGGGGTTCACCCCCGCGGTACGTCGCGGGGACCGGGTGGAGGTCAGCCAGCCGCTGGTGGATGTGGACCTGGAGCTGGTGCACGGGGTCGGATTCGACGCCGTCACGGCCGTCGTGGTGACCAACGCCGAGGAGTTCGCCTCGGTGACGCCGGCCGAGGTGACCGAGGTCGAGCCCGGTGAGCTGGTGATGACCGTCATCACCGGAGAGAAGGAGGACCCCGACGGCGCAGCGCAGGAGCACCCGGGAGAGCGGTCCGAGGACGTTCACACCTGAGGCCGGCGCATCCGCAGCCGGTCCTCCTGGCGGATCCTGAAGTAGTCCGCCGGGCCGCCGCCGCGCAGCAGCGGGTCAGCGGCCGCCGTCTGGTAGACGCCGTCCTCGAGCAGGCGCTCTTCGATGTGGATCCCGACGACCTCGCCGAAGACCATCCGCGCCGGAGTGGGTTGCCCGTCGGCGTCGGTCAGGCGCAGGGTCTGGGTGCGGCGGCATTCGAAGACCACCTGAGCCTGGCCCACGTGCGGGACCCCGACCACGCGCGAGTCCTCCGGAGTGAGGCCGGCGAGCTCGAACTCATCGATCTCGGCGCTGACGGCGGCGGAGGTCTGGTTCATCTGCTCGCCCAGCTCCGCGGTGACGAGGTTCCAGCAGAACTCACCGGTGGCCTCGATGTTGGCGACGCTGTCCTTGTGCCCGATGCTGGAGAACCCGATCAGCGGCGGAGTGTAGTTGAACGCGTTGAAGAAGCTGTACGGGGCCAGATTGAGCCGCCCATCCGGCGACTGGGTGGACACCCAGCCGATGGGTCGCGGCCCCACGATCGCATTGAAGGGGTCATGGGGCAGGCCGTGGCCGGTGGTCGGCTCGTAGAAGTGTGAAGGGCGCACAGGCGCGAGCGTAGCACCCAGTGGTGGCAGCCCCGCCGCGGCAGTGCAGCCGCGGGCGGCGAGCTGGGCGTCACCGCTCAGACGGAGGCGAGCAGCCCGGCCTGGCGGCGGGCGACGTCGACCAGGGAGACCCGGTCGAGCCGGTCGATCTCCTCGGGGCGGAACCACGCGACGTCGTCGGTGGAGCCGCCCTGCTCCACCCGCAGGGAGCCTCCGGTGATGCGCGCCCGGTAGATGATCCGCAGCGCCTGCAGGGGCGTGCCGTGATGCTCGGCCTTCCGCCTGTTCCCGGGAATGACGACGCTGTCCACACCGAGCAGATCGTCCAGTTCGACGTCGTATCCGGTCTCCTCGAGCACCTCGCGCACCGCGGTGTCGGCCGGATGCTCTCCGGGCTCCATGCCGCCGCCGGGCAGCGTCCAGCCGGTGCCGATGCCCTCGTCGCGCCAGTGCGGCAGCAGCATGCGGCCCTCGTCGTCGGTGATCACGGCGTACACGCCCACTCTCAGGTCCACGGTCCCGGACTCTACCACCGGGGCGGCACAGGTGGTCAGGCGCGGGGGATATGCGCGGACGGCGAGCCGGGTGCTCCCGGCCCGGTGCTTCTGGGCTGGTCTTCCTGGGCCTGTCAGGGCAGACCGATAGCCTCGGCTCATGCCGACCTCCCGCCGCACTCCTCGACGCGCCTCGCCTAGAACAGTCCCGGTGCCGCACCCGCCCCGGCTCGATCTCCGTGCCCCGGCGGATCTGCTCCCCGGCGAGCTTCGCGAGCTGGTGGTCAGCCAGCATGCCGAAGGGCTGCGGTTCACAGAGCAGACGCTCACCGGGGAGGACCTCACCGGGGCACGCCTCGTGGAGTGCGAGCTCCTGGACGTCGAGCTGCAGGACGTGGCGCTGACCGGCGCCACTGTGGCGGAGTCGCGGCTGGTCCGGCTCACCAGCCCGCACCTGGCGGCGGCCCGGTCCACCTGGCGTGCGGTGGAGATCCTCGGCAGCCGGGTCGGGGTGGCCGAGCTCCACGACGCCGGGATCTCCGAGCTGCGGATCGCCGATTCCAAGCTGGACCTGGTGAACCTGCGCAGCGCCTCGCTGACCGACGTCGTCCTGGATGGCTGCACGCTCACCGAGCTGGATCTCGGCGCGGCGAAGGTGCGCCGGATGCAGGTGCGGGACTGCGGCATCGGCACCCTGGACCTCACCGGTGCGGATCTGCAGCACGTGGATCTGCGCGGGGCAAGGGTGTCCCGGATCGTCGGTCTCGCCGGACTTCGCGGCACGACGATCAGCCCTGAGCAGCTCATGGACCTTGCCCCCGCGTTCGCGGAGCACCTGGGTCTGGACGTGCAGGACTGACGTGCAGGACCGACGGACAGGCAGGGGCGCCGGGGCTCAGCCCTCGCGTGGCCTCCCACGGGCGAACCCGCCCTCGGAGCTGAGGATCTGACCGGTGATCCATTCCGCCTCCGGGGTCATCAGCCAGGCGATGAGCCGCGCCGGGTCATCCGGACGCCCGAACCGCCCACGAGGGAACATCGAGGCCACCCGCTCCCACGTCTCCGGGGTCATGTAGCCGGTGTCCACCGGGCCGGGGTTCACCGTGTTCACCCGGATTCCGGTCTCGGCGACCTCGTCCGCGATCGTGGCGGTGATCCCCGCCAGGGCGGCCTTCGCCGCCGCATAGGCGATCTCGCCGGGCATCGGCCCCTCGCCCTGGCCGGAGGTCATGAAGACGATCGAGGCGTCGTCGCCCGGTGTGTGATGGTGCAAGAATCGCTGGGCGAGGAGGATCGAGGCACGCGCGTCCACGGCCCAATGCCGGTCCAGCATCTGTTCCGTCAGCTCGCCGAGCGCGCCGTCGCCGCCGCTGAGCGCCTGGTTGCACACCAGTCCGTCTAGACCACCGAAGGTCTCGACGGCGGCGTCGATCACCCGCTCCGGCGCGCCGGTCTCGGTGAGATCGGCACCCAGCTCCTCGAGACGTGCACCGGGTGTCAGATGCGCAGCGATGCTGGCCATGACGGCGTCGAGGTCGTCGGCGCCATAGGGCTGGGCGGCGTCATGGGCGCGATGGTGGTGGCAGAAGACATCAGCGCCATAGGCGGCCAGCCGGCAGGCGATCGCGTGCCCGATGCCGTCACGGCGGCTCACCCCGGTGACCAGCATCTTTCGTCCGCGCAGCGGCATCGGATCACGGGACAGGGAGGTAGGGCTGTGGGTCATGAGCCCATAGTAGGTCTGGAGTCGGTTCAGGAGTCGTGACGGCGGTAGACCGGGATGAGCCGGCCTTCCGGGTCGAGGCGCTCGAGCATGGCCTCGGTGATCTCGCCCAGCTGGTCGATCTGCTCGTCGGTCAGCGCGTCGATCACATGGTGCCGCACAGTGGCGACGTGTCCGGGCGCGGAGTCCTGGACCTTCGCCCAGCCGAGCTCGGTGAGCCGGGCGCAGGTGGCGCGTGCGTCGTCTGGACTCCGTCGGCGTTCCACCAGGCCGCGGTCCTCGAGCCGGCGGATCACGTGGGAGAGTCGGGGGAGGGTGGCATTGGTCCGTGCCGCCAGGGTGGTCATCTGCAGGGACTGCTCCTCCGTCTCGGAGAGCACGGCCAGTACGTAGTACTCGAAATGGGTCAGGCCGGCCTCGCGGCGCAGCTGGGAGTCCAGCACACCGGGGAGCAGCTCAAGCACGGCGGTCAGCCGCACCCAAGCGGCCAGCTGTCTCTTGTCCAACCACTGTGCGTCCACAGGTTGATTCTCTCCCGGAAGAGTTGAAGGGACAACTGTCCTGCCTTATGGTGGTTGTAGCGACAATAAAAATGCTGTGCTCGGACCCCGGGTCGCAGCCCTCAGCCTCACACAGGCCGCCCCTCTCGTCGAAAGGTCTCCCTCTCCATGCGTACTCTGCTCAACCCTGCCGCCGCTGCTCCGGCGCTGACCGACCTGGCACTGCTGATCGCCCGGGTGGCGCTGGGAGTCATCCTCGTCGCTCACGGCTGGCAGAAGTTCGACGAATGGACCGTCGCCGGGACGGCGGCCTCCTTCGAAGGCATGGGCGTCCCGGTGCCCTCGGCGAGCGCGGTGATCGTCACCGGTGCCGAGCTGGTCGGCGGGGTGCTGCTGATCCTCGGGCTGCTCACTCCGATCGTGGCCCTCATCAACGCCGTGTCCATGCTCGTGGCCCTGTTCCTGGTGCACGCGCCGGCGGGACTCTTCGTCAGCGAGGGCGGCTATGAGCTCGTCTTGGCGCTCTTCGCCGGGCTGATCATCCTGGCGGCCACCGGGGCGGGCCGTTTCAGCCTGGATCGGCTGATCGCCCCGGCGCGGCGGCGCCGGGCGAAGGTGCGCGCCTGAGGCGCTGAGTGTCGGGTGACTCGCGCGGTGCCAGGTCACTGCGGCAGTCTCCTCATACGACGAAACCCCCGGTCAGAATCGCTCTGACCGGGGGTTTCGTCTGTTCTTCGGAGTCATCTCAGAGGTCTGTCCAGAGACATGCCCCGCAACCCCCGTCCGTGAGGGTAAGGAGAATGTGGTCCTGCCCTCCTGTCGAGCGAGGCTGTCCAGCTCGCCTTGCCCCACGCTCGAGGCATCCTCACATCCTCACTCGATGACTGTCACCACTCGTCGTCCGTCGCGCCGGGCGGACACACTCCTTCTCGTCCGCAAGAATTCTCCAACAACGTCCGAACCCCGGTCTGCTCATCTCAGAGTCGATGTCGATGCTTCCCTCCCGCACCCCGAGTGCCTCGGCTTATTACCCCATGTCTCCAGGGGGTCTCACAGAGCTCATGATGTCCTACCATCGTCGGTAAGCCGCTGCCTCTCGACCACACCGAGGCCGATGTCCCGGCAACGTCGCACGCTGTCTCCGACGCAGTGCGCCACTACCGCGAACCGCGTGGGCTCACACGTGACGAGCTCACCTACGTCCTGCACCACAGCGGCTACGATCTCGACGTCGATGATCTGCGCGGCATCGAGGACCGGCTGACGGTCGCCACTGTCGATGCCCCCACCGCCATCGCCTATGTACTCGAGATCAGCCCCGCAGACCTGCTGACCCACATCCCCGTCGACCAGCCGGTCTCCGAAGGGTCCAGAACTACAGGCCTTCCCTGCGATGTGGAGACCTGTGAACTGCACGACTCGACCTCCGGGAAGACTTCGCTCGATCGGCAGTGCCGCTAGGTATGGAAAGAACAGCTGGTGCGTGACCTGCGCCTCCGCTCCACGCACATCGAGAATAAGCTGCACGGTGCGCAGCTGGAGATCCAGGAGCTCGGTGAGTTGGGCAAGCGGGAGGCTGAGAGGCCTGTGATGCAGCGCCTGTTCGCCCGCGTCCGCGATGATGAGCACAAGCTCTCAGAAGTCGACGTCGCTCTGGCGCTGGCCGAACAGCGTCTCGACAGCTTGAAGGAGAAGCCTGGGTGGTCCTTCTGAATCACCCTCTGACGGCTGACTTCCAGGAGTGGGAGGCTTCGTTGAGGCTTCTGTGACAGAGCGTCGATAAACGTCTGCCGGTACGGTGGAGGTTGAGGCAGATATCGTCGACGGAGGGGATTCGATGGACCGGGATTCTCGGGAGAGGCCTCACGAGGCCGTGCCGAACGGTCCTCCTTGAGCTGCAGCCACCTTGATCAGGCCCGTTCGTCGAGGCTACAGAGACGCGTCGACACAGTGCCCTCAGACACAGAAGAACCCCCGTGAGCATGAGGCTCACGAGGGTTCTTCGTTCTGCAGGATTCGTCGCGACGTCAGCCGGGTCCAGGGATGCGCCGACTTGAGCGTCAGGGTTGTCGTGATGACGGGTGCCTCGAGCTGACTCCGGGACTTGTGCCGACGGCTTGCTATCACATCGAACGAAGGGCCGTTGCGTGTCCCCTCAGCCGCGTCGCTTTCGCTTGGATAGCCAATAGACAAGGTACGACAGGAGTGCAATGACAAGGATTATCACTACAGTGTTTGCTACTGTTGCTGCTTGCATTTTGTCGAATCCTTACTAGTTGTGTTTTATGACTGCCTGGCCATTGATGATGGAGACTTCCATCCATGCTGTCCAGCCAATGGGGAAGCCTTGGAAGGCGACAGAGACATCCGATGAGTAGCGAACCCGGTTGCTGGCCATGCAGTCGAGGCGGTGGTTGCTTAGCGCGCCCCCGATGAATCTGTGCTGGGTGCCATAAGCTCTAGTAATCCGGCCGTCATGTGAGTCGAAGTGGGATCCTTTTTGGATGACTCCGTGGTCTTGGCTCGCATAGCATCCAGTCGCGGTTTTTCCAGAGATGCTGCAGTTGCTCACGGAGCCGCCCAGGAGAGGGTTCACTGTCTCTCCGGCGTCTTCTTCAGGCGGGTCGACCGTAGTAGAGGAGACTGATCCGTCCTCGTAGTACGCTACCGTTTGCTCAACTTCGCCTATAGTGACCGTGTCGACGTCTACAGGATCAGATCCCTCGGAGAGTGAATCCCACGGCTCCCCCTCTTCAAGCTTCTGGAGCAGGTGCTCCTGATCCCCTTGGGGAACGTCGTGCTCATTGAGGAACTGAGTCAGCTCCTGCTCTCCTGCTTCATCGAGAGCTGCACCGTCTGAAGAGGATGCGTGCGCTGGGGGCGCAATAAGCGTTGCGCCCAGACATAGAACGGCGCATATAGCTGACGCATATTTCACTGGAATCCTCCGATGAATAGTTGAGACTCGTCGAAGGGGCGCCCTCACATAACCTGCGCGGCGGCGATTGAGCGTCAGTCTGGCCGTTGCTTAGAAAGCTGTCGTCGATCGAGTCGTTGCTGGATTCTCCAATTCGATCCCTCGCTAGTTCGATCGGCCAACAATCCCACGCTCTCAGCAGACCTCGTTCCCCGTCAAGGACGCGCCTCAATATCGGCGGGTCACGGATTCGCAGGCCCGACAGTGCGGAGAATCAAGCCGTTCGTGTCTAGCGATCGCCCAGAAAATCCTCCCAGGCTGAACATGATATTGATGCTGGGAGGGCTTCAGCTGGGCAGAAGTGGATCAAGTCGTGCTGAGCGTTTCTGCGTCCTCGAGCGTGAAGGGGTGGGTTTGCGCTCGATGTCGAGATCCTCGTCCATGCTCAGGCGTTAGACCACAGGTTCCTGTGCTGCTCGACGTGTGGCAGCGCCTCGGTTCTGGTCGGCTTCACGGGCGCTGGGGCCTGATGCGCGTCCAGCTGAACCATCTGACACGGAAGCCCCCCCCGTGTGCGTAATGCTCACGGGGGTTCTTCGTTCCCTCGGGTCCGGCGTTGGTTCGGGTGGGCAGATCCACTGTGTGCGCTACGAGCGACTGCCCGGGCCGGCGCTCTCTAGGGTGGCATGTGGGATGTTGTTCGCCTGCTGTCAGAAGCGTCTTGTTGCAGCTATGCTGAAAGTGGACCGACGAGCAGATTGACCTGAGAGATATTATGATTGCCTGGATAAGTGCGTTCTTGATACCGATTGTCGTGGGAATCTTGATGCATCCGACAATCACCGCGAAGATGGGACCTAATGGAGTCGTTGGGTATCGCTTCGGCGTCATTGCGGCCAACGATGATACCTGGGAGGCAGCTCACCGGGCTTCCTGGCCCTTGTTGCGTGCTTGTCTGCTGTTGGCTGTCGTGGGTTCAACAGTAGTGCTTCTGATCCAGCTGCTGGGAGATGACGAATACCTGGGGCACGTCGCCGCGTTGCAAGCCTGCGGGTTCCTTGTCGTCGGAACGATCGGCGGAATGATCAAGGCGACTAATGCAGCTCAGGATTGTTTAGCGGAGCTGGAGTCCCCCTCTTCTTCAGGCGCGGCCGATTAGTTGCTCCTTCGTCCTCCACTTGACGCGCTGCGAGGACTGACGAGTCTTTTCACCGGTTAGTCGCTGCCGATGACGGCACTGTCGAGAGCTCCGAGGAGAGCCCGTGGGGCAACCTGACCCGGGGTGGTGAGATGTTCTATCGGGAAGGTCCTCTGCGTGTTCAGCCCACTGATGAGGAGCCGATAGGCTCCAACAACTCAGAGCAGTTGTTGCGCACATCTCCCGCTTCAGGCCCGACCTCATGGACCTCCCAGGTGGACGCCACCTCGAAGGCCCCATCCATCCCGCACGGTCTCCACCAACGAGGCAGCACCAGCCTTCTCCGGCTTCTCAGGGTGGAGCCAGTCCTGGATCTCTGAGGCGCTCACCGGCAACGGCAGCCGGTCATGCAGCCCAGCCAGATCGTTCAGTGATCCACGACTGCCTGGCTCAGATGCCGGCCCGGTGAGAATCGCCGGCGGGAGCCCCAGACGTCATCGCTGGGAGCTTGGGGTCACGCCACCACTGGCAGAGGTCGGCGAAGGGTCAGATGCGGGGCCAGTAGGAGGTACTGACAAAAGTACGCACACGGAACCCTGCTGAGGTGCCTCCGCATACCCCCCCCCACTTAGGCCGGTGGGTTCGCCCCGGACACGACAAAGGCTCTGGTCAGAAGCTTCTGACCAGAGCCTTTGTCATCTCGATGGAGCCACCTGCCGGAATCGAACCGGCGACCTATTCATTACGAGTGAATCGCTCTACCGACTGAGCTAAGGTGGCCTGCCCGCCTGGGCCTGAGGCCCACGCGCGCGATGCACCACATTACTCGGCTCCCGGCACACCGGTCAAAACCGGCCAGGGACAGGTGGGCAGGTCACTGATCCGGGGCTACAGCACCGGTGAGAACTCCTCATGGTTCTCCAGTCGTGCGTCGGCGAGCAGCGGCACCACCTGCACCGGCCCGCGGGCCTCAATGAGCACGCTGCGGGACACCGATCCGAGCAGCGCGCTCGTGATGCCTCCGCGTCCTCGGGTGCCCATCACGGTCAGCTGGGCGCGTGCGGTGGCCGACGCCATCACATGTGCGGCCGAACCTTCTTCGAGCACTCCCTCGATGCTCAGCCCCGGGAAGTGGGAGCCCAGCCAGCGTGCTTCCCCGTCGAGGCGTTCCTGCAGCCCCTGCAGCTCTTTGTCCGTGATGCCGGCGTCCTTCGCGGAGCGCGAGGAGTACCAGAGCACCGACGAGTCGATGGGCGGCAGCGCCAGGAGCACCTCCAGGTTCGTCCCGCGGGCCATGGCCGCCTCTGCGGCGTGCAAGGCCGCCACCCGCCCATGGCGGGACCCGTCGACGCCGACGATCACGGGCCGGTCGTCAGGACGAGGCGTGAACCGGGTGGCGCCGCCGATCATCCCTGGGTCGTATCTGCGATTGACCACCGTGGTGGGGCAGTGTGCGTGGGCGGGAAGCGCGGAGGAGACGGATCCGAGCAGCCGGCCGACGAATCCACCGCGGCCGCGACCGCCGACGACCGCGAAGGCCGCGTTCTCCGATCGGGCGATCATCACCCCTGCGGCATCTCCGTGCTCCACCCGGTACGCGACCGTCCCCGGGTAGTTCCGCAGGTGTTCGCGGGCCTCGTCCAGCATGTCTTCGGCGCCGCGGCGGGCCAGCGAATCGCCGGTGATCTCCGCCGCCGAGTCCACATAGCCGGCGACGGCGCGCGGCACGGTGAAGGCGCTGATCACGGTCAGGGGCAGTGAGCGACGGTGGGCCTCGACCGCGGCATAGTGCAGGGCTCGAGTTCCCTGGTCCGAGGCGTCGAAGCCGACGATGACTCCCAGACCCCGGGACTCGCGCGTGTAGGGGATGGCTCTTCGGTGCCGAGCATCTTCGTTCATGGCGACCTCCTGGGCACAGCGGTGGGCGGAGCTGCCGACGACGGTGCTCACCACCGCTGGCGACGTCACCGTCCTCCAGCTACCGCCATTCTAACGAAGGGCGCCTCTCACCAGCAGGGATGCGGGCCGGTCTCAACATTCCTGACGTCCCTCGAACAGCTCTCCGGTGAGCAGGTAGGAGTCCACGATGTCGGTGACGCAGGTGTTGCCCGGACGGTAGGCGAGATGTCCTTCACCGTCGTAGACCAGCAGCGAAGAGCTCTCCACCATCTGATGCATGTCCTCAGCCCATTGGACCGGGGTCGCCGGGTCTCCGGTGGTGCCGATGAACAGGATCTCCTCGACATCGTCGAGCTGAGGTTCGCCGGGTGCTCCGACCGCTTCGAAGGGCCATTCGGAGCAGGCGATGCCTGAGTGTCCCAGGTAGGGGCCGAAGGTCGGGGCCGCCTCCACCGTCTCGTCGTACTCGGCCTCGATGCTCTCGAGGTCCTCCGAGACCGGATGGTCCAGGCACATGATCGCCCGGAAGGCGAGCTGGCTCTTCCACCCGTAGCTGCCGTCGGGCTCCCGCCCGGCGGCGAGGTCGGCCCAGTCCTGGAAGGAGGAGAGGTCGTCCTCCTGGATCGCGGCACCCAGCGCCTCGTTGAGCATCGGCCAGCCGCCGGAGAAGTACAGGGGCTGGATGAAGCCGCTGACCAGGACGCTGACCGAGATGGTCCGGCCGTCAGGCCCCTCCCGGGGCTCCTCGGAGACCTCTTCGAAGAGTCCGGCGACGGCGTCGACGACGTCCTCGGGCTCGCCGTCCACTGGGCAGCTGTCCTGGGCGGCGCACCATTCGGCATAGCCCTGCAGCGCCGCCTCGAAGCCCACAGCCTGATCCATGGAGAGCTCGTGGTCGCTCAGCGAGGTGTCCATCATCCCGTCGAGCACGAATCGGCCCACAGAGGCCGGGTGCTCCTCGGCGTAGGCGATCCCCAGGTGCGTGCCGTAGGAGAACCCCAGGTAGTGCAGCTGCTCCTCGCCCAGTGCGGCTCGGATGACGTCCATGTCACGGGCCGCGGAGACGGTGTCCACATGCTCCAGCACGTCTCCGGTGTTCTCCAGGCACTGCTCGCCCAGCCACTGGGCGTCTTCGCGGGCCTCTTCGACGGCGGCCTCGTCGTCGAACTCGTCGTCGGCCTCCGCCACGCGCTCCCGGTTTTCGTCCATCTCCTCGTCGGTCAGGCATTCCACCGGCGCGGAGCGGTGCACCCCGCGGGGATCGAAGCCGACGACGTCGTGGTTCTCCAGCAGCTCGGGGGTGAAGAAGTAGCGCAGGTCTTCGGCCACGGAGTCATAGCCCGAGACGCCGGGCCCGCCCGGGTTGATGAGCAGATGCGGGGCGTCCGGGCCGCCCGTGTCGGAGCTGATGATCTGGATCTCGAGGGTCTCACCCTCCGGGTCCGCATAGTCCAGAGGCACCTCGACGGCGGCGCACAGGGCAGAACGCTCACACTCCTCCCACTGCAGCTCCTGCTCATAGAAGCGTGAGTAGGCGGGATCCCCGGCGAAGCCGTGGCCCTCCTGAGCGGTCGCGGTCTGCTCCGGGTCAGCGGGGGAGTCCAGCGGCACGCAGCCGGTCAGCAGCAGCGCGACGGCGCCCGCTCCGGCCAACAACCGTCGGCTCCGTGTCGCAGTGATCGTCATGATGTGGGGCTCCCCTCAGCGTCGGTGGTCCTCGACGGACAGGAAGGACATCATCAGCGCCTCCATGGCCAGCAGCGGTGGTACGTTCTGCCCGATCCGCATGCGGGCGGCGCTGATCGCGTCCAGGCACCCCAGCGCGTGCTCGGGGCTCAGGTTCTCGGCGTAGTCGGTCAGCTCGGCGCGCAGATGGTCGTTGATGAGTTCGACGCCGGCGGAGAGCTTGAGGCTCAGCACGTCTCGGTAGACAGCGGTCAGGTCGATCAGCGCCCGGTCCAGGGAGTCGGCAACGGCGCGCTTGGCCCGACGCGTGTTCTCCTCCTCGAGGCGCTTGAACTGGCTGCGCAGCTTCGGCGGGATCTTCTCCTCCACGTCGAGCCCGAGGGACCTGCGCAGTGCGGCCTGCTCCTGGGCGAGCCGCGCCTCGGCCGCGGACTCGGCATCGGCCTGAGTCATCTCCACGAGCTTCCCTGCGGCCTGGACGGCGTCGGTGGAGGTGCGCACCCGCAGCGGCAGGGTCACCACGTTCTCCCGCCGGCTGCGCACCTCCGGATCGCGGGCGAGCCGGCGGGCGACGCCGACATGGTTCTGCGAGACCCGGGCGGCGAAGTGGGCCTGCTGGGCGTTGAGCCCGTCCCGCGCCACCAGCAGCCGGGCGACCGCCTCGGCCGGGGGGATGCGCAGGCTGACCATCCGGCATCGGGAGCGGATCGTGACCAGCACATCGGCAGGGCTGGGGGCGCAGAGCACCCAGATGGTGTGCGGAGGCGGCTCCTCGATGGCCTTCAGCAGCACATTGGTGGCACGCTCGGTCATCCGATCGGCGTCCTCGACGACGATCACCCGCCAACGGGTTCCCTGCGGCCGATCCTGGGCGGTGGTCACCAGCTCGCGGATGTCCTCGATGCGGTAGGTGACGTTCTCCGTGGAGACCAGCTTCACCGAGGGGTGGGCCCCGGTGATGATGAGCCGACACGTGCGGCAGCTCCCGCAGCCCCGCCCCGCGGGGGATTCGACCTCGCAGTTCAGCGCGGCCGCGAAGGCCCGGGCGGCATTGGAGCGGCCCGAACCCGGCGGGCCGGTGAACAGCCAGGCATGGGCCGGGGCGCTGGAGGTCACTGCGCGGCGCAGCTGGTCCACCACGGGTTCCTGACCGACGAGCTCGCCGAAGACGCCGGTGGGATCCGTCGAGGCAGAGCTGCCGTTCTCGGCGTGCCCGGTCTCCGGGCTGACCACAGGGCTCTCAGTCATCGGGCGCCTCCTGGGTGGCCAGCCCCGTGCCGGCGGGCAGCAGCGCGGCCACACGGGCGCGGATCTGCCGGTGCACAGCGTCGGGGTCCTGGGCGGCGTCGATCACCAGATAGCGTTCCGGCTCACCGGCCGCCCGGGAGAGGAAGGCCTCACGGATGCGGGTGCGGAAGGCGTCGTCGGCGGATTCCATGCGATCACCAGGCCCACCGTCGCGGCCGGCGCGGCGCTGATGGGACACCGTCGGGTCCACGTCCAGGAGGATCGTCAGATCGGCCTGCAGCCCGGTGGTCGCCCAGCCGTTGAGCTCGGCGATCTTCTCGGCACCCAGCCCGCGGCCCACGCCCTGATAGGCGACGGAGGAGTCCACGTAGCGGTCACAGAGCACCGCGGAGCCGGCCTCCAGCGCGGGGCCGATCCGCTGGACCACGTGCGCGGCGCGGGAGGCGGCGAAGAGCAGCGCCTCGGTGCGCGGGTCCACCTCGCCCTGCCCGTGCTCCAGCACCAGAGAGCGGATTCGCTCGCCGACAGGGGTGCCTCCGGGCTCGCGGGTGCGCTCGCAGTCGACGTCGCGGGATCGCAGCCAGGACTCGAGCAGATCCAGCTGCGTGGTCTTGCCGGCGCCGTCGCCGCCCTCGACGACGATGAAGGCGCCGCGGGTGCTGCTGGGCTTGGTCTCTGTCACGCGGACCAGCCTAGCGGCTCCACCTGACGCGTTCACGACGCCGCGGCGGCCCGGCCGATGACCAGGGCGGGCGCCCGGCGCCGTCTCAGAGCATGGACCCCGGCTGCAGGGGCGGTCCGGGGACCCGGGGGTTCGGCTACCGTGGCTGATGTGACTGACGAACGTACCTACCTCGTGTCCGGGGGCCGCGGAGCCCACCAGGAGGGTGCCCCGGTGAACCCGCCGGTGGACTTCACCTCCACCTACCGTTATCGACCCGGTGCGGAGAACCGCTGGGACTATGCCCGCGAAGGGGTGCCGTCCTGGGCGCCCCTGGAGGAGCTGCTGGCCCACCTGGAGGCCGGCACCCGGCAGGGGCACCGCGGGCACGGATTCGTCACCACCGCGGAGGAGCACCCGGTCGCGGTGCTGCCGGGGCTGCTGTTCTCCTCCGGCATGGCGGCGATCTCCGCCGTCACCCACCTGCTCCCCCCGGGAGGTCACCTGATCCTGCCCCGGCACAGCTACATGGGATTCTCCTCCCTGGCCCAGCAGATGGCCGATCGCGGGCTGCTCACCCTGCACCGGGTGGACATCGCCGAGACCGAGGCGGTGAAGACCACCATCGCCGACGTCGCCACCCTCGCCCAGGCGCAGGACTCCCCGGTGATGCTCTGGGTCGAGTCCCCGACGAACCCGATGCTGGAGGTCGCGGATCTGCCGGCGCTGCTGGCCGAGGCCAAGCGGCGTGGGCTGATCACGGTGGTGGACAACACCTTCGCCACGCCGCTGCGTCAGCAGCCGCTGAAGCACGGGGCCGACGTCGTCGTCCACTCGGTGACGAAGTTCCTCGCGGGTCATTCGGACCTCATCATGGGCGCAGCGATCACCGCCGATGAGGAGCTGCACCGGAGGCTGCATGAGCACCGCACGCTGCACGGCGCGATCCCCGGGCCCATGGAGGTCTTCCTCGCGCTGCGCGGGGTCCGCACCCTGGCGGTCCGGCTCGACGCCGCAGAGTCCAACGCCGGAGAGCTGGCCCGCCGCTTCGCCGCGCTGCTGGGCACGGGGGAGACCCAGCTGCGCGGCGTGCGCTACCCAGGTCTGGACACCCACCCCCAGCATTCGCGCGCCGCCGCCCAGCTGGGCGGGTTCGGCGCCATCCTGACCATCGAGCTTCCCGACGGCGACACCGCCGACGCGGTGCTGGAGAACCTGAGCCTATGGACTCCGGCCACCAGCCTCGGGGGAGTGGAGTCGCTCGCGGAGCGGCGACGTCGCCACGCCACCGAGCCTGACACGGTGCCCGACGGGCTCATCCGTCTCTCGGTGGGCATCGAGCATGTGGACGACCTCTATGCGGACCTGCTGCACGCTCTGCGGCTGGTCGCCTCGGAAAACCGCGACGAGAACGGATAACATCGAGTCATGTCCGGAATCTGGTACACCGTCCTCATCTCCGAGGTCTATCTGTTCCTCGCCTTCGCCGTCGTCTGCCTCATCGTGGCTGGCCTGGCGTTGGTGAAATGTCTGCCGAAGAACGCCCAGCGCTTCGACATCGCGTTCAAGCGCACCAAGGGCTTCTGGCTGGGTATGACCGGCGGTGCGGCGCTGCTCTGCCTGTTCGGCGTCTACTCCCAGCTCTTCGGCGGCCCGTTCGGCTTCCTGTTCCCGGTGATCGGGGCGACCATGGCCGCCGTCTATCTGGCCGACGTGGACCCCGCAGTCTCCGAGTGAGCGGCTCCGCCCCTCGTTCCGCGCCCGCTGACGTGCGCCCTCAGTACCGACGTCATCCAACACATCACGCATCGGAAGGGATCACCGCCAGATGAGCTATGACCTCATTCTGCTCCGCCACGGACAGAGCGACTGGAACCAGAAGAACCTCTTCACCGGCTGGGTGGACGTGCCGCTGACCGAGCAGGGCCGTGCCGAGGCCGCCCGGGGCGGTGAGCTGCTCGCCGAGAACGACCTGCTGCCCGACGTGGTCCACACCTCGCTGCTGCAGCGCGCCATCACCACCGCTCACCTCTCGCTGGAGGCCGCCGACCGCCTGTGGATCCCGGTCAAGCGCGACTGGCGTCTCAACGAGCGCCACTACGGCGCGCTGCAGGGCAAGGACAAGTCCCAGGTCCGTGAGGAGTACGGCGACGAGCAGTTCATGACCTGGCGCCGCTCCTACGACACTCCGCCGCCCGAGCTCGACGCCGACGACGAGTTCTCACAGATCGGGGATCCCCGCTACGCGGCCCTCGGGGACGCCGCCCCGCGCACCGAGTGCCTGGCCGACGTCGTCGAGCGTTTCCTGCCCTACTGGGAGGCGGAGGTGATCCCGGACCTGAAGGCGGGGAAGACGGTGCTGCTGGCCGCGCACGGCAACTCGCTGCGCGCCCTGGTGAAGTACCTGGACGGCATCAGCGACGAGGACATCGCGGGGCTGAACATCCCCACCGGCATCCCGCTGCACTACCAGCTGGACGAGGACTTCACACCTGTGACGGCCGGTGGCACCTACCTGGACCCGGAGGCCGCGAAGGACGCCATCCAGGCGGTCGCGAACCAGGGCAAGAAGTGAGCCTGCGGGGCTGAGCCCCGCAGGCCCGGCTCACTCGGCGGGGGTCCTGACGTCCCACTCCCCGGTGACCAGGTAGGCGACCTTCTTGGCCACGGAGACCCCGTGGTCGCCGAAGCGCTCGAAGTACCGGCTGGCCAGAGTGCAGTCGGCGGTGGTCGCGGCCGAGGCGTCCCAGTCCTCCTCGGCGATCAGCCGGAACACCGAAGCGTGCAACGCGTCGATCTCTGCGTTCTCCGCGGCGATCTCCTCCACCAGGGCGAGGTCACGGGTCTGCAGCAGCACCACCACCTTCTCACCCACGTTCTGCGCGTGCCGGGCCATCTTCGCGTAGACCGGCTTCAGATGGTCGGGAGAGACATGGTCCGGGTAGCGCAGCCGCACCAGCTGACCGATGTGTCGGGCGAGGTCTCCCATGCGTTCCAGCGAGGTGCTCATCCGCAGGGCACCCACGATGGTGCGCAGATCGGAGGCGACCGGGCCCTGGAGCGCCAACAGGTCGATCGCGCGCTCGTCGAGGTCGTTCTGCAGGGAGTCGATCCGCTGGTCGGCGGCGATCACCTCCTCGGCCAGCTGCACATCGGCGGCCTCGAAGGCGCGGTAGGCCTTCTGCATGGCCTGCGAGACCAGGGTGGAGATGTCGATCAGCTGCTCACCGAGGTTCTGGAGGTCTTCCTGAAAGAGCTTGCGCACGTGGGACGGGTCCTTTCGTCGAGGTGGAGGCCGCGGCCTGCCGCGGGTGCGCCGACGGATCCCGGAGCATTCCGACGCCCCAGGCTCACTGATGCACGTGAACAGGTGCCCCGGCGCCAGTCAACCATCAGGTGAACGCTTGTTGAACCCCTGCCCGGTGGAGGGGCTGACGGCGACGAGCGCGTGAACACATGCCTAAGCTGTACAGGTGGATTCCCTGCTCATCGCCATCGTCTCCGGTCTGGTCGGCCTGCTCCTCGGCGTGGCCGGGATGCACGCGTTCCGGGTGAGCGAGCTGCAGCGCGCGGCCGGGATCGACGTGGACGAGCCGACCATGCCCGCCGGAGCCACCGAGGTCCTGGCCTCGCTGGGACTGGCCTACATCGTCGTCGACACCGTCGACGGCGTGGTGCGCGCCAATCCGGCCGCCTACGCCTTCGGGCTGGTGCGCGGCCACACGGTGGTGCACCAGGAGCTGCTGGCGCTCACGGCACGGGTGCGTGCCGACGGAGTCATCATCGACCAGGACCGCGAGCTGCCGCGTGGACTGCAGGGCGAGTCGAGCATCGTCGTCCACCTGAGGGTGGCTCCGCTGGGGGACGAGTACATCCTGGTCCTCGCCGAGGACCGCACCGAGTTCTCCCGGACGGAGGCGGTCCGCAACGACTTCGTCGCCAACGTCTCGCACGAGCTGAAGACCCCGGTGGGGGCGATCTCGCTGCTGACCGAGACCATCGAGGACGCCGCCGACGACGAGGTCGCGATCCGGCGCTTCGCCCAGCGGCTGCAGCTGGAGTCCGTCCGGCTCGCCGCGCTGGTCCAGGACATCATCGAGCTCTCCCGCGTGCAGGGGAAGAACGTCGTCCATGCCGGCCTGCCGGTGGACCTCGACGAGGTCATCTCCGAGGCGGTGGACCGCTCCAGGCTCCCGGCCGAGGCCAAGGACATCACCATCAGGGTCGGCGGCTCACTGCCGCGCTGGGTGCATGGGGATCATGACCAGCTCACCATGGCCTTCCGCAACCTCATCGACAACGCGGTGCGATACTCGCCGGAGGGGACCCGGGTCGGGGTCGGGCTCTCCTCCCGCGACGGCATCGCTCAGGTGACCATCACCGATCAGGGCATCGGTATCTCCCCGGAGGACCAGGAGCGCATCTTCGAACGGTTCTACCGGGTGGACGCCGCCCGCTCGCGCCAGACCGGGGGTACCGGTCTGGGGCTGAGCATCGTCAAGCACGTCATCACCAATCACGGGGGCGAGGTCTCCCTCTGGTCCCAGCAGGGCAAGGGGTCCACGTTCACCGTGCGCATCCCGGAGCTCGAGGAGGGCCAGGAGCCCGGTGAGCCGGAGGACGGCGCACCGGCCGACGACGTCGGCCCCCGATCAGACCATGTGCAGTCCGACCGTGCTCGCGCCGGTGAAGGAGGAACAGAGTGACCAGGATTCTCATCGTCGAAGACGAGGCTTCATTCTCCGAGGCCCTGTCGTACACCCTGGAGAAGGAGGGATATGAGGTCTCCGTCGCCGACGACGGCCTCCGTGCTGTGGAGCTCTTCGACAAGGAGGGGGCCGATCTGGTCCTGCTGGACCTGATGCTGCCCGGACAGCCGGGCACGGAGGTGTGCCGGCAGATCCGGCAGCGCTCCAATGTGCCGGTGATCATGCTCACCGCCAAGGACTCGGAGATCGACAAGGTCGTGGGCCTGGAGCTCGGGGCCGATGACTATGTCACCAAGCCCTATTCCTCCCGGGAGCTGCTGGCACGGGTCCGAGCGGTGCTGCGCCGTCATGTGGACACCGAGATCGACGACACCGCCACGGTGGCCGCCGGCCCGGTGCGCATGGACGTGGAGCGGCATCATGTGGAGGTGGGCGGGGAGACGGTGAGCCTGCCGCTGAAGGAGTTCGAGCTGCTGGAGATGCTGCTGCGCAACTCCGGGCGGGTGCTGACCCGCGGTCAGCTCATCGATCGCGTGTGGGGCTCCGACTATGTGGGGGACACCAAGACCCTTGATGTGCACGTGAAGCGCCTGCGCGCGAAGATCGAGCCGGACCCCTCCCAGCCGCAGCACCTGATCACGGTGCGCGGCCTGGGCTACAAGTTCGAGGAGTGAGGCGGCGTCCCGGTGCGGGGCGCTAGACTGAGCGAGGCCCGCTGTGCCCGCAGCCGGGGTGCGGCCGGCCGCCGTGCCCCGCAGCGGCGGGACCTGCAGGGGTCCTGCCCTCCAGCCGTGTCGGAGAGAAGGAGCGTACGTGTCGAACGTGCACAACACCAGTCCCACCCCGGAGGAGACCCCCTCCGCCACGGAGCGGCAGCCCATCCGGCGCGCCCTGGTCTCGGTCTATGACAAGACCGGCCTGACCGAGCTCGCCCAGGGGCTCCATGCCGCGGGTGTCGAGCTGGTCTCCACCGGCTCCACTGCGAAGCGGATCGCCGACGCCGGCGTGCCGGTCACCGAGGTCTCCGAGGTCACCGGCTTCGCCGAGTGTCTGGATGGACGGGTGAAGACCCTGCATCCGCGGGTGCATGCCGGGATCCTGGCCGATCGCCGTCGTGAGGATCACCGCGCCCAGCTCGAGGAGCTGGAGATCGCGCCCTTCGACCTGGTGGTGGTCAACCTGTACCCGTTCGCCGAGACGGTCGCCTCCGGCGCCTCGGAGGACGAGATCGTCGAGCAGATCGACATCGGCGGCCCCTCGATGGTGCGCGCGGCGGCGAAGAACCATGCCTCGGTGGCGGTGGTGGTGGATCCGCTGCGCTATGCCGAGGTGGTCTCCGCCGCTGATCAGGGCGGTTTCAGCCTGCCCACCCGGAAACGCCTGGCCGCCCTGGCCTTCGCGCACACGGCCGCCTACGACACCGCGGTCGCCCGGTGGACCTCCCAGCAGTTCGACGACGACTTCGACGCCGCCTCGGTGCCGGCTCCGCCGCTGTCCCGTGACGACAAGCCGCTGCAGTTCCCGCCCTACGCGGGCCTGGCCCTGGAGCGGATCACCGGGCTGCGCTACGGGGAGAACTCGCACCAGCCGGCCGCGCTGTACGGGGAGACCCACGCCGCCCCGGGCCTCGCCCAGGCGGAGACCCTCCACGGCAAGGCGATGAGCTACAACAACTATGTCGACGCCGACGCGGCGGTCCGCACCGCCTATGACTTCGACGCCCCTGCGGTGGCGATCATCAAGCACGCCAACCCGTGCGGGGTGGCCGTGGGCGAGTCGGTGGCCGAGGCGCACCGCCGGGCCCACGCCTGCGATCCGCTCTCGGCCTTCGGCGGGGTCATCGCGGCGAACCGCACGGTCACCGCGGAGATGGCCGCCACCGTCTCGGAGATCTTCACCGAAGTGGTCGTCGCCCCAGGTTTTGAGGACGAGGCGCTGCAGATCCTCACCCGGAAGAAGAACATCCGTCTGCTCCGGCTGCCCGCAGGGCATCGCCGTGACCGGGTGGAGTACAAGCAGATCTCCGGCGGCATGCTGCTGCAGGCCTCGGACGCCCTGCAGGCGGAGGGCGACTCCGCCGGCCGGTGGAAGCTGGCCTCCGGTGAGTCCGCCGATGACGACACCCTGGCTGATCTGGAGTTCGCCTGGCGAGCCGTCCGCTCGGTGAAGTCCAATGCCATCCTGCTGGCCCGCCAGGGGGCGACGGTGGGCATCGGCATGGGTCAGGTCAACCGCCTGGACTCCTGCCGGCTGGCCGTGCAGCGCGCCAACACGCTGGCGGGTGACGGCGTGGACCGGGCCCGTGGCGCGGTGGCCGCCTCCGACGCCTTCTTCCCCTTCGCTGACGGGCTGCAGACCCTCATCGCCGCCGGCGTGCGCGCCGTGGTGCAGCCGGGTGGATCCCAGCGTGACCAGGAGGTCGTCGACGCGGCGGAGGAGGCCGGTCTGACGATGTACCTCACCGGGGCGCGACATTTCTTCCACTGACCTGACGGGCAAGATGCCCGTCGGCGTGCGAGCATGGCCACGCGGGGGTGGTCACGCCCGCTGGCGATGACCACCCATCGGTGCGAACACCCTCGGAAGGGGTGATGTCAGTGTCAGAGAAACTGGACGAGCTCGCAGAAATGGTCCGTCATGAACGGCTGCGAGATCTGCGCGAGGCGCTGGATGACCTTCCGGTCGGCGAGATCGTCGACTTCCTGGAGCGCCTCGGGGTGCAGGACCGTGCCGTGGCCTTCCGTCTGCTGGCCAAGGACCAGGCGGTCGAAGTCTTCGACCTGCTGGACCAGGCCCTGCAGCACGAGATCATCGAAGGTCTGAAGGATGTCGACGTCGCCCTGTACTTCGACTCCCTGGACCCAGACGACCGTGTCCGGCTGATGGACGAGATGCCGGCTTCGGTGGCGCGCAAGATGATGCGTCACCTGGATCCGCGCGAGCGCAGCCTGACCAACATCGTGCTGGGGTACCCCTCCGGCACGATCGGCCGTCAGATGAGCCCCGAGTTCGTCGCTCTGCCGGAGCACTGGACGGTGGGGCAGGCCATGGAGAAGATCCGCCGCGCCGGGGACGAGGCCGAGACCCTCTACACCCTGCCGGTGGTGGATCGGCAGCGGCTGCTCAAGGGCGTGGTCTCGCTGCGTGACCTGGTCTCGGCGGACGCCGAGGCCGCCATCGACTCGCTGCTGACCGAGGTCGACTCCGTGGACGCCGACCACGACGCCGAGGACGCGGCGCGCCTGTGCGCCGACCGGAAGCATCTGGCGATGCCGGTCACGGACAAGGAGCACCGTGTGGTCGGCATCTTCACGGTCGACGACGCCCTGGACATCTTGGAGCGGGCGGAGTCGGAGGATGCGGCCCGTCACGGTGGTGCCGAGCCGCTGCACCGCCCCTACCTGTCCACGCCGGTGCTGACGATCATGCGCTCCCGCATCATCTGGCTGCTGGTCCTGGCCATCGGCGCGACGCTGACCGTGCAGGTCCTCGACGTCTTCGAGGAGACCCTCGAAGCCGTGGTGGTCCTGGCGCTGTTCGTGCCGCTGCTCATCGGCACCGGAGGCAACACCGGCAACCAGGCGGCCACCACCGTCACCCGTGCCATGGCCCTGGGCGATGTCACCACCCGGGATGTGTTCAAGGTGTTCTGGCGAGAGGTCCGGGTCGGGCTGACGCTGGGCTCGGTGCTTGGGGTCCTCGGATTCCTGCTGGTCAGCTGGCGCTGGGAGTGGCACGTGGGTGCGGTCATCGGACTCACGCTGCTGGCCATATGCACTCTGGCGGCCTCTGCCGGTGGGCTGATGCCGATTCTTGGCAAGAAGCTCGGTGCGGATCCGGCAGTGTTCGCGAATCCGTTCATCTCCACCTTCGTGGACGCGACCGGACTGATCATCTACTTCGTCATCGCCCGGGCCGTGCTGGGGATATGACCTCCATGGGGGGAAGCCTCCGGTGACATGGAGGACGGGACGCGGCCCGCACTCCGGTAGATTTGGACCGTTGACCCTGACCACAGACCTCGAGGGAGATCACGCGCCGATGGCCAAGATCATCTACACCCACACCGACGAAGCGCCGATGCTGGCGACCTATTCGTTCAAACCCATCGTGGAGGCCTTCGCCTCGACCGCAGGGGTGGAGGTGGAGACCCGGGACATCTCGCTCGCCGGCCGCATCATCTCCCAGTTCCCCGACCACCTCGACGAGGAGCAGCGCGAATCCGATGCGCTGGCCGAGCTGGGTGAGCTGGCCAAGACCCCTGAGGCCAACATCATCAAGCTTCCCAACATCTCCGCCTCGGTGCCGCAGCTGAAGGCGGCCGTCGCGGAGCTGCAGTCCCAGGGCTACGCCCTGCCGGACTACCCGGAGTCCCCCTCCACCGAGGAGGAGAAGGAGATCCGCGCCCGCTACGACCGGGTGAAGGGCTCCGCGGTGAACCCGGTGCTGCGTGAAGGAAACTCCGATCGTCGTGCTCCGGAGTCGGTGAAGGCCTATGTGCGGGCCAACCCGCACCGCATGGGCGCATGGACCCCGGAGTCGAAGACCAACGTGGCCACCATGGGGCGGGATGACTTCGCCTCCAACGAGAAGTCCGTGGTGCTGGAGTCCGAGGACACCTGCAGGATCCAGCTGGTCACCGAGTCCGGTGAGACCGTGGTGCTCCTGGAGGAGCTGCCTGTCCAGGCCGGCGAGGTCCTCGACGCCACCGTGATGCGCGCGGCCGCGCTGGACGAGTTCCTGGCCGCCCAGGTGGCCCGGGCCAAGGAGGAGGGCGTGCTGTTCTCCGCCCACCTGAAGGCCACCATGATGAAGGTCTCCGACCCGATCATCTTCGGCCACATCGTCAAGGCCTACTTCCCGGAGCTGTTCGCCGCCTACGGTGACGAGCTGGCCGAGGCCGGCCTGTCCGCCAACGACGGCCTGGCCTCCATCCTCTCCGGCGTCGAGGACCTCGCTGCGGAGGTCGCAGACGGGGTGAAGGCCGAGATCGAGAAGGCGCTGGCTGAGGGTCCGCGTCTGGCGATGGTCGATTCGGACCGGGGCATCACCAACCTGCACGTGCCCTCGGATGTCATCGTCGACGCCTCGATGCCGGCGATGATCCGCAACGGCGGCCACATGTGGGGCCCGAAGGGCGAGGAGGACGACACCCTCGCGGTCATCCCGGACTCCTCCTACGCGGGGGTGTACCAGGCGGCGATCGACGACTGCCGCACCCACGGCACCCTGGACCCCGCCACCATGGGCACGGTGCCGAACGTCGGCCTGATGGCGCAGAAGGCCGAGGAGTACGGCTCCCACGACAAGACCTTCGAGATCTCTCAGCCGGGCACCGTCCAGGTGCTCGACGCCGCCGGGGCGGTGCTTCTGGAGCACCAGGTCGAGGCCGGTGACATCTGGCGCGCCTGCCAGACCAAGGACGCCCCGATCCAGGACTGGGTCAAGCTGGCGGTCTCCCGCGCCCGTGAGACCGGCGCGCCCGCGGTGTTCTGGCTGGACGCCGAGCGCGCCCACGATGCCAACCTGATCACCAAGGTGGAGGCCTACCTGGCTGACCACGACACCGAGGGCCTGGACATCCGCATCATGAACCCGGTGGAGGCCACCACGCTCTCCCTGGAGCGCATCCGCCGCGGAGAGGACACCATCTCGGTGACCGGAAACGTGCTGCGGGACTACCTGACCGATCTGTTCCCGATCCTCGAGCTGGGCACCTCTGCGAAGATGCTCTCCATCGTCCCGCTGATGGCAGGCGGCGGTCTCTTCGAGACCGGTGCCGGCGGCTCAGCGCCCAAGCACGTCCAGCAGCTGGTCCAGCAGAACTACCTGCGCTGGGACTCCCTGGGTGAGTTCTTCGCCCTGGTCCCCTCGCTGGAGAAGTACGCCGAGCAGGCGGACGCCCCGCGGGCGAAGGTGCTGGCATCTGCCCTGGACCGTGCCACGGCGACCTTCCTGATGGAGAACCGCTCCCCGGGGCGGAAGCTGGGCACCATCGACAACCGCGGCTCGCACTTCTACCTGGCCCAGTACTGGGCCAAGGAGCTGGCCGAGCAGACGGAGGACGCCGGCCTGGCGCAGGTCTTCGGGCCGGTGGCCGAGCAGCTCGTGGCGCAGGAGGAGTCCATCCTCGCCGAGCTCAACGGTGTGCAGGGCCAATCGGTGGAGCTGGACGGCTACTACCGCCCCGACGACGCGAAGGCCGCTGTGGCGCTGCGCCCCTCGGCCACGCTGAACGGCATCGTCGACGGGATCAAGGGCTGATGAGCCTCAGCTGAGGCGTCTCAGTCGAGGACGCCGTAGTCCACGGCTGATCCATGAAGGGTCCGGTCTCCCGTGCGGGAGCCCGGGCCCTTCGTGCATGGACCGGGGCCGTGCCTGCACGGGGCATCGTCCCCGTCACCTCTCCGGCGCAGCAGGTGGGATCCCCGTAGGATGGTGCTCTGCAGCACATTCCGCCGCACCGGCCCCTGGGGTGCCGGCGCGGGCAGTCAACTGATCGGAGTCCTCGTGACATCACGCATCCACATCCTTCCCGAGGGGGAGCAGGAGCTCGTCTCCGGACTGGAGGCTCAGGGCGCCGACGTCGTCGGGGCGGACGAGCGCCCCACCGGCGTCGTGGTGACCGGCATGTTCAAGAGCTTCAACCTCGAGGAGGTCCTCGAGCAGAACCCCCAGGTCGAGTGGGTGCAGCTCCCCAGCGCCGGGATCGAGAAGTACGGGCAGATCCTTCGCCGCTTCCCGGAACGACTCTGGACCTCGGCCAAGGGCTCCTATGCCGCGCCGGTCGGTGAGCATGGACTCCTGCTGACCCTGGCGGCGCTGCGTGGGCTGAAGGCCCGGGCGAAGGCGACCAGCTGGGGCGACGAAGGCGGCATCTCGCTGAACGGGCTGCGCTGCGTGGTCCTCGGAGCCGGGGGAGTGGCCGCCGAGATGGTGCGCCTCTACAAGGCCTTCGACACTCATGTCACCGTGGTTCGCCGCACCGAGACCCCCCTCGAGGGAGCGGATCGGACCGTGTCCCAGGACCGACTGGAGGAGGCGCTCGAGGGCGCCGACGTCCTCGCCCTGGCCGCCGCGGTCACTCCGGCCACGGAGAAGATGATCGGCGCCGAGCAGCTGGCACTGCTGGCGGACGGCGCAGTGGTCTCGAACGTCGGGCGCGGCAGGCTGATCGATCATGACGCCCTGGTGGATGCGCTGCGCAGCGGCAAGCTCCGCGGTGCCGGGCTCGACGTCACCGAGCCGGAGCCGCTTCCCGAGGGGCACCCCCTCTGGGAGCTGGAGAACTGCCTGATCACCCCTCACACTGCTGACACCAAGGCGATGGTGGTCCCGCTGCTGCGTGAGCGCATCCTGGAGAACCACCGCCGCCTGCGCGACGGCGAGCCGCCGGTCGGCGTCGTCGACCCGGCCCAGGGGTACTGAGCTCGCGGCGCCGGCCCGCTCACGGCTCAGCGGACCCCCTGCACCGACCATCCGATCAGAGAGGACCGGAACATGGCACATATCCTCACCGTGAAGGGCAGGACGCCCTCCATCGGGGCCGGCGTCTTCCTCGCCCCGACCGCGGCGATCACCGGCGACGTCCTCATGGAACCTGACTCCTCGGCCTTCTACGGCGTGTCGGTGCGCGGTGACTCCGCCCGGATCACCGTCGGCGCCGGCACCAACCTGCAGGACAACGTGGTCCTCCACGCCGACGAGGGCTTCCCCTGCACTCTGGGCGCGGGCGTCTCAGTGGGCCACGGCGCCGTGGTGCACGGCTCCACGGTCGGCGCCGACAGCCTGATCGGCATGGGGGCGACGCTGCTGAACGGAGCCGTCATCGGGGAGCAGAGCCTGGTGGCCGCAGGAGCCCTCGTGCTGGAGGGGACGGTGATCCCTCCGCGTTCTCTGGTCGCCGGCGTCCCGGCCAAGGTGCGCCGCGAGCTCACCGACGAGGAGGTCTCCGGCCTGGCGAAGAACGCGGAGATCTACCTGGGTCTGAAGGACGCCCACAGCCACGCCGAGCCGGCCTGACCATGAGCACCTCCGCTCCCGCCCGCTCCGCCGGGGACGAGGGCGTCCCCCGCCTGGGCTTCCATGCCTCTCAGGAGCAGATCGCTCCCTCCCAGCTGCTGCGTGACGTGCAGCTGGCCGAACAGGTCGGCTTCGACGGCGCCATGAGCTCGGATCACTTCATGCCATGGTCGGCACGGCAGGGCCACTCCGGCTTCACGCTGTCCTGGCTGGGCGCCGCGCTGGCCTCCACCGAGTATCCGATCGGCGCGGTCAACGCCCCCGGCCAGCGGTACCATCCCGCCGTCGTCGCCCAGGCCTACGCCACCCTGGGGGAGATGTTCCCCGGACGGGTGTGGACGGCGCTGGGCGCCGGCCAGGCGATGAACGAGCACATCACCGGGGATCGCTGGCCGGATCTGGAGACCCGCCGACGTCGGCTGGAGGAGTGCGTGGACGTCATCAGACGCCTGCACCGCGGTGAACGGGTCACCCACGAAGGCCTGGTGAGCGTGGACGACGCCGTCCTCTACGACCTGCCCGAGCGCCCGGTCCCGCTCTACGCCGCCTGCATCACCCCGGAGTCCGCCCGACGTGCCGCCGCGTGGGCGGAGGGCATGATCACGCTCAATCAGCCGGGACACGCCGAACGGGACGTGCTGGCGGCCTACCGTGAGGCCGGCGGCTCCGGCCCGGTGATGCTGCAGGTCCACCTCTCCTGGGCTCCCACCCGGGGGCAGGCCGAGGAGATCGCCCACGATCAGTGGCGGACCAATGTCTTCGGCCCGCCGCTGGACCAGGACATGCCCACTGCGGAGCATTTCGACAGCGCCGCTGAGGAGGTCTCGCTGCACCGGGTGCTGGACGCGGTGCGGACCTCTGACTCGCCGCAGGCGCACGTCGAGCATCTCGCCGAAGACCTCGAGGCCGGCTTCGAGGCGCTCTATCTGCATCATGTGGGCCAGGAGCAGCGGCCCTGGCTCGAGGTCGCCGGCGAACACGTCTTGCCGGCACTGCGGACCCGCTGAAGGAGGATCACCCATGCGCATCGCTGACACCGCCGACCTCTGGTACAAGAACGCCGTCGTGTACTGCCTGGACGTGGCGACGTTCCTGGACTCCGACGGAGACGGCGTGGGGGACTTCGCCGGCCTGACCCAGCGCGTCGACTACCTCGCCGAGGTGGGGGTCACCTGCCTGTGGCTCATGCCGTTCTACCCCTCACCCCGGCTCGATGACGGCTACGACGTCCAGGACATGTACGGGGTGGACCAGCGCTACGGAGACCACGGCGACGTCGTCGAGTTCGTCCGGGTGGCCCATGATCGCGGAATCCGCGTGATCATCGACCTGGTCATCAATCACACCTCGGAGAGACATCCCTGGTTCCGGCGGTCCCGCTCTTCGCGGGACAGCCCGTACCGGGACTTCTACGTGTGGCGCTCCGACACCCCGCCGGACACCTCGGACCAGACCATGTTCCCCGACGTCGAGGACGGCATCTGGAGCTACGACGAGAAGACGGGCGAGCACTACCTGCACCACTTCTTCAGCCACCAGCCGGACTTGAACACCGCCAATCCGCAGGTGCGGGAGGCCATCGAACGGACCATGGGCTTCTGGCTGCAGATGGGAGTGGACGGGTTCCGTGTGGATGCGGTGCCGTTCGCGCTGAATGAGAACACCATCGGCCTCCGGGAGCATCGCGACTTCGATGAGCCGCATGACTATCTGCGGTCGCTGCGCGGGTTCCTGCAGCGGCGCTCCTCCGGAAACGGCGCCGGCATCATGCTCGGTGAGGTGAACCTGCCGCATGCGGAGCAGGTGGACTTCTTCGGGGGTGAGGCCGGCGATCAGCTGACCATGCAGTTCGACTTCCTCACCAACCAGAAGACGTTCTTGGCGATGGCTCGACAGGACGCCCGGCCGATCGCCGAGGCGCTGCGCGCCCGGCCCGGTGGGCTGCCCGAGACCTGCCAGTACGCGAACTTCTTGCGCAACCACGACGAACTCACCTTAGACCTGCTCAGCGATTCCGAGCGGGAGGAGATCTTCGCGGAGTTCGGACCCGAGGAGGAGATGCAGCTCTTCGGCCGTGGCCTGAAGCGGCGGCTGCCGCCGATGGTGGACGGTGATCCGCGTCGGCTCAAGATGGCCTACTCGCTGCTCTTCGCCCTGCCCGGCACCCCGGTGATGTTCTACGGTGAGGAGATCGGCATGGGGGAGCGGCTGGACCTGGAGGGCCGCGCCGCGGTCCGGACTCCGATGCAGTGGTCGGCGGAGAAGAACGGCGGATTCTCCGCCGCCCGTCCCAGTCGTCTTCCTCGGCCCTTGGTGGAGGGCCCTTATGGCCCCGAGCATGTCAACGCGGCAGCTGCGCGGCGTGACGAGGATTCTCTGCTGCAGCACGTCACCAGGCTCTGTCAGCGATACCGGGAGTCACCCGAGCTGGGCTGGGGCGAGGTGGAGGTCATCGAGCAGCCGCACCACCAGGTGCTGGTGCACAGGATGACCTGGCGAGGATCAGCGATGGTGCTGCTGCACAATCTGGCGCCGGAGCCCGCCCTCGTCGGATTCGAGCTGGATGATCTGGAGGAGGGCGCCGAGCTGGTGGACCTGCTGCAGCCCGGCACCTGCACGCTCGATGCCGCCGGGCACACGGAGATCGGGCTGGACGCCTATGGGTACCGCTGGCTGCGCGTTCGGCGCGAGGGTGATGCCCGGCTGGTGTGACAGGCCTTTCGGAGCCGCCCACGGGGTGCCGGGTTGAGCGGATCCGATGACACGCGTCCAGCTCACATTGAGGCGGCCGTCAGGATCCGTCAGTATAGTCACGCTCCGGATTACCCTGCCCTGAGGTCGGGCGAGACGTCCGCACCTGCCCCAGCTGCTGAGAGGCCCTGATGATGAAGCCCACTGCGCTGACCGGCCTGGCGATCGCCGGGACGCTGATGCTCGCCTCCTGCGGGTCGAACCCGTTCTCCGACGATGGTCAGGACGCCCCTGACCCCGGCACCGCCTCTGAGGCCGAGGTCCCCAGCTTCGCCGAGATCCAGGATCAGATGTGGGAGACGATGCTCGCGGCCGAGACCGTCACCATCGAGGGTCAGGTCGAGGCCGGCGAGGCGGACCTGGATGAGCTCTTCGACGAGATCGACGAGGACACCGTCGGAGACATCACCATCACCGGGGCGCTGGACGGATCTGATTCGGAGATGAGCTACGCCGCCGGTGAGGGGAACACCTTCACCCAGCGGATGGTCGACGGCGTCGAGTACTTCCGGGGCGAGGACTTCGGAGCCCTGCTCTACAGCGAGCTCGACGAGGATGTGGCCGCGGCGGTCGAGCCGGGGTTCATCGATGAGCTGGTGGCGGACCAGTGGGTGGAGTTCTCCGCCGACGGCTCCGCCTCGATCTTCTCCGCCGAGGACTTCCTGACCATCTGGCAGCGCGAGCTCCGGGAGGCCGACCTCGACGACGTCGCCGGTGCCCGGGAGACTCGGGACGGCCAGGAGGTCTACGTCTACGCGGAAGAGGACGGCGAGGCGGAGTACGTGGTGGCCGCCGACGGGCAGCCGCACCTGCTGCAGCTGCGTGACGAGGACAGCAGCTACACCTTCGCCGACTGGAACTCCACGGAGACTCCGGATGAGCCTGAGAACGTCATCACTCTGGACGACATCTTCGATGCCATCGCCGAACAGCAGGGCTGGCCGACCGACCAGGAGACCGGGGACGGTCCCGACGACGAGGTCGACGACGCCGAGGACGTCGAGGACGTCGAGCAGGGCTGATGGAGCCGCGCCTGTCGCGCGGCGGAACGGAAGAGGACGGACCGTCTGAAGGAGGCACCACGTGACTGAGGAACTGGAGACCCGGCCGGCCCCGCTGCCGACGAAGATGCTCGGCATCGCAGGAATCGCCGTGTTGACGCTGACCGCCTGTGCGCCCGACGATGATCAGCCGGAGGATGCGGCGCAGGAGGACGTCGACCCGGACGGCGCCGAGGATCAGGGTGACGAGCCTGACGAGATCGCTGAGGAGGAGCCGGACGACGAGGCCCCGGAGATCTCAGAGATCGAGTCCCAGCTGTGGGACACGATGGATCGGGCCGAGTCGGTGGTCCTCGATGCCGAGGTGCCCTCTGATGCCGACGAGGTCGAGGGTGAGGTCGACATCGAGGACACCGGCACCATCACCCAGCACTACTCGGGGCAGGTGGACGGCTCAGCGCTGACCATGCGGGAGGAGTCCGACGCAGCCCAGGCCGAGTACATCACCTTCGAGGACGCCACGTACCTGCGCGGTGAGGACGAGCTGCGTGCCGTCGCGGAGCAGTTTCCCGGTGAGATCGATGAGGACGAGCTGGAGGACGAGTTCGCGGGCCGGTGGGTGGACTACTCGGAGATCTTTCCCGAGGGCTTCACGATCACCGAGTGGCTGGATGAGTTTCGCGAGAGCCTGGAGTCCGGCGGCGGCTTCGATGAGCTCGAGGCAGCGGCGGAGACCCGGGACGGCGAGGAGGTCTGGGTCTACACGGGCGATGGCCGGGAGGTCGTCGTACGGGCTGGGGAGGAGCCGGTGCTGCTCTCCGTCCAGGCCGAGGACGAAACCGGCCACTTCGACGTCCGGTTCAGCGACTGGAACGAGGCTGAGGAGCCGGAACGTCCTGCGGACGAGGACATCCTCACGGTCCAGGACATCGAGGAGCTCCTGAGCTGAGCGGGTCCTCGGTGAGTCTGTCCGAGGAGTTCGCGTCCAGCTCCCATCCAGGTAGAGCGTGATCCACGCGGCAACCTGAACACTTCATGTGAGCTTCCTCATAGTATCGGGAGAAAGCATTTGTAGAGCTTCCTTTCAGGGAACAGGTGTGGTGAGAATGGACATGAGTCATCTGGTCGAGGCAGGGGACTGCCGATGAACGGTCAGATCAGGTGACCAGCGGAAAGACCGCGATGCATCAACGATGCACCTGGACGGAGGTACTGATCCTATGGTTACCACCGACGACAACAAGCTTCGCTCTCTGGCTGCCGCACTCGGTGTCGGTTCCCTGGCGTTGTTCGGCGTGACTGCCTGCGACACCAATGGGGACACCGGCGAAGAGGACCCGGCGGTCGAGGAAGAAGAGGGTATGGAAGAGGACCCGGCTGAGGACCCGGCCGAGGAGGACCCGATGGAGGAGGAAGAGGAGGGCTGATCCCTCGTCTCCTCTGACGATCGAGGTCCCTTCGGAAGCTCCGGCTTCCCACAGGCCTCTTCTGTTACGACGATGGCTGCAGGTTGATCTTCACGGATCGTCCCTGATGGCCAAGAACGGCCCCGGCGGTGCAAACCGCCGGGGCCGATCTGTGTGTGCCGGGCCGCCAGCACCGGGCCGCCAGCACCGGGCCACGCGTACCTGGCCACGCAGCGCCGTGCCGGCGTCTGGTCCGCCCCTCCTCGGAGTGGGCTCTCGCCCTGGTGGTGCTGCGCCGAGCCCTGCGGAGTGAGCGGGCGCGGGCCCTGTCGCGGCCGGGAAGCGGGGAGGGGTCTCCCAGCGGGCCTGGACAGAACATCGCTGCTTCGTCCAGCATCTGATCAGAGAGTCGGCCGAACATGTGTAAGTGCTCAATGCTTCGTAAGAGCTTCCCCTGAGTCCCCCGGAAAGGCCGCTCTCAACTTTCGTGGAGCCCCTCGGATATGTCCATGATGGTCTCAAGCCGTCCGGATCGGCACTGCGGTTCGCAGCTGCGGATCACCTGCCGGGCGGCCGAGAAGAGAATCGCGGAGAGTCCGCGGAGCATCACATGCGATGCGTGATCACGGAGGTGCACATCATGGCTGCAACCGACGCAAACAAGCTTCGTTCCCTGGCCGCTGCGGTCGGAGTCGGCTCGCTGGCTCTGTTCGGCATCACTGCCTGCGACACCGAGGGTGAGGCACCCGAGGACGCTCCGGTCGAGGAGGAGGGTGCTCCGGAGGAGGACCCGGCTGACGAGGGTGCTCCGGAGGAGGACCCGGCCGACGAGGGCCTCCCGGAGGAGGACCCGGCTGAGGAGGACCCCGGCTTCGAGGATGACCCCGCTGACGAGGACACCGAGGGTGGACTCGAGGACGAGGGTGCTGAGGAGGAGGACGGCCTGGAGGGCTGATCCCACTCGGCGGGTGCGACGCGGTCTGCGTGACGCGCCCTCCTCACAGACAGGAGGCCCCTCCGCCGGCATCATGCCGGGGGAGGGGCCTCCTGCTGTGTGCGGGACTGCTCAGCGCACGATCCGCGCGATGCGGATCAGCGTGGATCAGTGCGGATCAGCCGTTCTTGACGGCGTCCTCGATGCGCTGACCGACCTCGGCGTCGACGTTCTTCCAGTACTGGAAGGCGTTCGAGAGCACGGGCTCGCGGACGCCGTCGAGGGCGCCGGAGACGGTCTCGACCAGACGGTCGCGGGCGGCGTCGTCGAAGACCTCGCGGACCAGGACGCCGGGCTGGGTGAAGTCGTCGTCCTGCTCGCGCAGGGTGTAGGCGGAGCGGACCAGCTCGCCGTCGGCCTCCCAGCCGTTGTCCACCGGGCCCTGTTCGTCGGACCAGGTCGAACCCTCCACCGTGTTCGGGGCGTAGACCGGCTTGTCGCCGCTGTGGTCGTACCACATGTTGCCCTCGAAGTTGTAGGAGTGGACCTCGTTCTTCGGACGGTTGACCGGCAGCTGCTGGAAGTTGGTACCGATGCGGTAGCGGTGAGCGTCCGCGTAGGCGAAGTTGCGGCCCAGCAGCATCTTGTCCGGCGAGTTGCCGGTGCCCGGGACCATGTTGGCGGGAGAGAACGCGGCCTGCTCGATCTCCGCGAAGAAGTTCCGCGGGTTGCGGTTCAGGGTCAGCGTGCCGACCTTGATGCGCGGGTAGTCCGCCTGAGGCCAGATCTTCGTCAGGTCGAAGGGGTTGATCTTGTAGGTCTTGGCGTCCTCGTACGGCATGACCTGGACGTAGAGGGTCCAGGTGGGGTGCTCGCCGCGGGCGATGGCATCGAACAGGTCGCGACGGTGGAAGTCGGCGTCCGCACCGGCCAGCTTCTCTGCCTCTTCGTTGGTCATGGTGTCGAAGCCGGCGTCGTTGAGGAAGTGGTACTTCACCCAGAAGCGCTCGCCGGCCTCGTTGTTCCACTGGTAGGTGTGGGAGCCATAGCCGTTCATGCGGCGCCAGGAGGCCGGCAGGCCGCGGTCGCCCATCAGGTAGGTGACCTGGTGTGCCGACTCCGGGTTCTGGGTCCAGAAGTCCCACTGCATGTGGCCGTCACGCAGTCCGGAGTCCGGGAGGCGCTTCTGGGAGCGGATGAAGTGCGGGAACTTCATGGGGTCGCGGACGAAGAACACCGGGGTGTTGTTGCCGACGAGGTCGAAGTTGCCCTCTTCGGTGTAGAACTTCAGCGCGAAGCCGCGGACGTCGCGCCAGGTGTCCGGGGAGCCGAGCTCACCGGCCACGGTGGAGAAGCGCAGCAGGGTCTCGGTGGTGCGGCCGGGCTGGAAGAGGTCGGCCTTGGTGTACTGGGAGACGTCCTCGGTCACCTCGAAGGTGCCGAAGGCGCCGGCGCCCTTGGCGTGGGGGCGACGCTCCGGCACGTTCATCCGGTTGAAGTGCGCCAGCGTTTCGATCAGGTGGTGGTCGTGCAGCAGCAGCGGACCATCGGGGCCCACGCTGAGGGAATGACGGTCGCTCACTGCCGGGATGCCGGCCTGGGTCGTCGACCCGGTGGCGTGCGGGGTGTTGCCAGTGGTCATGACTGTCCCTTTCTCTTCTTACTTGGGTGGTTCTCGGATGCGGTAGGTCGTGGTGGCGCGGCTGGTCCGCAGGGCGGCCGGACGCGCGGGTCAACGGGCGGAGGCGGTCTCTCGGGAGGCGGGGGTTCCCTCCGGGGAGGCGTCGGGCGCCGACTGCTGCTCTCCGGCTCCGCCTTGAGCGCGGGCCGCTGCGCAGTCGTCGCAGATCCCGCGGAAGACGACGTCGGCGACCTCCACGGTCATCCCCAGTCCGGCCGGAGTCTGCAGACAGGGTGCCTCGCCGTGGACGCACTCGACGTCCTCGATGCGCCCGCAGGCGGTGCAGATGGCGTGGTGGTGGTTGTCGTGGGTGCGAGTCTCGTAGCAGGCCGGGGAGCCGGGAGGGTCGAAGCGGCGCAGCAACTCCCGTGCGGTGAGGTCGTGGAGCACCGTGTAGACCGACTGCACCGTGATCTCAGGCAGCTGTTCGGTGACCCGCGAGTGGATCGCCTCAGCGGGACGGTGCGGGTCCTGAGCCACGGCCTCGAGCACGGCCAGGCGCTGGCGGGTGACGCGCAGTCCGCGTTCGCGCAGCTGGGAGGGCCAGTCGGTCATCGTGCTCACGAGACCAGTCTGCCCTAGATCTGAGTGATTCACAATAACTCGGCGTGCCGAGTTGAGGGCTCGCGCTGACCACACCGCGTGCGGGACGCTCCGAACCGGCTCGTCCCGAAGCTCATGAAGGAGCATCCCACGTCAGCGCGATGTCGCGCGAACGTCGCCGGGAGTTCACCAGGTCGTCTCACCGGCGCTTCCTGCCCCTGGAATCGTGAAGGCGTTCTGCCCCACGTCTGTGAGAGGAAGCACCACGATGCCCGTCCGGGAGATGCTGCCCATGCTCGGCCACGTCCGCGGCAAGCGCAGTGCCGTCACCTGCGCCTTGAAATGCGCCAACGCCTGTGCCGGGGAGGTGTGCAACACCTCCGGCAATGAGACGTTCCGCGAGGTGGCCTCTGCGGCACTGACCCGACGCCAGCTCCTCGGGGCCTCGGCGGCGGGTGCGCTGGCCCTCGCGGTGGGAGCTGCCGCCGGCACGGGCCCCGCCCCTGCGGCGGCGGCGACCGGCTCGAAGCTGAGGTTCTCCCCGATCAATCCCGTCCATCACGACGTCGACGGTCTGATCGTGCCCGAGGGGTACACCTGGGAGCCGATCATCGGGTGGGGCGACAGGGTCTTCCCTGACGCCCCGGAGTTCGATGTGGAGAACCAGACCGCCGAGGCCCAGGCGAAGCAGTTCGGGTACAACAACGACTACCTGGAGATCGTGGAGGTCCCCGGGTCGAAGGGCCGCCGGGCTGTGCTGTTCTCCAACCACGAGTACACCAATGAGGACATCATGTTCCCCGACGGCACCGACGACGCCGTCCGCCGGGCCGTGGGCATGGCCGCGCATGGGATGAGCATCGTCGAGGTCACTCGGAAGAACCGGAACCACGCCTGGCGGGTCGACGTCGAGGGCGCGCGCAACCGCCGCTTCCTGCTGGACACCGAGTTCGCGTTCACCGGACCTGCGGCCGGTTCGGAGCTGCTGGCCACCGCCGATGACCCGGAGGGGCGCACGGTCCGCGGCACGCTCAACAACTGTGCCGGAGGACTCACCCCGTGGGGGACCTTCCTCTCCGGGGAGGAGAACTTCCACGGGTACTTCGTCTCTGAGGGCACCTCAGATGCCGACCGTCGGTACGGAATCGACGCCGAGCCCACGGTCCGCGGCTGGGAGCAGGACGAGCCCCGCTTCGACACCCGGAACCCCGGCTATGAGAACGAGAAGAACCGTTTCGGCTGGATCGTGGAGGTGGACCCATGGGACCCCGAGTCCACGCCGGTCAAGCACACCAGCCTGGGCCGTTTCAAGCATGAGGGCGCCAACGTCATCCTCTCCGGGTCCGGGCATGCGGTGGCCTACGCCGGGGATGACGAGCGTTTCGACTACCTGTACAAGTTCGTCTCCCACGGGACTTACGTCGACGGGGACCGGGAGCATAACAAGACTCTGCTGACCTCGGGCGACCTCTACGTCGCGAAGTTCTCCGGGAACTCTCCCGCGTCGGAGATCGACGGTTCCGGCGCCCTGCCCTCCGATGGAGCGTTCGACGGGACCGGGGAATGGCTGCCGCTGCTTTTCGACGGGGAGCCGCAGGTGGCTGGCTTCACCGCCGAGGAGGTGCTGGTCCACACGCGGCTGGCCGCCGACGCCGCCGGGGCCACGAAGATGGACCGGCCCGAAGACGTGGAGCCGAACCCGCACACGGGGAAGGTCTACATGGCCTGCACCAACAACTCCCAGCGCGGCACCGACGGTGCGGCCGACGTCGACGAGCCCAACCCGCGGGCGCAGAACCGCGACGGTCACATCGTCGAGATCACCGAGCGCGGGGACCAAGCCTCCACGGCCTTCGACTGGACGCTGCTGTTGGTCTGCGGCGATCCCTCCACGGACGACGCCGCCTATTTCAGCGGATACCCGGAGGACCAGGTCTCACCGATCTCCTGCCCGGACAACGTGGCCTTCGACTCTCAGGGGAACCTGTGGATCTCCACCGACGGCGCCCCCAGCGGGATCGGTCTGTGCGACGGACTGTTCAAAGTTCACCTGGAGGGGGAGAACCGCGGGAAGGTGGAGCAGTTTCTCTCAGTGCCGGCCGATGCCGAGACCTGCGGCCCGGTGATCCACGATGAGGAGCGCACCGTCTTCGTGGCCGTCCAGCATCCTGGCGAGGACGGCACCTGGGCTGATCAGCGCTCGGCATTCCCCGACTATGTGGCGTATCGGGAGCCCGGGCTGTCCGCGCTGCCGCGTCCGTCCGTGGTGCAGGTGCTCAAGGGCAGACCGGGGAAGGACAGCGCCGACGCTCGGCAGCGGCAGCTCATCGGGGACGTCCACTCGGGCGACGAGTTGAAGCACGGACGCGCCACGGCCTGAACCGGGCCGCCGGTGCCCTGCCGGTGCTCCGCCGCCGCCCCGACTAGACTGGTCCGGGGAACGGACAGCGGGGAGGCGATGTGCAGCGACAGGGACGCCGACGGGTCACAGCCGCCGATGTGGCCGCCCGCGCCGGCGCCTCGCGCAGCGCGGTCTCCCTGGTCCTCAACGGCCGGGCCGACGGCAACGTGGCTCCGGTGCTCCAGGATCAGATCCGTGCTGCTGTCGAGGAGCTGGGGTACATTCCGCAGAGCGTCGGGCAGTCGCTGCGTAGCCGCAGCACGCGGACGGTGGGCGTGATCACCGATGAGATCGTCACTTCGCCCTTCGCCGGAGGGATCATCAGCGGAGCCGACGCCGTGGCGCGCGAGGCCGGCTACATGATCATGGTGGCCGACACCGCGGGGGACGACTCCCGCATCGGACAGATGGCAAAGGTGTTCTTCGCCCGCAGCGTGGACGCCCTCATGCTGGCCACCGGAGGGCTGGTGAGCGTCGATCCGGCGGAGAACTTCTTCTCTGCCCCGGCGGTGCTCGCCAACTGTCTGGACGCCTCCGGCCGGGCGCCGGCCGTCGTCGCCGATGAAGCCGGGGGCTCGCGGCTGGGGGTGCGTCACCTGCTCGACCTGGGGCATCGCGATATCGCTCTGCTCAGCGGCACCGAGGACTCTCCGGCGACCCCGCGCCGTCGGGAGGGCTTCCTCGATGCTGTGGCCGGCACCGGGGCGGAGCATCGGGTCGTGCCCTGCGGCTGGGACATTGACGACGGCTACCGCGCCGCCTCCGCGCTGCTCGACGGCGGAGCCGCTCCCACCGCCGTGCTGGCCTCGAACGACCGCACGGCGGTGGGGGTGCTGCTCGCCGCGGCACACCGCGGGGTGGACATCCCGGGGGACCTCTCCGTGGTGGGCGTGGACGATCAGGCTCATGTGGCCGCCCAGGTGGTCCCCGCGCTGACCACAGTGGCCCTGCCGCATCAGCAGATCGGGCGGCGGGCCATGGAGATCCTCCTTGAGGGGATCCCGGCTCCTTCACGTGAGCCCTCAGCGGGTGCGGTCCCCGAACTCATCGAGACCTGGCTGATCAGGCGGGACTCCACCGGCGCAGCGCCCACCAGCTGAGCTGGGCGCCACCGGTGCGCAGCTCCCACTGCTGGTCCGCCGCAGGATACGCCCGCAGGGTGCAGGCGGGGCCGTCGGCCCGGAAGATCTCGATGATGGAGCGGTCGATCACGATCCGTGACGCCGGACCGGAGTAGACCGGAGGTCCCGCCTCGGCATCCGTGTCCCCGGCGGTGCGCAGCTCCACGGTCGGCACAGTCCCTTCCGGTGTGGTCGGGAGCACGACGTCGCAGGCCTCGGGGAGCAGGACGGCCGCGCCGTCGTCGTGGTGGGCAGGCCCGAGCCTCCATCCCTCGCACTCGGCGGCAGGGCTGCTGACCAGGGCGCCGTCGCGGATCTGCAGCTTACGCGGCCAGGTCAGCAGACCGGACCAGCCGGCCTCGTCGCAGGCCTGCTGTTCGCGCTGTTCCCGTGCCCAGCCGATCATCAGGGCCCGGTCTGGCTCGGCGAGCACCTGCGGTGCGTAGAAGCTGGAGCCCGTATCCACCTCGGACTCGCCGAGAATGCGTGGCCGGGGCAGGTCCTGCGGCTGGTCCGGCAGGTCGACCTCCAGGAGCAGAGCGCGGGTGTCGTCGAGCTCGTGGCCGCCGTCGTCGGTGCGATGCCAGCGGGAGACCACCAGCACCCAGACCGCGGAGTCGTCCAACCAGACCAGCTGGGGGCACTCCCAGATGTCGGCGTCCAGGGCTGCCGGCGCCTGATCGGAGCTCAGCCACACCCCGTGGTACGTCCAGTCCGTCAGCTCTTCGGCGTCGTAGAGCAGGATCGCGGCCCGGCCGTCCGCCAGCCCCGCCCCCTGCAGAGCCCAGCGTCGCCCATCGATGGTCACCAGGAACGGGTCGCGCACTGCGACGACCTGCTCATCCTCGGGCATGGGCGCGGCCACATGACGCTCCTGCGACCATTCGCGCAGGTCAGCAAACCCCCGGGCCAGCGTCACCTCGGAGGCGTTCTCGATGCCCTGGACACCGCTGTAGACGGCGATCGGAGCCCCGTCGTCGAAGCCCATGACGCCCGACCAGCAGCCGGCGACGTCGGGCCCTCCAGGGCTGGGAGTCAGCGCCACGGGCTCCTCGGTCCACTCCACGAGGTCCGGGGAGGAGAGGTGTCCCCAGTGGATGTGCTCATGCCGCGCCGAGTGCGGATTGAACTGGAAGAACACGTGCCATGTGCCGTTGACGCGGCACAGCCCGTTGGGGTCGTTCAGCCAGCCGCGGGCTGGCCGGGGGTGCGCCACCGGGAAGGCCGGATCCTGGGCAGAGCCGGCGGTTGCGGGGGAGGTGACGGCGGGCTGGCGGGTGGAGCTGGTCATCGTGTCCTTTCGGGAGGGGCGTCGGAGGAAGGTGAAGGGCTGGTTCATTTGCCCGCGCCGGCGGTGAGGCCTTCGCGCAGGTAGCGCTGGCCGAAGAGGAAGACGATCAGCGCGGGGATCATCGAGAGCACGACGCCGGCCAGCACCACGGAGATGCTTCCTGTGCCGAGATGTCCCTGGAGGGAGACCAGGCCCAACGGCAGGGTGAAGTTCTCCTCGGAGTTGACGAGCACCAGGGGCCGGAAGAACTCGTTCCAGTGGTAGTTGAAGGCCAGGATGCCCACGATCGCCATGCCCGGCGCGGAGAGCGGCAGGTAGACGGAGAAGAACACCCGCCAGGGCCCGGCGCCGTCCAGAGAGGCGGCCTCGGCATAGTCGCCGGGCAGGTTCAGGAAGTACTGGCGCATCAGGAAGGTGCCGAAGGCCGTCGGGACGGCCGGGATGATCAGCGCCAACAGCGTGTCGGCCAGCCCCATCCCGCGGATGAGCATGAAGACCGGCACGATCGTGACCTGCACCGGGATCATCATCGTGGCCAGCACCAGGGCGAAGAGCAGGGTGGAGCCGCGGAACCGCATCCGGGCGAACACATAGCCGGCCATCGCTGCGGTGAGCATCTGTCCGGCGGCGATCAGCGCGGTGACCAGGGCCGAGTTGAGCACCAGCCGCGTGACGTCGATCTGGGTGAAGACCTCCCGGTAGGCCGTGAAGTCCGGGCTGAGCGGGAGGAAGTGCGGGGGCAGGTCGAAGGACTCGGCCGGGTCGCGCAGGGAGGTGGACAGCGTCCACATCACCGGTCCGAGCACGGCGAGGGCTACCACGGCCATGAACAGCAGGGCGGCGGTCCGGGAGGGGGAGGGCAGGCGCAGACGCCGGCGGGGTCTGTCGGTGACAGGCTGCAGGGTGGTCATGGGATCAGAGCTCCTTCGTCAGAGGTCGTGAGGACGTCTGACGGTTCACTGGTAGAAGACGAATCGGCGGGAGAGGCGGAACTGCGCCCAGGTGATGAGCATGATGATCAGCATCAGGACCAGGCCGGCGGCCGAGGCGAGGCCGAACTCCAGACGCTGGAAGGCGGCCTCGAAGACGACCATGACCGCGGATCTCGTGGAGTCGCCGGGCCCGCCGCGGGTCAGCACGTAGGGCTGGTCGAAGACCTGCAGCGCCATGATCATCGCGGTCACCGAGGCGACCAGCAGCGAGGGGGAGACCAGCGGGAAGGTGACGTTCTTGAACGCTCCCCAGCCCCGGGCTCCGTCGATCTCGGCGGCCTCGTAGAGCTCCTTGGGGATGGAGGCGATCCCACCCAGAAGGATCAGGAAGGAGAATCCGAAGTTCTGCCAGACGAAGACGAAGATCACCACGGCGGCGGCTCCGGTCGGCGTCGTCAGCCAGGGGACGTTCGGGATGCCCACCAGGCCGAGCATCCAGTTCACGACGCCGAACTGCTCGTTGAACAGGTAGCTCATGAAGATGGAGACCCCGGCCGCGGAGAGCACCAGGGGAAAGAAGAACGTGGAGCGGAAGAACAGCCGCAGCCAGTCGGGCATGCGGGACTGGACCATCACCGCCAGGAACATCGCCAGGCTCAGCTGCAGCGTCACCGCGATGAGCACGAACACGATGGTGTTCAGGAAGGCCGTGCGGACGGTGGCGTCGGCGCCGAGGGCGATGAAGTTGTCGACCCCGGCGAACTGCGGGGTCGAGAGCAGATCCCAGTGGAAGAAGGCCAGGGCCAGCGAGCCGACGATCGGCAACAGGGTGAACACCCCCATGCCGATCAGCGTGGGTGCCAGCAGGAGGATGATCACCCAACGTTCGGAGCGCGAGCGGATCCGGGGCGTCGTCGTGGGGGTGGACGGCGTCGTGGGGCGGGCCGAACGGGCCGCTTCCCGGTCAGGTGCAGGGGTGGTGGTCATGAGCTCTTCTCCATGGCGACGGTGAGTTCACGGTCGAGGCGGTCAAGGGCTGTCTCCAGCTGCGCCGGACCGCCGCTCATGCCCAGGGCGACGTTCCGGGCCAGGGCGTTCTCCACCTCGGCCTGCTGAGGAGGAGCCGGAATCGGGCCGGAGGACGGGAAGTCGTCGAGCGTGTCGTAGAACACCTTCCAATTGCGGGGCCCGGTCTCCCGGTAGAAGGCCTCGTCGACCATGGAGCGGCGCGTCGGAGTGGTGGTGGGCACGGGCATCGCCAGCTCCATGGACTCCTTGCGGGTCGTGAACTCCAGCCAGCGCCAGGCCTGCTCCTTGCGCTCAGAGGTGCGCATGATCGAATACCCGGCCGTTCCGAACTGGTGCCGCTGACTGCGCCACCGGGGGAAGTACTGGACGTCGACGTCCTCGTCGGACATGCCGTTCTCATGCAGGCCCTGGGCCCAATAGCCGCCAGCGGGGGTGGCGCCGATGCGATCGGAGGCGAACAGCCCGATCAGCGAGTTGCCCCCGCCCTCCTCGGGACGGATGCTGAGCCCTTCGTTGACCCAGCCCTGCAGGCGTTCGAAGGTCTCCACGACGCGCGGGTCGCTGACGTTGGAGCTGGTCCAGCGGTACCCGCCACGACGCTCGGCCGTCAGCTCCGGTGTGTAGAACCGGTCCCACAGCCAGTCGCCGCCGGAGAACCTGTCCTCGGTGAGAATGCTGGTGTCATTGGCATAGAGCCAGGGGACGATTCCTCCGAAGAGCCGGTTGGTCCAGAAATAGGGGACGAACCCGCCCTCGGCCGTGTCGCGCATCGTGCGCAGCATCTGCTCGAACTCGTCGATGTCCCAGTCGGGGGAGGGGAAGTCCAGGCCCGCGCGCTCCAGGGTCGGCAGGTTGAGATACATGTTGGCCGCATTGAAGTCCAGCGGCAGCACGTAGAGGCTGCCCTGGTACATGAAGGCTTCGATGAGCGAGGGGTGGACGTCCTCGAAGTAGTTCTCCAGGGCTGCCTCGTCATGGGTGATCCAGTCGTCCAGCGGCTCGGCGAGCCGCTCGGCGAAGAGCTGGGCGCCCTCAGTGGCGACGTAGACGACGTCGGGCGCGGTCCCCGAGGCCACCATGGTGAGGATCTTGGTGAAGAAGTCGCCCCAGTCGACGGCTTGGATCGCCTCGATCCGCACGGGGATGTCGGGATTCTCGGCGGTGAACTCGTCGGCCAGGTCCTGGCGGGCCGCCGCGTCCTGGGCGGTGCCCTGGATGGCGACGCGCAGGACGTCCTCGCCCCGGCCGGGGATGTCCTGACCGGCCAGACGCGGCCAGGCCGCGACGGTGCCTCCGAGAGCGGCGAGTCCGCCCACTCCGAGCAGCGTGCGCCGGGTGAGGGTCCGAGTATGCGATGAGATGTGCATAGTGCCTCCTAACACGTGTGAGGAAATGTACTGTGAGGGAGCGCACACGTCAAGAAGGTGAGGTCAGCGGCGCTCGGACTCCGCGACTGCGTGACAGAATTCGGCGACTCTCGTCGCCGTGGGGCCTCCCGGCGTTAGACTGGCACCCGACTGCGGGCGGATCCGGGGCTCTGCCCTGCGAGAGACAGTCCCGGCCCGGGCCGCCGTCGTTCCTGAACTCACAGCGAGGAGACCGCGTCGATGACCACTGCCGAGTCCACCGTGAACATCAACACCGCGCCACTGTCCGAGGTCGACCCCGAGATCGCCCAGGCGATCTCCGACGAGCTGGGACGCCAGCGGGGGACTCTGGAGATGATCGCCTCTGAGAATTTCGTGCCGCGCGCGGTGCTCGAGGCGCAGGGGTCGGTGCTGACCAACAAGTACGCCGAGGGCTACCCGGGCCGTCGCTACTACGGCGGCTGCGAGTTCGTCGACGTCGCAGAGAACCTCGCCATCGAGCGTGCCAAGGAGCTCTTCGGCGCGGAGCATGCCAATGTGCAGCCCCACGCCGGTGCGCAGGCCAACGTCGCAGTGATGACGGCGTTCATGAAGCCCGGGGACAAGCTCATGGGCCTCTCACTGGCCCACGGCGGCCACCTGACCCACGGCATGAAGCTGAACTATTCGGGCAAGTTCCACGAGGTCGCCGCCTATGAGGTCGACTCCGAGACCGGCCTGATCGACATGGAGAAGGTGCGCGAGCAGGCCCTGGCGGAGCGCCCGCACATGATCGTCGCAGGCTGGTCCGCCTACCCCCGTCAGCTCGACTTCGCGAAGTTCCGCGAGATCGCCGACGAGGTCGGTGCGATCCTCTGGGTGGACATGGCGCACTTCGCCGGTCTGGTGGCGGCCGGGCTGCACCCCAACCCGGTGCCGCACGCCGACGTCGTCACCACCACGGTGCACAAGACGCTGGCCGGACCCCGCTCCGGCATGATCCTCTGCAAGGAGGAGCACAAGAAGAAGATCAACTCGGCTGTGTTCCCGGGCCAGCAGGGCGGCCCCCTGATGCACGCCATCGCCGCGAAGGCGATCGCCTTCAAGATCGCCGCCTCCGAGGACTTCAAGGCCCGCCAGCAGCGCACGGTCTCCGGGGCGCAGATCCTGGCCGAGCGTCTGGTCGCCGACGACGTCACCGCCCAGGGCGTCAACGTGCTCACCGGGGGCACCGACGTGCATCTGGTGCTGGTGGACCTGCGTCACTCCGAGATGGACGGCAAGCAGGCCGAGGACCTCCTCCACGAGGTCGGCATCACCGTCAACCGCAACGCGGTGCCCAATGACCCGCGCCCGCCGATGGTGACCTCCGGACTGCGCATCGGCACCCCCGCACTGGCCTCCCGCGGCTTCGGGGACGTCGAGTTCGCCGAGGTCGCCGACATCATCGCCGAGGTCCTCAAGCAGGGCGCCGCCGGTCAGGCCGACCTCGAGCCGCTGAAGGCGCGCGTGGCCCAGCTCACCGCTGACTTCCCGCTCTACGAGGGCCTGGAGGAGTGGTGATGGCTCAGCAGGACACCACCTCCGGCACGGCCCGGCGATTGGACGGCAAGGCGGCGTCGGCGGAGATCCGCGCCGAGCTGACCCAGCGGGTGGCGGCGCTGAAGGAGCGGGGCGTCACCCCGGGCATCGCCACCGTCCTCGTGGGCGCGGACCCGGCCTCACAGCTCTACGTGGGGATGAAGCACAAGCGGTCCCAGGCCATCGGGATGAACTCGATCCAGCGTGAGCTGCCCGAGGACGCCACCCAGGAGCAGGTCGAGGCGCTGATCGACGAGCTCAACGCTGACCCCGCCTGCCACGGGTACATCGTGCAGCTGCCGCTGCCGAAGCATCTCGACACCGATCGTGTGCTCGAGCGCATCGACCCCGCCAAGGACGCTGACGGGCTGCACCCCACCAACCTGGGGCGGCTGGTCCTCAACGTCAACCAGCCGATCCATACCCCGCTGCCGTGCACCCCGCGCGGGGCGATCGAGCTCCTGCTGCGTCAGGGCTATGACTTCGCCGGCAAGCATGTGGTCGTCGTCGGGCGGGGGGTGACCATCGGTCGGTCCATCGGTCTGCTGCTGACCCGGCGGGAGATCAATGCCACGGTCACGCTGACGCACACCGGAACCGTGGACATGCCGCATCACCTGCGCCAGGCGGACGTGATCATCGCAGCGGCCGGGGTCAAGCACCTGGTGAGGCCTGAGGACGTGAAGCCCGGCGCCGCCGTGCTCGACGTCGGCGTCACCCGCGAGGAGGACCCTGCCGGCGGGAAGGCGAAGGTGTACGGAGACGTCCACCCGGACGTGGTCGACGTCGCCGGCTGGCTCTCACCCAACCCGGGCGGAGTGGGCCCCATGACGGTGGCGCTGCTGATGACCAATGTGGTGGAGGCCGCCGAGCGTCAGGCCGGCTGACCCCTCTCGACGTCGAGTGGCCACGAATCCCGGCATCTGCCCGGCGACACGGCGTGTCGCCGGGGAGATGCCGGGATTCGTGGCCACTCGTGGCTCGGCGGTGGTCACCCTTCGCCCAGGCCGGCCCAGTTGAGCCGGGTCAGTCGGGCGGCCTCCTCAGCGTCTCCGTCCCGCAGCGCGGCCAGGATCTGATCATGCTGGTCCGGTGAGGCGGTGCCGGTCATGCTGCCGAAATGCAGGTGCTCGGTGCGTCGCAGCAGGGCCACCACCTGGTCCAGGGTCTCCTGCAGCACCGGGTTCCTCGCCCGGCCCACGACGACGGCGTGGAACGCCTCGTCCGCGGCGACGGCTCCTGGCGCGTCGTGCGTCTCGAGAGCCTGACGCAGCCGGTCGTTGGCCGTATCCATCTGTGTGAGGTCGGCATCGGTGAGCCGCTCGGCCGCGGTTCGGACGGCCAGCTCGTGCAGCGTCGCGGCGACGTCCCGGGCCTGGGCCACCCGCTCCGGGTCCTCCGCGGCGACGGTGGTGCGGCGGCCGGGCTGCGCGCTGACCAGGCCGTCGCGCTCCAGGCGGAGCAGGGCCTCTCGGATCGGAGTGCGTGAGACGCCCAGCCAGTCCTCGAGCTGGGTGTCTCGCAGCTGCTCTCCGGGGCCGAGCTCACCGGTGATGATGGCCTGACGGATCGAGCGATAGACCTCGTCACGCAGCAGGCCGCGGCGATGCACCCCTCGGGCGACGGGGACGGGCATGGACGGTCGTCTCCTCCGGCGAGGACGGCGGGTGGCGTCGTCGTCCTCGACATCATGGACCTCAGGGTCCGGGGGTGGACATCCTCTTGACAGCATCCTAGGGGAGCGTGGAATGGTATGTGCAATATATTGGATAACTCTCAGACCCTGTGCCCGGCGAACGCCTGCGGGGCCGCCTGAAGGAGCCCTCATGGCCATCACTGACTTTCCCCGCCACCCGCTGACCTTCGGCCCGAGTCCGGTGCATCCGATGCCGAGGCTGAGCTCGCATCTGGGCGGGGCGCAGATCTGGGCCAAGCGGGAGGACGTGAACTCCGGGCTCGCCTACGGCGGGAACAAGACGCGCAAGCTGGAGTACATCGTTCCGGACATCCTCGCCTCGGGGGCCGACACGATCGTCTCCATCGGGGGCTACCAGTCGAATCACACGCGGCAGGTCGCGGCCGTCGCCGCGACGCTGGGGCTGAAGGCCAGACTGGTCCAGGAGCGCTGGGTGGACTGGGACGACCCGGTCAATGACCAGGTCGGCAACATCCTGCTCTCGCGCATCATGGGGGCTGACGTGCGCCTGGACGACGCCGGCTTCGACATTGGGATCCGGACCAGCTGGGAGCAGGCCATCGCCGAGGTCAAGGCCGAGGGAGGAACCCCGTATCCCATTCCCGCCGGGGCCTCGGAGCATCCGCTCGGTGGGCTCGGCTTCGCGAACTGGGCCTATGAGGTCGCCGAGCAGGAAGAGCGGCTCGGCGTCTTCTTCGACACGATCGTGGTCTGCACGGTCACCGGATCCACCCATGCCGGGATGATCGCCGGCTTCGCCGCGCTCCAGGAGGCGGGCGGACGCCCGCGCCGGATCATCGGCATCGACGCCTCCGCCACCGTGGAGAAGACCCGCGCCCAGGTCAGCCGCATCGCGCGCGGCACCGCCGAGCTGATCGGTCTGGGCCGGGAGCTGTCCGAGGAGGAGATCACCGTGCTCGCCGGCTGGGCGGGGCAGGAGTACGGCGTCCCGGTGGACTCCACCGTCGAGGCCATCCGCGCCACCGCCCAGTTGGAGGGCGTCATCCTCGACCCCGTCTATGAGGGCAAGTCCATGGCAGGGCTGATGGACCTGGTCCGTGACGCCGAGATCCCCTCCGATTCCACAGTGCTCTACGCCCACCTGGGAGGGCAGCCGGCGCTCAATGCCTACAGCCAGGTGTTCTGAGGTCCGGAACCCACAGCTTCAGCGGGTTCAGCGCAGGAAGAGCCGGCGCATCCGCAGCGTCGCCACTGTCATCCCGACGGCGATCATCACCAGGTAATAGCCGATGTGCACCAGGGTGAGCGTGCTGAAGGAGAACGCGGCGATGTCCCGCATGAGCTCCACCGCATGCCACAGCGGCAGGGCCTGGATCACCCACTGCACTCCCGACGGGTAGACGTCGATGGGGAACAGGGTGGCCGAGAACAGGAACATCGGCATCATGACCATCATCATCCAGTCCATCTGCTGGAACCGGCTCATGAAGGAGGTGACCGCCATCCCCACGGCGGCGAAGCCGAAGGCGATGAACAGCGCCGCCACCAGCATCACCAGCGCCGAGAGCGGGCTGACCAGGTCGGCGGCGACCAGCACGGTGAGGAAGCCCAGGGCATAGATCCCGCCGCGGAAGAGCGCCAGAAGGATCTCCCCGACCGCGACGTCGAGAGGCCCCAGCGAGGTCGCCATCATCGACTGATACAGCTTCGTGATCTTGAGCTTGAAGAACACGTTCCACGTGGAGTCGAACACCGCGCCGTTCATCGCGGAGACGGCCAGCAGCGCCGGGGCGATGAACGCGGCGTAGCTCATCTGGCCGCCGTCGGCGGCTTCGATCCCGGAGATCATCGGACTGATGCCCAGCCCGAAGGAGGTCAGGAACAGCACCGGCTCGAGGAATCCGGAGAGGAAGATGACACCACGGTTGTTGCGGATGGCCGACATTCCGCGGGAGAAGACCGCACGGATGTTCCCCGAGTAGTAGTTCCCGGCCAGTCCGGACCGGACCTTCACCGGAGGCGTCCCGGGCGCCGGGGGACCGGCGGCCAGGTCCTTGGCCTCCAGACGGGCCTCGCGCTTCAGGCGAGACTTCTCCCCGGGGGTGCGGCCGCGCCACTCGGCGAGTCCCAGGCGGCGGATGTAGATCCGGCGCACCCAGAACCAGGCGGCTCCGGCGAGCACCAGCAGGTAGCCCAGGTGCACGGTGGCCATGCCCGCCGACATCGGCTGCCCGAAGGCCAGCACTCGGCCCAGCTCGTTGGCGTGCCAGATGGGGGAGAACCAGCCGATCAGCTGGAGGGCTCCGGGCAGGTTGGTCAGCGGATAGAAGGTGCCGGAGAACAGGAACAGCGGCATGATGATGAACCGCTGGATCAGCGCGGCATGGCCCTTCTCATCCCGCAGCGACGCGATGTAGGCCATGATCGGCAGGCCCAGCGCGAGCGAGCCCAACGCGGCGGTGAACACCTGCAGCCACGCCCAGGGACTGGTCGTCGCGCCGACGGCCACCAGCACCCCGGTGAACACCAGCCCGTGGACGCCGAAGCGCGCGCAGACAGCCAGGATGTGGCCGGAGGCGATCTGCGTCGGAGTCAGCGGGGATGCCTGCGCCCCGTAGTAGATGCGTCGCCACTTGAACTTCTCCATCACCGGGAAGGTGAACTCGATGCCGGCGGACATCGCCATCGTCGAGGCCAGGATCGCCGGGCCGATGTACATCAGGTAGGACTCGGCGCCGTAGGCGGTCAGATCAGCACGGTCGCCCACCAGCACCCCGAGCCCCAGGCCCATGGCCAGGATGTACATGATCGGCTGCGCGATGGAGCTGGTCAGGATCACCACCGCATAGGCGCGCATGCCGCGCAGCGTGTGCTCGGCCTGGTAGAGGATCCCGCGGCTCCGCACCCGGGAGGCCAGCACCGCCTTGTCAGCAGCCGGCGACGGCGGCGGGTCGCCGTCGCCGGTGCGCGGGCCGGTCGTGGAGCGAGGCAGCGTCGTCTCAGTCAACGAGGGTCCTCCCGGTCAGCCGTAGGAAGACATCCTCGAGCGAGGAACGGCGCACCAACGAGGTCACCGGCCGGTGGCCGGCGGCGTGGATGTGTTCCAGCGCCTCTTCAGCGCGCTCCGCATACACCAGCAGCCGGTCCGGCAGGACCTCGAACCGGTCGAAGCCGGAGTCGCCGCCGTCGAGCACGGCGCCCAGCTCCTCGGCCAGCTCGGCATTGCGGTCCATGCCGAAGCGCAGCTCGAGGACCTCTCGGGTGGAGTGCTCGCGGATGAGCCCCGAGGGGCTCCCTTCGGCCATGATGCGGCCGTGATCCACCACGATCAGCCGGTCGCAGAGCTGCTCGGCCTCGTCCATGTGGTGAGTGGTGAGCACCAGCGTGGTGCCGTTCTCCTTGAGCCGGAAGAGCCGGTCCCACAGCACATGGCGGGCCTGCGGGTCCAGGCCGGTGGTGGGCTCGTCCAGCAGCAGCACATCAGGTTCGTTGACCAGGGCGCGGGCGATGGTCAGCCGGCGCTTCATGCCGCCGGAGAGGTCCTCGACCCGGGCCTTGGCCTTATGGGTGAGCTGGGCGAAGTCCAGCAGCTCCTCGGCCTTGGCGAGCAGCCAACGCCGCGGCAGTCCGAAGTAGCGGCCGTACATGATGATGTTCTCCCGGACGGTGAGCTCCTCGTCCAGGTTGTCCTGCTGGGGGATGACGCCCAGTCTGGCGCGGACCTCCGGGCCCTGTCTCTCCGGGTCCAGTCCCGCGACGGTGAGGTCCCCGGCGGTGCGTGAGGCCACTGCTGCGATCATCCGCATCGTCGTCGACTTCCCGGCGCCGTTGGGGCCCAACAGGCCGAAGGACTCGCCGCGGGAGACGGCGAAGTCGATTCCGTCCACGGCGGTGAAGTCCCCATAGCGCTTGGTGAGCCCGGTGGCGGTGATCGCGGACTCGGGCAGTGCGGCCGACTGTGGCACGGAACGGTTCACGACTCCGGCCTCCTCGGGGGTCTGGGCGGCGCCCTGGGCGGTGGAGCCCTCCAGGGACGGGGATTCTGCGGGCACACTGGTGGCACGGACGGATTCGGGCATGACCAGCAGTTTACGCGTGCAACCACTGCCTGACCAGGGTTCTGAGGGCTGATCCGCTCTCAGCCCCGGGGGCGGGAGCCGGAGGAGCCCCGGATCATCCTCAGGGGCGATGTGGTGGATCGCCTCATCCGGAAGAATGATCAGCGTTCCTCTTCCCACCCCACTGCATGGAAAGGACACTGCCCATGTCCACTCCGGTCCTCGAGACGGAGAACCTGGCCAAGGTCTACGGCCGCGGAGCCTCGCGCTTCGACGCGCTCAAAGGTCTGACCTTCGAGATCCACGACGGTGAGTCCGTGGCGATCGTCGGCAAGTCCGGCTCTGGCAAGTCCACCCTGATGCACCTGCTGGCGCTGCTCGACGAGCCGACCTCCGGCGTCGTCGCCCTGGACGGCCAGCCGGTCTCCCAGCTGGAGCCCAAGAAGATCTCCCGGCTGCGCAACGAGACCTTCGGTTTCGTCTTCCAGCAGTTCTTCCTCAACGCGAACCAGACGGTGCTGGAGAACGTCACCCTGCCGCTGAAGATCGCCGGCCTGAGCAAGGCTGATCGTCATGCCCGCGGTCTGGAGGTCCTTGAGCAGCTGGAGATCGCCGACAAGGCGAAGAACCGCGCCACTGATCTCTCCGGCGGGCAGAAGCAGCGTGTGTGCATCGCCCGGGCCCTGGTGAACCGCCCCTCGGTGATCTTCGCCGACGAGCCCACCGGGAACCTGGACTCCACCACCTCGGAAGTCGTCGAGGACATCCTCTTCGGCCTGCACCGTGATCAGGGCATCACCCTGGTGGTGGTCACCCATGATGAAGACTTGGCGGGCCGCTGCGAGCGGCGCCTGATGATGCAGGACGGGCTGATCGTCGCCGAGGAGCACGGAGTCGTCACCGAGGGACAGCTGGACACCACGTTCGACCCGGCTCAGCTGGGCGTCGAGGATGAGAGGGGTCAGGCATGAGAGCAGTCGACGTCACCCGCACCGCGCTGGGCAACACCATGCGGTCCAAGCTGCGGACGTTCCTGACCGTCATCGCGATCGTCATCGGTGCCTTCACCCTCGCCGTGACCACCGGGCTGGCCGCAGGCGTGAACCAGACCATCGACGACATGGTGGCCGGCTACGGCGAGCAGGACCAGATCTATGTGATGCAGGCCAGCGCCATGGGTCAGGGCGAGGAGACCGGACCAGGACCTCAGGAGTATGACCCTGAAGCCGCCGGGCAGCAGAGCGAGTTCGGTCAGGAGATGCTCTCCGAGGAGGACATCGACACCATCGAGGGGATCGAGGGGATCACGAATGTGGATCCGATCTTCTTCGTCTCACCGAGCTACCTGGAGACCCCCGACGGGAATCAGTATGGGCTGAACGACCTGGGCCTCCCCGCGGACGCCCCGGGCATGGACCTGCTGGCCGGGGACGCTCCGGAGCGGGACGCCATGGAGGTCACCGTCCCCGAGACCTGGCTCGCCGTCTTCGACGACTCCACCGACGATTATGAGGACGCCGACCCGGAGACGGCGATCGGGGAGACCGTGGAGATCGGCATCACGGACATGGCCCGTGAGGTGCACACTGTGGAGGCCGAGGTCGTCGGCGTCTCGGTCCAGAACCTGGCCGGCATCGGCGGCTCGCCGATGCCCTCCCACGGGCTGAACGACGAGCTGTACGAGCTTCAGAGCTCCGGCCTGGATGTGGAGCAGTCCGACTCCTTCGTCCAGGCGGCGGCCGACGTCGAGGACATGGAGGCCTACGAGGACTCCATCAAGGAGGCCCTGCAGGAGGAAGGCCTGGTCGGCCTGACCGTCGAGGACTTCATGGGGATCATCCAGACCGTCATCGACGCCATCGCGTGGGTGCTGTACGGCTTCGCGTTCATCGCGCTGATCGCCGCGTCCTTCGGCATCGTGAACACGCTGTTGATGTCCGTGCAGGAGCGGACCCGGGAGATCGGTCTGATGAAGGCGCTGGGCATGTCCGGGGGCAGGATCTTCGGTCTGTTCTCGATGGAGGCCGTGATGATCGGCCTGCTCGGATCGCTGATCGGAGTCGGCGGCGGTGTGCTCGCCGGTGTGGTGGCCAACGCGCTGCTCACCGGCAGCGGAGGTCCGCTGGGCGACGTCGGCGGGCTCATCCTCTATGCGGTGAGTCCGGTGGCGATCCTCAGCATCACCGGGCTGGTCGTGGGCATCGCGTTCCTCGCCGGAACGTTGCCGGCGGCGCGTGCGGCGAAGAAGGACCCCATCGAGGCCCTACGCTACGAGTAGGCATCCAGGTACTGTGAACCACACCATCAGAGAAGGAGAGAGTCGTGACCAGCTCGCCCTATGAGAACCCGCAGGACCCGAACCAGCAGCCGGGACCCGCTCCCTACCAGCAGCCCGGTCCGGACGCCGGCTCGAAGTTCGGTACCAGCCCTTATGACCCGAACGCGGTGGGCGGCCCCATGGCTGAGCCTCCCAAGTTCGCCCTGCTGAAGAAGCTCACGCTGATCTCGCTGGGGGTCTATGTGCTCTCCGGGATCGCCAGCATCTTCCCCGCCATGGACGAGGACATGCTCCGTGAGCAGATGACCGCCCAGGGGCTCGCCGTCGATGAGTCCACGCTCGCCGCAGCGGCGACGATGGGACTCGTCTTCGCCGTCGCCATGCTGATCATCCCCGTGGTGCTCTACATCGTGGCCTACCTGGGCATCACCAAGGTGAAGAACTGGGGCCGGATCCTCGGCGCTGTCTTCGGTGCCCTCGGCACGCTGTTCACCGTGTGGGGCCTCACCGGCATCGGAACGATGCTGGACATGGGGGCGATCGGCGTCCTCTCGCTGATCCTCTCGATCGCGTTCATCGCCGTGAACATCTACTGGTTCATCACCGCCTTCAGCAAGGAGGTCGGCCAGTACTTCGCCCAGGGGCGCGTCGCCTGATCGACAGTATTCGGCAGGACGAGGGGCGGGGTCCACCATCCGGTGGGCCCCGCCCCTCTGATCAGCCCACGTACTGATCGGACCACGCGCTGATGATCTTCCCCGCCCGCGCGGCCTGCCCCTCGGCAGTGAGCAGGTGGTCGGACCCCTCGAGGGCCACGAAGCTGCGCGGGTGTTTCGTGGCCCAGAAGAGCGTGCTGGCGTTCTCGATGCTGACGGTGTTGTCGGTGGGAGAGTGCATCACCAAGAACGGCAGAGACAGAGCACGGATCTTGTCGTCGATGTCGGCCCGGCGCACGTCCTCGACGAAATCGCGCTTCAGGGTGAGTGCCCGGCCGCCGACGAGCCACTCGGCCTCACCGTCAGCCACGGCTCGGTCGGCGAGAGCATCGAAGTGATGCTCGACGTGGCTCGGGTCTGCCGGAGCGCCGATGCTCACCACGGCGCGTAGGCCGGCGGCCCGCTCGGCTGCGGCGATCACCGCGGCCCCGCCCCAGGAATGTCCCACCAGGATGTCTGCCGGGGTGCCGCGCTCAGCCATGAACTGGCACGCCCGGACAGTGTCGTCGACTTTGACGGTGAAGGACCCGTCACCCCAGTCTCCGCCAGAGCCACGGAGACCCAGCGCATCGAAGCGGAGCATGCCGATGCCTTCGTGGGCGAGCTGCTTGCAGATCCGCGAAGCGGCCGGGTTGTCCTTGCCGAGCGTGAACCCGTGGACGAACACTCCCCACCCGCGGACGTCACCCTCGGGATGATCGATGAGACCGGCCAGCTTCGGCCCGGTCGAACTTGGAAACTGGACAGATTCAGTCATGATCACTCCCGACGACAGATACCATCATCAGCGCCAGCCTAGCTGGGGTGCCACCGCGGTGAGGATCGACTCCATCAGGTGAGCGTTGTACTCCACCCCGAGCTGGTTCGGCACGGTGACCAGCAGCGTGTCCGCGGAGGCGATGGCCTCGTCGCGGGCGAGCTCCCGCACCAGCTCCTCGGGCTCGCCGATGTAGCTGCGGCCGAAGATCGCCCGGGTTCTCTCATCGAGCATGCCGACCTGGTCCTGGGCGTCGCGCTGGCCCAGGAAGTAGGCCCGGTCTTGGTCGCTGGTGATCGCGATGATCGATCGGCTCACCGAGACCCGTGGGGTGAAGGCGTGGTCGTGGGCCTGCCATTCCTGGTGGAACGCCTCGATCTGGCGCCGCTGCTGAACGTGGAAGGGCTCACCCGTCTCGTCGTCCTTCAGGGTCGAGCTCATCAGGTTCATCCCCTGCGCGGCGGCCCATCGGGCGGTGGAGTCAGATCCGGCGCCCCACCAGATGCGCTCCCGAAGTCCGGGGGAGTGCGGCTCAGGACGCAGCAGCCCGGGCGGATTCGGGAACATCGGCTGCGGGTTCGGCGGGGCGAAACCCTCGCCGCTGAGGATCTGGAGCATCGACTCGGTGTGGCGGCGTGCCATGTCCGCGTCGGTCTCGCCCTCAGCAGGGGCGAACCCGAAGTGCCGCCATCCGTCGATGACCTGTTCGGGCGAGCCGCGGGAGATGCCCGGCTGGAGCCTGCCGCCGGAGATCAGGTCCGCGGCGCCGGCGTTCTCCGCGAAGGCCACGGGGTTCTCGTAGCGCATGTCGATGACGCCGGTGCCGATCTCGATCCGGCTGGTCCGGGCTCCGACTGCCGCCAGCAGCGGGAAGGGGGAGGCCAGCTGGCGCGCGAAATGGTGCACCCGGAAGGAGGCGGCGTCGGCCCCCAGCTCCTCGGCCGCGACAGCCAGATCGATCGACTGCAGCAAGGCGTCCTGGGCCGACTGCGTCCGCGAATGCGGGGAGGGCGTCCAGTGGCCGAACGAGAGGAATCCGATGCGCTTCACATCTCCGAGAACCGTCGGTCAGAGGCAGGTATTCCGCGGCAGGCCTCCGACGGGCTGCCTCCGCCCGACGGCGACGTGTTGCGCATCACGTCTCGCACTCCTAAAATGAACACGGATCATTAAATCCGAGACGCAGAGAGTGCCGGCCCCGCAGTCGGCCTCGCACGTCCGGGCCCGCAGGCACCACCACAGACCAGGAGGTTCACTCATGGGTGAGCGACTTCAGAACTTCATCGATGGCCGATTCGTCCCTGCTCAGGGTGCGGGGGTCTTTGAGGTGATCAGTCCGGTCACCGGGGAGCAGGTCGCGCTCGCCCCGGTCTCGGAGACCGGTGATGTCGAGGCGGCCTTCGCGGCCGCCTCCGGCGCGTTTGCCACGTGGAAGGCGGTGACTCCTTCGCAGCGACAGAAGCACCTGCTGGCCCTGGCGGATGCGGTGGAGGCCCATGCCGATGAGCTCGTGGAGGCCCAGCATCGCAACACCGGCCAGCCGCGGGCGATCATCGCCGCCGAGGAGGTCGCCGCGGGGGCGGATCAGCTGCGGTTCTTCGCCGGGGCGGCCCGGATGCTGGAGGGTCGGGCGGCCGCGGAGTATATGGAGGGCCACACCTCCTACGTGCGACGGGAGCCGGTGGGCGTCATCGCCCAGATCACTCCGTGGAACTTTCCGTTGATGATGGCGATCTGGAAGATCGGCCCGGCGCTGGCGGCGGGCAACACAGTGGTGCTCAAGCCCTCGGAGACCACTCCGGAGTCCACTCTGGTGCTGGCCCGTCTGGCCGGTGAGATCTTCCCGGCGGGAGTGGTCAATGTGGTCCTCGGTGATGCCTCCACGGGGGCGCTGCTCTCCCAGCATCCCTCGGCGGTGATGGTCTCGCTGACCGGGTCGGTGCGTGCTGGTGAGGCAGTGGCCTCCCAGGCGGGGTTGAAGCGGACTCATCTGGAGCTGGGTGGCAAAGCTCCGGCGGTGGTCTTCGGCGATGTGGATCTGGGGGCCACGGCGAAGGCGCTGGTGGAGTTCGGGACCTTCAATGCGGGTCAGGACTGTACGGCGTTGACCCGGGTGCTGGTCGAGGATGCCGTCCATGATGAGTTGGTGGAGCATCTGGTGGCCGCTGCGCAGGCCACCGTCACCGGTGAGGCTGATGAGGCGAAGAACGACTATGGTCCGCTGAACAATGCTCGGCATTTCGCCTCGGTGAAGGCTCGGGTGGAGTCATTGCCGCAGCATGCGCGGATCGTCACCGGGGGTCGTGCGGTGCAGGGATCGGCGGGGTTCTTCTTCGAGCCCACCATCATCACCGGAGTGAAGCAGTCAGATGCGATCGTTCAGGAGGAGACCTTCGGTCCGGTGATCACGGTGCAGTCCTTCTCCAGTGAGCAGGAGGCTCTTGAGCTCGCCAACGGGGTCGACTACGCCCTGGCCTCGAGCGTATGGACCACAGATGGTGCCAGGGGGCTGCGGTTCACCCGGGATCTGGACTTCGGGTGCGTGTGGGTGAACACGCATCTTCTGCTGGTGGCGGAGATGCCCCACGGTGGGTTCAAGTCCTCCGGGCACGGGAAGGATCTCTCGGGATACGCCGTGGAGGAGTACACCCGCGTCAAGCATGTGATGCACGCCCTCGGAGCCTGATGAGAGCCTGATGAGAGCCTGACGAGAGTGTGGCCCGCCGCCCGGCCGCCGAGCTGACCGTCCAGGTGTCTGTCCGCAGCAGGCTCAGTCTGCTGCGGGCTGGGCGGCCACGTGACGGCGCAGTCCGTCGATCAGGGCATCGAGGGTCAGGCTGAACGCGCGGTCCGCCGCGGCCCGCGCATCCTGGCCGCGTCCCGCTGCGGCCTCGCTGAAGCGGGGCGCGAGGTCGGCGCGACGCCCCGGATTGAAGATGTCCGCCGGAGCAGAGGCGTCATAGGCGGCGCCGAACACCAGCGCCTCCACGCCGACGATCATGTCCACGGCTTCCGGCCCGGGGATCCCCGCGTTCTCCAGGGCGGCCGTGACGCGTTCGTACATGCGCAGCGTCTGGGGTGCGTCAGCCACGGGAAGAACGGCCATGATCGGGATCAGCTCCGTGTGCCGGATGTAGCAGTCCCGGTAGGACAGGGCCCAGCGCCGCAGCGCCTCCTCCCAGGGGAGGGTGCTGAATCCGCTGGTGTCGATCTGCTCGTTGAGCCGGTCCTGGAGCAGCACGAGCACGTCCTGCTTCGAGGAGACGTGGTTGTACAACGCAGAGGCGGCGACCCCGAGCTCCCGGGCCAGTGAGGCCATCGTCAGATGGTCGTAGCCGCGCGTGCTGACGATCCGGATGGCGGCCGCGGTGATTCCCTCGCGGGAGAGGACCGGCGATGACGGTCTGCCTCGGCGTCGAGGTGTGGGGTGATCCGGAGTCAACGAAGGTCCTTCGGGTCGATGGCGGGTGCGTGCGTGAGGGGCGGCTGTCGGAGTCGGTGCTGATCAGCCCGTGTCCTCGGCGATCCTCGCCGAGGGCGACAGGACGATCCCAGTCTAGGGCCCGGCCTGAGGGGGATCCTCTCGATGAATTGAGGAGCCGGTGATCCTCAGCAGGGGTTGACAATCCCAGCTCCATGACCGTTAATGAATGTAGTTCATTTAGATGTGAAGGAGAGCACAGTGACAGGCATCCGTTCGGTGGGAAGCAACGAGGTCCTCGACCGTGACGTCGTCGTGGTGGGGGCCGGCCCGGCCGGCCTCAGCGCGGCCCGTCGTCTGCAGCAGGAGGGCCGCAGTGTGGCCGTCCTCGAAGCCCGTGACCGCGTCGGCGGCCGCACCTGGTCCCAGGAGATCGACGGCGCGTTCCTCGAGATCGGTGGCCAGTGGGTCTCCCCAGACCAGAGCGAGCTGCTCGGGCTGCTCGAGGAGCTGGGTCTGCAGACCTTCCCTCGGCACCGCGACGGCGCCAACGTCTACCTGGCCCCGGACGGCACCCGGCACGAGTTCAACGGGGACATGTTCCCCGCCGGTGAGCACACCGTTGCCGAGATGACCCGGGTCATCGGCATCCTCGACCAGCTCGTCGACGAGATCGGCGCGCACGAGCCCTGGGCGCACCCGAAGGCCCGCGAGCTCGACACCGTCACCTTCGCCGAATGGCTGCGCGGACAGACCCAGGATGCGGCCGCCCGCGAGAACATCGCCATCTTCCTGGCCGGAGGCATGCTCACCAAGCCGGATCACGCCTTCTCCACCCTTCAGGCGGTGCTCATGGCCGCCTCGGCGGGGTCCTTCAGCAACCTGGTCGACGAGGATTTCATCCTGGACCGCCGCGTGGTCGGGGGCATGCAGGGCGTCTCCCAGGCCATGGCCGATCAGCTCGAGCCAGGGACCGTCCACCTGGAGAGCCCGGTGCGCACCATCGCCTGGGACGAGCCGCACGGCGCCACCGTCTGGTCGGACCGGGTCACCGTCCGCGCCCGCCAGGTGATCGTCGCCGTTCCTCCGAACCTCTACTCCCGGATCAGCTTCGAGCCGGCCCTGCCGCGGTTGCAGCACCAGATGCACCAGCACCAGTCCATGGGCCTGGTCATCAAGGTGCATGCGGTCTATGACCGTCCGTTCTGGCGGGAGGCGGGACTCTCCGGCACCGGCTTCGGCGCCGCGGAGGTCTGCCAGGAGGTCTACGACAACACCAACCACGAGGACCCGCGCGGCACCCTGGTCGCCTTCGTCTCCGATGAGAAGGCCGACGAGATGTTCGCCCTCCCGGAGGAGCAGCGCCGCCGGCGAATCCTGCAGTCGCTGGCCCACTACCTCGGTGATGAGGCCCTGGAGCCGGTGGTCTACTACGAGTCCGACTTCGGCTCCGAAGAGTGGACCCGCGGGGCCTACGCGGCCAGCTTCGACCTCGGCGGCCTGAGCCGCTACGGCGCCCACCAGCGTGACGCCGTCGGCCCGCTCCACTGGGCCTGCTCGGATCTGGCGGCCGAGGGCTACCAGCACGTCGACGGTGCCCTGCGGCAGGGTCGCCGCGCGGCGCAGGACGTGCTCGCCGCGCTGCCGGCCCCGGCGATCCAGGCCTGAGAGAGGAGCACGCGATGAGTTCGAAGACCCCAGAGGTTCAGACCGCCGGCGACGCCGCCGTCGTCTCCTCGGACCAGCCCTCGGCCCTGCGCCGGATCCTCGTCGGATTCGGCGGCGACGACCGCAGCCGCGACGCCCTGCGTCTGGGCGTCCAGCTCGCCCAAGCCTCCGACGCGGCGCTGCGCATCCAGCTGGTGGTTCGCCAGGACGCCTCCTTCACCCCGGCATACCCGCCGGTGGGCGACGTCGAGGACATCATTGCCGAGCAGGGGCGCGGCTGGCTGGCCGAGGCTGAGGACATGATCCCGGCCGACGTGGAGCTCAGCAGCAGGATCAGCCGCGCGGCCTCGGTGGCGGAGGGACTCATCGCGGCCGCCGAGGAGTTCGACGCCGACCTGCTCGTCACCGGTTCCGGAGTCGGCTCCCGGCGGCTCACCACCCACCCGGCGGTGAACGCTCTGCTGCACTCCTCCCCGGTGCCGCTCGCCCTCGCCCCGGTGGGGCACACGGGTGAGGACACGGTCAGCCATGTGTTCGCCGCGGTCTCCGCCGACCATGCCGTCCATCAGGTCACCGACGCCGCCGCCTCCTGGGCCGAGCAGCTTCACGTGCCCGTCAGCCAGGTGACCTTCCATGCAGGCGACGCCACGGCCGTCGACTGGCCGGCCGGGGGAGTGCTGCTGATCGGCTCCTCGAGGCTGGCCGGCCGCCGTCGGCTCTTCCTCGGAGACACTGCCGCGCGGATCCTCACGCAGCTGCCGATCCCGTTGATCGTCATGCCGCGCCACGACACCCCCGAACACCGGAACCTCGCGGACTCCGTCCGCTGAGCGAGGAGACAGCCATGACTCAGACTTCACGCAGCGCCCCCGCCGACGGGCTCGACGCCTCGCAGGGCGGTGACCACAGGAAAGGGCTCAGCGCCGGTGCGATCGGCGTGCTGGGCGGCGTCGTCATCGGGGTCTCCACCATCGCCCCGGCCTACACGCTCTCCGGCGCGGTGGGACCCACCGCCTCCGCGGTCGGCGAGCACCTGCCTGCCGTGCTCATCGTCGGGTTCATCCCGATGCTGCTGGTCGCGCTGGGCTACCGGCAGCTGAACCGGGCCATGCCGGACTCGGGGACCACGTTCACCTGGGCCTCGCGGGCGTTCGGGCCCTGGATCGGCTGGATGGGCAGCTGGTGCCTGCTGGCCTCCACCATCCTGGTGCTCTCCAATCTGGCCGGGATCGCGGTGGACTTCTTCTATCTGGCGATCAGTCAGCTCACCGGCATGGACTGGATCGCCGACCTGACCCGCAACGTGCCGATCAACATCATCACCTGCCTGGCATTCATGGCGGTGGCCGCCTACATCTCCTATCGAGGGCTGGAGGCCACGAAGGCCTTCCAGTACGTGCTGGTCTCCTTCCAGGTGATCGTGCTCGTCTGGTTCTCGGTCGCCGCCTTCCGGCACGTGGCCACCGGCACAGCCTTCGACGCCACCCAGTTCTCCTGGGACTGGTTCAACCCCTTCGGCGTGGAGTCCTTCTCCGCCTTCGCCGCAGGGATCGCGCTCTCAGTGTTCATCTACTGGGGCTGGGACGTGGTGCTGACCATGAACGAGGAGTCCCGCGGGATGACCACCACACCGGGCAAGGCCGCCCTGCTGACCATCCTGGTCGTCGTCGGGCTCTACACGCTGGTGACCCTGGCGACGCTGTCCTTCGCCGGAGTCTCCGCCACGGAGCTCGGCCTGGGCAACCCGGACATCCAGGAGAACGTCTTCGCGGCCCTGGCCGGCCCGGTCATGGGCCCTCTGGCGATCCTGATCTCCCTGGCGGTGCTCTCCTCCTCCGCCTCCTCGCTGCAGTCCACGATGATCTCCCCGGCGCGGACCATGCTCGCCATGGGCCACTACGGAGCGCTGAGCCCGAAGTACGCCCGGATCAGCCCCAAGCACCAGACCCCGGCCTACGCGACGATCGTCTCGGTGATCATCGCCTCGGTGTTCTACGCGGTGATGCGCGTGGTCTCGGAGAACGTCCTCTGGGACACCATCACCACCCTGGGCATGATGGTCTGCTTCTACTACGGAGTCACCGCCCTGGCCTGCGTCTGGTACTTCCGAGCCCAGGCCACCGATTCGCTGGGCTCCTTCATCAACAAGCTGCTGGCCCCGCTGCTGGGCGGGATCCTGCTGCTGATCTTCTTCTTCCAGACCGCCTGGGACTCGATGGACCCGGCCTACGGCTCCGGTTCGCAGATCGGCGGAGTGGGGCTGGTCTTCATCCTCGGGGTGCTGATCTTCGTCCTCGGCGTCGCCGCGATGCTCGTGCAGCACCGACGCAGCCCAGAGTTCTTCCGCCGCCGATTCGAGACCACCGAGCACCCCACCGACTGACAGCCGCCTGGCTGGGTGACGACGTCTCGTCGACGCACGGCCGGCTGAGGAGAGACCCCAAGGAGAGACATGGACACCCGCACCTTCATGCCCCCCGAGTGGGCGCCGCATGAGCGCACCTGGATGGCCTTCCCGCCGGAGAACGAGACCTTCGGCCCCGCCGGATCCCTGTCTCTGGCGCGTGCCCGGGCAGCCTGGTCACGGGTCGCGCGGACCATCGCCGCCGTGGAGCCGGTCACCGTGGTGGCCGACCCCGCTGACCACGAGGCCGCCCGGGAGGCCCTGGGCGAGGTCGCCGAGATCGTCACCATCGGTCTCGACGACGCCTGGATGCGAGACATCGGACTGACGTTCGTCCAGACCGCCGAGGGAAACGTCGCCGGGGTCGACTGGGTCTTCAACGGGTGGGGAGACCAGCCGTGGGCGCCGCACGAGCGCGACGCGAAGGTCGGCGTCGAGATGGCCGGGCTCGCCGGCGTCGAACGCATCGGCAGCCCGCTGGTCAACGAGGGCGGGGCATTCCACGTCGACGGCCGCGGGAACGTGCTGCTCACCGAGACGGTCCAGACCGATCCGGGCCGGAACCCGGGCCTGGACCGTGCCGCAATCGAGGCCGAGCTCCACGCTCGGTTGGGCACCCGGCATGCGGTGTGGTTCCCCCGCGGACTGACCCGCGACTATGAGGAGTTCGGCACCCGCGGACACGTGGACATGTTCGCCTGCTTCACCCCCTCGGGCAGCGTGCTGCTGCACCGGCAGGACGACCCCTCCCACCCGGACCACGAGGTCACCCGGCAGATGCGGCAGGTGCTGGAGGAGGCCGTCGACGCGGAGGGACGGCCCTTCGAGATCATCGACGTGCCGGCCCCGCGCACCGTCCGCGACGAGGACGGCGAGTTCGTCGACTGGACCTACATCAACCACTATGTGGCCCAGGGGCTCGTGGTGCTCTGCGCCTACGACGACGCCCACGACGAGCAGGCCGCCGCCATCCTCGCCCAGGCCTACCCCGACTGCCGCATCGAGCTGGTCGACGCCCGGGACATCCTCTGCTTCGGCGGAGGGATCCACTGCATCACTCAGCAGCAGCCCCGTCCCCGAGGTGACGAGGCCGGGCAGGCCGCACGGATGACGGAAGAGGATCAGCGATGATGGCAGGATTCGACGTCGTGGAGGCGACGATCCCGCAGATGCGGGCCGCTCTCGAGCGGGGTGAGACCACCAGCGAGGAGCTCGTGCAGGCCTCGTTGGCGAGGATCGAAGCCTATGACCAGCAGGGGCCGCGGCTCAACGCCGTGCCCGTGCGCAACGAGCAGGCGCTCGCCGAAGCCCGGGAGTCTGACGCGCGGCGTGCCCGAGGCGAGTCCCGGGGGCCGCTGGAGGGCATCCCGTACACCGCCAAGGAGAGCTACCAGGCCGCGGGACTGACGGTGGCGGCGGGCTCTCCGGCCTTTGCAGAACTGGTGGCCCAGAAGGACTCCTTCACCGTGGAGCGGCTGCGTGCGGCCGGAGCGGTGCTGATCGGGCTGACCACGATGCCCCCGATGGCCAACGGCGGCATGCAGCGCGGTCTGCGGGGACGGGCCGAGAGCCCGTACAACGGTGACTATCTCACCTCGGCCTTCGGCTCCGGCTCCTCCAACGGCTCCGGCACGGCGACGGCGGCGAGCTTCGGCGCGTTCGGCCTGGCGGAGGAGACCTGGTCCTCGGGCCGGGCCCCGGCCTCGAGCAACGCCCTGTGCGCCTACACCCCCTCCTGGGGGATGATCTCCATCCGCGGAAACTGGCCGCTGGTGCCCACCATGGACGTGGTGGTGCCGCACACCCGCAGCATGGAAGACATGCTCGAGGTCCTCGACGCCGTCGTGGTCGACGACGTCCAGACCCGCGGCGACTTCTGGCGGGTGCAGCCCTGGGTGGAGATCCCGAAGGCCTCCCAGCTCCGGCCGGAGAGCTTCCCCGCGCTGGGACCCGCCGACGCCGCGGCCGCCGCCGAGGTCCTCGACGGCGTGCGGATCGGCGCCCCGGCCCTGTACCTGGGCCTGGACGGCTCCGCGGGGACCGCCGAGCCGGGCCCGAACGGGGTGACCGGCATCGGGGGTTCCACCGGTCGACCCATCTCGCCGCGGCCCAGTGTGCTGCGGCTGTGGGAGCAGGCACGCCAGGACCTGGAGCGTCACGGCAGCCAGGTGAGCATCACCGATCTACCGGTGGTCACCAACTATGAGGGTGACCGGCCCGGGGCTCCGACCATCCGCACCCGCGGGCTGGTGGGGGAGGACTATCTGGATCGCGAGATCTTCGACCTCTCCGCCTGGGGCTGGGACGACTTCCTGCAGGCTAACGGTGATCCCGCGCTGGACAGGCTGGCCGCCGTCGATGGGGACCAGATCTTCCCGCATCCCGAGGGCGCCCTGCCCGACCGGTACCACGGTTTCGACGACGACATCGCCGCCTCGCCGCAGTTCATGCGGGACAACCCGGATCTGCGGCTGGAAGACATCCCGCATCTCGCCGAAGGACTGCACGGGCTGGTCCGCACCCGGGAGGTCGACTTCGAGCAGTGGATGGACCGGCTCGGGCTCGACGTCATCGCCTTCCCTGCGGTGGCCGACGTGGGTCCCGCCGACGCCGACGTCGATCCGGAGTCGGCGGAGCTGGCCTGGCGCAACGGCGTCTGGGTGGCGAACGGGAACCTCGTCTGGCGGCACCTGGGCATTCCCACGGTGACGGTGCCGATGGGCACCATGGAGGACACCGGGATGCCGGTCGGGCTGACCTTCGCCGGACGGGCGTACGACGATGTGAGGCTGCTGCAGATCGCCGCTGCCTTCGAGGCCACCGGTCGGCGTCGCACGGAGCCGCCCAGGACGCCGCGGCTGTCTGCTTCGTAGGATGGGTGGTGAGGCGCAGTTCCTCAGCCCCTGTCACGAAGGAGAGAGATGACCGAGCTACCCGAGACCCCCGTCGGTGCTGAAGAGACCCAGCGCACGACGTGGATGCGTCGCTACGCCGTGGACCCCGAGCTGGCCCAGGAGTTCGTCGCCTTCCTGCGCGACGAGGTCTTCCCTGCCCGTGAGGAGCGCGGATTCACGGTCGAATCCGTGTGGCTCTCCGCGGACAGCAGGCAGTTGACCTGGTTCGTCAGCCGCTTCGGCACGTCTGAGGAGTTCGCGAAGGCCGAGCAAGCGTGGGAGGAGTCCGAGGAGCGGGCTCGGATCTTCTCCGGCCGGCCGAAGTACGTGCTGGACAAGGATCTGCAGCAGGTCACCCGGCTGCGCTGAGCCTCATGACGTCATGATGACGTCATCGCCGCCCGTCGGGCACGACGGGCGGCGAACACGGCGCCCACCACCGAGGTCAGCATGCACGCGGCGATGGTCAGCGAGCCCACCAGCATCGCGGTGTGATGGTCGGCCAGGGCCGCGATGGTGAAGTACGCGCCGGTCACCCCGGCGATGCCCACGGCGGTGAAAAGCCGTTGGGAGGTCTGCGCGACGCCGCCGGCCGCACCGGCCATCCGGTGAGGGACGTCCTGCATGGACAGCGTCTGCGCGCTGGGGATGATCAGCGCCTGGGAGATCCCGTTGAGCGCCAGCGCGACCCCGATCAGCCACAGCCCGCCCGTCCCGGTGCCGATCAGCGCCGTGGCGCCGGCCAGTCCGAGCATCGAGACCACTGAGAGGATCGTGCCCAGCAGCAGCATCGCCGGTCCGCTGCTCTCCACCCGCCGCCCCACCTGGGCGGAGAGCAGCATGACCATCACCGCCGAGGGCAGCGTGACCAGGCCGGCCATCAGCGCCCCGTGGCCCAGCCCCTGCTGCACATAGACGGCCACGATCGCCCACACCGCCGGCATCCCCAGGAAGTACAAGGAGAGCACCAGGGTGTTCAGCGTGTAGCTCGGCCATGTGAACAGGGAGAGATCCACCATGGGCGCCTCCGCCGAGCGGCGGCCGAGGCGTCTCTCCCACAGCACCCAGAGTCCCATCAGGGCCGCTCCGGCGAGGCCGATCGCGGCCCCGGCCGCTGAGCGGAACTGGATGAACGGCAGCATGATCAGCACCACCGCCCCGGAGAGCAGCACCACCCCCAACGGGTCCAGGGCGCCCAGCCCGCGGCGCGCGGCGGCCGGGCCGACGTCCTCGGTGGGCCGGGGAAGCCACAGCGCGGCCAGCACGAAGGCCAGCAGCGTCAGCGGCACGTTGATCAGGAAGGTCAGCCGCCAGCCGACGTCCTCGCCGGCGACGTCGATGATCAGCCCGCCGATCGCGGGGCCCGCCGCGACCGCCACACCGATGACCGTGCTCATCAGCCCGTAGGCGCGCCCGCGAGCGGCCCCGCTGAACAGTCTCTGGATCATGCCGATGATCTGCGGGGTCAGCAGGCCTGCGCCGATGCCCATCAGCACGCGGGCGAGGTTCAGCACCAGCGGGGTGGGGGCCAGGGCGCAGAGCAGCGAGGCGGCTCCGAAGAACGCGACTCCGACGAGGAAGAACCGCCGCCGTCCCCACAGGTCGCCGGCGCGGCCCGCCGGCACCAGGGCGACGCCGAAGGCCAGCGCATAGCCGGAGAGCACCCACTGCAGATCGGAGGAGCCGGCGCCCAGTCCGGTCTCGATGGCCGGCAGCGCCACATTGACGATGCTGATGCTCATCAGCGCGGCGAACAGCGGGGTCAGCAGCGCGATCATCACCCGGCGGGCCGGGGGCGCGGGGGAGTCGGCGGCGCCGTCGTCGTCATGCGGGGTGGGGCTGGTCACATCGGGGCCAACCGATCCGACCCGCGAAATCTTCCCCCGCCGGCTGCCCGCACCCTACACTCACGCGCACAGTGGTATAGGGCACAGTGCTGATGAACAGGGGTGAGGGCCATGCTGACGGCCACGCTGATCCTGAAGGTTCCAGGCGGCATGCTGGTCAAGGAGGAGCAGCATCACGACAACGACGTCGAGGGGTACACCGGCCAGCACCTGATCCGCGGCGAGGAGGGGTTCACGTTCACCGTGGAGCACTACACCTACTCCCAGCATCGAGAGCACGCCGAGATCGAGCTCTCCGAACCGGTCGATGACGAGGGGCTCCATCGCGACCCGGCGCACGCGCTGCCGCGTTTCGGGTGGAGCCACCATCTGCTGCGACCGCCACGCTGACGGGATTCGCGGTCCTGGCCCGATCTCGGAGATAATCGGGACCATGAGTTCGCAGCCTCCCCTTGAATCCGGCGCCACCGGGCGACGCGCCGATGACGCCCTCCGCAGCTTCGGGCGCCGCTCATCCGGCATCACCTTCGCCGTGATGATCACGGTGCTGCTGGTGGCGCTGATCTTCGCCGCCAACCAGAATGACGTCATCGGCTGGATCATCGTCGCCATCTCCGCCGGTTGGCTGATCCTGGCCGGCATCCTGGTGATGTCGGTGCGCCGCGGCGCACAGAAGGTCGGCCAGACCCTGGACTCCGCCCGGGCGGACGCCGCCGCACGCCACACCGGTGCCGGCGGCACCGCGATCGTGGACGAGGACGCGCACTCCCGCAACATGAAGCTGGACCATTCGTTCAAGATCGTGCAGGTCCAGCGCCGGGTGATCGTCCAAGAGCTGGCCAAGGGCGAGGAGGCCGACCTGGAGATGGTCGACCGTGCCCTGGAGACCATCGAGATGACCGCCGCCAACGGTCGGGACATGCTCGCCGACCATGTCGGACGCGGCGGGGAGGATCGCCGCCGCACCGACGACGACCGGCCGATCAGCGGCGAGGTCGTCGACTAGCAGCCGCGTGCTCGCCCCGGGCGCCGGCCGGGCGCCCCCACAGACCGACGAGAGGACCATCCGTGGCAGACGAGACCAACCCCTTCGGCGAATTCCCGCACCGCGTCGTCGACCCCAAGGCCGACGGCGTCACCCGTGTGGCCTCGGTGAACGTCAACGGCATCCGGGCCGCCCACCGCAAGGGTATGGGGGAGTGGCTGGCAGCGCGCGACGTCGACGTCCTCGCCCTGCAGGAGGTCCGCGCCGATGAGGCGATCCTCACCAAGCTCATCACGGAGATGACCGCATCCACCGGCGTGGACTGGCACATCCACGATGAGGAGGCCGCCGCGAAGGGCCGGGCCGGGGTCGCGATCGTCTCCCGCAGCGCACCCACCGAGGTCCGTGCGGGAATCGGCGAGGCCCACCTCGAGGACCAGGGTCGCTGGGTGGAGGCCGACTTCACCCTCGGGGACGGGAGCACCCTGACGGTGGCCAGCGTCTACGTCCACTCCGGGGAGGTCGGCTCGATCAAGCAGGACCACAAGATGCGGTTCCTGGAGTACATGCGCCACCACCTGCCGGAGCTGGCCCGAACCCGGGACCACGTGCTCGTCGTCGGTGACCTCAACGTCGGCCACACCGAGCTGGACATCAAGAACTGGAAGGGCAACGTGAAGAACTCCGGCTTCCTGCCGGAGGAGCGCGCCTTCTTCGACGGCTACTTCGGTGAGGAGGGCGGCTACGTCGACGTCGCCCGCAGCCTGGCCGGGCCGGTGGAGGGCCCCTACACCTGGTGGTCCTACCGCGGGAAGGCCTTCGACAACGACACCGGCTGGCGCATCGACTATCAGATGGCCACACCGGCCCTGGCAGCCCTGGCGCACAACGCCACGGTGGACCGGGCGCTGGACTACTCGCTGCGCTGGTCCGATCACGCCCCCCTCGTAGTGGACTATCGCCTCCCGTAGGCTGTCCGACAGATCACAGACCGGGGCCGGCTCGAGGATGAGCCGGGAAGGCACGCCCGGAGGACCAGCACAGAGACGGACGAGGAGCAGGCGATGGTGACAGCCTTCGTGATGATCAAGACCGACCCGCAGGGCATCCCTGAGGCCGGCCACCAGATCGCCGACATCGACGGCGTCCAGGCGGTCTACTCGGTGACCGGCCCCTGGGACCTGATCGCCATGGTCCAGGGCCCCAGCTTCGACGAGCTCGCCGAGCTGATCCCGGACCGCATCTCGAAGGTGGCGGGGATCCGGGACACCGAGACGCTGCTGGCCTTCCGCACCTACTCGGACCAGGACCTCGAAGCGGGGTTCGCCCTCGGGCTGGACGAGTGAGGCGACGCCGACCGCAGGGTCCGTGACGGCGAGGCGAGGGCCGCCGTCGCCGGTGGAGGAGCGCAGCAGAGAGGTGTCATGACAGAGTCGTCGACGGCGCGGCAGAACGAGCGCGCGTTGGAAGAGGGGATCCACACGGATCTGCGGGAGAAGATGACCTACGGGTCCTATCTGCAGCTGGACAGGCTGCTCTCCGCGCAGGAGCCGGTCAGCGACCCCGAGCACCATGACGAGCTGCTGTTCATCATCCAGCATCAGACCACCGAGCTGTGGCTCAAGCTCGTGGTCCACGAGCTCCTCGCCGCCCGGGACCTCATCGTCGCCGATCAGCTGCAGCCCGCCCTGAAGCGCATCGCCCGGGTCAAGCACATCCAGCGCACCCTCACTGAGCAATGGTCGGTACTGGCCACGCTGACCCCCAGCGAGTACGCCGAGTTCCGCGATTCCCTGGGCAGCTCCTCGGGATTCCAGTCCTGGCAGTACCGGGCGGTGGAGTTCCTGCTGGGCAACAAGAACTCCCGCATGCTGACAGTCTTCGAGACCGAGCCGGAGTCCCACCGGCAGCTGGCGGAGCTGCTCGAGCAGCCCAGCATCTATGACGAGTTCATCCGTCACCTGGCTCGGCAGGGGCACCCGGTCCCGCAGGAGCTGCTGGAGCGGGACGTGCGCCGGGCCCACACCTCACATGAGGGACTGGTCGAGGTGTTCCGGGCAGTCTATGAGAACCCGGAGGAGCACTGGCTGGTCTACGAGAGCTGCGAGGAGCTGGTGGACCTGGAGGAGAACTTCCAGCTCTGGCGGTACCGGCACATGCGCACGGTGCTGCGGATCATCGGGACCAAGCAGGGCACCGGAGGCTCCAGCGGGGTCGGATTCCTGCAGAAAGCCCTGGACCTGACCTTCTTCCCCGAGCTCTTCGCAGTCCGTACCGAGATCGGACGCTGAGGAGATGACGATGCCCCCTCGCACCAGCTTCTCGGACACCAGCTTCTCGGACACCAGCGCCTTCACGGAGCGTGCCGCCGACCTGGACACCCAGGACCCGCTGGCCCCGCTCCGGGAGGAGTTCCTGCTCCCCGCGGAGGTGCGCTCCTACCTGGACGGCAACTCCCTAGGCCGGCCGACTCGTGCCGCCGCCGAGCGGCTGGGCAGCTTCGCCGTCGACGAGTGGGGCGCCCGGCTGATCCGCGGGTGGGACGAGTCCTGGTTCGAGCTGCCGCTGCGTCTCGGCGACCGCATCGCCGCGCTGACCCTGGGAGCCGCACCGGGCCAGACCTTCGTGGGTGACTCCACAACCGTCATCCTCTACAAGCTGATCCGGGCCGCACTCACCGCCCAGCCCGATCGTGACGAGATCATCCTCGACGCCGGGAACTTCCCCACCGACCGCTACGTCCTGGAGGGCATCGCCCGGGATCACGGCATGACCCTGCGCTGGATCCAGCCGGACCCGGTCGACGGCGTCGGACTCGACGACGTCGAGGCGCTGCTGGGGGAGCGCACAGCCCTGGTGGTGCTCAGCCATGTGGAGTATCGCTCCGGACACCTTGCGGACCTGCCGGGGATCACCGCGGCGGCACACCGGCACGGCGCGCTGGTGCTCTGGGACCTGTGCCACTCGGTGGGCTCCGTGGAGATCGCCCTGGACACCTGCGGGGTGGACCTGGCGGTGGGATGCACCTATAAGTACCTCAACGCGGGCCCCGGTGCCCCGGCCTTCGGGTATGTGGCCCACCGGCATCAGGAGAGCCTGCAGCAGCCTGTGCAGGGCTGGATGGGTGCGGCCGACCCGTTCGCGATGGGGCCCGCCTATCAGCCCCACCCGGGAATCCGCCGCTTCATCAGCGGGACCCCGCCGGTGACGGGCATGATCGCCATGGAATCGATGTTGGATCTCATCGAGAAGGCCGGCATGCCGGCGATCCGGCAGAAGTCCGAGGCGCTGACCGGCTTCGCCACCGAGCTCGTGGACGTGCTGCTCCTGCCCGAGGGGGTCCGCTACTCCTCGCCGCGGGACCCGGCGCACCGAGGCTCACACATCACAGTGGACCATGAGGACTTCGGCTCGGTGCTGCCGCAGCTCTGGAAGCAGGGAGTGATCCCCGACTTCCGGCCTCCGCACGGTCTGCGCCTCGGCCTGTCGCCGTTGTCGACGAGCTTCACCGAGGTGCTGCTCGGAGTGGAAACCATCCGGCGGGTCCTCCTCGACGTCCGAGACGCACGCTGATGACGCACCCGCCCCACGCACTTTCGGCCGCCGAGCGTGAGCAGGAGCAGCTGGAGGCCCTGCTGGCACGCCCTGTCGGGCCAGGGGAACGCGTCGCCTACGGAGACCACCCGGAGCAGCACCTGGAGCTCTTCGGCCCGGCCGAGACCGCTCAGCGCGCCGTCGTCCTGATCCATGGGGGCTACTTCAGGGATCGGACGAACCTTGTCCACGCGCGTCCGCTGGCCGCTGCGCTCGCCGAGGCGGGCGCCGCCGTGGCGCTGGTGGAGTATCGACGTGCCGGAGGCGGCGGCGGACATCCCCGCACCCTGCAGGACGTCATGGCCGCCGTCGCGCACTGCGTGGACCACTGGCCGGGCTGGGGCCTGCCCCCGGGTCTGGAGGAGGCTCCCGTGATCGCTGGTCACTCCGCCGGAGGATGCCTGGCGCTGGCCTGGGCAAGCCACCGAGGGGCCGGACTGCCGCGGGCGCGTGTCCGGGGGCTGGCGCCGATCACCGACCTGGTCCGCGAGGCGCGGCTGGGGCTCGCCGAGGGAGCCGTGCGGGACTACATGGGCGCCGACCCGGCCGATTCCCCTGAGGCCTACCGGTGGGAGGATCCGCGCTCGCGGGTCGGGCTGCTGCCGGCAGGTCTCGACGTGCAGATCCTCCACGGGACCGCCGACGCCACGGTCGACGTCGCCTTCTCCCGAGACGTCCCGCTGCCGCTGACCGAACTGGAGGGCGCCGGGCACGTCGACCTCATCGATCCCCAGTCCGAGTGGTTCCCCCGGGTGCGGCATGCGCTGCTGGACTGAGAGGGGACCCGCGGGGACCGATCGGCGCCGTTCCGGGCCCCTGACCGGGGAGTCCGGCGTCGCGCTGGTAACCTGACGGGGCATGGAGAAGAGACGACGCCGGAGCTGATCCGGCGCGAGCGATGAGGGAGAACATGGTCGAGCACAGTGCGCAGCTGGTGGGCATCTCAGATGAGCACCGGGTGCTCTCCGGCATGCAGCCCTCCGGGGATTCCCTGCACTTGGGGAACTACGTGGGCGCGCTGCTGAACTGGGTGACGATGCAGGAGAAGTACGATGCGTTCTTCTTTATCCCGGACCTGCACGGCATCACCGTGCCCCATGAGCCCGCCGAGCTGCGGAGCCGCACGCGCAACACCGCCGCCCAGTTTCTGGCCGGAGGCATCGACGTGGAGCGTTCCACCCTGTTCGTGCAGTCCCATGTGCCGGAGCATGTTCAGCTGTCCTGGATCCTGACCTGCATCACCGGGATGGGTGAGGCCTCTCGGATGACCCAGTTCAAGGACAAGTCCGCCAAGCAGGGGGCAGACTCCGCCGGGGTGGGCCTGCTGACCTACCCGATGCTGATGGCCGCCGACATCCTGCTCTACCAGCCCGACGGAGTGCCGGTGGGCGACGACCAGAAGCAGCATGTGGAGCTCGCGCGCAACCTCGCCCAGCGGTTCAACCACCGCTTCGGGGAGACCTTCCGCGTCCCGGAGCCGTTCATCCCCGAGGTCGGGGCGCGGATCTATGACCTGCAGGACCCGACCACCAAGATGAGCAAGTCAGCGTCCTCGCCGAACGGTCGGCTGAACATCCTGGATACGGACAAGAAGCTCGCCAAGAAGATCAAGTCCGCCGTCACCGACGCCGGGACGGAGATCCGTTTCGACCGGGAGACCAAGCCCGGCATCTCCAACCTGCTGAGCATCTACTCGGCAGTCTCTGGGAAGAGCATCGACGAGCTGGTCGAGGAGTATCAGGGAAAGATGTACGGGCATCTGAAGGTGGACCTGGCTGATGCCGTGGTGGCGAGGTTCGGTCCGATCCGTGACCGCGCACTGGAGCTGCTGGAGGATCCGGCCGAGCTGGACGCCCTGCTGGCCCGAGGCGCAGAGAAGGCCCGCGCGATCGCCTCTCCGCTTCTTGACGACGTCTATGCGAAGGTCGGTTTCCTGCCCTCGACCCGGGCCTGACCCGCCCCTGATGGTGAGCCCGGAGGTGAGACGCGAGTGAACCAGCACCCCTCACGGCTGCGCCCGCGGAGCTCCGGTCACAATGCACTGGTGCAGTCGGCTCGTGCCCGGATTGAGAGGATCGACGAGAGCACGGAGGTCCGTGCACGCCCGGACCCCATCGACTCGGCGGTGCTGAAGCAGGAGGAGCTGCGCGCCCGGGTGGCGCTGGGCCGGGCCCGCCGTGAGCGTCAGGGCCGGGTGAAAGTGGGGATGGCCATGCTCGAGTGGGCGCTGGCCCGCTGGGCGCGGTTCCGGCTGATCCGCGCGATCAATCTGTTCTTCTTCCACTACGGCACCGTCATGGCCGCCGGGGCGGCGTACATGATGTTCTTCTCGGTGGCCGCCATGCTGGTGGCCGGGTTCTCCGTGGCGGGACTGGTCATCGGCGGGGACGAGGAGATGCAGGCCTTCATCGTGGAGGCCGTGGAGACGGCTGTGCCCGGAGTCATCGACACCGGCGACGGTGGGCTGGCCAGTCCCGAGCGGCTTTTCGACACCGCCGGATTCAACGCGGCACTGGTGGTCTCGGTGATCGTGACGATCGTCGCTTCGTTGAGCTGGATCCACGGTCTGCGCTCTGGGATCCGCAGCATCTTCGACCGCCCGCTGATGGCCGAGTACATCTGGGTGGTGAAGTCCCGGGACTTCCTCATCATGCTGATCCTGGGAGTGGTGCTGGCCACCACCACGGCGGCCAACCTGCTCACGACGGTGTTCCTGGACGCCACGTTGGGGTTCCTGGGCTGGGAGGTCATGGACGGTCCGCTGACGCGGCTGACCACGCTCGGGGTCTCATTCGTCCTGGACGTGCTGGTGGCGATCCTGCTGATGCGTGTGGCCTCGCGGATCGTGATCCCCGTCTCTGCTCTGTGGCAGGCGGCGATCATCGCCGGCATCGGGTCCTCGCTGCTGCGGCAGCTCTCCACGCAGCTGATCTCGAATGCGACCGCGAACGAGCTGCTCCTGCCCTTCGCCACGGTCCTGGGGCTCTTCTTCTACTTCTACCTGTTCAGCCTGGTGTACCTGCTGGCGGCCGCCTGGGGCGCCGTCGTCGCCGCCGACCGCGCGGACAAGGGCTGACCTGCCCAATCCTTCACAGATCGTCTCTTCTTTGCGGATCGTCCGGATATTCAGGGACGATCCGCAAAGAAGAGACGATCCGGGGTCAGCGGCGTCGGGGGACGCCGGCGCGAGTGAGTCTCCGTGCCAGCTCGTCAGGCTGTTGGAGCTGCTCCCAGCCCCAGCGCACGACGACGCGCCCGGTCCGCCTGATCGCATCCTCACGAAGCTTCTCGGCGTACACGGCATCGGCCGCTTCCTCACCCGAGAGGCCTGAGTCTGCTCCGTACTTCAACCGACCGTCGAACTCCCCGGCGACGCCGGCTTCTCGCCACTCGAAGTCCAACCGAGCCCGCCCGGCGTCGGAAGAGACGGTCGTCTGCAGCTCCGGGGCGACGAATCCGAGCTCATGGATCCGCCACCGGGAGAGTGACTCTCCGGGAGATTCGGCACGCGGATCGGCGAAATCCAGCCGCTGGGCCAGGAGGCTTCGACGGCGAATCGTAGGGACGTGGCCCCACCAGGTGAGCAGCTGGGCCCGGGCGTCCCTCTCCGCGAGTCCGTCAGTCATGAGTCGGGCCACCACGGCATCCAATACGACGACGGCGTCGGGAGCCGGCAGACGCGTCACCGTGTCCACGGTGGCCAGCGGCAGCGGCTCAACCAGATAGCCGCCTTCTGGACCAGCGCACAGCGGTGAGGCTGTGCGGGGCAGATGAACTCGAGGGAGCAGAGTCTCGGCAGCGGAGGCGGGATTCTGTGCCGAGTGCTCCCGCAGGTCGTCTCTCACCCGCTCGGGTGGGATCACCGGCTCATGCCGTTGGGTCGGGATGCCGCGGAGCCGTGCCACGGCCGCAGGAGGCAGCCCCAGGGTCCTGACGAGCCGCTCCGGCGCTGTTCTGCCTGTCATCGGTGTCTGGCGTGTGAGGCGGACGGAGCTCCTTCGGAGCGTCCGCACGTGGACTCGCTGGGGCGGCGTGAGAAGGGGGATGCCCTGGAGAAGAAGTGCGCTGGTGCGGCAGAAGACGGTGCGAGGATCAGCCAGAGCGGTCGCAACCACCGCCAGCGCCGAACGATCCCAAGGGTGTGCTTCCATCCAGTCTCGAGCGGCGACGTAGACTCCGCGCCGGAGCCGAAGCATCTGGCCTGCGTCCACCTGCCTGCTCAACCGGACACCGGCGTGTGGCCACCATCAGCATCCGGACCGGCGACGTGAAGACTGATGCGCGGGTGATGACGTGTGAGCATGACCAGCACTCTGCCCCATATCGCCTGCTCCCTGCAGACGTTCTCCACAGGCCCATTCTCCGCCGCCGCAGATCGTCTCTTCGTTGCAGATCGTCCCTGAACCCGGAGACGATCTGCAACGAAGAGACGATCTGCGCAGGGGAAGGGCACTGGCCGCACCGTCTGCTGACGCACAAAGGCCCGCCGCATCACGCGGCGGGCCTCTGTGCGTACTTTTCAGCGTGTGCGGGTCAGCAGGTCACATGGCCCGGGTCAGGATGGCGGTCTTGACCTCCTGGATGGCTTTGGTGACCTCGATGCCGCGCGGACAGGCGTCCGAACAGTTGAAGGTGGTGCGGCAGCGCCACACTCCCTCCTTGTCGTTGAGGACCTCCAGGCGCATGTCGCCGGCGTCGTCGCGGGAGTCGAAGATGAAGCGGTGCGCATTCACGATCGCCGCAGGGCCGAAGTACTGGCCGTCGGTCCAGAACACGGGGCAGGAGGAGGTGCAGGCCGCGCAGAGGATGCACTTGGTGGTGTCGTCGAAGCGCGCACGGTCCTCGGGGGACTGCAGCCGCTCCGCCGTCGGGGCGGGGGAGTTGTTGACCAGGAACGGCATGATCTCGCGGTAGGACTGGAAGAAGGGCTCCATGTCCACCACCAGGTCCTTCTCCACCGGAAGGCCCTTGATCGGCTCCACCAGGATCGGCTTGGAGGTGTCGAGGTCCTTCAGCAGAGATTTGCAGGCCAGTCGGTTGCGGCCGTTGATCCGCATGGCGTCGGAGCCGCAGATGCCGTGGGCGCAGGACCGGCGGAAGGTCAGCGAGCCGTCGTGCTCCCACTTGACCTTGTGCAGGGCGTCGAGCACGCGGTCGGTGCCGTACATGGTCAGGGTCCACTCGTCCCAGCGGGCCTCGTCGGAGAACTCCGGGTCGTAGCGGCGCACCTTCAGGGTGATCTCGAAGCTGGGGATCTCCCCGCCTCCGCCGGTGCTCTGGGCGAGGTCAACCTTCGAGGCTGGCTCGGCGACGTCTTGGGTGGGGGTGCTCATCAGTACTTACGCTCCATCGGCTCGTAGCGGGTGAAGACGACCGGCTTGGTGTCGAAGCGGATGCCCTGGGTGCCCTCGGTCTCGGCCTCGGGGTCCTGGTACAGCATCGAGTGCAGCATGAAGTTCGCGTCGTCGCGGTCCGGGAAGTCCTCGCGGTAGTGGCCGCCGCGGGATTCCTGCCGGTGCAGTGCGGCCACTGTCATGACTTCGGCCATGTCCAGGAGGAAGCCGAGCTCCACGGCCTCGAGCAGGTCGAGGTTGAAGCGGCGGCCCTTGTCCTGGATCTGCACCTGCTTGTAGCGCTCGCGCAGGTTCGCGATGACTCCGAGCGCCTCCTTGATGGTCTCCTCGGAGCGAAACACCTGCATGTTGGCGTCCATGGTCTCTTGGAGCTCCGCGCGGATCGCGGCCACCCGTTCGCCGCCGTTGCCGTTGCGCACGGTGGCCAGCAGCTCTTCGGTGCGGGCGGTCGGGTTCTCCGGCAGCTCCACGAAGTCCGCACCGGAGGCGTACTCGGCGGCCGCGATTCCGGCCCGCTTGCCGAAGACGTTGATGTCAAGCAGGGAGTTGGTGCCGAGTCGGTTGGAGCCGTGCACGGAGACGCAGGCGACCTCACCGGCGGCGTAGAGGCCGGGGACGGTGGTGGTGTTGTCCTGGAGGACCTCCGAGGTCACCGTGGTCGGCACCCCGCCCATCGCGTAGTGGCAGGTCGGGAACACCGGCACCGGCTCGGTGTAGGGCTCCACGCCCAGGTAGGTGCGGGCGAACTCGGTGATGTCCGGGAGCTTCGCATCGATGTGCTCCGGTTCCAGGTGCGTCAGGTCCAGCAGGACGTAGTCCTTGTTCGGGCCGCAGCCGCGGCCCTCGCGCACCTCGTTGGCCATGGATCGGGCCACGATGTCTCGCGGGGCGAGGTCCTTGATGGTGGGGGCGTAGCGCTCCATGAAACGCTCACCCTCGGAGTTGCGGAGGATGCCGCCCTCGCCGCGGGCCGCCTCGGAGAGCAGGATGCCCAGCCCGGCCAGGCCGGTGGGGTGGAACTGCACGAATTCCATGTCCTCCAGCGGGATGCCGGCGCGGTAGGCGATGGCCATGCCGTCGCCGGTCAGCGTGTGGGCATTGGAGGTGGTCTTGAAGATCTTGCCCAGGCCGCCGGTGGCGAAGACCACGGACTTGGCCTGGAAGATGTGGATCTCACCATTGGCAAGGTCATAGGAGACGACGCCGGCTACGCGCTTCTGCATGTACCGGGTGCCGTCCTCACGGGTGGCTTCCTCCTCCACGGTGAGGAGGTCGAGCACGTAGTACTCGTTGTGGAACTCCACATTGTGCTTGACGCAGTTCTGGTAGAGCGTCTGCAGGATCATGTGGCCGGTGCGGTCCGCGGCGTAGCAGGCGCGACGCACTGCGGCCTTGCCGTGATCGCGGGTGTGGCCGCCGAAGCGGCGCTGGTCGATCTTGCCCTCCGGGGTGCGGTTGAAGGGCAGGCCCATCTTCTCCAGGTCGAGGACCGCGTCGATGGCCTCCTTGGCCATGACCTCGGCAGCATCCTGGTCGACCAAGTAGTCACCGCCCTTGACCGTGTCGAAGGTGTGCCACTCCCAGTTGTCCTCCTCGACGTTCGCCAGCGCGGCGCACATGCCGCCCTGGGCGGCGCCGGTGTGGGAGCGGGTGGGGTAGAGCTTGGTCAGCACCGCGGTGTGGGCGCGCTGGCCCGATTCGATGGCGGCACGCATGCCCGCGCCGCCCGCACCGACGATCACGACGTCGTACTTGTGAACCTGCATCAGCTTGGGTGTCTCTCTTCGGTCGAAGTGGTGGAAGCGTCTCCGGCGGGCCCGCGCTCCCCGCCGTCGTCCCGGGCGGCGATGCCCGGGGGCCACGACGGGGAGGGGCGCACGTCGGTCAGCTCGGGCAGACGGCCCGCGGCAGCGGCTCGCCGGTGGTGCTGTCCAGCAGGCAGGGCTCGAAGGTGAAGATCACCAGGGTGCCCAGGATGATGATCACGGCGCTGCCGATGTAGAGGATCGACTTCAGCCACAGGCGCGTCGAGTCCTTCTCGGCGTAGTCGTTGATGATGGTGCGCATGCCGTTGGTGCCGTGCAGCATCGCCAGCCACAGCATCGTCAGGTCCCAGAACTGCCAGACCGGGTTGGCCCACTTGCCGGCGACGAAGCCGAAGTCGACCTGGTGGATGCCGTCGCCCACCATGAGGTTCACCCAGAGGTGCACGAAGATCAGTACCACCAGGGCGATGCCGGAGAGGCGCATAAAGACCCAGGCGGCCATCTCGAAACTCCCCGAGGAGGTCTTGTTCCGCAGGTACTTGGGGTCCACGCGTCCCGAGCGCGGAGCCTCGATGCCCTGCGCGGGAAGGACTGCTTCAGAGTTCGTGGTGGTCATCGATCAGTTCCACCCTTCCAGGAAGAGCATCAGGTGACGGACGCTGAAGGCGACCATGGTCACGAGCCAGAGGGCGAGCACGCCCCAGAGCATCTGCTTGTGGTAGCGGGTGCCCTTCTTCCAGAAGTCCACCAGGATGATCCGCAGGCCGTTGAAGGCGTGGAAGACGATCGCGCCGACGAGGCCGATCTCTCCGACGATCATGATGGGGTTCTTATAGGCACCGATGACGGCATCGTATGCCTCCGGGGAGACGCGCACGAGTGAGGTGTCGAGCACGTGGACCAGGAGGAAGAAGAAGATGCCGACGCCGGTGATCCTGTGGCCGACCCAGGACCACATGCCTTCTCGGCCCCTGTAGAGGGTGCCTTTGGTTTGCGTCACGTGTGTAAACCTCCCTGCATCGTCGCATGGCGTTCCGCCCGCCCTTCCTTGGGTGCGCATCTGATCGCAGTTGGCGGAGCGGATATCTGTGACGCCGGTGCGAGTGCGATCTACGTACCAGGGTAAGCCACCGTCACCTGTGACACGGGCCGTGGCGCATTCCTGGACGCTATGTTGCGCGGATCATCGTAGACCTTCCACCGGGAGGCCGCGGAATCATGACCTGATCCATGCCAGGTTCAACGGGAGGCGGAAAGCCACTTTCCTCGACGGCCTCGGTCGGTACGCAGGACCCGATCAGGTCTTCTGCGGCTGACGCGTCTACCCTGGTGACGTGACTTTCGCACATGACGCATACCTGGCCGGGGCCGCGGGCCCCCGGCATGCCGGGGACTCCGACGCCGCCACGCACGGCGCTGACGTCGACGCCGCGGCAGGATCCTCCGCAGAGCCCCTCAGCTTCGAACGCTTCTACACCGTGATCCCCGCCGGCGGCGTGGGCACGCGCCTGTGGCCGCTCTCGCGCGCCAACGCGCCGAAGTTCCTGCATGACCTCACCGGTTCGGGCACCACGCTGATCCGCGGCACCTACGAGCGGCTGGCCCCGCTGACCGGGGAGCGGGTCGTCGTCGTCACCGGGGAGCAGCATCGCGACGCCGTGCGCGCCCAGCTGCCCGAGGTCGACGACGCCGACCTGGTGCTGGAGCCATCGCCGAAGGACTCCGCGGCGGCGATCGGCCTGGCCGCGGCCATCCTGCACCGGCGCAGCCCTGACATCATCATGGGGTCCTTCGCCGCGGACCAGGTCATCGCTCCGGTGGACGTCTTCCAGGCGGCGGTGCGGGAGGCGGTCGCCACCGCGGTCAGCGGCAAGATCGTCACCATCGGCATCACGCCGACCCACCCGTCGACGGCCTTCGGCTACATCCGCCGGGGCGATCGGCTGGAGGTCCCTCACGCTCCCAGCGCCCGGCAGGTCGCCGAGTTCGTGGAGAAGCCCGGAGAGGAGCGCGCCCGGCAGTATGTGGCCGACGGGGACTACCTCTGGAACGCCGGGATGTTCGTCGCCCCGGTGGGACTGCTGCTGCAGCACCTGCAGGCCGCCGAGCCGCAGCTGCACGCCGGCCTGGTGGAGATCGCCGAGGCCTGGGGCACCGAGCGCCAGGACGAGGTCATGCAGCGGGTCTGGCCGGGCCTGCCGAAGACCGCCATCGACTACGCGGTGGCCGAGCCGGCCGCCGACGCCGGCGATGTGGCGGTCATCCCCGGGGACTTCACCTGGGACGACGTCGGCGACTTCGCGGCGATCGCGCGGCTGAACCCCGCCCACGAGCAGGACGAGATGACCGTGCTGGGGGAGAAGGCACGGGTCTACTCCGACCAGTCCAGCGGGGTCGTCGTCTCGGACACCCAACGGGTGGTCGCGCTCATCGGGGTGGAGGGCATCGTAGTGGTCGACACCGAGGATGCGCTGCTGGTCACCACCACAGATCACGCTCAGTCCGTCAAACAGGCCGTGGAGGCGCTGCGCGAGAAGGGAGACTCCGATGTCCTCTAGCCAGGCGCCCTTCGGGGCGACGCGCCGTGGCGCGGCCGACGTCGTCGAGGACCTCGAGCAGCGACTGATCGCCATGCGCCGCGAGATCCACAGCCGCCCGGAGCTGTCCTGGCAGGAGGTGGAGACCACGACCCGGCTCGCCGCCTGGCTGCGCGAGGCGGGTCTGGAGCCGCAGATGCTGCCGGAGACCACCGGGCTGTTCGTCGACGTCGGCGCCGGGCCGCTGGTGGCCGGCTTCCGGGGAGACATCGACGCGCTGCCGGTCACCGAGCTCACCGACCTGGAGTACGCCTCACGGAACCCCGGCGTCGCCCACGCCTGCGGGCATGACATCCACACCACGGTGATGCTCGGCCTGGTGCTGAGCCTGCAGCGGCTGCACACCGAGAACCCGGGCGGGCTCGGCGGCTCCGTGCGGGTGATCTTCCAGCCGGCCGAGGAGACCATGCCCGGCGGCGCCCTGGAGGTCATTCGCCGCGGCGTGCTGGAGCCGGTGCCTCGGGTCTTCGCGCTGCACTCGGACCCGCGCATCGACGTCGGCACCATCGGCACCCGGATCGGCGCGATCACCTCGGCGGCGGACGTGGTGCGCATCGAGGTGACCGGACGGGGCGGGCACACCTCGCGGCCGCACCTGACCGAGGACGTCGTCTCGGCGCTCGCCCACATCGCCAGCACCGCCCCCAGCGTGCTTTCCCGCCGGGTGGACGTCCGCTCGGCGGTCTCCCTGGTGTGGGGGCAGATCCAGGCCGGCAGCGCGCACAACGCCATCCCCTCCACGGGCACTCTGGTCGGCACCATGCGGGTGCTGGACGCGGAGGCCTGGCGCGGGGCCGGCGAGCTGCTGGAGGAGATCATCACCCAGTGCGCGGCGCCCTTCGGAGTCGACGTCGCCTTGGAGCACATCCGCGGAGTGCCTCCGGTGAACAACGCCGAGGCTGAGACCATGCTGCTGGAGGAGTGCGGACGGGCCATGCTCGGCGCCGACGCGGTGGAGCTGGCACCGCAGTCCATGGGCGGGGAGGACTTCGCCTGGATGACGCAGGAACGGCCCGGGGCCATGTTCCGCCTCGGCACCCGCACCCCCGGCGGGGAGGACTTCGACCTGCACCGCGGCGACTATGCCCCTGACGAGCGCGCGCTGGCGGCCGGCACCAAGGTCATGGTGGCCGCCGCGCTGCGTGCGCTGCAGGACCACCGCCACGACGGCGTCCCCGACCACCCGTAGGATGACCCCATGAGCGTTGAACACCCCAGCGGCTCGGGCTCCGTCCCAGGACCCTCAGGTCCTGTCGGCGGACCCCCTGCGGAGCCGGACGACTTCGACTTCACCGGCAGCCTGCGGCTCGCCCCCGGCGGCGGGGGGGTGGATTGGGACGTCCTGCACACCCAGGCCCGGATCGCCATGACCAAGGCCTATGTGCCGTACTCGAAGTACCCTGTCGGGGCGGCGGCGCTGCTGGAGACCGGCAGCATCGTCTCCGGCTGCAATGTGGAGAACGCCTCCTACGGGCTGACCCTCTGTGCGGAGTGCACGATGGTCGGTCAGCTGCAGATGACCGGTGGTGGGCGCATCGTGGCGTTCACGTGTGTCAACGGCGACGGTGAGCCCATCACGCCGTGCGGCCGGTGCCGTCAGCTGCTGCATGAGTTCTCGGCCGAGACCATGTACATCCGCACCGCCGAGGGTGTCACCACCCTGCAGGACCTGCTGCCGCAGGCCTTCGGCCCTCGAGACCTCGAGGCCTGAACGCCGCGGAGCCGACCTTCCGTTCCCTGCACCGTCGATCCGAGAGGACGCCCCATGAGCGCTGAGCAGACCCCTGCCGAGAAGAACTCCTTCGACCCCCAGGCCTTCGACGTCGTCGACCTGATCCGTACCAAGCGCGACGGCGGCCGGCTCTCCCAGTCGGAGATCGACTGGGTGATCGCCGCCTACACCGCGGGACGGGTGGCCGACGAGCAGATGTCCGCCATGGCCATGGCGATCCTGCTGCGCGGGATGCGGCGTGACGAGATCTCCCACTGGACTCGGGCGATGATCGCGTCCGGGGAACGCATGGACTTCTCTTCGCTGAAGACCGCCGAGGGTGCGTGGCGCCGCACGGCGGACAAGCACTCCACCGGCGGGGTCGGGGACAAGATCACCCTGCCGCTGGCTCCCCTGGTGGCCTGCTTCGGGGTGCCGGTCCCGCAGCTCTCCGGGCGCGGGCTGGGCCACACCGGCGGCACCCTGGACAAGCTCGAGTCCATCCCCGGCTGGCGGGCCGCGCTGAGCAATGAGGAGATGCTGACCCAGCTCGATGAGGTGGGCGCGGTGATCTGCGCCGCCGGTGCGGGCCTGGCCCCGGCGGACAAGAAGCTCTACGCGCTGCGCGACGTCACCGGCACCGTGGAGGCGATCCCGCTGATCGCCAGTTCGATCATGTCCAAGAAGATCGCAGAGGGCACCGACGCGCTCGTGCTGGACGTGAAGGTGGGCTCCGGGGCGTTCATGAAGTCCCGGGACGACGCCGAGGAGCTGGCCCGCACGATGGTCGCCCTGGGCACGGACGCCGGAGTGGCCACGACAGCGCTGATCACGGCCATGGAGGCGCCGCTGGGACTGACCGCCGGCAACGCGATCGAGGTCCAGGAGTCGGTGGAGGTGCTCGCCGGAGGCGGGCCGGCCGACGTCGTCGAGCTGACCGTGGCGCTGGCCCAGGAGATGCTGACCGCGGCCGGGATGCCCGACGCCGATCCGGCGCAGGCCCTGCAGGACGGCCGGGCCATGGACACCTGGCGGCGGATGATCGCCGCCCAGGGCGGAGACCCGGAGGCCACACTGCCGACGGCGGCGCACCAGCACACGGTCACCGCGGGGGTCTCCGGGACGGTGACCCGCCTGGACGCCATGGCGGTCGGGATCGCTGCCTGGCGCCTGGGCGCGGGCCGAGCGCGCAAGGAGGACGCGGTCCAGGCCGGCGCCGGCGTGCGGATGCACGTCAAGCCGGGAGACGACGTCACGGCGGGGCAGCCTCTGTTCACCCTGCTCACCGATGAGGAGTCCCGGATGGCCCGCGCCGAGGAGGCTCTGGACGGTGCCGTCGACGTCGATGCCGACGGCGGCCCGGTGGAGGTCGGGGACCTGGTGCTGGACCGTATCAGCGCCGAGGACCTGTAAGCAGCACGCGGCCGCGGCACAGCTGAGAGGGACGTCGATGACGCGTTTCCAGGAGTGGAGCGAGTTCTTCAATGCGCTGGTCATCGAGGTGGCCTCAGGCTGGTGGACCCTCATCGGTCTGGCCGGCTTCGTCTTCGTCAACGGCGTGTTCCCACCGCTGCCCTCGGACTCGCTGATCATCACCCTGGGCTCGGTCCAGGACCAGCCGGGGACGCCCTGGTGGCTGTGGGTGATCCTGGTGGCGGCAGGGGCTGCGCTGCTGGGTGATTTCGCGGCCTACAACCTGGGTCGGGTGATCGGCACCGACAGGTTCCGTCTGCTGCGCCGCCCGGCCATGCAACGGACCTTGACCTGGTCCCGCCACGAGCTGGACAAGCGTGGGGTCCTGCTGATCTTCGTGGGCCGGTTCATCCCCGGGGCGAGGGTGGCGATCAACTTCGTGGCCGGATCAACCCGGTATTCGCTCCGGCGGTTCCTGCTCATCGATGCGGCCGCCTCGCTGATGTGGGCGGCCTGGCTGATCCTGCTGGGAGCGGTGGGCACCGAGCTGCTGGGCAACCAGCTGCTGGCCATGCTGGTGGGCATCGGCGCCGCGGTGCTGCTGGGGCTGCTCTGCGACAGACTCTTCCGGCTGCTCTCCGTCTGGCTGGACCGCAAGGGCGTGCACATCGACCCCGAGGGCTACCAGGACACCGGGGTGATCGAGGTGGAGGCGCCGATCAGGCTGCGTCGGCACCATCGTCATGCAGAGGAGGAGGACGTCGGCGAGACGTGACCGGTGCTCCGACACCCACCCTGCGGCCGATAGGCTGGTGCCATGACTGCGACTTCCTCGCCCGAGACCACCGGTCCCTCCGAAGCCCTCATCGAGCAGCTCCGCTCGCTGCCGAAGGTCAGCCTCCACGACCACCTCGACGGCGGCCTGCGTCCCGCCACGCTGATCGAGCTCGCCGGCCCGGCCGGCGTCGAGCTCCCCACCCAGGATGCCGAGGTGTTGGCCCGTCGGTTCCGGGAGAACGCCGACTCCGGCTCCCTGGAGCGCTACCTGGAGGCCTTCATCATGACCACAGGGGTGATGCAGACCGCCGAGAACCTGCGCCGGGTGGCCCGCGAGTACGTCGAGGACCTGGCGGAGGACGGCGTGGTCTACGGCGAGGTCCGCTGGGCCCCCGAGCAGCACCAGCGGCAGGGCCTCAGCCTGGACGAGGCCGTCGAGGCGGTCCAAGCCGGCCTGGACGAAGGCATGGCCGCCCTGGAGGACCGGGACGAATTCGTGGTCGTCGGGCAGATCATCTCCGCGATGCGCCAGTCCGATCGTGCGAAGGAGGCCGTGGAGCTCACCGTGCGTCACCGCGACCGTGGCGTGGTCGGCTTCGACATCGCTGGTCCGGAGCACGGCTTCCCTCCCTCTCGCTTCGCCGCCGCCTTCACCACCCTGGCCGAGGAGATGATCCCCGCGACCGTGCATGCCGGGGAGGCCGACGGCGTCGAGTCCGTCCGCGACGCGCTGGTGTCCGGACGTGCCCGGCGGCTGGGCCACGGGGTGCGGGTGGCCCAGGACATCACGATCTCAGAGGAGCCGGTGACCTCCGACGAGGCCGGCGAGGCCTACGAGGTCGCGCTCGGCGAGGTGGCCCGCTGGGTGCGTGACCGTCAGGTGCACCTCGAGGTCTGCCCGACCTCGAACCTGCAGACCGGTGCCATCGCCCCCTTCGGCCCGGACGATGCTCCGGCGGCCATCACTGACCACCCCTTCGACATGCTCTACCAGCTGGGCTTCAACGTCGGTGTCAACACGGACAACCGGCTGGTCTCCGGGGTCACCCTCTCCGGGGAGCTCGCCCTGTTGGCGGAGGCCTTCGACTACGATCTGGCCGAACTCGCGGACTTCCAGATCAACGCCCTGGAGTCCGCCTTCCTCGGGCACGAGGAGCGTGAGGCGCTCTCCGCGCTGATCCTCGAGGCCTGGCAGTGACCCAGACCCACCAGCCGCCCCTGAGGTCGCCGGCGGATCCTCTGCGGCGGCTTCAGTGGGTGGTAGCCCAGCTGCGCGTCCACTGCCCGTGGACCCAGCGGTTGACCCACGACTCCCTCGTCGAGTATCTCGTCGAGGAGGCGTATGAGACCGTCGAGGAGATTGAGTCCTCACGGCTCGGGGAGACTCTGCGCAAGGAGCTGGGGGATCTGTTCTTCCAGATCGTGCTGCATGCGCAGCTGGCCTCCGAACGGGCTTCCTTCGACCTCGACGGCGTGGCTGAGGCGATCACTGCCAAGCTGGTGCGCCGCAGCCCGCACGTGTTCGACGACGCCGGGGAGCTCGACGTCGACGCGGAGGCCTCCCTGGAGGAGATCGAGCGTGCCTGGACGCGGATCAAGGCCACGGAGAAGGCTGCCGAGACAGTGGCTGAGGATGCCGCGGACAGAGTGGGCGAGACCGCCGGGGACGCGAACGGAACCTCCCCGCCCAGAGGCGAGGGGGAGGCCGAGCTCTCCGCCGTCGTCGGCTCCCTGCCCGCCCACCTGCCGGCCCTGGCGCGCGCGGCCAAGCTCATCGACCGACTGGACCGCACCCTGCCCCCGGGTGCGGGGGGAGAGTCCGACGCCGGTCCGGAGCACGCCTCCACGGGCTACGATCCACTCGTGGCGGCTGACGAGGACGCCCTGGGTGAACTACTCTTCTCGGTGGTGCACAGAGCGCGTTCTCGGGGTCAGGATCCCGAACGAGCGCTGCGCCGCCACCTCAGCACGCTGGCGCAAGGACGCGTCGGCCCCGGAGTGTCCAGATAACCCAAGAAGGAGCCGACAACTCATGTCACTCATCGCCAGTGTGTACGGTCGCGAGATCCTCGACTCGCGCGGCAACCCGACCGTCGAGGTCGACGTCCTGCTCGACGACGGCAGCTTCGGCCAGGCCGCCGTCCCCTCCGGAGCCTCCACCGGCGCCTTCGAGGCCGTCGAGCGCCGCGACGGCGACAAGGATCGCTACCTGGGCAAGGGCGTCACCGCCGCCGTGTCCGCGGTCAATGACGTCATCGCCCCCGCCCTGGAGGGCCAGGACGCCACCGAGCAGCGCCTGATCGACCAGATCCTTCTGGACCTCGACGGCACGGACAACAAGAACAGCCTCGGTGCGAACTCCATCCTCGGGGTCTCCCTGGCCGTGGCCAAGGCCGCTGCCGACGCCTCCGACCTGCCCCTGTACAAGTACCTCGGTGGCCCCAACGCTCACCTGCTGCCGGTGCCGATGATGAACATCCTCAACGGCGGCTCCCACGCGGACTCCAACGTGGACATCCAGGAGTTCATGATCGCCCCCATCGGTGCGGCCACCTTCTCTGAGGCGCTGCGCTCCGGCGTCGAGGTCTACCACGCGCTGAAGGCTCTGCTGAAGGAGAAGGGCCTGGCCACCGGCCTGGGCGACGAGGGCGGCTTCGCCCCGGACCTGCCGTCCAACCGTGAAGCGCTGGACCTGATCACCGAGGCCATCAAGCGCGCCGGCTACACCCCTGGCACCGATGTGGCACTGGCTCTCGACGTCGCCGCCACGGAGTTCTACACGGACGGCGCCTACACCTTCGAGGGCGAGCAGAAGTCGCCCGAGCAGATGAGCGCCTACTACTCGGAGCTGGTGGACGCCTACCCGCTGGTCTCCATCGAGGACCCGCTGGACGAGGACGACTGGGCCGGCTGGAAGACCCTCACCGAGCAGATCGGGGACAAGGTCCAGCTGGTCGGTGACGACCTCTTCGTCACCAACCCCGATCGGCTGGCCAAGGGCATCGACGCTGACACTGCCAACTCGCTGTTGGTGAAGGTCAACCAGATCGGCTCGCTGACCGAGACCCTGGACGCCATCTCGCTGGCACAGCGCAGCCGCTACACCACCATGGTCTCCCACCGTTCCGGCGAGACCGAGGACACCACGATCGCCGACATCGCCGTGGCCACCAACGCCGGGCAGATCAAGACCGGCGCCCCGGCCCGCTCCGAGCGCGTGGCGAAGTACAACCAGCTGCTGCGCATCGAGGAGGAGCTGGGCGACGCCGCGGCCTACGCCGGGGCGAGCGCCTTCCCGCGGTTCACCCGCTGACACTCCTGCCCGCCCGCTGAAGGGCTGAGAGAGAGGCCACGTCCGCTGCGTCGACACGCGGCAGGACGTGGCCTCTTTCTGTCATCCCCGGCGCCGCCCAGCGTGTCTGCCGCGGTCGAGCCCCAGGCCGCGACTACCCTTGAACTCCGACGGCGCGAGTGGCGTCGCCGCAGGTGAGACGCCGGTGGCAGAGGGAAGGCGGTGACCATGGGCAGGCACGCCAAGTATCCCCGCGAGAGACCTTCAGAGACAGAAAAACCCAGGTCAGAGCGCCGTCGTCCAACCGCTGAGGCTCGTCGGCTCGCCGAGCGCGAGCAGATCTCCGGGGAGATCCGCATGCCGGTCGACATCACCGCCCGCCGGGCTCGCCGCGCAGCCCCGCAGAAGGACCTCGACCGGGACTCCACCGGGAGGCCAGCAGGGAAGACGACCGCCAGCGCCCGCACCATGGTCCCGGAGCGCACGCTCTCCGGCCGGCTGATCGTGATGACTCTGGTGGCGCTGGTCGTGGTGTCCTTCCTGGTCCCCACGGTGCGCACCTACATCCAACAGCGCGGCGAGATCGCCGAGCTGGAGGCCGGCATCGCCGAGCAGCAGGAACGCCAGGACGAGCTCGAGTCCGAGGTCACCCGCTGGGACGATCCCGAGTATGTCCGCCAGCAGGCACGGGAGCGCGTCAACCTGGTGATGCCGGGGGAGCGGCAGTATCACGTCATCGGTGACCTCGGTGGGGACGACGACGCCCCGGAGAACCAGGAGGACAGCGAGGTCCGCACCGACCTTCCGTGGGCCGACGCCCTCTGGGATTCCCTGGTCCGGTCTGCCGTAGATTAGTCTCGACTGTGGAGGTCCATCGCGGAGGTGGGCCCGCCCACCACCTTCAGGAGACCCCGCAAGACGATGAGTCAGCCCAGCCCGTCCCTGCCGACCCAGGAAGATCTAGACACCCTCAGCCTGCAGCTGGGGAGGCCGGTGCGCGACGTCGTCGAGATCCCCGCCCGCTGCCGCTGCGGCAGCCCGCTGGTGGCGGCCACGGCGCCGCGGCTCTCGAACGGGATCCCCTTCCCGACCACCTTCTATCTCACCCACCCGACGCTGACCCAGGCGGTCTCGCGGCTGGAGGCCGCCGGAGTGATGGCGGAGATGACCGAGCGGCTCGGTCAGGACGAGGAGCTGGCCGCCCAGCACCGCGCCGCGCATCAGGACTACCTCGCCGAGCGTGAGCGCATCCGGCTCGCCTCCGGGCTGGAGCCGGTGTGGGAGATCGAAGGCATCTCGGCCGGCGGCATGCCGGACCGGGTCAAGTGCCTCCATGTGCTCCTGGGGCACACACTGGCCGTGGGCCGGGGGATCAGCCCGCTCGGCGACGAGACCCTGGACCGCATCTCCGATGACTGGACGCCTGCGGTGTGTACCTGCGCCGAGGCGTGGGACCACGCCGCAGAGATCCCGACCAAAGACCTCAGCCGACATGTGCGGCGACTGAAGGAGGAGCAGCAATGAGAGTGGCCGCCATCGACTGCGGGACCAATTCGATCCGCCTGCTGATCGCCGACGTGGAGGGCGCGGGCGACTCCGTCCCCGACGAGGCGGAACAGCCGGTCGGCACCGACACCGGGGAACGTTCCGCGGTCGCTCAGATGCATCGCTCTCGGCTCACCGACGTCGTCCGGCAGATGACCGTCGTCCGCCTCGGTGAGGGCGTGGACGAGACCGGGGAGTTCTCCGCGGGGGCGTTGGAGCGCACCTTCGCGGCCGTGGACAGCTACGCGGCGCTGATCCGGCGCCACAAGGTCGAGGCCGTGCGCTTCGTGGCCACCTCCGCCACCCGCGACGTGAAGAACCGAGCGGCGTTCGTCGAGGGCGTCAGGGATCGCCTGGGAGTGGAGCCGGAGGTCATCCGTGGCAGCGAGGAGGCCGGTCTGTCCTTCGTGGGGGCCTCCTCCCTGCTGGACTGGGATCCGGACCGCACGGTGCTCGTGGTGGACCTCGGCGGCGGCTCCACGGAGTTCGTGCTGGGCACCTCCCGAGGCATGGAGCACGCCATCTCCACGGACATGGGCTGCGTGCGCTTCACCGAGCGGCACATGCGCACCGACCCGCCGCAGGAGACCGAGACCTCCATGGCGAGCTTCGAGACGCTCTCCTTCCTGGAGGACGTCGGGCAGGTGATGCCGCTGGATGAGACCGACGTCATCATCGGCGTGGCCGGCACCGTGACCACGGTGACGGCCCACGCGCTGAACCTTGAGGACTACGATCCCGACCTCATCCACGGTGCCGAGGTGGGCCTGGACCGGATCCACCAGTCGGTGGACCAGCTGGTGCACTCCACCCGCGACCAGCGTGCCCAGATGCCGTTCATGCACCCGGGGCGGGTGGACGTCATCGGCGCCGGCGCGCTGATCTGGGGCACGATCCTGGACTATGTCAACAAGGTCACCAAGGGGCGGGTGACTACCACCCTCACCTCGGAGCATGACATTCTGGACGGCATCGCGCTGTCGATCGCCACCGGTGCGGCGCGGGAGACGGCCCACCAGGACTGAGCCGGACGACGACGTCGGCTCAGCCGACGGGCCGGCTGTCGGCTGCGAGGACCAGGCGAGACGATCGACGAGGACCCCGACGGGGTGCGGAACCGAGGGACACATCATGACTGAGGTTGGGCCGGAGACGAGACATGCAGCCCGGCGGGGTGCGGCACGCGGCGGAGCCCTTGCCGCCGCCGCCCTGCTCCTGGCGCCGGTGCTGGCTGCGCCGAGCCTGGTCGCCGCACCCTCCGCCCACGCCGATGCCTGGCGGGACGCCCAGTTCTGGCTCGAGGACTACGGCGTCACGGAGGCCTGGGAGACTGCGCGGGGCGACGGGGTCACCATCGCGATCCTGGACACCGGTGTCGACGGCGACCACCCGACCCTGGAGGGGGCCGTCGTCGAAGGCACCGACGTCTCCGGTGGCGGTGACGGCTCCGGTGGTCCGGTGGACCAGTTCTCCACCGAGCACGGGACCATGGTGGCCTCGCTGGCCGCTGGTCGCGGGCAGGAGGCCACCGAGGACGATCTCGAGGAGCTTCCCGAGCCTGAGGACTACGAAGACTTCTCCGACGAGGACTGGGAGGAGTTCTGGGACGACCTCATCGAAGAGCTCGAAGAGCAGGAGAACATGGGCCTCACCCAGGGCACCGGGGTGCTCAGCCCCGCGCGGCTCACCTCCGGGGAGGGCCGCGAGGCACTGGATCTGACCGCCTCCGCCGTCCTGCCGGCGTCGAACTCCGATGATGATGACGACGACGATGACGAGGACGACGAGGACGACGAGGAGGAGTCCGCGGGCGTGATCGGAGTGGCCCCGGAAGCTGACGTCCTCAGCGCCTCCATGGCTCTGGAGATCCCCAACGCCTACGGCCCCGACCTGGAGGATCAGGTCGTTGAAGCCGTGGACTGGGCGGTGGCCAACGGAGCCGACATCATCAACATGTCCTTCGGGCTGCCCAACCAGCAGGAATGGCCCGAGTCCTGGGACGAGGCCTTCCTCAACGCCGCCGAGAACGACGTGCTCATCGTCGCCGCCGCGGGCAACCGCGTCTCGGGCAGCTGGAGCGTGGGCGCGCCGGCCACCATCCCTGGGGTGCTCACCGTCGCCGGGGTCAACGAGGAGCGGGAGATCAGCGAGGACGCCTCTGCCCAGGGCATCGCCGTGGACATCGCGGCGCCCTCCGAACCGCTCGTCGGTGCCGTGCCTGACGGCCACAACACGCAGTGGATGGGCACCTCCGGCGCAGCACCGATCGTCGCCGGAGCGGCCGCGCTGGTCTGGTCCGCACACCCGGAGCTCTCCGCGGCGGAGGTCAAGCATCGCCTGCTGAGCACCGCCGACGGAGTCGGCGACGGGGAGGGCATCGACCCGGAGTTCGGGCAGGGCATGCTCAACGTGGCGGAGGCCGTGGGCAGCGATGACGTCCCTGAGTTCGACTCGGCCGCGTACGAGACCCTGGAGGAATGGATCCGCGTCCACCGACGGGGAGAGTCGCAGGAGTCCGAGCACACCGACATCCCCTCTGACTCCGGCGTCTCGCCAGGGCCGGAGGGTGACCCGCGCGATCAGCCTCAGGCCTCCGAGGCGCGGGTCGTGCAGAACTGGGCAGGCCCTGTGGTGGTCGGCGTCGCCGCCCTGCTCGTGATCTCCGTGATCAGCGTGGCCGCGGTGCACCTGACCTCGCGCCGGAGGTCCTGACGTCTCCTGCCGCCTCCTCGGCGGGTGGGTTCCGCGTCACACCTGCGCTGGACACCGCGCCTGGCAGTAGAATGAGCCGCAGAAGGACACGCAGCGTGGCGGTGGGCCGTGCCGAGCACTCGGCGTCGGCCCACCGCCTCTGCTGTGTGCAGTTCACGTTCCCCTCGGCACCAGCGCTAGGATGGCATCCATGGCAATCTCGCAGAAGCTCTCAGAGAAACCGCGCATTCTGATCGTCGGCGGTGGCTATGTCGGCCTCACCGTCGCCCAGAAGCTCCAGAAGAAGGTCAAGGCCGAGGGTGGTGTGGTGACCCTGGTCGACCCGCTTCCCTACATGACCTACCAGCCGTTCCTCCCGGAGGTCGTGGGGGGTCACATCGAGGCCCGCCACGCGGTCATCTCCCACCGCAAGCACCTGCGGGACACTGAGGTCATCACCGGCAAGGTCACCGACGTCGACCACTCCGCACGCACCGCGAGCGTCGAGCTGGAGGACGGTGAGAGCATCGAGATCCCCTATCAGGACGTCATCCTGGCCGCCGGCGCGACGACGCGCACCTTCCCGATCGAAGGCCTCGCGGAGCAGGGCATCGGCCTGAAGACCATCGAGGAGGCGCTGACCCTGCGCAACCAGATCCTCGACCGGATCGAGGCGGCCTCCACCATGACCGACGAGAAGGCCAAGGCCCGAGCCCTGGCCTTCACCGTGGTCGGCGGCGGCTTCGCCGGCATCGAGTGCATCGCGGAGATGGAGGACATCATCCGCGCCGCCGTGGCCGCCAACCCCCGGCTGAGCCAGTCCGACGTGCGCATCGTGCTCGTCGAGGCCATGGGCCGCATCATGCCCGAGGTCTCCGAGGACCAGGCGGTCGGCGTCGTCGAGCACCTGCGCGGCCGCGGCATCGAGGTGCTGCTGAACACCTCCCTGGGTTCCGCGGTGGACGGTGAGCTCCAGCTCATCAACATGGCCGACAAGTCCGAGGCCGACCGCTTCGAGTCCGACACCCTCGTCTGGACCGCCGGTGTGGCCGCCAACGCGGTGGCCCGCCGTTCCAGCTTCCCCATCGACGAGCGCGGCCGCATCACGGCCTCCGCCACCCTGCAGATCGTCGACGAGGAGGGCCGCTCGATCGAGGGCGCCTGGACCGCCGGCGACGTCGCCGCCGTGCCGGATCTGACCGGTGCCGGCCCCGGCGGCTTCTGCGTCCCGAACGCCCAGCACGCCCTGCGCCAGTCCAAGCAGCTGGTGAAGAACCTGCTGGCCGCTCGCTTCGGCGAGGGGAAGATCAGCGAGTACAAGCACGACTCCCTGGGTGCGGTCGCCGGTCTGGGCCTCTTCAAGGGCGTCGGCAACCCGATGGGCGTCAAGCTCAAGGGCGTGCCGGCCTGGATGGCCCACCGTGGCTACCACGGCATGGCGATCCCCACTGTGGAGCGCAAGGTGCGGGTGGCCAGCAACTGGATCAACGAGTTCATCTTCGGCCGCGACATCACCCCGCTGCGCGACCTGGAGACCCCGCGTCGCCAGTTCGAGGAGGCGGCGACTCCGGCGAAGAAGAAGGCTGACGCCTGATCACCGGGGGAGAGCCGAGGACTGATCTGGTCTGACGCGAAGAGTTCCACAGACGACGACGGCGAGCCGTCGCCTGGACCTAAGATGGTCCTGGCGGCCGCTCGCCGTCGTCATGTGTGCGCCCCCATAGCCCAATCGGCAGAGGCAGCTGACTTAAAATCAGCACAGTCTGGGTTCGAGTCCCAGTGGGGGCACCGCCCTTGACTCATCGAATCGTCGATCTGATCGCTTGCGAGGCCGAGATCGAGGGCCTGCGGCATTCATATCGACCCCTCGATGACACCGGGAGGGGCCGCGGGTCGTGATGGCGGGTCAGCGCTGCGGCGCCGGTCCGGTGGACTCGCGCAGCACCACGCGGTTCGGCTCCGGTGCGCTGCTCGGCGGCTCCTCGCCGCGGACGAGGGCGATGAGCCGACGCATCGCCCCGCGGCCCCGCCCCGCCCGGTCCACCGTCACCGTGGACAGTGAGGGGGTCGCGTACCGGCCCACGTCGATGTCGTCCCAGCCGGTCACGCTCATATCTCGAGGCATCTGCCAGCCGCGTTCGTGAGCGGCGCGGATCGCTCCCATGGCCACGAAGTCGTTGGCCGCGATCACCGCCGTCACGCCGGAGGAGTCCTCGAGCGCGCGGATGGACTCATATCCGATGGCGGCCGACCAGCCTCCTCCCACCACGCCGTGGGACTCGAGTCCTCGCTCGGCGATGGTCTGCTCGTAGACCTCACGGCGGGCCCGAGCCGAGGTCCATTCCTCGGGGCCCTGGATGTGCAGGAAGCGGCGGTGTCCCCAGTCGGCCAGGGTGCGGACGATCTCGCGCAGCGCTCCGGCGTCTGCCAGTCCGCCCAGTCCGCGCAGGTCATCATCGAACTGCTCGATGATCGTCAGTGCCCCTGAGGTGGCGGTCTTCGGCTGGTCGTCCATGTCCGGCAGGCCGGCCAGGGAGAGCACCCCTTCCACACGCCCGGAGCCCATGAGCTCCCGGGCGCGGCGGCTGCGGGCCTCCGCGGGGCCCTCCACGACGGCGATCTCCATGAAGTAGCCCGCGGCATGGGCGGCCTCGGCCGCCGCGGCGAGCATCGGGGTCGGCATCTGGGTCACGGGGGAGGGGAGCAGGGCGGTGAGCACCCCGGTCTGCCGGGTGCGCATGGATCGGGCGATCATGTTGGGCCGGTAGTCGAGCTCCTTGATCGCAGCCTCCACGCGGGTCACCGTGTCCGGGCGGAACGGACCCAGCCCGCGCAGAAATCGCGAGACGGTCTGATGAGACACCCCGGCGCGCCGGGCGACCTCGTGGATCGTCGCCGCGCGTGCCGGCCGCGCCTCGGATGTGGGATGGGACGCCACGTGGTCACCTCTGGTCGGGTCGGGTGGAGCTGATCTCCTCCAGTCTGTCAGCGCCCGCCGTTCCGGGCGACAGGGCGCCCAGGACGACGGGAAGAGGTGATCTGAGCAACATCAGGGTGTTGACAGCATATCCATCGGCTCCTTAGGCTCGTGTCCGACGCCGAATAGTGATCGATCACATTGACGCGCAGATCGCCCCTCGACTTCCAGGAGCCCTTCCATGACAGCCTCTTCCGCCCGCATCCGTGCCGCCGTCGTCGGCGCCGGAGGGATCGCCAGCGGGGCGCACCTGCCGACGCTGAAGGCCCACGAGGACCGCGTGGAGGTGGTCGCCATCGCCGATGTCGACGCCGACCGGGTGGCCGCCGTCGCCGACGAGTGGGGGATCCCAGGCCGCCACACCGACGTGGACTCCATGCTCGCGGTCGAGGAGCCCGACCTGCTGATCTTGTGCACCCCTCCGGTGGCCCATAAGGAAGGACTCATCAAAGGGCTCAAGGCCGGCGCCTGGGTATGGTGCGAGAAGCCTCCGGTGCTCACGCTCGCCGAGTACGACGAGGTCGCCGCCCATGAGGGCGCGCAGGGGCCCTTCGCCTCGTACGTCTTCCAGCACCGCTTCGGATCCGGAGCCCAGCAGCTCAAGCAGCAGGTCCGGGACAACACCCTCGGGCGCCCCCTCGTGGCGGTCTGCCACACGCTCTGGTACCGCACCCACGGCTACTACGAGGTGCCGTGGCGCGGGAAATGGGCCACCGAGGGCGGAGGGCCGGCGATGGGCCACGGGATCCACCAGATGGACCTGCTCTTCGAGATCCTCGGCGACTGGACTGAGGTCACCGCCGTCGCCGACGCGCTGGACCGCGACGTCGAGACTGAGGACGTCTCCATGGCCACGGTGCGCTTCGCCAACGGCGCGATGGCCTCCATCGTCAACAGCGTCCTCTCCCCACGCGAGGTCTCCTACCTGCGCTTCGACTTCCAGGACGCCACGGTGGAGGTCGAGCACCTCTACGGCTATGACAACAGCTCCTGGACCTGGACCCCGGCCCCGCACCGTGCCGGGGACGAGGCGGCCACCGGCTGGGTGCCGCAGGAGAACATCCCCTCATCGCACAAGCAGCAGCTCGCCGAGCTGCTCGACGCCATGGCGGCGGGGGTCCGACCACGCGCCTCCGGCGATGACGGCCGTCGGGTGCTGGAGTTCATCGCAGCCCTCTACGAGTCCGCCGAGACAGGCCGGACCGTCGCACGCGACCAGCTCGCCGCGACGGGCACCTACTACACCGGCATGCACGACCCCGCATTCATCTACGGCAGCGCGGAGAACACCGCTGTCAGCAAGGAGACCGTCCAGTGACCACCACGGCAGTCACCACCCGCTTCGACGTCCGCACCGAGCAGGACGCCGTCTCCGTCGACGCCGGCGGCACCGAGATCCTGCGCTATGTGATCCACCCGGACTCACCGCAGGAGGAGGCCCCGAAGCCCTACCTCTACCCGCTGCGCTTCACTGACGGCGGTCCCGCCGCGGTCCGCCGCCCCTGGGATCACCGCTGGCACACCGGCCTGCAGTTCACCTGGTCCCATGTGGCTGACCAGAACTTCTGGGGCGGGCCGACCTTCTCCACCGAATCCGGCTACCAGATGCGGGACAACCTCGGCACGATGAAGCACACCGGATTCGCCTCAGCGCCGCAGGGTGGCGAGGAGGTCGTGTTCGACGAATCCCTGGAGTGGTTCACCTCCCGCGGAGAACACTGGTTCGACGAGCACCGCGTCCAGCGGATCCACTCCCTGGACGCTGACCGCTTCGGCCCCGGGCAGGGCCTCTGGGCCATCGATCTGACCACGGAGCTGACCAACGTCAGCGGGCGCACCCTGCCGATGGGGAGCCCGACCACGGCCGGCCGGCCCAACGCCGGATACACCGGCTGGTTCTGGCGCGGCCCGCGCTCCTGGACCGGATGCGACGTCGTCAACTCCGCAGGTGCCGAGGGTGAGGAGAACACCATGGGTGCGGTGGCGGACTGGGTCGCCTTCTCCTCCGCACATGACGAGATCGACGGCGGTGGGACCGTGATGGCCTTCGCCGGGGCCTCGGAGTCCCAGGACGCTGAGCTGCCTCCGATCAAGTGGTTCACCCGCACCGGGATCTTCACGGTGACCAGCCAGTCCCCGGCTTTTGATCAGGAGATCCACCTGCCCCATGAGGGTCGGCTGCGGCTGGGCCACCGGTTCGTGTTCATCGCCAAGGTCTGTTCCCGTGCGGAGCTGGACGAGCTGGGCAGGGAGTTCGCCTGGTGAGCGCCGCGCATCAGAGCCCTGCGAAGCCTTTGCGCTCTCTCCCGGACTTCCCCGGCGGGACCTCGGTCAGCGACCTGTGCGTCTATGACTGGGACACCCCGGACGGGTTGCACGGCGGGACGCCGCACCTGCACACGCTCTCCACCGAGGCCTACGTGGTCACGGCCGGGCGCGGTGAGGTCCACACGCTCAGCTCCGCTGGTGCCGCCCGGGACGACCTGGAGAAGGGCTCGCTGCTGTGGTTCACCCCCGGCACGGTGCACCGTCTGGTCAACCATGCGGGCCTGGAGCTCTCCGTGATCATGCAGAACGCCGGGCTCCCGGAGGCCGGTGATGCCGTGATGACCTTCCCGGACGAGATCCTCGCCGACCCCGAGCGGTACCGCCGGGCCGTCGCGCTGCCGTCCGAGGGTGACGAGCAGGCCCGGGCCGAGGCGGCGCGCACGCGCAGAGATCTGGCGATCGAGGGCTACCGAACGCTGCTGGCCGACGTCGAGCGTGAGGGACCTGCTGCGCTGCAGCGGCTTCATGCCCGCGCCGTCGAGCTGGTCCGGCCGCGCCTCGACGAGTGGCGGAGGATCTGGGCCGCCACGGTGGAGGCCGAGACCGAGCGCACGCGGGCCCAGATGGACGCGCTGGCGGCAGGCGACGGTGCCCATCTCAGCGAAGCCTCCGTGATCCGTGGGGCACCCAGACCCGAGCCGCGGCTGTTCGGCATGTGCGGGCGGCTCCAGGTCTGGAGCGCTCCCGAGACCCTATTGGACCGGCAGAGCCCCCGATGATGAGGAGCACCCCATGAGCAGCACACTGACAACTCCGAGGCACGTGCCCCCGAGCGCTCGCCGGAGACGATGGATGAAGGCAGGTGCGGGCCTGGCGATCGTCGGTCTGGCCGCCACCGCCTGCGGGAACGGGGGCGACGACGAGGGCGACGTCACGTTGACCTTCAGCTGGTGGGGCGGGGACGTGCGTCACCAGTACACCCAGGAGATCATCGAGATCTTCGAGGAGGAGCACCCGCACATCACCATCGACCACCGGTACGGTGAATGGGACGGCTACTGGGATCAGCTGGCCACTCAGACCGCGGCCGGTGACACTCCCGACATCATCCAGATGGACCTGGTGTACCTGCGCGAATACATCGAGAGCGGCATCCTGCTGCCGCTTGAGGACATCGACACCAGCGAGTTCACTGATGAGCTGATGGACACCGGCACCCTCGACGGCGAGCTCTACGCGATGCCGGTGGGTCAGACCGCACTGACCTTCGCGGTCAACCCGGAGCTGATCGAGGAGGCGGGGCTGGAGATGCCCGATGACTCCACCTGGACCTGGGACGATCTGAAGGACCTCGCCGTCGGGGTCTCGGAGAACACCGACGCCTACGGACAGTCCGGCTCCTTCGACTCCGCCGGTCTGGAGACCTGGCTGCGGCAGACCCACGGGGTCAGCATGGTGGACGACGAGGGGCAGCTGGCCTGGGAGCCGGAGGACGCTGTCGGCTACTTCGAGATGCTCGGCGAGTTCGACGAGGCCGGGGCCTTCCCCGATGCGGCCGAGATGGCCGAGCAGCGCGGCATCGCCCGCGAACAGACCCTGCTGGCCACCGGGGAGGGAGCGATGTTCCCCGCCTGGGACGCCATGCTCGTGGCGCTCTCCGGCAACGAGGAGATCGACCTCGAGCCGCTGATGATGCCCAGCCTCACCGGGGACGCCTCCGACGCCTACATGTACTACAAGGCCTCGATGTTCTACTCCGTGGCCTCGGGCAGCGACCACCCAGAGGAGGCCCAGCTGTTCGTGGACTTCCTGGTCAACGATGAGCGTGCCGGTGAGCTGCAGCAGATCGAGCGCGGCATCCCCGGCAACGCCTCGATCCGGGATCAGATCCGCGACGACCTCGACGGTGTCGAGTCTCGGATCGTGGAGTTCTCCGAGAGCCTCGAGGACGTCGTCGCGGACTCCCCGCCTCTGGCGCCCGAAGGCTACGGCGCGGTGCAGGACATCGTCATCCGGTACGAGGACGAGTTCTTCTTCGGCCGCGTCACCGCCGAGGAGGCCGCCGAACGGATGCACGGCGAGATCGAGGACGCGATCAGCTGACCACCTCGCAGCGACGGGAGCCCCTCCACCCTGACGGTGGAGGGGCTCCCGTCGTCTGGCGGGCATCAGGCCTGCGGAATGCGCACCGTGGTCACCTCGAACGGTCTGATCGGCCAGCTCAGTCGCCCTGCCTGGGAGTCCACGGTGAGCTCCGGGGCGTCATCGGTCTCCTCCTCGAGAAGAGAGACGGCGCGCGCTCCCTCGGCGTCCAGCACGGGATCCAGGGTGACCTGGGCCCGGCTGCGCCGGCCGGCGGGCTCGTAGACACGCAGCACCACATCGCCGGATCTGTCGGCGGCCAGCTTCACCACGGACCGCAGCACGGCTGGGCCCTCAACTTGGACCAGGGGGCGGCCCAGCCGAGCTGCGGTCTGTGCATCGCCGGCGATCTCCACCGGCGGGGTGTTCAGTGCGGACGCCTCGGCGGTCGCGGACGCCACATCGGCGCCGACGACCAGCCCGAGGCAGTGGTGCTGAAGGCCCTGGTCCGTCTCCGGGTCGGGGAATCGGGGCGCGCGCAGCAGCGAGAGCCCCACTGTGGTGGTGACCTCACCGTCGGCATCGCGGGTGACGTCGAACCCGTAGATGGAGTCGTTGACCAGTGCGACGCCGAAGTCCTCCTCCTCGACCAGCACGAACCGGTGCATGGAGGTCTCGAACTTCGCCGCCTCCCAGCTGGTGTTGGTGTGGGTCGGACGCCGCTGGACGCCGAACTGCGTCTCGGCGATCGTCTCGGTGGCCCAGACCTGGAGGGGGAACACCGCTTTGAGGAACTTCTCCGCCTCGTGCCAGTCGGTCTCCTGCTCGATGCGCAGCATCCGACTCTCCGGCTCCAGGGTGAGCCGCTGGGTGACCGTCGAGCTGCCGAAGGAACGGGTGACCGTGACCACCGCAGCACCGGCGGCGTCGACCTCAGCGGTCAGCTCGTCGACGCCGTCGATGACCTCCACGGTGTTGCGATAGAAGCGGTCCACGTCCCAGGCGTCCCACATGTTGGGGAAGTCCTGGTGCAGACGAAGCACGTTGGCGCGCTCACCGGCCACGATCGCCTCCCGTCCGGTGGCCAGCTCCACGGCGGAGACCACGTGCCCGGCGTCGTCGAGGCGGATCCTCACCAGGGAGTTCTCCAGCAGCAGGCCCTCACCGTCGCGGCGAAGCTCCACGGCCGGCGCAGAGGCGGATCCCGGGGCCGTCAGGGTGTCGGCTGGCAGCTCGATGCCGTGCAGCCGGGCCGGCGCCGGGGCGGCGTTGGCCACCAGGTGATCCGTGCCGCTGCCGGCGAGCATATCCAGGGCGCCGTCGATGATCTTGCGGGCCTCGTCCTCCACCCTGGCGTACGTCTCCACAGCCTCGCGGTGGACCCAGGCGATCGAGGTGCCCGGCAGGATGTCGTGGAACTGGTGCAGCAGCACCGTCTCCCACAGCGTCTCCAGTGCCTCATACGGGTAGTCCGCGCCGGTCCGCACGGCCGCCAGCGTCGACCACAGCTCGGCGGCCACCAGCAGGTGCTCGGTGCGGCGATTGCCGCGCTTGGTGCCGTGCTGGCTGGTCAGCGTGGCCCGGTGGAGCTCGAGGTACAGCTCACCGACCCAGACCGGCGGCTCGGGCAGCTCGGACCTGGCGCGGGAGAAGAAGTCATCCGGGTGCTCCCAGCGGACCTTCGGACTGCCCTCCAGGTCGGCCACCCTGCGCGCGGCCGCGACCATCTCCCGGGTGGTGCCGCCTCCGCCGTCTCCCCATCCGGTGGGCGCCACCGAGCTCGTGGAGGTGCGGTGCTCCTGGAACTGGCGGTCAGCACGCGCCAGCTCCTCCCCGGAGAGCTGGGCGTTGTAGGTGTCCATGGGTGGGAAATGGGTGAAGACCCGGGACCCGTCGATCCCCTCCCAGTCGAAGCTGTGATGCGGGAACCTGTTGACCTGGTTCCAGGAGATCTTCTGTGTGAAGAACCACTCGAACCCGGCCCGGCGCATCAGCTGCGGGAGGGCGGGGGAGTAGCCGAAGGAGTCCGGCAGCCACACACCACGGCAGCGGATCCCGAACTCGGACTCGAAGAACCGCTGTCCGTGGAGAAATTGTCGGACCAGGGACTCCCCGGAGGGCATGGTGGTGTCCGACTCCACCCACATGCCGCCCAGCGGCACGAAGCGGCCCTCCTGCACGGCCTGCTTCACCTGGGTGAAGACCTCCGGCCGGTGCTCCTTGAGCCAGGCGTACTGCTGGGCCGAGGACATTCCGTAGAGGAAGTCGTCGGTCGCGTCGATCAGCTCCGTCATCGACGAGCTCGTCCGGGCCACCTTGCGGATGGTCTCGCGCACCGGCCACAGCCAGGCGGAGTCGATGTGGGCATGCCCGATCGCCGAGATCGTGTGCGCGCTCGCCGAGGCGGGAGCCTGCAGCACCTCGACCAGCTCAGCTCGTCCTGCGGAGGCGGTCTCAGGGATGCGCTGCAGGTCGACCTGGTCCAGTGCGGCGTCGAGAGCGGTCAGGATCCGTCCCCGACGGGCTCCTTCCGGCAGCTGCTCCACCAGCTCGAGGAGCACCGTGAGGTCGCTCGCCAGCTCGAAGACCTCCGGGTGGAAGACTGCGAGGTCCATGTGTCGTGTGGTGTAGAGGGGCTTCGGAGAGCTGGTCTGCACATCGCCCTCCTGAGTGGGCAGGAATGGGTGATAGTCCAGCAGCACCGGGTTCGCGGCGGCCTCCAGGTGGAGCTCCACCGCTTCTCCGCCGACGGCGGCATCGGAGACCCGCACCCACTGATTGCGCGGGTTGAGCGACTTCACCGGAGTGCCGTCAGGCAGGTAGACCAGGGCCTCGCACTGGAATCCGGGCATGTTGACGTCGAAGCCGAGATCGATGAGGGCTTCCACCGGCTGGCCGGCCCACTGCTGGGGGATCTCGCCCCTCAGACGGAACCAGGTGGTGGACCAGGCCGGGCCCCAGGGGGTGCCGACCTCATAGGGGTCATGCTCGAGCCCGAGACCCTGGTCGGGCGGCACGGGCTCACCCGGCAGCCGATGCGACCGGACCTCCATCGGCAGGCGGGGACCATGGACGGCTGGGCGGATGCGCTCGGTCAGGACGCGGCGGACTCGTCCGAGGGTCAGTGAGACGTCGTCGTGCACAGGTCAGCTCCTCTGGGGGGTGGGGGCAGGGGTCGGAAGGTCTGAGTGGTGGTGAGCGGACAGGGATCCGCGGGTCTGGTCCTGGGTCGGGTCCTGATCCTGGGACTGGGAGCGCAGCGTCAGCGCAGTGCCAACATGCCCGTCACGGGCGTCCAGCCAGGCCCGATGCACGGCACCGCCTGGGCCGAGCTCGTCGCGGGGATCCCGGCCGAGGTCGTCGATGATCACCGCGGGCGCCTGCGCCGCGGTGCCGGCAGGAGGCTCGGCGCGCAGCTCGGCCACCGTCTCGGCGAAGGCCTCCCCGGTGGGCTTGATCCGGCCGGAGACGTCGATCAGCCCCAGGTCGTGCTCCACCTCGGGGAAGTCCAGCAGGTCCCGGGAGACGTCATGGCTGCACCACCAGGTGATCCCCAGCAGGTGCGGGACCTGCGCGACCCGGCGCATGCTGCGGCGGATGAACTCGGGTGCCTCGGCCGGATCCATCACGGTGGTCGGAGCTCCCGCTTCCTGGAGCCATATCGGCCGGGCCGAGCCGGGTGGGTGCCAGGCCTGGGCCAGGCGGGTCAGGTACTCCGCGTGGCTGACCGACTCCTCGGCGAGCCCTCCTGCGAGCTGGGCGGCGCCGTTGAAGACCCAGGAGTGGGTGATCGTCGCGTCGCCCAGCTCGGCGGCGTGGGCGGGACCGAAGGGCTGCGTGGAGTCGTACCAGCCGGCGTCGTACATCGAATGGGTCACCAGGGCGTCGGTCTCGGCGCGGGCGGCGCCGAGCATGGTCTCCAACCACGCGGTGCCGCCGGCCGCGTCCACCGGGTGCGGGTCCGGATGCGGGGCGGCGGCGAACTGGTTGATCTCGTTGCCCAGGGTGATGCCCATCAGGTTCGGCTCCCGCGCCACCGCGGCCGTGAGCCGCCGGACGTACTCGGCGGTGGAGCTGACCACCTCCGGGTCGGTGAACATGTTCCGACGATGCCAGGTGCCCAGCCAGGCCGGCAGGAAGTCGAAGCTCGAGAGGTGCCCCTGGAGCGCATCGACGACGACGTCGAGCCCATGCTCGTGAGCCACCCGGACCACCTCGACGACGTCGGCCAGTCCGCGCTCGCGGATGAGTCCCCGGTTGGGCTGGATCAGGGGCCAGAGCGGAAAGATCCGCACATGGTCTGCACCGAGGGAGGCGATGGCGGACATGTCGTCGGCGACGTCGGCGAGGTCGAGGTCCTGCCAGGCGTGGAACCAGCCGCGCCGCGGTGTGTGATTGAGCCCGAACCGCATCAGCGCACCGTACCGATCGGCGAAGGGGCAGGGGCAGGGGTGGGACAGGAACAGGTCATGCGGGGTCCTTTGCTGAACTGGTGGATCGTGTGGGACTGAGGAGGGCGGGCTTCAGCCCTTGACCCCGCCTTCCTCGATGCCGCGGAAGAAGTAACGCTGCAGCACCGCGAAGACGATCGCGATCGGGATGAAGGCGATCATCGCTCCGGCGGCGATGAGTCGCTGGTCATTGACGAAAGTGCCGGCGAGGAACTGCAGGCCGACGGTGAGGGTGTAGTTGCTCGGGGTGGTCAGCGCGATCAGCGGCCAGAGGAAGTCGTTCCAGGCGCCGATGAAGGAGAAGATCGCGACCACCGCGATGGTCCCTTTGGCCGAGGGCAGCGCCACGTTCCAGAGCCGGCGCCAGACCCCGGCCCCGTCGACGACGGCGGCGAGATCGATCTCCGGAGGGATCTGACGGAAGGCGTTGTACATCAGCAGGACGTTGAGCACGGCCACCATGCCGGGCAGGGCGACGCCGAGCAGAGTGTCGGAGAGCCCCATGCCGCGGATGGTCAGATACTGCGCGATGATCGTGGCCTCCCCGGGCAGCACCAGGGTGCCCAGCAGCGCGCCGATGAGGACCACCCGCCCCTTGAAGCGCAGACGGGCCAGGGCGAAGCCGGCCAGCGTGGCGAAGAGGACGTTGCCTCCGACGGCCAGGGCCGCCACGATCACCGAGTTCATGATGAATCCGAACACCGGGATGGCGTCGGTGACCCGCAGATAGTTGTCCAGGGTCGGTTCCTGAGGGATGAAGGAGATCTCTCGGGAGTAGACGTCCTCCCCGGGGCCGCGCAACGAGGTGGAGAACTGCCAGAGGAAGGGCCCGATCGTGATCACCAGGACGAACAGCAGCAGGGCATAGCGCAGGGCGATGCCGCTGGGGGAGAGGGTGCCGAAGCCGCGGCCGCTTCGTCTGCGCGGCCGACGGCGCCGGGCCGGGCGGTCTGGACGGCGGGTCGGCCCTTCGGGCGCGACGGGCTCCGTGACCGTGCTGACGGTGGTGGACATCAGTCGTCTCCCTTGTTGAGTCTGGCCAGCACGATCAGCGGGACCAGGGTGACCAGGAACAGCAGGATGCTCAGCGTGGCGGCATAGCCCAGGTCTCCGAAGAAGCCCCGGGAGTATTGCTGGATGAGCATCACCAGGGTCATGGCCTGCCCGCCCGGCCCTCCGGTTCCTCCCGAGAGCACATAGATCTCGGAGAAGACGCGCAGGGCCGAGACGGAGACCAGGATGCCGATCAGGGTCATGGTCCGCCGGACCCCGGGAATGGTCACGGAGATGAAGCGGCGGATGGCGCCCGCTCCGTCCACGGCGGCCGCCTCATAGAGGTTGCGGTCCACGTTCCCCAGGGCGGCCATGTAGATGATCATGTAGTAGCCCAGGCCCTGCCACACCGTCAGCGCGATGGCGCTGAAGATGAGCAGCCAGCGTTCGGTGAGGAACGGCATCGGAGTCTGGAGGACGCCGAGCTGCAGCGCCAGGTTGTTGATCAGGCCACGATCGTTGAGCATCCACTGCCAGACCAGGCCGACCACGACGGCCGAGGCGATCACCGGGGTGTAGTAGGCGATCCGGAAGAAGGCGATGCCCGGCAGCGCCTTGAGCACCAGCATGGCGATCAGCAGAGGGAGGATGATCAGCAGCGGAAGGCAGACGATCATGAACACGACGCTGTTGAGCAGCGCGTTGACCACCTGGGGGTCCTGCGCCATGGCGGCGAAGTTGTCGAATCCGATGTAGTCGCCGCCTCCCAGCGGGGTGGTGTCGGTGAAGGCGACCCGGATGGTGTTGAGGGAGGGCCAGACCGTGAAGACGGCGAGGAACAGGATCGCCGGAGCCAGCAGCACCCAGGGCACGACGGGGCCGTTGGTCGGCACCTGGGTGCTGCGGGCGTTTCTGAGCTTCACGGACTGGGGGCCGGAGCGTGTGGCCAGAGTCACAGGGATGTCCTCACGTCTCAGTCGAGCAGCTGGTTCATGCGTTCTTGGGCGGTCTCCAGGGCTTCCTCGCTGGTGATGTCCCCGCTGATGGCCAGGCTGAGTTGCTGGTTGAAGTAGTCCGTCATCGCCTCGTTGATGGCGAAGGGCTGGACCACTTCAGCTTGGGAGATCGACTCGAAGGCCAGGACCCGGGCGTCGTCCTCCGGTGTGCCGTCGGATTCGGCGAGCTCCTCGCTGTCCTCGGAGGCGATGGTGGAGGGGAAGATGTTCACCTCCGCGGCGAAGGCCTCCTGGTTCTCCGCATTGGTGAACCACTGGGCCAGCGCCAGGGCGGTGGCCGGGTTGTCCGAGTCGGCGGCCACGGAGAACCCCTGCACGTAGAGCGGCGGGGTGTCCAGCGCGGGGCTCACCGCCACGTTGCCTTCCAGGGAGGGGTTGTTGGTGATGAAGTCGCCCATGGCGGTGCCGCCGCCGGTGGTCCAAGCGACCTGACCCTCGGTGAACATCGTGGCGTTGCCGAGGTAGTCGTCGTTGAGGACCTGGCTGGGCATGTGGCCCTCGGCGTAGGCATCACGGTACCGGTCCAGGATCTCGACGGCCTCCGGGACGGCGAAGACGAACTCGTCGCCCGCGTCGTCGAGGATCTCGATGCCGGCCAGGGTGAAGGTGCCCAGTCCTGGCCGGGCGCTGATCAGGTGCTCCTCGCCGTCGCACTCGTCATGCATGACGGCGGCCTGCTCGAAGAGCTCATCCAGGTCCGCGGGCGGGTTCTCAGGATCGAGCCCGCAGCTCTCGAGCTTGTCGATGTTCCAGTAGTTGATGTCCGTGTTCAGGTACCAGGGGTAGCCGTAGACGCCCTCGAGGCCCTCGAACTCGTAGGCCTGGATGCCGCCCTCCACATAGGTGTCGCGGAGGGTCTCATCGGCGGCCGCCACATCGAGGAGCATGCCCTCCTGGGCCAGCGGCAGGGCGAAGTCCGGCGGCAGGTTGACCACGTCCGGAAGCTCTCCGGCGGCCGCCTGGGTGAGCACCTGGTCGGAGTAGCCGTCACCTGGCTGGTCGAGCAGGGTGACCTCGGTGCCGGGGTGCGCCTCCTCGAAGGCCTCGATGACGTCGTCGAGATAGTCGGTGTAGCTCGGGGTGAGCGCCCAGGTCTGCAGAGTCACCGAGCCGGTGATCTCGCCGTCCTGGGCTTCGGCGGAGGCATCGTCGCCTCCGCCGCAGGCGGTCAGGGCCAGCCCGGAGAGGGCGACGACGCCCAGGGCGGCCCGAGGGCCGGTGCGGCCGGCGTGCGGGCGAGGGAGACCTGGGTGGTGCGGGGCTCTGGGGGTCATGGTCCGTTCCTCCTCGGCGTCCTGCGACGGACGCGGATACGAGTGATAAAACTGTTCAGCAATTCTTCGTGACTTGGCTCACGATGATGCCGGTAGTCCCCTATAATGGTGATCTAAACCGGTAGAGTCAAGGCCCTCGAGTATGACGAGATCATCAGGGACTGTCAGTCCCGGCCGCATGGGTATGGGCGACGATGGACCAGAAGTGCGCACGTCGAGGACGCGGAGAGGACGGCACAGTGCCAGCATCACGGAGCGGACATCGGACCACCATCGCCGACATCGCCCGAGAGGCCGGTGTCTCCAAGGGTGCGGTGTCCTTCGCGCTGAACGGGCGGCCCGGGGTCAGCGAGGCCACCCGGGAACGGATCCTGCGCATCGCCCGGGACCTGGGGTGGCGTCCCAACTCAGCGGCCCGGGCGCTGACCGGCGGCACCGTGGGGGCGATCGGTCTGGTGATCGACCGACCGCCCGCGGCGCTGGGCACAGAGGCCTTCTTCAACCAGCTCATCGCCGGTCTGCAGCTCGGGCTCGGTGACTCCCACAGCGCACTGATGGTCCGTGTGGTCTCTGCGGAGGAGGAGGAGCTGGAGACGTATTCCAGCTGGTGGTCCAGTCGGCGGGTGGACGGGGTCGTGGTGATCGATCCGCACGCCGACGATCCTCGGCTGAAGCTCCTGGCGGAGCTGGAGCTGCCCGCCGTCGTGGTCGGCTCCCACGCCCCGAGGCCGGAGGTCTCGGCCGTGTGGATGGACAACGACGGCGTGGCCACCATGCTCTTCGACTATGTGGCCGCGCTCGGGCACCGCCGGCTGGCCTACGTCTGCGGCGATCCTGAGCTCGACCACGTGGCGGCCCGCCGAGCTCAGCTGCGGCGAACCGCCGAGGGCAGAGGGCTGCAGGCCCTCGTGGAGGACGGGGACTTCTCAGCGGCCTCGGCCGCTGCACGCACCCGCAGCCTGCTCAGCCTGGGGGAGCGGCCCAGCGCCATCGTCTATGACAACGACGTCATGGCCGTCGCCGGGCTCAACGTGGCCCACGAGATGGGCGTCGCCGTGCCCGGAGACCTCTCCCTGGCCTCCTTCGACGACTCGCACGTCGCCCGACTCGTCCGGCCACCCATCACGGCCGTCTCCCGTGACACCACCGCTCTGGGGGCACAGGCCGCCAGGCTGCTGCTCGCCGCCGTCGCCGGCGGCCCGGCCCGCGAAGAGCCGGGACCCCAGGCCACCCTGGAGGTTCGGGCGAGCACCGCTCCTCCCTGCTGAGTCCCGGTCCGGGCACAGGCCGCGGCTGCTCAGTCCAGGAAGAGCTCGACCTGCTCCAGGGCCAGGGCGGTGCCTGCGGTCAGCCGGACGGCTGCCCAGTCTGGGACCCCGGGGGGCACAGGTGCCCGGGTGAGGAACGGGCGCGTGCTGCGCGGCTGGTCGAAGCGCTCGTCGGTCCGCTCATCCAGGAGGAGCTCGCCGCCGGCCGCGGTGATCCCGTGCAGCTGCCAGCTCGCCGACGTCTCCGCCCGGGCGGAGCTCAGGGTGTAGAGCGGCGTCCTCCGGGCGGTGGTGCCGTCCTCGGTGCGCAGCGCCTCCAGCACCACAGACTCTCCCGGCGCCAGCTCCACGGCGGTCTGGCCGACGTCGTCCACCAGGGGTGCATGGGCCGGGTCCTGGGCCGCCGTCAACGCATCCCGCAGCGGGGTGTCCGGGCGTCCGGCGGCCCGCAGCCGGTCGCTCAGCCCGCCGGGGCGGGTGTCAGAGGCCCAACCCTGCGGCCGGTCGCTCAGTGAGATGTGCAGATGGGCGCCGTCGCGCAGCCGGGCATGGGGCACGGAGATCCGGTCCCACGGCTCGGCGTCCAGCAGGACCTCCTGGATGAAGCGGGGGCCGGCCCCGGGCAGCGGACCGTCGGTGGTCACGCGCAGCGGCGCTGAGGCCCCGGGGATCTGCAGGCTGATGCTGCGCCAGCGCGGCGGTGTCAGCACGTACTCGCCGCTGGCCGGCACCAGCGGGTACAGGCCCAGCGAGACGAACAGCCACCAGGCGCTCATCTCCCCGTTGTCCTCATCGCCTGGATGCCCCTGTCCCAGATCCGACCCCACGAAGAGCCGGTCCAGCGCGTCGCCGAGCACCCGGTGGGCGTCGTCGTGACGTCCGGCCGCCATCAGCATGAACGGCATGTGATGGGCCGGCTGGTTGGACAGCGCGAGCATCCCCTGGCGGCAGTCCCGAGCCTCGCGCTGCTCGTGGATGACGAATCCGTAGCTGCCGCTGGTCTCCTCCCGGGCGAGCTCCGGGCGGTCGAGGATCTCATCCAGTGCCTCGCCGAGTGCGGCCTCTGAGCCGAACAGCTCGGCGAGTCCCAACGGGTCGTGCGGTGCCGTGACCCGGGTGCCCCAGGCGTTCGTCTCGGTGTAGTCATGGCCCCAGACATCGGGGTCGAAGTCCTGGTCCACGCGCCAGGCGCCGTCGGGCCTCCGACCGATGAAGAACCGGTGCTCCGGGTGGAAGACGTCCTGGTAGGCCAGGCCACGACGCTCAAGGTGCTCCGTCTCGGCGGCCAGGTCATGGCCGGGCAGGTCGGCGCCGGCCTCCAGCAGGTGACGCGCCAGCAGGGCCGCCCCGGCGTCGTTGATCGCGTTGTCCAAGGTCCAGGAGAGACCCTCGTCGGTGGCGGTGTCCACATGGCCGCGGAAGATCGCCGGACGCAGCCCTTTGCGGCCGACCCTGTCGTCGGGCGGGGCCGTGAAGGCATGCCGGGCCGCCGTCCGATAGGCCTCCTCCCAGTTCACCCCCGGCACCTGGCGGGCTAGCAGGTCGGCCAGGACGATGTCGCTGGAGGTGCCGGTCATCATGTCGCAGGGCCCTGGGGCGCTCCATCGGGGCACCCACCCGCCGTGCCGGGCATGGGCGAGCAGCCCGTCAGCCAGTTCTCCGGTCCGCACGGGATCCAGCAGCGCCAGCAGCGGCCACTCCGTGCGGTAGGTGTCCCAGAATCCGTTGGTCACCGTCAGCTCTCCTGCGGCCACCTCGGGGGCCCCGTCCGGGGTGATCGGGATCCGCAGTGCCTCTCCCGCCACCGCCCGGTGGACCAGGCCGCCGCCGTCGACCGGCTCGCCGGATCGCTGCGGATACGCCCAGACCCGGTACAGGCTCGAGGCCAGCGTGGTGAGCCGGTCGCGCTGGGCGGGAACGTCCCCGAGCAGTGCGGGCTCCGCAACCTGCATACGGTCCAGCACCGCGCTCCAGCTCTGCCGGGCCCGGGCTCCCATGGTCGCCACGTCGGGGAGCCCGTCGCGATGGGCGCGGGCCAGGGCCGGACTGACAGAGGACATCCCGACGACGGCCTCCACGTGTCCTGCACCGACGGTGAGGTGCCCGCACAGGCCTGCTGCGACGTCCTCGGTGCTCAGCTGCGCCGCCGTGACGCCCTCCACGCGCAGCGCCACGTGCTGGGCCGGAGTGTCCTCCCGGTCATGCAGCGTCCCCTCCAGGAGCAGGACTCCGTCCTCGAGCTGCCAGCTGAGGTTCTCCATCCGGCCCCGGTGGTCGAGGCAGAGGCTGCCGGGCACCTCATAGTCCAGGGCGAGGCCGATCCCGTGGTGCGTCGCGGTCAACGCGGCCTCGATCCGGCGCCGCCGACCGGCATCGTCCTCACCTTCGAGCCTCACCTGATACTGGTGCGCGTGTGGGGATTCCTCGGCGTGGTCGAACCACAGCGCCCGACGTCGACGCGCCTCGTCGGCAGGGGCCGAGGTGGGAGAGCTGCTCAGCGCGGGAGCCAGGATGAACACCCCACGGTCGCCCATCCAGGGGCTCGGGAGATGGCTGGTCCCGAAGCCCTGCAGCTGCGGCCGGACCCGGGGCTCTCCGTGGCGCGGGGAAGGGTCCACCGCGGAATGTGCCTGATAGGAGTAGGGCCAGTTTCCGGCGGAGGCGTCGGTCATGGGCAGGCCGAACAGTCCGCCGTGGGGGACGCACACCAGCGGAGCATTGTTGCCGCGGGAGAATTCGCCGCTGGAGTGGGTGCCGCGGCGGATGTCCACGGCGTCGACCAGGCTCCGTGGCACGGGGGCGCCCGGGCCGATTGCGATTGCGTCGATCCAGCAGCGGATGTGGGCCTCAGGATGGGCGGCCGCCCGCACCTGGACCTGCGCGATGCTCCGTCCTGCGGCAGGGCGCAGGGCCACGGTCCGCAGGTTCCACTGGTCCACCCATGTGCGTCGCGCGCGGGCCTGAGCCTCGGGATCCAGGGCGGCCCCGTACTGGTCGGTCACCCCGTGGGCGCTGAGCCGCGTGCCGTCGTCGAGCAACAGGTCCACGGTCACGGCCGTCGCCGCCCAACGACGCTCCGGATCCTCGGTGGCGTCGCCCGCCTCCGGGAGGACCGCGAAGGTGAGCTCGTCCTCAGCCCGGATACGACGCCCGACCAGTCCGGCCCCGAGGAAGGAGGACGTGGGCCCGTCCCCGACGCCGGGCAGCGGGAGGGCGACGCTCGCCTGGCCGGCGGGGACGCTCAGCAGCAGGGGCTGTGGGCTCAGCAGCCCCTGGCCTGTGGCCGAGGTGGGGGAGAAGGCAGGACCGCTGCCCGGACGAATCTCGCCGCTGGTCACAGCGACACCCCTTCCGGTCGCTCGGAGCCGCGCAGCACCAGACGAGTGGGGAGCTCCACCACCTCCGGCACGGTCGCCGGCCGGGCGATGCGCTCCACGGCCAGGGCCGCCGCCCGGCGCCCCATCTCCAGAGGGTCGTGACTGATGACGCTGATGCCCAGCACATCGGCGGTGTCGAAGTCGTCGAATCCGATGAGCGCAGGGCTGACCTGCAGCTCGCGTGCCGCACGCAGCACCGCCACGCTCATCCGGTTGTTCCCCGCCAGCACGGCCGTCGGCGGCTCCGCAGAGCCCAGGGCGGCCCGGGCGACGGCGTCTTCGTCCGCATCGTCGCTGAGGTGCTCCAGCGGTCCGGTCCTGCCCAGGCCCGCCTCCGTCATGGCCCCCCGGTATCCGGCCAGGCGTTCCCGCTGGGTATAGATGTCGGCTGGGCTCGCGAGATAGGCGATCTGGCGGTGCCCCTGGGCAAGCAGCGCCTCCGTGGCCTGCCGGGCGCCGCTGCGGTTCTGCAGCAGGACGGCGTCCGCCAGCAGGTTCTTCGCCGGCCGGTCCACGGCGATCACCGGGGTGCCCAGCTGGCGCTCGCCGTCCAGGTAGGACTGGTCTGCGGCCGCCGGGATCATCATCAGCGCCGCGACACGCTGCGAGAGCAGGGCGTCGGCGACCCGTTCCTCGCCCTCCTCCGAATCGTCGCTGGAGCCGAGCACCAGGGTCAGTCCTGCCGAGGAGAGTTCACGCTCGATGCCGGCCGCGACGCTGTGGTAGAAGGGGTTGCTCATGTCCCCGATCAGCAGTCCGACCGTGGAGGAGGTGCCGCCGCGGCGCAGCGTCCGGGCCAAGGTGTTGGGTCGGAAACGCAGCCTTCGTGCGGCGGCGAGCACCTGGTCCCGCGTGGTGCCGGCGACCTTCTCCGGTTCGCTGTAGACCCGTGAGACGGTCTTGCGGCTCACACCAGCGAGGCGGGCGACGTCGTCGAGGGTGGCACGTTGCTGCAGGGACATCCCCGCCTCCTGAGGGTGGCTGACCGGCTGACCATGACAGCGTAGGACATGTGTGACGCAGGTGAAAGCTCTTCCCTTTCATTGTTGACCGCGCACGAATGTCCTACGATGTCATGATCCCCACCATCGGACGGAGGACCAGTGCCCATCACCGAACCCCGGAGCACTCCGCCGCAGCTCCGCGCGTCCTCCCTGGCCCTGGACGTCGGGCAGACCACCACCAAGGCGCGTCTGCTGCACGCCGGACACCCGCCGGAGCGCTTCGAGCTGCCCGGTGTGCAGACCCATCGGCCCCTGCTGCCCCAGCTGCGCGACATCATCCGGGCCGCCGCAGACTCTGCGGGTCTGGCAGAGGCAGTCGCGGGTCCCTCGCGGGGCGCTGCGACTGTCGCCCTGGGCGTCTCCGGGCTCACCGCTGCGGATGCCGACGCCGCGCGCCTGCTTGAGCTGCTCGACGGCTCCGCCTCCACGGACGAGTGCATCGGCACCCTGCGCTTGGCCCATGACTCGGTCACCGGCTACCTCGGTGCGCTGGGTGCCGTGCGCGGCGTGGTCGTGGCCGCCGGCACCGGAGTCGTCACCCTCGGTGTGGGTGCCGAGGAGGTGGCCCGAGTGGACGGCTGGGGTCATCTCATGGGCGACGCCGGCAGCGCCTGCTGGATGGGTCGGGCCGCGTTGCAGGCAGTGATGCGTGCCTATGACGGCCGCGGGCCCGCCACCGCGCTCACCGAGGTCGTCCGATCCCGGTGGCCCGACCTCGAGGGCGCCTACATCCAGCTGCAGAACGATCCCGCGGCGGTCAGTGTGATGGCCTCCTTCGCTCCGGCGGTGGCGGAGTTCTCCGAGAACGATCAGGTGGCCCGACGCATCAGCGCCGAGGCCGCCGGAGAGCTCGCCCATTCAGCCCTCACCGCTCTGCGGCGGGTGGGGGAGGACGGTGCGGGCGCGGCCCCGCAGGTCGCCGCGATCGGCGGCGTCCTCCGCTCCTCCGTCGTGCGGGAGGAGTTTCGCCGACTGGTGCGGAAAGCCGTTCCGGAGGCCGGGTTCCCGGCAGAGGCAGGGGAGGGCGTGGACGGCGCGGTGACCTTGCTGGCTCTGGCGGAGGAGCACCCGCTCCATCGGCTCGTCTCAACGCACTCCGCGGGCGGCCAGCGCCTCGGCGGTCTCTTCAGCATGCCGCAATGACATCACCAGCAGCGGCATGACCAGCGCCTTCGGAGTCACCCGCCGGCCTCGGGCGCGCAGGGCCTCCTGGATCTGGGAGGAGAAGGCGAGGATCACCGGCACCGATCGGATGGTCAGCGACAGCGCCAGCGAGATCCGCGACGTGTCGACCCCACAGCGTCCCAGCGGCCTCAGGGCACGGTCGAACGCCGTCATGATGTCCGTGGTGCGGGTGGTCAGTGTGAACAGTCCGGCCACCATGATCACCGCGACCACCCGGGAGACGTTGAGCGCGGTCGTCTGCGGGTCCAGGAAGATCAGCTGCGGGACGGTGAGGATGATCAGGATCCAGCGCAGCCCCCAGAGGCGCCGCAGCAGCCCGGTCACGCCGACGCCGGCGGCCAGGTGCCCGAGCAGCACGAGCGCCCAGGCTCCCAGCACCACCCAGACGTTCTCGCGCTGCAGCGAGACGGCCAGCGCGAAGAGGAAGACCAGCAGGAACTTCGTGCCCACACCGGTGCGGTGCAGCAGCGAGGTGCCGGGACGGTGCAGCGGCATGATCGCCGCCGCCATGCCCCCCGGTCCGCCCGAGGCCGCCCGGGGGGCCCGCCGTCGGACCGTGCCGGGCGTCATCGACGGCGTGCCCAGGTGAACGGCGCGGGGTAGGCCCTGATCAGGGCATGGGTGATGCCCACGGCGATGACGGCCTTGGCCGCATCGCCGGGCAGGAACCCTGCACTGGCGAACGCCGCCTGGGTCAGAGTCAGGCCGAGCTGATGGGCCATCACGGGAATCCCGCACAGGTAGATCACCCCGATGCCGCCGAGGGTCACGCCCAGGCCGGTGCGCCACCAGGCCAGCGGCCACCGCCACTGGGTGATCAGGCCGATGACGAACGCCGCAGGGATCCAGCCCAGGGCGAAGCCGGCCGTGGGGCCGGCGTAGACCCCGAGCCCGCCTGAGCCCTGGGAAAGCAGCGGCAGGCCGGCGGCGACGAGCGCGTGGAGCAGCAGCATGGAGCCCGCGCCCCGCCAGGGGCCGAGGATCGCACCGGCGAGCATGACGCCGAGGGTCTGCAGGGTGACCGGGACTCCGCCGATCAGCGGGATGGCGAAGGGCTGACCCAGTACGCCGACCAGGGCGGCGAACATCGCCATCTGTGCGACGCCGCGCACCGAGGCGGTGGCCGGGCCGGCCACCAGGGCCTCGTAAGGACGAGCGTCGCTGCCCGAGGTGCTGGCCTCCGGGGTGGTCGGGTGCTGGGGGCCCGCGGGCGGTGTCATCGGTGCTCCTGATGTCGGGCTGAGGGATCGACTGGTTTGAACGGTGTTCAAGAGGGTCTGCCGCCCTACTGTAGGACGCGTTCGCGCCCAGCGCCAGCGGGCTCCGGAGGCGCCGCACATTCCGGCGCGCTTCAGCCCTGCGCGGACGAGATCGACCTCGGGCGCCTCACCAGGGGATATGCGGCGCACATCACGCCCGGTTCCCGGTAGACTGTCCGCAAGGTGCGTCAGCGTTGCACCCCTGCCGCGGCGGGCAGGTGCTCGCCGCAGAGCCGCTCACCGGCGGACTGCAGGAGCTGCGCATTCGACAGAGCCACGAGCCCCGATAGGAGTGCGGCCCACGACATGTCCAACCCGATCTTCAACTCGCAGGCGTTTCCCTCGCAGTTCAAGGAGCGAGAGCGGCGTCGTTTCTACATGAGCGACCAGGGCAGCGTCACCGAGCAGCCCCGGGCTCAGCAGCCCGGCGCCGGTCCGACCTACGCCCAGCAGCACGGCTTGCCCGGCCAGCAGACTCCGGGCGCCGACCAGCTGCGCCAGATGTACGGCCAGCCGTCCCCGACCGGCGAAGACCTGGGCCGGATGACCTATGACGAGGTCATCCGCAGGACCCTGATCAGCTTCGTCGTGGTGCTCATCGGTGCCGGAGTCTCCGTCACCGTCGGTGCCATGTCTCCGGGACTGGCCAGCGGCCTGATGATCCTGGGTGTGCTGGGCGGCTTCGCGCTCGGCATGGTCAACGCCTTCAAGCGTGAGCCCAACCCGGCGCTGATCCTGGCCTACAGCGCATTCCAGGGACTCTTCCTGGGCGGCATCTCGATGTTCCTGGAGTGGCAGTTCCCGGGCATCGTCCTGCAGGCGGTGCTGGGCACCGTGATCGTCTTCGCCTCGGTGCTGGTGCTCTTCCGCTCCGGCAAGGTGCGTGCCACTCCGAAGCTGAACAAGATGTTCATGGTCGCCGGCATGGCCTACCTGGTGTTCTGCCTGGTCAACTTCGGACTGATGATGTTCGGCGGCACCTCCTCCATGTTCGGCCTGCGCACCGAGTTCAGCCCGTGGATCGGCCTGGCCATCGGCGCGCTGGCGATCCTGCTGGCCACGTACTCGCTGGTCCTGGACTTCACCAACATCCAGGAGGGGGTGGAGGCCGGCGTCGCCCGCAAGTACGCCTGGGCCGCCGCCTTCGGCCTGACCGTGAGCCTGGTCTGGCTCTACATCGAGATCCTGCGCATCATCGCCATCATCAGGTCGATGGCGGATTGACGCAGCAGCCTCGGCGAGGCAGCACTCTGCTGTGCCTCGCATGACACCGCGATGGGTCCGCCGCGCGCCGCACCGGGTGCGCAGCGGGCCCGTCGTCGTCTGAGGACGTCTCAGTCACTGAACCTTCACGCACTGATCCTTCGAGTCCAGGAGAGCTGTGTCACCATGGAGCGCATGAACGCTGAGGAAGACCGCGCTGACAGCCGGCAAGGCGCCGTCGACGATGGGGCCGACAGGCAGCCGGCCGCCGTGCCCGCGGGCGCGCACGCGGCGGCGTCGGGTGCCGAAGGGTCCGTCGGGGCGACGAGGCGTGCAGGTCCCCGGGAGTCGGCGTCCGCACCGTCGGCCCACACGCCTGGCGCGGAGGGCGGCATCGATGGCGCCGGTCGGCTCGAGCATGACCGGCTCGCCGGCCTCACCGACGCCCAGCGCGTCCAGGAGGACATCCCGTGGGGGGTGCGCATCGCCGCGGCCTGGGCCTGGCGGGTGCTGCTCATCCTGGCCTTCACCGGTGTGCTGCTGTGGCTGCTGAGCTATGTCTCGTTGCTGATCATTCCGCTGCTGGTGGCGGCCCTGCTGTCCACGCTGCTGCGCCCTGTCCATGACTTCCTCCGCAGACTGCGCTTCCCCAGGATCCTCGCGGCGATCACCACCATCCTGCTGCTGATCGCCTTCGTCTTGGGTCTGCTCTTCCAGGTGGGCCAACAGATCATCACCGGCTTCGCCGAGATGGCCGACCAAGTCCGCACCGGGGTGATGGAGCTCGTCGCCATGGCCGAGGAGGTCGGCCGGGATCTGGGCGTCTCCATCTCGGCTGAGGAGTTCGACCAGTGGATCGCCGAGGTCACCCAGTGGGTGCAGGACAACTCCGAATCGATCCTCGGCGGAGCCATGTCCATCGGCTCCACGGCCGGCAACCTGGTCGTCGGACTGATCCTGGCACTGTTCACTTTGATCTTCTTCCTCTCCGACGGGCGCCGCATCTGGGACTTCTCGGTGCACTTCGTGCCGCGCAAGTTCCGCCCGGCGATCCACGGGGCTGGCCGCCGCGGATGGACCTCGCTGGGCACCTATGTGCGGGTGCAGGTCTTCGTCGCCGCCGTCGACGCCGTCGGCATCGGCATCGGTGCCGCGCTGCTCGGCGTGCCGCTGGCCATGCCGGTGGCCGTGTTGGTCTTCCTGGGCTCCTTCATCCCGATCATCGGTGCCGTGGTGACCGGTGCGATCGCCGTCCTGCTGGCCCTGGTGGCCAACGGCCTGGTCAACGCGCTGCTGATGCTCGGCGTGGTGCTGCTGGTCCAGCAGATCGAATCCAACGTGCTGCAGCCCATCGTGATGGGCAAGGCCGTGAAGCTGCATCCGCTGGCTGTCGTGTTGGCCGTGACCGCCGGCACCACGCTGCTCGGGATCGTCGGCGCCCTGTTCGCCGTGCCGGTGCTGGCCTTCGTCAACCGCTCGGTGCGCTACATCGTCAAGGAGGAGTGGCGCCGAGACGACGAAGCGATCGCGATGGAGCAGGAGCAGCAGGAGGAAGAGCTGCGCCGCCAGGTCGCCCGCCGCGAGATCGAGGTCCAGGAGCAGGAGACCACGGCGGGCATCAAGCGCCGCTTCCTGGAGACCATGCCCGGTCTGGATCCGGACAAGCCCGGGTTCGTCCGCCGTGGCGGGCGTCTGGGGAAGATCGGCGCCGCTGACTCCCAGGACACTGCTGCAGACACGTCTGGGGACACCACAGAGGACACTTCCCAGGACACAGCCAAGGACAGTTCCAAGGACGCTTCCAAGGACGAGGACTGACACAGGACACCGGATGCCCCAGATCGACCAGATCCAGCGCCAGACGCCCATGACGAGCCCGGAGGGCTCCGCGGCAGGAGGAGACGCCATCACGGAGCATCACGCCCCGCAGCAGCTGCCCGGCCGGCACCTCAGCGTGCAGCTGGAGGACATCCGCGCCGCCCGGGAGCTGCTGGACGGAGTCATCGTGCCCACCGCGATGGAGCATTCCCGGGCCCTGGGTCGGATGATGGACGCCACCGTCCATCTCAAGTGCGAGAATCTCCAGCGTGCCGGCTCCTTCAAGGTCCGCGGCGCCTATGTGCGCATGGCGCGGCTGTCCGCGGAGGAGAAGGAGCGCGGCGTCGTCGCCGCCTCCGCGGGGAACCACGCCCAGGGTGTGGCGCTGGCCGCGAAGAAGCTGGGGATCCGCGCCAAGATCTACATGCCGCGCGGGGTCGCGCTGCCCAAGCTGGCCGCCACCCGGGATCACGGCGCCGAGGTCATCCTGCACGGCTCCAACGTGGACGAGGCCTTGGCCGAGGCGCAGGACTACGCCTCCGAGTCCGGGGCGGTGTTCATCCACCCGTTCAACAACACCGACGTCGTCGCCGGTCAGGGCACCATCGGCCTGGAGATCCTCGAGCAGGTCCCCGACGTCGACACCGTCATCATGGGCATCGGCGGCGGCGGTCTGCTCGCCGGCAATGCGGTGGCCATCAAGCAGGAGGCCGCCCGGCAGGGCCGTGAGGTGCGCATCATCGGCGTGCAGGCGGAGAACGCCGCCGCCTATCCGCCCTCGCTGGCCGCCGACGCGCTGGTGCCCATCAAGGGCGTCCGGACGATCGCCGACGGCATCGCTGTGGGCAGGCCCGGGCAGATTCCCTTCGAGATCATCAAGGACCTCGTCGACGACGTCGTCACCGTCAGTGAGGATGCCATCGCCCAGGCGCTGATCTTCCTCATGGAGCGCTCCAAGATGGTGGTGGAGCCGGCCGGCGCGGTCGGCGTCGCCGCTCTGATGGAGGGCCGGCTCGCCGGGCTGGGGATCGAGCCCAAGTCGATCGTCGCCCTGCTCTCCGGGGGCAACATCGACCCGATGCTGATGCTCAAGGTCATTCAGCGCGGCCTCTCAGCCGCCAACCGTTTCCTCACCGTGAAGCTCATGCTGAAGGACCGGCCCGGTGAACTGGCGATGATCTCGCGGATCATCGCCGAGACCGATGCCAACGTCACCGGGGTGGACCACACCCGCATCGGCGGCGCGCTGTCCATGGGAGACGTCTCCATCGTGATCAACATGGAGACCAAAGGGGAGGAGCACTCCGCCCTGGTGCTCAACAGCCTGCGCGCTGAAGGCTATGAGCCGATCGTGATGAACTGAGGACGTGGTGATGAGCACAGTCATGCCGTGGAAGATCGGCGTCGCGGGAAGCGTGGTCCCCGAGGACGGCGCCGGGACCGGGGGCCCCGACGGCGCCTGGGCGGACCTGATCGGGCTGGCTCTGATCGGCCTGATGTGGGCGCTGAGCCTGGCGGCCCTGGCCGGGCTGGCCTGGGTGCTGGGCCGCTGGATGCGCAATCGAGAGCAGCGTCGGAAGCACCCGGCCGCCGGGGGTCAGGATGCCTCCGCGAAGGGACACGCTCCGACCTCCCGGCGCACGCGGCGCAGCGTCCGCCGCGGCCGCCGGCGTCAGGACAACGCCAGCGACCTCGACGGCTGGGTCTGAGGATCAGCCGGTGAAGGGCTCTGCGGAGTGGATCTCCACCGGGATGTCCTTGCCGTTCGGTGCCGGGTAGGACAGTTTGTCCCCGGCCTTGGCGCCATTGATGGCTTCACCGATGGGTGAGCTGGCCGAGTAGACCTGCAGATCCGAGTCTCCGGCGATCTCACGGTTGCCGAAGAGGAATCGCATCTCGTTTCCGGCGATCGTCGCGGTGACGACCATGCCGGGCATGACGGTGCCGTCGCTGGCGGGGGCCTCACCCACGTAGGAGTTCTCGAGCAGACTGGTCAGGTAGCGGATCCGTGCCTCGGCCTTGCCCTGCTCCTCCTTGGCCGCGTGGTAGCCGCCGTTCTCCTTCAGGTCGCCCTCTTCCCGGGCGGACTCGATGCGGTCCACGATCTCCTGGCGACCAGGGCCGCTGAGGTGCGCCAGCTCGGACTTGAGCCGGTCGTAGGCCTCCTGGGTCAGCCACTGTGCGTTCTCGTCGGTCTGGTGCGCGTGCGTCGCCACTGTTGATCTCCTCGGGTCTGAGGAGGAACCCGGCCGCGGACGGAGGGTCCGCCGCCACATCAGTCGGCATCGCCCTCCGTGCCGGGGGTTTCCCGTCCAGACAGCGATGCCGTGAGGTTCCTCGTCGTACATGCAAAGACCCCGCCTGAGGACATACGTCCCGGACCTCTGGCCCGGTCGCTCCCCGGCGGGGTTGTTCTGCGTTTCCACAATCGTAGTGCTGTCGCGGCAGAACCTCAACGGTGCGGCCGCGAGGGCAACCTGGGCGAAACGGTGAGCGGCTCAGCGCAGCGGGGTGAACAGCCGCCGTCCAGGCCCATAGACCAGCCCGACCACGACCAGCGCGACGGCGATCATCACCACCGCCAGGGCGGCGGCGGCCTCGGGGTCGGACTGCTGCAGCAGGTAGACCTCGATCGGCGCGGTGCGGGTGGTGCCGGAGGCCGAGCCTGCGAAGGCCAGAGTGGCGCCGAACTCGCCCAAGCAGCGGGCGAAGCACAGCACGGTGCCGGCCAACACGCCGGGGCGGATCAGCGGAAGGACCACCCACCACAGCGCGGCCAGCGGACCGGCCCCCATGGTCGCGGCGGCCTCCTCGTACTGCCGGTCCAGCGAGGACAGGGCAGACTCCACCGAGAGCACCATGAACGGCATCGCGACGAAGGCCTGGGCGAGCACCACCGCCACCCAGGTGAAGGTGATCTGGACGCCAAGAGCCTGCAGGGGCGCTCCGATCAGGCCCATGCGGCCGAAGGCGGACAGCAGGGCCACACCCGCCACCACCGGCGGCAGCACCAGGGGCAGCAGTACCAGCGGGCGCGCCCAACGCAGCAGGACGGACTTGCCGCGCGCCATCAGCACCCCCAGCGGGACTCCGCAGACTACGCACAGGAGAGTCGCCGCCGTCGCCGTCTGGAAGCTGAGGGCGAGGGCGTCACGAGTGACCGGCGAGGACAGCAGGGCCGGGACCGCCAGAAGGTCGGCCTGCAGGAGCAGGGCGAGCACCGGCAGGGTCAGCAGCGCAGCGCCGACAAGGGCGGGCAGCCACAGCACGCCGGGGAGGCGGTCGACGTGTCGGGCCATGGAGGGTCAGTCAGTGCTCGAGGCTTCAGCGGCCGGAGGGGGCAGGAAGCCGGCCTCCTCGAAGGCGGTGCGTCCGGTCTCGCCGGCCACCAGGGTGAGGAGCTGCTCGGCGGCCTCGCGGTCCTCGGGCTCGGCGGCGATGGCCGCCCAGATCTGTGTGTCGTTGTTCGCGAAGTCCGGAATCTCGAAGACCTGCACCTCGTCTCCGGCGGCGCGGGCATCGGTGATGTAGGTGAAGCCGGCGTCGACCTCTGCCATCCGCACCTTCGTCATCACCGAGGACACCGACGTCTCCTCCGTGTCGGTGTGGACCTCGACCCCGAGCTCCTCCTCCATGGTGCGCGTCAGCTCACCGCAGGGGACCTCCGGTGCGCAGGTCGCGGTGAGGAGGTCGTCGGCGTGGGCGATGAAGTCGTCGAAGCTGTCGACGCCGGCGGGGTTCTCCGCGGGGACGACCAGGGCGAGCCGATTGGTGGCCACCGGGTAGGCGTCTCTGCTGACGTGGCCGTCCTCGACCAGTTCGCCCATGTGCGCTCGGGAGGCGGTGATGACGACGTCGAAGGGGCGGCCTGACCTGATCTGCGAGACGAGCGTCGAGGTGCCGCCGTACTCAGCGGCCAGCGTGAGTCCGGCGTCGCGCTCCTGCAGGCCCTGTTCGATCCGCTGCAGCACCGGCTCCACCGAGGCGGCGGCGAGCACCACCACCTCGGAGTCCGGAGTGGCGGCGGACTCGGGATCGGGGGAGTCGCCGTCGCAGGCGGTGAGCACGAAGGCGGCCACGAAGCACACCAGCAGGACCAGCGCGATGACACCGCGCATGCGGTGCATCAACGAGCCTGGTCGCATCAGCCCAGCTCCCAGCAGGAGTCCACGATGCCGGTGACTCCGCGGTACTCGGTGCGCACATCTGTGCGAAAGTACTGGCTGCGGTCCGCCGAACCGCTGCCTTCGTGCGGGCCGATGGTCACAGTCTTGGCGCCCACGATGGCGTAGGAGTCGTCGAGCACCTGCACCATGCACTGCACAGTGGCGTCGAAGTCCTTCGTGAGCTCATAGTCCACCGAGGCCGAGGTGTCTGAGTGGATGATGTAACCGACGTCCTTCGAGGTGAGCTGACCCACCGTGTTGCCCACGGTGAAGTACACGGCCACCGCCAGAGCTGCGACCAGCGCACCGACCACGAGCCCGACGCGCGTCCGGGACGAGAGGGGCCGCTTCGGGGCGCCGTAGCGCTCGGCGAGGCTGTGCGGGGCGGTCGAGTGACTCATCGGGATTATTCTAGTGTCTCGAGGGGTTCTGATGCGTCGAGGGACGATGACGTTCGATCAGAACCGACCCGATCCCGGACCCTCACCGAGCCCACCAGCCACGGAGATCACCTGTGACCCCGACCCCAGACCACCCCGCCGACCCCCTCGCCGCCTCGACGCCGGTGATCCGCAAGGACGCCGCGACGGTCCGTCCCCCTCGCGGGCTCCGCGACGCCGTCGACCCGCACGCGGCGGAGCACCACGAGCATGTGCCGCGTTCAGCCGGGCTGCGTCTGCTGGCCGTGCACGCTCATCCCGACGATGAGTCTTCCAAGGGCGCGGCGATGATGGCCGCCTATGCGGATGCCGGCGCGGAGGTCATGGTCGCCACGGCGACGGGCGGGGAGCGCGGTGATCTGCTGAACGCCGCCGCCGGGGAGCTGCAGCAGTGCCATCGGGATCTGCCCGGAGTACGTCGGGTGGAGATGCGTGAGGCCGCCGAGGCGCTCGGCGTCCAGCATGTCTGGCTCGGCTTCGAGGACTCCGGGCTGCCCGAGGGCGACCCGATGCCGCCGCTGCCGGCCGGGTCGTTCGCGGCACTGCCCCTGGAGCAGGCGGCCTACCCGTTGGTGCGTCTGGTGCGCCGGTTCCGGCCGCATGTGATCATCAGCTACGACGAGTCCGGGGGCTACCCGCACCCGGATCACATCATGTCCCACAAGATCACCGTGGACGCCTTCCATGCGGCAGGAGACGCCGGACTCTACCCGGATGCCGGGGAGCCCTGGGAGCCGCAGAAGCTCTACTACGATCGTGCGTTCAACCCGGGGCGGTTCCGTGCCATCCACGAGGCGCTGGTCGAGGCGGGCTTCGACTCGCCCTACGGGGAGCGTCTGGCCCGATTCGACGAGGACGGCGAGGTGCCCTGGCTGACCAAGCATCAGGTCACCACCCAGGTGCCGGTCGGGGACTACCTGGAACACCGGGATCGCGCCCTGCGCGCCCACCGCACCCAGGTGGAGCCGGATGGGTTCTTCTTCGCCACTCCCAACGACTTCCTGCGCAAGGTGTGGCCCTACGACGACTACGTGCTCATCGACTCTCGGGTGGACACGCAGCTGCCCGAACACGATCTGTTCGCGGGTCTGCGCTGATCACGGCGTGTTGCCATAAGGGAAACTGAGAATTAGAGTTTCCCTTATGGCAACTCCGAGTGATCGCCCGTCGCCCCACGAGCTCCCTGGTGTGGAGGCCGCCAGGGAGGCGCTGGAGGCCGCACGCGCTGAGGAGGACCAGACCCTCTACAGAGGTTTCTCCCGGTGGTACGTCCCTGCCCTGGCCGTGATGCTCCTGCTCGGCTTCGTCAATCAGGGGGTGGGAGGCTCGTCGCCCGCTCTTCAGGTGACGCTGTCCGTGCTGGCGTTGGCAGCGGCCGGCCTGGTGCTCTGGCTCGTGCTCACGGCGAATCCGCCAAAGGGCTATGTCAGGATGGATGTCCGCTGGCGACGGGTGGTGCCGGCGTCGATCGTGGTCGTACTCCTGGCGCTCTCCCCGTTGCTGTTGGAGAGCATGCTCGGCTCCTGGGTGTGGATCGCGGGGGGCGCCCTGCTCGCGGGATTCATCGTCGTGGTGGACCTGTTCTATGTCCGGATCCGGCGTCGTGCCTGACCCTTCGCCCGAGCCGCGCTTCGATCCGCTCATCCATGCGCCGCACCGGTTGCGCATCAGCGCGATGCTCTCCCAGGCCGGCGGCATCGAGTTCTCCGAGATCCAGCGGCGCACCGGGCTGTCGAAGTCTGCGTTGAGCAAGCATCTCGGTCAGCTCGCGGAGGCGGGGTATGCTCGGCAGGCCCCCTTCCTCCGTGCCGGGCGGTCCCGGCTGCTGGTCTCGCTGACCGAGACCGGTCGAGAGGCCTACACCGGTCATGTCGCAGCGCTGGAGAAGATCCTCGCAGCCTCCCGCGATGAGCGGGGATCGACCTGACCTGCCGCGTGTGCTTTCGATTTCTACACGGCGTAGACTTGGCCTTCGGACAAGCGACAGACTTCGGACCAGAGGCGAGAGACTCCCGTGCATCCATTCCCAGCACTGACGAACTGGTGGCCCGGAGGGGGCGGTGGTGACGCGCCCGACCTGCGCCCCGGATTGGAAGAGTCTGACATCAGCCCCGGCATCGAGGGGTTCCTGTTCACTGCACTGATCGTCGTGCTGCTGATCTTCGTGGTCCGTGATCTCGCCAAGCGCATGAGGCGCATGAAGTACCGCACTCAGGTGGAGGCCGAGCTGGCCGGCGAGGAGCCTGAGTTTCCGGGCGAGGTGGTCCCGGCAGAGATCTCCGAAGCCCAGCGGCATGCCCGCGACGCCGCAGCGGCCGAGCGTTTCGGCCCCGCAGCAGAAGCGCCCCCGGAGAGCTCCGCAGAAGACCCCGAGGCGCAGTCCGCCGAGCCCGACGAGGAGCGCCCCGGCACCGACGCCGTGCGCTGATCTCTAGACTGGCGTCATGTCTGACGCCATACGCCCCACGACGACCCCCGCCACCCTGCCCTTCGGGGAGTGGCCCTCCAGCATCACCGCCGAGCAGCTCGCCGTCGGAGGGAACCGGGTCTCCGCACCCTCTCTGGTGGGCGGCCACCTGTGGTGGACCGAGGGGCTGGCCGCCGAGGACGGGCGTCAGGCCATCGTGCGCAGCGCGCGGCCGGTGCGACGGCCCGGTGTGACGTCCCACGGGCTCGGGCCGGTGGAGACCGTCACCGTGCTGCCTGCCCCCTACAACGCTCGCTCGCGCGTGCACGAATATGGCGGAGCCTCGTGGCTGGCGATCGACGATGGCCGGGACTCTCCGCTGATCCTGTTCGTGAACTTCGCCGACCAGCGCATCCACCGCTTCCGGGAAGGTGAGGCCCCCACGCCGCTCAGTCCGATCGGCGAGACCGTGGCCTCTGCCGCGGGGCCCTCGCTGCGCTGGGCCCAGCCCGTGCACGTGCAGCGGCCCGGACACGACGACGAGGTCTGGTGGATCTGTGAGGACCACACCGGTGCAGAGGGCATCGAACGGTACGTCGCCGCGGTGCCGCTGGACGGGTCCGCCGCCGATGACGCCACCCTGATCCGGCGGGTGACCCCGTCATCGCGTTTCGTCGCCCACCCGCGGCTCTCGCCCGACGGTGCGCACCTGGCCTGGATCTCCTGGGAGCACCCGCAGATGCCCTGGGACGGCACCGAACTGCGTGTGGGCAGGGTGGAGGCCGGCGTCGTCGTCGAGGACGCCGTGCTCGACGGCGACACCGGCACCTCCGTGCTGCAGCCGGAGTGGCGCGACGCCTCCCGGCTGATCTGGCTCTCCGACCGGACCGGGTGGTGGAACCCCTGGACCGCCACCCTCGGGAAGGATCCGCGCCCGGTGCTGACATCCGGTCCTGCCGGTGATCCGGAGGTCGCTGAGCAGGAGTTCGCCGGGCCGCTGTGGCAGCTCGGCCAGACCTGGCTCACCCTGCTCGACGCCGACACCGCCCTGGTGGTTCATGGGACCGCCGTCGACCGTCTCGGGGTGCTGGACATCCCGGCCGGTGTTGTGCGAGAACTGGACCTGCCGCACACCATGATCACCGGGGTGCGGCACCGCGCGGACGGCCTGCTCGCCTTCGCCGGGGTGTCTCCCGAGGAGTTCTCGGGGGTGCACGCGGGGGCGCTGGTCCGAGGAGTCGGGGACGATGGGGCCGGCAGGGCCGACGGCTGGCGGATCGAGGGGCTCCATACGGTGCGCTCCTCCCGCGAGGACGCCCCGGACCCGGGGCTGCTGCCGGTGCCCGAACCGATCACTGTCACCGCTGCCGCAGGCCAGCAGGTCCACGCGGTGCTCTACCGGCCGCGCAACGCCGGGGCGCAGGCGCCCGAGGGAGAGCTGCCGCCGTACATCGCGCAGGTCCACGGGGGCCCCACCGGGCAGGCCGCCGTCGGGCTGTCACTGGGGATCGCGTACTACACCTCGCGAGGGATCGGCGTGGTGGACATCAACTACGGGGGCTCCACCGGCTTCGGGCGGACCTACCGTGACCGGCTCAAGGGCCAGTGGGGCGTGGTCGACGTCGAGGACACCGTGGAGGTGATGCGGCACCTGGTGAGGGCCGGCATCGCCGACGGGGAGCGGCTGGGCATCGAAGGGGGCAGTGCGGGCGGCTGGACCACGCTGGCCTGCCTGACCCGCACCGAGGAGTTCTCCGCGGGGGTCTCCAGCTTCGGGGTGGCTGACGCCGTCGCGTTGGCTCAGGACACCCATGACTTCGAGTCCCGGTACCTGGACGGACTGATCGGCCGGTACCCGGAGGAGGCGTCCGTCTACGTGGAGCGTGCACCGCTGAACCACGTGGACTCGCTGTCCTGCCCGGTGCTGCTGCTCCAGGGCGACGAAGATCCGATCGTGCCGCCGAATCAGGCGGAGATGTTCCGCGATGCGCTGGCCGCCAAGGGGATCCCGCATGCCTACCTGCTCTTCGAGGGGGAGCAGCACGGCTTCAGGAAGGCGGAGAACATCATCGCCGCCCAGGAAGCCTCGCTGAGCTTCTACGGGCAGGTGTTCGGTTTCGAACCGGTGGGCATCCCGCGGCTAGAACTCACCCGCTGACGTTTCTCCCTCTCCCACCACCTCCCACCGTCGAGTGGGGGATATACAGGCAGCTAACTCGCCCATACAGGCAGTTAAGTGCCTGCAGATCCCCCGCTCGACGGAGCGCGGAGCGAACCTGTGGATAACGCCTGCAGGCGGTCATCGATCTACGGCACACTCATCGCATGCCTCGACGATCGCCCCGTCGCCATCCCCTTCCTGAGCCGCTCCTGGGCTCGGCCTTCACCCGTGCACAGGCCGTGGCCATGGGCGTCGACGAACGGCGCCTCGCCTATGACGACGTCGTCCCGTTGGGAGCGGGAGTCTATGCTGCCACGGAGCTGGTGGAGCGCACGCTACCGGAGAGGCGCCATCATCTTGTGGCCCGAGCGTTGACGTCGGAGCACCCCGAGGCGTGGATCTCTGACACCACAGCGGCCCAGCTGCGAGGCGTGGATCTTCCGCGACACCTGGCGATGGACCGCCGCGTCCATCTGACCCAGAGGCCCTCGCCGGATACGCGTGTGGAGCGCACAGGCGTGGTCGGGCACCGGCGCGCGGTGAGAGATCAGGATGTGGTGGAGTTCGACGGCGTCTCCGTCAGCTCCGCACCGCGAAACTGGCTCGAACTGGCGGAAGTCTGTTCACAGCGGGAGTTGGTCGTCCTGGGAGACCAGTTCGTGCGCCGCCCCTATGACCGGTACGAAGGACGGTCTGAGCCCTTCGCCACGATCGACGAACTGCACGAGGTGGTGGAGATGACTCGCCGGGTGAGGGGTCGACGGACCGCCCGACTGGCGCTCCAGGATGTTCGCGTGGGCGCGGATTCTCCGCCGGAGACGCTGCTTCGGCTGGCACTGGTCGAGGCGGGCCTGCCTGAGCCGGAGCTGCAGGTGCCGGCGCACCCTGACTCGCTCTGGTCGCCACGGGCAGATCTTGGCTATCCGGAGTGGAAGATCGCCATCCAGTACGAGGGCAAGACCCACTACGATGCCGATCAGCACCGCCGGGATCAGCGTCGAGACACGATCTTCCGGGCGGCAGGCTGGGAGGTGCTCCACGTCAATGGGGAGGACCTTCGCACGGACTTCCGTGCAGCGGTGGCCGCCGTCGCTGAGGCGCTACGTCGGCGCCGCCCACTCATCTGAGTCCGCGAGCTGTCAGGGACCTGGCGCGCGGCGGATGCGGCGGGCCCGGGCCCCGTCACGTCGAGTGGGGGATTCACCGGCGGCTCACTGCCGGATCGGCGAGTGAGCTGCGGGTGAATCCCCCACTCGACGGAGGGGAAGCGAAGGAGGCGCGGGTGCTGCCTCAGCGAGCCGACTGGCGCGCCTCCGGGCCAACGTCGGTGTCCCCGTCGGACGAGGGGAGATCCGTGGTGTCGTCGGCTTCCTCATCCTCGGTGTCGTCGTCGAAGGGCACCCCGGTGCGGCGCGCGGAGTAGAGCTCCATGTCGATCAGGCCTTCACGCTTGGCGACGATGGTGGGAACCAGAGCCTGCCCGGCCACGTTGAGCGCGGTGCGGCCCATGTCGACGATCGGCTCGACCGCCAGCAGCAGCCCCACGCCTTCGAGGGGCAGCCCCAGGGTGGACAACGTCAGGGTGAGCATGACGGTCGCACCGGTGGTGCCGGCCGTGGCGGCGGAGCCGATGACGGAGACGAACACGATCAGCACGTACTGGGTGATGGTCAGGTCCAGGCCGAAGAACTGGGCCACGAACAGCGCCGCGATCGCCGGGTAGAGCGCCGCGCAGCCGTCCATCTTCGTCACCGCCCCCAGCGGCACGGCGAAGGAGGCGTAGGAGCGGGGCACGCCCAGGCTCCGTTCGGTGACCCGCTGGGTCAGCGGCATGGTGCCCACCGAGGAGCGGGAGACGAAGCCCAGCTGCACGGCCGGCCACACGCCGGTGAAGTACTGCTTGGCGGAGAGCCCGTTGGCGCGGACCAGCAGCGGGTAGACCAGGAAGAACACGATCGCCAGGCCCACATACATGCACAGCACGAAGACCCCCAGCGAGGACAGTGCGTCCCAGCCGTAGGTGGCCACCGCGCGGGCGATCAGCGCCAGGGTGCCGATCGGAGCCAGCCGGATGATCCACCACAGGACCTTCTGGATGATGGCCAGCACCGAGGAGGTGAGGTTCAGGAACGGCTCGGCCTTCTTGCCGATCAGCATCGCGGCGATGCCGATGGCGATGGAGATGACCAGCACCTGCAGCACGTTGAACGTCAGATCGGTGGTGAGGGCGCCGTCCTCGCCCATCGAGGAGTCTGCGGTCAGCCCCATGAAGTTCGCCGGCACGATGGATTCGAGGAATCCGATCCAGGAGCCCTGGCTTCCGGGCTCCGCGGCGGACTCTGCGGTGACGTCGGTGTGCTGGCCGGGCTGCCCGATGACCCCGATGGCGATGCCGATCAGCACTGAGATGAACGCGGTGATGGCGAACCACAGCAGGGTCTGGCCGGCCAGCCGGGCGGCGTTGGTGACCTGGCGCAGCTGGGCGATGGAGGTGACCACCGCGGTGAACACCAGGGGCACGACGGCGGCGGTCAGCAGGGATACGTAGACCCCGCCGACCTCGGTGACGGTGGCGGTCAGCCAGTTGGGATCCTCCTCGGTCCCGCCCATGCCGCGGGCGAGGAATCCGACGCCGAGGCCCAGCACGAGTGCGGCGAGGATCTGGTTGCCGAAGGACGTCATCCAGGCGGGCAGGCGCCTGGTCGGCGTCGTCTCGGCGGTGTCCGCTGTGGTGGACATGGGTGAGCTCCGTTCAGGGTCTTCAGGGGTGTTCGTGGTCTTCCGCGGCCGGGGCTCGGCGCGGCACGAGAGGAGGAACGGGGGTCCTGTCCGCACTATTCCGCGTATGTCCTCAGGTGACGACGGTGTGGCGTAGGCCATCGACGCCGTCGTCGACGGTGCGGGACACTGACGTGATGGGACATCGTCTGGCTGAGAGCTCCTCGCTGTACCTACGGCAGCACGCCGAGAACCCCGTGGACTGGCATCCGTGGGGCCCGGAGGCCTTCGAGGAGGCTCGCCGACGGGATGTGCCGGTCTTCATCTCCATCGGCTACTCCGCCTGCCACTGGTGTCATGTGATGGCGGCCGAGTCCTTCGCGGACGGAGGCACCGCGGAGGCGCTGAACTCCCGCTTCGTGGCGATCAAGGTGGATCGGGAGGAGCACCCCGACGTCGACGACGCCTACATGGCCGCCACTCAGACCCTCACCGGGCAGGGCGGCTGGCCGATGAGCGTCTTCGTTCTGCCTGACGGACGCGCCTTCCACGCGGGCACCTATTTCCCGCCGGCGCGCCACGGGCGGATCCCGGCCTTCACCGAGGTGCTCGACGCCGTCCACACCGCCTGGACGCAGCGCCGCGAGGAGGTCGAGGAGTCCGCGGAGAAGATCGCTCGCGCGCTGGGCGTCCAGCGCCGACAGCAGGCGCAGCTGGCACTCTTCCCGGCCGAGGACACCGGCCCAGGCTCTGAGGCCTGGGCACAGACCCAGGAGTGGGTGGAGACGGCGCTGGGAGTGCTCGCCCCCGAGGAGGACACCGTCCATGGCGGGTTCGGGGCTGCCCCGAAGTTCCCGCCCTCTCCGCTGCTCGCGTTCCTGCTGGAGGAGTCCTGCTGGCAGCAGCGAGCCGGCGGAGAGCCAGCGGACGTGGCCGGCGGGCTCGCGGTCCGCACCCTCGAGGCGATGGGCCGTTCGGCGCTTTTCGACCAGCTCGACGGCGGCTTCGCCCGCTACGCCACGGACCGTGCCTGGATGGTTCCGCACTTCGAGAAGATGCTCGCCGACAACGCTCAGCTGCTGGGGCACTGCGCGCGGCTGAGTGTGCATCCGGCTGCCACCGCGGCGCAGCAGGACCGGGCCGGACGGCGCGCGCGGGCCACCATCGGCTGGCTCACCGGCCGCATGCTCACCCCGGAAGGGCTGCTGGCGGCCTCCCTCGATGCGGACACGGTGGACGATCAGGGCCAGCACGTCGAGGGCGGCACCTACCTGTTCAGCGACGTGGAGATCGTCGACGCCGCCCGGGCGGCGGGGCACAGCATGGAGCAGGCTCGGCGGCTGGCCACACTGAGCCGCGGCGCCCCGCCGGAGGGCGGCCACGTGGACCTCACCACCGGTCGCACGCTGCACTTCTCGGTGCCGCTCTCCGCAGCGGACCAGCAGATCTGGGAGAGCATCGCCGAGGAGCTGCTGAGCCGTCGTGACCAGCGTCCCCAGCCCGGCCGGGACGAGAAGGTCGTGGCCGCCTGGAACGCCACGGCGATCCGCTCACTGGCCGAGGCGGGCATGCTCTGGGGCGAGGACGCCCCGGTGGAGCTGGCCGAGCAGATCGCCGAAACCCTCTGGGGCATCCACGTGGCCCAGGAGCAGAATGGTCGGGTCACGGGCGTGGCACGGGTCTCCCATCACGGGCGGACGGCGGGCCGGCCCGGCACCCTGGCCGATCATGCGGAGCTGGCCTCGGCCTGCTTCACCCTCAGCTCGGCCACCGGGGCCCGCCTCTGGCTGGAGCGCGGGGTCGCCGTCCTCGCGGCCACGCTGGAGGCGTTCACCCGCCACGGCGAGCACGGCTGGGAGGTGCTGGAGAGCCTCGACGACGACGGCCTGCTCACTGCGGCGCAGGACGGCCCCAGTCTGGCGGGTGCGCTGGACGGCCCGGAGCCGAGTCCGGTCGCCTCGCTGGCGGTCGCTCTGCAGCTGGCAGAGGCGCTGGGGGACCATCATCGGCTCCGTGCCACGGATCTGCTGCATCATCTGCCCTTGGTGACGTCGAAGGCGCCCAGTGTGGCCGGGGCGAGCCTGCTGGTGGCTCGTCGGGCCGCGCGTCGTTCCCCGGCGCTGCGGCTGGTCTCCGCCGACGTCGAGCAGGCGCGTCAGGTGCGCCGGGCCGCCGCGCTGGTGGGGATCCCGGTCGAGCCGGGTGCGGGGGAGAGCGTGGAAGGTTCTGCGGGCTCCGCCCCGGCAGGTTCGGTGGAGCTGCAGCTGAGTCTGTGCCTGAACGCCCCGGGGGCGATGGTCTGTCTGCCCCCGGTGGCCTCGGTGGAGGAGGCGCTGGAGCAGGTCAGCCCAGCAGGGCCAGCATGATCGCGATGTAGTGGCAGATGAACCCGATCAGCGTGCAGGCGTGGAAGAGCTCGTGGAAGCCGAACCACTGCGCGGAGATGTTGGGTCGCTTGAGTCCGTAGATCACGGCTCCGGTGATGTAGGCGGCGCCGCCGACGCAGATGAGGATCGCCGCTGCCAGATCCGCGGCGAAGAAGTCTCCGATGAATACGACTGCGGCCAGTCCGAGGATCACGTAGACGGGGGTGTAGAGCCAGCGCGGGGCGGAGGTCCAGAAGATCCGGAACGCCACCCCGCCCAGCGCACCGACCCAGACGCCGACCAGCAGGATGAGGTCCTTGGGCTCGGGCAGCAGCGCCAGGGTCAGTGGGGTGTAGGTCCCGGCGATGATGAGCATGATGTTGGTGTGGTCCAGCCGTTTGAGCAGCAGCTTGGTCCGCGGTGACCAGCGGCCCAGGTGGTAGGTGGCGCTGACCGCGAAGAGCAGCAGCCCGGTGAGGGCGTAGACCGCCGAGGCGACGCGCAGTGTGCTCGTGGGGGCCACGGCGATGAGCACGATGCCGGCCGCAAGAGCCAGGGGGACCATTCCGGCGTGGAGCCAGCCGCGCATCCGCGGCTTCAGCGCGAGGTCTGAGTCGAAGAGCCGGTCGGCGGGTGCGACGGTGGGACGGGAGGTGCCCACGGCGGACTTCTGTGCCATAGGCCCAGTCTAAAGGCCACAAGTAACCTGCGGGTAACTTTGTGTCGCACGGCTCACTGGTCGTCGCGCGGCAGATCTCCTGCAGTTTCCTGGCTCACGGGGGAGAACCTGCCGGTCAGGACGACCAGCAGCACGACGACGGCCGGCAGGATCCACCCGGTCCATCCGGTGATGGTGGCCTGCAGGGGGTCGAAGGTGGCGTCGGCGGCGATGAAGAGGAGGTATGTGGTGGCCGCTGCGTTGAAGGTGCTGTGCGCCAGCGCCGCCGGCCACACTGAGCCGCTGCGCAGGCGCAGCCAGCCGAAGACGCCGCCCATGATCGTGCACAGGGCGACCATCGCGATCAGAGCGAGCCACCCCGGGGTGCCGGGGTAGTTGTAGCCCAGCAGGATCAGCGGGGCATGCCACAGGCCCCAGATGATCCCGGAGATCCCGATGGCGCCCCAGGGGCCGAAGCGCAGGAGCTTGGGCAGCATCCATCCGCGCCACCCGATCTCCTCTCCCAGTGCAGGCAGCAGATTGATGACCAGCGCCGCGACGAGCACGTTGATGATCTGGAGGGCGGCGAGCGTCTCGATCGGCAGGGGCAGCTCGTCGACGCCGGCCTGGGCCAGCTGCTGCTCGGTGATCTGTTGGAAGCCGCTGAGACCGGTGAAGTCCGCAGGGAAGACGCCGGCGAGGTGGCCGATCGGCAGCGCGGCGAGGCATACGACGATCGGCACCACGAGTCCCAGCGCCAGGTGGCGCAGGAGCCTGCCGACCGGCTGCAGCGGGACCAACCCGAGTGCCCGGGCCTTCTTCTGCGGCCTCTCCACCAATACGGCGACGAGCGCGGCGACGGCGGGGGTGAACATCATCGCGATGGTGACGACCATGAACCACGGTGAGTTCAGGCCGTCACCCAGCCACAGCGGAAGGGCCACCAGCCATGCGAGGCCGTAGGCACAGGCGATGAAGATCGGCAGGGCGAGGCGCCGGCGAGTCGGTGTGAGGGTCTCCTGCACTACGGTTTCTCCGTCTCGACGGGCACGTCCACCACACGCCACGGCTCGGACCACGGGCGTTCGGCGTGCTCACTCTGCCCCGGGACGTCGACGACGACCTCCTCGGTTCCGGTCTGCGGCCACAGGACGGTGGCCACCGACCAGCTTCCCACCTCGGCCTCGGCGTCCATGCCGAAGCCGCGGTCGGCCGCCACGGAGCGCCAGGGGTCACCCTGTTCCCGGATGAATCCCTCCTCGTCGGCACCCTCGAAGCTCTCTGTGTCGTCGAACTCCAGCGGGAAGATCCGCTCCTGCGCGTTCAGCAGGGTCAGCGCGTCGGTCTGGTTCCCCGGATTGTAGGGGTTCTCATGGCTCTCGTGCATGCCCCGGTCACCGAATCCCAGCGCCCAGGACAGCGGCAGGGGCTCCTCGCCGTCGTCGGCGGTCTCCAGCACCTCCACCCGGATTCTGCCGACCAGCAGATTCCCGGCGGTGTGGACCTCTTCCACGCTGACCTCGACGACCCCGCCGTGCTCTCCGGTGATCTCCAGGGGTTCCCCGGCCCTTCCGACCGGTCCGGAGGTGGCCGGCAGATCGTCGTCCTCGGTCTGGTCGAGCTCTCCGGTGTCCTCGAGCTCCCCGGCGTCTTCGGTGTCAGGCGGATCCGACGCCTCGGCCGGTGTGTAGTGCAGCTCCACCCGTCGGTTCATCGCCCGGCCCTGCTCGGTCTCATTGCTGGCCACCGGCTCGTGGAAGGCACGACCCTCCGTGGTGACGGTGAGGTCCTCCGCATCCAGCAGCTCCTCCAGGCGTTGGTGGACGGCCTCGGCGCGATCCGCAGAGAGCTGTTCGTTGTGCTCCAGGGAGCGCACGTCATCGGTGTGCCCGACGATCCTGAGCTCACCTCCCTCGAAGCCCTCCAGCTCGTCGGAGGCCACCTGCAGAGCGGCTTCGGCCTCCTCGGTGAGGGTGTGCTCGTCGACGGCGAAGAGGATGTCCGAGTCCAGGGTGAGGGTGGCTCCATCGTCGCTCTGGCGGATCTGGACGTCTCCGTCGGCGCGCTCGCGGTGGGACTGCAGGTCCCAGGTGGCCTCATGGATCTCCACCAGTTCGGGCAGCGCCTCCTCCACCGGCAGGTAGTCGGAGGTGTCGGCGTCCTCCGCGTCCACGATGGCCACGTCCTCGATCAGTCCCAGGTAGGGGAGCAGCACCGCGGTGCTCTCGGTGCCCGGATCGGCGTGGACCCCGGCCCAGCGCACGGGGTCGTCGCCGGCATGCACCGTGGAGTCCTCGACATCGGCCAGGTGCTCCTCGCCGCTGCCGTCGGTGGCGAAGGCAGGATGCGTGATCCTCTGGGCCTCGGTGTCCACCAGGCGCACCTCGTGGGGGTGCACTCCGTGCCGGTCCAGGTGGTATTCGCCGGAGTCGGAGGTGATCTGATAGGTGATCAGCCCGTTGAGGAAGTCGCCCTCCTCGGTCGAGACCCGCACGAAGGGATGGACCTCCACCCGGAGGTCGACCTCCTCCATGGTGTCGAAGTTCCACACGGCCTGGTCGACGACGACGGCGTCCGTCCCCTCAGGATCTTCCCCGGGGTCCTCCTCGGGCTCCGGTTCGGGGTCGGGTTCCGTGCCAGGAGTCTCCTCCGAAGGGTCGGACTCCTGCGGCTCCTCCGGGGCTGCGGGCGGGGCTTCGGGAGCGCAGCCCAGCAGAACCAGCACGCCGGCGGCGGCCAGGGCGGCCACCGCGGCTTCGGCTCGGCTGCGGGGTCTCCGCTGGATCATGGGGATGAGCTGCCTCCGTGGTCTCCATCGTGGGTGACTTCACTGTCGCAAACCCGCAGGTGGGTGTCAACGATTCCACCCGTGTCGGCGCGGTACGGTGGGGGAGCACGGCGGGGCGCTGAGGAAGGAAGGCCGCATGGGGCTGATGGATCTGGCCTACAGCATGTACGAGTCGCGGCTGAGCCGCGCCCTGCCCAGAGAGCGTATGCCGCAGCACATCGGAGTCGTCGTCGACGGCAACCGTCGTTGGGCCAAGCTGGCTGGCACCCCCACCGCCGACGGGCATCTGGCCGGCGCTCACAAGATCGTGGAGTTCATCGACTGGTGCGCGGAGCTGGGCATCCCCACGGTGACCCTCTACATGCTCTCCACCGACAACATGAACCGCTCCGCCGCGGAGCTGGACCAGCTCATGGAGATCATCGGTGACACGCTGGATCGGCTGGCCGAGAGCCGCCCGGGCGGGCGCCCGGTTCGGGTCCATCCGGTGGGCGCCCTGGAGCTGCTTCCAGAGCCTCTGGCGGCTCGTCTGCGCCAGCTGGGGGAGCGCAACGCGGCGGCCGACGAGGCCGAGGATGCCGCGGAGCCCGCCGACGACGACGCCGAGACCGTCACCACCCGCACCGGAAGCATCCGGCGGATCGTGCGCCGCAGCCGCGAGCGCTCGCCGGCCGTGCACGTCAACGTCGCGGTCGGCTACGGGGGTCGGCAGGAGATCGTCGACGCGGTCAAGGAGCTGCTGCGCGAGGCCGACTCCCAGGGGCGTGGCCTGGAGGAGGTGGCCGAAGAACTGACGCCGGGCGCGATCTCCCAGTGGCTGTACACGCGCGGGCAGCCGGACCCGGACCTGATCATCCGCACCTCAGGAGAGCAGCGCCTCTCCGGGTTCCTGATGTGGCAGTCGGCCTACTCGGAGTTCTACTTCTGCGAGGCGCTGTGGCCGGACTTCAGGCGGGTGGACTTCGTCCGCGCCCTGCGCGACTACGCTCAGCGGCAGCGGAGGTTCGGCGGATGAGCACCGGTGTTCACCGAATCGTCATGTGACACTCCGCACGCATCCGCGTCAGAGGGCATGGTGGGCTCTACTCTGAAGGTGTCAGGTACCTGACCGGGGAGGCCCATACACATGCCGAATGGCAGCAAGGGTCGGTCCGGCCCCTGCAGGGGCCGAGCCGCAGACATCGTCCGACTATCGATGCGGGAACACGTGAGGTTCCGTCGAAGTGGCAGTGCACGCTCTCCAGGAGCGCAGCCGGCCGCACGGCGGAGCCTCTTGTCGTTTCCGGACTGGAGTTACCGTGGCCTCCGTCAACACCCCCGACCAGATTGCAGCCGCCGAGCGCACCGACGACCCCGTCGAGCGTGAGGTTGCGCAGAAGTCCTATGTGCTCGACACCTCGGTCCTGATCTCGGATCCGAAGGCGATCCTGAGGTTCGCCGAGCACGAGGTGATCATCCCCGTCGTCGTGATCTCCGAACTGGAGAATAAGCGTCACGACTCCGAGCTGGGGTATTACGCCCGTTCCGCGCTGCGCCTGCTGGACGAGCTGCGGGTCACCCATGGTGTGCTCAACCGGCCCATCCCGCTCAATGAGGAGGGAGGCCACCTGATCGTGGAGCTCAACCACATCTCGCTGGATGTGCTCCCGCAGGGGTTCCGCGGCACGGACAACGATTCGCGGATCCTCGCCGTGGCGAAGAGCTTCGCCGACGAAGGTCGGGATGTCACCGTGGTCTCCAAGGACCTGCCCATGAGGGTGAAGGCGTCAGCCATGGGTCTGGACGCCGACGAGTACCGCAACGAGTGGGTGACGGACTCCGGATGGACCGGATTGGCTGAGGTCTCCGCCACCGAGCAGCAGGTCTCCGAGCTCTATGCGGGCGAGAGGATCGACCTCGAGGAGGCCTCTGAGCTTCCCGTCAACACCGGGCTGATCATCTCCTCGGGAAGCGGCTCCGGGCTGGGCAGGGTCAAGACGGCCGCGGGCGAAGCCCAGCCGGATTCCTCGACTCCTCGGCATGTGGAGGTCGTCCGGGGTGATCAGGAGGTCTTCGGGCTCCACGGGCGCTCGGCCGAGCAGCGACTGGCCATCGACATGCTCATGGATCCCTCTGTCGGGATCGTGTCCATGGGCGGTCGCGCGGGGACGGGGAAGTCCGCGCTGGCCCTGTGTGCCGGACTGGAGGCGGTGCTGGAGCGCGGCGAGCACAAGAAGATCATCGTCTTCCGTCCGCTCTACGCGGTGGGCGGCCAGGAGCTGGGCTACCTGCCCGGCACCGAGGCGGAGAAGATGAACCCCTGGGGCCAGGCGGTCTACGACACCCTGGGGGCTCTGGTCTCAGAGAATGTGCTCGATGAGGTCACCCACCGCGGAATGCTGGAGGTGCTGCCGCTGACCCATATCCGTGGCCGGTCCCTGCACGATGCCTGGGTGATCGTCGACGAGGCCCAGTCCCTGGAGAAGAACGTGCTGCTGACCGTGATGAGCCGCATGGGGCAGAACTCCAAGATCGTGCTCACCCACGATGTCGCTCAGCGTGACAACCTGCGGGTGGGCCGCCATGACGGGGTCGCCGCCGTCGTCGAGCTCCTCAAGGGCAACCCGCTGTTCGGCCACGTGACCCTGACCCGGTCCGAGCGTTCGCGGATCGCCGCGCTGGTCACCTCCGTGCTCGAATCTGACTGAACCGGGAGCGCGTCAGCTCTCAAGGGGAGGCTCGGGCCGCACGCGCGGCCCGAGCCTCCTTCGTCATGAGGAAGGCGACGACGACGCCGGCGATCGCACCGGAGAGGTGTCCGGTCCAGGAGACCCCGGACCCTGCGGTGAGCGGCAGGATGCCGGCCAGCATGGACAGCCCATGGAAGAGCAGCACGAACAGGGCCACCAGGATCGCGGAGATGCGGCGGGTGAGGAATCCGTAGGCCACCAGGAACGCGCCGAAGCCGTAGATGACCCCGGAAGCGCCGACGTGTCGCCGGACGCAGTCATAGCCGTCCGGGGCGTGGCAGAGCCACGGAGTGCCGATGACCCACAGGATCGCCCCGGTGAGCAGCCAGATGAGCCCCATGATCAGCAGGAAGCGTCGGTCCAGCAGGGCGGTCATCCCACCCAGGATCAGCCAGGAGAACGTGTTGCCCAGGAGGTGGCTGAATCCGCCGTGCAGCAGCGGCATGAAGAGGATTCCGACGAGCCCGGAGACGCTGCGGGCATCTAGGCTGAGGGCGATGTTGATCCAGTTCCCCGTGGCGAGCTTCACGATGTAGAACCCCCACATCAGCACCAGGGGTATCAGCACCGGGGCGAACGTCCGCAGCGCGTGACGGCGGGCGTCCTTCCAGAGTGACCCCCAGGAGTCGGAGCCCTGCGGATCGCTCCCGGACGGCACCGGGGTGGAGCGTCTCCTCATGATCATGTCTCGCCCTTCGAATCGACTCGCGTCCATTGTAGGGAGGGCAGATGAACGAGGCGGCGCGGAGGGATGTTCAGCTGTCGTTCGCGGTGATGTCTTCCTCGGAGTGGTAGACCTCAGCTGGTGGCGAGGCCAGCTCTTCAGAGGAGTAGACCTCCTCCTGGCCGGGCTCGCTGGCGCGAGAGCGATACTCGGGGGCGGGTGGTGTCCAGACACGTTGACGCTGCAGGATGTTGGCGTAGAAGTCATCGACTGCCTGGATGACGGAGTTGATGAACGACGCCTTGCCCCGCGTGGTCCCCTGCAGGCCCAGGTGGCTGACACGGGTGATGGTGAAGCTCCTGATCTCCGGGAAGCCCTCGGGGAGGGCGTCCTTCACGTCTTCGCGGAGTGCTTCGAGGCTTTCGGCGTGGTGTCGCCTCCCAGCATGAGCCTCGACGACGACGTCCGTCAGATCGTCATCCAGCGGACGGAGGAGCCAGTTGATCCGGGTTGCATTCCGCGCGTGACCGGAGGCCGGGACAGTGGTCGATATCTGGATCTGCTTGGCTCGCATGTCACAGCGGATGTCCATGTCGCTGACGGTGCCGGGAATGCGGATGCTCCCTGAGAAGGATCCTTCCTTCTCAAGCTCCGAGGCGAGCTGCGCTGCCCGTTCGGCAGGATTCTCTCTCTGCTTGCGGGGGAGTTGGGGAGTGACGTCAACTCCGAGCCGCTGCCCCAGCTTGAAGGAGATATAGCGGATCAATCCGTCGAACCTCGTGGCCACTTCCAGCACATCGGAGGCTCCGCGACGGACCAGCCCGGTCTTCACGCACTCGGTGACGGCCTTCCAGGATGCGCCCATGTCGGTGAAGTCCAGCGCACCGGAGTTCTCGTGTTCCAGATACCGGATCAGTTCGCCGAGAATCCACTTCTGTTCATCGTCCTCGATGCCACGGACTTCCCGTTCCATGATGGCGAGAGTGATAATCCGGACCCACGAGTAATGGAAGACGGGTATGGCGCGAAGGCTCCGCCCATCGAGCGAGAGAGGATGGGTCCCCTGGATCGGAGGGATCTCATTGGAGATGGTGATGACGGCGTCGAATCCGTGCTCCTTGGCGACGTCCATATAGCTCTCGACCTGCTCCTGGTCGAGTCCGTTGCCCTCGGTCTTGACCTCCACCAGAGCGGTCCACACCGTGCTCCCTCGGGTCACACGAATCAGACCATCGGGTCTGGGAGAGCGCTTCTTCCTCTTGTCCTCGAAGGCGACTTCCACGAAGCACTCGACATTCGCCCGCATGCGGCCCAATGACGCACCGCAGGGTTTCAGCAGAGCATGAGCGAAGCTGGGCACGATGCTCAAGACGGCCAGCAGGGCAGACGTGGCCCTGACTTCCTGCTCCGTCGTGCCTCGGATCCCCGAGGTCGGAATCAGACGTGCTTCACGCCATGCCTCAGCCATGAGTGCCTCCCTGATTCCGTCACCAGAATAGCGAATGTCTAATCAGGATACCCGCAGGGGTGATTTTTTGCACTCATCGACTTTAGAGCATCGCTATTCGTCGTCGTGCAGCTTCGGCTGATGGGATCTGCGAGAGTGCGACTTAACAACAGGGGAGAGGAAATGTTCAGCTGTCGAAGCTGGTGATCGGCGCCTGCTGTCCGATCGAGCCCACAAGTTCCTCGGCGAGGGTGCGCAGCTTGAGGTTCCGATTGTTGGAGGCCTTCTGCAGGATGTCGAATGCTTCCTCTTGGCGGCACCGGTTCTGCGCCATGATCACCCCGATCGCCACGTCGATCGCGGTGCGGGACTCCATGGCCCGGCGTCGGTCCGCGGCCTCCTCGGATTCCTTGGCGATCCGCACTGCGACCGACAGGGCGCGGGAGGCCAGGGCGGCATGCTGCCGAGCACGCTCGATGTCGGCATCGTCGAATCCGACAGGGTCAGAGGTGTAGAAGTTCATCGCAGCCGCACCCGCCCCGCTCAAGGTCAGCGGCACTGCCAGGATGCTGCGGATCCCGGACTCGCGCACCACGGCCATATAGGCGGGCCAGCGCGCCTCGTAGCGGACATCGGGCACACGGATGAGGGTGGAGGTGCGCTGGGCGTCCAGGCAGGGTCCGGCGTCGAATCCGGCCTGCGTCTCGTCGAGCTTCCGGGCCTCCGGGCTGCTCCAGCCCACCACCACGTTGCGGCGGTGCCGCTCCAGGAGGACCCCACAGTGCGTGGCGCCGCCCGGCCCCACCTGCGTGGTCGAGATGGTCGCGAGATCGCCCAGAAAACCGGCGAGGTCCTCGTTGTCGACCAGCAGGTCGTAGAGCATCTCAGCAGCCGCCGTCGAACTTTCGCCGGAAGTCACCATGAATCCTCTCTCCTGGAACTCGACGAGCTTCGTGGCCGCCTATGAGCGGGGTCACCCATCCTACGTGATCGGGGCGAGAAGTGATGGATCCTCCTGGTCGGCCCCACGCCCTTTCCCCGAATGCATTCATTATGGTTAAGTGGAGAGCCGGGTCTAGCAGCAGGCCCATTCCACTCACCGTTCTAGGGGTGGACGATGTACCATGCACTCCATTTCGACCTGTCACCGGACAGCCTCCGGGGGGCCCTGCGGATCCGGGTCCGAGGATCTCTGACCTCACGCACCGTGCCGCAGCTGATCACGTTCCTGGAGCGTCGGGCGCACCTTCCCGACTGCCCGGACCTGCTGCTGAGCCTGTGTGGGCTCCAAGAGATCGAGCCGCACGCCCTGGACGAGATCATGCGGAGTGTGGCTGATCTCAACAGCCGAGGCCTGGGACCCGCCATCACAGTGGACCTTCCGGTCTCCGCCGACGCCTCCGTCGTTCCCCGCCATGTCACCGACGCCCGTCAAGAGTGGAGCCATCAGAGTGAGATGTCCCAGGGCGCTGTCCGAGAGCCCGACGACGGCGGCGTCCCAGTCCGGACGGTGATGGCTCCGGTCCGTTCCACGATCAGCACCGTGCAGTCATTGCAGGAGGCCTCCGAGCGCGTCAGCGAGGGTGAAGACTTGGTGGTGCTCAGTCTCGCCCACCAGCCGCTGGGGCTCATCCGTCAGGAGCGGCTGCGAGCGATGATGCTGCACAGCGAGGAGGACTGGCGGCACAAGCGCTGCGCCTCCCTGGTGGAGACCTTCGCCGACCACGTCTCGGTGGACGCCTTCCTCGACGACCCGTCGGTGGCGGAGGCGATCCGCCGATGTCAGGAGCCCGAGGTCGGCCCGCTGCTGGTGGTCGACGGCGACGAGGCCGTCGGCATCCTGGATCCCGACGAGCTTCACCGGCACCGCTCTGCAGAACTGAGGGCGCCCCAGGTTCGGGTCGACCACTCCGTCAGGGCAGGGGGCGAGCGATGACGCTGGCCACCGGACCTGATCAGGCTGCCACGGAGGAGACCAGAAGCTGGCGGATCGAAGGGGTGGAGTCCCACCTCAGTGAGCTGCACGGGCGGATCTGCGCCGCTGTCGAGCGTGCCCGGACCGGCGGCACGGCGTCGCAGGCGGAGACCGAGGCGATCGCCGACGCCGTCATCGAGGAGCTCGGTGTCGACTACGTCGAGGGCTGCGAGGGCGTCTGGCGCTACGTGACCGCCTGGCAGGGGTCGATGGGTGACTGACCTCCGTCCCTCCACAGGGGGTCGGAGAATCAGCCCACTGCATGTCTCGGACACGTCCTCAGAGCCGTCTCGGGATCAAGAGTCCCGTCGGGGTGCAGAGGCGGCAACCTCTGGTCATGACCGAGCGCATGCTGCTCGTCCGACCGAGATCGGAGATGGTCATTCCTCGAATGCCGCAACCGGCACCGGCTGGCCGATGGAGGCCACAAGCTCTGTCGCGAGGTCCCGGAGCTTGACGTTGCGATGGCTCGACGCCGTCTGGAGGATCTCGAACGCCGCCTCCTGACTGCAACGATTCTGCGCCATCACGATGCCGACCGCGACATCGATCGGCGTGCGGGACTCCATGGCGCGGCGTCGGTGCTCCGCAGCCTCCTGGGCCCGGGCGATGCGTGCCGCGACGGTGAGCGCCTGCGAGGCGATCCTGGAGAACCTGCGCGCATCCTCGATGTCCGCGGTGGTGAAGGAATCCGGCTCGGTGGAGTAGAAGTTCATGGCGGCGGCTCCGGCATCGCCGAGCACGAGAGGCACCCCGAGGATGCTGCGGATGCCGAAGGCCCTGACCTCCGACATGTATGCGGGCCAGCGTGTCTCATGGAGGACGTCGACCACATGGGAGATCGTCTCGGTGCGCTGGGCGGTGAGGCAGGGGCCGTCGTCGAACCCGGCCTGGATCTCGTCCATCCTCCTGGCGTCCGGATCGGAGTACCCGACGACGGTGTTCCGGCGGCCGCGGGTCAGGATCACCCCGCAGCCCGTCCGGCCGTGGCGTCCGATCTGGCCGGCGGAGGTGCCGGCGACCTCGTGGAGGAACTCCGTCAGCTCCCGGTCTTTGGCCAGGAGCTCGTACAGCTGCTGACCCGCTGCCTCGGGATCGTCGTGGCTCATCGTTCATCCCCTGCTCTCGGAGGCCCTGCGGGTCGCCGCGGATGCGACGAGAAGCAAATGTACGACACCACGCGTCTCATCGCCAGCACGGGGCGGGTGCATTCCGGGTGGCGCCTGCCGCGGGTCATGGCCGATGTCTGCTCAGGGGGTGATGTTTTCACTCGTGGAAGAGATGTGGTTTATTTGAAGGGATCAGGTTCAGCAGTGGGCCTCATCCTCAATGACTCTGCTTGAGGTGTGCCCCGATGCCCGCTGCCCGTATCTCTGTCGTCGACGACCCCGTCGCCCCGCGACGTCTGCGTGTCTTCGGCGCACTGAACCACATCGCTGTCGGAGATCTTCTTCACGCGCTGTCAGAGCATGCGTCACCACCAGGGACTCCACCTGTCATCCTTGATCTGCGCCATGTGGGCCGCTGGGACGCCGGCGCTCTTCGCATACTGGAGCGCCGCCTCCAGGGCCCACTCCCGCAACGTCAGCGCGCCGTGCTGCTCCGACCGGGAGGCGGGGCCGTCTCCACGCGGAGACCGGAGATCGCGGGCGAGGTCATGCGGCCCCTGGCGAGCACCGTGCCCGTCACGGCTGCTCTGCACAGCGTGATGACCATGGCGCTCGAGGACGATGCCGAGCTGGGGGTCATCGACCTCTCCGGTCAGATCGTCGGCCACCTGCCCCGGCGCCGCCTGCGACGCCGCATGGCGGAGGACCCCGCCGGGTGGCGGCACAAGCTCTGCGCCGCTCTCCTGGTGGAGCACCAGGCCCGGATCCGCGTCGACGCCTCGCTCGTCGATGTGGAAGCGATGTCCTGCCTCCTGGCCTGTGACTCCGAGAGTCCCTTCCTCGTCCTCGACGGTCGTGACCCTGTCGGTTTCCTGTTCCCCGAGGACATGCAGGGGCGAAGGCCGGCCCCATGAACCACCTGAACCGCCCTGCCGGAGAAGGACACTGCCCGGACCGCTCGCGGAAGCATGACGGCATCGGGCACGGCGGCCCGCTCGGGCCCGATCCGCCGTCCGCTGACCAGCGAACACCGTGACACAACACATCCACACGAGGGAGACACCTATGGGAATCATCGCTTGGCTCGTCCTGGGCCTCATCGCCGGCGCCATCGCAAAGCTGATCCTTCCGGGCAACGGCCCGGGCGGATGGCTGGGGGCGCTCATCACCGGCCTGCTCGGAGCGCTGCTGGGAGGCTTCATCGCCTCTGCCGTCTTCGACATCAACGTCAACGACGAGTTCTTCGACCTGGCCACCTGGCTGTTCGCCATCGGGGGCGGCGTCCTGGTCGCGTTCATCTGGCAGCTGATCACCGGCCGCAAGGGATCGCGCCGCTGACTCACGCTCACCACTGAGCGCCACGTCCACCGAGCAGGGGGAGCCGTCACCGGTACGGCGCCCCCTGCTCGGTCGGGGCGACCTGCTGGCGCACAGGGTGGAGAGGCTCTCCACAGGGCGCACCGGGCGGGTTCCCCTCAGCGTTGCGCCTTCCTAAGCTGGATGCGTGATTCCTTTCATCGGCGACCTCATCACCTCGGGGGCGGCGGCGGAGGTGCTGGCGGGGATGGTGCTTCTCCTCGGGGGAATGGTCTTCGCCGTGTGCGCGATCGCCCTGAGCTTCATAGACCTCACGGAGCACCGGCTGCCCAACCGGATCCTCTACCCGTGGGCGGCGGTGACCGCGGGGATGCTGCTCGTGGTCTCGGTGCTGCTGGGGGACATCCCGGGACTTCTCCGAGGCATCGGTGCCGGACTGCTCTGGGGAGTGCTCTTCCTGATCGCTCGGCTCGCGCACCCGCCCTCCATCGGCATGGGCGACGTCAAGCTCGCCGTCGTGCTGGGGCTCTACACCGGTTTTCTGGGCTGGGCGACAGTGGCGGCCGCCGTGCTGCTCTCCTTCCTGCTGGCCGGGGCGGTCGCTCTCGTCCTGCTCCTGACCCGGCAGGCAGACCGACGCACCCGTCTCCCCTTCGGACCCTTCCTGATCCTGGGTACGGCGATCGCGATGATCGCGGCCTGAGCCGCTAAGGTGGCAGGCGATGGCACCGACACCAGAGTTCATCCGTGACCTGCGCACCCATATCGGCACTTCTGACCTGTGGATTCCTGCTGTGCGCGGCGTCGTCCTGCGCCGTCGGGTCGGCGACGTCGACCTCCCGGAGCCGGAGGTGCTGCTGGTCCGTCGCAGTGACAACGGGGCGTGGACCGTGACCTCCGGGATCCTCGATCCTGGTGAGCAGCCAGGGAAGGGCGCCGTACGGGAGGTCGCGGAAGAGACTGCCGTCCTCGCGCGTCCGGTGCGGGTGGCCGGAGTGTTCGCCACCCACCTGGTCCAGTACGCCAACGGGGACCGCTGCCGCTTCCTGGACACCGTGCTGGAGATGGAACCGGTGGAGGGCGAGCCGCGGGTCAACGACGACGAATCCGTGGACGTCGGCTGGTTCTCAGTCTCCGCGCTGCCCGAGCCGCTCGCGGAGGATCAGCGCATGGTCATCGACTGGGCGCTCGACGCCGGGGCGCCCGCGCAGCTGCTCATGGAGTGAAGATCTTTCCCGGGTTGAGGATCCCGGCAGGGTCGAAGACCGCCTTGATCTGCTGCTGCAGGTCCATCTGGTCGGCTCCGAGCTCGTCGGCCAGCCAGCGGCGCTTCAGCAGCCCCACCCCGTGTTCGCCGGTGAGCGTACCGCCCATGGCCAGGGCCATCTCGAAGATCCGGCCCGCCGCCTCCCAGATCTGCGGCGGCACGATCTCCCCGGTGAAGGTGAACGTGGGGTGCAGGTTTCCATCCCCGGCATGGGCGGCGGTGGGGATGCTCAGCCCGAACTCCTCCTCGATGCGGCGGATCTCCGCGAACGCCTCGGCCAGCCGGTCCCGCGGCACCGCCACATCCTCGATCAGCAGCGAACCCAGCGCCTGCAGGGAGGGGAACATCAGGCGCCGCAGCGCGAAGAGCCGCTCGGAGTCGGCCTGGTCGGTGGCATGGGTCAGCTGCGCCCGGTGCCGGGCGAGGATCTCCGCGGTGGAGGCGATCTCCTCGAGGGCTGCGGCGCCGTCGTGCTGCAGCAGCAGATACGCCTGACCGCCCGGGGCCAGCTCCTTGCCGGTGTGCGCGGCGATCGCGTCCAGGCAGGGCCGGTCCAACAGCTCCATGGCCGCAGGCACGTGGCCTGCGCGGACCACCTCGGCGGCGGCCGCGGCGGCGTCGACGATGCTCGGGAAGACCGCACCCAGGGTCGGGGTGTCTCCGGTGACGGCGGGGCGCAGCGCCAACGTGGCCTCTACGATGATCCCCAGCGTGCCCTCGGAGCCGATCATCAGCGCGGTGAGGTCGTAGCCGGTCACACCTTTGACGGTGCGATGCCCCACCTCCAGCAGGCGCCCGTCGGCCAGCACCACCTTCAGCGCCAGCACCGACTCTCGGGTGACTCCATACTTGGCGCAGAGCAGCCCGCCGGCGTTCATCGCGATGTTGCCGCCCACGGTGGAGATGTCCTTGCTGGCCGGGTCCGGGGACCACCAGAGCCCGTGGGGGGCCAGATGTTCGTCGAGCCGACCGTTGATCACTCCGGCCTGCACCACCGCCAGCCGGTTGCCCTCAGAGATCTCCAGCACCTGGTCCATGCGTTCCAGGGAGAGCACGATCTCCCCGGCGCCCGCGGTGGCGCCGCCGGAGAGACCGGTGCCGGCACCTCGGGTCACCACCGGGGTGCGATGCGCGCTGGCGATCTGGCACACCTGTTGGACGTCCTCCACGCTCTGGGCGTGCACGGCCGCCAGCGGAACGCCCTCGCCGCGGTGCCCGGACTTGTCGGTGGAGAGCGCGACCAGCCCGGACGGGTCAGTGGTGACCCGCCCGGGAAGGGCCGCATGCAGCTCCGCGATCACCGGGGAGTCGACTGCCGGAAGGGGTGTCATCCCGGCTGGGTCATCGACTTCACGTCGAGGGCCTCGTCCAGCTGCGCCTCGGTGAGCTCGCCGCGCTCGAGGTAGCCCAGCTCTACGACGGCCTCGCGCACGGTGACCTTGTTCTTCACCGCGTGCTTGGCGATGTCGGCGGCCGCCTCGTAGCCGATGTGCTTGTTCAGCGGCGTCACCACCGAGGGTGAGGCTCCGGCCAGGAAGGCGCAGCGGTCCTCGTTGGCCGTCAGGCCGGAGATCATCTTGTCGGCCATCACGTAGCCGGTGTTCTTCAGCAGGCGGATGGACTCGAGCAGGTTGGCGGCCATCACCGGGATGCCCACGTTGAGCTCGAAGGCGCTGTTTGTCGAGGACAGGGCCACAGTGGTGTCATTGCCGATCACCTGGGCACAGACCTGGATGGCGGATTCGCAGATCACCGGGTTAACCTTGCCGGGCATGATCGAGGAGCCGGGCTGAAGATCCGGGATGGCGATCTCGCCCAGACCGGTGTTGGGACCGGAGCCCATCCAGCGCAGATCGTTGTTGATCTTGATCAGCGAGTAGGCGATGGTGCGCAGCTGGCCAGAGGCCTCGACCAGTCCGTCGCGGTTGGCCTGCGCCTCGAAGTGGTCGCGCGCCTCGGTCAGCGGCAGGCCGGTGTCCTCGGCCAGGTGGGCGATGGCCTTCTCGGCGAAGCCCTTCGGGGTGTTGATACCGGTGCCCACGGCGGTTCCGCCCAGCGGAACCTCGGCAACGCGCGGCAGGGCCGAGTCGATGCGCTCGATGCCATATCGGATCTGGGCCGCGTAGCCGGCGAACTCCTGCCCCAGGGTCACCGGGGTGGCGTCCATCAGGTGGGTGCGGCCGGACTTCACGACGTCGGCGAACTCGGCGGCCTTGGCCTCCAGGGCCTCGGCCAGGTAGGCCAGGGCGGGCTTGAGGTCATTGATCAGCGCGGAGGTGGCGGCCACATGGACCGAGGTGGGGAAGACATCGTTGGAGGACTGCGAGGCGTTGACGTGGTCGTTCGGGTGGACTTCCTTGTCCGAGCCCTTCTCCTTCAGCGCCTGGTTCGCCAGGGTGGCCAGCACCTCGTTGGTGTTCATGTTCGAGGAGGTGCCGGATCCGGTCTGGAACACGTCCACCGGGAAGTGCTCATCGAGTTCGCCGGAGGCGACCTTCTCGGCGGCACCGGCGATGGCCTCGGAGAGCTCGGCGTCGAGCACCCCGAGCTCTGCGTTCGCGCGGGCGGCGGCCTTCTTCACTCGTGCCAGCGCCTCGATGTGGGCGCGCTCCAGGGTGCGTCCGGAGATGGGGAAGTTCTCCACAGCGCGCTGGGTCTGTGCGCGGTACAGCGCGTGGGCGGGCACCTTCACCTCGCCCATCGTGTCGCGCTCGATTCGGTATTCGGTCTGAGATGCAGAGTTCTCTGTCATGGGGCCATTCTAGGGAGGCCCGGCAGGCTCCGCACCGAGCCGGCGCACTGTGAAGCGGGGGTCAGACCCTGCCGATGGTGCTCACCAGATCTGCACGCCCTTCGGCGAGCCGGTAGGTCACCCCGATGACGGCGGTGCGGTTCTCCTCGACGGCCTCGTAGATGGTGCGCGAGTGCTCGGTGATGCGCGAGACGGTCTGCTTCACATGCTCCTCGACGGTCTCGTTGACTGTGGTCAGCCCTTGACGCTGAGCGGCCAGCACCGAGGGTGTGATGCGCTCCACCAGGCTGCGCACGAAGCCGGTGGGCGTGGTCGCCGAGGCCGCGGATTCCATGGCGGCGGTCACCGCGCCGCAGGAGTCGTGGCCCAGCACCACGATCAGCGGCACCTGCAGGACGTCGACGCTGTACTCCAGGGAGCCCAGCACAGCGTCGTCGATCACCTGACCGGCGGTGCGGACAACGAAGACGTCACCGAGTCCGACGTCGAAGATGATCTCGGCGGCCAGCCGCGAGTCCGAGCAGCCGAAGATCACCGCCATGGGGTGCTGCCCCTCGGTGAGCGAGCTGCGGCGCTCGGCGTTCTGGTTCGGATGTGCGACCTCTCCGGAGACGAACCGGGCGTTGCCGATCTGCAGGCGCTCCCAGACCTCGAAGGGACTCAGCGGCGAGGGCGTGGGCTCAGGGGCGGTCGTGTGGGTCATCGTGCTCCTCACAGATGTCACAGTGAACGGGATGCCTCCCGCGGGCTTGGGCGATGATGATCAGACTAAGCCACCGCAGGTCACTCCTCGGTGTCCGGCTCCTCACCGAGGGAGTCGACGAGCGCGGTCAGGGCGTGGGTGAACTCTTCCTCGGAGGCGTCGCCGGTGATCACCACGGTGGTGCCGTCGACGTCGTTCTCGTCTTCGGTGAGCACATAGTAGGTGCGGCCGCGGTCGCCGTCCCGGACCTCGAACTCCAGCCCCTCGATGTCCACGATGCCGGCCGGGGTGGCCTGGTCGGTCTCCTCCGCGATCCAGGTGGGGTTGCCCTGGTCGGTCTGCGCGAATCCGATGAAGTCGACCGCGTCGGTGGTGTATCCGACCTCCCAGACTGACACGCCATGCTCGGGGCGGGTCTCCCAGCGGGCATAGTTGGCGGTCCAGGTCTCAGGAACGTCCGGGGCCAGGGGTGCGAAGTCGGCGACCTCGGCGACGTAGATCGCCTCCTGGTGGACGTCCTCGTCCCGGTGGTACGGCTCCACGTCCGGCTCCGGGTTCATCATGTAGAAGGCGGCGACGGCCCCCACGGTGACGGCCATGGTGATCACCATGGCGACCATCGGCTGCGAGATCCGCTTGGACTGGGCAGGAGTCAGCTGCGGTTTGGCCGGGGTGTGGTCCTCGGAGGGGCGGGGCTCGTGTTCGCGCTCTGTCACCCTGCCATTGTCCCAAAGTTCTGCCGGTGATCCGTCCACCTGACCTTCAATGACGGGGCGGCAGCTCCTCGGCCAGCACCGCATAGCCGACGCCGTCCCGCCAGCCGAGGTCCCGGTGCAGCGACTCCCGGATCGTGGAGGTCTCGCGGCGCATGCCCAAGGCCTCCATAAGCCGCCAGGAGCCGGTGTTCTCCGCGAAGCACCCGGCATGCATCCTGCGGACACCCAGGTCAGCGGCGAGCTCCATCAGAGCCCGTACCGCCTCCCGGGCATATCCATGCGCCTGGTGCTGCGGAGCGAGGGTCCAGTCCAGCTCGGCCTGCGTGCCCCGGGCGTGATCGGCCGCCTCCTGCTGGGCCCAGCTGTCCTGCAGCCGCGCCCCGACATCGCCCACGAGCACACCGTCGCTGCGGCGCCGGACGGTGAACTTGGATCCCTGGGACAGCCAGCGGTCCCGCAGCTGCTCCGGTGCCTCGTAGCGGCGAGACATCCAGTGGGTGGTCTCCGGCAGGCGCCAGTACCCCCACACCTCGTGGAGGTCCTCCGCGGTGAAAGGGCTCAGCAGCAGCCGATCGGTGAGCAGCGGGAATGCCCTGCCACGCTCGGCGCACAGCTGGTGGAAGGTGCTCCCGGTGCTCGTGTCTGGGGTCATGGACGTCAGCCTAGCGTCGTAGAGTGGAGCCGATGAGTCAGGACCAGCCGGACGGGAGCACCACCCCCGACGACGGCGGGGACACCCCTCCCCGGCGTGGTCTCGCCCTGCAGTGGGGCACCTACCTGCGCAACACGGTGCTGGTGCTGGTGCTGCTGCTCATGCTGTGGCTCGCCTTCAACGTCCGGCTGCCTTCGGTGGAGGAGCTGCGCGCCGCGATGGAGGACCTCGGATGGGGCGCCTGGTTCGCGTTCATCGGTCTCTACGCGTTGGTGGCCATGACACCCATCCCGGTGACGATCATGGCCGTCACCGGAGGGCTGCTCTTCGGCGTCGTGCAGGGCAGCATCCTCTCGATCATCGGGGTGCTCATCGGTTGCTGGGCCGCCTACTGGCTCGCCCGTGGCCTGGGCCGGACCACGGTGATCCGCCTGCTGGGCACCCACGCCTCCACTGTGGAGCGGCACCTGGCCGACGCCGGCTTCCACGCGGTCTGCACGCTGCGGCTCATGCCCGGGCTGCCGTACTGGCCGGTGAACTACGGCTCAGGCGCCTTCGGGGTCTCGCAGCGGGACTTCGTGGTCGCCGGGCTGGTCTCCACCATCCCCGGCCAGGTCTCTCTGGTGGCTGTGGGCGCGTTCATCTCGCAGCCCGGGATCATGCCGGGGGTCGTCGTGCTCTGCGCCTGGGCCGTCGTCGTCCTCCTGACCATCTGGGCCTTGCGCAGCTGGAAGGGCACCTCCTCACGTCCGCTTCCCGGCCAGCGTCACCGGAGCGACTGAGCCGCGGCTTCGGCCCGCCGGACCACCTGCTCGGCATGGCGGACCAGCGGCAGGTCCACCATCGACCCGCGGAAGCGGAACGCTCCGCCGTGGTGGGGCACTTCGGCCAGCAGCGCCCGGGCGTGGTCCAGCTCCTGCTCGGTGGGAGCATAGGCGCTGCGGATGACAGGCACCTGGGCGGGATGGATGCAGGCTTTGGCGGTCCAGCCGCTGGCGGCGGCGTCGGCGGCTTCGGCGGCCAGCCCGTCGGTGTCCTCGATGTCGGCGTAGATCGCATCGATCCCAGCCGCCCCGTGGGTGGCCGCGGCCAGAAGGACCTGGGCGCGGGCCTGCCGGGCCACATCCCGATAGCGTCCGTCCGGCCGGCGCGAGGAGCTCCCCCCGATCGAGGCCAGGAGATCCTCCGCGCCCCACATCAGCGCGACCACCTGCGGGTGGGAAGCGATCTGTTCGGCGCGGGTCACCCCGGCGGCGGTCTCGCACAGGCCGATGATCCCGGCATCGGGCAGCGCCCGGGCTGCGGCGTCGACCTCCTCGCGGGACTCCGTCTTGGCCAGCATCACCAGCTCCACGCCGGTGCCGGCCAGCAGGTCGACGTCGGCGGCGAAGCCCGGGGTGCCGGCGGGGTTGATGCGGACCACGGTGCGAGCCCGCAGTTCGGCGGTCTCAGGTGCGGCCAGCGTCTGCAGGTGTTGGCGCAGGTGCCGGCGGGCGTGCGGCTTGTCCCGGTCGGCCACGGCGTCCTCCAGATCGAGGATGAGCGCATCGGCACGGTCGGCGGCCTTGGCATAGCGTTCTGGCCGGTCAGCCGGGCAGAACAGCAGGGACGGGCCCACGGTGAATCCACGACGTCGGCTCATGAGGCACCTCCTGGTGCACCTTCCCGGTGGGCGTCCTCCGAGACCCAGAGCATCACCGAGCGGACGCATTCGGCCACCACGGTGCCGTCCTGGTTGCGCCCTCGGTGGCGGATCTTCAGGATCCCCTGCCCCGGTCGGGAGGAGGAGAGCCGCTTCTCGAGGATCTCGGACTCCGAGGAGAGCGTGTCCCCGGGGAAGAGAGGGTGCGGGAAGGAGACGGTCTCGAAGCCCAGGTTCGCCACGATCGTGCCCTGGGTCAGCTGCGCCACCGAGGCTCCGACCAGGGTGGAGAGGGTGAACATGGAGTTCATGAGCGGACGGCCGAAGGGCTGGGTGGCGGCCCAGTGGGCGTCCAGGTGCAGCGACTGGGTGTTCATGGTCAGCGTGGTGAACAGGACGTTGTCAGATTCGGTCACCGTGCGACCCGGGGCGTGCCGGTAGACGGCGCCCACCTCGATCTCGTCCAGGTACAGGCCGCGCTGCTGGATGATCCGTTCAGTGGTCATGGCTGATCCTCTCCCTCCTGCGCCGGTCAGTCCAGTCCGAGGCTGCGAGCGATGAGCATCAGCTGGACCTCTGTGGTGCCCTCGCCGACTTCCAGGATCTTCGAGTCCCGGTAGTGCCGAGCGACCACGAACTCATTGATGAAGCCGTAGCCTCCGAAGACCTGGGTGGCGTCGCGGGCGTTGTCCATGGCCGCCTCACCGGCGATCAGCTTCGCGATGGCCGCCTCGGTCTTGAACGGCTTTCCCGCCAGCATGCGGGCCGCGGCGTCGTAGTAGGCCAGCCGGGCCGAGTGCGCCCGGGCCTGCATGCGGGCGATCTTGAAGGAGATCGCCTGATTGGAGCCGATGGGGGCCCCGAAGGTCTCCCGCTCCTGGGCGTAGCGGACGGATTCGTCCACGCAGCCCTGAGCGGCCCCTGTGGCCAGTGCGGCGATCGCGATGCGACCCTCGTCGAGGATGCCCAGGAAGTTCGCATAGCCCCGCCCGCGCTCGCCGAGCAGGTTCTCTTCCGGGACGCGGACGTTCCGCAGGGTCAGCGGATGGGTGTCGGAGGCGTTCCAGCCGACCTTGTCATAGGCCGGTTCCGCCGTGAAGCCCGGGGTGTCGGTGGGCACCAGGATCGTGGAGATCTCCTTCTTCACGCTCCCGTCGCCCAGCGTCCGCTCTCCGGTGACGGCGGTGACGGTGACCAGGGAGGTGATGTCGGTCCCGGAGTTGGTGATGAATTCCTTGGTGCCGTCGATGACCCATTCGCCGTCCTCCAGCACCGCGCGGGTGCGGGTGCCTCCGGCGTCGGAGCCGGCCTCGGACTCGGTGAGCCCGAACCCGGCCAGCCGCTCTCCTCTGGTCAGCTCCGGCAGCCAACGTTCCTTCTGCTCAGGGGTGCCGAAGCGGTAGATCGGCATCGCCCCCAGGGAGACGCCGGCCTCCAGGGTGATCGCCACCGACTGGTCGACCTTCGCCAGTTCCTCCAGGGCCAGGCAGAGGGCGAAGTAGTCACCGCCCTGGCCGCCGTGCTCCTCCGGGAACGGGAGGCCGAACAGCCCCATCCCGGCCATCTGGGAGACGACCTCGTAGGGGAAGGAGTGGGCCTCGTCGTGGGTCGCCGAGACGGGGGCGACCACCTCCCGGGTGAAGTCCCTGACGGCGCCCACGAGGGCCTGGTGCTCCTCGCTGAGCATGTGGTCCATCGACTGTGGCATGGGTTCAGTCCTCCTTGGTCACGGTCGCCAGCACCTGGCCGAGCGACACCTGGTCTCCGGCGGCCACGGCGATGCTCACCGTGCCGTCGAACGGGGCGAGCATCCGATGCTCCATCTTCATCGCCTCGATCGTCACCAGGGGATCCCCGGCGGTCACCTGCGTGCCGGTGTCGGCCTCGACGGCGATCACGGTGCCGGGCAGCGGTGCGGTGACCTCCGGCGACGCCTCGGAGAGCTCGGCCTCCCGCTGGGTGAGAGCGGTCACCGTCTGCGCTCGCCGGTCCGCCACGGTCAGCCGGACGGTGAGGCCGCCCGCCCACACCCAGACCTCCGCGCCGTCCCGCACGAGCGCCACCGGTCGGGACCGTGTCTCACGGGTCAGCAGGTGCGTCCCGGGGCGGGAGGTCGAGGCGCCGGTCGGCAGCGGGGTCAGCGTCGCGGTGCCGTCGAGCTGCACCATGGCGGTGAGCTGCTCCCCGCCGGGGGAGCAGTGGGTGACCAGCAGGGTGGGCACCGCCGGCTCGGTCAGCCGCCAACCGTCGCTGGTCCAGCCTGATCCCATGCCCGACGCCGGCCCGGCCTGTGGTCCGGCCAGGTGCAGAGCCGCGGCGGTGAGTGCGTCGTCGTCGGGCCGGGGGAACTCGAGCTCGGGAAGCCGGCGCTCGATCAGCGTGGTGTCCATCCGCCCTGCCCGGACGTCCTCGTCGGCGAGCAGACCGCGCAGGTAGGCCAGGTTCGTCTGGACCCCGAGCACCACGGTCTCGCCGAGTGCGCGGTGCAGCCGCGCCAGCGCCTGCTCCCGATTCGGGCCGGAGGCGATCACTTTGGCCAGCATCGGGTCATAGTTCACCCCGACGGAGGAGCCTTCACGCAGCCCGGAGGCCACCCGGACCCCGGGCCCGGAGGGTTCATGCAGGTGCAGGATGCGGCCGGTGGAGGGCATGAACCCTGCCTCGGGGGTCTCCGCGTAGACGCGCGCCTCGATGGCATGACCGGTGAGGACGACGTCGTCCTGGGTGAGCTCCAGCGGCTGGCCGGCGGCGATGCGCACCTGCTGCTCCACCAGGTCCACCCCGGTGATCTCCTCGGTGACCGGGTGCTCTACCTGCAGGCGGGTGTTCATCTCCATGAAGAAGAACTTCTCCGGCTGCGCGTCGGAGACCAGGAACTCCACCGTGCCGGCACCGCGGTAGTCCACGCTGCGTGCCGCCTCGCAGGCGGCCTCACCCAGCTCGGCCCGGAGCCGCTCACCGTCGGGGGAGTCCAGCAGCAGCGGGGAGGGGGCCTCCTCGATGACCTTCTGATGGCGGCGCTGCAGGGAGCATTCGCGCTCGCCGAGGTGGATGACGCGCCCATGGTCGTCGGCGAGCACCTGAACCTCGATATGCCGGGGGGAGCGGATCAGCTGCTCGATCATCAGCGCGTCGTCCCCGAATGCAGACCGGGCGACCCGCCGTGCCGCCGGCAGCGCGGCGGCGAGATCCTCGAAGCGCTCGACCACCTGCATCCCCTTGCCACCGCCTCCGGCCGAGGGCTTGATCAGCGCAGGAAAGGTCATCCCCGCGGCCGCGGCGACCAGTTCGTCGTCACCCAGCCCGGGTGTGGAGACGCCCTCGACCAGGGGCACACCGGCGGCGGCCACGTGGTCCTTCGAGCGGATCTTGTCGCCCATGATCTCTAGGGCGCGGACTCCGGGGCCGATGAACACGATGCCGGCCTCTGCACAGGCCCGGGCGAAGGCGGCGTTCTCGGAGAGGAAGCCATAGCCAGGATGGATGGCCTGCGCCCCGGTGACGCGGGCGGCCTCGAGGACCGCCTCGATGTCCAGATAGGAGGCAGAGGCCGCGGCCGGACCCAGGCAGACGGAACGGTCCGCCAGGCGGACGTGGGCGGCGTCGGCGTCGGCTTCTGAGTGCACCGCCACTGAGGCGATCCCCAGCCGGTGCAGGGTGGCGATCACCCGGCAGGCGATCTCCCCGCGGTTGGCCACCAGCACGGTGGAGAACAGCGGGGCGGGACGGGTCCTCGGGTGCTGCGGCATCTGGTCTCCTACATCCTGAACAGGCCGAAGTTCGACTCCGGCAGGGGTGCCCGCGAGCAGACCTCCAGCGCCATGGCGAGCACTCGGCGGGTGTCGGCTGGGTCGATGATGCCGTCGTCCCAGAGCCGGGCCGAGGAGTAGTACGGCTGCCCCTGGTGCTCGTAGGTCTGTCGGATGGGCTCCTTGAAGGACTCCTCCTCCTGGTGGCTCCAGTCGTCTCCGGCGGATTCGATCTGGTCGCGCTTCACCGTGGCCAGCACCGCGGCGGCCTGTTCTCCCCCCATGACGGAGATCCGCGCATTGGGCCAGGTGAACAGGAACCGTGGGGAGTAGGCACGGCCGCACATCGAATAGTTCCCGGCGCCGAAGGAGCCGCCGATGATCACGGTGATCTTCGGCACCCGGGTGGTGGCCACGGCGGTGACCATCTTGGCGCCGTTCTTGGCGATGCCCCCGGCCTCGTAGTCACGGCCCACCATGAAGCCGGAGATGTTCTGCAGGAACAGCAGCGGGATGCCGCGCTGGTCGCACAGCTCGATGAAGTGAGCGCCCTTCAGCGAGGATTCGGAGAACAGGATCCCGTTGTTCGCCACGATGCCCACCGGGTGCCCGTCGAGGTGGGCGAATCCGGTGACCAGGGTGGTGCCGTAGTCGCGCTTGAACTCGTGGAAGGCGCCGTCGTCGACGATCCGGGCGATGATCTCGTGGACGTCGTAGGGCCGGTTGACGTCCTGCGGGATGATGCCGTCAAGCTCGGCGACGTCAAGCCGGGGCGGGGGTGCCGCCTCCGCGCGTTCCCAGGCCCGCGGCCCCGGGGGCGGGAGGGTGGCGACGATGTCTCGGGCGATCTGCAGGGCGTGGTCGTCGTCCTCGGCGATGTGGTCGGCGACTCCGGACTGGGCGGTGTGGACCTTGGCACCGCCCAGTTCCTCGGGCGTGACGACCTCTCCGGTGGCGGCCTTCACCAGCGGCGGGCCACCGAGGAAGATGGTGCCCTGGTTGCGCACGATCACCGATTCGTCACTCATCGCCGGCACATACGCCCCGCCAGCGGTGCAGGAGCCCAGCACCGCGGCGATCTGGGGGATGCCCTGCGCGGAGAGTTGGGACTGGTGGTAGAAGATCCGGCCGAAGTGGTCCTCATCGGGAAAGACCTCGTCCTGCATCGGGAGGAAGGCTCCTCCGGAGTCCACCAGGTAGAGGCAGGGCAGGTGGTTCTCCGCGGCGATCCGCTGGGCGCGCAGGTGCTTCTTCACCGTCAGGGGGAAGTAGGTGCCCCCTTTGACGGTGGAGTCGTTGCAGACCACCATCACCTGTCTGCCGTGCACGAGCCCGATGCCGGTGATGATGCCGGCGCCGGGGGAGGAGTCCTCGTACATGCCGTGGGCGGCCAGGGCGCCGATCTCCAGGAAAGGGCTGCCGGCGTCGAGGAGCCGGTCCACGCGTTCGCGGGGGAGCAGCTTGCCACGCTGTTGGTGGCGCTGCCGGGACTTCTCCGAGCCGCCCAGGGCGGTGCGGCGCAGAGTCTGGCGCAGCTCTGCCCGCAGCTCGCGGTTCCGTCGGGCGTTGGCCTGAAAGGTCTCGTCCCGAGGGTCCACGGCGCTGGAGAGGATCTGCGAGATGCCCCGTGGCTCCACGTCGTCCTCCTGCAGTCCGGTAGATTTGAGTTAACCGATGTTCACTGAAAGCGACTCTAGTGGGGGTGATCACATGATGTCCATCCCTGAGGGTGCCCCGCTCACGCGCCGCCAGCAGGAGAAGGACCGGCGCCGCGGGGAACTCCTCGAGGCAGCCGGCCGGCTCTTCGGCACTCGCGGCTTCTCCGCCGTGGCGCTGGACGACATCGGCGGTGAGGTGGGAGTGACTGGCCAGGCCATCTACCGCCATTTCAAGGGAAAGCGGGACATGCTCTGCCAGCTGCTGCTGGGGGTGAGCGAGGAGCTGCTCGAAGGTGCCGAGCAGCTGCGTGCCCAGTCGCTGTCCCCGGAGGAGAGGCTGCATCGGCTCATCGCCTTCCAGGTGCGCTTCGCGCTGGGCAACCCTGAGGTCATCCGGGTGCAGGAGCAGGAGCTGGGCCGTCTGGCGGACGACGACCGGCGGCGCATCCGCCGGATGCAGCGCGAATACATGGACATCTGGGCCGAGAGCATCAGTGCCCTCCATCCGACGGCGGATGCCGAGGAGCTGCGGATCCGCGTCCATGGCCTCTTCGGTCTGATCAACTCCACCGCCCACTCGCTCAGGCACTTCCATGGCCAGGCCCCCTCGGCGCGGACCTCGCAGATCGGCGCCCGCGCCCTGGAGGTCATGGCGCGCGCCGCCGTGGAGGTCGAAATGCCCCGCTGAGCAGGGTTCCGCAGGCTGCCCTGCAGTTCTCCTGGCCGAAGTGTTGTGATCCACCTCACCGTGTTGTTAGCTTCGACCCTGTCGTCATCCATCGGACGTCGCCACTATCCTCGGCAGGATCCGGAGCACAGATGAACCTGAGCCATGAGACCCGCGACACCCTCGCATACGACGTCGGCCCGGTCGAGCCGGCCCTGCTGGAGACCACCATCAGCGACAACCTCCGGCTCACCGTCGAGGAGCATGGTGAGCGGGAGGCGCTGGTGGACGTCCATCACGGCCGGCGCTGGACCTACGCCGAGTTCCGCCGCGACGTGCGTCGGCTGGCCACCGGACTGCATCGCGCCGGAGTCAGGACAGGGCAGCGGGTCGGCCTCTGGAGCCCGAACCGTTGGGAATGGACGCTGACCCAGTACGCGACCGCCGAGCTGGGCGCGATCATGGTCACCATCAATCCCGCCTACCGCCAGCACGAGCTGAACCACGTGCTCGGACAGGCGGGCATCACCGTCGTGATCGCCTCCGACGTCGTCCGCGGCCAGGACTATCCGGCCATGCTGCGCGCCGCCGAACAGGAGCTGGGCGCTTTGGAGCTCAGGGTGATCCTGGGCTCCCCGGAGTGGGAGGAGCTGATGGTCCCGGAGCCGGATGAGGAGACGCTTGCCGCTGTCGCCGCCGGGCTGGACCCGGGCGACCCGATCAACATCCAATACACGTCCGGGACCACCGGCTTCCCCAAGGGTGCGACGCTGACCCATCGCAACATCCTGAACAACGGCTTCTTCGTGGGGGAGACCTGTCGATACACCGCACGGGACCGGATCTGCATCCCGGTGCCCTTCTACCACTGCTTTGGGATGGCCATGGGAAACCTCGGAGCCACCACCCACGGTGCGGCCATGGTCATCCCCGCTCCGACGTTCGATCCGCGCATCACGCTGCAGACCGTGCAGGACGAGCGCTGCACCAGCCTCTACGGCGTGCCCACGATGTTCATCGCCGAGCTCGGGCTCGAGGACCGCGACTCCTTCGATCTGAGCAGCCTGCGCACCGGCATCATGGCCGGCTCGTCGTGTCCGCAGGAGATCATGCGGCAGGTGATCGAGGTGATGCATATGGAAGAGGTCACCATCTGCTACGGCATGACTGAGACCTCACCGGTGTCTCTGCAGACGCACGTGAACGACGAGCTGGGCCGCCGGGTGGGAACCGTGGGACGTGCAGGCCCGCACGTGGAGGTCAAGGTGGTGGACCCGGTCAGTGGGGTGACCCTGCCTGTGGATCGCGACGGCGAGCTGTGCACCCGCGGATATCTGGTCATGCAGGGCTACTGGGACCAGCCCGACAGGACGGCCGAGGCGGTGGACGCCGAGGGGTGGATGCACACCGGGGACATGGCACGGATGGACAGTGCCGGGTACGTGCAGATCACCGGCCGGATGAAGGACATGGTGATCCGGGGAGGGGAGAACATCTACCCCCGAGAGATCGAGGAGTTCCTCTACTCCCATCCGGACATCGTCGACGTCCAGGTGATCGGAGTGCCGGACGAGAAGTACGGCGAAGAGCTCATGGCCTGGGTGCGGCTGCGCGACGGGGCCGAGCCGCTCACCGTAACGGCGCTGCGGGGGTTCTGCCATGGTCGTCTGGCGCGGTACAAGATCCCCCGGTACGTGACAGTCGTCGACGAGTTCCCCACGACCGTGACCGGGAAGGTGCGCAAGGTCCAGATGCGGGATGAGGCCCTCGACCTGCTCGCCACCCCGGGAGCGGTCGACGACGCGCGCGCCGACTGAGGGGTGGGCACGCTGAGCACGGGACCCTGGGGTGCCGCCCTCATGCGGCAGAGTGCTTGGAGGTTGTCCCCGGTGGTGGCCCCTGCCGGGTAGGGGAGCCGGTGGTCGATATCGCAACGAAGCACGGGGATCTCGCAGCCGGGAGGGGGCGCAGCGTCCGGTGCAGGTGATCGAGAGGATGTCGGGGCGGGCAGCCTCTGAGCCGGTCTGAGTGCGGGTTCGTCGGCGAGGTGGGCGATCCGTTCGGGCAGGAGGCGAGCAGGGGTGGAGGAACCCGCAGGCGTGGAGGCAGGGGCTCGCCTGCCCGCGCCGCCGGCGTCGCCTCCGCCGCCGCCTCCGCCGCCGCCTCCGCCGCCGCCTCCGCCGCCGCCTCCGCCGTCGCCTCACATTGTCCGCCCGGCTGCGTGAGCAGAACCTTACACGTCACAGGCGCCTGTACCCGCCGGTCACCAGCTCCTCCGGGCATGCGCCGCGTTATCATCGAGGCACCGACAGCAACGGGCGGCGACGAAGCCGTCCACGGCGAGACGAACAGGTGGCTGACGACGTGTCCAACGAGTCCGAGACTGAAACGACGACCCCCGCCCCGAGTGCCGAGAGCCCGCAGGACTACTCGCATCTCTCGCCCCGGCTGGCGGTGGGGGACTCCGAGCCGGACCGGAACCTGGCCCTCGAGCTCGTCCGCGTGACCGAGGCGGCCGCCATCGCCGGCGGTGCCTGGGTCGGCCATGGTGACAAGAACGGCGCCGACGGTGCCGCCGTGGACGCCATGCGCTCCCTTCTCGACACGGTGAACCTCAACGGCGTGGTCGTCATCGGTGAAGGGGAGAAGGACGAGGCGCCTATGCTCTTCAACGGTGAACGGGTGGGCAATGGCGCCGGGCCGGAGGCCGACGTCGCCGTCGATCCGATCGATGGGACCCGGCTGACCGCGCTGGGCTACAACAATGCGCTGGCGGTGCTGGCCGTGGCCGAGCGGGGTTCGATGTTCGACCCCTCGTCGGTCTTCTACATGGACAAGCTGGTCACCGGTCCTGAGGCGGCAGACATGGTGGACCTGCGCCTTCCGGTCAAGCAGAACCTGCACCTGATCGCCAAGGCCAAGGGCAAGCGCATCAACCAGCTGAATGTCTGTGTGCTGGACCGCCCGCGCCACGCACAGCTGGTGGAGGACATCCGCAATGCGGGGGCCCGCACCCGGTTCATCATGGACGGGGACGTGGCCGGCGGGATCGCCGCGGCCCGCGAAGGCTCCGGCGTGGACGCGCTGATGGGGATCGGGGGCACTCCGGAAGGCATCGTGACCGCCTGCGCCATCCGCGCGATCGGCGGCGTCATCCAGGGCCGTCTGGCCCCCACCGACGACGCCGAGCGTGAGGCTGCCGAGGCCGCGGGACATGACGTCTCGGACATCCTCACCACCGAGCAGCTCGTGACCTCTGACAACTGCTACTTCGCCGCCACCGGCATCACCGACGGCGACCTGCTGCGCGGTGTGCGCTATGAGGGCGAGCGGGTCACGACCCATTCGATCGTCATGCGCGCGAAGTCCGGCACGGTTCGCACTGTGGAGGCTGAGCACCAGGCCCGCAAGTGGGAGACCTACATCCGCAGCTGATCGGGACTCCCTCCCTGTGCTGGATGGTCGCAGGGCCGGCGGTCGGCTCCGTGTTCTATCGAGCCAGGAGCCGTCGGGTGAACTCAGCGATCCGGGCAGGATTCTCCTCGGCCATGAAGTGCCCGGCGTTGATCGGTTCGTAGGTGAAGTCGGCTGCCCAGGCACCCCAGATCTGGGTGGGGTCGAACCCGAGCTGGCTACCCCAGTCCTGTGAGATGACGGCCACGGGCATCGAGAGTCGTCGCCCGTTCGCGCGATCTGCCCGATCCATGTCCAGGTCGATGCTCGCCGTCGCTCGGTAGTCGGCGACGATGGATGGCACGGCCGCCGTGGACGCCCTCACGTAGTGGGCTCGAAGCTCCGGGGAGAAGGTGGTGCCGGTGGGGTCCCAGGCGTCGAGGAACGAGGCGAAGAACTCTCCGGCGACTGCCTCGATCATTTTCTCGGGCAGCCCTCTGGGCTGCGCCATGAGGTAGAGGTGCCAGGCGATCTTGGCGTCGACGCCGTGGAGGACATCCCAGGTGTCCATCGTCGGGAGCACGTCCAGTATCCCGGTGTGGGTGATCGTGTCGGGGTGATCGAGGCCGGCACGGACGCCGACGAGCGCGCCACGATCGTGGCCGATGACGGCGAATCGGTCATGACCGAGCTGCATGGCGACCTCGACGACGTCCGAGGCCATGGTGCGCTTCGAATACGTGTCCGGCGTCGCAGCCTCCGGCTTGTCGCTGTCCCCGTAGCCTCGCAGATCGATGGCGATCACGGAGTGGTCGCGGCTGAGGTCACCGGCGACGGCGCTCCACATCAGATGCGTCTGCGGGAAGCCGTGCAGGAGGACGACGGGCGGGCCGTGCCCTCCATGCGCGACGTTGAGCCCGACGCCGCCCGTGCCGGTGAGGCGGTCGTAGGTGAAGCCTGGGATCCTGAGATCAGTCATGGAGTCTCTCGTGTTCATCGGTGCTGGTCGGAGCTGACGGTGTGGGCGCGCCGGAGAAGATGCCGTGCTGGCCGGCTTCCACGCCGCTGCGGAGCGCAGGGATCAGGACCGCGTCGACCAGGATTTCGCGGTAGGTCGCGTCGGTCGACAGGCCGTTGAGCTTGCGGATGATGAGCGCCCCGGCGGCGACTTCCTCATAGGCGAAGCGGTCCGCTGTCGCGGGGAGCTCACCGCGGGCTATCGCGGACTGCAGGACGGCATCGGTGAGGCGGGCGCCGGTCGGACCTGCTGACGCCTCGATGTGTTCGCAGAGTTCAGGGTCACGCAACCCTGCCTGCATGATCGTCAGGCTGATGGGCTCGCCGGCGTCCATCGTCGCCTCCAGCCGTTCGAGCAGTGCCAGCAGATCTCCTCGCAGAGATCCCGTGTCGATCGGCTCGGGCTTGGTCGCCGCGGCGGGACCGGCCTTGATGGCGGCGACGATCATCTCCTGCTTCGTCGCCCACCGGCGGTAGAGAGTGCGTTTCGATGCTCGGGCGCGCCGAGCGACTTCTTCGAACGTGACACCGTCGACGCCCGATGTGCTCAGCACCTCGAGGACGACACCGAGAATCTCATCTTCTCTGGCGGTGTCACGGGGGCGACCAGGTGGTCTCGTCGTCACATCTGGGTTTAGATCCGTCACGGTCCGTATCGTAACACGTCCCCTGGAGTGCCACGGCGCCAGGTGGTCCACGATGCTCAGTCGCGGCGGCGGCACATCTGGTAGCCGTCGACGACCTCGTCGTCTGATCTTCGCGCAGAGTCTCGCTGACCTGGAACGATTCATCGACTCTCGGGTGCTTCCTGTCAGCCTGATCAGCATGTGACTTCTGAGTTACTTTCTTCTGGCAACCTCTTCACAGGAGTGAATCCCGTTGCTACTGTGTCGTTGGTCACAGCTCGGAACATGGGCTGTGGTCTGACAGAGAAACTCCTGAAAGGGGAGAAGAATATGAGCATCAGGCGAATCATGAGCCTGGGCGGCGTCCTCGGACTGAGTGCCGCAGCACTGGTGACGGTCACCCCCGTCTCCGCAGACTCCGGAGCGGACCTTCCGTCCGGGCCCGCCCAGGACGGCGTCGAAGTCGACGTCGTGCCTGACGGCGAGCAGGCCGAGGCTGAGGAGTACTGGACGCCGGAGCGGATGGCTGCCGCCGAACCCGTGGAGCCGGAGATCGTGGAAGAGGTGGACGGCGCCACCCTGGAGGACATCTTCAGCGAGTTCGAGGCGGCAGACCCGCGGACGATCGAGCCCCACCAGAGCCAGCAGCAGAACCCGGCGGACAGTCCGCACATCGGCAAGGTCTTCTTCTCCACCTCCGCAGGCGACTTCGTCTGCTCGGCGAACGTGGTGGCGTCGGCCAACCAGTCCACCGTCGCCACTGCCGGGCACTGTCTGCACGACGGCGGCGGGGGAGACTTCGCGAGCAACTTCGTCTTCGCCCCCGCCTACGACTACGGGGAGTCGCAGCACGGCGTCTGGGCTGCCGAGGAGCTCGTGACCTCCGACCAGTGGGCGCGAAGCGGCGACTTCGAGCATGACTATGCCTTCGCGGTCCTGGAGACCAAGAACGGCACCACCGTGCAGCAGCAGGTCGGCGTCGCCTCCGCGATCACCTTCAACCAGCCCCGCGGCCAGTACTACTCGGCCTACGGCTATCCGGCTGCCGCACCCTTCAACGGCCAGGAGCTGCACCAGTGCCAGGGCACCGCCAGCAACGATCCGCTCGGCGGCAGCACCCAGGGAATCCCGTGCGACATGACCGGCGGCTCCTCCGGCGGCCCCTGGTTCCTGGGCACCGGCTCTGCCGGCGCGCAGAACTCCGTGAACTCCTACGGCTACACCTTCCTGCCCGACGTGATGTTCGGGCCCTACTTCGGCGCTGAGGCCGAGCAGGTGTACGACTACGCCTCCACACGCTGAGCCAGGCGTATGATCGGGGCCCGGACCCTGAGACCAGGACCCTGAGAGAGGACCACGCATGACGACCGTCGAGGGTGAAGGCCGTGAAGGCCAGGAGGACGACGCCGAGGAACGCTCCTCGGAGGACGTGCCACCGCCCTCGGCGGCCGTCACGCATGAGCCGACCGAGTCGCCGGAGGAGGCGCGGGCCTACTGGACGGCGCGCCGCCGCCGTGAGGCTCGGCCCAGGGAGCTGCGGCGGGAGCCGCCTCCTGGGGAGAGCCGAGACTGAGGGTCAGTCCTGCCCCGGACGGCCGGGTGCGGCGAGGAAAGCTTCAGACTCAGCCTCGGCGCTCACGGAGACGCCCTCATCCGGAGCCAGGAACGCCGACTCACCGGCTCGAAGGACCAGCGAGGTCCCGTCGGCGGCTTCGCCCTCGACGTGGAGCTCGCCACGCAGGCACAGCAGCACGCTCGGCCCATGGGGGCGGATTCGAACGGCAGCGGTCTCCTGACCGGTCTCCCGGCGGTGAGCCCCCAGGGACAGATGCTCGAGCTGGAACTCCTCGCAGTCCGGGGCGTAGCGCCGTCGGTGCTCGTCCACCGAGGCAGGGGTGCACCAGGGCACCGGCAGCACCGCCGCGTCCGTCACGGCCAGCAGTTCGTCCACATCGATGTGCTTGGACGTCAGCCCGCCGCGCAGCACATTGTCCGAGTTGGCCATGATCTCCACGGCCACCCCGTGCAGGTAGGCATGCAGGTTCCCGGCGGGCAGGTACAGGGCCTGGCCGGGGGAGAGATCCACCCGGTTCAGCAGCAGCGCCACGATCAGGCCGGGGTCGTCCGGGAAGGCGGAGCCGGCACACCGCAGGGTGTCTGCAGCCGTCGGGTCCAGCCCGGACTTTTCCGTGCCCGTCTCGTCCAGCATCTCGACCACGGCGGCAGCGGTCCTCGCGAAGGCTCCGCGTTCTCCGCGCAGGATCAGTTCCAGGGCCTCGGCCAGGCGTTCAGCCTCCAGGAGATGCTGCAGCTGCTCCAGCGCCGCGAGCATCGGCACGTCGGCCGTGCTGCCGGCTGAGACGTCGGCCAGCAGACTGCGCAGTACGGCGACGTCGTCGGCGGCCGCCGGAGATGGGCGGAACCCGCAGAGCGCGGAGAAGTCCTCCACCGCCACCACCAGCTCCGGCTTGTGGTGAGTGTCCTTGTAGCTGCGTCGTGGGGAGTCCCGGGGGATCCCGGCCGCATCCTCGGCGGCGAAGCCTGCCTGGGCGCGTTCCCTGGTGGGATGGGTCTGGATGGACAGCGGCCGGTCGGCGGCCAGCACCTTGAACAGGTAGGGGAATCCGTCGTGCCCGTCCAGCAGCTCGGGGCGGCCTTCGCACAGGGCATCGAGGCCGGTGGGCGCGCCGTCGACTACCACCTGGGAGGGGGCCGCAGGGTGGGCACCCATCCACAGCTCGGCCTGCGGTCCGTCGGCAGGCAGGCCGAAGAGCCGGCTGAACGCAGTGGTCGAGCCCCAGGCATAGTCGCGTACGGGGTTGGTCATCCTGAACATCGCCAGAACACTATCAGCGGGCGCGGCGTGGTCCGGCAGATGCGGGCGGACTTCCGGAGAACTGTGGCCAAGCTCCCAGGGGAGCCTTCCTGCTCCGACGGGTGGGCTCAGCGCAGCGGTGTGCACTCATAGTTGCTGGAGGCTGCCTCTTCCAGGACGCCCTGCTGTCCGGCGTCCTGCAGGTCCCGCAGGTACTCCACGGTCAGGGGGGAGCCGTCGGGCTGGGTGGGGATCTCGGTCTCATCCTCCAGGGAGGGCTCGTCATCCTCCACGGCATCACGGGTCTCCACGGAGGCGGTGGTGACCACCGCGGCGCCCAGCACCGGCTTCTGCGGTCCGGCGGAGCTGAACCAGCTGCCGCCTCCCTCCTCCTGCTCGATGAGCTCGTCCACGCGTTGATGGATCTCATCGAAGTCCGGGTAGGTGGAGAACTGATCGCCGGCTGAGCCGAAGTCCGGGGCCCCCAGGACCAGGCGCTGCGGCTTCTGCTCCTTGGCGTCCACGGCGAGGTCCAGGAAGGAGCCCAGCTGTGACTGCGGCAGGTTGGTCTCCACGACCTGCTCGCCGGCATCCATGATCTCGGTGAACCGGGTGAGCAGGGTCTGCGGGTTGAACTGGGCGATCATCGCCTGCTGGATGCACTGCTGCCGCTGGATGCGGTTGTAGTCGGAGGAGAACGTGCGGGAGCGTGCGTAGGCCAGCGCGTCCTCGCCGCTGAAGGTGTGCTCTCCGGGGCCCCACCAGTTGTCGCCCCAGGTGCCGTCCGGTCGCGGGCCGCGGTAGGGGACCCAGCCTCCGGAGTCCACGGTGACCCCGCCCATGGCGTCGATGAGGTGGGCGAAGCCGTCCATGTCGATCATCACGTAGCCGTTGACGTCGAGGTCCAGGATGCCGGAGGTGGCGTCCATCATCGCTTCGGCGCCGGGGTCGTCGGCGTCGGGGTAGAGGTCCTGATGGTGGTTCATCACATCCGTGTAGAGGAAGTTGATGATGCACTCGTTGCCGCAGTCATAGCCGGTGGGGTAGGCGTCCCAGAGGGGGGATCCCTCGTTGAACCGTGCGTTCTGGAAGTTCCGCGGGATGGAGATGAGGATCGACTCTCCGCTGTTCTCGTTGACGCTGACCACGTGGATGGAGTCCGGGCGCAGCCCTTCGCGGCCCTCGCCCGCGTCGGCGCCGAGCAGCAGGAAGTTGTACCGGCCGTCGACGGCGTCGATGGCCGGGCCGGCGCTGAAGATGCCCGAGAGCGACCCGCGGGACTCGTTGACTAGGTGCGCGGCGTAGCCCAGTCCGCCCGAGGTGATCGCCATCAGCAGCACGGTGGCGACGGCCATGATCGGCTTCAGCCCGGGCGCGAGGGTGGTGATCCGCAGCAGTCGGAAGGTGTCGATCCACAGGACGGCCCAGCCGACGGCCAGGGCGCCGAGCAGCACGGTGAGCATCCACAGGGTGAAGGGACGGGTCGCCAGGCCCAGCACCAGCCCGCGCAGCGTGAAGAACATGACGACGCCGACCAGCAGCACCGCCCAGACCGCGATCGTCACCGCCACAGCCTTGCGCCCGAAGCCCCGGTGGCCGGCGGCGATCTGCGCGGAGCCGGGCAGGAACAGGGTCATGGCCAGCAGCAGGACGGCCCGCCGGGTGCGGTCGGTGGAGGAGCCCCTCTGCGGGCTGCGGACGACCTCGGGTTCGGTCGTGAAGCGGTGATAGGTGACGTTCGCCGGGGTCATCGGTCAGGAATGCGTGTGGCGACGACGGTAGGTGGGCAGCTCAGCGGCCTCCTCGCGCAGCGAGGCCCCTTTCGCGTGAGCCTGCGCGGAGAGGTCGGCGGCGAACTCCACGAGCTGCTCGCGCAGGCGGGCGGCCAGGTCACCGTCGCCGGAGGCCAGGGTGCGCACGGCCAGGAGCCCGGCGTTGCGCGCCCCGCCGATCGACACGGTGGCCACCGGGACCCCGGCTGGCATCTGGACGATGGACAGCAGCGAGTCCATGCCGTCGAGGTGCCGCAGCGCCACCGGCACGCCGATCACCGGCAGCGGTGTCACGGAGGCGAGCATCCCGGGCAGATGGGCCGCTCCGCCGGCGCCGGCGATGATCACCCGCAGCCCTCGGTCGTGGGCGGTGCGCCCGTAGTCGATCATCTCCTCGGCCATCCGGTGGGCGGAGACGACGTCGGCTTCAAAGGGGATGCCGAACTCGTCGAGAGCCGCGGCGGCAGCCTTCATGGTGGGCCAGTCGGAGTTCGAACCCATCACGAGTCCGACCAGTGGGCTGGAGTCATCGGCCATCGGTGCCGGTCCCTTCGTCGTGGTGTGGTCGTGCGGCAGTCGTCTCGGTGATCAGCTCCGCGGCGCGTGCAGCGGCCTGCCGGGCGCGCTGGAGCTCCCCGGCGGCGACGGCGGGCTCGCCGGGCTCTGGAGCCAGCACCAGGTTCACATGGCCCACCTTGCGCCCGGGGCGGGGCTCCTTGCCGTAGAGGTGGATCCTGCTCTCGGGCAGGTGGCGGGCGGCGTCGGGCACTCCGGCGTGCAGGTTCGGCGCGGAGGCTCCGAAGAGGTTCTTCATCACGGTGCGGCTGCCGGGGCCGGCGATCGGGGCGGTGGAGCCCAGGGGGAGGCCCAGCACCGCGCGCAGGTGCTGCTCGAACTGACCGGTGACGGCCCCGTCCATGGACCAGTGGCCCGAGTTGTGGGGACGCATGGCCAGCTCGTTGACGTAGACGCCGGCGCGCTCGCCCTCGGCGATTTCGAAGAGCTCCACGGCGAGCATCCCGGTCACGGCGAGGCGCTCGGCGATGAGCCGGGCGATGCTCGCGGCGTCCTCCATATGGGTGGGGTGGGAGTGCGGGGCGGGGGCGATGACCTCATCGCAGACGCCGTGGGCCTGGTTGGACTCGACCACAGGATAGGCACGGATCTCGCCGAGGGCGGAGCGTGCCACCTGGGCGGAGAGCTCACGGGTGAAGGGGACCTTCTCCTCGGCGAGCAGCCCGGTGTGCTGGGCTGCGGCGCGGTCGAACCAGTCCTGAGCTTGGACGGCGGTCTCAGCGGAGGCGATGATGCGCACGCCCTTGCCGTCGTAGCCGCCGCGCGAGGTCTTGAGGACCACGGGCCAGCCGGTCTCCTCGCCGAAACCGATCAGCTCCTCGACGCTGTGCACCTCCGCCCAGCGCGGGTTGGGCAGGCCGAGCTCCTCGACGGCGCGGCGCATGGCCAGCTTGTCCTGGGCGTAGTGCAGGGCTTCTGGGCCTGGGTGCAGTGCCGTGCCCTGGTCGATCAGCGCGGTGAGCACCTCGGCCGGGACGTGTTCATGGTCGAAGGTGATGACGTCGACCTCGCCGGCGAAGCCCAGCACGTCTGCCACGGAGCGGTAGTCCCCGAGGGTGGTGCGGGGAATCACCTGACCGGCGGAGGAGTCCGCGGAGCTGGCGAGCAGCCGCAGCTCGATGCCGAGCTCCACGGCGGCCGGCGCCATCATGCGGGCCAGCTGGCCGTCTCCGAGGACGCCGACGCGCGGCGCATCGCCGCGGGCCGCAGCTGCCAGGTGGGGCGGGGTCACTGATGAGTGGGCTTCGGCTGGAGTCACAGTCCCTCATTATGGAGCATCGGGGATGCCCCGGCGGTGAGGAAACACCCGGGAGGGCATGGCGGGTGCGCCCACGGCCGCGCCCGCGGGGTGTCGGTCGGCGCGGCGGGGCCGTGATTCTGCTCATAGCCGGGGGTCGAACCAGCTGCTCTGCAGGAGACGTCCAGGGTTTTCCGTACACTGGACGACGGCGGGTAAGGCCTAGGCTGTGGCCTGAGTTGCTCGCCCGCCCCCGTTATTTCCGCTGATGGAGTCCCTGCAGTCCATGATCTCCCGCCTCTTGTTCCGCGCCCGCGACCTCTTCCTCGCCCTGTGGCGGGAGCTCGCCAAGTTCGGCGTGGTCGGCGGCGTGGCGTTCGTGATCGACTCCGCGATCTTCCTCTGGCTCCTCAGCGGGCCGCTCGACGACTCCCAGCTCAAGGCGAAGGTCGTCGCCGGTGCGGTGGCCACCATGTTCTCCTGGGTCGCGAACCGGTACTGGACCTTCCGGCACAGCCGTACTCGCGGCAAGATGCGTGAACTGATGATGTTCCTGCTGATGAACGCTATCGGGCTGGGAATCCAGACCGGCTGCGTGGGCGTGAGCAAGTACCTCCTGGGGATGGACTCGGTCACCCAGGTGTTCATCGCCGGCAACGTCATCGGCCTGGTGCTGGCCACCGCGTTCCGCTTCGTGGCCTATAAGTTCTGGGTCTTCACCGGCGAGGCCGAGGTCGAGCATGAGCCGGGTCCGCACATGATCTCCGACCGCGAGCTGCTCACCGGGGACATCCCTGTGGTCACCGGAGAGCACCGGCCCGCCCGCGACGAGGATCTCAGTCGACACCCTCGTTCCTGAGCACCCGATCCCAGATCTCGTCGCGGCCCCCAGGGCTGCGGGCGTCGACCACCACCACTGTCCCGCTGCCGGCCCAGGCGTGGAGCATCGCTCCTGGTGCCTGCGGGTCCCAGGCCTGGGCGCGCCAGGCCGTCCATCGCTGGGCAGAGTCGAGGATGACGGCCAGGCCCTCCGCGTCGGCGCAGATGACGTCGCGGCGCGCCATCAGCTCGGATCCGGCTGTGCTGGCCCCCTCGTGCGCTGGAAGGGCGACCTGCGGCAGCGGGTCCAGGAGCTGATCGGGGTGCTGGCGGACCTCCGCGGAGACATCGAGCACCCATCCGGGGATGTCTTCTCCGAGGGCGTCGGCGTAGGAGTCATCGAGCAGGCCGGGGGACAGGGCCGCCAGTTCGGCGTCGCCGAGCGCCTCGGACGCCTCCCAGGCCTGGGGCCGGTCGGTGACCACCAGGCGGACCTCCTCCGCCTCGATCTCCCGAGGGCGGCCCAGCGTCACCTGGCAGCCCAGTGAGCTGGCCGCCAGCACGACGGCGCAGGCCTTCCAATGCGGGGCGACGTCCACCAGCACATGATCGCCGAGCTCCAGCTCGGCCTCTTCGCGGAAGAGCCCGACCAGCTTGATCGCCCAGTTCTGCAGGACCCTTCCAGAGAGCTCCACGCGGTCCTCGGACGGCCCATACCAGACGACGGCGGGCTGGGGCCGGGACCCCAGCAGCTCCATCAGAGCTGGGAAGTCCCTGGGAACTCCGTGGGATCCTGTGCCCAGGCTGAGCGGTGTCATGGATTCCTCCTCCTGCGCCACACCGATCGTCGACCGGTCGTGGCGCGGCGTGTCGGGCGTCATGGCGCTGATCGAGGCCTCTGGAGACCAGGCTCACAGCACTTGACGGATGGTTACTTACGCCAGTGTAATTAGGGGGTGTCGGCGGCTTCGGGCCGCATGGTGGTCAAGGACCATCTGTACTTCACACCACTGACTGATGACAGGGGAGGCCTCCATGGGGAACGCACAGCGGCTGAGCGACGAGCAGCACGAGCACTCTCGCGCCGCCCAGCGACCCTCGCTGGACGTCCCTGCCGATTGGTTCGTGGACCCGGCGGACCCGCAGGCCGCGGACCGGCTGGAGCACGGACGCTCCCTGGATGACCAGGCCACCTCTTTCCTTGCCGCCCATGAAAAGGCGGAGAAGCACCCCGAGATCACCCCACAGTCCGAGGACGACGTCGAGCCGCCGGTCGCGCTCAGTGAGGCTCCTTCCCGCCGCACTGAGCCCGAGGTCCAGCCCGTCCGAAACGAGGCGTGGCTCGGACTGCCGTCGCTGATCCCTGCGGAGCAGATCGAGGGCGAGCTCGCCTGGCAGGTCGACGCGCTCTGCGCACAGACCGACCCCGAGGCCTTCTTCCCGGAGAAGGGCGGGTCGACCCGGGACGCGAAGAAGGTCTGCGGTGCCTGCCACGTCCAGCAGGAATGCCTGGACTACGCCTTGGCCAATGACGAGCGATTCGGCATCTGGGGAGGTCTCTCCGAGCGCGAGCGCCGCAAGCTGCGGAAGCGAGCGGTCTGATCGCCGGCATCTCCGTCCCACACATCGCCGCCGTCGTCCTGCACGCCGGCGGCGATTCCTCGTCCGACGGGCGGGTTCAGGAGCTGCGGGCGGCATTGGCCGCCCAGACTCGGCAGCCCGACGCGGTCATCGAGCTCTCCGCCGAGACGTGGCGGGGCCCCCAGGACCTCTCGCGTTCGCTGCGTTCCCGTCTGCTGCGCGATCGTGGGCAGGCCTCCCGCACCACCAACCCCGGCCCGGGCGGCAGCCGCGTGACGTCGCTCTGGCGTCATCTGGAGCGCCGGCTGCCGGACGGATTCTCCCCCCGCCCCCAGTGGTTGTGGATCCTTCCCAGCGACGCCCTTCCTGAGCCCGACGCATTGGAGCAGCTCGAGGAGCGGCTGTTCACGGTCACCGATGAGGAGACCCACCCGCAGATCCAGGTGATCGGTGCCAAGCAGCTGCATGCGAGCGGTTCCGCGGAGGAGGTCGGCGTCGACCGGCTGGTCGACGTCGGGCTCTGGAGCGCCCGCTCCGGGGAGGTCGTGCCGCTCAGCGAGCCCAAGGAGCTGGATCAGGGACAGTACGACGGCCGCGACGCCGTGCCGGCGGTCGCCGCTCACGGCATGCTCGTCCATGCCCCGCTCTTCGGAGATCTGGGTGGATTCGACCCGACGCTCCCACCCGATGGCGCGGCGGCCCAGTTCTGCCGACGCGCCCGGGAAGTCGGTGCCCACGTCGTCATCCGGCCGGCAGCCCGCATCCGCCGACTGGACCCGACTCCTCGTGAGGAGGTCCACCGGCTCGGCGGCGCTCTGCACCTGCCCGGGCCTGAGCGTCGTGGTCAGATCCGCCGGCGACTCACCGAATCTTCCCCGACGGCGGTGCCCTTCCTCTGGATCGGCCAATGGGTGGCCGCCGTGCTGCGCACGGTCCTGCTCACCGCTGTGAAGGCGCCTGACGCGGCCGTGGGCCAGCTGGTCTCCTCAGCCGGTGCGCTGTTCGGATTCGGTGCGATCGGGCATTCCCGTCGTTTCATCCGCGCGGGACGGCGCGCCGTGATGGAGAGGCTGCTGCGGGACGAGCGGATCGACTCCGAGCATGAGCTGCTGCGCTCCGGACGCCGGGCTGAGCGCGAACTGAGGCTGAGTTCGGCTGAACTGCGCAGGCACCGCCGGCGGTTGATGACCGCCGAGACGGTCGCGCCGCAGCGGGCCGGCTATGGCCTGGCCGGGGCGCGGGGTGACGAAGAGGATGACCACGACGCGCTGCTGGGACAGGGCTCTGCCGACGGTGAGTTCGACGAGATGCCCACCCGCCGTTCGGGGGACCGGCTGGGCCTGTTCCTGATGCTTCTGGGGCTCACCGGTCTCTCTCTGCTGGTGTTCCGCGACCTGCTCCCCGCCGAGGCACTCATCGGGGGCGCGGCCCTGCCGGTGACTGCCGTGCCGGCAGAGATCGCCGCCTCGATGGTCAGCCTGATCTCCACTGACGGCCTGGGGCAGCTTTCCGGGGCTGACCCGTTCACCCTGGTGCTGCTGATCCTCTCTGTGCTCTCCGGGGGGCACGCCTCCACAGTTCTGGTCTGGTTGACGGTCCTCGCACTGCCGCTGGCGGCGCTGACCGCCTGGCTGGCCTCCCGGCTGGTCACCGCCCGGGCCACGGTCCGTGTGGTGGCGGCGCTGCTTTGGGCCGGGGTGCCGAGTCTGCACATCGCCCTCGGCGAAGGGAGGGTGGGCGTGGTGCTGGCCCATGTTCTGCTGCCGCTGGTGGTGCTCACCGGTGCTCGGGCACTGGGCGCGAGACCGGTGTACGAGTCGCCCTCGCGCCCCGGACAGACGCGCAGTTTCTACGCCGCCTCCTGGGAGCACGCTGCGGCGGCCGCACTGCTGCTGACCGTGGTGACCGCCGCCGCCCCGGTGCTGCTGGTGCTCACGGTCGTGGTGTGCGTGGTCGGGGCTTTGGTCCTGCGTGGCCGGGGCCGGGTGCTCTGGCTGCTCCCGCTGCCTTCGCTGGCACTGGCCGCACCCATGCTCGGCTCGGCTGTGCTGACTGGGCAGAACGCGATCGCCGTGCTGCTCTCGGACCCGACCCGCCCGCTGGTCGCCGCAGCGGCGCCGCTGTGGCAGCAGCTGCTCGGCCATTCGCGTCCCTTCGATCCTTCCGCGGGCCTGTTCGGCGCGACGATGCCCGAGTTCTTCGCCTCCGACTTCTGGAGCCTGCGCCTGGCGCTGGTGGTCGGAGCCCCGCTGCTGCTGGTGGCCCTGCTGGGCGTGGTCACCGCGACCCGCCGCAGCTCCCATGCGCTGACGGCCGGGGTGGTCCTGCTGGCCGCGTTGGGCGTCTCGGCAGCAGCCTCCCGGATGGCTGCCGGCGACGACGGCGTCCAGCTCATCCCCGCCGACGTCGGCCCACTGGTCTCAGTGATGGCGTTCTGCCTGCTGATCGCCGCCGTGGGCTCGTTGGACCGCCTGCCGCGTGCGCTGCCGCAGATGGGCCCCACACTGGCGCCGGTGGCCGCCACGCTGCTGGTGCTCTCGGTGATCGCCTCGCTGGGTTCCTGGGCAGTGCCGCGTGCGCTGCCGGGGTCGCAGCTGAGCAACGAGTCGCTGACCGCGGTCACCCCCACTGAGACGCTGATCGCCCCAGGCCAGGTGCGGCAGGTCCCCGCCACGGCGGCGGATCAGGGCACCGGCCCCGCCCAGCTGCGCACTCTGGTGCTCGACGCCGGTCGCGACGGCGTCGTCGGTGAGCTGGTCTCCGAGCAAGGCCGCACGCTGGACTCCACCCGGGCCGTCGTGAGCGCCGGCGACGTCCCGCTGTGGGTCGAGCCGGCCGCTTCAGCTCGTGACCTGACCCCCGGCGACCGGCGTCTGGGGCAGCTCGTCGCGGCACTGGTGACCCCCGGTTCCGGGGAGGTCGGCCCCTTGATGGAGGAGCTCGGCATCGGGTACGTGCTGATCCGCAGCGGTGAGGACTCCCCGCTGGTGGACGCCGTGGACACGGCCGGGGGACTGATCGGGGTGGGGCCGACTGATCGTGGCCTGCTCTGGCGCGCGGAGGTCCCTGAGCGGGCGGAAGTGTTCGCCGTCCCCGATGTGGAGGGCGCCTCCACGGCGTGGGCGCGGCTCGTGGATGAGTATGGCCACACCGTGGCACTGCTGCCCTCCCAGGGGCGGCAGGTCGACGTGGACCTGGCCGAGCTGGTCGACGTCGCTGGGGAGCCTCTGGTCGTTGATCAGGACCTGGTGCTGCGCTTGGCCACGGAACGGGCGTCCGGATGGTCCGCCCAGCTCGACGGCGAGGCCCTGGAACCTGCTCCCGGAGGCACCTGGACACAGAGCTTCCACGTTCCCGCCGAGTTGCTGACCGGCCAGTCCACCGGTGAGGTCTCGGGAGAGCTCACCGCCGAGCACAGCAGCCCATACCGGTGGCCGCTGCTGATCCTGGTGGGCGGTCTCCTGCTGCTGGTGGTGCTGATCGCGGTGCCGCTGCCGCGTGGGGCACGCCTGCTGCCGGTGGCCGCCGACGCCGAGCTGGCCCGTATGGACGGGAGGGGTGAGCAGTTGTGAGTGCGAAGAAGGTCCGCCGTCATATCCGTCAGCTGAAGAAGGAGCGTCGTCAGGAGCTCCGCCGTGCCGCGCGGCAGGAGCCGGAGGCCGTCCCGGCTGAGCCTGTGGCGGAGGATGCCGCCATCGGGCCCGCTGAGCCGCCAAAGCGGGAAGAGCCGCCCGAGCGGGAAGAGGTGCCGGAGCCGGCAGACGCGGCGGAGCAGCCTGAGCTGCTCGCAGAGCCTGAACAGCCTGAACAGCCTGAGCTGCTCGCAGAGCCTGAACAGCCTGAACAGCCGGAGCGCACCCGTCGTCCTGGTGCGGGCGTGCGCGCCGGCGCGGTGCTGGCCACTCTGGGCATCCTCGGAGTGGTGGGCGGCTCGGTGGCGCTGGACCCGCGCGGCGGATCCACCGAGCCGGGAGGGGTCGCCGCGGCTGCATTCCCCGCCGCGGACTCCGGCACGGCTGCCGTGTGTCCGCCGATGCCGGGGCTGGCCGACTCGTTGAGCACGGATGGGCTGCTCCAGTACCGAGACCGTGACGACTCCGCCGCCGTCCGCTTCCAGGCGCTGGTGCTGGCGGCCGATGCCGAGGGCACCTTCCCGGCGGCCTGGTGGGCTCAGTTGGGGCAGGAGTACCGGGTGAACACCACGGAGCTGACTGATCCTAAGGAGTCCGAGAGCGTCGACCTGGACCAGCTGCCGCCGGATCCGCCCGCACTGGGGGAGCTGGATGCGGTCTACGAATCGTTCGGGGGGATGACCCGTGCCCCCCTGCTGGAGGTCCAGGGGCTGCCCAGCGGGGTCTCCGGCGCGGGGGCGGCGCGCTACACCTACCTCGCCGACTCCGGCCCGGTGACCGGCCTGGCCACCGCGACATGCACCGTTCCGCAGCGTTCCCAGTGGTTCTTCGGCCCTGAGGTCGGGGCCGGGTCCACCTCGCTGCTGACCTTGGCCAACCCTTTCGACCGTCCCGCCACCGTGGAGGTGGTCGGCTATGACACCGACGGGCACCGCGGCTCCTCGGGAACTCGCACCCTGGTGGTGCCCGGCGAGTCCGTGCGCACCGTCAACATCGCGGCACTGGCCGGATCGGATCCGGAGTTCGCCGTCGCCGTGCAGGCCTCCGGCGCACCGGTCTCTGCTCAGCTGCAGTCCTCCCGCGCGGTGGGGCTCACCGGTCAGGGCATCGACTTCCTTCCGGGACGTGCCGCCCCCGCCGTCGAGCATGTGATGCCGGGGATCCCGGTGCCTGAGTCGACGGAGGAGGATCCCGCGCCCCGTCCCGCCCAGCTGTGGATCCATGCCCCCGGCGACACCCGGACCACCATGGAGGTCCAGGTCTATGGGGCGGACGGCGTGGAGCTGCTGGAGGGCCCTGCGGTCTTCACAGTGGAGCCCGGCGAGGTGGACACCGTCGATCTGCGCGGGCTCGACGCCGGGGTGTACGACGTCGTCGTCCGCTCCGATGAACCCACGCACGTGGCCGTCTCCAGCCACGGGATCGACGGTGGGGAGCCCGCCGAGGACACCGCTGCGCTGGACTTCTCCTGGCAGGTCGGTGCCACGGCGCTCTCGGAGGGCTCGGGCGCGCTCATCCCGGACGTGGGGGAGTCGGAGCTGCGGCTGACCAGCCTGCAGGATGAGTCTCGGCTCAGCTACCGGCTGCTCGACGAGGACGGAGAGTTCTCAGATGCCCAGGAGGTGACCGTGCCGGCGGAAGGAGAGCTGACGCTGAGCCCGGATGATCTCGGTGATGCCGTCGCCGTCGTCGTGGACGAGGCGGAGCCGGGCGTCTATGCCGCGATGACCACCCGTGACGAGGAACGTCTCTCGCTGAGCACCGTGGACCTTCTGCGTGATCCCAGCCAGACCGTCCCCGTCCGGCTGCCGCACTGAAGATGGGCCGCTTCGCCGAACTGCTCCTGCACCTGCCGGTGCGCCTGTTGGGTCCCGGCGTCGGCCTCCGTTAGGGTTGAGCACCGTGGATTCCTCGCGACGATGCACTCGAAGTGGCTGTGGGCGACCGGCTGTCGCCACGCTGACCTACAGCTACCAAGACTCCACGGTCGTCGTGGGGCCGATGAGCGTGTACTCAGAGCCTCACAGCTACGACCTCTGCGCCCACCACGCCGACACGGTGAACCCGCCGCGCGGCTGGGAGGTGATGCGCCTGGACTACCCCTCAGCTCCCGCCGAGCCGCAGGATGACCTGCTGGCCCTGGCCGACGCCGTGCGGCACGGCGAGGACGCCGACCGAGCCGCCCAGCGTGCTCGTGCCGAGCAGAACCCGGCGGAAGAGACCGGCGCCCGTGCCCCGGGGAGCCTGCCCACCCGGGAGAGCCGCAGCCGGATCGAACCGCCCACTCCTGAGGCGGCCCTCACGCGCGGCCACCTGCGCATGCTGAAGGACTGAGCTCTCAGCCTCTGTCGTCCTGCTGCTCCACCCGCATGATCCGCAGGGTGACGTCCTGCGGGGACATGCTGAGCACCTCGGCGACGGCGGCCAGCACGTCCTCGGCGACCAGAGTCGCCGGACGCGTCCCGTCGATGTGGCAGTCCACATAGACCCGCCGGGACCCCTCCCGCGTGACGATGTCCACGCCTGTGGCCCGCTCTGCGGTGTCCAGGCGCAGCAGGGACTTGGCCGCCGACGTGAGGATCTGGCGGAAGCCCGGGACCACACGCGCCACCCCGGGGACCCCTTCGATGGCCCGGACCACCGCTGCATGCGGGTCGAGGACCTGCTGCTGCTCAGATGTCATGGATGTCCTCCACTCTGATGTCCATGGTCGCCAGCCGCGTCCCCACAGTTGCTGTCACAGCGCGGGCGACTCGGTCTCGTACCAGGTCCTCGACTGCGGGGATGGAGACGTCGGGCCCGATCGACACCGAGACCTCCAGGTCGAGCCCCTGCTGATCAACCTGCTCGGTCACGCGCACGTGCACCCGCCGTGCGACGACCCCGGGTTCGTCGTCGACCGCCTCACGGACCACCTGCCGAATCGTCGAGGTCAGCATCTCGAAGCGTCCACCGGAGGAGGTGGCGAGCTCCGTGGTGGGCCCCAGCGCCGATTCGCGATGGACGATGTCCATGATGCGCCCTCGCAGGGACTCCAGCGTGGACGGGCCCTCGGGCTCCGTGTCCCGATAATCGTCGATGACGCCCTGGAGACGCCGATAGCTGGCCCCTACGAGCTCCTGATCGTGTAGCTGCGCGTCATCAGGGTCGTGCGCGAACTGGTCTGGAGTGCGTGTCATGCCCATCCCTCCATTCCCCTGACGATGGCTGCGCGCGCCCGATAGATCCGTCCCCGGACGCTGCCTTCCGTGCTGTCCATGACAGCGGCGATCTCCGCGTAGGACTGGCCCTCGATCTCGAACAGCAGCCAGGCCAGGCGCTGTTCGGCCGGCAGGGTCACCAGGACCGACTCCAGGTGGCGGAGCGCTTCGCCTCTCTCGGTGGCGTCTTCCAGCGATGACTCCGACGACACCACGGTCACGAGGTCGGACGGGTCCGTCGCCGTCGTGCGCTGCCGTTCCCGGCGACGGATCACGTCGATGCAGGCATTGCTGGTCAGTCGATAGATCCAGGTCTTGAACTTCTCGACATCCTCCAGCGTGTGCAATCTCCTCCACACGGTCAAGAAGGTGTCCTGCACGATGTCTTCGGCCTCGGAGCGGTCCCGGAGCATGCGGACCGCCAGGCGCAGCAACGGCGCCTCGTACATGTCCAGCAGCTGTTCGAAGGCCTGGACATCGCCATCCTGAGCCCGCGCGACGGCGGTCCCCACGTCACGTGAGGCCGGTGGCCGCGAGGCATGACTGCTCCTCATGGGCTCATGGTACATCCGGCGCGGGGTCCGGACGGGGGAAGAGATTCTCGAAAAAGTTCTCAGATCGAGCGTGAGGTTACCGAACGGTCATCGTCATCACTGATGTCAACACCTCACGGGAAGGCCCGTGGGGGTGAATCAGAAGGAGAACATCATGGCTGAGAACCGTCAGACCGCCACCCCGTCCGCCGTCGCGCAGAGCAGCGCGGGTACCAGCACGGGCAAGGCCGTACAGGCTCCGAACGACGGGCGTCCCGCAGACAGCCCTCTGGTCACCGCCTACGGCACCACCACGGTCGAGGAGACGGTGGTGCAGAAGCTCGCCGGGATCGCCGCACGTGAGATCCCCGGAGTGTATGCCATGGGCAACGTCGCACGACGCACCTTCGACGCGATCTCCGAGCGCATCCCGGGATCCAAGACCCAGGTCAGCGGTGGTGTCTCCGTGGAGAAGGGCGAGAAGGAGACCGCTGTCGACCTCACCGTCATCGTCGAGTACGGCGCCGCGGTCGTGGAGGTCGCGGAGAACATCCGCCGCAACGTCATCCGGTCTGTCGAGCACGGCACCGGACTGAAGGTGGTGGAGGTCAACATCACTGTCGCTGACGTGCACCTCCCGGAGGACGACGACGAGGGCGACGACCACGACCTGGCCTGATCGTCGAACTGTTCGAGAGGAGCGCACCATGAATACGACCATCGCAGGACTCTTTGTCGGTCTCGTCCTGGGACTCGTCGCTGTCTTCGGGAGCTTCCTGGCCATGCTGGGAGTGGCGTTCTTCGGAGCGCTCGGGCTCACAGTCGGAGCGGTCGTCGATGGACGGCTGGATCTCACCAGGCTGCTCTCCCGCGAGAGGGCCCGGCGATGAGTGCCCCAGCAGGCGTCGGCGGCAGCCTGGTGATTCACGAGTCTGTGGTGGCGAAGTCGGCCGCCCAGGCCGCCTCGGAGCTTCCGGAGGTCTGGGCCGCCGGGCGGGGCCCTCTCGGCCTCCGGCGCGTGGACAGGAACACCCGTCCCAGAGTCGAGGCGACCCTCTCCGGAGGCACAGCTGCGCTCGAGGTGCGTCTGGCGCTTCCGTACCCGGTGCCGGTGCGCGAGGTCACCGAATCGGCACGGCGGCACCTCTCCGACCGTGTCGAGCTGCTCACCGGCATCCCGGTGCGCCGGGTGGATCTGCAGATCGAACGGATGGGCTCTCCCGGACGGTTGGGCTCCCGGGACGGCACCGAGGGAAGGAGACTCGCATGAGACGAGACCAGGTGATCAGGCGCAGACCTCAGCGGGTCATCGCGGCGTGGATCGTGGGAATCGTGCTCCTGGTGGTGGCAGGCCTGACCGGATGGGTCTCGGCGCTGCTGCTGGCAGGGGAGAGCGTGCCGCCGTTGGAGACCGCTGGCACACTCAGCTGGGGATCCCCCGTCGTCCTGACGCTCGGAGCATTGCTCCTGCTGGTTGGGGTCCTGGTTCTCTGTGCCGCGATCTGGCCGGGCCGACCGGTCGTCCACGGAATCGCCCCGTCCTCTGGGACATCTGCTGACCACGTCGGGGACCTCACGTGCTTCGTGACCTCGCGAGGTCTGGGACGTCTGGCGGAGGGTGAGGCGAGGCGCACCGACGGAGTGACCAGCGTAGGAGCTCGTTGTACGGGCCGCCGCATCTCGGTGGACGCACGTTCGGTCGCGGCGGACCTGGTGGAGACCCGCCGGGAGATCCAGGAGCGGATCGACCGCAGAGTTCTGGCCCTGCACCCCCGAGGACAGCACCGGGTGCGCGTCCACGTGCGGAGCGGAGGTACCTCATGATCGCCCGTTCGCATGCTCGAAACCGCACATGGCTGGCAGGCATCGGGCTGGTCTCGGTGGTGGCCGGAGGACTGCTGGTGCTGCTGGGCACCGGGCTGGCCGATCAGTGGCAGCGTCAGCTGCCTGAGGGCATCGAGCTCGCCGGTACGGATCAGACGCTCGACGAGGCGGTGGCAGGCCTGACATGGCTTCCCGCCCTGGTTCTGGGGCTGAGCATCCTGGTGGCAGTCCTTGTCCTGACCTGGCTGGTCCGCGGATTCCCCCGCCCGGCTCGGCGCCCTGACTTTCAGCTGCAGCAGGACGGACGGACCGGGGTGACTGTTCTGCCGTCCAAGGTGCTCACCTCCGCTGTGGAAGAGGCGGCCGAGGAGATTCCCGACGTGGTCGGCGTCAGCGCGCACATCGGCGGACGGGCCCGCCGACCGGAGGTTCTGCTTGTCGCGGAGGTCGATGAGCGCGGTGACCTCCAAGAGGCGCTCCGTCGCCTGACGATCGACGTCTGCGGTGATCTGTCGCGGTCCCTGGAGGCCCGCCTCGGATCGGTCACCGTAGTGCTCGACCCGGTGCTGCGCACCCGCTCATCCTCCACAGCCACCGTCCCCTTCCCATCACATGATGCGGAGACAGTGCGGACCGGCGGCGAACACGCCGCGGCCCGTTGATCATCACCTCTCACCTGAAGAAAGTTGGCATTGTTCATGACCATCATCGGTTGGATCGTCGTCGGCCTGATCGCCGGCGCCCTGGCACGTCTCATCCTCCCCGGGAAGCAGGGCGGCGGCTGGATCGGCGCCATGCTGCTCGGGATCGTCGGCGCCATCGTCGGAGGGATCCTGTTCGGCCTGTTCGGCGGCAAGGGTGTCGGGGATGTGCTCAGTGACCCCTGGTCGTGGGGTTCCTTGGGCATCGCCGTGATCGGCGCCCTGGTGTTCTCCTTTGTCTGGGGATTCCTGACGAAGCGTCGCTGATGCTTTCGGCGGATGCGGACACCCAGGTGACCGCATCCGCCGGTCGATCCAGCGAGCCGTTCAGTCACCAGGCCCTCGATGTTCACGGCCCTGGACCCCACCAGCATCAGGTTCCTCGCACACGGGCCATCCGCCGATTCCGCGACTCTCACGCCATGGTCATCTGGGACCGTCACCGTCTCCGACGGCGCTGCAGATGCGGCGCCCAGACGTGACCGGACGGTCACCATCACTGTGCATCCACCGCAGTCGAGTGCGGTGTTGTCCCCGTTCTTCGAGATCTCGGTCTCTCTCACGGCACCAAGGTCGATGAGTCATGCCTCCGCGCGGGCTGTGGGCCAGCTGCTGTACGAACTGGCGCTGCTCGTGGGCGGAACTCCGCACGAGCGCGGAAAGTCGGAGACTCGACGTCGGCAGAATGCCCAGCAGTCAGGGGAGGCCTCAGCAGCGAATGGAACGGTACCCGGCGGCGATCCCTCGTCTGCCGGCGGTGTCTGGTCGCCGCCGTCGACCTCAGCACACGTGATGCCGGAGTTTCTTCATCTTGTCCCCGCATGGTTCATGTTCCGCAGGACGAGACCCGCCACGCGGCGGCTCATCGGCGATGTGCTCCGCAGCGGAGGAATGAGTCCCGAGGGGCGACTGGTCCTGCTGCTCTCGACACTCGAATCGCTCTGGGCGGCGAGCACCGGGAAGAGCCCCCGCCAGCGCAAGGACACGCCCATGAGGCACAAGCTGACGGATCTGGCGGAGGCGGCAGAACGGTTCCGCTCCTGTCCAGAGGTGCAGAACCAGGACGTGCTGCTTCCGCAGGGGAGATCGACATGGGCCGCGGAGCTCGTATCCCTGAGGAATCAGCTGGCGCACAGCGGGACGACGGGGACCGTCTCGGGCGCAGGGCTCGAGGATCTGGCAGAGAGGTCATTCTCCGTGCTCCATGGCGCGCTGCTGCATCACTTGAACACACCAGGCTGCACGCCTGGTGCTTCGGCTCGATGAGCCGTAAACACCCGTTCGACACCCATACCTAGGAGATGATGTGAACCCGAAGAATCACTCGCCGTCGTGGCCAGGTCCTGGAGGACAGGCCAGCGCCCCGCCGAAGTCACGTGGGACCGCACGCAGGGTGGAAGCCCTCGCCGGAGCACTGTCCCTCGCATTCGGCGCGACGCTGACCGTGGCGACGCCGGCTTCCGCCGTCCAATCCACTGTGACACCTGCTCCGAATCCTGCCCTGGCAGATCAGTGTGAGCTGGACGTGGCAGTCAGCATCGACCTGTCGAACTCCATCAATGACCAGCAGCTCACCACGTTGCGTTCAGGCCTGGTGGAGTTCGCCCAGTCACTCGAGGAGTACCCGGTCCGGCTGGCATTCCACAACTGGGCGTCCTACGCACCGGCCACCTCCCAGGCGTCGAACCTTCCGCTGGAGCTGACCGCCACGTCAGGTGCCGGGCTGGAGACTATCGACCAGCATGTGACCGGTATACAACGGCCCGCCACCATGCAAGGAGGCACCAACTGGGACCGGGCGTTCCAAGAGCTGAGCGGCTCCAGCGAGTCCTACGACGCGGTTCTGTTCGTCACTGACGGCAACCCGACCCAGCGGGGAGTGCCGCCCAGAGGGCTCGGCAACGCCACTGATCAGGCCACGATCGACGCGGCCGTCCGGAGCGCCAATCAGGTCAAGGAGGCCGGGTCTCGCGTCATCGGAGTCGGCGTCGTCGACAACCTGACGCATTCCGAGTACGGGCTGTTCCATGAGCACATGCCGCAGGTGACGGGCCCACAGTTCGGGGATGACTACCTCGAGGTGGACTTCGCACGTCTGCGCAATGCCCTCATCGGTCAGATCGACAAACAGTGCGCCGGGATCTCGGTCGAGAAAGACGGACTGTTCGTGGAGGGCGATCCTGGTTACGCGGGAGACGATGTCCGTTATGAGTTCACCGTCACCAACACCGGTGTGCTGACGCTGCGCGATATCCAGCTGACCGATGCTCTGGAGGGGATCTCTGAGATCGAGTACGGCGAGTGGCCGGGGGAGGCCCACGTGCTGGCGCCTGGCGAGTCAGTGAACGCGTGGGCGACATACACGGCGACGGATACAGATGCGGACACCGGATTCATCGACAACCACGTGAGTGTGGAGGGCGTCCCACCGAGTGAGGGCGACCCGGTGACAGACGATGATGTGCATGAACTTCCGGTGGAGACCGAGGACGGCACCGAGGACGGCACCGAAGACGGCACCGAAGACGGCACCGAAGACGGTGTGACTGAGGATGGCACCGAGGATGGCACTGAGGATGGCACTGAAGACGGTGGCACTGAAGACGGTGGCACCGAAGACGGTGTGACCGAAGACGGTGGCACCGAAGACGGTGTGACTGAGGATGGCACCGAGGACGGTACCGAGGACGGTACCGAAGAGGGCACCGAAGACGGTGTGACCGAAGATGGCACCGAGGACGGTACTGAAGACGGTGTGACTGAGGATGGCACCGAGGACGGTGGCACCGAGGAGGGTACCGAGGATGGCACCGAAGAGGGCACCGAAGACGGCACCGAAGACGGCACCGAAGACGGTACTGAAGACGGTGTGACTGAGGATGGCACCGAGGACGGTGGCACCGAGGACGGTACCGAAGACGGCACCGAAGACGGCACCGAAGACGGTACTGAAGACGGTGTGACTGAGGATGGCACTGAAGACGGTGGCACCGAGGACGGCACCGAGGACGGCACCGAGGACGGCACCGAGGATGGCACCGAGGACGGTACCGAGGACGGTACCGAGGATGGCACCGAAGACGGTGGCACCGAAGATGGCACCGAGGACGGTACTGAAGACGGTGTGACTGAGGATGGCACCGAGGATGGCACCGAGGACGGCACCGAGGATGGCACTGAAGACGGTGTGACTGAGGATGGCACTGAAGACGGTGGCACCGAGGACGGCACCGAGGACGGCACCGAGGATGGCACCGAGGACGGTACCGAGGACGGTACCGAGGATGGCACCGAAGACGGTGGCACCGAAGATGGCACCGAGGACGGTACTGAAGACGGTGTGACTGAGGACGGTGTGACTGAGGATGGCACCGAGGATGGCACTGAAGACGGTGTGACTGAGGATGGCACCGAGGATGGCACCGAGGACGGCACCGAGGATGGCACTGAAGACGGTGTGACTGAGGATGGCACCGAGGATGGCACCGAGGACGGCACCGAGGATGGCACCGAAGACGGTGTGACTGAGGATGGCACCGAGGATGGCACCGAGGACGGCACCGAGGATGGCACCGAGGACGGTACCGAGGATGGCACCGAAGACGGTGGCACCGAAGATGGCACCGAGGACGGTACTGAAGACGGTGTGACTGAGGACGGTGTGACTGAGGACGGTGTGACTGAGGACGGTACCGAAGAGGGCACCGAAGACGGCACCGAGGACGGTGTGACTGAGGATGGCACCGAGGACGGTGGCACCGAGGAGGGTACCGAGGAGGGCACCGAGGACGGCACCGAAGACGGTGTGACTGAGGACGGCACCGAGGACGGTGTGACTGAGGATGGCACCGAGGACGGTTCTGAAGACGGTGTGACCGAAGACGGTACCGAAGACGGCACCGAAGACGGCACCGGAGGCGACTATCTAGCTTCCACAGGTGCCTCTGGCTTTGTCCTGATGGCTGCAGCTGCGGCAGCAGCCCTGTCACTGGGCCTGGCGCTGATCCGTCGGAGCAGAGTCCGGGCCTGACCGATGTAGGAGGTCTTGTGACCCATCGGGAGCCGCCTCCGTGGTTCTCCTATGAACCGCGGGGGCAGCTCTTTGTGTGGGCATGTTCGTCGACCCAATCCTGGCGGGTTTGCGACGCAGAAGGAAACAGCTGTCTGCAGCGCTGGGGTGCTGGGCGCCGCTCCTGCAGACGGCACAGGGCCCGTCCCGATCACCCTGATGGTGTGCTCGGAACGGGCCCTGTGCCGTGGGCCTGAGTGTGGCTCAGTAGCGGTAGTGCTCCGGCTTGTACGGGCCGGCGACATCGAGGCCGAGATAGTCGGCCTGGTCCTTGCTCAGTTCGGTGAGCTTCACGCCCAGGGCCGGCAGGTGCAGCCTGGCGACCTTCTCATCGAGGACCTTCGGCAGCGTGTACACCGCGTTCTGGTACACGTCCTCGCCGGCGTGGGTCTTGTGGGACTTCGCGAAGATCTCGATCTGGGCGATCACCTGGTTGGCGAAGCTCGCGCTCATCACGAAGCTGGGGTGGCCGGTGGCGTTGCCCAGGTTCAGCAGGCGACCCTCTGAGAGCACGATGATGGATTTCCCCTTGCTGTCGGGGAACACCCACTCGTGGACCTGGGGCTTGATCTCGATCTTTTCCACGCCGGGGATCGCGGCCAGGCCAGCGATGTCGATCTCGTTGTCGAAGTGGCCCACATTGCCCACGATGGCCTTGTTCTTCATCTTCTGCATGTCCGCGGCGGAGATGATGTCCTTACCGCCGGTAGTGGTGATGAAGATGTCGCCCTGGTCGATGACCTCGTCCAAGGTGGCCACCTGGTACCCGTCCATCGCGGCCTGCAGGGCGATGATGGGGTCGATCTCGGTGATGATCACGCGCGCACCCTGCCCGCGCAGCGCCTCCGCAGCACCCTTGCCGACGTCGCCGTAGCCGCACACGACGGCGACCTTGCCACCGATGAGCACATCGGTGGCGCGCATGATGCCGTCGGGCAGCGAGTGGCGGATGCCGTACTTGTTGTCGAACTTGGACTTGGTGACCGAGTCGTTGACGTTGATCGCTGGGAACAGCAGCGAGTCCTCGCGGGCCAGCTGGTAGAGCCGGTTTACACCGGTGGTGGTCTCCTCGGTGACGCCGAGCAGGTTCTGTGCCACTCCGGTCCACCGCTGCGGGTTCTCGCCCAGGGACTTGCGAAGGGTCTCCAGGACGATGCGGTACTCCTCCGGGTCCTCTTCACCTGCCGAGGGGACGGCACCGGCGGCCTCGAACTCCACGCCCTTGTGGACCAGCATGGTGGCGTCGCCGCCGTCGTCGAGGATGATGTTGGCGCCCTTGGTGGGGTCCTCATCCACGCCGGGCCAGGCGAAGATCTGCGAGGCGGTCCACCAGTACTCCTCCAGCGTCTCGTTCTTCCAGGCGAAGACCGGCACGCCCTGCGGGTCCTCCGGCGTGCCGGTGCCGACGACGACGGCGGCCGCGGCCTCGTCCTGGGTGGAGAAGATGTTGCAGGAGGCCCAGCGGACCTCGGCGCCCAGTGCGGTGAGGGTCTCGATCAGCACGGCGGTCTGCACGGTCATGTGCAGGGAGCCGGCGATGCGGGCCCCGGCCAGCGGCTGGGACTCGCCGTACTCCTCGCGCAGCGCCATCAGGCCGGGCATCTCGTGTTCGGCGAGGCGGATCTGGTGCCGGCCGGCCTCATGCAGGGAGATGTCGGCGATCTTGTGGTCGAAGCTCATGGGGTGGGGGTCTCCTCGGGAGTGTCGCGGGAGGCGGCGTCGGCCAGCAGCCGCGGCACGCCGTGCTCGATGGGATAGCGGATGGTGTCATCGCTGACGGAGACCAGGAAGTCGCCGTCCTGGCGCAGCGCGGAAGCCGTGACAGGACAGCGCAGGATCTCGAGGACGTCGGGGGAGATGACGTTCGTCTGGGGCGCACTGGGCATGAATCACAGCCTATCGCGGGGCGCTGACGCAAGGCCCCGGTGGCGTCACCTCAGGTCACTCAGGAGTCAGGTCGCTCAGCAGTGCGGAAGCGTGTGCAACCGACGGCCGAGTCGCAGCGGAGTGCTCCAGCTTCTTTTCCTAACCGTCAACAGATACGCTATATGTGTAAACAGTTAGGAGGGTGCGATGGCCGTGATCGACCTGGCACCAGTGTTCACTCTCGAACAGGCACGAGCAACGGGCCTGCGCAAGGATCAGGTGTACGACCTCATCGCAGCAGGGGAGATCGAGCGGATCGGCCGCGGCGTCTATCTGCGGCCGGACTCAATCGACCCGTTCTTCGCCTCCTTGGCCGCGGTGGCAACGGTGCGACCGGAGGCCGCCATGTGCCTCACCAGCGCGCTGACTCATCATGATCTGACTGACTCGATTCCCTTCGGCAGTGACATAGCCATCCCTCGCGGTACTCGTCAGCCTGCGGGATTCGACCATGTGATCTGGCATAGCTTCGACGCGAAAACTTTCTCCCTCGGTCGAGAAACCACAGAGATCACCGGTGGTGTGACCGTCGGCATCTACTCCGCCGAGCGTACGATCGTCGATTGCTTCCGCCTCAGGCATCGTGAAGGCAGTGACGTGGCCTACGAAGCGCTTCGGCGGTGGTTGCGCCGCAGCAGCTCTTCTCCGGCAGCGCTGCTGTCGGTGAGCGCGCATTTCCCCAAGGCTCACGCGCAGCTGCGTCTTGCGCTCGAGGTGCTGCTGTGACGCCGGGGCCCACTCGGGACACCCGCGAAGGGCAGGTGTACAACGATCTTCGAAACCTCGCACGTCGAGACGGCCGTGATCCGGCCGAGTACTTCACCTTGTACGGGCTCGAAGGATTTCTCGTCCGACTTGCCGCCTCGGACCTGGCCTCGGACTTCGTGCTCAAGGGCGGCGTGCTGATGGCCGCTTTCGCCGCACGCCGCCCTACTCGGGACATCGACCTCGCCACAGCAGGATTCCCGAACAACGTCACTGAAGTCGAAGAGCGCATTCGTGCCGTCATCGCCAGGCCCGCAGACGATGGGCTTTCCTTCGAGTCCGGCTCCCTGACGAGTGAAGCGATCCGGGATCACGCTGAGTACACCGGCGTTCGCGTCAAAGTCCTCGCACGCCTGGCCCAGGCACGCATACCGTTGCACGTCGATGTGAACTTCGGCGATCCCATCTGGCCCGCGCCCACCGACGCGACGATTCCGCTTCTGCTGGGCGGGACACTGCGGCTGCGGGGGTACCCAGATCATATGGTGCTTGCGGAGAAGATCGTCACGGCTCTCGATCGGGGCGAGCAGAACACCCGCTGGCGGGATTTCGTCGACGTCGTCGCGCTGACGAGTTCACGGTACATCGACTATTCCGAGCAGCGGGCCGCCATCGACGTCGTCGCGCACCACCGGCAGGTCGTGCTTCAGTCCCTTCATCCCCTGTCAGTGACAATGCCGGAGCTGGCGCAGAGGAAATGGGAGATCTGGCGGCGCAAACAACGGCTTCACTCGACGACTCCTGAGCGCTTCGCAGAGCTCTTCGCCCGCTATCTGGGCTTTGCAGAGCCGGTGCTGGATCGCAGCGCCGATGGGGCTCACTGGAACCCATCCCGCCAGGTCTGGGAGCTTGACCGATGATGCTGGCAAGCCCTCAGCAGAGATCGGCTTCGTGGTGACTGGATCGAGAAGGATGAGTGGTGGAGCACCGTGGTGGGCAAACCTTTCCGCCGTCAGGTCACTCAGGAGTAGGGCAGGGTGTGCAGCCGCCGTCCGAGCTCTGCGGTGCGGTCCTGCTGTCGGCGCATCCGGCGGTACTCGCGGTTGCGCCGCTCGGCCATCACGGCGGTGAGGAACTCCAGGGAGGTCGCCGGTGGCGGAGGAGGGGAGATATGCGGACGCAGCTCTTCAGCGAGCTGTTCGGCGGTGCGGTGCAGCACGGCGATGTTGTCGCCTCGGCCGGTTGTCTCCATCCGGCGCAGCAGCCGGGAGAGGCGCAGCGCGAGACGGTCGGGGATTCGGCCCAGGTCCGCGATCTGGGTCCAGGAGGTCAGGTGCTGCGGCACCGGCAGCATCATCGGCCTGACCTTCGGCTGGCGGACCAGGATCCCGTAGGTGCCGGCGGCCATGTCGCCCAGCCGTTTGCCGCGGGCGTTGAGCATGCCGCAGAACAGCGGCAGCACCCCCAGGGTGATGAAGATCTCCGGAAAGCCGACCAGGCCGCGGATCAGGGCGTGGCGCATGCGGACGGTGCCGCCGTCGTCGCGGACGATGCGGACCCCCATGATGAGCCGGCCCAGCGAGCGCCCCCGGGAGAGCGTCTCGATGACGATGGGCAGGATCACGAAGCACAAGACCAGGGTGCTGAGGCTGAAGGCCGCGTACATGGCGGGGTCCATGGTCTGGAGGATCTGGCCCGAGTAGTAGCCGAAGAGCAGCTGGATGCCGATGTAGATCAGCACGTACAGGGCGAGATCGATCAGCAGCGACGTGCCACGCACCACCACGGAGGCCGCGGGAAGCTCAAGCTGGACGGCCTCGCCGGTGATCACGGTGCGCATGGGTCCACTGTACTGAAGCGATCTTCGCCGTTCACTCTTCTTCGGCTCGGGCAGGGTGCTTCCACCTGCCATAAAGGCAGCCATCAGGTCGGGTGCCTAGCGTCAATGTCGGATCAGAAGTTCGTCCGGTCCCTGTCGCAGAGTCTATGCACGGTCTCGTGCCAGGTTTGTCGATGACATCAGGAGGCTGATCGTGGCTTCACCCGACTATCAAGCTGCGCAACACATCATGGAGCAGCAGGGTTTCAACCCGTCGGCCTGGAACAACGTGGTGATGGTGGCGTCGGCGATCGCACGTGGCATCGAGGTTTTCGGCAAGCCAGACAGAAAGAGCATCTACCTGCGCCACGGCGCCACGGAGCATCGGTGGTACGCAGGTAATTCAGGGTTGAACTCCAGCCTGGCGCGACGGTGCGTGTCGCAGAAGGACGTCCTCAGTCGGCTCTTGCGCAACGCAGGGGTCGGATGTCCGGAGAACTGTGTCTTTGATGTCGGAGACGCTGACCGGGCATGGGCTTGGGCCCGGTCGATCGCGCCGGTGGTGATCAAGCCTGTGGACGCCCGCCAGGGAAATGATGTCCACATGGGTGTCAGAGATGCGGGGCCCTTGCTCAGGTGTTCCGGGATCTGGCCGCCCGGCACCAGAGCGTCCTGGTGGAGAAGCAGGTCTCCGGGCGGGACCACCGAGTTTTCGTCGTCGATGGTGACGTCATCGCCATCACCTGCCGTCGACCGGCCAACGTGCAGGGTGACGGCGTCTCAACGATCGCTGAACTCGTGGAGCGGAAGAACGCCGATCGGAGCATCGCCCATAAGAAGATTTCGTTGGATGGAGTCGCCCGCGGATTCCTGGTCTCCCAGGGTCGCACCCTGGACAGCGTTCCGGCATCAGGAGAGGACGTGCAGATCCGCGAATCAGCCAACTTGGCCACTGGCGGCGATGCCGTCGATGTCACGGATGAGCTGAAGGGACAGGTCCGGGAGCTCGTGTCCCGCAGTGTGCAGGCTGTGCCAGGGTTGAGATGCGCTGGGTTCGACGTGGCTGTCGAGCGGCACAGCGGCGAGATGAACGTCATCGAGATCAACGCGAGTCCGCAGATCCAGGGACACCACTTTCCCTGGGCCGGAACGCCGCGAGATGCGGCCGGCGCTGTTCTGGACGTCATGTTTCCCGAGACGAGGGTGGAAGTCGGGCCCCGCTGACGAGGAGTTGTGGTGGTCCGATAGTCTCGATGCTGTGGACATCGATGCCTTCGTCGCCGTGCATCAGTCGGAGTGGGACCGCCTGGCGGTGCTCTCCGACCGCCGCCGCCTGAGTGCGGGGGAGGCTGATGAGCTGCTGCGGCTCTATGAGCGCACCTCCACGCATCTGTCCATGGTCCAGGCTGTGGAGCCCGGCGGCTCGCTCGCAGCGGGCCTCTCCGCCCGGCTGGGCCGGGCCCGCACCCAGCTGACAGGCTCCGGAGGCAACGTCTTCGAAGGTATCGCCTACTTCTTCGCGCAATCGCTGCCGGCGGCGTTCTATCGGATCCGCTGGCTGACCCTGATCCTGGGCGCGGCGTTCATCGCCGTGGCGGTCGGCTACGGGGTCTGGACCTCTCACCATCCGCAGCTTGATCTGCTCATGCCGGAGGCTGAGCGCCAGGAGCTCGCGGAGTCCCTGTTTGTGGAGTACTACTCCGAGCACCCGAACTCCTCGTTCGCGGCTCAGGTGTGGACGAACAACGCGTGGATCGCTGCCCAGGAGGTGGCCTTCGGAGTGTCTGGGGTCTGGGTGCCGTTCATCCTGTTTGTCAATGCCCAGAGCATAGGCATCGCTGCAGGGATCATGGCTGAGCAGGGTGCGGCCGACGTCTTCTGGCTGAACATCCTGCCGCACGGGCTGATGGAAATCACGGCGATCTTCATCGCCGGGGCTGCCGGGCTGAGGATCTTCTGGGCCTGGGTGGCGCCGGGACAGCAGCGGCGCTTGACCTCCTTGGCCTATGAGGGGCGGCGGCTGATCACTGTGGCCGTCGGGCTGGTGATCGTGCTGCTGGTCTCCGGGATCGTGGAGGGCTTCGTGACGCCCAGTGGGCTGCCCCCGTGGTTGAAGATCCTCATCGGCGCGGTCGTGCTGGCCGCCTACTGGGTGTACACCCTGGTGCTGGGCGGGCGCGCCCACCGTGCAGGTGTCACCGGCGATCTGGGCCGGTACGACGCCGGCGCCCACGAGTTAACGGCCTGACAGGGCTATACCGGCCCGGTAGGCCCGGTGTTCCGACACTCTGCGGCAGGTCTCCATGGAATTGTCTCGGGGAGACCGTACTCTCGAGAGTGGAAAGCACTGCGTGGAGAGGCGAACATGAGCGCGAATTCGAAGCGGTCCGAGAACGAGGAGACCGCCAGGGCCAGCAATGACTTCGAGTCGGGGCTCAACTACGGTGAGTTCGCTGAGGACGAGCCGGACTTCCCGGAGGATCACCTGGAGGCCGAGGAGGCCTCGGCACAGGAGACCTCCGGTGAGGCCCCTCAGGATCAGGGCGGCGTGGCGCCGCCCGTGACCCCTGACCCGGCAGACGGGGACGCCACCACAGCGGTGCCGCGCCCCTCCCAGGACGAGACCCGCCCGCTTGGCGACATCGCCGCAGTGGGGACGGCGGCGCCCGCCGGCGCCGCAGCCACGGGCGACGACGCCGCTGCGGACACCACCGCCAGCACCGCAGCTGGCACCACCTCCGACACGACCGCGCTGCCGAAGACGACGGCGGCCTCCCCGGTGGCGGGTTCCCCTGCCGCTGCTGACTCCCCGGAGACGATCTCTGCGGCGAGCTCCCCGAAGGAGACCTCCCCAGCGGCAGCCTCGGCTGCTCCTGCCGTCCAGGAGGAAGAACCTTACCGACCTTACGAACCAGCCGCCGTGGCGGGCCCTGTCTCTCGCACCGACTCCGGTGAGGCCATCACCGATGCCGACCTCGATGAGGAGGTCTCTCGGGACAAGCGCGGAGTCTCCCGCTTCCTGCAGGTCCTCATCGCGATCTTCGTGCCGTTGCTGGTCACCGTGGCGGCGATCCGCCTGGTGGCCTCTCCGGCGTTCCTCTGGGTCGCCTACAACAGGCCGGGCTTCCCGGAGGACACCTTCGGCTTCGACCTCGCCGACCGGCTGCTCTACGGCTCCTACGGCATGGACTACCTCTTCAACGCTGCGGGCTCCCGCTACCTGGCGGAGCTGGCCCCCGGTGGGGAAGCGCTGTTCACCGACGCAGAGGTCAGCCACATGACCGATGTCAAGGTGGTCATGCTGGCAGCCATGGGCGGTGGGCTGGTCCTGCTGCTGCTCGTCCTCATCTTCGCTCTGCTGCTGCGGCGTTGGCGTCCGGGGGGAGTGGCCCGCGGCTTCTTCGCCGGCGCCTGGGTGACCCTGGGGCTGATCGCCGCGGCCGCCGTCGTCGCGATTCTGAGCTGGCAGCAGTTCTTCGAAGCCTTCCACCGCGTCTTCTTCGCCGACGGAACGTGGACGTTCAGCCCGGAGTCCACGCTGATCCGTCTCTACCCGGAGCAGTTCTGGATGGATGCGGGCATCGCCGTGGTCGGGCTGGTCGCGATCCTGGCGATCCTCACGCTGATCATCACCTGGCCCACCAAGCGCCGCCGGGCCCGTCGCCAGGCTCGCCTCGAAGAGGTCTACGCGGTGCGCCGCAAGAAGCTGGTGGCCGAGCTGACCAAGGACGCTGAATACTCCAACGCGCCGACCGTCCGCAGTTGAACGCTCACTCCACTGCACGAACGCCTTGGGTCCCACTGGAACATCCGGTGGGACCCAAGGCGTTCCCGTACTCTCTAGTATTCTGGTGAAGGCGTGTCGCGCGCCCGCAGCACCCTGAACCGAGCGGACCGATGTCGAAAGCGAGCACCGCATGCTGAGAACCGTCATGGGCGGCAAAATCCATCGAGCCACGGTGACTCAGGCTGACCTCCACTACGTCGGTTCCATCACTGTCGACCAGGATCTCCTCGATGCGGCGGGCATCCTCGAGGGCGAGCAGGTGCACGTCGTCGACGTCACCAACGGCGCCCGCTTGGAGACCTACACGATCGCCGGGGAGCGCGGCTCTGGGGTGATCGGCATCAACGGCGCCGCCGCACACCTCGTGGCCCCTGGAGACCTGGTGATCATCCTCTCCTACCAGATGGGCACCGACTCCGAGATCGCCGAGCACAAGCCCAAGGTGGTCCACCTCGACGCCGAGAACAGCATCGTCACGCTGGGCGACGACGCCGCCGAGGCCGCGCCGGGGGCGGAGGGTCAGGTCTCTGGGCGCACATCTCAGGCGGCGGAGCCCACCGGGTCATTGTCAGGGAGGCTGGCCAGTCTGGAGGCTGAGCACGAGCGCACGCGCGGGCTGATCCAGGAGCTGGCCGAGCAGCACATGGCTGAGCTGAAGGCCCAGGGCAAGCGGACCCGCGTTGACCTCAAGACGATCGTGCGCCGACACTCCGGACGCGGAGCAGCCAGCACGGCGGAGCTCCGTGAAGCCCTCGCTCTGATCACCGAGGAGCTTCACCAGGTCCGTGGGGAGTCCGAGGCGTCCTTCGACGCCTTGCAAGGCAACCTCCGCGAAGCGCGTCGACTGCAGGACATGGCCCTCGATCAGGTCCGTCGCGGCAGGTACCACGACGCCTTCTCCTCGATTCCCTGTGTCACGATGACCTGGGAGGACCCCGACGGTGTCCGGGACGGTGCCCGCTGACCATGGAGACTCGCGCCGAGTACGACGTCGTCCAGATCTCAGACTTCCGGCTCCCCGGCGGGACGACCAGCAGCATCGCCGAGGAAGTGCGGGCCCAGTCCCAAGCTGGTCTCTCCACGGCTGTGATGCATGCCGCCGGGTCCGTGACGGGATACCCGATCCCGTGGAGCACCCACATCCGGAGGATCCTAGACCTGCCCGGAGTCCACGTGGCCACGCCGCGGGACCGCCTCCACGCGAAGGTGCTGGTCATCCGGCACCCCACTGTCATCTGGTCCACGCCGTCCACCTTCGACCACGTCACCGCGGATGAGGTGGTCGTGGTCGTCAACCACGCTGCGATCGACGGCGGCGGCACTCAGCACTACGATGTGGAGGCCACAGACCGTCGGGTCCGGTCCCTGTTCTGCAGGGACCCGATCTGGGCTCCCATCGGCCCGGTCGTCCGGGGCACTGTCCTGCAGCAGACACAGGCAGTCCCACTGCTTGAGACGGACTGGGTCAACATCTTCCAGATGCCTGCCGGGTCGACGACTCGTGAGGGCTTCGTCAGCTCGAAGCCGGTGATCGGGCGACACTCTCGGCCACAGCCGGGCAAATGGCCCGACACGAAGGAAGACATCCTCGCGGCCTACCCGAACTCGGAAGGCTATGACGTCCAGATCCTGGGCGGAGCCAAGATCGCCCGGCGGAAGATCGGGTGGATCCCGGGGCGCTGGACCGTGATCCCTTTCGGGGGCGAGGAACCCTTCAACTTCCTGCGGCGTATCGACTTCTGGGTCTACATGCATCATCCAGACCTCAGGGAGGCGTTCGGGCGTGCCGCGATGGAGGCACTCGCGGCGGGGTGCGTGGCGATCCTGCCTCCTTACATGAAGGAGCTCTTCGGCGACGCAGCGTTGTATGCGGAGCCTTCCGAGGTCCTGAAGCTCGTGGACGATCACTGGCGGTCTCCGGAGAAGTACCTGAAGCAGTCACGCCGCGCTCAGGAGTTCGCCCGAGGTTTCAGCCCCGACATGCACCTTCGTCGCCTCCACAAGCTGGGAGTCGAACTCCCGGCGGCACCCGCCGCTGAGCCCCGAGATCTGTCGCGTCGGCCGTGTGCTGCGGTGCCGACCGTCGTCCTGTGCCTCTCCACCGCTGATCTGAAGCTCTCGCGAGGGATCGCGCAGCATCTGCGCCGATCCGGAGCCCCTGTGGTGGTGGCCATGTTCAGCGATCACCCCGCAGAAGTCGCTCTGGACGAGGGGGAGATCCACGTTCCCAGTGCGGCGTCCTTCAACATTCCCGAGGAGGCCGGCGATGCCGCACGACGGCGGTACGTCGTCCGTCGCCTGGGGCTGCTGCTTGGCAGCGCCGAGGCCAGACGTGTCGTCACCGTGTCCGGCGAAGTTCCGGAGCCGGTCATGGAGGCTCTCGAGGGCCGGGCGATAGAACACCATTGGGTGCGGCCCGACGACGGTGCGCCGCTGGACGTCCAGCTCGCCGTGCGGATGAGCGGAGTGAGCGCCGTGGACGCAGAGACCACCCAGGAAGATGTCGCTGTGAAGATTCTTGAGGAGAGCGCACTGTGGGCATGACCAGCACGATCATCGGCCGGACGACGGGTCCTTGGACACAGACGCTCGAGCAGTGGACGCGATCACGGTACGGGGACGCCCCGGTGGCTGTGCGAGGCACGATGCCCTTCGCCCCGCGCGAGGCTCCCAAGCCTCGGGCGTTCCAGCGGATCCCAGTGGTGATGATCGTGCTCACGCGCCGATCAAGGCACCTCCACGCAGGGCTGTGCCAGGCGGTGGAACTCATCCGTGAAGCCACCTACGGGTTCCGCGCCGTTGTCTTCACCGATGACGCCGCCTCTCCGGCGTTCGGCCAAGTGGACTGGGTCGTGGAGCATTGCTTGGCCGAGGATTCGCTGCATCGTCTGCAACCTGGGAAGAACTGGCTGGAGACGGTGGGGGAACATCTGACCTGGGCCCAGCGGGAGTACGGCGCGTCTCTGGTCCTGGCACCGGAGGACGAGGAGTCCTGCCTGGACGCTGTACGGCGGATCGCCGTGACCTTTCGCGCACCCGCGAAGATCGTCGAGACTGCGGTCCAGCGAGCGCAGGAGCTCGTCACCCGGGTCGAAGGAGTCCGACAGGGACTGCGTGGTTGGTGGGGGGACCTGCCCGCCGGCCGGACGGCCGTCGAGTTCGCATGGGGCGGTGCACAGCTGTCCTGTGTGGTCCACCACGCGCAGAGGGCCTCGGCCCAGCCATCCGGGGCGGTGATCGAAGTGACCGAGGGTGAGGTGTCCTGGGCTCTGACCGAGGCGCAGACGGCGGAGTGGAGCACAGCACAGATCATCGGTCCTTCCTCGGGCAGGACGTCGGGAGCCGGGCCTTTGGCGATCGCGCGAGCCGCCGGGGAAGGACTCGCCGATGGTGGTCCGGTCGTGCAGTGCGTGGCGGATAGCGCGGCCCTTGACGCTGACTGGAGGGGAATCGATGCCCGGTTGATCGGAGCTTCCGGCGCTGGGCGGCTCGTGACACGCGTCGGCGCGGTGGTGGAGTTCCCCCGCGAGCAGGCGGCGGAGGTCCTGAGGGCTCTGCGGCGGGCTCATCTCTGACGGTGCTCGCTGCTGAGCGCCACAGGACCTGGGCGAGCAGATCTCAGATGACGCCGCGCTTGAGGTAGTAGCTGCGCACCCGCTCATCGGCCAGCAGGGGACCGTGTACCTGGAGCACGTTCATCCCGGAGTTGATGTTGCCTTCCAGGATGACCGGACCGGACGGGCTGATGATGATGTCCCAGCCGATGTACTCCATGAAGCTCAGCCGACGGGATGCGTCCATCACGAGCTCCTTGGTCTCCTCCCAGAAGGGGACGGTGCTTCCCTCGAGGGGGGCGCCGGAGTCCGGGTGCTCGCTGAACCACGCCGGACGTCGTCCATCGGGCAGCTGACCTGCCCGGCTGAGCCGGCCGGTTTCGATGTCGACCTTGGCGCTGAGCCCGCCCTGCGTCCAATTGTCCACATGGCCGGACCGGGCTGTGCCGATCCGCTGAACGGCCACAGCGATGAACGGGTCTTTCGCCTGGTCCACATCGGGCATGGTGAGGATTCTCAGCGTGTTGGTCGCCTCAGGATTCAGCGCGGCCTGATCCTCATGCTGTTCGATGCCGCGTTCGAAGATCATGGGTCGTTTCTGGTCCTGGATCCACTGACGGATCTCGGCTGCAGTGGTGGATTCCCCGTTCATCCGGAAACCCGATGATGTCCGGGTGATGGCTCGCACACGGCGGCCTTCCGCACCGCGGAGCGGCTTGACGAAGACCTTCTGGTCCACCTCAATGTGGCTCTGGAGGAAGACCTGGAGCGGCACCCGGCGATCATGGGGGAACAGATTGACGCCGCCGCGGACATAGAGCCCCAGCAGTGGTACGACGTCGGTCTTGAGCCCGAGATGGTGCATCAGGAGGAAGAAGGCGAACTTGTTGTCCAGCAGTTCCTGAAGGGTCGGGTGGACCATGCGCTTGGTGCGTGTGTATCGCTGGACGTCGTTGACATAGAGGGACGGGTCGTTCTTGTCGAGTTCGTAGACCGTGACCGAACGGGAGAGGAACCCGCGACGCCACCACAGCGGACGCCGGTGGGTCAAAGGCGCCTCCCAGCGAAACTCCTTGCGCAGGAACTTCCGGTAGTCCTCCCAGGTGCGCTGCTTCTTCCGGACCGTGGACCTGATCCGTCGTCGTGTCTCGTCTGCGTCCTGCACAAGGGTGGCCAACTGGGTGCGGATCATAGCGGGGCTCACGAGGAAGCGGCGGTTCTGCGGAGTGGGCTCGTCCTGGCCGGAATGGTCCATGGGTGGTTTTTGCCTCACATCAGGGTGCTCGGGTCCGGAAGCGCCGACGCAGATGCATAGTGCCCCGGCGCGGCCGGGGGCGCGTCAGCGCGCTATGATCGTAGCAGTGCCAGTCCAGGAACCTTTCGCCCAGACAGTCCACGCGACGTCGTCCGCGGTCGCTCCTGTCTTCGTCCGCGTAGGACGGCCCCCGACAGCTCCGGCTGGGGATGACGAGGGCGTTCCCTTCGCCTCCGACAGGCTTGACGCACTGCTGGGCCCCTCCGGATCGTCATTGACCCCGGATTGGACCGCGTGGGCCGAGATCCTGGCCTTCGGCGCGCCTCTGGCGGGCCGGACACCGTTCCAAGAGATCCGTCGTCTGCAGCCCGGAGAGTCTGCCGTGCGCGAGCAGGACGAGGCGGTGATCCGACGTGGCACGTGGGAATGGACAGAGATCGAGCCGGAGGGCGGCCTGGATCCTCGGACCCTGACCGACGAGATCCTCGAGATCCTCCGTACGCAGCTGCGGCAGGCGGGTGACGCGGGCCCTTTGAGCCCCATGCTGTCTGGTGGACGAGACTCCCGCCTGCTCACGGCGTTGGCCCAGCAGGTGCGGCCGGACGGCCTCACGGCGTGGACCACGTCCTCCGACACGGGCACCTCGATGGAGGAGCTGGTCGCTGCCCGGACGGCCCAGATCCTGGGGGTCGATCACCGGATCGTGCCCGCCGCAGTGGAGGACTTCCCCTGCGATGCCCGAGACTATGCCCGCACTGTGCACCACATGGCGTCCTTCCACATGTGGCTGATGCCGGTCTCCCGGGCGATCGCGCAGAGCGCCACACGGGCCGGGGCAGGGGTCGTGCTCGATGGCCTCGGCGGCGGGGTGTTCCTCGGCGGGGGCTTCCCCGATGAACCGGCAGTCATCGGAGTAGGCGTGCGAGCCGCTTCGACGCAGGCCGTGGTGGCTTCCCGGTTCGCGCGCCTGGGGCGATATCTCGACGCGACCGAGGACATCCTCGCACCCGGCGTCGGAGAGGACCTCAGGGAGCGTGCCCGCAGCGACTTCGAGAGCGTCGCGCGTCCGCTGGCCCACCATCCCAACGGAGCGACGCTGACCGCGTACCTGACCCGGACTCTCCCCGGAATCAGCCTGGCGCCGGTGAAAGTCCTGGGTTCTGGTGCTCCCACCCGGACTCCCATCATGGCCGAAGAGGTCGTGTCGCAGGCCCTACGGGTCCCTGCGGAGGCGAAGCAGGAGGGTCTCTGGTACCCGCACCTGCTTGAACGGGCCGATTCCCGCCTTGTCGGACTGGCGACGGCCGCCGACCGCACCGGACGCCGCCAGCATATCCGGCGGATCTCGAGCCTGGAGTCGGCGGCATGGCTGCGGGAGCTCATCTTGGGCAGTCCAGCGGGAGAGCTCCTTTCGGCGTCGATGCGGGTCGCCACTGCTCAGGGATGGGCGGAGGAGCTGTCCCGGACCAAGCCCCAGCATCTGTTGCGCGGCCTGGCGTTGCTCGCCCTGTGGTTGGAGGAATACGGGCCCCGTCTGACCTGTGCTGAACCTGAGATCACGCCTCGAAGCTCCGTGAATCGGAAGGCCCGCCATGAATGAGCTCTCAGCCCCACCTGCGCCGTACCCGTACTTGCGAGCCGCCCACCTCGGGACAGATCCGTTGCCGGAGCGGGTGGGCGCCGCCGTCGATCTCTCCGGTCTCACAGAGGATCACCTGGAGAAGGAACGTCACCGGGGTCTGGATCTAGTGGCATTGGGAGCCTCGCTGGAGCGGGCCGATGGCGCGGACGGTCTCGCCGCCGAGGTTCTGGAGCTGCTCATGGTCTGCGAGGCTGACGGGATCCCCACGGTGCTCCGCGTCGCGTCGTCGCAGGACCTGGAGGGGCAGCTGGCGGCCGTCGTCTCCCATGTTGTCACCACTCGGCCTGATCTCCACGACCTGGTGCGGCGGAGGTTCGGCGCCGGGCGTGCGCTGCTTCTGGAGCCGACGGTCGACCCCAGGGGAACGCTGCTGGAGGAGCTGGGGGAGCCTGAGGGGCTCGCTGGAGAGCGGATCGCTGACCGGCGGTCCAGGATCGCCACGCGGGGCCCTGCGGCTCAGGCCTCGCGCCTGCTGGACTTCCTAGGGCTTCCCGTCCAGGCGGAGCCGCTCGTCACCGCCCTGATCGTCTCGCGCCGTGCGGAGAATCTGGGGCACACCCTGGCGAACCTGACACATCAGATGCACCCGCGGATCGAGCCGCTGCTCGTCATCGATCCGCTGTTCGAGGACCGGGCCCGCGAGGAGACGGCCGACTGGGAGGTGTCGGTGCGGATTGTGACGGCCCCGCCGCGCAGCACATTGGCTGACCGCCTGAACATCGGGATCGACCAGGCGGCAGGGGGCTATGTCACGGTGATCGAGGAGACCGCCCATTACGGCCCCTGGCACGTCACGGATCTGCTGCAGGCCGTGCAGCACTCTGGCGCAGACATGGTGGGCAGGGCGAGCTGGCACGTGAAAGCGGACGATGGTGCCGTACGCGTCAAGTCGCCCAAGCTCCAGCGGACCTTCGATGTGACGCCGGCGTTGGGCACGATCATGCTTGCCACGGAGACTGCTCGACGCATCGGCTTGACCCGGCGAGCTGCGTCCGCGGGCCCGGCATTCACCCAGAGTGTGCTGAGCGCCGGTGGTAGGATCTTCTCGATCCACGCTCATGACATGCTGGTGCTGCGGCGCGGACAGTCCCTCGGGGATCTGAGCGAGGACGACCTCCGGTCGGCCTTGTTCCCACTCCCGGCGCAACCCTGAATGAAAGCCTGACGAGTTACCTCGTATGACCACATCACTTCGTGAAGAACCGCTGTCGACCCGAACGACCGGTCCTGTTCTCCGGCCCGGTGCCGTGGAGATCACCAGGGCTCGGGCCTTCTCCTACAAGGTCCCGGGGCAGCAGAAGGTGACGACGAACCATGTTGTGACGGTGACCGCCACAGATGGTGCCGGGATCACCGTGGAGGGCGTGGGCGAGGGGCAGCCACGGGCCGCACTGACAGGAGACTCCGCCGAGGAGTCCTGGGCGTTCTTGGAGGCCATGCTCGATCGTCTCCATGGCAGGTCACTGCAGGTCGGCTCGCCGGCTCAGGCCCTGGAGCAGGTCCGAAGCATCATGGATGAGTTCTTCGACCTGGCGGCGGAGATGGCCCACGATCCTGGTCTGAAGCGGCCCTTCCGGGGCACACTCCTGGGCGTGGAGGTGGCGCTGCTCGATTTCTTCGCCTGTGCTGCGGGGATCTCCCTGCATGAGCTTCTGGGCGACGTGCGGGAGTCGGCTCCAGTGTTCCCGTCCCTGGTGAAGGTGCGTCCTTCGGTGAAGGAGCTGCGCCGCAGCCTTCGTCAGCAGGCAGGCCGTCACGAGCGCCTCCGGGTGAAGGCCGCTCGGACGGTGGGGAAGACGCTGGACCGCCTCGAGATCCTGGCCACGGTGAGTCGTTCACGGGCTGTGGGGCAGGACGAGTTGCCGCTGTGGGTCGAATGCGGCGGGCAGCTGGAGCGCGAGCGTGCCACGACGCTCGTGGAGGAGGTCACGCGGAGCATGGTGCGTGGCCATCTGCCCGCTGAGGTGATCCTGGAGCAGCCTGTCCCGGCGAGGTTCGGCGACCACCTTCCTCTGCTGCAACGCCGCGCCGATGAGATCGTCGACGCCGCTGGCGGAGGCCCCTTGAAGCTGACGGTGCTGGGAGATGAGTCCATCTGGGATCAGCACAGCCTGGGGCGTCTCCGGAAGCTCGGGGGCTTGCGTGGCGTGACGGTCCGTCCGGCGCAGTCCGGCGGGCTGCTCCCCGCCATCGACCTCGCGCAGGCGGCGCTGCGCCAGTCGGAGGACGCGGTGGTGATGCTCTCCAGGATGGATGGGGCAGGCTGGATCACGAAGTCCGCGATCCAGCATCTTGCGCTGGCTCTTCCCGTGGTCCATGGGGTCCAGACCACTGCCTTCCGCCACTCGGACCTGCCGTTCGCCCGGTGGCGGGACCACTGGCTCCAGTTCGAGGAGCTTGAAGGGGAAGAGGAGCTGGAGACTCAGGAGGGCCTCCGATGGACGGACGACGACGAATCCGCCACGGAGAACGGCCTCGCCTGGGCCGCAGACGAGGATGACGAAGTCGAGGACAGCTCTGAGGCCGAGGTGCTCGAGGAGGAGCCTGCGGCGGCGCCGGGCGCGCTCGACCTCAAGGATCAGCGGCTGCAGATGGCCCCTGTGCGCCCAGCCGCGGACTGCCCTGAGGTGCAGATCGTCCAGACCACGGCACCCCGAAAGCTCCCCGGACATGGGATTGGGATCGACTATGGTCCGTTGGTCAGCGAAGTACGCCGTTTCGCGCAGGCGCCGCCTTTCCCCGAGCCCCGGAATGAAGGGCGCCTGCCTGCCAGATATGAGCATGTGGAGGACGTCCGTCCTCTCGGTCCGAACGGCACCAAAGGGTACCTGTTGGAGAAGCGGGCGCTCGCTCGCGGCCTCTCGACCACGCGGTACTCGAAGAGCGCTTTCGTGGCCTTCGACGGTGACCATCCGCCGGTGAACTTCAAGTGGAGTCGCAGCCCGATCTCCAGTGCGGTGGCACTCTCCGTCTGCACGCACAAGGAGGCGACCCGGCTCATGCTCGAGGACGCCGGTGTCCCGACCCCCCAGGGGCGGACTTTTCGCAACGGCGACTTCGACAGTGCCCGAGCCTTTGTGGAGGTCATCGGTTTCCCCGTCGTGGTCAAACCGAGCATGGGCATCCGAGGCATCGGTGTCATCGCCGGCATCGAGACTCCCGGGCAGCTTGAGGACGCCTTCTCCTTCATGGCCGACAGCAGATTCGGGGGCCAGGACTTCATCGTGGAGAAGCACATCCACGGCCGCGACCACCGAATCCTGGTGGTCGGCGGAGAGGTGGTGGCGGCCATTCAGAGGAAGCCGGCGTCCGTCGTCGGAGATGGGCGCAGCAGCATCGCCGAGCTGCTGATCCACCGCAATGTCGCACGCCGCAGCAATCCTCACCTGTGGACTCGTCCGGCCAAGATCGACAGGTCCATGGAGCTCCAGCTGGCGAAGCTCGGCCTTCCCCTCGCCTCAGTGCTGCCAGAGGGCCGTGAAGTGATTCTGTCGAACACGGCGAACATCTCCCAGGGCGCCGACTCCATCGACGTCTTCGACACTCTCCACCCCAGCATCGTGGAGGCCTGTGAGAGGGCCGTCGCGGCAGTCCCGGGCATGCAGTACTGCGGGGTCGACTTTCTGCTGGAGGACCCCTCGAGGTCCCTGCCGGAGCAGGATGCGGCGATCATCGAGCTGAATGCCCACGCTGCGATTGGCAACTGCGAATACCCGATGTTCGGCACGGGACGGCCAGTGGCCCAGCGGCTGATGGACCTGACGATCGAACAGAAGGGGTTGCGCGTCTCGGAGCCCCAGGACCAGCTGGCCGTCCACTTGACGGTGCGGGGGCGCGTGACGAATGTGGGTTTTCGGAAGTGGATGCATCGGCTGGCTGAGCGGGCGAAGGTGCAGGGTTGGGTCCGCAATCTCGACAGCCGCACGCTTGAGGCAGTCCTCAGCGGTCCTACTGAGCGGGTCACGCCATTGGTCGCCTCGTGCATCGTGGGACCGGCACGCGCCATACCGACGTCATACAATGCCACGGTGATCCCCACCCGGGACGCGACGACGACGGGGACGGGGTTCGAGATTCGACCTCGACCGAGCGCCGAGGAGCTCTCCGCCCAGGAGCGAGAGGAGATGTCGGCTCTGGCCCGTGCCGATGACGACGATTCCCCAGGTGATCTCCGGGGCGACCGAGAGAACGAGGAGACCGAATGAGTCATACGGCCGCCCATGACCAGCGCACGGGTGTCGTGCCGGGCGGTAGCGTGACGCGCGGGATGCGCGACGGCGTCGAGGTCCACAAGGCTGCGCTGACCTGTGGCCTGAGCACCCGGCTGTTTCCCCGTCAGGTCCTGCAGGTCCTTGCCCCGGGAGACGGGGGGAGAGCGGCTTTCACCCACGGAATCCCGCAGACCTCCAGTCTGTCCGGAGTGACCTTCACCCAGGACCTGCGGATGCGTCGTGGCCTGCTGGGACGGGCAGGCGTGCGGCAGCCCCGCGGCGCGACCTTCTCTGTGGGGCGCAGTCGAGGCGCCGCGGCCCGCTATGCGGCCACCATCGGTTATCCAGTGGTGGTGAAGCCTGCTTTGGGTGACAGTACGATCGACGTCACTCGGGGCATCCACGATCGGCTCCAGTTCGAGGCTGCTGTAGACAGCCTGCTCACCCCTCCGGAGAAGCGTCCCGGCAGCACGCAGGCGGCCTACGGGATCACCGAGCTGCGGAAGCCCGGCCACAGGAACGGCCAGATGACCGTGCCTCCTGGATATCGCTTCCTCGTGGAGGAGGAGGTCCGCGGCGACTATCTGAGGGTCTTGGTACTCGACGGGGAGGTCCTGGACGTCCTGTACTGCCCGGGCGGCCCTTGGAGCGGGCGAGCAGAGGTTGTCGCCCAGGATCGCCGACCGGCTTCCCTGGCGCAGGCGGTGGCCGCTGCGGTCGCTGCATTGCCCGGGCTGGCGGTGTTGAGCGTCGATGTTGTCGTGCCTGAGTCGCCGAAGGCGGCGCCTGTCGTCGTGGACGTCTCGGAGCGTCCCTGGCTGGAGGTCCAGCACCGTCAGGAACCGGAGCGTGCTGCCCTTCTTGCGAGAGAGGTGCTCAGAGCGGCCCTTCCTGGCTGGGAGCTCGGCCTGCCGGATCTCGGTCGCAGGGAGTTCCACGTGGCCTTCGACGGTGTGGTGGCGCCAGAGGATTTCGCCGCCGCGTTGAATGAGGACGCACGCGCCCAAGGGGCCAGGACTGGGTACACCGTGACCGACATCGCCCGAGGACGGGTCGCCGGAACTGTGCAGGCCTCCGCCGCCGATGTCTCGGAGACGGTGGAGAAGGCCCTGGCCTCGGGGATAGCCGGGCAGACGGCGATGAAGGCCGAGGTCGAACCCCGCAGGGGAATGAGTCACGCGGCCTGAACTCTCTAGTATGGTTCGCTCCATGGACCGCTTCCCCACTGACCGGCTGCCGCGATTCGACGGCCCGCCTCAGACCTATGAGGACGCGGATACCGCAGAGGTGCTTCGCCAACATGTGGAAGAGCGGCGGAATCTGGGGAGCATCCTCAATGCCCGGGCTGCGGAGGCAGCGGGGGCCGCTGTGTCCTGGTTCGGCCGCAAGACTGCCGTGGCTGAACTCGACGGCAGGCAGGTCCTGCTCGGGGGCTACATCTGCGACCAGGCGTGGGTGGGCAGCAAGATCGCCGCCGACAAGTGGCTGACCAAGGAGTTTCTGAGGGGGGCTGGTGTCCCCGCCCCTGCGGCTCGTCGGTGCGCGTCCGTGGCCGAGGCGCTCGAGTTCGAGCGCGAGGTAGGCGGCGGCATCGTGGTGAAGCCGCTGGCGGGTATGGGTGGCAAGGGAGTCTCGGTGAACCTGCGTGGCAGGCACGAGGTCACAGAAGCCTTCGAGCGGGCGCTCCGCGTTGATGTCGGCGGCGGGGTGATCGCAGAGGAGCACATTGAAGGAGACCGTGAGTACCGTGTGCTCGCGACGCAGGACAGATGCATCTCCGTGGTGCAGCGGCTCCTTCCCCATGTGACCGGCGACGGAGTGAGCACCATCCGTGAACTGATCACCGCCAAGAACGCGCTGAGACGTCGGAACCCCGCTCTGATCAACCGCTACATCCCCCTCGATGCGGTCACCGAGCGGCATCTCGCGTGCCAAGGCCTCGCCCTGAACGCCGTGCTGGAGGCCGGGCGCCGCGAGGTCGTGCGGGACGTGGGGGGCCTGTCCAGCGGCGGTGAGCCGGCTGAGAGGCTCGACGACGTCGAGGACGCCGTCAAGGAAGCGGCCGTGGCCGCAGCCGCAGCTGTGCCGGGCCTGACCTGGAGCGGCAGCGACATCCTCGTCGAGAAGGGCACCGGCCGTCCTTGGGTCATCGAGATCAACTCCACCCCCGACCTTCTGGGCTCCACCTATCCGCTTTACGGCACGCCTCGGGATGTGGCTGAGCAGACGTGGAAGATCCGCCTGGCGGGAACCCGTCCGAAGCCCACAGGCCAGGCTGAGCTTCCGGCTTCGCGCCGGGCCGACTCTGATATGTCGCTGTATGTGGGCGACCGGAGTGGGGGTCACCGGACTACGCGCCTCTCGCGTCTGGTCAGCTCCATGCTCGAATCGTGGGGCTGGAGAATCCGGCCCTGTTCCCAGGACGTCCTCGCCGTCGAGGACCCGGAGGGCGGGGTCGCCTGGTTCACCAGGAACTTCTTGGGCGTCAGTGACACCATTGCTCCTCGGCAGCTCATCGGTCGGTCCGGGACCACGCGTCGGCTCCTGGGAGCCTCCGGGGTGCCGCGGGTGGCCGGACGCTTGGTCTACTCGCGCCAAGAGATCGAGGAGTTCATGTCGGCCCATCCGGGCGCGTGCGTCCTGGTTCCTCAGCTCAAGGAATGGGCGTCCTCGCATGCTGCCACGGTTCGCGACGTCGAAGAGCTTGACACGGCCCTGGACCCCGCACTGGGGCCATGGCTGATCCAGAGGTCACGCACGGCCGCGCATCGGATCACTGTGTTCACGACCCCGCGGCGGATCCTGTGGATGTGCGGGGCCGCGGACCTGGTCGAGCAGCTGTCTCCGGAGATGACCCGTCAGATCGCCGACATTGCAGCGCAGGCCTGCCGAGCTGTGCCCGAGCTGCGCTGGATAGCAGTGAATGTGAGCCTGGGACGAGGGCGGAGGGACCTGGAACATCCCCTGACAGCCTTGGTGGAAGGGCTGACCTTCAACCCTCGCCTCAGCCGTGACGCGGTCACGCTGGCCGGGTCCCTCGAGGACGTCACGGAGATGATCATCCGCGGCCGAGGCGCCACTCCGAAGACTGGATGACCTGGGTGCGAGGGGCGCCCCAACGCGTGGTCGCCCTCTCCCTGTGATGGCCCGAACCGAGGCGCTGCGGGTCGGCGCCGAATCTGCCGCCGAGACCTTCTTCGCGGACGGGTCGCGCGACGCGGGCCGTCTGCTCCTCGATCGCGCTGAGATCAGAGCGCTGCTGGGCTCCGTAGGAGCCCTCGCCAGTCCTGGCACCGTGACCCTGCTCTGCTGACACGGGACCTCCGATGTGCCCGGTCGCCGGTAACATGTATGACTGGAGCACCGCCGATCGACAGGAGACCACAGTGACCTTGGACAGTCGCGCCGAGCGTCCTGCTGTGATTGTGGGGCAGGGGTATGTGGGTCTTCCGTTGGCTCAGGCGGCTGTGGCGGTGGGGATTCCCACGGTGGGTTTTGATGTCTCGGAGTCGTTGGTGGATCAGCTCAACGCTGGTGTCTCGCATGTGGATGACCTCAGTGATGAGGATGTCGCGGTGATGCTCTCCCAGGGGTTCCGGGCCAGTGTGGATCCGGGGGATCTGGCGGGGGCTTCGGTGATTGTGATCTGTGTGCCGACTCCGCTCAGTGAGGAGGGTGGTCCGGATCTGCGGGCGGTGGAGGCTTCTGCGCGCACGATTGCTGAGCATCTGGTGCCGGGGACCACGGTGATTCTGGAGTCGACGACGTATCCGGGGACCACTGAGGATGTGGTGCTGCCGATTCTGGAGTCTTCAGGGCTGGTCCATGGTGAGGACTTTCTGTTGGCCTATTCGCCGGAGCGGGTGGATCCTGGGTCTACGAGGTATGGGATCACGAACACTCCGAAGCTGGTGGGTGGGCTTTCTGCGGAGGCCACGCGGGTGGCGTCGGGGTTCTATGGCCGGTTCGTCGAGGAGGTGGTGCCGGTCTCGGGCACCAAGGAGGCGGAGACGGCGAAGCTGCTGGAGAACACGTATCGGCATGTGAACATTGCGTTGGTCAATGAGATGGCGCGGTTTTGTCATGATCTGGACATTGATATCTGGGAGGTGATCCGGGGGGCTGGGACGAAGCCGTTCGGGTTCCAGAAGTTCACTCCTGGTCCTGGCGTGGGGGGTCATTGCATTCCGATCGATCCGAATTATTTGAGCTTTCAGGTGCGTAAGACTCTGGGGTATCAGTTCCGGTTCGTGGAGTTGGCTCAGGAGATCAACAACTCGATGCCGACGTATGTGGCTGCGCGGATCGGTGAGGCGCTCAATGAGGTGCGTAAGCCGCTCAATGGGTCGAAGGTGTTGTTGTTGGGGGTGACGTATAAGCCGGATATTGCGGATCAGCGGGAGTCTCCGGCGGTGCCGGTGGCGAAGGTGCTGCGGGAGAAGAAGGCGTTGGTGTCTTTTCATGATCCGTATGTGGAGACCTGGTTTGTGGGTGGTGGGTCGCTGCAGCGGGTTCCGGATCTGGATGAGGCTTTGGGGGAGGCGGATATCGTGGTGGTTCTGCAGCCGCATGCGGTCTATGACTTGGAAGCTATTGCTGCGTCTGCGGAGTTGCTCTTCGACACGCGTGGAGCGACCACTGCTGAGGGCATCGAGAGACTCTGAGGCGCATCCATGACAGCACAGACTCCCAGAGACATGGGGGGCCGCCGTCGGGTCCTCGTCGTGACGAGCAACGGGTCGGGCATGGGGCACCTGACACGGATGCTCGCCGTTGCCGCCCGCTTGCCCGAGGACGTCGATGTCACGTTCGCCTCGCTGTCCACCGGCGTGTCCGTGGTGGGGCGCTATGACATGCCCTACGAATATATTGCCTCGCCCTCAGCGCTCAACATGAGCTGGACCGCGTGGGAGGGGTACCTCCATGGGAGGCTCTCCCTGCTGCTAGACGCCGTGGAGCCGGACACGCTGGTCTTCGACGGCACGCACCCGTATCGGGGCCTGGTGACCGCCATGGAAGGACGCGAAATGCGTCGTGTCTGGATGCGGCGCGGTATGTGGCTTCCCGACATCGGTGAGGATGTGCTGGAGAGGGCACAGCATTTCGACGAGATCATCGAACCGGGGGAGCTTGCGGGTGACGAAGACACTGGAGCGACCGTCCGTCAGAGCGACGCCGTCCGTGTTCCTCCCATCACTTTGATCTCCGGCCCGCAGATCCTGTCCCGAGAAGAGGCGAGGGCGGCTCTCGGGTACTCGGCAGAAGACGAGGTGGCATTGGTGACACTCGGCGCGGGGAACATTAACGACACGAGGAGTCTCCAGGAGGAGATCATCGACTGGTTCCAGCGGGAGCGGCCCGGCTGGCGCGTGGTGATCACCCGCTCACCGATCGCACGGGAGAGATCCCGCGGGTCGGAGGACAATGTCGAGACGCTGCGGGTTTATCCCTTGGCTCGCTTCGCCCGCGCCTTCGATGCTGTGGTGTCGGCCTGCGGGTACAACGCGTTCCATGAATGGAATCAGGTCGGCATGCCGACGCTGTGGGTGCCCAACACCGCGACCGCGACCGATGACCAGCTGGCCCGCGGACGGTGGGCGGCCAAGCACAAGATCGGGCTGCTCCACCTCGACCCTCCCGGCGATTCCCCGCCGCAGCGGGACCTGGGCCAGACCCTGGCGCTGCTCACCGACGAGCAGGAGCGTCTGGCCCTGAGTCGCCGGTGCACAGAGACCACGGCTCGGTTCTGGGGATATGGCCACGGCCCGGACGGAGGAAACGGAGCAGTCCCGGCAGGGAAGCTGATCCTGGGCGAACCAGTCCATGAGAAGGTACACGTCGGACAGGTTTCTCGGCCGGAGGTAGACCGGTGAGGAGACTTGACCATGAGGGAACGGACCTGAGAGAGCAACGATGACGCCCACCGAAGACGAGCGAGACCACCGGCCGAATTCCAGCCTCCGCCCCCCCGAGACGCAGGGTAAGGCGGTGCTCGCCGATCAACCGGGGTACCGCATCACGTACTGGCCTGGCAGGGAGCCGAATCGGGTTCTGCTGATCGGCTTCGCCGGCGCCAACTCAGGGGAGGCCGAACGCGGGATCGGCCACCGGCTCGCTGCACGCGCCGGCTACGACTATGTCTTCGTGGGTCGAGCTGCCTCTTCCCAGTATCAGGAACTCTCACTTGAGGCCTTTGTCGAGGCTGTCGCGCCCCTGACCGAGGGGCGCGAACGGGTCGTCACCTATGGTGCGGCCCTGGGCGGCTACGCAGCGGTCTACTACGGCGGGGCGATCGGGGCGAAGATCATCGCCGCCTCACCCCGTAACCCCTCCCACCCGCTGATCCGCACGCGCAAGCACCGTGATCAGCCCTTCTATCACGAAGAGATCAGCCAGCAGCCCGTTTCGGCGTTGGCCCCGGTGATCCTGAGCGACCCACGGCGGGAGGAGGACACGCGATTCATCGATGAGCTGATCCGACCTGCCTACCCCGAGGGGACATATCTGGATTTCCCTTACACCGGGCGCCGTGTGCTGGAGGTTCTGCGAGAGAACGGCCTGGCGGATGAGTTCATCGCCGGGATCGTCGAGAAAGACAAGGTCCCGGTGGTCGAGCTGCCCACAGAGGGCGATCCGACCTATCACACCGAGCGCGGGCGCGATCTCGTCCGCCAGGGCCGTTGGACGGAAGCCGAACGACACCTCACCGAATCGCTGCGGCTCGGGCCTACCAGATCGGCGATCGTCAGCCTCGCACGTGTCTTCGTGCAGAAAGACAGGGCCGAGGCCCTGTCGGACCTGGAACAGGAGGCTCGCAGGCACCAGAGCCCGCAGTGGGTGGACGAGCAGTTCGCCCGGCAGCGTGCCGCTCTGACAGTGTCGGAACCGGCTGAAGTCAAGGACGGCATCGTCGTCGACGCCAAGCCTCGTCTGACTGAATTCACCGAGCCACAGGACGACTTCGGCCACCTGCGGTACAGCAGGGGATATCTCTATACGTCGGACCGGAGCGTCCAGCCGTCAGTCTCACACTGGCAGCGCGTGGAGTTCGCCGGCGGAACCTTTCATTGGGATCCCCGCTCCGGGCTGGCCGTAGCGCGGCGCGGCGACGTCGAGGTCCTCGTCTGTGGGCATGTACTTCATACCGGTCACCGCACCACCGATGTCGGAGAGATCGCGCGTGCCCTGGTGGCCTCCCTGGCCGAGAGCCGACAGGCGTTCCTGGACGACCTCGAGGACATGTTCGGCCAGTACGTGGTGCTGGATCGTCAGGGCAGCACCGTGAAGGCGCAGACCGACGCCTCCGGCGCCCGTGCTATGTTCCACGACTCCGACGCTCGAGTACTCGGTTCGCACGTCAACCTGGTCGGGATGGTCGTCGGAGCCCCGCTGAGTCGCATCGCGAAGTGGATCGGGGACACCCAGTCCTTCGACATGCCTGGGCGTTCCACGGAGTACGCGGACGTCTGGTTCCTGATGCCCAACACCGAGGTCACCGTCGGCACCGGGGAGATCACCCGTGTCGGGCCTCGCCCCTACGACCCGCTGACCGTCGATGAGGCCGTGGAGAGGATGCTTCCCCAGCTGGAGATCCAGCGGGACCTCCTGCTGGATGAGGACCGGCAGATCCTGCTCTCGATGAGCGCCGGCGTAGACACCCGAACCTCGCTGGCGGCGTTCAGCGGCCACTACGACACCCTGAAGACTTTCACGTACTCCAAGGAGAAGCGGCCCGGTGACTCGACCTCCCGGATGCTCTCCCGGGACGGGCAGCTGGCCGGACGCATCGCAGAACGTTACGGACTGGACCACACCGTCTTCCACCTGGACGAGGAGGAGGCCACCCCGGAGGCCTTCCGCGCCGTGCTGGAGGAGGCCAGCCCGCGAGCACACATGCGCAAGTTGGCGTGGGTCTACCACCGCAAGCTTCCCCATGACGCCATCCACCTGAGATCCCAGGTCAACGGCATCGGCAAATGGCACTACGGGCACCTGATGCACCACGCCGAGGACCACAACTTCAGCGCCGAACGCATGGCGACCCTGACCAAACATGGTCGGGCCCTGCGCAGGACGAAGAAACCCCGCTCAGCATTCCGGCCGGGCATCGAGGCGTTCCAGGAGTACATCGACTCCACGCAGCTTCGCAGCGTCCCCAACGGCTATCTGATCAGCGACATCTTCCAGTGGGAGCACCGGACCGCCTACTGGGGCCTGGCGCACCTGGTGGAGTCCGACTTCACGTTCGACACTTACAGCCTCTACGGCTCCCGCCGGATGATCCAGCTCATGCTGCAGGTCCCCGAAGCGGTCCGTGCCCAGAAGGGCCTCTTCCGAGCCATCATTGAGCGCAGCGAACCACAGCTGGTGAAGTTCTACGTCAACGGCAAGAAGTGGCGCGCGCCCGACCTCAACATCCCTGTGGCAGAGTTCCAGCGCGGAGACAAGACTTACGCCCGCAAGACGGAGCTCCAGAAGGAGAACGCCGTCCTGAAGAAGAAGCTCAAGCAGGCCCAGACCGAAGTTGAGGCACTGCGGGGGCAGCCCACCCCGGAAGATGAGGACACTCAGACTCCCTGAACGGCTCCCAGCCGCTCCATGGCGTCCACGAGCCGGCTGACCACCGGCCGCTCCTGGCCGTAGGCGGGCCACTGGTTCATGGACAGGTTCGCCCGCGAGTTCAGCTCCGTGATGAAGGCCCCCTCGCCGCTCTGCACGTCCGGGACCATCAGATCCAGTCCCACGGCATGCAGCCCGGGTATGGCGGCCGCAGTCTCCAGGGAGAGCCGGTGCAGATCCTCGTGCAGGACATCGGTGACGTCCACATTGATACCGCCGGTGCCCAGATACGGTTCGGAGTTCAGCAGGACCACCTGACCCTCCTCGGGACTCGCCTCCGCCTCCAGCCCCTGAGCCGCCAGGACGCGGCCGTCCACCTGGAGTTTCTTGGAACGCAGGTAGGCGTGGGAGGCGCGCATCGCCGTCAGCTCCTCCACCAGGGTGGAGACGCTGGCCGTGCCGTCGCCCACCACATGGGCGGGGACCCGCACAGCGGCTCCGATCAGCTCGCCGTCGACCACATAGGTGCGCAGGTCGACCCCCTCGACATGATCCTCCAGGATCAGCCGCCCGTTCGCGGTCTCCCGGCGGGCCTCGGCCCACGCCGCCCGCAGCTGCTCCTCCGTGGTGATGTTCGTGGTGACACCACGACCGGCATTGCCATCAGAGGGCTTCAGGACCAGCGCCCGGCCCTCGGCGCCGCGCAGATGCGCCAGCCCGGCGTCGAGCTGCTTCACCGTCAGGAACACGCCCCGGGGGATAGGGGCGCCGGCCTGGCCCAGGGCGACCTTCGTCAACGTCTTGGACAGGCACACCCGCTCCGCCAGGCCCCCGGTCAGCGAGGGCGCGAACCTGTTCAGGCCGCCGATCAGCCGCCCATCCCGGAAGAACATGGCCGTCTTGCCATGCTCGATGACCTCCATGCCCCGTTCCCGGGCACACTGCATGATGCCCCCGCGGTGGCCGGGCCACACGGCACAGGTGTTCATGGCGCGGTAGCGCGGCACCACATGGTTCTCGATGAAGCGGCGATGCGGGGCCAGATGGGTGATCGTCAACGGAGTCTCCTCGCAGATGTCCAGCAGGATAGGTCAGGCGCCGTCCAGGGCGGAGCGCAGTCTGGTCAGGAACTCCTCGATCTCCGGACTCAGCCACGGGCCGTCCTCGTACAGGGCGAGGATCTCGGCGATGTGCTCCGCAGCCTCACGCCACTGCTCCGCCGCCACGAAGCTGAGCTTCTTGAGGTACCAGTTGGTCACATACCCCTCCAGGCGGGTCCGCCGATACGCCTCCAGCAGCCCCTGCTCCCGCAGCCAGGCGACACGGTCCTGCTCCAGGGGCAGATACTTCCGGAAGTACGTCGGCGAGATCGCGTTCACCGCCGAGCCGGTGACCTCGGAGTAGTAGGCGTTGACGTCGACATCGAGAGTCCGGATCCGCCGGGCATGATGCAGGATCTGCTGGGAGAGGTAGTTGTCCTGCCCGACCGCGCCGTGCGGCATCTGCAGATCCAAGGGCTTCAGCCAGTCGGTGCGGATCACCGCCGAGTGGATGCGCAGGGAGCGGAAGCCCCACTGCGCCAGGGAGTCCTCCGGCAGGTGCAGCGTGCCGGAATCATCGAGGACCTCGGAGAACGCCTCCTGGAGCTCCCGATGATGATTGATCCTCAGCTTCCGGGTGGACCAGCGCAGGAAGTTGCCCATCACCAGGTCCACCTCCGGATGGGCGTCCAGCTCGGTGACCAGAGCGGCCAGGCCGTCCTCGACCATCTCGTCATCAGGATCCAGGTAGGTCACATACGGTGTGGCGGTCAGTCGGACCCCCAGGTTCCGGGGGCGGGAGGCCGAGCCGGAACCGCCGGAGGCGAAACGAAAGGCCGAGACATTGGGGTGCTCCTCGGCCAGCTCGTCCACCGTCGCCCTGGTCACCGGATCTGTGGAGCCGTCGTCGATCAGCAGCACATGCATCTGCTCGAAGATCGAGGATCGCCGCAGCGAGGCGAAGCCCTTGTGCCGCAGATGCGCCCCGTTGTTGAAGACCGGCACGACGACGCTCAGCTTCAGCCCCAGCTCCTCCGCCGTCCTGCGGATCACCTGCTGCGTCGCCTCGACGTCATCGTCCGCACCTGGGCCGCCTGTGGCGTCCGCCGCCGCAGTGAGCGGACCGTCGGTCCGGCCATGCTCGCCATGATCGACCGCGTAGACGGGGAACTCCCGGCGTGCCATGCCCAGCCGCTCCCTGCTCGTCAGCAGCGCGGCTTCGGGCCTCCACCACGCGCTCAGCTCCAGTGGGACGAAGCTGCCGTCGATCCTCCGGTGAGACAGTTGATCCGCGGCCTCGGCGGGTCCCTCCACCTTGGCGGTCACCGGTGCGGACTGGTAAGCGAAGGCGGCCACATGGTCGGCCGCGTACTCCGGCCCGTAGAGCCGCTCGGCGGAGATCGGAAGCAGCACATCGACGTCGCGCCGCCAGAGGGCGGCCTCATCCCAGGCCACGAGCTCCACCGGGCCGATGCTCTGCTGTGCCATCTGCCGCTGCAGCGCTTCTGAATGCTCCTCCGCGACCGCCAGCACCCGGAGATCCTGCACCGGCGCCTGACCACGGGGGACGACGCCGGCGATCCTGGCCAGCTCGTGCAGACGGTCCACCACATGGTCCTTAAGGAACACGCGGCGGAGCCCGGCGGCCTGGGTGCGGCGCAGCTCCTCCAGGGTCAGGGTCTCCAGATGCGCGGCGACGTCACCTGCGGACTGGGCGATGTGGACATGCGCATACTCGGAGTTCACCCCCTGGTTGTACGTGGAGAGCACCGCGGTGCCGCAGGCCTGCAGCTCCAACACGGTCTGCGAAAGTGCGGTCTGCGAGTCCACGGTGGAGTTCAGGGCCACCGCCGTGTCCGAGGCCCTCTGCAGGCGCAGCAGGCGTCTTCTTCCCATCTGTGGAGCCACGTAGGGCGTGAAGCCTCGTGGGTAGGCGAAACGGTCGTCCCGGGTGGCCGCCTGGGAGCGGGGATCCACCAGCAGCAGGCGCCGCTCGGCACGGATGACTCCCTCCAGCAGGGCGGTCGCGTACTGACGTCGCTGGGGGAACAGCTTCGCATGCCAGGTGCCGGCATAGGAGATCAGATCCGAGCCCGCCGGTCGGGTGCCGATCGGCGAATGTCGCAGCGGGTTGACCCCGGTCCGCAGCAGCGAGACCGACTGCGCCTGGGAGCAGTCGGCGGTGTACCGGTCCAGCAGCTCCTCACCGGTGGTCAGGACATGGTCCGCCTGGCGGGCGACATCCACCCAGTCGTCATAGAAGCGGGCCTCCTGGGTCCCCCAGAAGACCACCGGGATGCCGGCCTCTCGGAAGGCGGGCATGATTTTTTCGGTGATCCGACGGCGCAGGTAGGTGCCCGGGATGTCCGCGTTCCTCCAGCTGCCCTTCCGGCCCTCTTGGACCGGGGTGACCAGCAGCAGGTCCGGACGCTTGTCCTCTCCGGCGGTCAGCATCCCGCGCCAGGCGGTGGGAGCCAGTTGGTGCAGCTGTGCAGCTCCCTCGAGCATCTGGATCAGCTGCGGATCCGCGATCAGGGCGATGCGCAGCCCCGTGTGCGGACGGCTGATTCCCGCCTCGCCCTCGGGCAGGGCGGACAGCACAGGCTTCAGCTCCTCCACGAGGTCCTGCGCGTTGACCCCGCCGTGGGCGAAGGGTGTCGAGGGGTGCGGCCCGGCCAGGGCGGCGTCGGCCAGGTACTCCGCGGCGTCGAGTCTGCCGGCGTGGACCTGGTCCAGCTGGGACACGGCTGACTCGAGCTGGTGAAGCCGGGCGGTGATGTCCGCACCCGGGCTCCGGGGTGTCTCCACGCTCATCGGGCGACCTCCTCGAGCTGCAGGAAGCAGCGGATCGCCGGATCCTGCCACTGGTGGTCGCCATAGAGCGCCGCAAGGTCGCGGACGACGTCGTCGGCCTCCTGGCGCTGATCCGCGGGGACCTTCTCCAGCTTGTTCAGGTACCAGGAGCGGAAGAACGGCTCCAGGCGCGTGTCCCGATAGTCCTGCATCAGGCCCGTCTCCTCGAGCCACCGGGTGCGGTGCTCCTCCAGGATCAGGTACTTGCGGAAGTACCGCGGAGAGACCACGTTGACGATGGAGGTGTCCACCGCGCCGTAGTAGGTGTAGACCGCTTTGGAGATGGTGAGGATCGCTGTCGAGTAGTACAGCATCTGCTGGAAGAAGTAGGTGTCCTGGCCGGTGGCGCCCACCGGCTGGGTCAGACCCAGCGACTTCAGCCAGTCGGTGCGTGCCACCACCGCCTCGATGGAGACGGGGACGAAGCGCATCTGGCGCAGCGAGTCGTGCGCGGGGCGCAGCAGACCGTCGCGCTCCTCGATGTGGCGGTTCATGTGGTTCACATAGTGCATGTGCTTCCGGCCGGAACGCCAGCGGATCATGTCACCCACGGCGAACTCGGCGTCCGGCCGGGCCTCCAGCGCCTCCATGAGGACCGAGTACCCGTCCCGGTACTCTTCATCATCTGGGTCCAGATAGGTCACGAATTCGGTGAAGCTCAGATCCAGGCCGGTGTTCCGGGGCCGGGAGGCGGATCCGGAGCCGCCGGGGGAGTGATGGAAGGCAGAGACGTTCGGCCAGGAGGCAGCCAGCTCGTCCACGGTGTCCACCGTGTGCATGTCGGTGGAGCCGTCATTGACCAGCAGGATGTGCATCCGGTGGAAGTTCCGCGACCGGCGCAGCGACTGGAACGCCTTGTGCCGGAGGTGATCGGCGTTGTTGTACACCGGGACCACCACCGCGAGCGTGAGATCCAGCTCCTCCACCAGCGCGCGGAACTCCGCGGCCTTGGCCTCGACATCGTCCCCGGTGTAGAGCGGCGCCTCGATGCCGCCGGTCTCGGCGGGGGTCTCCTGCTGAGGCTGAAGGGTCACGGACTCGGCCGCGGCCCGGTGCCCCAGATGGTCGATGGCGTAGATCTCGGCCTGCTCCGCATGGTGGTGCAGGGCCTGCGGGGAGCTCACCTGCTCCGTCCCAGGCCTCCACCAGGACGACAGCGACAGGTCAGGCAGCGCGGAGGCGCCCTGGTGGTGCCGGTGTGCCAGCGGGTCCGCGGCCTCGGCGTCGCCGTCGAGCTTGTGGCTCGCCGCGGCCGCGCTGTAGGCGAAGGAGGCTGCATGGTCAGCCACATAAGTGGGGGAGTACCGCCGGGAAGCGGAGACCGGCAGCAGGATGTCATAGGTGCCATGCCGCTGGGGCAGCTGCTCCCAGCTGACCACGTCCACTGCGGAGTGGGTCTGATGCCGCAGATCCCGCACCAGCTGGGGCGTGGGATGCTCGGCCACCGCCAGGACCACGTCATGATCCTGCGGCTCCGGCACCCCCGCCACCCGGCAGATCGCCGCCAGGCGGTTCACCCCGTGGTCATCGCTGAAGACCTTGCGGATCCCATCACCCTGGATGCGACGCAGCTCCTCGGTGGTGAGCGCCTCCAGCATGCCGGAGACGTCTGCCGTGGAGTTGGCGATGTGCACCTGCGGGTAGTAGGAGTTGACCCCCTGATTGTAGGAGGAGATGACCATCGTGCCGGTGGCCTGGAGCTCCAGGACCCGGTTGGCGAACATCGTCTGCGAGGCGACCACCGAGTTCAGGTTCACCGCGATGTCCGTGCCGCGCTGGAGCAGCATCAGGTCCTCACGTTCCCGCGCCGGCGCCAGATACGGGGAGTATCCGGTGGGGAACGAGTACCGCGGGTCTCCCAGGAACAGGTCCGAGTTGCGGTCGAAGATCACCAGCGGGCGGTCAGACAGCGCGGCGCCGTTGAGCGCCCAGGTGCCGTACCGGCTGCGCTGCGGGTACTTGTCCGGCAGCCATGAACCGGCGAAGTGGATCATCGGGCTCACTGCCGGGCGCGACCCCAGCGGGGTGTGCACCAGCGGGTTGACGGCGAAGGGCAGCACCTCGATGCTGGCTGCCTGCGGGCAGTCCCGGCGGTAGTCGGGGATCATCTCTGCGGCTGTGGTGAAGATGTGGTCGGCGGCCTGGGCGAGGCCCACGAAGGAGGAGTAGTTCGGCGGGTCCTCCTTGCCGTAGTAGACCACCGGGATGCCGCGGCGCCGGTAGGCCGGCATGATCTCTTCGACCGTCAGCCGTCGCCGGTTCGACCTCGGATTCGACAGGCCCCGCCAGGAGCGTTCATTGAGCCCCCGCCAGGTCGCTGCCACCAGGAGGATGTCGGGCAGCTGCTCCTGCTCCAGCGGCTCCTCCCAGTTCCGTGGGGTGAGCGGGATCAGCTCCGCCAGGCCGGCGAAGGACTCGAAGAGGAACTTGTCCGAGATGATGGCGATGCGCAGCCCGGTGTGCGGCCGGGAGATCCCCATCTGCCCGGCGGGAAGCTGATGCAGGGACGGGAGGAGGCGTTCGAAGAGCTCCCGGGCATCCCGGGCGTCATGCACGAACGGCGCCGAAGCCGCCGCGGTGACAGCCCCTTCCGGTGCGAGCAGGGCGCGGCGCGGCTGGTGGCCGCTGCTGACCTCCTCGAACTGGCCCAGGCGCTGCTGCACCTGCTCAAGCCGGAACCTGACCGAGTGCGGCGCGGGACTCAACGGTCAGCACCCGCCCGGGAGATCACCTGGCGGACCCGGCGCACCACCGGGCTGGGGACGGTGTTCCGCACGACCGTCTTCACCCGGCGCTGGACCGCCCCTCGCTCGTCCTGGGCACGGGAGATCCGAGCCACAGAACGGTCGATGCGGGTCATCGTCGAGGACAGCTTCGTCAGGGGATCCTCCAGCGCCTTCAGCCGCTGCTCCATGGAGGAGAGGCGCTTCTCGAGACCGTCCAGGCGCCGCTCCAGCTGTTGGAACCGCTTGGGGAACCCGGAGGGCACGCGCTGGGCGTAGTTGCCGACCTGGCGGACCTCTTTGCGCAGCGAATCCTCGGCCTTCTCCACGGTCTCGGTGGAGACCGCAGGTGAGCTGGCGATCTTCGAGGCCAGGTTCTTCAGCACCCGCTGGGTCTCATTGCGGTTGAAGGTGTCCAGCTGCTGATAGGTCCACTGCAGCTCACGCAGGAGGGCACGCTGCTGGTCCAGCAGGGCGTCGACGACGTCAGGGAGCGGCTCCTCCACGGCGATCGGCCCCCTGCCGTCGCCGTCGTCCGTGGCGGTGATGTCCGTCCTGCCCTCGAAGGTGGTCGCTTCACTCTCCGATGCCGCTGCCCCTGCTGTCACGGGTGACTCCTTGTTCGTCCAGTCCACGTTCTGTGATGTGTGCTCGGTATGGTCTCGTCCGAGAGCACCCCCTGCTCCCGGCCGTCATCAGTCTAGATGCCCCAGGGCCTGCTCGCTCGGCCGGCGCCGGCCTTCTCAATTCCTGGACCTTCGCTCATCGGCCGCGCTGCATCTCCTCCAGCAGAGCCGCGGCCACGTCCCGCGGCGTCCCGTATCCGGGTACCTGATTGATGGAGAGATTCGCCGAGGTGTTCAGCTCGATCACCGTCGCGCCCTCCGGGGAGCCGAGCTCAGGGACCAGCAGGTCGACGCCGGCGCACCGCAGGTCCGGGAAGGCCGAGACCGCGCGTACTGCAAGCTCCAGCAGCTCGGGATGGATCTCCTCGGTGACGTCGACCGTCACCCCACCCTGGGAGACGTTCGCCGTCCCGTTGAGGAAGACCACCTCACTGGTGGCGGGGACGTCGTCCAGTCCGATGCCGCGCCGGCCCATCAGCGTCACGTCGAGAAACGTGGGGCGCGAGGAGAGGTACTTGTGCACGGTGCGGGCCTGCTCGTACTCTTCGGCGAGCTTTGCCACGCTGCGGGAGCCGTCGCCGATCACATGGGCGGGGACCCGGACCGTCGCCGCGACCGCGCGGTCGCCGACCACGAACACCCGGGTGTCGACCCCGCGCACCTGTTCCTCCAGGATCACCTGCTTTCTGCTGGACTCGCGGCGGGCACGCTGCCACGCGCTGCGCAGCTGATCCTCGGTGCGGACCTCCACACTGACCCCCCGGCCCGCGTTGCCGTCGGCGGGTTTGACGACGACCTCGCCGAGTCCGCCGTCGGTGGTCTGCTCCGCCCACCAGCTCACCGCGGTCTCCAGCCGGGTGGCCGGGAAGTGCCGGCCCCGGGGCACCGGGAGCCCGGCGCGGGCCAGCAGATCCTTGGTGAAGGTCTTGGAGCGGGTGGTGCGGGCCGCGGAGTACCCGACCAGGGTGCTGATCAGCCCCACCGTGCCGCCGATGCAGCGGCCGGCCTGGAAGAAGTACATCGACTTGTCCTGCTCGCGCACCGTCAGGCCCCGGCGCTTGGCCTCACGTGTCAAGGCACCACGGTGTCCCGGCCATGAGGCCAGCGGGGTGAACTGCAGATGCCGGTGCGCCAGGTGCCGCTGCACGAAGGCGAGGTTCGCGTCGGTGGTCGGCTCAGCCGGCCCCCGACGTGCGGGCGGCTCAACCATCGGCGCCGTTCCCACCCTGACCCGCCCGGGCGGTCTCCAGACCGGAGAAGAACTGCCCCACCACGGGGTCGGTCCACTCGTGCTCCCCGTAGCAGGCGAGGATCTCGGCGATCGTCTCGGCGGCCTCCAGCCACTGCTCCCGGGGCACAGTGCGCAGCTTCTTCAGATACCAGTTGACCGTGTACCCCTCGAACCGGGTGCGGCGGTAGGTCTCCAGGAGGTCGTTCTCGCGCAGCCAGCGGGCGCGGGCACGGTCCAGCGGCAGATACTTGCGGAAGTACCGGGGGGACACCGAGTTCACCATCGACCCGCTGACCTCGCTGTAGTACGCGTTCACCGGGGTGTCCACAGAGCGGATCCTGCGCGCCCGGTGCATCATCTGCTGGGCCAGGAAGTTGTCCTGCCCGGCCGCGCCCACCGGCTGGACCGGCTCCAGCGACTGCAGCCAGGCGGTGCGCACCACCGCGGCGTGGATGCGCAGCGAGCGGAACCCCCACAGCTCGTGCGGGCTGGCCGGCAGCACGACAGTGCCCGCCGCATCGAGATGATCCGCGAAGGTCTCCTGGATCTCCGCGTGGTGGTCCAGACGCTGATGCCGGGTGGACCAACGGGTGAAGTTGCCCAGCACGAAGTCCACGTCCGGATGAGCGTCCAGCTCAGCCACCAGTCGGGCGAGCCCGTCCTCGACCATCTCATCGTCCGGGTCGAGGAAGGCGATCTGCTCGGTGGCGGCCAGTCGGACCCCCAAGTCCCTGGGGCGTGAGGCAGAACCGGAGCCGCCCTGGGCGAAGCGGTAGGCGCTGACCTGCGGGTGCTCGCGGGCCAGCTCGTCCACGGTCTGCAGCGTCGCCTGGTCACTGGAGCCGTCGTCGAGAAGCAGGATGTGCATCTGGTCGAAGAGGCTGGAGCGGCGCAGCGAGGCGAAGGCCTTGTGCCGCAGGTGGTCGCCGTTCTCATAGACCGGGATCACCACACTCAGGCGCAGCCCGAGGGTCTCGGCGGTCTCGCGGACCTCGGCGGCGAAGGTCTCCACGTCGTCGTCGAGGTCCGGAGCGGCGTCCCGCAGGGTGATCTGCGTGCTCGCCGGGTGATGTCCGAATCCGTCGATCGCGTAGGCCTGCACGCTGCGCGCCACCTGCCCCAGCCGCTCGGCGGAGACCAGCCGGTCGGCTGCCGGGCGCCACCAGGCGCTGAGTGCGAGGTCCTCGACACCCACACGGTGCCGGTGGGAGTGCCGATCCGACCGGGCGACGGCGTCGGCGGTGGTGCTGGGCCGCGTGCCGTCCAGGGTTCCGGTCGGGACGCCCGGGGAGGCGAGCTTGGTGGTCACACAGTCCCGCTGGTGGGCGAAGGAGGCCAGGTGGTCGGCCGCGTAGGTGGGGGCGTAGCGGTGCCGCGGACTCACCGGCAGCAGCATGTCCACCTCTGCGATGCCGGCGGAGGCTCGGCGGGAGAGCTGCTCCCAGTCGATCAGCTCCACCGGGCCGAGGCTCTGCCCCGCGAGGTCCCGGCGCAGCGTCTCACTGGGCTCCTCGGTGACGGCCAGCAGCCGTGGAGAGCGTGGCAGCGTCCCGACGCCGGCGGCCGCGGCGATCGTCATCAGCCGGTCCGCGGCATGGTGGTCCAGGAAGGCCTTCCGGATGCCTTCGGCCTGGGTGCGGCGCAGCTCCCGGTGGGTGAGCACCTCTAAGGCGGCGGCCACGTCCTGGGGAGACTGGGCGATGTGCACATGCGGGTGCTCGGAGTTCACGCCCTGGTTGTAGGTGGAGAGCACCATCGTCCCGGAGGCCTCGAGCTCCAGGATCCGGTCGCTGAACATCGTCTGCGAGCCGACCGCGGAGTTCAACGCGATCGCACGGTCCGTGGCCCGGTGCAGCCGAGCCACCAGGTCCCGCGGACGAGTCGTGGTCAGGTACGGGGTGCAGCGCGGGGGCCAGGCGGTCTCGCCGGTGCGGGCCGGATCCTGGGAGCGGCGGTCCATCAGCGCCAGCGGCCGGCCGGACTCGAGCACCCCGTCCAGCAGCCAGCCGGCGTATTCGCGTCGTTGGGGGAAGAGCTGCTCGTGCCAGGTCCCGAAGAACGGGATCAGGTCTGTGGCCGCCGGGCGGGTGCCGATCGGGGAGTGGTGCACCGGGTTCACCCCCATCGTCAGCAGCCCGATCGACTGCGCCCGCGGGCAGTCCTGCGCGTACCGGGGGAGATGCTCCGCGGTGGCGGTGAGGATGTGATCCGCCTGCTCGGCGATGCCCTGCCAGTGCGGGTAGAAGCGCGGCACCTGGGTGCCCCAGAAGACCACCGGGACACCCCGGGCGCGCAGGTGCGGGATGATGCGTCCGGTCAGCGCGGTCCGCGGGGCGGAGGAGAGCCGCTCGACGCCGGACCAGCCGCCGTCGATCCCGGAGACCACCGGGGTCACCAGCAGCAGGTCAGGGGGCCCCGACTCGGCAAGCTGCTCCTGCCAGGACTCGGGGCTCAGGTAGATCAGGTCAGCCAGCCCGGTGAAGCTCCGATGCAGCGGCTCGTCACAGATGATCGCCACGCGCAGCCCGGTGTGCGGCTTCGCGATCCCCGGTTCGCCGGGGGGAAGCTCCTGAAGCACGGGCGCCAGACGATCGATCAGCTCGCCGACGTCCTGAGCGTCCCGGATGAAGGGGCTGGAGAGGTGGGGCGACCCTTCACGCAGCAGCGTCCGGCGCAGCCCCCGCTGGGACCCTCCTCCGGATATCAGCGACTCCAGGGCCTCCAGACCGGCGTCGAGCTCGGCGACGCGGGAGGAGAACTCCCCGGCGGGTGGGCGGGTCATCGAGCATCCTCCTGGGCAGCCTCGGGCCGTGCGTCGTGCAGCGATCGGTAGAAGTCCAGGATCCGCGGATGGTCGCCGTCGTAGCCTCCGTAGAGGTCCACGATCCAGGCCAGGGTCTCAGCCGCCTCCTGCCACTGCTCGGCCGGGACGGCGTCGAGCTTCTTCAGGTACCAGCTGACCAGGAAGCCCTCCAGCCGTGTCCGGCGGTACTCGTCCAGCAGGCCCACCGAGCGCAGCCACTCGGAACGGTCCCGCTCCAACGGCACGTAGCGGTGGAAGAGCCGGGCGCTGACGGCATTGACGGTGGAGTCGCTGACTTCGCTGTAGTAGGTGTGCACCTTGGTGCGCACCGGACGGATCCGACGCGCGTAGTGCAGCATCTGCTGGGAGAAGTAGGAGTCCTGCCCGACGCCGCCCACCGGCTGGGTGAGTCCCAGCCGTTTCAGCCACGAGGTGCGGGCGATCATCGCCTGGATGCTGAACGGCATGAAGGCGGTGCGGGAGAGCACATCGTCCGGGCTGATCAGGTTCCCGTGCTCATCCTCCTCCATGCCTTTGGCCAGGCTGTTGAGGAACTTCACCGTCTTGACGTTCTTCTGCTGCCGCTTGGTCGGGGCGTTGCGCCACAAGGTCATGTGCCCCAGCACGAAGTCGACCTCCGGGTGCTCCACGAACTCCTGGTAGAGCCGGGTGTACCCCGACTCCACGGCCTCGTTGTCCGGGTCCAGATAGGTCACATACGGGGTGGAGGCCAGCGCCAGCCCGGTGTTGCGCGGCCGCGACGCCGAGCCGGAGCCACCCTCAGGGTGGTGGAAGGCCGAGACGTTCGGATAGGTGTGCGCCAGGTCCTCCACGGTGTCGGCGGTGGCCGGATCCGTGGAGCCGTCGTTGATCAGCAGCACATGCATCACGTCGAAGATCGTGGAGCGGCGCAGCGAGGCGAAGGCCTTGTGCCGCAGGTGATCGCCGTTGTTGTAGACCGGCACCACCACCGAGAGCTGCAGGCCGTACTTCTCCGCCACTGCACGGAACTCCCGGCCGGCGGAGTCGAGGTCGTCGCCGCGGAACCGGTCAGGGGCCGGCCGGCGGGGAGTGAGGATGCGCCGGGCCAGCGGAGCATGGGCGGAGTGGTCCAGCTGGGCAGGGTCCGCATTGGAGAACACCAGGTCCTCCTGGATGTCCTTCAGCGCCTGGGCCACACCGGAGAGCTCCCCGGTGTTCGGCGAGATCGTCACGGTGCGGTCCGCCGGGTGATGGTTCAGATGGTCCACGGCGTACACCCGGGCCTGGCGGGCGCGGAGAGTCAGACTCGTCGCGGAGTCCACGCCGTCCAGGTCCGGACGCCACCAGGCGGTGAGGTCCAGCCGGCGGATGCCGGTGTGGTGGCGGTGGGCGTCGTCGTCGGTCTCTGCGGCGGTGCCCGCCAGCTTGGTGGTGACCGCGGCCGACTGGTAGGTGAAGGCCGCGGCGTGGTCGGCGGCGTAGCGAGGCGTGTAGTGCCGGGACGGGGTCACGGGCAGCAGGATGTCGTAGTCGCCGTCGTGCTCGTGCAGCCTGTCCCAGCTGGTCAGCGGCACGGCGGAATGCGTCTGCTCGGCCATCTCCCGGGCCAGGGCGTCGGTGGGTCTGTCCGTCACCGCCAGGATGCGCTCGCTGTCCTGCGGCGGGGTGGCGCCGGCGGCCCGGGCGATGCTGGCCAGCCGGTTGATCGCGTGATCGTCCAGGAAGACCTTGCGGATGCCGTCGCCCTGGACCCGGCGCAGCTCCTCCAGCGTGATGGAGTTCAACATGGCGGCGACGTCGTCGGCCGAGTTGGCGATGTGCACCTGCGGGTAGAACGAGTTCACCCCCTGGTTGTAGGTGGAGATCACCATCGTGCCGGAGGCCTGCAGCTCCAGGACCCGGTTGGCGAACATCGACTGGGAGGCGACCACCGAGTTGAGGTTCACCGCGACATCCGTCACCCGCTGCATCTCCATGAGGTCCTCACGCGGCTGCGCGGGCGCGATGTAAGGGGTGTAGCCGCGCGGGTAGGAGTAGCGGCGGTCATAGGGGCTGGGCTCGAAGGCCGAGTGGCGGTCGATGATCACCAGCGGGTAGCCGGACTGGATGACCCCGTTGAGCGCCCAGGAGCCGTAGGTGGTGCGCTGCGGGTACTTCTCCGGCAGCCAGGAGCCGGCGAAGTGGATCAGGTCGCTGGCGGCGGGCCGGGAACCGATGGGCGTGTGGACCAGCGGGTTCACCCCGAAGGGCAGCACCCCGATGCTCTGCGCGTCCGGGCAGTCCCGCTCGTAGTGCGGGACCATCTCCTCCGCGGTGGTGAGGATGTGGTCCGCGGCCTGGGCCAGGGAGAGGAAGAGCTCATAGTTGGGCGGATCCTCCTTGCCGTAATAGACGACCGGGATGCCGTGCTCGCGGAAGGTCCGCATGATCACGTCCGTGAGCTGCCGACGCCGCCAGGAGTCGGGGCGGGCGTTGCCGATCCAGGACTTGCCGTCCACACCCTTCCAGGTGGCCGCGACCAGCAGCAGGTCCGGGCGGTTCTCCTCGGTGAGCTGGTTGCGCCAGTCCTTGGGCTTCAGCGGGACCAGGTCCACCAGGCCGTCCATGGACTGGTGGAAGAAGCTGTCGCAGACGACGGCGATCCTCAGCTGACTGTGCGGGCGGGAGATGCCCATCTCCCCGGGCGGCAGGGCCTCCACAGCGGGGCGGACGTCCTCCAGCAGCTGCTCGGCGTTGAGCGCGCCGTGGGTGAAGGGGGTCGCGCGCAGCGGAGAGAGCTGGCGGAATCGGGTGTCCTGCAGCAGGCCTTCGAGCGAGGCCTTGTGGCCCGTGAGCTCGGTGCCGAGGTCCTCGAAGAGCTCCAGTCCCTGTTCGAGCTGGGCGATGCGGTACTGGAGGGTGTTCGGCTCCGGCGTCATCTGCCGGCGCCCCCGGAGAGCCGCTTGAGGCGATCCTTCACCGGGCGGGGCAGACGACGCGCCGCGGCCCGGGCGGCGCGCCTGGGGTCGGTCGCGGCGACCTTGACGGCGCGCCGGGCGGAGTGGGTGATCCGGGCGGACTGCTCAGGCGTGTTCCTCTTCACGTACTTGACGTCCCGGGTGAGCTTCTCGACGTCCTTGGAGAGCCTCTCCACCTGCTTGGCGAGCTGGCGGTCCGCCATCTTCTCGTCGATGCTGCGGGAGAGATCCTTCAGCACGCCCTCGACCTCCAGCCGGTGGAAGGTGTCGAGCTGCTTATAGGCCCACTGCAGCTCGCGCAGCAGGGCGCGGTGCTGCTCGAGGAGCTGCACCACCAGGGGGTCCAGCTGCTCGCCCTGCGGCGGCGCGGGAAGATCCGGAACCGGCTTCAGCTCCTGGGTGCGCTCATTCGAGGGTTCGGTGACCGTTCCCGTCATCGCTGCTGGACTCCTCGTGGTCGGCCTCATCTGTGACGGTGTGCTCCCTGGTGCGTCCCGCGCGGGGAGCCTCCGACTGCTGCGTGCGTGATCGCTGCGACCGGAGCTGACGCGTGCGCCCAGCCACAGTTGCCCCACAGTCTACAAACCTCCCCCCGCACGCCGACAGGCGGCGGACAGGGAGCATGACCGAGGTCGATCCAGGCAGAGTCTAGCGCGGCTCAGGGACAAGACGGCGTCACCGGCGTTCATCGGTGACGTGTGGGCTACGCTCAGGCGCCGTCGGGCTCGGTCATCGTCAGCTGAGGAGGGCGGCGTCCGCGCGGGCGCCCGTGCGTGCCGTGAGCAGCGCGGTGGCGAGCAGGGCGAGCTCCGCGGGCGTGCCCGAGATCTCGGCGCGCAACGTCGCGCGGGCCACATCCGCCTGCACCTGGGACGGGCGGCATCCGATCCGCTGGGCCAGCGCTTCCATCCGCCGCGTCGTCGCCTCCGCATCGGGCACACCCAGCAGCTCCAGCTGCCGGACCTGCTCGGCGCCCTCCGGGGAGGAGGCGTTCGGCTCGGGAGGCAGGCCCGACCGGGTCAGCTCCCGGCGGACCAGTTCGCGGGCCAGCTCCAGCGCACCCGGGAGGCCGGACGCGCTGAAGCTGTTCAGCTGTCGTGCTGAGGTGATGCCTTCCACCAGCAGAGTCTGCTGATCCCCCAGCGGCGCCGTCACATCGGTCACCGCCAGGTGCACCTGGGCGAGCGCCATGCCGGGGAGCTCCGCGAGTGCACGCACCGCCAGTCCGCGCAGTCCCGCGGAGATCTTCGCGACCGGGATCGGAGTGCGCGCCTCGTCGGGTCCGTGCTCGATCGCGGCGAGGACCTCGCGCCCGGCGATCAGCAGATCCAGCCGCCGGCCCGGCCGGTGCGAGGAGATCACCACAGAGCGGCGGCTCCGGGCCCCCGCCTGCCGGGCGGAGACCGCCAGTGACTCAGCGTCCTCGACGACGACGTCCTCTCCCGGCCCCGGGGCGCCCATCCTCACCGGCCAGCCCAACGAGTCGGCGAACTCGGTCATCGCTCGGTGGGCGCCCACCGGAAAACGGCGCCACAGTGGAGTGGGGACTCCTCGAGCCTCCAGCAGCGGCCACAGCGCCGCCCGATCTCGGGTCATGGCCGCGCCGCCGAAGCTGTTGCCCGTGGAGCGCACATACGAGAAGGAGACGGACGCCTCATCTGCGCGTGGCCGGCTGCCGCGTGCGGCGGCCGCCAGCGAGCCGCCGGGCAGGGACCGGGTGCTCAGTCCGGCCTCCAGCAGGGCGGTATGGACCAGCCAGAGGTCCGGCTCCTGGCCGCGCAGCAGCTCGTGGGCGACGTCACCGGGCAGGTCGAGCGATCCAGGCGAGCGGCGAGGAGCCCAGGAGTCTGCGGGGTCGGCGTCAAACACTTTGAAGCGATCCGTCTCTGGTGCTACGCAGGGCCGGGACTCGACGGTGTGCACCGCAGAGTGCTCCGAGCCGTCGTAGGCGCGCGAGAGGAAGACCCCCACGTTCTCCGCCAGGCCGGAGACCACTGCGCGGACCACCCGGTCGTCCACGCGGCGGTAGCTGCCGACCAGGTTCATCTGCCGGGCTGTCTCGGCGAACCAGCGGGGATGCTCCTTGTGCGGCAGGCGACCTGTGACGGTCATCTCTACGCTCAGCGTCGCAGAGTCAGCCTCAGGAGCGGGCTGGGTCAGCTGCAGGCCCGCCCGGGCAGCGGCCCGTGCCACCAGCTGGGCGGCCACTGGCAGCGCCGGGCCGTAGACCGGGTATTCGTGGGAGTCGATGGCCGGCACTGAGTTGATCTCGCAGATCGCGGCGCGCTGCTCCTGCAGGGGCCGGGTGATGTCCTCGATGATGAAGTCCACCCCGGCCGAGTCCAGGCCCGGGATGAGCGCGACGGCTCGGCGGGCCGCCTCGAGCAGGGACGGGTGCATGTCCAGCAGCACCTGGGCGTGCTCGCCACCCTGATGAGTGTTCGAGCCATAGGAGAACTCCACCCGTGCCCCGGGGCCCGGCACGGCGTCCAGTGCGGTGCCCTGACGAGCCAGCAGGCGATCCAGCGGCTCGCCACGAGGGATGGGGCGGCCGATCAGGTGCGGGTTGCGCTCCCGCAGGGCCTGCCGCTCGTCGAGCAGCTCGGCCACCGTGCGCTCGCCGTCACCGATCACTGCGCCGCGGCGGCTGATCAGCGCGGAGACCACCTCACCAGCGATGACGATGATCCGGTGGGCCTCCCCTTCCACATGCTCCTCGACAAGCGCCTCGCGGGCGCCACGTGCCGCCTCCAGGGAGGCGTCGAAGGCCCAGCGCAGCTCCTCGGCGTCGCGGATGCCGGTGACCACGCCTTTGCCCTCGGTGCCGTCTACCGGTTTGCAGACCACCGGATAGCCGATCTGCTCGGCGAAGGCCCGGGCGGCGTCGAACTGGCCGCCGGCGAAGCGTCGACCACGCGGCGCGGGCACCCCGGCCTCCTCGAGGAGGAGCCGGGTGGACTGCTTGTTCCGTGCCACGGACGAGGCCGGGCTGGAGTTCAGCACCGAGCCGGTGCGGGAGAAGACCATGCTCCGTCCCGCGGGGTCCGTGGCGGTGAAGGTCAGCCCGCCGCTGCGCAGGGTGCCCAGGCCGTGCCGCAGGCATTCGCGCTCGAGCAGCACGGTGCTCAGCGGCCGCCTCCCGAAGGAGGCCATATGCTGGGAGATGTCGTACTCGCGAGGTTCTGGCACAGGTGCCATGATGCGCGGTGAGACTGGGTGATCGCTGGTGATCCGCTGACCGTATGGTGCGTGCCGCGAGGGTGTCCGTCGCCCGGTGCGCCGACGCCGCACAGGTGCCCGGCTCTGGTATGAATGATGTGGTCTTGCAGAATGAACCGTGGGGAGTGGGACGGGTGACGATGATCGGTCGGCGACTGCGCCGGATGCGCCTGATGCTCGCGGTCTGCGCCGCCGCGGCGGTGGTGTCCCTGTGTGGGATCCTCGCGGTGCTGTTCGGCCATGACACCGCAGGTCTGGTCATCCTGCTGCTGGCTACCCAGGGGCTGATCGCCGGCTGCGCCGTGGTGCTGCACCGGGCGGTGCTGCGCACTCGGACCCGGTCCGAAGAAGGCCGCGTCGGTGAGCCTCGCCCGGAGATCTCCCCGGAGGACGTCATCGAAGGTGTGCGCGAGCAGCTCGAGGCCCACGGCGGCAATGAGCAGCGCCTGGCCCGGCTGCTGGAGCAGCAGGAGGCTGCGCAGACCCAGCTGCGCCGTCGGCTCTTCCAAGAGTCCTTCTCCCCGGACGCTTCCCGGGCGCCCGAGCAGGACTGAGGGCGGCCATGGCATCGGTCCTGGCTGGGCCAGCTGACACGTACGACGTCGACGTCGTCATCCTCTCCGACTTCCGACTGCCCGGCGGCACCACCAGCAGCATCGCCGAGGAGGTCCGCGCCCAGGCGGAGGCCGGGATCAGCACGGCACTGGTCCATGCCGCGGGCTCGATCACCAACTACCCGAATCCCTGGAGCACCCACATCCAGCGCATCCTGGACCTTCCCGGAGTGCGCATCGCCTCCCCACGGGAACGGATCCACGCCAAGGTGCTGGTCATCAGGCACCCCACGGTGATCTACAGCACGCTCTCCGCCTGCGAGGGGATCACCGCAGACCACGTGATCATCGTGGTCAACCATGCCGCGGTCGACGCCGCGGACACCTGGCACTACCCGGTGGAGGCCACCGACGCGCGGGTTCGCCGGCTCTTCGGCGTCGCCCCGGTGTGGGCCCCCATCGGCCCGGTGGTGCGCCAGACCGTGCTGGACCAGACCACCCGCGTCCCGCTGCGGGAGAAGGACTGGGTCAACATCTTCCGCATCTCCGGGGAGATCCGTCGCCGCACCGGCTTCATCGCGGATCGGCCGGTGATCGGCCGGCACTCCCGTCCGCAGCCGGGAAAGTGGCCGGCCACCGGACGGGACATCCTGCAGGCCTACCCGGACTCGCCGCGCTATCAGGTGGAGATCCTCGGCGGAGCGCAGGTGGCCGAGCACAAACTGGGCTACGTGCCCTCCCGCTGGCACGTGGTGGAGTTCGGCGGCGAAGAGCCGGAGCACTTCCTGGAACGCATCGATTTCTGGGTGTACATGCACCACCCGGACCTCAAGGAGGCGTTCGGCCGGGCGGCCATGGAGGCGCTGGCGGCCGGCTGCGTGGCCATCATGCCGCCCTATATGGAGGAGCTCTTCGGCGACGCCGCGCTCTACGCCTCGCCGCGGGAGGTCCAGCGCACCGTGGACGAGTACTACGCGGACCCGGCGAAGTTCCTGAAGCAGTCCGCACGTGCGCAGGACTTCGCCCTGGCGTTCAGCCCGGAGATGCACATCCGGCGGCTCGAAGAACTCGGCGTCGAGGCACCCGGCACCCCCGTCGACGCCGAGCCGGGGGAGGTCCCGGCCCTGCCCGGTCCTACGCTGCTGGTCGCCGCCCAGGCCGAGGAGGATGTCCTGGAGCGGGCGCTCGCCCACCTGCGGGCCTCCGGGGACCGCTCTGTGCTGCGCGTGGACCTGACCGACCGCCTCGGTCGTGGACCCGACGGCTCTGGTCCCACGGTGCAGCTGCCCACCGCCGCGGCGCTGCAGACCGATGATCAGACCTGGCAGAGCCACCTCCACGGCAGCCTGCGACGGCTGCTGCGCACTCACCGTCCCGGGCTGGTGCTCGTGGTGGGGGAGGAGGTCCCCGAAGGAGTGCTCAGGGCCTTGGCCTGGGCCGATGTCCCGGGCACCTGGGTGCGCGGCCGCGCCGGCGACGACGTCGCCCCCGAGCCTCGGGTGGCCAGCTGCTTCCGTCGCGTGATGACGCCCTCCCAGCTGCCGAGGGCCCCCGGGACCGCCGCGGAGGCCCCGCTCGCACACCATGCACCCAGGGAAGGACAGGAGTCCCGCTGATGCAGACCTCCTCCACGTCGAGCAGCTCGACGCCGACCAGTGACACGCGCGTCGGTCAGGCGCCGGCCGGCGCCGCCTCCGCGGACTCCTGGTCCACGAGCCTGGAGACCTGGGCCCGCGGCCGTCACGGTGAGAAGGTGCTGACCGTGGCGAGCACGATGGACTTCGCTCCGCTGGGCACCCTGCGCCCCCAGACCTTCTACGAGCTGCCGGTCGTGATGGCGGTGATGACACGGCGCAGCGCCTCGCTGCACGCCGCGCTGACTCGGGCCGTGGAGATCATCCGTGAGGCCACCTATGCCTTCCGCATGGTGGTCGTCACCGATGTGCCGACCAGCGCGCCCGTGCGTACTGTGGACTGGACCGTGGAACACCTGCTCGGTGAGGCCGACTGGGCCGCGCTGCAGGGGGAGAACTGGCTCCCGGCCGCCGTCGACCACCTGGAGTGGGCGCGCCGGCAGTACGGCGCCTCGCTGGTGTTGGCCCCCGAGAGCCCTGAGCAGGTCCTGGCGGACATCGCCCGGGTGGGAGCCTTCTCTCGGGCGCCGGAGAAGATCATGTCCACCGCCGCAGAGCTGGCCCGCCAGGCGCTGCCCGAGGGGCCGCAGGCTGGTGGGTCGGCTTCTCAGGAGGAGAGGGCCCTGCGCGGCTGGTGGCGGGGAGCCCTCGAGGACGGCCTCGCTCGGCAGCTGGACCTCGGTGAGGGTTTCACTCCGACGGTCACCGTCATCGGCGGGGACTCTGCCGGGGTCATCGTCGCCGACGGCGTCACCGCCGGCGAGGCGCTGCAGGGCTGGGCCTCGGAGTCCGGATGGTCAGTGGTGCGCATAGGCCGGGCTGAGGCCGCCGGTCCCACGGCCGAGCGGCTGCATCAGGCGCTGCTCCGTGCCGCAGGGGAGGGCGCCGCTCGGGCCGTCGGTGCGGCCGGGCCGCTGCTGCTCATCACCGACCAGCAGCAGGAGGAGCAGCCGGTGCCCGACGGGCTGGACGGAGTCGTCGTGCTGCACCGTCCGGAGGAGCCGGGCACCGGTTGGAGCGCGGAGCTGCTCATGGGCTATGGGGCGAGCACCCGGATCCGTGCCGCCGAGCTGCCCACGGCCCTGGACCGGCTGCGCAGGATCCACCTGGCCACCACACTCTGAGGTCCGCCCCTCTGAGTCGCCAGCGGGGGAGGTTCAGTTGCGCTTCTTGGGAACCACTCCGCGCTTCTCGAAGTAGCGCCGCACCCGCTCGTCCTTCAACAGCGGGCCGTGGACCTGCAGCACGTTCATCCCGGAGTTGACGTTGGCCTCGAGGATGACCGGGCCCGTGGGGCTGACGATGATGTCCCAGCCGATGTACTCCATGAAGTTCAGCCGCTTCGCGCCCTCGAGCACCAGCGCCTTGGTCTCCTCCCAAAAGGGGACAGTCGCGCCTTCGATCTGCGCCCCGGAGTCCGGATGCACGGTGTGCCACACCGGGGTGTGGTCGTCGGGAAGCTGCCCGGCGCGGGAGAGGGTGCCCGTGGCGATGTCGATCTTCGCGCTGAGCCCGCCCTGGGTCCAGTTGTCCACATGGGCCGAGCGGGAGGTGCCGATGCGCTGGACCGCGACGGCGATGAACGGCTCTTTGCCCTGGGTGAGGTCCGGCATGGTCAGCACCCGCAGTGTGTTGGTGGAATGCGGATTGAGCTGGGCCTGGGACTCGGCCTGCGGGACGGCGGCTTCGAAGATCATCGGCTTGGGGCGAGCCTCGATCCAGGAGGCGACGTCCTCGAAGCTGCGATCCTGGCCGTTCATCCTCCAGCCGTCCGCGGTGCGGCGGACCGAGACGACGAACCGCCCCTCCGCACCCCGCAGGGGCTTGACGAAGACTCGCTGGCCGACCTCCAGGCGGGTCTCGAGGAACTCCCGGAGGGGGACCTGGTCGTCGTTCGGGAAGACGTGGACCTCTCCTCGGGAGTAGAGGCCCAGCAGCGGCACGACGTCGGAATCGAGCCCGAGCTGATTCATCAGCAGGAAGAAGGAGAACTTGTTGTCAAGGATCTCCTGCAGGTGGGGGTGCACCATCCGCTTGGTGCGCGTGTATCGCTGGACATCGGTGACGTAGTCCTGCTGGTCCTCATTGGGGAGGTCGTAGAGGGTCACGGAACGGGAGAGGAAACCCTGGGCCCACCACTGAGGGCGACGCATATCCGGTGAGGTCTCCCACCGGAACTCCTTGCGGAGGAACTTCCGGTAGTCCTCGGCCCAGCGACGTGATTTGCGCACCTCCTTGCGCCAGTTGCGGCGCTTGTGGTCCGCCTTGCGGGCGATCTGCCGGGACTTCCGCACCACCTTCCGGGGGAAGGAGGGCGGGGGAGGCGTCGGCGAGGGCACGGGCTGTGCCGCACCGTCTGGGGCGGGGTGCCGTCCGTGGTCGGCCGCGGAATCCATCGGTGTGGTCGCCTCCAGGTGCAGGGGTTCACGAGCGTTAGGATCGTACCAAGCCGGAGGCGCGGTGCTTCGCCGACGCCCCGGGCCTCTGCCATCCTCGTGCATCCGAGGTCCCCGAAGAGTCGGCGTCCGGGCACCGGGCGCGCAAGGAGATGTCTGTGACCGAGACGACCCGAGTCTGCGGCATGCTCGGAGCCGGCGATCCTGCGCGTGTGCGGCGCATGGCCGGCGCGGCCGGACTCACTCCACAGGAGAGTGGCACCGCGGTGATCGTCGACCGTCCTGCGGCGCTGCTCATCGGCAGCACCGCGCTGCGGGCCCGCCCCGAGGACTGTGGCGAGGCCTGGATGTTCTCCACCGCCACTCCGGAGCCCGCGGGGCTCGGGACCGCGCCGGTGCGGTGGGAGCACGCCGCCCGTGACGCCGACGTCGCGGGAGTGGTCCTGGAGCCTGACGGCGCGACGGTCCTGCACACCGGCATCTCCGGGGTCCAGCCCGTCTACGTGGAGCAGCATGAGGACGTCGTCTACTTCGCCACCCAGCTGAATCTGCTGGTGGACACCGCGCCGGGGCCGCTCGCCCCCGACTGGACCGGCTGGGCACAGATCATCGGCATCGGCGCGCCCCTGGCCGGACGCACCACCGTGGAGGGGATCCGCCGTCTGGGCCCCATGGAGCAGGTGCGTCTGGAGCGCGGCGGCGCTCCGCGCCGCAGCCGTGTGACCTGGCCCTGGGAGCAGATCACCCCGGAACCGGGCCTGACCCCGGAGAGCCTCACCAGCGAAGTCCTGGAGGCGATGCGTGGTCAGGTCGCCGCGCTCGGCGAGAGCGGCCCGCTGCAGCCGATGCTCTCCGGAGGCCGTGACTCCCGGCTGCTGACCGGCCTCGCAGACGAGTTGGGCCAGCCCGGCGGGCTGACCGCCTGGACCACCAGCTCCGACACCGGCACGACTCTGGAGGAGCTCACCGCGGCCCGGATCGCCTCCGGTCTGGGAATCCGGCAGCGGATCGTGCCCGGCCGGCACGACGGCTTCGCGCAGGACTTCGCGGACTACGCTGAGGTGACGGGGCATCAGGCCTCCTTCCATGTGTGGCTCATGCCGGTGGCACGTGAGCTGGCCCGTCAGCAGGGGACCGTGCTCGACGGTCTCGGCGGAGGGGTCTTCCTGGGCGGCGGATTCCCCGACGATCCTGCCGTGCTCCAGGAGGGAGGCGGGTCGCAGGAGCTGATGACCTCCCGGTTCGGCCGCCTGGCCCGATACCTGCAGGTGGCCGAGGAGCTCCTCGCCCCGGGAGTGGCGGGCGCGTTGACCGCCGCAGGGCGCGATGACTTCATGACGATCGCCGAACCCTTGGCCGAGCACCCGCAGGGGGCGACGCTCACGGCCTACCTGACCCGCACGCTGCCCGGCATCAGCATGGCCCCAGCCGCCGTGCTGGGCGGAAGCCGGCCGACGGCGGTGCCGATCATGTCCCACCAGGTGGTCTCGCAGGCTCTGCGTGTGGAGCCCGCGGCGAAACGGGACGGCCGCTGGTACCCGGACCTGCTGCGCCGGGTGCGTCCTGAGTTCGACGACATCCCCACCGCCGCGGACCTCACCACGGGCCGTCAGCATGTGCGCCGCGGCGCCTCGCTGGACGCGGCCGCCTGGTATCGGGAGCTTGTCATGGCCTCCCCGGCGGCGGCCCTGCTCGGGGAGAAGCTGCGCGACGGCGACGCCGAGCTGTGGCGCCGTCAGCTCACCCGTACCCGGGCCCAGCACCTGATCCGCGGACTCGCCCTGCTGGCGCTGTGGCTGCGTCGGCATGAGAACCGCCTGACTGAGACCGATCCCACCCCGCTGCGGCGCGGCTGAGGAGGCATCATGAGCACCCGAGAACTGCCGCTGCTGCTGCACGCGGGGAAGGCGGCGCGAGGTCTCGACGACGCCCCGGACCCGCAGACGCTGGAGGCGCTGATCCGCGGCGAACACACCGGCTGCCCGTCCGTGCTCTGGGTGGAGAGCCTCGCAGACCTGGACGCTCCCGCCGCGGTGCTGGTCACGCATATCGCAGTCCCTGCGTCGGAGACGGACTCCGTCACTGAGCTGCATCAGGAGGCGCTGGGCCGCTTCGGACCGGAGCGGGTGCTGCGGGCCGACGGCCCCGAGGAGGCTCGGCAGGCTGTGCACGCCACGACGACGGCTGCTCGGCAGGGAGCCTCGGGCAGCGGCCTCGGAAGAGCCCTCCGCAGCACGCTGAGACGGCTTCGCCGCCTGACCGGAGGCGGAGCAGGGGAATGAGGCTGAGCTGCTGCTGAATCGCGTCCTCTGTGCCCCGATCCGGGATGGCTGCGGTGATAGCATCGCAGCGGTCTGGTCCCTGCCCGATCGACTGCCCGGCCCAACTGGCCGGAGCACCCCACGAGACTGATCGACGAGAGCGCCGCTGAGACGATGACCCACTCTGACGCCACTGAGGTCGCGGGATCCCCGACGGCCCCTGAGGGCACCATCCGCATCACCTTCGCCCGCGCGCTGTCCTATCGGGTGCCGCGTCGTCGGTCCTCCGTGCGGCCCAGCAACATCATCTTCGCCCTCGGCGCCGTCACCGCAGACGGCTCCGAGATCCGTGGGCAGGGAGAGGGACAGCCCCGTGGCGGCCGCACCGGTGACGACGCCGGCGACTCCTGGGCGTTCGCCCAGACGGCGGTGGAATCCCTGCAAGGGCACACCCTGGCGGTGGCGACGCCTGCCGATACTCTGCACGCCATCCGCCAATCCATGGCCCGGCTGCGTGCCCTGGCCTCCGCTCAGGGCCGGGACGGTCACACCCGGCCGTTCCGCGGGACGCTGCTCGGACTCGAGGTCGCTCTGCTCGACCTGGCGTCCCGAGCCCACGACCTCCCACTGGTCGACCTGCTGGGACGTCGTCGGGATGCCGCCCCCCTGGCTCCCACCACAGTGTCCCCGCGCGCCGACCACCAGCGGGTGCTCGACCGCCTGGACGGCCAGCGTGAGCGCTACGACCACAGCCGGGTGACCGTGCCCGCCGACGTCGACGAGGCTCTGGCCTTCCTGACGGACGTGACGGCCGCCAACCGGGCCGCCGGGGAGGAGGCTGCTGACCGACCGCTCTGGGTCACCGTGGCCCGTACGCTCAGCTCCCAGGAGGCCCACCGGCTGGTCGGCCGACTGGCCCGTGAGATGAGCCGCGGTCGCCTGCCCTCCCAGCTGGTGCTGGGCCAGCCGGTCCCCTCCGGGGACGGTGATCAGCTGCGGTCCCTGCAGCGCCGTGCCGACCGTCAGACCTGGCTGAGGCGTGACCGCCAGGTGGACCTGCGCATCATGGGCGACGGCTCGATGTGGGACGCCGCCGACGTCGTCGCCGGGCACGGAGGGCGTCCCCTGCGGGCGGTCAACGTCCGTCCCGCCCAGGCCGGTGGCCTGTTGGAGAGCATCGATCTGGCCGAGGCTGTGCTGCGTGCGAACCCCGACGCCACCGTGGCCCTGACCCGCATGGTCGGCGCCAGCCGCCTGACCACCTCCGCGCTGCGGCACCTGGCGCTGGCCCTGCCGCGCATCGATTCCGCCCGGCTGGCCGCCGTGGTGGAGAACCATGTGGAGATCACCACCCGAGTCCTGGACCCGGAGCAGGCGGCCCTGGCCGCAGCCCGAGAGGCCGCCGCCGACGCCCAGGCGGAAGAGGCGCAGGCGGCTGCCGAGACCGCGAGCCGCCGGACGGAGGAGCAGGAGGCGGACTTCGGCTGGGAGGGGGCCGAGGAGCCGATCGAGGACGACGCGCTCGCCGAAGGTGCTGATGGAGACTCCGCGGAGAGTGAGGCTGCCGCCGAGACGGAGACCGCCGCCGAGTCGGAGACCGCCATTGGGGTGGGCGTCGCGGCCGACGTCGAGACGGACGCCGATGCGGAGCTCGAGTCTGCACGCCGGGCGGCGCGGACCGACGATGAGGATGACGACACCGGACCGCGCGAGGGCGGCCACGACGTCGACGACGAGGTCGAGGAGGATGACGAGACCGAGTACGAGCCGGAGTACGACGCCGATGATGTGCTCCACCAGGTCGTCGTCCCTTCGGTCCCGGGACTGGGCGTCGATCTCGCCTACGAGAATCTCGTGGGCGTCGTCGTCCACTACGCCACCTACCCGACCCCGCCGGCCCCGACGCTGGAGGGCCGCCCTGCGCTGACCTACGACGACGTCGACTACATCCGCCCCATGGGGTCCTACGCGGTGCACGGGCACATCGTGGAGCGGGAAGCTCTGGCCTACGGGCTGAACACCCGCCGGTTCAACAAATCGACATTCCAGGCCGATGACGGTGAACGGTCGCCGCTGTCGTTCCGCACCGCCCGCTGGCCGCTCTCCAGCGTGGTGGCGGCCTCCATCGTCCGGCACAAGGAGTCCACCCGGATCCTGCTGCACCGCAACGGCTGCCCGGTTCCGCTCGGACGCACCTTCAGCAACGGCGACGCCGGCAGCGCCCTGCAGTACGCGGAGCGCATCGGCTTCCCGGTGGTCCTCAAACCTGCCGCTGGATCCATGGGTGTGGGCGTCACCGCCAACATCGTCAACGCCGAGGAGCTGGGCTCCGCCCTGGACCGTATGAGGCAGAGCGTCATGGGCTCGGGGGACTTCATCGTGGAGAAGCACATCCATGGGCGCGACTATCGGATCATGGTGCTCGGCGATGAGGTCGTGGCCGCCGTCGAGCGAGTGCCCGCCTCCGTGGTGGGAGACGGGACCTCCACGCTGATCGAGCTGATCCTGGCGAAGAACGCCGCCCGCAAGCAGAACTCCCACCTGGCCACGCTGAAGCTGAAGTGGAACGCCACCGCTCGGCATGAGAGCGCGAAGGCCGGGTATCAGGGGGACAGCGTGATCCCCGCCGGGGAGCGGGTCCTGCTCAACAGCGGGAACAACCTCACCCAGGGCGGAGACTCCATCGAGATACTCGACGAGATCCACCCCAGCATCCTGAAGGCCTCGGTGGAGGCGGTGAAGGCCGTCCCCGGGCTGGCCTACTGCGGAGTGGACTTCCTGCTGGAGGACCATACCCGCCCGCTCGATGAGCAGGAGGGTGCGATCTGCGAGCTCAACGCCGTGGCGGCGCTCCCGGTGGCCGAGTACCCCATGTTCGGCACCCCGCGTCGGGTCTCCAGCCAGTTCCTGCGTCGGGCCGCCGGAGAGTTCGGCCTGCACGTCCTCCCGGAGCGGGCCGAGAGGCTCAGCGTGCGCATCCGTGCTCGGGGGAGGGTCGTCGGCGTGGGGTACCGGGGCTGGTTCAGCCGTCGTGCCGCCGAGTTCGGCTGCACCGGATGGATCCGCCGCAAGTCCGACCGGTCCGTGGAGGCCGTGGTGTCGGGGCCCACAGACGCGGTCGCCGCCCTGGCCACCGCCGCGGTGCTGGGCCCCCGGCGCGCCCGTCCGACCTCGGTGACCACCGTGCACGTGCAGGACCCGGGGGTCGAGGGCTTCGAGATCCGGAAGAATCCCGTCGCCGGGCAGGACGCCTCCCGAAGCGCGTCGGCACGGGCGAGACGGGCACTGAGCGATCCCGTCCGCGCAGCCCGTGTGCTGCGCGACCCCGCCCGCATCACCTCGGCGGTGACACGGCGCGCAGCCCGTCTGGTCAGGAAGGGGAACTGATGTCCACCTCACCTCGCTCGCCTCAGACCGCAGGGGAGACGTCAGCGGCCCTCGCCGCAGACTGCCCTCCCGAGCTCACCGACGGCTGGCTCGTGCACGCTGCCGCGCTGCAGGCCGGCTGTGGGACCCTGCTCTTCCCGGGGCAGGCTCTGCTGCTGACCCATGAGGACGGCACCCTCGACGGCGGCTCCTTCGCCCATGGCGTCCCGCAGCAGACCCAGCTCTCCACCGCGACCCTGGTCCAGGACCGGCGGGTGCGTCGTGCCATGCTCGAGCAGCATCGCATCCGGGTGCCCGAGGGTGCCACGTTCACCATCGGCGGCGGCACCCGCGCCGCCCTGGCCTTCGCCGAGCGGCGCGGTTTCCCTGTGGTGCTCAAGCCCATGGTGGGCGACAACACCATCGAGACCCGCACCGGGATCACCAGCACCGAAGACCTGCTGGAAGGCATCCGTGATCTGCGCGTGGCTCCCCAGCTGCGCCCGGACTACACCACGGCCTCCTACGCCTTCACGGCGATCCATACTCCGCGGGAGGATGACCAGACCAGGACACGGAAGAACTACCGGTACCTGATCGAGGAGCAGGTCCGTGGGGAGTTCGTCCGTTTCCTGCTCATCGCCGGTGAGGTCGTCTCGGCCTTCCACTCGCCGGCTGGAGCCTGGGGCACCGGCGGAGGCGGGGCAGAGGTGCGCTCCACGATCCACCCGTCGCTGGTCACCCACTCGGAGGAGGTCGCATCCGTCTTCCCCGGGCTCGCGGTGATCGCCGTCGACGTCGTCCTCAGCCGAGGGGCGAAGAGCCCTCTGGAGACCCAGGACGTCGTCGTCGTGGATGTCTCTGAGCGACCGTGGCTGTCTATGCAGTCCGCCGAGGACCCCGCCTGGAGCCTCGAACTGGCTCGTCGGATCTTGGCCCGCACGGTGGCCGAGGGGGCGGGCGAGGCGTTCGGAGAGCCGCAGGCGACCGTCGCCCTCGATGTCCGCTGGGAGGGCGTCTCCGTGATGGAGGACTTTCTGGAGCACCTCGCCAGGGCCGCGGCCGGCTCCGGACTGCGTGGTTACGCGCGGGCCGAGGACGTGGTGGGCGGGATCGCCCGGGGCCACCTGGAGGGATCTGCGGCAGCCGTCGCCCTGTTCAACGAGCTGGCCGTCGCCGGGACCCTCGCCGGTGAGCACCTCATGTGTGTGGACTCCCGGCCGGCGTCGGCCACCGGTGTGTCCGGGTTCTCCACCGGGGCGGACGGCTAACGAGCCTGGGCCTCACTCTGGAGGCCTGGCGCCGAGGGCCGTCGGTGAAATTCCTCGACAGCCAGCTGGGCACATACCGGATCAGTGACGGCACGCCCGGGGCCGCCGGCCGAAGATGAGGCAGGACGTGGCGCAACGCACAGATGAAGTTGACAAGGTGGGGGACATGGATCTGCGAGACGTTGATGTCCAGGAGCTGATCTGGTCGCCGACGCTGAACAGGGTGGCTGGGCAGCTCGCCGCCACAGCGGGAGCCCGCGACGGCGGCGAGGTCACCTGGCTCAGCACTCGCCAGGGTGTCCTGCAGTCCCGAGGGCGGCGCTACCTGATCGACGGGGCCATCAACCATGAGTCATCGGTGGCGGCCCTGATCGTGGACGACAAGGAGCTGGCACGGCGCTTCCTCCGCGCCGCAGGGGTCAGCACGCCCCAAGGACGCCTGGTCATGGACGCCGACGAGGCGGTGGCCTGGGCAGAGAGCCGCGGAGCTCCCGTCGTCGTGAAGCCCCGTGTCGGGTCGGCCGGCCGCGGCGTGAGTGTCCGTCTCACCGACCCGGAGAGCATCGTCAGGGCGTTCCACCGCGCAGCGAAGCACCGTCAGGGAGTCGTGGTGGAGGAACAGATCGAGTTTGCGGAGGAGTACCGCTGCCTGGTGACTCCCCAGCGGTGCTTCGCCGTCGTCCGCCGGGTGCTGCCGCGCGTCATCGGGGATGGGGTGAGATCCCTCGAGGCGCTGATCGATGCCAAGAACGAGGAACGGCGACGGAACCCCATGCTGGAGCGCATCCCGATCCCCAAGGACAGCGTGGTGGACACCGTGCTGGCGGCGCAGGGGCTGGACCTCACCTCCGTGGTGAACCCGGGCCACGAGGTCCTGGTGCGCAATGTCGGGGGCATCTCCGGCGGCGGCGAGCCCCACGAGGTGTCGGACACCGTGGACCCCCGCGTTCCGAGGCTCGCTGTGGAGGCCGCCAAGGCGATCCCGGGCCTGCACTGGGGCGGCGTGGACGTCGTGATCGACCAAAGGACCGGGGCGCCCTGCGTCCTGGAGGCCAACGTCAGCGCGGGCTACGGCGGCGCCACCCACCCGGTGCAAGGGCGCCCTCAGGATGTGGCAGGGGCGATCTGGGAGATCCGTCGCGAGCAGGGCTCGACGGACGCCCCGTTGGGCCGGGCGGCTCCTCCCGCACCTGCAGCGCCTTGTGCGGTGAGGGACGAGGTCCCGGAAGACTGGCCGGATGGGACGAACGGCCTGCTGCTCGGAGACGTCATGCGCGCGGTCCTGGCCGCTGACGGCTGGGGAGTGACTTCGTGGGGCGCCGTGAAGCAGGCCCGCGATGGAGCCGGGAGCGAGCTCTGGTTCCTCCGCAGCGGTCCCACGACCCAGGACATGCTCTCCACCCGCCGGATACTGCGGCGGCATGAGCTGGTCCGCCAGCTGCTCGGCGAGTCCCTCATCCTGCGCCCCCGCGGCGCCGTAGTCTCCAATGCCGAGGACTGCCGGCGGATCTTCGCAGACAGCACGGCACCGCTGGTGCTCACTCCGCCCAAGGCACGGTGGGGCGATCCCAGACAGCGCAGGCTCCGACTCCCTGAGGCTGTGGAGCTCCTGGAGGAGTCGAAGGGGGAGTGGCTCGTCCAGACACGTCCGGCCGGTGCCCGGATCCGGCTGTACGCCACCCGTGACGAGGTCTTGTGGGTGACGGCCGCCAGGCGTCAGGAGCTCCTACCCGAGGAGGTCATCGAGACAGCAGCACGGGCGGCCGTCCGTGCTGTGCGGTCGGTCCCTGAGCTGCGCTGGGCACCCGTCGACGTGGTGATCCCGCGCCGTGCCGCGGGCCGGCCCTGGGCACGCCCGCTGGTCGAGGGGATGGTGTCCCGGCCGAAACTCGTCGCTGGGCATCAGGTGATCGGCGGCAGCCTCGTGGACCTCGTGCGGTGGATCGCGCAGAACAGCTCATCGGTGACCGCGTCGCACCCGCTCACCTGACCCGGCGCGGTCGGGCCGCCGCCAGCACCGCAGTGTCGACCTCGTCGGTAACGGTGCGGCTGTGGTTTCTCTGGCCCGCGAAGAGCACCATACCGAGCGGGATCCACGCGCTGAGCGCGACGAACGGCGGGACGGTCAGCTGTGCCGGAGAACCGGGGCGCGAGTAGCGGCACGGTGAAGGCTAGGGCCACCAGGAGCCCGGCCGCGGCCAGCAGCTTGAGAGGGGTCGACGCGGCAGGCTCTACCCACTCGGGCTGACCGGTCCAGCGGAACATCCGGTTGGCCCAGAGGCACGCGTGCGCGAAGGCGAACATGAAGCCGATGGACGCCATGTCGACCATTCAGGTGAGCGCTGTGCGGCCGAACCATGGAGCGATCAGTCAGACGGCCACGGTGAACCAGGCCCCACACCGGCTGCCGCTCCTGCTCCGCCTGCCACGGGGCTCCGGCCGTGGTGGTGACGATCATCGCGCGATAGACCGCCGTCGCTGGGATGAGGGAGCCGACGATCAGTCGGAAGGCCTTCGCCGGGGAAAGCCGGAGCTTCTCCGCAGTCTGGGGAATGTTGTCGAATCCGATGATGGCCCATGGGGCGAGCACGACGATGGTGAGGACTCCGGCCCACGGAACCACATCAGGAGGGCACGCCGGAGAGAGGTTCTGCAGCGTGCCCCGGGGTGAGGGAGCACGTGTCGACCAGGAGGCTGGCCATCGCAAGGGGCATGAGCATACGCCTGAAGGACTGCAGCCGGGCTGGGCCTCCGCCGCGGTGCGCGTTGATCAGCGCGAAGACGACGAGCGCGATCGTTGCGATCAGGACCTCCCCGTTTCGCGGACGATTCTCGGCCGGCTCGCGTGCGTGCTCGGAGCGCATTCTGAGGCAACTTGCGATCACGAGCATGGCGCATCTCAGGAGTCTCAGCTGCGGGCGATACAGTGGGCTCAGCCGGACGGAGGACGCCTCCCCGGTGGAGACCCCCTCGGAACGAAGGACCTGCGTGACACCTGCATCGAATCACCCTGCCGACGCCCTCTCAGTCACCGGCGCCGAGGACGCCCACGAGCGTCCTGCTGTGATTGTGGGGCAGGGGTATGTGGGTCTTCCGTTGGCTCAGGCGGCTGTGGCGGTGGGGATTCCCACGGTGGGTTTTGATGTCTCGGAGTCGTTGGTGGATCAGCTCAACGCTGGTGTCTCGCATGTGGATGACCTCAGTGATGAGGATGTCGCGGTGATGCTCTCCCAGGGGTTTAGGGCCAGTGTGGATCCGGGGGATCTGGCGGGGGCTTCGGTGATTGTGATCTGTGTGCCGACTCCGCTCAGTGAGGAGGGTGGTCCGGATCTGCGGGCGGTGGAGGCTTCTGCGCGCACGATTGCTGAGCATCTGGTGCCGGGGACCACGGTGATTCTGGAGTCGACGACGTATCCGGGGACCACTGAGGATGTGGTGCTGCCGATTCTGGAGTCTTCAGGGCTGGTCCATGGTGAGGACTTTCTGTTGGCCTACTCGCCGGAGCGGGTGGATCCTGGGTCTACGAGGTATGGGATCACGAACACTCCGAAGCTGGTGGGTGGGCTTTCTGCGGAGGCTACGCGGGTGGCGTCGGGGTTCTATGGCCGGTTCGTCGAGGAGGTGGTGCCGGTCTCGGGCACCAAGGAGGCGGAGACGGCGAAGCTGCTGGAGAACACGTATCGGCATGTGAACATCGCGTTGGTCAATGAGATGGCGCGGTTCTGTCATGATCTGGACATTGATATCTGGGAGGTGATCCGGGGGGCTGGGACGAAGCCGTTCGGGTTCCAGAAGTTCACTCCTGGTCCTGGCGTGGGGGGTCATTGCATTCCGATCGATCCGAATTATTTGAGCTTTCAGGTGCGTAAGACTCTGGGGTATCAGTTCCGGTTCGTGGAGTTGGCTCAGGAGATCAACAACTCGATGCCGACGTATGTGGCTGCGCGGATCGGTGAGGCGCTCAATGAGGTGCGTAAGCCGCTCAATGGGTCGAAGGTGTTGTTGTTGGGGGTGACGTATAAGCCGGATATTGCGGATCAGCGGGAGTCTCCGGCGGTGCCGGTGGCGAAGGTGCTGCGGGAGAAGAAGGCGTTGGTGTCTTTTCATGATCCGTATGTGGAGACCTGGTTTGTGGGTGGTGGGTCGCTGCAGCGGGTTCCGGATCTGGATGAGGCTTTGGGGGAGGCGGATATCGTGGTGGTTCTGCAGCCGCATGCGGTCTATGACTTGGAAGCTATTGCTGCGTCTGCGGAGTTGCTCTTCGACACGCGTGGAGCGACCACTGCTGAGGGCATCGAGAGACTCTGAGCCCCAGGGCTGGACGACATCTCGCCGAGACGAAGGAACGAACCATGCCGCACACCCGTCCCCGCGTGCTGCTGCTCAGCGACGACGACGCCGTCACCGGCACCCTGCGCCGCCTCACGCGCATCGGAGAGAAGCTCCACAGCCAGGCCGACGTGGTCATGGCGACGCTGTCCTCCACCGAGCCGCCCGGGCCGCAGGGTCCGCCCTTCCCGCTGCAGCGCATCGGCTCGGCGCGCCGGCTGAACATGGATCCCGAGACGTGGGCGAAGGACTACCTCCTTCCTCGCCTGGACCGGCTCATCGGCGGCTTCGAGCCGGACGTTCTCGTGGTCGACGGCGACTTCCCCGCCTGGCTGCTGGACCGGCTGCGTCGCACCCACGGCGTGTCGTGGGTCGACGTCGTCTCCGCGATGGACGCCCAGGAGCGCAGCGGAGCGGCCCCGCGCACCGCCGAACTCACCATCGAGGTCGGTGAGCTGGTGGACGGCCGCCTCACCTCACGCTCCTCCGGAACCGCCGCGCACAGCCGCGTCGAGGTGGACCCCGTGCTGGACGCCGCCGTGCTGGATGCCGCCGCGGGGAGCGCACAGAACGCCGAGGCGAACCTCGCCGGAGACGCCACCGCACGGCCCACGGTGGTCGTGGATCTGGCCGGGCTGAGCCCGGACACCGCCGCCGCGGCCGAGGACCTGGCCCTGGAGTGGTTCGCTGCGCATCAGAAGCAGTGGACTGTCGCCCTGCTGGACAGCGCCGTGGCCCGGCGCGTGCCCGCAGGAGCCGAGAAGGTCGCCGGTGGGCTGACGCCTGAACTGGTGGCTCGCACCGTGGCGGCGCTGGCAGTCCCGGGATTCCGGGCCCTGCACACCTGGGTGCCCGCCGGGGTGCCGGCCCTATGGCTCACCGAGGGACCTGCCGGTGAGGAGCCCCTCCGCGGGGCGGCCCGTCGCTCGCGGCGTCGGCTGCGCCCCGAGCAGCAGCAGGCGCTGCGCACTCGAGCGGTGCGCGCCGCCGATGCCGGCTGGGGTCTGCGCGAGGAGCTGGAGGGCCCGCACGACGTCGACCGTCTGCGCGCCCGGCTCACCGCAGCGCTGGAGACCATGGACGCTCGCGGCGCGGAACTGGCCGGCCCGCGGGAGCCGTTCTCCGACGGCGCCGAGCAGGCGGCGCAGGCTGTGCTCGAGCGCGCCCGCCGGCACCTGTCCGACCCCGCCTGAAGTCCAGGCGAGGCTCGCAGGGGCCGACTGATCAGATGGTGATGTCGCCCTTGGGGGTCCGGAAGGTGACTGACATGAGCCCGGGCGTGCCCGAGGGGGCCACCCAGTCCACTGCGACGTCCTGGAAGGGATCGCCGTTGGGACAGGCCAGCCAGTCGGCCACCCGGTCCGGGGAACCGGCGATGGAGAGCCGCACCAGCTCCGCCTGCGGCGGGTAGGCCTGGGAGGGGTGCAGGTCTTCGGTGCCCTCGTCCCACCGGAGCAGATAGGGCACCTGGGGGTCAGCGATAAGACCCTTGATGCCGATCTGCTGCCAGGTGAGCTCCTGGCCGTCAGGGAACTTGCGATTGCCCGGCACGGCCTTGCGGCCCAGCCGCTCCTCGAAGTGGGAGAGGTCGTCCACCGTCACGCACCAGCCCATCCAGCCGCCGCCCACCTGGGAGCGGTTGCGCACCGCCTGGCCGAACGGTGCCTTGTTGGCGGAGGGGTGGTCGAGAACCTCGACGATCTCCAGGTACTGGCGGTTTCGCAGCGGGATGATCGAGCTGCGTGTGCCGAAGCGCGGGTGGATACCACCCTTGACTCGTTCCACGCCCAGCTCATGGACGATCCTCTCGACCGTGGCGTCCATGCCATCCGGGCCGACCGCATAAGAGACGTGATCCAAGCGCATCATGGGTCCATACTGACACCAGCGTGCTCCTCGTCACCAATCGGGGTCATCTTCGTGACGACCTGGGGTTTCTTCTACCGAAAGTAGAAATAATCGGAGCCTCTGGAGCGGGTCGCAGCTGTCACGCGTATCCTGGTGCGGTGCTCAAGACCGCGCTGCAGCCCAAGTGGATCGCGATGCTCGCCCTGGCCCTGATCCTGGCCACTGTGTTCGTGGTGCTCAGCGCCTGGCAGTTCGGCCAGTCCCGTACGGAGAGTGCTCCCTCGGAGGAGATCACCGAGGAGCCGGTCCCGCTGACCGAGGTCCACGAGCCCGAGCAGCCGATGGCCCTGGAGCAGGCGGACCGCATCGTGACCCTCTCCGGCGAGTTCATCGAAGAGACCCAGGTGCTCATCGATGAGCGCCTGCAGGACGGCGAGTCCGGCTGGTGGGTCGTCGGGGCCTTCGCCGTCGACGGTGCCCCGGCGGATGAGGTGATCCCGGTGGTGCGCGGCTGGACCGACGACGTCGACGCGGTGGACTCCCTGCCGGCCGGCCGGCAGCTCGAGCTGCAGGGGCGTCTGCTGCCCCCGGAGGCGCCGATCCCGGGGGAGCGCGAGGCCGCACACGTCTTCTCGAGCCTCTCTCCGGCGGAGCTGATCAACGTCTGGGACCTGCCCTCCTACTCCGGGTTCCTGGTGGCCTTCGACGTCGTCGACGCCTCCGGTCAGGAGATCGGTGCCGAGGACCCGGCCTCGCCCTTGGAGCCGGTCTGGGTGGGGCCACAGCCGGAGGGCTCCTCGGTGAACTGGCTGAACCTGTTCTATGCCGTGGAGTGGGTGGTCTTCGCCGGCTTCGCCTTCTATCTCTGGTGGCGCCTGGTCAAGGACGCCCACGAGAAGGAGCAGGAGGCCTCCGCGCTCGACACCGAGTGGGAGGAGCAGTGGCGGCTCGAGTACCTGGCCGCGATCGAGTCCGGGCAGAGCCCGGAGCAGGCCGAACAGACCGCCACGGATGAGGCGGCACGCACGCTTGACGAGAAGGACGCACGATGACCGAGAACACCGGATCCCTCCAGGGCACCGCACCCGAGGTGCCCGCCGCGCCGAAGCGCCCGCAGAAGCGCCGCTTCCAGGGCACGATGCAGCAGATCAACGGCTCCCTGACCTTCTATAAGATCTTCGCCTTCACCACCGGGATCATGCTGCTGATCCTGGTGGCCAAGATGATCATGGACTACGGCTTCGGCTACGAGCTCTATGCCGGCGGCACCACGGCTGCGGGCGCAGACAACACGCTGGGCTTCCATCCGAAGGAGTCAGTGGTCGACGGCACAGGAATCTCCTACTGGACGGCCGTGGTGCACGGCTGGATCTATGTGGTCTACGTGATCGCCGGCTTCCGTCTCTGGTTCCTGATGAACTGGCGCTTCTCCCGGCTGGTGACCATCGTGCTGGGCGGGGTGGTGCCGTTCCTGAGCTTCATCGTCGAGCGTCGCATCGCCGCCGAGGTGCGCCGCGACGTCCACACCAACCCGGAGGCGGTCCGGAGGTACTGAGCGGGGTGCTCATGGTGAGTGTCGGGCAGCTGGCATGGCTATGTTCCGGTCGACGAATTGCGAATCACCAGCTTGGGAGTGACCGTCTCGACACGTTGTGCGGGGGGCTGCCCGTCCAACGCGGCAGACAGCAGATGCGCCGCGCGTCGGCCGATCTGTTTGAAGCCGAAGTCCACGCTGGTCAGACTGGGCTGTGACCCACTGATCAGGGGCTCCCAGTTGTCGAAACTGACGATGGCGATGTCGGAGGGGATCTCCCTGCCCGAGGCTCGCACGGTCTCGATGATTCCCCGGGTGATGCGGTCGCTGCCTCCGATGATGGCATCCACTGCGGTGCGGTGCTCCAGGAGGTTGCGAGTCGCGGCTCGTCCCCATGGCTCATCCCAGGCTCCGAACTGGGTGGGCCCGACCTGCTCCAGGCCATGGGCGTCCAGAACCGTCGCGATGCCGGCAGCACGGTTCTGGGCGGCAGAATATGTGGGGTCACCGGAGATGTGGGCGATACGGGTACGGCCCATCGCCACGAGGTGTTCAGCTGCCAGCTCGCCGGCACGCGTATTGTCCGGCACGACGGCCAGATCCTGCGAGTCCTCGGAGGGCGCGTAGGCGTAGACCACCGGCATGGGCACACGGTGACTGACCGATGGCCGGGCGTCGGGGCGCGCCCCGACGACGATCAGGCCATCCACGTCCCGCCCGACCAGGGCCTTGAGGTGGTGGCTCTCCCGGATGGGGTCACCTCGCCCGTCGCAGAGGAACACTGAGGTTCGTCCCGCACCGAAGGCATCCTCGGCACCCATCAGGATCGGCAGGCTGAATCGGCCCTCCAGATCATCGGTGATCAGCCCCACCGTGCCGGTGCGGCTGCTGTGCATGGCCTGAGCCAGTGCATTGGGGGTGAAGCCCAGCCTCTCGGCGACCTCTCGAACGCGTTCCTTCGTGGAGGTGCTGACCTGTCCCGGACGATCGTTGAGGGCCTTCGACGCGGTGCTGGGCGAGACGCCTGCCAGGGCGGCGACATCCCGCAGCGTCACCCGCCGTCGAAGCGGTGCTTCTGTTTCGTTCACTGAGCCCATCCTTGATCGCTGGTCAGTCAAGAATAGCCTGGAACCGCCGGAGAGCGACCCTTGTATGTGAGTGATGTCACTGCTAGCGTGACCGAAAACGTTTTCCAAAAGTTTCCATCACCGCTCGCACTCGCACCCGGAGGAACTCATGTCAACGAACAACGGCGGCCGAGCTCTAGGCATCGCCAGCGTCGCGACGCTGCTCACGATCACTGCCTGCGGAGGTGACGGCGATGGTGACGCGCCCGGCGACTCCGGAGCCCAGGAGGGTCCGCAGACGCTGACCGTCTGGCACTACCAGTCCGAGGATGCACAGGTGGAGCTGATGGACACCTACGCCGAGGAGTTCGAAGCGCAGCGCGACGACGTGACGGTCGAGAACGTCTACGTCCCCTATGACCAGATGAATTCGCGCCTGGTCAACGCCGCAGGCGCCGGAGAAGGGCCCGACGTCGCCTTCTTCAACGGCGCAGAGACGTCGATCATCGCCCTGGGTGGTGCGCTGACCCCGATCAACGATTACTGGGACAGCTTCGACGACGCCGACCTCGTCCAAGAATCCGTGCTGCACCAGATCGACGGGGACATCTACGCCGTCCAGGGCTACGTCAACCTGCTGGGGCTGTGGTACAACGCAGAGATCCTCGACGAGCTCGGAGAGGAGCCGCCGACCACCATCGACGAGCTCGAATCCGCCATGGGCGCCGCTGAGGAGGCCGGATACCGGGGCATTACGCTGACCGGACTGCCCAATTCCCAGGGTGAATGGCAGGCCTACCCCTGGCTCACGGCTGCCGGCTTCAGCTACGAGTCCCCCGATGAAGAGGCACTGGTCGAGGCTCTGACCCGCGCGGAGACGTGGGTCGACGAGGGGTGGCTCTCCCAGGAAGCGGTGACGTGGGACCAGACGGTGCCGTTCCAGGAATGGGCCTCCGGAGACACCGCCTTCGCCGTGAACGGCAACTGGCAGCGCGGCAACGCCGAAGCCGACGCTGACTTCGACTACGGTGTGGCGCCGCTGCCGTTGGGTGAGAGCGGTGGGGTGTACCTGGGCGGCGAAGGCCAGGGCATCGGCGTCAACAGTGAGAATCCCGACTTGGCATGGGATTACCTCGAGAGCACCCTTCTCGACGCCGAGGGACAGCTTCATGCGCTGGAGATCGTAGGGTCCCTGCCATCTCGCTCGGACTCTGCCGAAGACGATCTGGTCACCGAAGATGAGATTCTTTCCGCCTTCAGCGAGACCGTCACGGAGCTCGGGGCGAACTACCCGGATACGGTGCTGCCGCCCGAAGCGGTGGGAGATGTGCAGGTCAGCATGGCACAGGCGTGGAGCGCGGTGATCGGCAAGCAGTCTTCACCTGAGGAGGCCGCCGCCGAGGCGATGGCCACGCTCGAGAGTCTGCTCGAACAGTGACCACAGCACCCCTGACGACCCCCAGGAGCCGCCGCGGGTTCCAGAACTCGCGGCGGCACCTGGTCTTCCTGATCCCCGCTGCCGCGTTCATGGCCGCATTCGCTGTCTATCCGCTGCTCCAGCTGGCGTGGATGAGCGTCCACGATGTCACCCAGGCGACGCTCAACGTCCCAGGGTGGGAGTTCGTCGGTCTGGAGAACTTCATCAGGGGCTTCACCGCCGGTGAGAGCGCGGCCGCGGTGAACAGGACCTTGGTCGTCGTCGCGGTCGTCACCACCGCGGGCATGCTGCTCGGGTTCGTCGCGGCGATCGCCATGCGGACCTCCGGATGGTGGTCCGCGGCGCTGCTGGCGCTGATGGTGTTCGTCTGGGCGCTGCCGCCGGTGGTCAACGGCTCGGTCTGGAAGTTCCTGCTGGCCGAACGCGGCCTGTTCAACACTGTGCTGGGCGCCCTCGGATTGGACACCCTCCCCTTCCTCTACGACCCGCAATGGGCGCTGATCTCGGTCGCCTCCGTGGCGGCCTTCGCCGTCATCCCCTTCAACGCCCTGGTCTTCCGGGCCGCGCTGATGGCCATTCCCCCGGAGGTGTTCGAGGCTGCTGCCGTGGACGGGGCAAGCAAGTTCCAGGAGATTCGCTTCATCATGGTGCCGGCCGTCCGCGGCACCACCCTGGTGCTGTTCGTGCTCACCGTGGTCTACGGGTTCCGCAGCTTCGACTACATCTACGTGATGACCTTCGGAGGCCCGGGCACCGCCACAGCCACCCTGCCGTTTCTCGGGTACCTGCAGGCGTTCAACCGCTACGACTATGGGCTCGGATCGGCGACCTCTTTCCTGGCGGTCGTCGGCGTGCTGGCGCTCGCCGGCGCCTACGCCTGGACGATCCGCCGGGAGGAGAGGACATGAATTTCCACGCCGGGCCGGTGGCGATCGTCACCAAGCTGTTCTTCACGGTGCTCTACGGAGTGCCGCTGCTGTGGATCGTTCTGACCTCGTTCAAAGACTCCGCGGACGTGTTCGAACCTTCGTCGGCGCTGCTCTTCGAACCGACAGCCCAGGCCTATACACGGAACGTGAACAGCAATCTCATCGATGCGCTCGGTCAGTCTGTGGCGATCGCTGTCGGGGCCACCGTTCTGGTGCTCCTGATCTCCGTCCCTGCCGCCTACGCACTGGCCAGAGTGACTCATTGGTCGGTCACGGTCGGGCTGATCGCGCTCATCGTCCTGCAGATGATGCCTCAGACAGCCATGGTCATCCCCCTGTTCAGGCTCTTCGGCGACTGGGGACTGCTGGACTCGCTGGCCGGGGTGATCATCGCCGACGCCGCGCTGCTCACACCGTTCGCCACTCTGCTGCTTCGGCCGTTCTTCCGAGCGGTGCCCATGTCTCTGGAGGAATCCGGGGCATTGGACGGGGCAGGGCTGTTCCGTACCTTTTGGCTGATCGTCCTGCCGCTGGCGCGCAACGGAGTGCTGACCATCAGCTCCATCACCTTCCTGCTGGCCTGGGGCGAATTCCTCTACGCGGTGAGCTTCATGCTCAGCCCCGGAGGGTATCCGCTGTCCGCGCTGCTGTCCCAGCAGGTGTCCGCCTTCGGAATCGACTGGCCGGGCCTGATGGCTCTGGCCGTCCTGACGTCCATCCCCATCCTGATCGTCTTCATCTCCAGCTACCGCCTGCTGCGCGACGGACTGACCGTCGGCGCGGTGAAGTAGTGCCGACACAAGGAGCCTTCACCATGAGCACCCCAACACCTGTCATGCCCGATCATCCCCGGCTGCGACCCCTCGGCATCCACGAGGTGACGCTTGACCCCGGGTTCTGGGGGGACCGCCAGCAGCTGAACGCGGAGGAGATCATTCCGCATGTGGAGCACTGGCTGGAGCGCCTGGGGTGGGCGGGGAACTTCGACCTGGCCGTGACAGGGGGTCTTCCCGAGGGCCGCAGCGGCCGAGAGTTCGCCGATTCGGAGGTCTACAAGCTGCTCGAAGGTATGGCCTGGGAGCTGGGGCGCCGTCCGAACCCGGAGATGGAAGAACGATTCGCCAGGTTGAGCCGGCGAGTGGCCTCTGCTCAGGAGGCCGACGGCTACCTGAGCACGGCCTTCGGCCGTCCAGGGCAACGGCCGAGATACTCGGACCTGGAATGGGGCCACGAGCTCTACTGCTATGGGCACCTGATCCAGGCAGGTGTGGCACGACTGCGCACCTATGGCGAGGACCTCTTGGTGCGCACCGCAGTTGCCGCAGCAGACCACGTCTGCAGGGAGTTCGGCGATGAGGGTGACACCCGCGTCTGCGGACACCCGGAGATCGAAACCGCGCTGGCCGAGCTCGCCCGGGCCACCGGTCGGCCGAAGTACCTCCAGCAGGCCAAGAAGTTCGTGGAGCGGCGCGGCCACGGAAACCTGGGCAAGATCTTCCTCGGCCAGGAGTATTTCCAGGATGACACCCCCGTACGCGCAGCCGAGATCCTGCGCGGTCATGCAGTGCGGGCCCTCTATCTCTCCGCCGGAGCTGTGGACGTGGCCATGGACACCGATGACGATGGACTGCTCACCGCCGCGGCGCAGCAGGTCCGGCGCACCCTCGCCCGACGCACCTACATCACCGGAGGGATGGGAGCACAGCATGAGGGCGAGTCCTTCGGGGCCGACTTCGCGCTGCCCCCCGACAGGTCCTATTCAGAGACCTGCGCCGGGATCGCCTCGGTCCAGCTCAACCACAGGCTGCTGCTGGCGACCGGAGACCCGTTGCACGCCGATGCGGTGGAGCGCACCCTGTTCAATGTGGTGGCTGCAGCAGTGGCCGAGGACGGGCACAGCTTCTTCTACACCAACACCCTGCACCAGCGCGAGGCAGGCAGGCGGCCTCCAGCAGGCGAGGCCAGCCCGCGTGCGGCCTCCGGCATGCGAGCCCCCTGGTTCGACGTGTCGTGCTGTCCCACCAACCTCACCCGCACGCTGGCCTCCCTGGCCGCCTACGTCGCCACGGCGGATGACCAGGGCCTCCAGATCCACCAGTACGCGCAGGGAACGATCACCACGGAGCTGCACGGAGAACCCCTCCGGCTGCTGGTGGAGACCGACTACCCCCACCACGGGAACATCCAGGTGCGGGTGGAACAGGCCCCTCAGGCGTGGACGCTGAGCATGCGCATCCCGAGCTGGGCCGACGGTGCCAGGGCCTGGATCACGGGAGAAGCTCCTCAGATGGTCGAACCCGGCATGTTTGAGCTGCCCCGACCTCTGCGCGCCGGCGAAACCGTGACCCTGGATCTGCCGGTGGCCCCGCGGTGGTCGTGGGCGGATCCGCGCGTGGATGCGGTGCGCGGCCACGTCGCCGTCGAGTGCGGGCCTCTGGTCATGGCGCTGGAGTCGCCGGACGTTGCGGCAGCGGCTCCGGACGCCGTCGAGGCAGCGGACGCCGATGTTGCGACGGTCCGTGCCGATCCGCGCCACCCCCTGACCCTCACCGAGGGGCAGGTCATGCTGCCGGTGCGCCGGCACCGGAACTCCGAATCGCAGTGGCCCTTCCCCGCGCGGCGCCCCCAGGAGCCCGATGACGAGACGCCGCTGGCTCATGTGCCCATGATTCCCTATCACCGCAGGGCCAATCGGGGCCCCTCCACCATGCGAGTCTGGATTCCGGAGGTCCCCGCCGCGATCCAGTAGGGCACCAGCCGGTGAGCTCGTCGGACGCATGATGTGCTCGCCGCCGAGGTGCGCCGCGACGTCCACACCAATCCAGAGGCGGTCCGGAGGTGCTGAACGGCGTGCTCAGCGGGATCGTCGGGCCGGTGGCTGGCCGTCAGGTGGAGTCGCGGACCTCGAGAGTCGGCAGCAGCTCGATGCGGCGCGGGGTCCATGACTGCTCCTTGCGCTGGGTGCGGATGCGTTCGATGAGCAGCTGTGCCGCCACCTGGCCCACCGCCGCCTTCGGCGGAGCGACTGCCGTCAGCGGCACGGAGCCCAGTCCGGCGACGACGTCGTCATAGGCCACCACCGCGCAGTCCTCCGGCAGGGATAGCCCTGCTGCGGTGAGGCGATGGGCAAGCACCAAGGCGTTCTCGTCGCTGTGGATCAGTGCGGCGGTGAATCCCTGATCCTTCAGCAGCCGGGGCAGCCATGACGGGTCGTCGTGGTCCGGGTAGGCCACCTGAACTGCTCCTACCACCGCGCCATGGTCCTCTCCGGCAGCATCGGGGGAGCTGAGCACGCTCATGTGGTGCTCCACCTGAGGGTGCGCGGCGGCGACTGAGGCGAAGGCCGTGCTCACGGCGCGCGCCGTGGGGGAGTCCTGCCGGGTCGCCAGCAGGATCCTGCGGTGCCCCAGGTCCACCAGGTGCTCCACCGCCAGGGAGACCCCGTGCTCATGGTCGCTGGAGACTGCGTCCAAGTGCTGCCATGCCGGACCTCGGGGCGGCCGGCGCTCCATGAGCACCGTGGGGAGCGCCACGTCCTTCAGTGCCTGTGCCTCTGCCTGCATCACCTCCGCCGAGCGCCACCGCGGGGCCAGCAGCAGCCCGTCGGATTCGTCGTCGATCAGATGCCGCCACTGGTGGTCCGCGGGGGTGCGCTCGTTCGGGGTGAGATGCAGCACCACGCGATATCCGGCATGCTGCAGGGACTGTCGTGCGCTCTGCACCACTTCGTTCAGGTAGGGATGCCTCTCCGGGGAGATGATCGACACCGTCCCCGCCGCGCCGTCGGCAGCTGCCGGTTCTCCGGTGGTGCGCCGCGGTGCGGTCACCTTCCCGTGCAGCCTCACCACCGCGCCCTGACGGGTCAGGGCCTCCAGGTCCCGCCGGACGGTCACCATGGAGACTCCCAGCAGGGCTGCCAGATGCGCGACCTTGACCTCATCACGGTGGTCGATGATCTCCAGAATCCTCTGACGTCGATCCTCCGCAGACTCTCGCACCTCGGCTCCTTCTGTGCATGGATGATCGTTTGAGTGAAGTATAGGTGCGATCAGGCGTGCCCTCCCCATCGCAGGTTCGGCGACTGAGGGGAGGTGCCGGTCGACGCGCACGAGCAGAATCACTCGCCATCTACGAGGACAGCCTGGGGGCTCATGTTTCCATAAGAGATCGTTTGATCGTTTGACTGATATGAGATCGATAATGATACTTATCACCGTCCGCTGTGTCAGGCATCACATGATGGGGAAAGGATGTGGAGGTCGACATGTCAGAGGCCGTCAACCGCCGGAGCCTGCTGAGCATGGGGCTGGCCCTGCCGCTGCTGGGCGGTCTCACCGCCTGCGGCCCGGGAGGAACATCCGGCACCCGTCCGCGCCCCGGAGGGAAGACGCAGGTGACCTTCTGGTCCTCGCTGCGCGGCAGTCACGAGGTGGTCCAGGCCTTCAACGACACCCACGATGACATCGAGGTCGTCTTCAACCAGATACCCACCGGAGGCGAGGGCGGGTACGCGATCCTGCGCAATGCCTCCCGTGCTGGCAACGCTCCGGACGTGGTCACCCTTGAGTACCCCCAGGTGCCCGAGTTCGTGGTGGACGGCATCGCCCAGGACATCAGCTCGATGATGAGCCCGGATTTCCACGACCAGCTGCTGCCTGCGGCGCTGGCCCGCACCACGTACGGGGACGGGATCTACGCCGTCCCCAACGACCTGGAGCCGCTGGTGATGCACTACCGCGACGACATCTTCACGGACCGCGGATACGGGATCCCCGCCACCTGGGACGAGTTCGCTGAACTGGGCCGGCGCATCCGCGACGAGCGCGACGGCAGACGCATCGCCATCTTCCCGACGAACGGCGGCACCTACTTCGCCGGTTACAGCCAGCAGGCCGGAGGTCGGTGGTTCGACACCCGTGACGACGCGTGGCACGTCGAGATGGCCGACGAGGAGACTCGCAGGGTCGCCCAGTTCTGGCAGTCCATGATCGATGAGGACATCGTCCGCATCATGCCGGACGGCCAGGAGTTCGATGCGCTGCTCAGCTCCGACCGGATCCTCACCCGGCTCTCCGGCGCCTGGGACGCCGGTGCCCAGATGGGCGCACGGCCCGGCCAGGCCGGACTCTGGCGGATAGCCCCGCTGCCGCAGTGGTCCCAGGGCGAAGCATCTCTGGGCGACCATGGCGGATCGACCTTCGCCCTGACCGGAGACAGCCGCGAGCCCGAGGCCGCCCTGGAGTTCATCCGGTGGCAGGTGAGCCACCCAGACTCCATGGCCGCGCGCCTCTCTGCCGGGACCTCGAGCATGTTCCCGGTGGTCGAAGAGCTGGTGGAGGTGGCACGTGAGGCCTTCGACGAGTCCTACTACGGCGGCCAGGACATCTACAGCCTTTTCGCCCAGGAGGCGCCCAAAGTGCGCGACGACTGGAATTGGGGGCCACGCATGACATCCACCCTGCAGGTGATGCAGGACAATTTCGCCCGTGTCCCCGCCGGTGAGGACACCCTGCTGGATGCGGTGCGTGCCTCCCAGGCCGGCACCGTGCCCGACCTGCGCGCCCTGGGACTGTCGGTCAGAGAGGTGACAGGATGAGTGTGACAGACCACCGCCCGACGACGGCGCCGGCCCCGCCTGACCCGTCGCGGTCCACAGGGCCGGCGGGAGGACATCTCCCCGCAGGGTCCCCGGGGCGCAGGCAGAAGCTGCGCGCCTCCGGGATGCTGATGGCCCCGTTCTTCCTGCTCATGGCGGGGGTGTTCGTCGCCCCGTTGGCCATGGCGCTCTACATGAGCTTCTTCTCCCAGGACAACACGGGGCTCGGCTTCGGCGCCCCTGAACAGACCTTCGTGGGGCTGCGCAGCTACGTGGCGGTGTTCTCCGACCCCACCTTCATGGGATCGCTGGGGCTGATCCTGCTCTTCTGCGTGGTCTACATTCCAGTGGTCGCTGTGGGCGCCCTGCTGCTGGCGCTGCTGTTGGACTCTGGGATCTCCCGGCTGCGCTCGGTGATCCAGCTGGGTCTCTTCCTGCCCCATGCCGTGCCCGGCATCATCGCCGCCATCATCTGGCTCTACCTCTACACCCCCGGCATCAGCCCGGTCACGGAGGCGCTGTCCCGATTGGATCTGGAGATCAACTTCCTGGGCGTGAACATGGTGGTCCCCTCGATCATCAACATCGCGGTGTGGTCCTCGCTGGGCTACTTCTCCGTGATCTTCTACGCCGCCCTGCAGGCGGTCCCCGGGGAGGTGCTGGAGGCCGCCCGCATGGACGGCGCCGGTCCGGTGCGCATCGCCACCCTGGTGAAGCTGCCGATGATCACGTCCTCACTGGTGATGGTGCTGCTCTTCGCCATGATCTGGACCCTGCAGCTGTTCACCGAGCCGATGCTGCTGAGCCAGTCGACGCCGGCCATCAATTCTCGGTTCTCCCCGTCGATGTACATCTATGACGCCGCCTTCACCCGCAACAACTACGGTCTGGCCGCAGCTGCCGCCGTCGTGCTCATGGTGGCGACCATGGCACTGTCCTTCGGGCTGACCAAGCTGTCGAATCGGCTCCAGCGGCAGGAAGGACGTTGACATGAGCACCACCATCACTGATCCGCTTCGCAGCGGGCAAGAAGCCCCTGCTGAGCGCTCCAGCTCCGGCGCGGGAGGATCCGCGCCGATGACGACGAGGCCACGCCGCCCGTTCCTGCTGGGGCGGCCGGTGGTCTACCTGGTCCTGGGCGTGTTCGTCATCTACACCTTGGCCCCGGTGGCCTGGCTGTTCTTCGCCGCCGCCTCCGATGCGGACGCGCTCTCCTCGGCACAGGTGTTCAGCCTCCGCGAGTTCGCCCTCTTCGACAATATTCGGGAGCTGTTCGCCACCGATGGAGGGCTCTACGCCCGTTGGTATCTCAACACCATCCTGTATGCGGCCCTCGGCGGCATCCTTGCTTCGCTGATCAGTGTGGCCGCCGGCTACGCGTTCGACAAATACGACTACCGGCACAAGGAGAAGCTCTTCGGGCTGGTGCTCCTGGCCGTGATGGTCCCGCAGACGGTGCTGGCGCTGCCGCTGTACCTGATCGCTTCAGAGATCGGCCTGGTCAACACGTTCTGGGCGGTGTTCATCCCCGTGCTGTTCAATCCCTTCGGCGTCTACCTGGGCCGCATCTTCTCCGAGGGGTACATCCCCGACGAGGTGCTCGATGCCGCACGTATGGACGGTTCGGGAGAGGTGAAGATGTTCTTCACCGTGGCGCTGAAGATGCTCGCCCCCGGCGTGATGACCGTCTTCCTGTTCCAGCTGACCGCCATCTGGAACAACTTCTTCCTGCCGATGGTGATGCTCTCCGACCAGGAGCTCTACCCGGTGGCTCTGGGCCTGTACAACTGGAACTCCATGGCCACGGTCTCACCGGAGTACCAGCTGGTGGTCATCACGGGCTCGTTGCTGGGCCTGCTGCCCCTGATCCTGGCGTTCATGCTGCTGCAGCGGTTCTGGAAGGCCGGCCTGACCGCGGGGTCGGTGAAATGAGCGCAGGGCAGACTCCGCGCAGAAACGGGACCATGGAAAACATGACGACGACGCCGACCGCCCTGCTGGCCATGGCCCCGGCGACCGATGAGGCGCTCATCGGCGAGGCCGGGCGGGCGGAGATCGCCGAGCACGCACGGTTGCTGACCGATATGCCGTTGACCGACTTCAGCACCCCGGAGGCCGAGGCGCTGCTCGGCGATGTCGAGGTCCTCATCACCGGGTGGGGGTGCCCTCCGGTGGGGGAGGCACAGCTCGCCGCGGCACCGAAGCTGCGCGCCATCATCCATACTGCCGGCTCGGTGCGCGGGCATGTGGGACCGGAGGTTTTCGCTCGCGGGATCGTGGTCTCCTCGGCGGCGGCGGCCAATGCCAAGCCTGTCATCGAATACACCCTGGCGATGATCCTTCTCGAGGGCAAGAAGGTGCTGCCTCGAGCCCAAGCCTACGCCCGGACCTGTCGCCAGCCGTCGCTGGGGGAGATTCCCCGGGGGCTGGGCAACCATGGGACCACGGTAGGGGTACTCTCCGCCTCGCTCATCGGCCGGGGGGTGCTGGAGCGTCTTGCGTGGCACGACATGGACCTGCTCGTGGCGGACCCTTACGTCGAGGCGGACGAAGCCGCAGGGTGGGGCGCGGAGCTGGTCACCAATGAGGACCTCTTCGCACGCAGCGACATCGTCTCCCTGCACACCCCCTTGCTCGCGGCCACCCGCGGACTGGTCAGTGCGGAGCTGATCGCAGCCATGAAGCCTGGAGCCACGCTGATCAACACCGCTCGCGGTGCGGTGGTGGATCAGGACGCGCTGACCGAGGCCGCCGTGGCCGGACGTATTCGTGCGGTGCTCGATGTCACCGACCCCGAGACGCTTCCGCCGGAGCATCCCCTGTGGGGATGCGAGAACGTGCTGATCACACCGCATCTTGCCGGTTCACAGGGCAACGAGCTGATCCGAATGCGCCGCTCCGCCCTGGCCGACCTGGCGCGCGCCGTCGCCGGCGAACCCCTCCTTCACCCTGTCCGTCACGAGACTCTGGAGCTGACCGCATGACCACCTCGACCACCCACGACACCCTGCAGTACACGGGACTCACTCTGCCGGCGGAACACCGGACGCTGAGCCCGTACACAGGCTTCACACGCGAGCATTGGGAGGCCGCCGCCGACGGCATGGTGGCCAACGCGTGGCGCTGGGCCTCGCCGCGCGGAGGTCGTCTGGACCTTCCTGGCCGCAGCTCGCGCTCCGGCGTGCGCTCCGACGGGCTCGAGGGCTACGCCCGCACCTTCCTGGCTGCTGCGTTCCGGGTGGCCGGGGCCGGCGGCGCGGACCCGCATAACTGGGTGGACCGCTACGCCTCGGGCGTGGTGGCAGGCACCGAGAACGCGGGGGCCGACGACCCCGAGTCCTGGCCGATCATCCGCGACTTCGACGTGTTCGGCCAGCCCATGGTGGAGTCCGCCTCGGTGGCCATCGGCCTGCGGCTCACGAGGCCCTGGCTGTGGGATCAGCTCAACGAGATCCAGCAGGAGAAGATCGAGCACTGGCTGCGCGGCTCCCTCCGCTCCCTGCCTGCGCCGAACAACTGGTACCTCTTCCCCTACACGGTGGCCGGGTTCCTCGAATCGGTGGGACGAGGCGATGCGGAGACCGCCCGCATCCGGCGCCGTGGTCTCGACCTGCTGGAGAGCTGGTACCAGGGAGAGGGTTGGTACACCGACGGCGACCGCGGCGGCATCGACTACTACATCGGCTGGGCCCTGCACCTCTACCCGGTGTTGGACGCGGTCATGTCCGCCCGTGAATCCGGTAACGCCCCCGAGCCGATCGCCGGCATCTACGGTGACCGGCTCAGCGAGCACCTGGAGACCTTCAGCCATTTCTTCGCGCCCAACGGGGCGCCGATCTATATGGGCCGGTCAATGACCTACCGGTTCGCAGCCGCCTCGGCGGTGGGGCTCGGAGCCGCGGCTGACGTCTCCCCGCTGACCCCGGGCGCCTCCCGGCGGATCATGTCCGGGACGCTGCGCTGCTTCCTGGACCAGGGGGCGCTCAACGAGCACGGGCTGCTGAGCCTAGGCTGGTTCGGCGAGCATGAGGCCAGCCTGCAGCCCTACTCGGGCCCGGCCTCACCGTATTGGGCCTCCAAGGCGTTCTCCGCCCTGTTGGCTCCGGCGGACCATCCGCTATGGACGGCCACCGAGGAGCCGATGCCCACAGAGCTGCAGGACCACGTGGTCGCGGTGCCCAGCGCCGGCTTCCTGCTGCAGTCCACTGTGGCAGACGGTGTGGCCCGCATGCACAACCACGGCACCGATCCTCTGCGCGAGGAGTCCGGCGAGGCCGCCGCGGCCCCGGACCCTCTCTATGCCCGCTGGTCCTACTCCTCGCACACCGGCCCCACTGCCCGGCACAACCAGCCGGACAACGATCTCGCCGTCATCTGGCGCGAGCGTCGCGGTTCTCGAGTCAGAGCCCGCAGCCTGGGCGCGGCGTCATACGGGGACTGGGGATGGGCGGCCTCCTGGCACAAGCCGATCTTCGGCGGAGGAGCGTCCTCCGCGGTGCCGGGACTGCGCGTGGACAGCATCGTGGTGGCACGAGGCGCCTATGAGCTGCGTATCCATCAGGTCGCCGGCTGCCCGATCGGTGCCACGGTGGAGTCCACCGGCTGGGCCGTCGCCGGTCCTCAGCTCGAGACCGACCTGCGTTCGGTGCTGCTGCCGCTGGCCGGATGGAAGCAGCTCGACGAGGTGGCTGCCCCCACCGGCACCGCTCATGTCGCCTCGGCACGAGTGCCGCGGCTGCGTGCGGCCACAGAGCCGGATTCCACACAGGTCTTCGTCGCACTGGCGGCCTTGACCCATGACGACGGCGCCGTCTCCGACGCGGCGGAGATCATCCGTGATCTGCGGATCGCCGAAGACTCGGTCGTCTTCGGCTGGGCGGGGGACACCCAGGACACGGTGGTGTCCCTGGACCCGGTGGCCGTGACCCGTACCGCCGGGGGTGCGGCGTGAGCTGGAGGTTCGCGTTCAGCACGCTGGGCTGCCCCGGAGCCTCCCTGGAGGATGTCCTGGGTCTGGCTGCCGAGAACGACGCGCAGGGGGTGGAGCTGCGTGTCCATGAGGAGGAGTTCCTCCATTTGGGTCTCTCCGAGCCGGAGGCGGCAGGCATCGGTGAGCAGGTCCGAGCTGCGGGCCTCGCCATCTCCGCGCTGGCCGGGTACGTGCGGGTCTGCCGCCCTGGTGAGGACGCGAGGGTGGTGGAGGAGCTGCGTGCACTGATCCGGCTGGCCGAGGTCACCGGGGCCGAGGCTGTCCGAGTGTTCCCCGGCGGCGAGGACGAGGCTGACGCGGGCGCGCAGGACCGGATCGCCGCGGTGCTTCCGCAGCTGCGCGCGGCAGGGGTCCGGCTGCTGGTGGAGACCCATGACAGTCACCCCACGGGGCGCCAGGCCCTGCGGCTGGTGCAGGAGCTCGGGGAGCCCCGCCTGGCGGCCGTGCTGTGGGATGGTCTGCACCCCTGGCGCAGCGGAGAGGACCCGGAGGAGACCAGGGAGCTGCTCGGCGACCACCTCGCGTACTTCCAGGTCAAGGACGCCGTCTGGCGGGACGGGACGTGGGTGCCGGTGGTCGTGGGCGAAGGGCAGGTTCCCGTCCTGCAGCAGGCGCGCCTGCTGCAGGATTTCACGGGCTGGGTGTCCCTGGAGTGGGAGCGTCGCTGGCACCCGCAGATCGCCCCGCTGGCTGAGGCGCTTCCCCCGGCCGCCTCCTGGTTCCGCCGGGGGAATCCTGCGTGAGGAGTCAGGAGGTCGCCGCCGCACCGTCAGCCACATGACGGTGGCATCGTCGGCCGTGATATCCAGGCCGATCCGAGGGCCGTGGGCCGATACTGGGGGGGGTGAGCCTGCTCCGCACGCGTGTTCCCTCAGCCGACACGTCCCCGAGAAGCAGCCCCTGCCGTCACGGCGGGGGCTGTTCTGCTTGCCCGGCGAATCTGCTTGCCCGGCGAGGGCCGTTTCCAGGCACGCTGACCGCGCCCCGCGTCGCCGGGCGTGGAATCGCTCGTTCCGCACTGTGAGCTGTTGCACAGTGTGAGGTCTCCGCTTATTGTGCCTCATGTCACAACAAAACATAAGACCGTGGCACCGCACCTTCCATCGCACCTGAAGGGAACTGCACCATGAGGCATGCTGCGCACAACCGATCCGGGGGGATCTGCCCGTGGAGGACCACCACAGCCCTGGCGATCACCGGGGCCCTGCTGCTGACCTCCTGCGGGGGAGCGGGAAGCGCTGAGGAGAACGGCGTCGAGGTGGACGAGGACCATGTCGGCCGTGGCGCCATGGAGGACTTCGGCGTCGGCGACACCTTCGTCGCCACCGAGCCCGTGGACATCTCCCTGCTCTACCGCAACAACCCCGATCACGGCCTCGATGAGGACTGGATGTTCTTCGAGCAGCTCGAGGAAGAGCACAACGTCTCCCTGAGCCTGGTCGATGCGCCGCTGAGCGACTTCGAGGAGCAGCGCTCCCTGCTCATCGGCGCCGGGGAGATGCCGGACTACGTCCCGGTGACCTATCCCGGCCAGGAGGTCCCCTATCTGGGCGGGGGCGCCGTGCTGCCGGTCAGCGACTACCTGGAGTATCTGCCGAACTTCACCGACAAGCTGGACCAGTGGGAGCTCTGGGATGAGTTCGACGCGCTGCGTCAGGAGGACGGCAAGGCCTACATGCTCCCAGGGCTCCGCGAGGACCCCTTCTACATCTTCAGCATGGTGGTCCGCGGAGACATCTGGGACGAGCTGGGACTGGAGAACCCCGAGACCTGGGACGAGCTGGCCGACCAGCTGCGCGAGGTCAAGGACGCCTACCCGGATGTGACCCCGATGTCCGACCGGTGGGAGCTGCAGAGCACCCTGAACATCGCCTCGGCCAACTTCGACACCGTGGCAGGCTGGGGCTACGGGCAAGGTCTGTACTTCGACCATGAGAACGACGAGTTCATCTACGCCGGTGCCTCGGACGAGTACCGCGATCTCGTGGAGTTCTTCGCCGGTCTGGTGGAGGAAGGGCTCATGGATGCCGAGACCATGACCCAGGACGACCAGATGGCGGAGCAGAAGTTCTCCGCCGGGGACTCCTTCGTCATCGGAGGCAACGACGAGTCCACGACCATCTATCACCGCGGATTCGAGGAGCTCGGCACCGAAGGAGCCGAAGCTCGGCTCATCCCCATCCCTGGGGGTCGTGACGGTGACTTCGTGCACAGCGGGGCCCGGACCGACTCCGGGTTGATGATCTCCAACTCGGTCGCTGACGAGGACGACTTCCTGGCGCTGCTGCAGTTCATCGACTGGCTCTATTACTCGGACGACGGACTCGAGTTCGCCACATGGGGAGTGGAGGGCGAGACCTACGAGCGTGATGAGGATGGTGCGATCGCGCTGGGCGAGGACATCGACCTCAACAGCCTCCACCCTGATGCCGAGGAGCATCTGCTGCGTGACTACGGGTTCCACAACCAGCCGTTCATGCATGCCGCGGGCTCGCTGACGGAGTTCGTCCACTCGGGCCTGCGTCCGCATGTCATCGAGTGGCAGGAGAGCATGCAGCACAAGGAGGAGCGCCCGGTGACACCGGCGTATCCCTTCACCGATCTCGAGCTGGAGCAGTTGGGCCTGTGGTCCACCAGCCTGACGGATCACGTCCAGACGGCCACCGCTCAGTTCATCCTGGGGCAGCGCAGCGTCGACGACTGGGACGCCTATGTGGCCGAGCTGGAGAGCCTGAACATGCAGAGCCTGGTGGACATGGCCAACGAGGCCTATGAGCGGGCCCAGGAACAGATCGAGGAACAGATCGAGGAGCAGGCCGAGGAGCAGGGTGAGGACGATGCCTGAGATGCGACGCTGGAGAACATCGGCCGCTGTGCTGGGAGTGACCTCCCTGCTGCTGGCCGGCTGCGGTTCCGGAACAGCCTCCGAGCAGGCCGAGATCGACGAGGAGGCCCAGGGAGTGGGCGCGATGGGGGACTACTCCGTCGGTGAGACCTTCATCGCCGAGGAGCCGATCACCGTCTCGCTGCTGTATCGGGACCACCCCAACTACCCGCTGCAGGACGACTGGATGATCCTCGAACTTCTGGAGGAGGAGCATGGGGTCACTCTGGATCCTGTGGTGGCGCCGCTGAGCGACTTCGAGGATCGGCGCTCGGTGCTCATCGGTTCCGGGGAGATCCCCGACTATGTGCCCGTGATGTGGCCGGGGGATGAGATCCCCTACATCTCCGGAGGGGCGCTGCTGCCCGTGAGCGACTACCTGGAGTACATGCCGAACTTCACCGACAAGCTTGAGCGGTGGGACCTGCAGGAGGAGTTCGACAACCTGCGACAGGACGACGGTAGGGCCTACATCCTGCCGGGCATGCGGGAGGACCCGTTCCACAACTGGAGCGTGGCCATCCGGGATGACATCTGGCAGGACATGGGGTTCGGGGATCCTGAGACGTGGGACGAGTTCCAGGGCCAGCTGGAGCAGATCCGTGCCGAGCATCCGGAGATGGTTCCGTGGTCTGACCGGTGGGAGATGAACGCCACCCTGAACCTCGCCGGCCCCAACTTCGACACCACCGGTGGGTGGGGGCTGGGCAACGGCCTCTACTACGACGCCGAGGCTGATGAGTTGGTCTTCACCGGCGCCACTGACGAGTACCGTCAGATGCTGGAGTACTTCGCCGGACTGACCCAGGACGGCCTGTTGGATTCCGAGTCGCTGACCCAGGACGACGACTCGGCCGTGCAGAAGTTCGCCTCCGGGCAGTCGGCGGCGATCGCCTCCAACGAGGAGGAGCTGGAGACCCTGCGCACCGCCTTCGAGGAGATCGGTGAGGACGACGCGGAGGTTCGGATGATCCGGGTGCCTGCCGGGCCTGCAGGCGACAACGTGGCCAGCGGCGGTCGCTTCGACGTCGGGATGGTGATCGGAGCCCACACGGCGGAACGTGAGGACTTCATCGCCATGCTGCAGTTCCTCGACTGGCTCTACTACTCCGACGAGGGACTGGTCTTCGCCACCTGGGGTGTGGAGGGCGAGACCTATGAGATCGACGACGATGGTGAGCGGCAGCTGGCCGAGGACGTGGATATCAAGGGTTTCAACTCCGGTGCCGAGGAGCATCTCTCCATCGATCATGGCTTCTACAACGGCGTGTTCACGCACAATTTCGGGTCTGACACCGAGATCTTCCTGTCGCTGATGAGCGACGAGATCGTCGAGCTGCAGGATCAGATGGCCGATAAGGAGGAGCTGCCCCTGCAGCCGAACATCCCGTTCGACGAGCTCGAGCTGGAACAGGCTGCGCTGTGGCAGAACTCCTTGACGGACCAGGTCAACCAGGCCACAGCCCAGTTCATCCTGGGCCAGCGGGACCTGGACGACTGGGACACCTACGTGGCGGAGCTCGAGGCGCGGAACATGACCGAGTACGTCGAGCTCGCCAACGAGGCATACCAGCGGGGTCAGGAGATGCTCGACGAGCTCGACGAGGCCGAGGGGCAGGCGGAGGGCGAGTGATGACGACCATCCAGTCCGGTCCCGGCACCCTCCCGGGACGCGGCGCGGCGGAGGCCGCCGTCGTCGATGATCTGGTGTCGGAGCCCCGGCGTGGGTCCCGGCGTCGGAGTCTGTATGCCGGGACGAACAATACGAATACCTGGCGGTATGCGTTGAAGAAGGATTGGCGGCTTTATAGCTTGCTGGTCCTGCCTCTGGTGTTTCTGCTGATCTTTCGTTATCTGCCGATGGCGGGCAATGTCATCGCTTTCCGGCGGTTCCGTCCTGGGTCCAGCATCTTTGGTGATGAGTGGGTCGGGTTCCATTACATCGAGATGTTCATCAATGACCCCACCTTCTGGCGGGTCTTCTGGAACACCGTGATCCTGGGTGGACTGACTCTGGCGATCTGTTTCCCGCTGCCGATCATTCTGGCGCTGATGTTCAATGAGCTGCGCTCGAACGCTTTCAAGCGGGTGGCTCAGTCGATCTCGTATCTGCCGCACTTCATGTCGATCGTGATCGTGGCCGGGATCGTGCTGCAGCTGACCTCGCTCAATGGGACCTTCAATCAGATCCTGGGGCTCTTCGGGGCGGAGAGCGTCGCGTTCATGCAGCAGCCGCAATGGTTCCGCACGATCTATGTCTCCTCGGAGGTATGGCAGACGGTGGGGTGGGGCACGATCCTGTATCTGGCCGCGCTGACCACTATCGATCCTCAGCTCTATGAAGCAGCACGTATCGATGGGGCTAATCGGTGGAAGCAGATGTGGCATGTGACCCTGCCCGGGATCGCTCCGACGATGGTGGTGCTGCTGATCCTTAATGTGGGTACCTTCATGGCGGTGGGCTTCGAGAAGGTGTTGCTGTTGTATAACCCGCTGATCTATTCGACCGCGGACATCATCGCCACCTATGTCTATCGGGTGGGTATCACCAGTTCGAACTTCTCTTATGCGACAGCCATCGGCCTGTTTGAGGCCATCATCGGACTCATCCTGATCCTGAGTGCTAATGGGATCGCCCGGAAGATGGGAGGCAACAGCCTGTGGTAGCCATCAATACCGAGGTCCCCGGGGCCCGGCCTCCGGCTGGTCCGGTCCCGGATCCCGGCCAGCAGAACCCTGAGGAGCAGGTCCTCGTCTCGAAGCGGGGCACCCGTTCCACTGCCATCCAGGACACGAGGTCCTATACCGCCTTCCGGGTGGTCAATGGGTTGGCGATCATCCTGATCTGCGCGGCGACGCTGTATCCGTTCCTGAACATCATCGCTCAGGCCTTCTCCTCCGAGGGGTACATCAACTCTGGGCAGGTCAGCATCATCCCGCGCGGGTTCAACATCACTACTTTCGATGTGGTGATGTCGGATTCGATGTTCTGGCGCAATTATGCGAACACGGTCATCTATACGGTGGTGGCTACGGCGATCGCGATGGTGCTGACCACCAGCTTTGCCTATGCGCTCTCGAAGCGGCATCTGAAGGGCCGGGGGTTCTTCATCGGGGTCGCGGTGTTCACCATGTTCTTCAATGGTGGGCTGATCCCGAACTACGTGCTGATCAATGCGTTGGGGATGACGAACACGATGTGGGCGATCGTGTTGCCCAATGCGATCAGCATCTTCAACCTGTTGGTGATGAAGGCCTTCTTCGAGAACTTCTCCACGGAGTTGGAGGAGGCTGCGCAGATCGATGGGCTGAGCACCTATGGGGTGTTGTGGCGGATCGTGATCCCGTTGTCGAAGGCGGTGATCGCCACGATGGTGCTCTTCTATGCGGTCAGTTTCTGGAATGCGTGGTTTCAGGCGTTTTTGTATCTGGATCGGCGGGAGCTGTATCCGGTGACGGTGTATCTGCGGAATCTGTTGGCTGGGGCTACTGGTACTGAGCAGATGGGTGGTGAGGCTGCGGAGGCCACTCAGATCGCTTCCAATGTGCGGGCGGTGACGATGTTGTTGACCACGTTGCCGATTATCTGTCTGTATCCGTTTCTGCAGAAGTATTTCGTGCGCGGGATCATGCTCGGCTCCGTCAAGCAGTGATTGCCGAGCAGGGGCGGGACGGCGGCTCGGCGAGGGGTGTGCCGCACCGGTAGGATGGCCGGGTGACATCTGAGAGCCCCGCCCCCGCCGCCGAACGTCCGACACACAGCGCGCAGACCGTGCTGGTGGTCGACTACGGCGCCCAGTATGCCCAGCTGATCGCCCGTCGTGTCCGTGAGGCACGCGTCTACTCCGAGGTCGTCCCGCATACGCTCTCGGCCCAGGAGATCCTGGATCGTCGCCCCTCCGCGGTGATCCTCTCCGGCGGCCCCTCCAGCGTCTATGCCGAGGGCGCCCCGTCGGTGCAGGCCGAGCTCTTCGAAGCCGGGGTTCCTGTGCTGGGCATCTGCTACGGCTTCCAGGCCATGGCCCACGCCCTGGGCGGGGAGGTCGCCCGCACCGGGGACCGCGAGTACGGCAAGACGGAGGTCCGCGCCACCAACGCGCCGCACTCGCTGTTGGACGGCACCGAAGCGGTACAGACCACCTGGATGTCCCATTCGGACTCCGTACAGGCCGCGCCCGAGGGCTTCGAGGTGCTGGCCGCCTCCGACGGCGCCCCTGTCGCCGCCTTCGCCGACGAGGCTCGCCGTCTATACGGCGTCCAGTGGCACCCCGAGGTCAAGCACTCTCCCCAGGGCCAGCGTGTGCTGGAGAACTTCCTCTACGACGGCGCCGGTCTCACCCCGGAGTGGACCACCGGCAACATCGTCGAAGAGCAGGTCTCCGCGATCCGTGAGCAGGTCGGCGAGGCTCGCGTCATCTGCGGCCTCTCCGGCGGTGTGGACTCCGCAGTGGCCGCGGCCCTTGTCCAGAAGGCTGTGGGGGAGCAGCTGACCTGCGTGTTCATCGACCACGGGCTGCTGCGGCAGGGTGAGGCCGAGCAGGTGGAGCGCGACTTCGTCGCCGCCACCGGTGCCAGGCTGCACGTCGCTGACGAGCGAGACCGCTTCCTGAGCGCGCTGGCCGGAGTGACCGATCCCGAGCAGAAGCGCAAGATCATCGGCCGGGAGTTCATCCGCGCCTTTGAGGCCGCCGAGGCCGCGGTGCTGCAGGAGGCCGCCGCCGACGGCGCCCGGGTGGAGTTCCTCGTCCAGGGGACCCTCTACCCCGACGTCGTCGAGTCCGGCGGAGGTGAGGGCGCGGCCAACATCAAGTCCCACCACAATGTGGGCGGACTGCCCGAGGACATGGAGTTCAAGCTCGTCGAGCCGCTGCGCAGCCTCTTCAAGGACGAGGTGCGTGCCGTCGGCGCCGAACTGGGCTTGCCCGCCGAGATCGTCCAGCGCCAGCCGTTCCCGGGGCCCGGGCTGGGCATCCGCATCATCGGAGCGGTCACGGCGGAGCGTCTGGAGATCCTGCGCCGTGCCGACGCGATCGCCCGCGAGGAGCTGACGGCGGCCGGCCTGGACGGTGAGGTCTGGCAGATGCCGGTGGTGCTGCTCGCCGACGTCCGCTCCGTGGGCGTGCAGGGAGACGGCCGCACCTATGGTCACCCGGTGGTGCTGCGTCCGGTCAGCTCAGAGGATGCCATGACCGCTGACTGGTCGCGGCTGCCCTTCGATCTGCTGGCGCGCATCTCCAACCGCATCACCAATGAGGTGGAGGAGATCAACCGGGTAACCCTCGACGTCACCTCGAAGCCCCCGGGGACCATCGAATGGGAATGATCTAGCATCGTCGTCCACGTGAAGGTGATCCTGCCGGAAGGTCAGAAGTGAGCAGAGACGAATCCACGTCTGAGGAGCGTATCCCGCTGTCCGACGCAGAGATCGAAGCGGCGGCCGAGGCCGAGTCGCAGGCCGATGACTTCCAGCCCGCGGACACCTCTGAGTTCACCCAGAGCGAGCTGGCGGAGATCCGCACCTCGGTGACCGATGATCCGGTGACCGCCTGGGTGGAGGCGCTGCACTCCGGCACGGAGAACGACACGATGCTGCGTTTCACTCCCTCGCAGCACAACGCCATCGACCTCACCGAGTCGAACTCCTCAGGGCTCATGCAGCTGCTGGCCGGCCGCAAGACACGGCTCTCCACCCTGCTCAACGAGTCCGGGGCCTTCGCCGCGGGGCAGGAGGCGGCGCGCCGCATCCGGGCCAAGGTGCGGGAGATGTCCACGGAACGGGGCATCGACGTCGGCTTCCTGGCGGCCGGTGTCGCCTCCTGGACCGAGACCACCGATGCTGGGGCGGAGCAGTTCACCGCTCCGGTGATGCTCGTGCCGGTCGCCCTGCGGCCACGTGCGGAGCACGATGACTACGAGGTTCAGTTCACCGCTCCGGCCAGGCTGAACCCCGCCCTGGCTCGGCACATGCTCGGCAGGCACGGGATCACCCTCGACGCCGAGGAGTTCCACGCCACCGGCTACGCCACAGCGCGCTTCGACCCAGTGCGCACCGCGGACCTGCTTAGCCGGCTCGTCTCCGAATCGGTCGACGCGCTGCAGGTGTGGCGGCAGACCTACATCTCCACGTTCGCGGACCTGGCAGACCTGGGGAACCCTGAGGCGCTGGACCGTGAACACCCGGTGCTGCGCGCCCTGGCCACCTCGGATCGCCTCGACGCTCCCGCCGTGGAGGCGGTGCCGCTGGATGCCCGCGACCCGCGGGAGGAGAAGCTGGTCGCCGACGCCGACCCGGACCAGCAGAAGGCCCTGGACGCCATCGAGGCGGGCGCCTCCGTGGTGGTCTCCGCGCCTCCGGGCACCGGTCAGACGCAGACGGCGATCAACGCGGCCGCGGCGCTGGCCTGGACGGGGAAACGCACACTCGTGGTCGCCGAACGCGCCTCCACCCTGGAGGAGTTCCGCCTCCGCATGAAGGACGTCCGCCTGGGCACCTTGGCGCTGCACGTGCCCGCCTCCGCCGGGGGCCAGGATCTTCGCGAGCAGATGGTCCGCGCGATCAAGCGGGCCGAGCGGGCCGAGCCGCCGCGACTGGGCGCGCTGCACCAGCGCCTGGTCGATCGCCGGCACCAGCTGCTTGACCACGTGAAGTCGCTGCACAACCTGCGCACCCGCTGGTCCTGCTCGCCCTATCAGGCGATGCAGGCTCTGGCTGCGCTGACCTCGCTGAGCCCAGCGCCGTCGACCCCTGTGCGTCTGAAACGGTCAGTGCTGGACAACACCGTGGACCGCAGCCAGGTCACGGTGAAGCTTCGCCGTGCCGCGGAGCTGGGGGCCTTCGCCTCCGAGACCCGCAGCAGCCCCTGGTACAACGCTCGGCTGCGGAACCGGCAGGAGACCGAGGACGCCATGGCCCTGGTGCAGGACCTCCGTGAGGAGCTGCCGAAGCTGAAGGCCCAGATGGAGGTCGCCACGGCGGTGACGGGGGTGAAGCTGGGGGAGAGCTTCTCCGCCTGGCACGCCCAGGTGCTGCTCTTCCAGCGTGTCCAGGAGTCCCTGGGACGGTTCAGCCACGACGTCTACGCCAAGCCGGTGGACGACCTGATCGCCGCCACCGCTCCCGGCTGGTGGCGCCGGCAGCACGGGGTGGAGATGACCTCCATGGTCCGCTCCCGGCTGCGCCGCGTGGCCAAGGAGTACGTGCGTTCCGGTGTGTCCATCAACGACCTGCACTCCTCGTTGATCGACGTCCAGGCCGAGCGGGAGGAATGGGCCCGGCAGGCGGTGGAGGAGTCCCTGCCGAAGGTGCCCAAGAGCCTGGACCGGCTGGCCGACACCATCGGGCATGTGCAGACCCGGCTGGAGAAGCTGGTGGGCGTGCTGCGCCCGGTGGACCCCGACGACGCCACGGACCACGACCTGCTGGACATGCCGGCCGAGACGATGATCGCCACGGTGGAGACCCTCGCCGAGGATGAGAAGCCCCTGGAGACCCTGCCCGAGCGCACCCTCGTCACCGAGCAGCTGCGCGAGCAGGGCTTCCGGGAGCTGATGGAGGACTTCGCCGAGCGGGAGGTCCCCGCGGCGCAGGTCGCCGACGAGATGGAGCTGGCCTGGTGGCAGTCCGCGCTGGAGGCGATGATCTCCGGGGACGACTACCTGGCGATGACCACCGGGGAGAATCTGCGCACCATCGAATCCGAGTTCCGTGAGGCCGACGCCGCGCACGTCGAGACCGGCGCCCAACGGCTGACCCATGCCCTCGCGGTGCGTTGGAAGTCCGCGGTCGAGTCCCACGCCGAGGCCGCCACGCGGCTGAAGACGCTGCTGCGCGACGCCGAACCGACCGTGGCCGGACTGGGAGCCGTCGACGACGCCCTGATCCAACCGCTGGTGCCGGTGTGGACGACCTCGCCGCTGGGACTCTCCGAGCAGTTCCCGGCGGAGGCCCGCTTCGACGCCGTCATCCTGCTCGATGCCGAGACCCTCTCTGTGCCGGCCGCCCTGGGGGCGATCTCCCGGGCGGACCAGGTCATCGCCTTCGGAGACCCGGTCTCGGGGACCCCGAAGCCCTTCCACGTCTCGGCGGACCCGGTGGCCCGGGAGGCCGAGCAGCAGGTGCCGGCGTCGATCTTCTCGGAGCTGGTCGAGGTGCTGCCTCAGCATCAGCTCCGCCGAGTGCACCGCGGGGTGGACCAGGAGCTCACCGGGCTGCTCTCCGAGGCGCTCTACGACGGCGAGCTGCTGCGCATCCCGGACGCCGCACAGCTGACCGGGCAGGGCCGCCGTCTGGTGGTCGAGCACCTCGGTGATGCGCTGGGCCGGCCCGGGGCGCGGGACTCGGTGGAGTCTCCGACCGTGGAGGTCAACCGGGTGGTGGACATGGTCTTCGACCACGTGCGCACCCGCAAGGACAGCTCCCTGGCGGTGATCACCGGCTCGGAGTGGCACGCCCGCCGGGTGGCCGACGCGATCCGGGTGAACCTGGCCAACCACACGTGGGCGCGCCCGTTCTTCGAGACGGAGGAGGGCGAGGGCTTCGTCGTCGCCCCGGTGGAGCGCGCCCATCACCTGGTGCGGGACCGGGTCATCTTCTCGCTGGGCTACGGCCGCAGCATCAAGGGCGAGCCCGTGCATCACTTCGGGGACCTCTCCGAAGCTCGGGGGGAGGAGCTCTTCGCGGTGGCCACCACGCGCGCCCGCGGTGAGCTGACCGTGGTGACCTCCTTGGCGCCGGGGGACCTGGATCCCGCCGGTCTGGAGCGTGGTGCGGCCCTGATGCACCGACTGATCACCCTCGGGCTGGAGGGGACGGACAACCCGACCGCCTCAGGCTCGCTGACCGACCCGCTGGTGCTGGACCTGGTGGATCGGATCCGTGCACGCGGCGGACGGGTGGAGGACGGCTTCCGCGGCACGCTGGACCTGGCGGCCTGCCCGCGCAAGATCAGCCCGCAGTCTCCGGTGACTCCGCTGGCGATGGTCTCCGACGGCACGGACAGCTACGCGGAGATGAGCGTGCGCGAGCGGTCCAGGCAGCGACCTGCCGACTTCGAGGCGTTGGGCTGGAACTACCTGGTGCTGTGGACCATCGAGGTCTTCTCGGATCCGATCCGTTGCACCGAGGTGGTGGCCGAGAAGGTGGGCCTGGCTGAAGGGCCGGAGTTCGCCGAGCATGGACGCATCGCGCTGAACACCACCGGGGCGCTCGCGGAGCGGCTGCCGCGCGACGGCGCCGGCTCCCGGGTCCGCTTCGGCGGTGCCGCCGACGCCGAGGACGAGGACTCGCACCGCCGAGCGACCACCTGGGCCTCGCCGCGGGAGCGCGGCAAGTGGGTGCGGTGAGCACAGAGAAGCCCCGGGGCCGGCGCGGACGGCGTCGTGTGGTCGCCCCGGCGACCTCCGGGCAGCCGGAGGAGGTCGAGTCGCAGGTGTTCCGCTCGGCCTCGCTGGAGGCCGGCGAGGCACGCGAGGAGACCTCCCCGAAGGCCGCTGACCAGGGGCCCGAGGGCGGCGCGGCCGCTGATCGAAAAGTCTCGGAAGAAGAGCCCTCGGAGGACAGGACCCGCGGTGAGACGAATTCCGAGGAGACCGCGGGGACGAAGAAGCCGGAGAGCACATCGGCGAACGCGCCTGCACTGAGCCCTCGCGATCGCTGGATCCTGGACCAGCGGCCTCCGCACTGGGGCTGAGCGGCTCTTCCTCCACAGCGGGGTGGGCACAGGGGCCGACACGCCGAACGCTCCCCAGCCATGCCCGGCGGGATGGTCGGGACCGGCTGGTGCTCGCACAGTGGAGGGCATGACCCTCACCGCCGAACCCCGCCGATTCCCCGCGCCCCCTGCCGTGCGACCCCGCGCGGGCTCCTCCGATGGGGGTGCGTCCACGCCTGCCGCGCGGCATAGGGCGTACCCGCAGGCTCCAGCCGCAGGATCCCGACGGACCCGCCGCCGCAGATCTCGTTCCGGCACGTCGTCCCGTGGGCGCTCGGCTCAGCCGCTGCGGCGGCGTCGGCCGCGCGTGGCCCGGCGTCTGCGCGGCACAGGGCTGGGCCTCTGGGTGCGTCGTCTGCGGATCCCGCTGGCGCTGCTGTGCGGTCTCAGCGCGGTCGCGGCGGGGCTGCTCGCCGGCGTCGAGTCCCAGGGAGAGACCGTCACCGCCGTGCGCGTCACCCAGGACGTGCCCGCGGGGGAGGAGCTGGCCGTCGGCATGTTGGAAGAGGTCAGTGTGGACGCCGAGGCGGTCCCGGGTGGGGAACCCGCCACCGCCGAGGAGGTTGCGGGGCGGCAGGCGGCGGTGCCGCTGCCCAGTGGCGCGGTGGTGCTGACCTCGCTGCTCGTCGGGCCGGGCTTGCTGGCGGGTCAGCCCGAGGGGGATGTGGCGGTGCCGGTCCGTCCGGCGGACACGGCTCTCGTGGGGATGCTCACCCCAGGCCAGGAGGTGGATGTGATCCTCTCGGCAGAGTCGCTGGAGGAGGGCACCTCCTCAAGGACCGTGGCGCGTGCGGCGCCGGTGCTGTGGACGCCCTCGGGGGAGGGGGACGACTGGTTCCCCCAACCCGGTGACGGCGGACAGGTGGTGGTCATCGGCGTCAGCCCGTCCACGGCTCAGGACATCGCGCAGGCCGCCCACGAGGGGCACCTTCACCTGAGCCTGGTGGGGTGAGAGGAGGTGGTGACTCAGTCGGCCGCGGTGGCCGCCGCCGGAGTCTTGCTGGCGGAGCTCGACGAGTCCGAGGTGGATGTCGACGAGTCGGAGCTGGAGCTGGCCGAGGAGCTGGCCGCGCTGCGGGAGTCGGTCCGGTAGAACCCTGAGCCCTTGAAGCTGACGCCGACGCTGCCGAACTTCTTGCGCAGAGTGCCGGAGCACTCCGGGCACAGGGTCAGCGAGTCGTCACTGAACGACTGGACGATGTCGAAGGAGTGGGTGCAGTCCTTGCAGGCGTACGAATAGGTGGGCATCGGATTCCTCGGTCTGGGGACAGGCGGCGGACCCATGCTGCACAGGCCGCCACGGAGACATCTGCCGACCACTGATTCTATACCGCTCAGCGGCACGGCTCCGCACGCGGCATCACAGCGGATGCCGTTCAGCGCTCAGAGGACAAGCCGACGCAGCCGCTCGGGAGTCACCACGGCTTCCACCTGCAGGTCATGAGCCTCCACCGGGAACGTGCCCGGCGGGAGCACCTCACCGGGGCCCACCACCGCCCAGGCGGCGACGTCGGTGAGTCGTCCTGCCGCGTCCAGTCGGGCGAAGAGCCGGTCGTAGTACCCGCCGCCCTGGCCCAGCCGGTGCCCCCGGGTGTCCACCGCCAGGGCGGGCAGCAGCATCAGCAGCGGCCCCTGGTCAAGCAGCCGCTCGATCTCCCGGCCCGGGCCCTCCGGCTCGTCCAGCGGCAGCACCGGGTGACGGCGAGTCGGCGCCTCCAGGGTCCAGTCCACCCATTCCAGCTGCGGCTCCGCCGTCTCCGCCACTCGGGGCAGGGCCACCTCCCCGCCGCGAGCCAGGTGGTGTGCCAGGAATGGGCGCACGTCCGGCTCCTCCGGCATCGGCAGATAGGCCGCCACACGGGATCCGGCCGGCACGTGCTCCTCCAGGACCCGAGCCAGGGCGTCGCCGAGACGTCGTCGAGCCTCGGCGCCCAGGGCGCGTCGGGCGTCGCGGACCCGCCCTCGGACCTGACGTTTGGCCGCCCCGATCTCTCCCATGGGTCCAGGGTAGTAGTCGTCGTCGATCACGCCCGCCCCGGTCGCAGCTCGCCCCGCAGCTGGTCGACCAGCCCCGTGTACTGAGGACGGAAGGCGTAGACGCACAGCAGACGCAGCAGGCTCGCTTGCTCGTAGACGGCCACCGCCTCCGCCACGGAGGCACCCGACGCGCCGGAGAGCTTCTCGGCCGTGGCGTCCACACATCCGCGCACGGTCTCGGCCTGCGCGGTGCTCCACACGCCCTGACGCTGCCGCCAGGTGGCGTGCGCGCGCAGATTGCCCAGGTCCAGGGCAGGATCCGCCAGGCAGGCGGTGTCGACGTCGAGCAGCCCCGGCCCCAGTTCGGCGGACCACAGCACCTGCTTGTCATGCAGGTCCCGGTGCGCCGGGCGGGGGCTCCCCACCGGCAGTCCGGCCAGGGCCTCAGCGGCCGCGGCCACCGCCTCCACGAACAGCTCCGGCTCCGGGCCCCGGGCCCGCAGCACCGGCATGGCCAGTTCGGTCCACCGGTGCAGCACCGCTACCTCCCCCGCCGCGTCATGCACCGGCAGGTCCTGCCCGTCCACAGGCCGGCGCACCGCCTCACCCCAGGCAGCCAGCACCTCATCCCAGGCCCGCGCCCAGTCCAGGGGGGCGCCGTCGTCGCTGACCTCGTGCAGGCTCGAGCCGGCCAGGGCGGAGAAGGTCACCGAGGCCTCATCATGGCCCAGCACCTCCGGAGTGCGGAACGGGCCGTCGAAGGCCGCCGCCCGCGCCACGCCGTCGAGAATCCCCTGGGCGCGTCCTGGGCGGACCAGCTTGATGAATCGGGAGCCCGCAGCACCGGCGTTCTCCGGAGCGAGCTCAGTGCGCACCACGGCGCGGCGGTGCGGACGATGCGACACCACGACCCCGCTCCCGCTCAGCTGCTCCAGCTGTGGGAGCCGAGGATCCGTTCCGGCGGGGAAGAGGTCGAGACGCCCGTCCCCGGCGCCCTGGAACCAGCCGGCGCGCAGGCGACCCTGAGCATCCACCGCCTCGACGGCCAGCCTCGACGAGCCGTGAGCCCCACGGCTCGTCGAGGCCTTCTCCGGCCATACCCGGGTGATGGTGACGATTCCGCCCTCGACCTCGGCATGCTCCGGCGGCAGCACGACAGAACCCGAGGTGCCCGTCCGGGTCATCTCTGCAGCGCCCGCTCGGCCATCGACATGCGCCGGGAGGCCTGCTGGGGCCAGTTCGCCTCCCGACGGCGGAAGGAGTCCAAGGCGGCGCGCAGATGCGCATACGCCTCCCAGGCGGCCTGCGAATCCTCATCGATCGGCGCCACCTCGCGATAACCGTGCAGGAACGCGTCGGCCAGCTCCACATGGTCGGCCGCCCGGCAGGAGGCGACCCAGGAGCCGACATCACGCATCGCCGGCCCCCGGCCGGCTCGGTCCAGATCGATGATCCGCACTCGCGAGCCGTCGAGGTCGGAGACCAGCACCTGGTCGGGGGAGAGGTCGCCATGGAGCTCCACCAGCTCGTCGGTCTCGCCGAGGTCCTCCAGCTGCGGGGAGAGCATCTCTGCCAACATGTCCGCCCGCTGCCCCAGCCACGGGGCCACCAGCCCGATGGCATGCACGGCCTCGGCGACCTCCGGGATCAGCACGCTGTCGGGCTGCACCTCGAGCTCCGAGGAGCGGGTGTGGAGCTCACCGAAGACGATTCCGGCAGTCTCGGCGGCGGCTCCCACGGGGTGCTGCAGGAGATCACCCAGACCCCACCGCGGGGAGATGACCGCGGTCCCGCGTTCACCGAGGGGCTGCATCGGCTCCATGGGGACCCCCAGCCGACGCCACCGGTCGGCCGCCGCCAGCTGGGGAGCAACCTCGCCGGCGCTCACCCGCACCACATGCTGTGCGCCCTCGAGCTGCACGCCGGCGACCACCCGGCGCCCTGGGTTGTAGCGCAGCACCTGCCAGGGAACCTCGGGGCCGAGCGCGTCCTGGGCCTCGGCCAGCTCGCGGCCCAGCATCCGGTCCGACCACATCGACCCCGAGACGAGGTACACCGGGTCCTCCCGGTGGATGGTCAGCTGCCGCCCCACCCGTTCGGCGCGGGCGAGGGTCTTGGCGTACTTGTCGGTGTCCAGGGACACCTCCGTCCAGCCGTGCTGGGCGGGTCCGTCGGCGCCGTCCGGTGCGGATCGGTCCCCGTCGGTGCGCTCCCAGGCCATGAGCACGCTGCGCTCGGGCTTGATCCGGACATGGCGTCCGTGCACGGGGAAGCCCAACCAGGAGGAGAGGGCGTCGTCGTCGAACAGGCCCTCAGCATGCTGCAGGTGCGTGAGGGCGGCGACGGCGGCGTCGGCGTCCGCGGCCCGCGGGGCGCGGACCTTCACCGGCGGCACCGGAATCGTCAGGTGGGAGGCCTGCGCGAGCTGTTCGTCCGGATCGGCGGCGCCGGCGGGGATCTCCGGGGACTCCATGGGGGTCTCCAGCTCGTCGATCGAGGCGGATGAGGCCTCGCCGATCTGCTGTGCGCCCCGGGGCAGGTCCTGGGATGCGGCTCGTGAAGCGGTCACGCGTTGGCCCTCTCGTCCTGGGCGGTCCCCTCCGGCTGCTGCTGCACCGCGGGGGTCTCCGCCGTTCCGTGGATGGCCTCTGCCGGAGTCCGCCCGGCTTCCTCTTGGGCGGAGGACTCCCGCTGGGCCGCGGCCCAGCGAGCGACTCGGCTGCCCTCGTGAGCGAGCAGCTCCTCCGGGGAGCCGTCCTCGACGATGCGACCATCCTGAAGCCAGAGTATGCGGTCCACACCTTGGAGAGTGCTGAGATCATGCGTGATGGCGACTGTGGTCCGCCCCCGGGTCAGCTCCTGAAGGGAGGACTCCACGAGATCTCGAGAGGCGGGATCCAGGCCGGTGGTGGCCTCGTCGAGGATCACGATCGGGGCGTCGCGGACCAGTGCCCGGGCGATGGCGATACGCTGCCGCTGCCCGCCGGAGAGGGTGTCGCCGCGGGCTCCGAGCACCGTCTCGTAGCCCTGGGGCAGCGCGGTGACGAAATCGTGGGCCCCCGACCGCCGCGCGGCCTGCTCGACCTCGTCGTCGGTGGCCTCGAGCCGCCCGTAGCGGATGTTCTCGCGCACCGTGGTCGCGAAGAGCACCGACTCCTGCAGCAGGATGGCCATGTTGCGGCGCAGGTCCTCTCGGCGGACGCGGCGGGTGTCGCAACCGTCCACCAGCACCGCTCCCTCGTCAGGGTCGGCCAGGCGCAGCAGGTAACCGGCCAGCGTGGACTTCCCCGACCCGGAGGGGCCCAGCAGCCCGACCCGCTGCCCGGCGGGAAGATGCAGGCTCAGGTCCCGGAACAGCTCCCGACCATGGCCGTCGCGGGCGCTCACCCGGTAGAACGCGACGTCGCCGCTGACTCGGCCCATGGGCAGGGCAGGGTCCGGATCCGTGATCTCCACCGGCTCGTCCATGAGATCCGCGATGCGCTCGCCGGAGGCGGCCGCCCGCGCGATGCGTCCGGTGTACTTGGCCATGTCTCGCAGCGGCTTCATCGCGATCTTCAGGTACATCAGGAACAGCACCATGTCACCGGGGGTCATCACCCCGCGCAGCACCTGCCAGCCGCCGAAGCCGAGCACCACTGCGGTGGAGACTCCGACGAGCACATCGGTGGAGCGTTCCAGGCGGGCGGCGAGCTTCCGGGCTCTGATCCCGGCCTTGAGCGCCTGGGCGTTGCCTGCGGCGAACCCCGCGGCCACGGTGTCCTCCAGTCCGTAGGCCTGCACCACCCGGATGGCGGCCAGCGCCTCAGCGGCGTCGCCGACCAACCGGCCCTCGCCCTTGCGGGTGTCCCGGGAGGCTGAGGAGATCTTCGGCGAGGAGACTCGGGAGATGAGGAAGTACAGGCCGGCGGTCACCAGCACCACCAGGGAGAGGGTCGGGTTCATGATGATGACCACCACGAAGAGCGCCAGCAGGGTCATCACATTGCCCACCAGGGGCAGTCCGGCCGTGACGGCGACCTCCTGCAGCCGCCCCATGTCTCCCACCAGACGCTGGGAGGTGTCTCCCACCGAGGCAGTGGAGTGGTAGCGCAGGGACAGCGACTGGACGTGGTCGAAGACCCTCGTGCGCAGGCGGGTCACCACCTTCACCCCGGTCTTGGCGAAGGCGATCGTGGAGATGTAGTTGCACACCGCCCGTCCCCCCACGATGCCGGCCAGCAGCAGCGCCCACAGCACCACTGTGGTGGAGACGTCGCCGGCGATCCCGGTGGTCTCCGCCAGACGGGCACCGAGGGCCTCCGTGACGGCGTCGACGGCGAACTTCACCGGCCAGGGCTCCAGGATGCGGAACGCGACGTCGCCGGCCAGGGCGAGCAGCCCCAGTGCGATGAGCAGCTTGTGCTCTCCCAGATGTGGGACCAGCATCCGCAGTGTGCGGGAGACGGCCCGGCGGTGCTGGCGGCGGGCGGAGGCAGAGGCGGCGCTCATCCGGGGATCACCGCCTGGGGGCGGTGTCCGAGCATCGTGAGCAGCTGTGCGCAGCGGCGGTGCCAGCTGTGCTCGGCCACGACGGCGGCGCGGCCGGCGGCGGCCAGCCGGGCCCGCAGCTCGGGGTGGCGGGCGAGCTGGTCCAATGCGTTGGCCAGCGCGTCGACGTCGCCGGGGCTGACGAGCAGGCCGCAGGAGCCGTGGCCGAGCACCTCGGGCAGGTCCCCGACGGCGGAGGCCACCACGGCGACCTGGGCGGCGAGGTACTCGTAGACCTTCAGCGGGGAGAAATAGTGCTCGCCGGAGGCGGGCCGCGGATACGGGGCCACAGCGACGTCGAAGCCCTCGAGGATCCGCGGGATCCGCGCCGGGGGCACGGCTCCCAGGAAGTGCACGGTGCCCTCGAGCCCGAGCTCCTCGGCCAGGGCGCGCAGCCGGGCCAGCTCCGGTCCGTACCCGCAGATCTCCAGCCGCCAGCCGCCCGGTTCGCGGCCGCTGGCCGTCGCCACGGCGCGCAGCAGCATCTCGGTGCCGTGCCAGGGTTTCAGGGTGCCGACGAAACCGATGGTGAACGGTCTCGTGGCCTGACCTGCCTGGTCCTCGGCCTGCGGGCGGATCCGCTCGGTGTTGACGCCGTTGGGGATGACGGCGACCTGCGCGGAGGGCTCCACCCGCGCCACCCAGCGGGCCACCGGCTCGGAGACGCAGGAGACGACGTCGGCGGCGGCGAAGGTGCGGCGGGTGGCGCTCCAGGCCGTCGTCTCGTCGTGGAGGGTGCGATGGTCACGCTGCTCCTCGATCAGCGGGGCATTGACCTCCACCGCCAGCGGGACGCCGGTCAGCTCGACCAGCCGGGCTCCGGCCTCGGAGAACAGCGAGTAGCGCTCATAGGCGGCTTCGGCGCCGTCGGCGGCGGCCAGGCGGGCCATCTGCTCGGCGGCCTGCGCCACGGCGGCTTCCCGTGCCGCGGCGTCCCTGGCCCCGGGCACCGGGATGACCACCACCGGCAGGTCCGCCAGGTCGTCTGGGACGGATTCGGTCTCCGGCCGGCCTGGGCGGTCCCCACGCTTGGTGCAATAGACGGTCACCTCGTGGTTGTGGGACCGCAGGGCGCGGACCATCTCCTGGACGTGCACGCAGGCTCCCTTAGTGCCGAAGACGCCGATGCCCGGGTCAGCGAGCAGATAGGCGATCCTCATCGGGCACCTCCGGCGGACACGGAGGGGCGCTCCACGGGCACCAGGGCGCGCAGGGCGGCGGCCTGACGGCGGGAGGCGAAGAGCTCCTCCACCAGAGCGCGGGCCCGACGGACCATCTGGCCCTCCGCGGATGCCTCAGCCACGGCCTCCTGGATCGCATCGGCCAGGGCGGGGGCATCGTCACTGGGCACCAGCCACCCGGTCTCGCCCGGGACGACCACCTCGCCGACGGCGGTGACGTCGGCGGCCACGCAGCGGATGCCGCGGGCCATCGCCTCCAGCAGCACGGTGGGCAGCCCATCGGCATTGCCGTCGGTGCCGACCACGAAGGGGGCGACGAAGACGTCGTCGGTTCCGAGACGCTTCGAGAGCTCCGCCTGGGTGAGCGGGCCCAGCAGGCGGATGCGGTCGTCCAGCCCGCGGAGCGTGATCTCCGCGGCCAGCTCCTCGGCAAGCGGTCCGTCGCCGGCGATGTCTGCGCTGACGTCGAGGTCACGGGAGCGCAGCACGTCCACTGCTTCGATCAGCAGACGGAAGCCCTTCTTCTCCACCAGGCGCCCCACCGCGAGCAGACGCGGCGGGACGTCGGTGGCTTGGGGCCTGTCGGGGGTGAAGGGGAAGCGTTCCAGCTCCAGGCCGTTGCGCACCAGATGCAGAGTGCCGGTGGCTTGAGGGAACCGACGGCGGAGGTCGGCCAGGTTGTACTCGCTGATGGTGATCGCGTGGTGGGCGTCGGCGAGCTTGGCCTCCAGGTCCGTAGGGTCCACGTCCTGGTGGAAGATGTCCTTGGCGTGCGCGGTGAAGGAGTAGGGCAGCCCGGCGATGCGCCCGGCCAGCCGTGCCACCGTGGTCGCCACCGAGGCGAAATGGGCGTGGAGGTGCGTGACCCCGTGCTCGCGGGCCAGCCGGGCGACGGCGACCGCCTGGGCGGCGTCGTCATGGCTGTGCCGGCGCAGCTCCTCCCAGGCTGCGGCCACGCCCGACGCCGGCCCGGAGCTGAGAGCGTCCCACAGGCGGGTGGCCGAGCTGGGGCGCGGCACGTGGATCACCGGGGCCTGCACTCGGGCCAGCTCCGGATGGAAGCGGCTGTCCGTGGTGGGACGCAGGGAGAAGATCACGATCTGCTCGCCCTGGGCCTCGCGGGCCAGGATCTCCGAGACCACGAAGGTCTCGGAGAAGCGCGGATACATCTTCAGCACGTAGCCGACGACGGGCGTGGTCGATTCAGGCATGGGCGGGTACCTCCGTCGGGGTGGTGCGGGCTGCGCCGATCAGCTCGGCCGCGAAGCCCCCTACGCGGGTGAGCCCGTCGAGGTCCACCTGGTCGCGCGGGGTGCGGCGGTTCACGGCGCCGGCGAGCCAGCGGGTCAGCGCCTGCGGACTCAGTTCCACAGCGGGCAGGGAGTCGAGGGCTCCGATGGCGGCCAGGGCCGCGGTGCGTCGTGGCTGCTCCGCGCGGCGGGTGTGACGGGGGACCAGCAGAGCCGGCGTCGTGGTGGCCATGACCTCGGCCACCGAGTTGTATCCGGCCATCGAGACGACGGCGGTTGCGTCGCGGACCAGTGCCGGCACGTTGCCCGCGCTGCGCAGCACCTGCACCCGCGGCTCCCCGCCCCGGCCGGGGCTGGACTCCTGGCGGCGGTCCACGGCCTCGCGGATCCGCGCGACGTCCTCGGTGGGCATCTGCGGCCCGGTCACGATGAGGTGCCGGTGTCCCGCCGGAGGCTCGGATAGCGCGGACGCCAGGGCGATGTGTGCCCCGTCGGAGCCGCCGCCGACCATGGTGAGCACATAGGGCCGGGCGGCTGGAGCGCCGTCGTCATCGGGCCTGCCATGGGCGAGGTAGCCGGTGGTGCGCCCTTTCGCCGCCAGGGCGGCCGGTATCTCCCCGGTGCGGCGCGGATCGTAGACAGCGGCATCGCCGTAGATCCACATCTGGTCGTAGGCCTCGGCGACCCGCTCGGCGCCGCCGACGGCGTCCCATTCACGTCCTGCCGCCTCAGGGGCGTCGAGGACGTCGCGCAGTCCGAGCACGGTGCGGCAGTCAGGCCTGCCGCGCAGCAGATCCAGCGCCTCGGTGAGCTCCCCTCCCACGCCAAAGGGGTGGCGATCGGCGATGAACAGGTCGGGGGAGACGGCGTCGACCGCGGCGGCCACCGTGGCGCCGCGCAGCGCAGACATCTGCTCGGCCGGCAGGCTCATCCTCCGGGCCGCGTACCCGGCGGTGGTGTGGGTGAACCCCGGCAGCACCAGCCAATCCCAGCCTGCCGGCAGGGAGTCCCGGGCGGCGTCGGGATGCCCGGCGATGAGCAGCCCGCCCACCGTCTCACCGGTGAGCCGCGGCAGGTCGGCTGCCAGGGCGTGGGCGATCGCACGGTTGCGGCGGGCATGGCCCAAGCCCACGGAATCATGGGAGTACATGGCGATCGTGATGCTCATGGGTGCCCTCTCAGCAGGTCCAATCGGGACGTCGGTGCGAGTATCGTCATCGCTGTCCAGACTCGGGCTTGTTCATGAGAGAACGATGAGAAGCACATGAGGAGTTCATGAGACGGATGCCGGGCCATGTCTTGCGAGTCAGCCCCGCCCGTCGGGCCCAGGCTGTCGTGGCACTGTGGGCTCACCGAGTGACCATGGCAAGGATTGTGGGAAAATGTCGACTTCTGTTGGTTCCAGAGATTCTTGTGTAGAGTCCTTCCAGAGACTGTGATGGGGCAGACGACGAATTCCTGTGATGGAACAGAGCGCAGCCCCTAGCTGTGGGCCGCTGACGACGACCCCGAGGAGAGCACGGATGAAGGTTCTGGTGACCGGCGGCGCCGGCTACATCGGCAGTGTGGTGGCCCAACAGCTGTTGCGCGCCGGACACGAGGTGATCGTGCTCGATGACCTCTCCAAGGGACATGCCGACTCAGTGCTGCCTGGGGCCATCTGGCACCCGGGTGGACTGGAGGACGCCGCAGAGGTGCTGGACCCCAGCGTCGACGCCGTCATCCACCTCGCGGCGAAGTCGCTGGTGGGGGAGTCGGTGGAGCACCCCGAGCGCTACTGGCACGGCAATGTCGTCGCCTCGCTGGGGCTGATCGACGCGATGCGCGCCGCCGGGGTGCGGCGCATGGTGTTCTCCTCCACCGCCGCGGTGTACGGCAGCCCGCTCACCGAGACCATCGCCGAGGACCACCCGGCCGCGCCGATCAACCCCTATGGGGCCTCCAAGCTCGCCATCGACCACATGCTCAGTGCCGAGGCGAAGGCCCACGGGCTGGCCGCGGTCAGCCTGCGGTACTTCAACGTGGGCGGGGCCAGCGACGGGCTCTCCGAACGGCACGACCCCGAAACCCATCTGATCCCGAACCTGCTCAAGGCCGCCGCGGGCCACGGCGACACCGCGAAGCTCTTCGGCACCGACTATCCGACCCCCGACGGCACTGCGGTCCGCGACTACATCCACATCCTGGACCTGGCCGCCGCACACCTGCAGGCCATGGAGTGGGTGGCACCCGGCACCCACGAGATCTTCAACCTGGGCACCGGGGTGGGCTCCAGCGTGCGCGAGGTGATCGACGCCGTCGAACGGGTGACCGGCCGCAGCGTGCCCGTGGAGGAGCACCCCCGGCGCGCCGGTGACCCGGCCACCCTGGTGGCGTCCGGGCAGAAGGCCCGGGAGGTGCTCGGCTGGCAGCCGCGGCACAGCCTGGAGGACATCATCCGCGATGCCTGGAACCACCTCTGAACATGGCAGCACGCCGTCACGGGGGCAGCGTCACGGGGGCAGTGTCCCTTGGGCAGCGTCACCGGCGCTGTGCTGAGACTCAGTTCTTCCGAGCTGCCAATGCGGCGTCGTAGAGCTCCCGGGCGCTGATCCCGCGGTCGGCGGCGACCTCCTTGGCGGCGACCTTGAGCTTCACGCCCGCCTCCACCCGGCGGAGCACCTCAGCGGCCAGCTCCTCGGCGCTGGCCTCCTCCGCGGTGTCTTCGGCGCCGCCGACCACGAGGACCACCTCCCCGCGCACCTCACGGTCGGCCAGCTGCTCGGCCAGCTCTCCCAGGCTCCCGCGGAGGACCTCCTCATGCTTCTTGGTCAGCTCGCGGCAGACCGCCGCCGGACGCCCCGTCCCCAGAGCCTCGGCCAGCTCCGCCACGGTGGCGGCGGTGCGATGCGGGGACTCGAAGAGCACCGTCGTCCATTCCTCGGCCGCCAGGCGCTGGAGCAGCCGCCGGCGCTCAGCGCCCTTGCGGGCGGGGAAACCGGCGAAGGTGAACCGGTCCGTAGGCAGCCCGGAGAGGGCCAACGCCGTGGTCACCGCGGAGGCGCCCGGGGCGACTGTCACGGAGACCCCTGCGGCGATCGCGGCGCTCACGAGCCGGAAGCCTGGGTCTGAGACCCCGGGCATGCCGGCGTCGGAGACCACCAGGACCCGGGCGCCGTCGGCCGCCTCGGCCACCAGCTCCTCCGAGCGCGAGGCCTCGTTGTGCTCATGCAGGCTCACCATCCGGCCCGGCGCGGACACTCGCAACGCCTGGCACAGATGACGCGTGCGCCGGGTGTCCTCGGCGGCGATGATCTCGGCCGTCTCCAGCAGGGCGCGGAGTCGCCCAGTGGCGTCGGAGAGGTTCCCGATGGGGGTCGCAGCCAGCACCACCGGGGCGTCCCAGAGCCCGCCGGAATGGGCCGTCGGGGTCGAGGATGAGGTCGGTTCGGGGGAGGAAGGGGCGTGGGACGCCATGGTGGCCGACTCTCTGCTGGGAACATGGGTCGGTCACGTAGCATACCCAGGGTGGACGGGACTCTGACCAGGCGACGCACCTCCGCCGCGCACCTCACCGGGGCGCGTCCCGACGATCGGGACCTCCGGCGCCGTCGGCTCGGCGTCGAGCCGTTCCGTCCTGGTCTGCTCGGCTGGATCGTGCCCGCACTGGCCACGCTCCTGGCGGCCGGGCTGCGCCTGCCCGGTCTGGGACGCCCGCATCTGCTGATCTTCGACGAGACCTACTACGCCAAGGACGCCTACGCGCTGCTGATCGCCGGTCATGAGCTGGTCTGGCCCGAGGACGCCGACACGGCCTGGCTGGCCGGTGACCCGGCGCCCACAGATGAGCCCTCCTATGTGGTGCACCCTCCGCTGGGCAAATGGCTCATCGCGCTGGGCATCCAGGCACTCGGACCGGAGTCGGCCGCGGGCTGGCGGATCTCCGCGGCAGTGGCCGGGACGCTGTCCGTGCTGCTGGTGGCGTTGATCGCCCAACGGATGTTCCGCTCGGTGCTGCTCGGCGGCGTCGCCGGGGTGCTCACCGCCGCGGAGGGGCACCATCTGGTGATGAGCCGGGTGGCACTGCTGGACATCTTCCTGATGCTCTTCGTGCTGGCGGCCTTCGGCGCGCTGCTGGCGGACCGCTACCAGGGGCGACGACGGCTGGCCGACTCCAGCCCCGAGGCTTGGCTGGCCTGGCGGCCCTGGCGGCTGCTCGCCGGGGTGCTGCTGGGGGCGGCGGTGGCGGTGAAGCTCTCCGCGCTGGCCTTCCTCGCCGTCTTCGGGGTCCTGGTGATCCTCTGGGATCTGCAGTCCCGCCGTGACGCGGGGGCTCGGCGCTGGGGCGCGGCCGGGCTGCGCGACGCAGGGCTCGCGGTGCTCACCGTGCTGCCGGTGGCGGTGCTGACCTATCTGGCCTCCTGGGGCGGATGGCTGCGTTCGCAGACCGGATGGGGGCGGCTGTGGCACGAGAGCCACCCGGCTGAGGGGCTGGGCGCTCTGGTGCCTGACCCGCTGCGCTCGCTGTGGCAGTACCACCTCAGCGCCACGGACTTCCACACCGGCCTCGACGCCGGTCATGACTACGCCTCCACGCCGTGGACCTGGCTGTTCATGGGCCGGCCGGTGTCCTTCCACTACGAGTCCTACGAGCAGGGCGAGGCCGGCTGCGCCGCGTCGCGCTGCTCACAGGCCATCCTCGACCTGGCGAATCCGGTGATCTGGTGGGCCGGGCTGGCAGCCCTGGTGCTCGTGTGCGCGCTGTGGCTGGGCCGCCGGGACTGGCGGCACGGCGCGATCCTCTCCGGCTATGCGGCCGGCTTCGCCGTCTGGCTGCTGTTCCCGGACCGGACGATGTTCTTCTTCTACACCATCGCCTACCACCCGTTCCTCATCCTCTCCCTGGTGGCGGTGGCCGCAGCGGTGCTGCGGACCGGCACCGATCCTGCGCGCTTCTCTTCCCGGGCGATCCGGGCGAACCGACGGCGCAACACCGTGGTGGTGCTGTGCTTCCTGCTGCTGGCCACGGCCGTGTCGATCTTCTTCCTGCCGCTGTGGACGGGGGAGACGATCACCTATGAGCAGTGGCGTCTGCGCATGTGGCTGCCGTCCTGGATCTGATCGGCAGGGTGTGTGAACAGGGACTCGAGGACACGCGGCCCTACTCGGAAGTAACAATGTCGCCCAGCTCACATCCACGCCTTCCTGCGCGGCTATAGTGACTGCCGTGACTTCCACCGAACCCCTCACCGAGGCCACTACCGAACAGGTCGTCCAGCTGGATCCGAGCACCAACGTCACCGACGGGGTCCTGGCCCTGGAGGAGGCTTCGCCCGAGCGTCCCGTCTATGCGGTCCCCAACGGCTCAGGCGGTTGGGTGGACGTCTCGATCCGCAGCTTCGTGGCGCAGGTCCGCGCCGTGGCCAAGGGTCTGCTGGGCCTCGGGATCGAACCAGGCCAGCGCGTGGCCGTGATGTCACCGACCTGCTACTCCTGGGCCGTGGTGGACCAGGCCATCTGGTTCGTCGGAGGGGTCTCGGTGCCCATCTATGAGACCAGCTCCTCGCGTCAGGTGGGTGACCTGCTCGCCGACTCGGGCGCAGTGCTGGTGCTCACCGGGGGTGACGAGATCGCCGCCACCGTCCGGACCGCCGTCGAGCAGGTCGGCGACGAGACCGCACAGGTCCCTGTGCGGGGCATGCGCACGCACCAGGAGCTTGAGGCGATCGCGGCCTACGGCGTCGGCGTCGAGGCTGCCGCCCTCGAGCGTGCCCGCACCGCTGCGGGCCTCGACGACGTCGCCACGCTGGTCTACACCTCCGGCACCACCGGCCGGCCCAAAGGGGTGCGGATCACCCACCGCAACCTGGCCGAGGGTGCGGCGAACCTGATGCCCTTCGTCCGTGAGATCGTCGGCGAGGGCCCCTCTCGCACGCTGCTCTTCCTGCCGCTGGCCCATGTGCTGGCCCGGGCGGTGCAGCTGATCTGCCTGCACCGCGGGGTCCAGGTGGCGCACAGCCCCAGCACCGCCACCCTGGCGCAGGACCTCGCCAGCTTCCGGCCGCGTTGGCTGCTGGGGGTGCCGCGGGTGTTCGAGAAGGTCTACCACGGGGCGGCGGCCGCAGCCGAGGCCGCCGGGAAGGGCCGGATCTTCGAGGCCGCCCGGCGCACGGCTGTGGAGTACTCACGAGCCCTCGACGATGCCGCCGCCGGCCGCGGCCCCGGCCCCTCGGTGGGGCTGAAGGCCCGTCGTGCGCTGTTCTCCCGGCTGGTCTACGCCAAGCTCCACGCCCGGCTCGGCGGCAGTGCGGAGTACATGATCTCCGGAGCCTCCCCGTTGAACCCTGAGATCGCCCACTTCTTCACCGGAATCGGGGTGCCGGTCAAGGAAGGTTATGGACTGACCGAGACCACTGCTCCGATCACGCTGAACATCCCCGGGGCGACGCGCATCGGGTCAGTGGGCCTGCCGGTGCCGGGTACGACGGTGCGCATCGCCGAGGACGGAGAGGTGCTGCTGGCCGGTCCGGTGGTCTTCGACGGGTACGACCACCACGAGGACGCCACAGCGGAGGCCTTCGTCGACGGCTTCTTCCGCACCGGGGACCTCGGTGCCCTCGACGCCGACGGATTCCTCTCCATCACCGGGCGGAAGAAGGAGCTGCTGGTCACCGCCGGCGGCAAGAACGTGCACCCGGCGCCGCTGGAGGAGACCGTCCGCGCGCATCGGCTGGTGGCCCAGGCCGTCGTCGTCGGTGATGACCGTCCCTTCGTCTCCGCCTTGGTCACCCTGGACGCCGAGGCGCTGCCGGCCTGGTGCGCTGAGCAGGGCGCCGGGGAGCTGAGCCTGGAGCAGGCCTGCACCGACGACCGTGTGCGGGCGGCCGTGCAGACCGCCGTGGACGAGGCCAACGCCACGGTCTCTCGAGCTGAGTCGATCCGCAGGGTCCGCATCCTGGATGTGGAGCTGACCGAGGAGTCCGGGCATCTGACCCCGTCGATGAAGCTGCAGCGCCACAAGGTCATCGCCGACTTCGCCGAGGATGTCGAGGCGCTCTACGCGCGATGAGCTCGGGTCTCGCGCCCCAGGGCATTAGGCTGGAGCGCTGTGAGTGAATCCCGCCAGGTGAGTGAGTCCCGCCAGCAGACCCCGGTGACCCCCGGCCGGACCCCGGAGGCCTATGTCCCGGCCCCGGAGCGCGCCCCCGAGGACGGCGCACCGGTCCGTGACGAGTCCGAGGAGGGCTCGGGGCGTCGTCGTCGGCTGGAATACCCGCCGGCGCCGGAGCCCCTGCCCGTGTCGGTGATCGACAACCATGCGCACCTGGACTTCCGGGACGGGCAGGTGGCCGTCTCCGTGGAGGCCGCCCTCGAAGCCGCCGAGGCGGTCGGCGTGGCGGGAGCGATCTGCGTGGGCTATGACGTGGCTTCCTCCGAGTTCTCCGTCACTGCGTCTGCCGCCGAGCCGCGGCTGAAGGCCGCAGTCGCCCTGCACCCCAACGAAGCCCCGCAGCTGACCGCCGCCGGAGAGTTCGACGCCGCCTTCGCCCGGATCGCCGAACTCGCTCGGCAGGACCAGGTGGTCGCCGTGGGCGAGACCGGGTTGGACTATTTCCGCACCGGGGCCGACGGCGTCGCCGCGCAGCAGGAGAGCTTCCGCCGGCACATCGCCCTGGCCGTGGAGCTGGACCTCGCAATGCAGATCCACGACCGTGACGCCCACGAGGACGTCGTGGCCGTACTGCAGGATGCCCCGGAGCTGCCCCGCTCGGTGGTGTTCCACTGCTACTCCGGAGACGCCGAGCTCGCCCGGATCTGCAACGCGCACGGCTGGTACATGTCCTTCGCCGGGACGGTGACCTTCAAGAACGCCCAGCACCTGCGCGAGGCCCTGGAGATCGCCGACCCGCAGCTGATCCTGGTGGAGACCGACACCCCCTTCCTCACCCCGCATCCTCACCGTGGTCGGCCCAATGCGCCGTACCTGATCCCGCAGACCATGCGGCTGATGGCCGAGGTGCGGCAGACAGGACTGGATTCGCTGTGCCAGCAGGTCATGCTCAACACCGTCCAGGCCTACGGGAGCTGGACATGAGCGGGGAGCACCCGGAGCTGCTCTCCGCCTCCCATATCCGGGACCTCGCCGAGGGCCTGGGCATCCGCCCCACCAAGCAGTGGGGGCAGAACTTCGTCATCGACCCCAACACCATCCGGCGCATCGTGGGTCTCGCCGAGCTCACCGGGGACGAGCACGTCCTGGAGGTCGGGCCCGGTCTGGGGTCGCTGACCCTGGGGCTGCTGGACGAGGCCGCCAAGGTCACCGCCGTGGAGATCGACCCGAAGTTGGCCGGTCAGCTGGACGAGACGGTGACCCTGATGCGCCCCGAACGGGCCACCGCGCTGCGCGTGGTCGCCCATGACGCCCTGCGCGTGCCGGCGGAGCAGCTGAGCTGGGACGACGCCGGTCCAGAGGTGCTGGTGGCCAACCTGCCCTACAACGTGGCGGTCCCGGTGGTGCTGCACCTGCTGCAGATCCTGCCCTCGCTGCGCAAGGGGCTGGTGATGGTCCAGGAGGAGGTCGCCGACCGACTCTGCGCCGGCCCGGGTTCGAAGATCTACGGGGTGCCCAGCGTGAAGGCCGCCTGGGACACCCACATGCGCAAGGCCGGGGTGGTCGGCAAAAGAGTCTTCTGGCCGGAGCCGCGGATCTCCTCCGGGCTGGTCCGGTTCGACCGCGTCGAGCCCGCCTCCGAGACCGTGGCCCGGAAGGAGGTCTTCGCCGTCGTCGACGCCGCCTTCGCCCAGCGCCGCAAGACCCTGCGCGCCGCGCTGTCCACGCTGGTGGGCAGCGGGGTGCGGGCCGAGCAGGTGCTGCGTGCCGCTGGAGTGGACCCCCAGGCCCGGGGGGAGACCCTCGACGTCACCGCCTACACGCGCATCGCCGCGGCGCTGCGGGAGATGCCCGACGCCGAGGCGTGAGGCGGTGTCAGCCCCGAGCGGTAGAGTGCTGAGGCACCAGGTGGAGCACCCTGACGGCAGACCCCGGCACGACGTGGAGGATGAGGCAGGCAGCATGAGGGACAGCGCATGAAGGACAGTGAATTCTTCGGACACGTCACCGCCGTCGCACCCGGCAAGGTCAACATGAGCCTGAGAGTGGGTCCGCTGCGCGCGGACGGCTATCACGACGTCGCCACGCTGTACCTGGCCGTCTCGCTCACCGAGGAGGTCACCGCCGCGCCCCGTGAGGACGAGGCGATCACGGTGAGCCTCTCGGAGCGTTCCGCCTTCACCGATGTGCAGTTCCAGGACCCGGAGTCCGGGGAGACCGTCACCGCGGCGATCCCGCTGGACGAGTCCAACCTCGCCCACCGTGCGGCGACGCTGCTGCGCCAGCGCCTGGGGCACCGTCGCGGGGTGGACTTGACCATCACCAAGAATGTGCCGGTGGCCGGGGGCATGGGTGGAGGATCTGCCGACGCCGCCGCGACCCTGGTGGCCTGTTCAGCCCTGTGGGAGGCCGGTCTGTCCAAGGAGCAGCTGGCAGAGCTCGGCTCAGAGCTCGGCGCCGACGTCCCCTTCGCGATCCTCGGCGGCGCCGCCGTCGGGCAGGGCGTGGGCGATGAGCTCTCCCCGCTGCTGACCCGTGGCGAGCTGCATCTGGTGATCGTGCCGTCGAACACCGGGCTCGCCACCCCGGAGGTCTACCGCCGTCTCGACGTCATGCGCGGCGACGCCGAGGTGGAGGCCGAGGAGCCGGTGCTGGACCCGGATCTGGTCCGCGCGGTCTCCACCGCAGACGCCGAGCTGATCGCCTCGCTGATGTCCAACGACCTGCAGGCTCCGGCGGTGAGCATGGTGCCCTCGTTGGAGGACATGATGGACGTCGGCCTGGTGGACGGCGCGCTGCAGGGCATGGTCTCCGGCTCGGGGCCCAGCGTGCTGTTCCTGGCTCGCGATGCGGAATCCGCTGGTCAGCTGGCCACTCGACTGGAGGATCGCACCTCGGTGTGGGCGATTCCGGTGAGTGGGCCTGCGCCAGGAGCGCATCTGCTGACTCACCGTCCGGGGGAATGAACCGGCCGCCGTCGGCCCCAATCTCTTCGCGTGACCTCTTGACTTCACCTACTGTGAGCCGGATTACACTCGTTGTCACATCCTGGATACTTTATTTCACACGCCGGAAACATGGGCGAGGCATCCTGGCTGAACCAGTGTCCAGCTGCCATGCAGCAGGTGCACCCGGGCGGGCTGATGAGGAGACGTCATGACGAGGCACAGAATCGAGAAGTCCACCGGGCCGCACACTCATGCGGGGGTCCACGTTGGTCGGGAGGCAGCTATGGGCGAAGGGACCGACTGTGCGGAGTCCTTCGACCCCGCCGCCGCGGATCCGGGACTGTACAACGAGAGCCTCGCCCCGCTGCCCCAGGCGAAGCGCACCTGGGGTGCCTTCGAGATCTTCAACGTCTGGTCCAATGACATCCAGTCCCTGGCGGGCTATACCCTGGCGGCCAGCCTGTTCATCGCCGCAGGGATCAACGGATGGTATGTCTTCGCCGCGATCCTGCTGGCGGGGTTCATCATTCAGGTCCTCGTGGACCTCAGCGGCAAGCCCAGCGTGAAGTACGGCTTCCCGTACCCCGTCCTGGCGCGATCCTCGATGGGGGTCCGCGGGGCGCAGTTCCCGGCCCTTGTCAGGGCCCTGGTGGCAATCTTCTGGTACGGCGCCCAGACGTACTTCGCCTCCACGGCCATCGCCCTGGCCGTGAACGCGCTGCTGGGTTCGCCCGGCGGCGCGACTGTGCTGGGCATGGATGCGGTCGCCTGGTCCTCCTATGTGCTGGCCTCGGTGCTGCAGGTGGCCCTGTTCATCGGAGGCATCGAACGTATCGGCCGGTTCCTCAACATCGCCGGCCCCGGGGTCTACCTCGTGATGATCGCTCTGCTGGTCGCCATCTGGGTCCAGGTCGGCGCCGATCTGCCCAGCGCGGTGGCGGGTGTCTTCTCGCGCGGCGAGGTCACCGGCTGGGCCGCGGTCAGCGCCTTCGTCGGGGTGACCGGCACCATGGTCGCCTATTTCGCCGCGGTGGTCATCAACTACGGAGACTTCGCCAGGAACGTTCGCAGCCAGCGCGCCATGCGCACGGGAAACTTCCTGGGGCTTCCGGTGAGCCTGGCACTGTTCACCTTCCTCTCGGTCTTCATCACCGCCGGCGCCTATGTCCTCTACCAGGAGGGCCAGGGCGAGCCGATGACCAACCCGACCGACATCGTCGCCGCGGTGGACAACACCCCGCTGACGGTGCTCGCCGCAGTGACCTTCCTGGTCGCCACCCTGGGTATCAACGTCGTGGCGAACTTCATCCCACCGGCATACTCGTTGTCGAACATCGCCCCGAGGCACATCAACTTCACCCGGGCGGGATGGATCACCGCGGGAGCCGGATTCATCATCGGCGGCTTGTGGGTGTCGGTCATCTCGGAGTTCGGCCTGCCGCTGTTCGTGGACACCCTCGGGGCTCTTCTCGCTCCGCTGTACGGGATCATCGTGGCCGACTACTACCTGGTGAAGCGGCAGCGGCTGAATGTCCAGGAGCTCTACTCCTCGGACCCCGCCGGCGCCTACTGGTACCAGAAGGGCTGGAACGTCCGGGCGATCCTGGCGTTCTCGGTGGCCTCGGTGCTGTCCATCGTGCTGGTCTGGACCCCGCAGCTCGACGACTACAGCGGCTTCGCCTGGATCATCGGTGCCGCAGTCGGCGGGATGCTCCACCTGGCGGCGATGCGCTCACACCGGTTGAGTCTGCCGACGAGCTGAGCGGGGCGCTGGGCGGGGCGCTGGGCGGGGCGCTGAGCGGGGCGCTGGGCTGGGGTCGCGACGGCTCGTCGAGCCGGATGCAGATGACCCCGGCCAGGATGAGCAGGCCACCGGCCAACTGGATGACGGCGGGAAGCTCGCCGAGCAGCGCCCAGGCCCAGAGCACGGCGAAGAGCACCTCCGTGAGGCCCACGAAGGAGGCCAGCTTGGCCTGCAGCCGCCGCGCGGCGATCACTCCGGTGGCATAGGCGATCCCGGCCGCGATCAGGCCCAGCCACAGCACCGGGACCCACCAGGGCACGCTGAACCCGGCCAGCAGCACCTGCTCGGCGTTCACGTGGAAGGGCACCACGCCCAGCGCACCGGCCACGGCGAGGGACGCGGCGCCCAGCAGCATGGCCAGGGAGGTGAAGGCCAGCGGCGGCAGACCGGTGGACTCGTCGGCGCCGATCAGGAAGAACGCGGCCAGGCCGACGGCGGCGAGCAGCCCCCAGAGCACCCCGAGCATGCTGATCTGCACGTCGCTGAAGACATCGAGCACCAGCAGCAGCCCGGCCAGCGCCAGCCCGATCCCGAGGAGGGTGAGCAGTCGGGGAGGCTGTCGACGCGCCAGCCAGAGCCACAGGACCACCAGGACGGGGCCGAGGTACTCCAGCATCAGGGCCACGCCCACTGGCAGGTGGGTCACCGCCAGGAAGAAGAACAGCTGGCAGCCGGCTACCGCCAAAGATCCGAACAGAGCCACGTGGAGCCAGGTCTGTCGACCGCGCAGCAGGTGCCAGCGTCCCTGCATCTCCCACACGGCCAGCGGCAGCAGGACGACCGCCCCGATGAGGACACGCACGGTCACGGCCGCCGCCGGCGACCATCCGGAGTCCAGCAGGCCCTTGGCCACACCTCCGGAGGATCCGAAGGCGACTGCGGAGACCAGGGCGATGAGCAGGCCGACTGCGAGCCCTCGGCCGGTGAGGCCGCCCCGCCGGTCGGAAGCATGGGGTGGGGCGGGAGAGGCCACAGCTCCTCCTATCATGGGTGTCGAGCAGGTTCGTCAGTGATGGTAGACCGAGCGGAGATCACGTACAAAGATGACTTTCACCCATGATGTCGATGTGGCGCTGCAGAATGCCGCAGCGTTGGTGAACACCGCCCCGTGGCTGCCCTGCGGAGGTGTCGGCCAGAGGGAGAGGCTGCCCGACGTCGCCGCACTCGATGACTTCGTGGCGAGCTGGCGGTGGACCGGAAGCCGCACCCATGACGCCGCGGAGCTGCGTGGGGTGCAGGACCTCAGGGGTCGGCTGCACGACGTCTGGACCATGGAGGCCGAGGACCTCGTCGACCAGGTCAACGCCTGGCTCTCCGAGGCACGGGCGCTGCCGCAGCTGGTCACCCATGATGAGTTCGGCTGGCACCTGCACGCCACGGCGCCGGAGGCTCCGCTGTGGCAGCGCATGGCAGTGGAGGCGGCCATGGCGCTGGCCGACGTCATCAGGGCCGAGGAACTGGACCGGTTGAGGATCTGCGCGGCCGAGGACTGCGGTCAGGTGCTGGTGGATCTCTCGCGGAACAGGTCCCGCCGATTCTGCTCGGTGACCTGCGGAAACCGGCTCGCCGCGGCGGCCTACCGGCGGCGGCAGGGATGAGGGAGCAGGGGTGAGGCTGCGGGGCGAGACGGCAGGGCTGAAGCGGCGGGGCGAGGCGAAGCGCACACCCGCAGTTTGGGAGCAGGCGGGGCATCTGGGGTAAGTGTTAACGCATGGCGCATCTCCTCGGAGCCGAAGGGCTCAGCATCACGTTCGGCACTCGCACCGTCCTGGACGACATCACCCTCGGCATCGACGCGGGGGACAGGATCGGCATCGTGGGCCGCAACGGGGACGGGAAGTCCACCCTGATGCGGCTTCTGGCCCGCATGAGCGCGGCGGACTCCGGTCGGGTGACCTGGCGAGGTGGAGTCTCCGTGGGATTCCTGGATCAGTCCGACGTCCTGGACGGCGAGTCCAGCATCCGTGACGCCGTCGTCGGGGACATGGCCGACCATGAGTGGGCCTCCGATCCGCGCATGCGCGACATCGCCTCCGGCCTGCTCGACGGCCTGGACTGGGAGCAGCCCATCGGGGCGCTCTCCGGAGGGCAGCGCCGCCGGGTGGCGCTGGCCAGGCTGCTGATGAGCGAGCACGACGTGCTCATGCTTGACGAGCCCACCAACCATCTCGACGTCGAAGGCGTCGCCTGGCTGGCGCACCATCTGAAGACCCGCTGGAAGGCTGACGAGGGGGCCTTCCTGGTCGTCACCCACGACCGTTGGTTCCTCGACGAGGTCTGCACGTTGACCTGGGAGGTCCACGACGCCACGGTGGAGTCCTTCGACGGCGGCTACGCGGCCTACACGCTGGCTCGGGCCGAACGCGATCGGTCTGCGGCTGTGGAGGAGCAGAAGCGCCAGCAGCTGGTCAAGAAGGAGCTCGCCTGGCTCCGCCGCGGTGCTCCCGCCCGCACGTCGAAGCCGAAGTTCCGCATCGACGCGGCCAACGCGCTGATCGACGACGTCCCCGAGCCGCGGGACACGGTGGGCCTGAGGAAGATGGCCACCGCACGGCTGGGCAAGGACGTCCTGGATCTGGAGCACGTCGGGCTCACCGTGCACGCCGAGGGGCGAGAGAAGGTGCTCTTCGACGATGTGACCTTCCGGCTCGGGCCGGGGGAGCGGGTCGGCGTCGTGGGGGTCAACGGGGCCGGCAAGTCAACCCTGCTGCACCTGCTGGACGGGCGCACCGAGCCCGATGTGGGGCGGGTCAAGCGCGGCAAGACCGTGCGCACCGCGATCCTCTCTCAGGAGGTCGAGGAGCTGCGCGAGCGGAACCATATGCGCGTCCACGAAGTGATGACCGAGGAGAAGAACGTCTTCGAAGTCGGCGGCAAGGAGCTCTCCGGTGCCCAGCTGCTGGAGACCCTCGGGTTCAACCGGACGCGCCAGTGGACTCCGGTGGGCGATCTCTCCGGAGGCGAGCGGCGGCGCCTGCAGCTGCTGAAGCTGCTGACCGGAGAACCGAACGTGCTGATGCTCGACGAGCCCACCAACGACCTCGACACCGACACCCTGGCCTCCATGGAGGACCTCCTCGACGGGTGGCCCGGCACACTGGTGGTGGTCAGCCATGACCGGTACCTGCTGGAGAGGGTCACCGATCATCAGGTGGCGCTGCTCGGCGACGGCGCGGTGCGCGCGCTGCCCGGGGGAGTGGAGCAGTACCTGCGCATCCGGGCGGGCAGAGAGCCTGTGCCCGGGGCGACGGCGAGGACATACCGCGGCCAGTCCACGCTCCAGGCGGCCTCGACGCCGGGGAAGGGGCAGGCCGGCGGTTCGAGGCCGGTTGCGCCGGTGGGCGGATCGGCTGGCACGCGGACGGGATCCGTGGGCTCTGCGGACTCCGGGGCCTCCGAGGCGGAGAAGCGTCAGGCCAAGAAGCAGATGGCGCGGATCGAGAAGCAGATGGAGAAGCTCTCCGAGCGTCAGCAGAAGCTCCATGATCAGATGGCCGCTGCCTCTGAATCAGTGGACCTCGATCGGCTGAGGAAGCTCCAGTCCGAGCTCGACGGCGTCGACGTCGAGCTCGCCGAGCTGGAGGAGATCTGGCTGGAGGCCGGCGAGCTCATGGAGTGACCGCGCTCCTGCATCGAGTGGTCGATTCGACGGGATTTCGGGGCTTCTGAACCCGAAAATGGCGGTCAAATCGACCACTCGATGGTGGCGGGGCGGGAGCCCGGGGGTGCCGGCCGGTCGTGAGGCGTCGAACGCCACGGCCTCGCACAATTTTCTGAGATCCATCCACGTCAGCCCTGACCTGCGGATACGCACTGCCCTGCCGGGCGGCTGCTCGTCGAACGCACTGAAGCACCCTTGTGCCTGTGATCTGGGACACGTTACTGTAGAACCGGTTCGATGAATCGAATCGGTTCGACATCACGGAGGCTCCCATGGTCACGATCGGCGACGTCGCACGCGAGGCAGGAGTGTCTCGGAGCACGGTGTCCTATGCGCTCTCCGGGAAGCGGCCCATCTCCCCGGTGGTCAAGGAGCGGATCCAGACCGCCGTGGAGGAGCTCGGCTACACCGCCAACGCCGGAGCGAAGGCGCTGGCCACCTCCCGCACCCACGTGCTGGCGCTGCTGGCGCGGTTCCTGGACGACGAGTTCGCTCCCGCGATGCTCGAGTACATCCTCGGAGTCACCGATCACGCACGTTCGCTGGGCTACGACACGCTCATGGTCACCGAGGAGGACGGCGTCCGGGCCCTGCAGCGGCTCTCCCGCTCCCGGAAGGTCGACGGCTTCCTGCTGCTCAACGTCTCCGAGGAGGATGAGCGTCTCGACGCACTCGTGAAGGTGTCGCAGCCGGCTTCCACTGTGGGACTGCCCGGCCGCACCGGCGACGTCGACATCTTTGACCTGGACTTCGCCGCGGCCGGGCGTCTGATGGTCGACAGGATGCACGATCTGGGACACCGCGAACTGGTGCTGGTCTCCCAGCCTGAGCACGTGGTGGCCCGCGGCGGTGCCTACGTCTGGCGGCTGGCCGACGCCGCCTGTGAGCGGGCGACCCAGCTCGGCGTCACCGTGCACGCCTGCTTCGGCTCCTCCTCCCAGCCGGCGATCGGGGAGGACCTGCACGAGGTTCTCGACACCCACCCGAACGCCACGGGGCTGCTGCTCAACAACGAGGCCGCCGCCGCGGCGCTGCCCAATGTCCTCTGGTCGCGTGGCCTGCGCGCGCCCGAGGACCTGTCGGTGATCGGCCGCTATTCCGACGACTTCGCCCGCACCTTCTCCCTGCCGTTCTCCGCCATCGACAGCGCCGCGGACGAGCTTGGCCGCGCCGCCGTCGACCGTCTGGTGGGTCGCATCACCGGACGGGTGTCGGACGAGGCTCCTCCCGGCGTCGAACTCCTGGCGCCCACGCTCACCGACCGCGGCAGCCTCGCCGCCCCGCCCGGCCGCTGACGACGCCGACCGTCCGCCGACCAGCTTCAGCCCCGTTCGATAGTCAGCACATGTCACCGTCCATCACCTTGACAGCACATCTCGCCCATGAGGAGACATCATGACCCGCACGAGCACCCGCAGAGGCACCCGGATGAGTCTCGCCGCGCTCACCGCCACCGCATCCCTCGGCATCCTGACCGCCTGCGGCGGCGCAGGAGGTGAGGCCGAGGCCGCTGATGGGACCTTCACCTGGTGGGATCCCTACCCCCAGCATGAGGACGGCTCAGACTGGGACGAGCGCGTGCAGCGCTGCGGCGAGGAGGCCGGGGTGAGCATCGACCGCACCGCCTACGACACCACCTCGCTGACGAATCAGGCGCTGCTCTCCGCCCAGGAGGGCACCTCGCCGGACGTCATCCTGCTGGACAACCCCGCAGTGTCCACCCTGGCCGAGACCGACATGCTCACCACCGTCGACGAGCTCGGGCTCGACGTCTCACACGTCGATGAGAACCTTCTGGCCGCCGGCCAGCTCGACGGCGAGACTTACGGGATCCCTGTCGGGGCCAACACGCTGGCGCTGTACTACAACGCCGAGATCCTCGAGGAGGCCGGGGTGGACCCGGAGACCATCTCCGGCTGGGAGTCGCTCACCGAGGCCCTCGAGTCGGTGGACGAGGCCGGACACCGTGGCATCACCTTCGCCGGCATCAACACCGAGGAGGGCTCCTTCCAGTTCCTGCCGTGGTTCTGGGGCGCCGGGGCGGATCTGCGCCAGCTGGACTCGCCGGAGGCCGTCGAGGCGCTGGAGCTGTGGACCTCCTGGCTCGACGAGGGCTACGCGCCGCAGTCGGTCATCGACAACTCGCAGAACAGCACTTGGGAGGAGTTCCTCACCGGGGACTTCGCCTTCGTAGAGAACGGCACCTGGCAGGTCAACGCCGCAGCCGAGGCCGACTTCGAGGTCGGGGTGATGGAGCTGCCCACCCCTGACGGCGGGACTGCTCCGGCTCCCACGGGAGGCGAGTTCATCATCGCGCCCGTCCAGTCCGAGGAGGACCGATACGAGACCACAGTGCAGATCATCGAGTGCATGACCACTCCCGAGGGCTTCGTGGAGACCGCGGAGACCTTCGCCTACTACATCCCGCCGACGCCGGAGGGCCAGGACGCCTTCCTGGAGGACAACGCGGAGCTGGAGACCTGGGTGCAGGCCGTGCAGTCCGCGAAGGGGCGAACCAGTGACGACCTGGGGACCGACTACCCGGTGATCTCCGAGCAGCTCTGGACCGCCGTGCAGAACGCACTCTCCGGGGCCAAGACTCCGGAGGAGGCGCTCTCCGACGCGCAGGAGGCCGCCGAGTCGCAGGTCTCCTCCCAAGACTGATCCATCCTGCGAGGAACTCTCCCCATGAGCACTCCACCGACCGACGCTCCGGTCCACCCTGCTGCGCCCGCCGGACGGGAGCACACGACCGTGCTGCCCGGCGGCGGGTCGGGCGGGCCGGGGCGCCCCGGCGGCCCTGACCGGCCTGCAGCGGGGCAGGGCCCCTCCACGCGTGCCGCGGCAGCCCGCGCACGACGCCGGCTCAGCAGATCACAGCTGGCCGCAGCGGGATTCGCGGCACCGCTGGTGATCTACCTGATCGCCTTCTATGCGTATCCGCTGATGCGCAGCATCGACCTCAGCATCCACGACTACACGGTTCGGGCATTCGTCCAGGGCGACGCCGAGTTCGTCGGGTTCTCGAACTACGTGGACGTCATCACCTCGAGCCTGTTCGCGCAGGCCATGTGGAACACCGCGGTGTTCGTGCTGGTCTCGTTGCTCTTCCAGTACACGATCGGTCTGGCCCTGGCGGTCTTCTTCCGATCCGGGTTCCGGCTCTCTGCGATCCTGCGGGCGCTGTTCCTGGTGCCGTGGCTGCTGCCGCTGATCGTCTCCGGCTCGGCGTGGGCCTGGATGCTCAACAGTGACAACGGGATCGTCAACTCCTTCCTGAGCATCTTCGGCATCGGCCAGGTCAACTGGCTCACCTCACCGGACACCGCGATGATCGGGGTGCTGATCGCCAACATCTGGTTGGGCATCCCCTTCAACCTCGTCATCCTCTACTCGGGGTTGCAGAACATCCCTGAGGAGCTCTATGAGGCGGCCTCCCTGGACGGGGCCGGGCCATGGCGACAGTTCGTCAGCATCACCTTCCCGCTGCTGCGCCCGGTCTCAGCGATCACCCTGCTGCTCGGGCTGGTGTACACGCTCAAGGTCGTGGACATCATCTGGATCATGACCTCCGGCGGACCGGCGAACTCGACCACCACATTGGCGATCTGGTCCTACCGCCAGGCCTTCGGCACCGGTCAGCCGGACATGTCTCCGGCCGCCGCCGTCGGGAATCTGCTCATCGTCATCGCGCTGATCTGCGGGTTCATCTACCTTCGGGTCCAGCGTCGTCAGGAGGAGTCATGACCGCGCGCCGCCCCTGGTGGAAGACGATCCTCGGGCTGGTCCTGACCGCCCTGATGCTCTTCCCGGTCTACTGGATGCTCAACGTCTCGTTGACCCGCACCGGTGATCTGCGCTCAAGCCCGCCGCAGCTCTTCCCCACGGAGCCCACGCTGGAAGGGTACGCGGCCGTCTTCGACCAGCAGCTTCCGGCGTTGGGCACCAGCCTGGTCATCGCTCTGGGATGTGTGCTGCTCACCGTGGTCATCGCCGCTCCGGCCGGATACGCGATCGCGCTGCTGAACCTGCGCGGGGGACGAACCTTGAACTTCGTGCTGCTGGTCGCCCAGATGCTGCCCGCAGTGGTGATGGCCATGGGGTTCTATGCGGTCTATGTCCGCCTGGGGCTGCTGAACACCGTCTGGGGGCTGATCCTGGCCGACTCGACGATCGCGGTGCCCTTCGCGGTGCTGCTGTTCACGGCGTTCATGAGCGGGCTGCCGCGGGAGCTGCTCCAGGCGGCCGCCATCGACGGCGCGAACGTCTGGCGGGTCTTCGTGTCGATCGTGCTGCCGATGAGTCGCAACTCGATCCTGACGGTCTCGCTCTTCGCCTTCCTGTGGGCGTGGTCGGACTTCATCTTCGCATCCACGCTGAGCCGCAACGCGGACTTCATCCCGATCACGCTGAGCATCTATTCGTTCATCGGCAACAACACGACCCAGTGGAACGCCATCATGGCGACCGCCGTCGTGGCCTCCATCCCTGCGGCGGTGCTGCTCGTCATCGCCCAGCGCTACGTGGCCGCCGGCGTGACCGCCGGGGCAGTGAAGGACTGATCCGTGACTCTTCATCACACCGACCATCGTCCCCGACAGCTCGCCGTCGGCCCTGAGGGCCGGGGCGCGCACGGGGCCCTGACGACGGCTCCGGTGGTGCCGGCGCACGGTCGACGCCGCGGGGCCCGGTCCACTGAGGTCCGGCTGGACCCGGCGAGCTTCTGGGGCCGTCGTCAGGAGGTCAACGCCGCGGCGACCCTGCCGCACTGCGTGGAGTGGATGGAACGGCTGGGCTGGCTGGAGAACTTCGACCGTGTCGGCCGGGGCGAACCCACCGAGGACCGCCCGGGCTGGCAGTTCTCCGACTCTGAGGTCTACAAGCTGTTGGAGGCGGTGGCCTGGGAGCAGTCCCGCACCGGCGACCCGGAGCTGGAGAAGCTGCATGGCGGGCTGGTCGCCCGCATCGCGGCGGCCCAGGACGACGACGGCTACCTGGGCACCGCCTTCGGCCACCCCGGGCTGCCCCCGCGCTATTCAGACCTGTCCATGGGCCATGAGCTGTACAACATGGGTCATCTGATCCAGGCGGCTGTGGCCCGTGCGCGTCTGCTGGGCTCGCAGCGGGCCCAGGAGGATCAGCTGGTCGGCGTCGCTCGCGCTGCAGCGGATCACATCTGCACCGAATTCGGCCCGGAGGCCCGCCAGGGGATCTGTGGACATCCGGAGGTGGAGGTCGCCCTGGTGGAACTGGGACGTGCCCTGGGGGAGCCCCGGTATCGGGAGCAGGCGCGGCTGTTCCTGGACCGGCGGGGACACGGAAGCCTCCCGGTCCCGGCGCTGCTGGCCGCGGACTACTTCCAAGACGATGTGCCGGTGCGTCGCGCGGAGGTGCTGCGCGGCCACGCGGTGCGTGCCCTGTATCTGACCGCCGGTGCGGTGGACCTGGCTGTCGACACCGAGGACGAGCAGCTGCTGGAGGCGGTGATCGGCCAGTGGCGGCGCACTGTGGAGCGGCGGACCTACCTCACCGGCGGCATGGGGTCCCGGCACCAGGACGAGGGCTTCGGGGAGGACTTCGAACTGCCCTGTGATCGTGCCTATTGCGAGACGTGCGCCGGGGTCGCCTCCGTCATGGTCTCCTGGCGGCTGTATCTGAGCACAGGCGGCGTGGAGCACCTGGACCTGATCGAGCGCACCCTGTTCAACGTGATCGCTACGTCTGCCGCCGAGGACGGCCGGGCCTTCTTCTATGCCAATCCGCTGCAGCTGCGCGAGGAGCCCGACGTCCAGGAGGCCGAGGGTGTGCACATGCGCGCAGAGGGCGGGCTGCGGGCCCCCTGGTTCGACGTCTCCTGCTGCCCGACCAATGTGGCGCGCACTCTCGCCTCCCTGCAGAACTACGTGATCTCGGTCGAGGAAGCAGGGGAGGCAGAGGAAGCAGGGAAGGCAGGAGCGCCGACCGTCTCCGTGCTCCAGTACATGGCCGGGGAAATCCGGGCCGAGCTCGCCGTGGGGCATCTCGGGCTGCGCGTGGAGGGCGACTATCCGGATCAGCAGCTCGTCCGCCTCACGGTCACCGAGGCCCCACCAGGTCCCGTGCGACTGCGCCTTCGGGTGCCCGCCTGGGCCGTGGACGCGCGGCTGAGCGTGACCGGGGCGGACGGCATCCGGCGGTCCCGGCGTGCCGTGCGGCCCGGCTGGGCGGAGGTGCCCACCGACCTGGCTCCCGGCGACGTGCTTCACCTGGACCTCGGCACGGCCCCGCGGCTGACCTGGCCGGACCCGCGCATCGATGCAGTGCGCGGCACCGTCGCCGTCGAGCGTGGCCCGCTGGTCCTCTGCCTGGAGTCCACCGACCTGCCGGAGGGCGTCGCCCTGGAGGACGTGCGGATCGATCTGGACCAGCCCCTGCGGGCCCACCGCGACGGCGCCAGCGTACGGCTCCTCGTCCGCCCCGCTGGGAAGCCGGCTCCTGGGCGCCCGCCGTTCGGACACGCGCCGCCAGCAGCGGACGGGGAGCCCGAGACGTTCGAGGGGGCGCTGATCCCTTACCACCGTTGGGCCGAGCGCGGCCCCTCCACCATGCGCATCTTCCTCCCGGTCGGCTGAGACCGTCCAGATCCGGCAGCAGGACCTAGCAGCAGCACCGAACCAGTAGCACCGAACCAGCAACACCACCGAATCGCCACCGATACAGAGAGGTGACATATCCATGCAGCACCCGAAGAGACGGCGTGGCAGATCGCCCCGCGCGACGGCGACGGCAGCGGCCGTCGTCCTGGGCGCGGGCACGCTGGCCGGGGGATCCCCGGCCCATGCCGCCCCGCCCGAACCGGTCGTGCATTACACCATGGACGAGGTGGACGGCGACAGGATCGTCGATGCCTCGGGCAACGGTCTGGACGGGAGGATCTCCGGCGAGGTCGACGTCGTCGAGGCCCAGGATGGTACCGTGCTGCGCCTGGGCGGCGGCCACGTGGCCATCCCCTCCGGCCAGTTCCAGGAGGCCGAGGATCTGACCGTCTCCACCCGGGTGAGGTGGAGCGGGGACGGCGGCGCCTGGCAGTGGCTCCTCGCACTTGGCGCCGACACCGAGCGATACCTGTTCACCACGCCCTCCCACGGGGACGGCCAGTTCCGCTCGGCGATCACCACCGAGGGGGCCGGGGGAGAGTCGACCATCACCGGACTGAGCCCACTGCACGCCGAGGAGTGGGCGACGCTGACTGTCACCCTCGACTCGGCGGCGGACACCCTGACGACCTATCTCAACGGGGTGGCGGTGGGCAGCACCCCGACCACCGTCAGCGCAGCGGAGCTTTGGGGCCCCGAGGCAGAGATCAGCGGGTACATCGGCCGCTCCTTCTACTCCGACCCGCCCTTCACCGGCGAGGTCGATGACTTCCGCATCTACGACGCCGCACTCACGGAGGACCAGGTGGCCGAGCTCCAGGACAGCGACGTCCCCGAGAGGGAGTCGATCGAGACCGAGGTCGAGATCCAGGCCTCCACCGGATCCGCCCCGCAGCTGCCCGAGGCGGTCCGGGCCGAGTACACCGACGGCTACCCGCGGGCCGTGCCGGTGAGCTGGGAGGAGATCGATCCGGCGGACTACGCGCAGGCCGGAGAGTTCAGCGTCACCGGGGACGCTGCTGGGACCGCGGTCACCGCCCGAGTCACGGTGAAGGACCATGAGGTCACCGTGGATCTGGCCGGCAGCAGCGGGGCAGTCCACGGCGGCGCCTCCGGCGTGCTCTACGGCCTCTACGACGAGGGGATGCCCACGGACAACCTCATCGAGGGGATGAACCTGCAGTCGGTGGCCACCAAGGCGCAGGATGGCTCCCAGCATCCGGGCTCCGACGCGCTGGAGGTGCTGCCGCAGCTCGCCGAGACCACCGGCGGTGACATCTACCTGCGGATCACCGACTGGTACCGCGGGTTCCCTTACCAGATCCCCGGGGAGACCCCGGAGGAGCGCCGCCAGGACTTCCTGCGCGTCCTCGATGAGCAGCTGGAGATGATCGAGGAGTACGCAGATCGCGGCGAGGAGGAACGCCGTCAGGTGGCGGAGAACCTGGTGATCGAGCCGTTCAACGAGCCCGAGGGCAACATGTTCAGCGACCGTCCCAACGCCGACTGGACCGTGCAGGCTCCGGGGGAGTCCTGGCTGACGGAGCCCGAGCTGTTCTTCCAGACCTGGGACGAGGTCACCCGCACGATCCGGGACTGGTCCGAGCGGACCGGCCTGGAGATGCGCATCGCCGGCCCTGGGGCTGAACATCTGTGGCCGCAGATCGAAGGGTACCTGGAGCACACGGTGGCCGAGGGCACCCTGCCGGACATCGTCACCTGGCACGAGCTGACCCACCCGCAGGCGATCCGCGACTCGGTGGCCCAGTTCCGCAGCTGGGAGCAGGAGATCTATGCCGGCACTGCGTATGAGGGTGTGGAGCTGCCCATCAACATCAACGAGTACGCCTTCAACTATCACACCTCGGTGCCGGGCCAGATGATCCAGTGGATCTCGGCCATCGAGGACACGAAGGTCGATGCGATGATCGCCTTCTGGAACATCAACGGCAACCTGGCGGACTCTGCGGTGCAGGCCAACCGGGGCAACGGTCAGTGGTGGCTCTACAACGCCTACGCGAAGCTCAGCGGCGAGACCGTCGAGCTGACCGCGCCCCACCCCGGGGAGAACTACACCCTGCAGGGGGTGGCCGCCCTGGACGAGAAGAAACGCACCGCCCGCACGCTCATCGGCGGAGCCGATGGCGTGGCACCGGTGACCTTCGACAACGTCCCCGCCGACACGTTCGGCGAGGAGGTCCGGGCCTGGGTCCAGGAGATCCCCTGGACCGGACAGCTGGGCGACTCTGCCCAGCCTCGGCAGCTCGCCGAACTCGTCCTGCCGGTGCAGGACGGCCAGGTCCGGGTGGACTTCGACGGCACGACGCTGCCGATGCTCAGGGAGTCCTCAGCCTATGAGATCGTGCTCGCCCCGGCCGGCGCGGGCAGGGAGGACACCGTCGACGACGGTTGGGAGGCCAGCTATGAGGCCGAGGACGCCCAGCTCACCGGTGAGGGCTTCAGCATCAACGGACCCGAGGGCTCACCGTCCGCGGTGGACCGGTTCTACACCTCCGGGGGCTACAACGTCGGCGGGCTGCGGACCGGGGGGCAGGGGTCCATCGACTTCACCGTCGAGGTTCCTGAGGACGGCACTTACGATCTCTCGGTCTTCGCCAACAGCCTGAACACCGTCGACCTGGTGCAGGAGCAGGGGCCCACCAACGTGTTCCTCACCGTGGACGGGGAGGATGAGCAGGAGATCTTCCTGCCGTTGGGATACAAATGGGTGGTCTGGGACCACACCGAGACCACGGTGGAGCTCACCGAGGGCACGCACACCATCTCGCTGTCCACCCACAGCCTGGACGGGGAGCGGACGACTCGGGGCGATGCCCTCGTGGACCGCATCACTCTGTCCCACCCGCGGGACGGCGTCGACGTCTATCCTGCCGAGACCGCCCAGCATGAGGGGTCCTTCGCCGAGCATGACAAGCCTGAGGACGGCACGGGATCGGGCGGGGCGAAGCTGGCCCAGGGGGAGAGTGTGACCTTCTGGGTCTACGGCGCCGTCGACGGCGAGGCGCAGCTGCAGCTCTCCACCTTCGGCCGGGCCGAAGGCACGCTGAGCCTCAACGATCGAGAGCTGGCGCAGGTGGACGGCGACGTCGAGATCGCCGCCCACCTGGAGGGCGGGATCAACAAGGTCACCGTCACCCACACCGGAGACCGCAAGTGGCTCATGGTCGACAGCCTCACCGTGGCACCCTCCGAAGGGCAGCTGCCGGTGACCGAGCTGGCGGCCTCAGACGGCGAGCTGGCCGGGGAGGCCGCTCTCTCCGAGCTCTCGCTGGCCGCAGACGGCACCGCGGTGACCGGCGTCGGGGGCGAGCCCGGCAATGAGAACACCGTGACCTTCACCGTCGACGCCGCCCAGGCCGGTCCGCATGCGGTGGTGGTGAGGTACTCCAATCCGGAGCAGGTGCCGGCGACGCATTACAACCCCAATCCGATGGGGCGCCACGCCGCGTTCTCGGTCAACGGTGGGGAGTCTCAGCGGCACATGTTCGCTCCGACCTTCCATGAGAACAGCTTCTTCGAGCGCACCATCATGCTGGACCTGGAGGAAGGGATGAACACCGTGACGATCTCCGCGGAGGAGCAGCCGAACTTCGACGGGGAGACCCACGCGGAGGACAACTGGCCGGGGATCCCGCTGCGAGCCGGCGAGGCCCCGATCATCGATCGCCTGACGGTCTCGCCGCTGCACGGCTGAGGGGCCTGCCCCCTCATCGAGTGGGCGATTCGAAGGGATCTCGAGGCCTCTGAGCTCCGGAAAAGCCGTCAAATCGCCCACTCGATGGATGCGGGTACGTCGTCGGCTCAGCCGGCGGCGACCACGGCTCGCACGGCCAGGTGGTCTGAGGGGAACTCGTTGTCCTCGTGATCCGGGATGTGCCGGCACACCCCGCCGTACTCCACGAAGCCCTGATCGTCAGGGGCATCCTCGCCGTCGGCCGCCCCTCCCAGATGGTCGGCGGCGAGGACGTCGAGGCCGCGGACATAGATGAAGTCGATCCGGTCCCGCGGCTCATCGGTCAGCGTATGGATCTGGGACCAGGACCGGCCCGGGGTGCGCACCGGGTCCGGGTGCACGGCACGGAACGCGTCGGTGTAGCCGGCGTCGATGAGCCGTCGGGTGGCCGGCCAGTCGGCCGCTGGACGGTCCGTGCCCTCCCAGTCCACCGGGGAGGGCACGTTGAAGTCCCCGGCGATGATCACGGGCATGTCACCGTGCTCGGTCAGGATCCGGTCGGTCTCGGCGAGCACCTGCTGGGCCTGCTGGTCGCGGGTCAGCTCTCCCTCCTGGGCGAAGACCGCGTCCGGCCTCTCGGGCAGCTCGGCGGACCGGTAGGGCCCGTAGTCCTGCGGAGCCAGGTGCACCGACCAGGCGAGCACCTCACCGACCCGGGTCTGGGCGATCGCGGCGGTCGCGTACGGAGCGGTGCCGGTGCCCAGCAGCCGGACCCCTCCCGCGGCGAGCACCGCGTTGTCCCAGGACTGCTGGGCCACCGTCATCCCCAGGGTGCGGCCGAGCCGGCCGCCGGCGTCGCCCCAGCACTCCTGCAGGAAGAGCAGGTCGATCTGCTGCCCCCGCAGCACATCGACCTGCTTGTGCCGGCCGAGGTTCACCTTCTCGCCGCCGAACCAGAGGTTCCAGCAGAACAGGCGCAGTGCGGGACGGTCGGTCTCCGCGGTCAGGGCGGTCGGGGTCGCCGGTGAGGTGGGCGAGGTCATGGTCTCCTCCAGGTCGGTCTCATCATGCTCATGGTGCTCGTCAGCGGTCACAGCGGGTCAGTCTTCAGCCTGGACGCCGCCGGCGCCACCTGCGGGTTCCGCCGATCGTCACGGGCCAGCTCGGAGAGGCACGTCATCCGCAGAGTGCAGTCCAGCTCCACGGCGTGGTCGGCGTTCACACCGATCACCGTCATCCCGGCCGCGCCTGCCGCATGGGCGCCCGCGGGGGAGTCCTCGAACGCCACTGCGCGGTCCGGGCTCACCCCCAGAGCCGCGGCTGCGGCCAGGTACAGATCCGGAGCGGGCTTGCCTGCCGAGACGTCATCGAGGGTGCGCACGACGTCGACCATCTCCAGGATCCCCACGTCGGCCAGCATGGCGAGCACGTCAGTGCGCAGCCCGTTGCTGGCCACGGCCAGCGGTATCCGGCCGGAGAGCGACCCGACCAGCTCCACCGCTCCGGGCATCGGGCGGACACCGTCGGCCAGCAGCGCCGAGTAGCGCTCCACCAGCTCTTCCTGGATCCCTGCGGAGGTCCAAGGACGGCCGAGCAGATCGGCCAGCCGGCGGGCGGCGTCGTCCACGCCGAGCCCACGGAAGCCCTCCAGCCTGACGGCCCGTGAGGCCTCGTCTCGGGGCAGCCAGGCGGCGATCAGCTCCATCCACACGGATTCGGAGTCCACCAGCAGGCCGTCGCAGTCGAAGACCACAGCCTCGGCGCTCAGCACGGTCCGCGGATCTCCTTCCCGGCTGAACAGGGCACGCTCTCCGGCCCCGATCATGGCGAGACCCGCTGGGCCGCACCGGCGGGCAGACGCAGGGCCGGCGCTGCCAGCACATGCGGGGTGACCCGGGTGCCGGGCAGCAGATCGGCCGCCTCGGAGGATGAGACCGACGTGGTCACGGTGGGGCCCTCTGCGGACTCTGCCCGCACCACTGTGCGTTCGCCCGTGTAGACCTGTGAGACCACAGTGCAGCCGCCGTCCGCCGCGGGCACCAACGTGAGGTCTTCGGGCCGGATGAAGACGGTGTCCAGACCGGGGCCCGGGAGTCGGGCGGGCAGTGCTCCGCGGGTGAAGGACGCCTCGGCGCCGAGCGTGGTGACCGTGCCGACGAAGCGGGCCACGAACTCGCTGGCCGGCCTCTGGTAGACGGCCTGCGGAACGTCGATCTGTTCGATGACCCCGCCGTTGAGCACCGCCACGCGGTCGGCGATGGCCAGCGCCTCCTCCTGATCATGGGTGACGAACATGGTGGTGATCCCCAGCTGCTGCTGCAGCCGGCGGATCTCCTCGCGGATCTGGGTGCGCACGATGGCGTCCAGGGCGGAGAGCGGCTCGTCGAGCAGCAGCACCGAGGGCTGCACGGCCAGGGCGCGGGCCAGCGCGACCCGCTGCTGCTGGCCTCCGGAGAGCTGGTGGGGATAGCGCTCGCCCAGACTCCCGAGCCCGCACATCTCCAGCAGCTCCTCGGCCGCACGGCGGCGGGCCTCGGCCCGGACCCGGCGCACACGCAGACCGTACTCGACGTTCTGCCGGACCGAGAGGTTGGGGAAGAGGCTGTAGGCCTGGAAGACCATGCCGATGTCCCGACGGTTCGGCGGCATCGCGGTGACATCCTGACCGGCCACCAGGACCCGGCCTGCGGTGGGGCGTTCGAAGCCGGCCAGGATGCGCAGCGCCGTGGTCTTGCCGCAGCCTGAGGGCCCCAGCACGGAGATCAGCTCGCCGGGAGCCAGGCGAAGGTTCAGGCTCTCCAGCACAGTGGTGCGGCCGAAACGCTTGGTGACGTCTTCGAGGACGACCTCGTTCTCGGAAGTCGACGTCGCGGCGCCGGCGCTCGCGGTCTGCCGGGCGGGGGTGTCGGTGGCGGTGCTCATCACACGCTCACTTTCTGCAGGTCGGGGGTCGGAACGGGGCCGGCGTCGTCGTCGGGGGTGGAGATGTCCTCCGCGGCATCCGTGGTCCGCGCACTGGGGGCGGACCGTCCGGCGATCAGCGTGGCGGTCAGCATCAGCGCCCAGGTGGTCAGGTTCAGCAGGACCGCCACCGCGATGGAGGCCCGGAAATCCGTGTTCGAGACGGTGAACAGCCACACCGGCACGGTCTGCTGGCTCAGCGTGGCGGCCACGGAGAACTCGCCGAAGCACAGTGCCGTGGCGAAGAAGATCGAGAACAGCACCGGCCCGCGGATGTTGGGCATCACCACGCGCCAGATGGTCCCCCAGGTGGAGGACCCCAGCGAGGCGGAGCCTTCGACCATGGCCTTGAGCGGGATCGTGCGCAGCCCGGCGTCGATCGAGCGGAAGGTGAACGGCAGGCACAGCACCACATAGGTGCCCACCAGGATCAGCGGCAGATCAGGGTTCTGCATGAACTGGCTGATCTGGCTGGCGAAGGACCCGCGCCCCTGCTGGGCGCCCCAGCGCAGCAGCCCGACGATGCCGGCCGCCAGCGCGATGGCCGGAACCACCAGGGGCAGCGTGCACAGGATCTCCAACACCGGGCGCAGCCGCGGGGCCCACAGGTGGACGGCGACGACGGCGGGCACCAGCACGGCGAGAAGCGCGGCGATGGTCAGCCCGGCCACCGTGACGGTGCGCAGGGCGGCCGCGAGCAGGCTGGCGTCCTCGGTGAGCACGGAGTAGGCGCGCAGGGAGAAGCTTCCACCGGGAAAGACGGCGTAGATCACTGAGCAGATCAGCGGCACGGCGATGTAGACCGCCACGGCCACGACCGGCAGCCAGCGCAGCCAGCCGTGTCGGGTCACTGGAGCCATCGGGCGGACCTCCTCTGTAGGCGGGTGAACAGGAACAGCACGACGATGGCGATGACGACCATGGTCACGCCCAGCGCCATGGCTGTGGCCTCGCCTCCGCCGGAGGCCCCGGAGCGCAGCTCGGAGGCGATGCTCAGCGGGACCAGCGGATAGACACCGGTGCCGATCAGCACCGCGGCCGAGGCGTGGGTGGCGTAGGCGGAGCCGAAGAGCAGGATCCATCCGCCCAGCAGCGCCGGCGTGGCCACCGGCAGACCGACTCGGCGCCAGAACGTCCAGGGGGATCCGCCCAGAGCGGTGTTGGCCTCCTGCCATTCGCGGCGCAGACCGACGAAGGTCGGCAGGGTGACCATGATCATCGTGGGGATGAGGAAGTACTGGTACATCACCACCAGCCCCTGCCAGCTGTAGAGCGAGAAGCCGATGGCGTCGAGGCCCAGCAGCCCGAAGAGCAGGCCGGTGTTGCCCAGGGTGACGATGAAGGAGAACGCCAGCGGGGCGCCGCCGTCGTTGGCCAGCACCGAGGAGAGCACCGCCACCACCGAGTCCAGCCGGCGGCTGCGGATCTGCGCGATGCAGAAGGACGTGATCGTCCCGATGAGTGCGCCTATGGCGGCGCCCACCAGCGAGACCTTCACCGAGTTGCCGATCGCCCGGGAGTGGTCGGTCAGTCCCAGGAAGTGGTCCAGCCCGAGGGCCGTGCCGCCGTCCGGTGCGTCCACGGTGAAGGCGACCATCCCCATCCCGAGGATGGGCACGATGAAGAAGGCCAGCAGCACCAGCGTCATCGGGGCCAGGGCGAGGACGGCAGGGGAGCTCAGAGCTCCGCCGGCGCGCCGTCCTCGCGTCGGTGTGGACGCAGGTGCCGCGGCGCTGGCGGCCGTGCGGTTCACTGGATGGCCCCGGACCACTGCTCGTTGATGACGGCCTGGTTGGCCTGGCGCTGCTCCAGGGTGGGCATCGGGGCGGTGATCCCGTCCGAGTTGGGAAGCTCGTCCAGGGCGTCCTGGTCCACGGTTCCGGACTCGATCATGGCGTCCAGGCGCACCGGGCTCACCGCACCCTCGAGGAGCAGGTTCTGGCCCTCGTCGGAGAAGAGGAACTCGAAGAACAGCCGCGCCACGGCCGGATGCGGGGCATCGTCGTTGAGGGAGGCGGCGTAGAAGGAGGAGACCTCACCGTCAGAAGGGGTGTTGATCTCCAGCTCGATGTCGGCGTCCTCGGCGAGATCCTCGGCGATGGGCTGCAGGTTGTAGTCCCACTCGAGCACGATCGGGGTCTCCCCGGTCTCGATGGTGCCGGCGCCGGCTTCCACAGGGATGAAGTTGCCGATCTCGTCCAGCTCCGAGAAGAACTCGATGCCGGGCTCGATGTCGTCGAGGCTGCCGCCGTTGGCCAGGGCTGCGGCGTGGACGATCATGAAGCCGGACTCACCGGTGGTGGGGTCCCCGGGGATCGCGACCTGGCCGCGGTAGGCGTCGTCGAGCAGGTCGGCGAAGCTGGTCGGGCACTCCTCGATCCGCGAGGTGTCGCAGCCGATGGCGATGGTGCCGCCCAGGTGGTTGATCCAGGTGCCGTTCTCGCCGATGAACTCCTCATCGATGTCGTCGATCGTGGCCGGGGCGTACTCCGCCAGCAGGCCGTCCTCGTCGGCGTCATGGGCGAAGCTGACCCCGGTGTCCAGGTAGTCCAACGAGTCGGCCTGCCCCTGGCGGTTGACCACGGCGTTGATCAGGTCCTGGCTGGAGCCGGTGGAGGTGTCATTGACGATCTCGATGTCGTACTTCTCCGAGAAGGCCTCCAGCAGGCCGCCGTAGTTGGCCCAGTCGTCGTAGAGACCCATCGCAGTGAAGGTGCCCTCGGCCTGGGCGTCCTCGATGAGCTGGTCCATGCCGCCTCCGTCCTCAGCGGAGGTGGCCTCACGCCAGGCGGCGGAGGTGTCTGACTCTCCTGCGTCGCCGCCGCAGGCGGTCACTGCCACTGCGGTGATGGTCAGGGTGCCGAGCAGGGTGCTTGTGCGAATGCTCATCAGTGCGGTTCCAAGCCCTTCTTCAGGTGTCGAGTGATCGGGGGCATCGTCGAGCCGGAGCATCTGTCCGGTGTGCCGAGGACGCTGAACGACTCCATGTTCACTAGTGAAGTAATCGAAGTCAAGTCAAAGATCACTAGTGGATGTGACAGCAGAGGGGAGGTAAGGTGCATGCCGGATGAACGTTCGGCGACGCCTTGGCCGGGCCAGTCGTGGCCTTGCCAAGACGTCGCCGGTGCGGCTCCGGGATGCGCGCGGCGACGGCGCCTACACTGACCAGCACCGTTCCCGGCAGACGCTGGGGCCAGACGGGGACGACACCGAGGAAGGGGCGGCGGATGACAGGCTTCGCCTTCACCAGCATCGCCGAGGCGCTGCGCGAGGAGATCCGCGCCGGAGTGCTCGGCGTGGGGGACTCCCTGCCCTCCGAGCGTGCCCTGAGCGAGCGATTCGGCGTCTCGCCGGGCACAGTGCGCGTCGCGCTCAAGGAACTGGTCTCCGAGGGCACGGTGGACGGCACCCGTGGGCGACCGAAGACCGTGGTCCGGGTGCCTCGCCCGCAGTCCAGCTTCGGGGAGTTCCACAGCTTCGCCCAGTGGGCCCGCGGGCACGGCCGGGAGCCCGGCGGGCAGGTCATGGAGAACCGCTGGCAGATCGCCTCAGAGATGGACGAGGCGCTGCTGCAGGCCCGGGTCGGGCAGCGGGTGCTCGCTGTGACCCGCCTCCGCTCTCTCGACGGGGAGACGGTCATGCTCGAGCGAACCCACTATCCCGAATGGCTCGGCGAGATCGTCGAGGCCCTGCCCCCGGAGACCCCGTCGGTCACCGCAGTGTTGGCGGATCGCCACCAGGTCCACTTCAGCCATGCCGAGCACATGTTCGGCGCCGAAGGCGCCAAGGCCCGGGACGCGACCATGCTGGGGATCTCCCGCGGCACAGCCCTGCTGATGCACCGGCGGGTCTCCCGGGACCCGGCCGGACGGGTGCTGGAATGGTCCACCGACCGCTACATCTCCGGACGGATTCTGCTCTCGGTGGGCAACTCGTGGAACTCCAACCCGCTCCGCTGGGCGCTTCCCGGGTCAGAGCCCGGGCTCTGACCCGGGCTGTCGCTACACTGGCCACTGATGGGGGATGTCTTCGCCGGACGCTATGAACTCGTCGACCCGCTGGGAGAAGGCGGCGTCGGCACGGTGTGGCGCGCCTGGGACCACCGCCAGCAGGCCTACTGCGCGGCCAAGGTGCTGCGGCAGGTGGACGCCACCTCTCTGCTGCGCTTCATCCGTGAGCAGAGCCTGCGCCTGGACCACCCGCATGTGCTGGCCCCCACCGGATGGGCCGGCGAGGACGACAAGGTCCTCTTCACCCTGCCGATCATCCGCGGCGGCTCCGTCTCCACCCTGGTGGGGGACTTCGGACCGCTGCCGCCCCGGCTGGTCGCCCTGCTGCTGGACCAGCTGCTGGCCGCTCTGGGGGCCATCCACGCCGAAGGGCTCGTCCACCGCGACGTCAAGCCCGCCAACCTGCTCCTCGACGCCACCGGTCGTCAGCGCCCGCAGCTGTGGCTGGGGGACTTCGGGATCGCCGCCGGAATCGATGAGCCGCGGCTCACCCAGGGCCCTTATGCGTTGGGCACCCCCGGTTATCTCGCCCCGGAATGCCTGCGTCGGGGCTGGGATCCAGATCCGCGCGCTGATCTCTACTCGGCGGGCATGTGCGCGGTGGAGATGCTCGTCGGGCTGCGCCCGGATCAGGACACCGACGCCGTCGAGGCGCTCGCTCAGGCCGAGCTCCCTCACTCGCTGCCGCCGCAGCTGGTCGACGTCGTCACACGCCTGGCGGCGCCGAGCTTGACGGCCCGCACCCAGGAAGCGGCGGCCGCCCGCCGGGCGCTCGCCGAGTCCCAGCTGTGCGCCGACCAGGTGCCGATGGAGGGCATCCTCGGGGAGGTGGAGGTCTTCGACCACGTCCCGGAGTTCCCGGCAGGCTGGTCCGCGCGCGGACCTGTGGACGGGCGCGGCGCCGGCTCACCCGCGGGGGCGGCAACGCCTTCCGGCGCCCCGACTCCCGCCGTGGTCTCCACCGCGATGCCGGGCCGCCGGGAGGCACCGACGCGCCCCGCCCCCCATGCTCCCGTCCTGTCTGCGGCGCAGCCGATGGCCCGGCCGACGTCGCCACGGCAGGATCCGCCACGGCAGGATCCGCCACGGCAGGATCCGCCACGGCAGGATCCGCCACCGCAGGATCCGCCACGTGGGCGGTTCTCCGTTCAGGGCAGAGTCCGCGGGCTCGGGATCGCGCTAGGGCTGATCCTGCTGGGCCTTCTGGTGCTGATCGCGACCGTCTGGATAGTGCTGACGTGAGACCTCAGCGGTGCTGCGCACCGTGCCCCCAGGGCGCTGGGCCGCCCGCCTGAGGGGGAGGCCCGGCAGAGGGGTTCTGCCCGCGGGGAGGCTGCGGTCCAGGAGGCTTCGGTCCAGGAGGATGTGGACCAGGAGAATGCGGCACGACAGTCTGCGGTGCGCTCTCGGGCAGCGGGCGAGGATCACCGATCACCCGCACCAGCACGACGATCCCGGTGCCCAGCAGCAGCAGTCCGACGGTGGCCAGGGCGGCCACCACGGCGGAGCTGTCGCCCAGTGCGCTGATCCTGGAGAGCGCATCCGCCCCCGATCGATCGGCGGTCACCTCGCCCCCTTCGAAGACCGGCCAGGCGTCTTCGTGACCCTCTGGGTACTCCGGGGCGCCGTCGCCGGCCTCCCCGAAGGTGTCCAGGGTGAGTCGGTACAGCATCGAGATGTCCGCACCGGAGTCATGCTGGTCGGCGGTGACCACCAGGAAATGATCGCCGGCGAGCATGGCGTGGGAGGACTCGCGGTTGAACCAGCGGATCGGCCCGGTGCTGACGCGGTGCTGGCTCGAGGAACTCATGCTCGGGGCTCCGGAATCATGATCCAGCCCGGCCCGCAGGGGATTGGCGGCCATCAGCGCGACCGAGCCCATTCCGCTCAGCTGATCGGCGAGCGCCTCGTCCGGCTCCGGGAAGTAGGCCTCTGCCTGCAGGCGCTGTCCCCAGTCCAAGGGCACGCGGAAGATCTGGGTCTCCCCGGGGTGGATCGTGACGTCATAGGTGCTTCCGGGCTCCAGCTCGGGAGCTCCGCCGAAGGATCGGCTGGGCGTGACCTCCAGGGCGCCGGCCACGTTGCGCCCGATGTCCTGCCATTCCCCGCCGTCGAAGTCCTCGTCGGATGGGGGAAGGGTCCCGAGCCGCACCGGGCGCGGCTCCTCGTGGACGAGGATCTCCACGGGCTGCCCGACGCTGCGCGAGTCCTCCGGGTCCATGGTCAGCTCGATGGTCAGCACGATCTCCTCGGAGCTCCCGCAGGCACCGTCGGCCCCGCCGTCCAGCGGCGGGCCGGCGGCAACATGCGTGGTGCGCAGGTGATCCCGGAAGCCTGCGGCGCTGCTGGAGATCGTGTCGGAGGAGCAGAGGTCACCCTCCCACGTGCCTGTCTCCACGCGGACGGAGTCCCCTTCGCCGTCCTGGCCCAGCGTGGTCACTCCGATGTGGATGGTGGAGTGGTCGACCTCCCGGGGGATCCGGTAGTGGAGGGTCCCGGCGGAGAACTCGTCCAGGTACTGGGTGCCGGAGCTGAGCTCCACGGCGTCCCCCAGATTTCCGCCGCCGCTGATCTCCTCGCCCTGGAGCACTGGACGCACATCGTCCGGGGCCGGTTCGACGGCGCCCGCATCGGGTCCGGTGAGGAGCATCAGCAGCAGGGCGCCGCCCATGGCGGTGATGGTCCGCAGGGGGGTTCTGATGGTCATCTCCCTGGCCTCTTCGACGGTGTGCTGCTGTGGATGCCTCGGCCCTGCCATGGAGTCCTCCTGACGCCTCACCGCGATAATTCACGTCTGCAATTCTAGTAAAATTGCGGAAGCAAAATCAAGAGCGCTGAAAGATGTCCGGCAGGATCCTTCGACGGCAGTCTACTGCGCCCAGGTGCTGCAGAACGGCGGCCCCGTGTTCGGAGATTCGGGCTCCAGGATCGGGACCGCCGCGGCGGGATCAGCTTCCAGGCAGGGCCTCAGGTCTCGTCACCGGCTCCTGGGCCCTCCTCGCGATCCACCTCCCGCTCGTCCCGGCCGGGACGCAGCTCCTCGGGGTCGGATGCGTCGTCCGGCTCGCCCCGGCCGGCCTCACCGAAGGTGGCCACGGTGGGCCGATGGGGGAGGCTCGGGGTCGCGCCGTCGTCGGGCCGGTCGGCCCGCCTGCGGGTGCTCGCCCCATTCCGCCGAGGACGTCCTGCGCGCCCCCGGCATCGCGTCCCATGTCCGTCCAGCCCGACCCCTCCCGCTCGACCTCAGGGGCAGGAGATCGGAGTCCTGGGCCTCCGGCTCCTCATGGATCGTCAGTTCGAAGGGTGGACCCACCGTCTCGGCGTCCTCCGGATCTCCGAAGGGCTCCACGGAGAGGATCAGCTCGTCGTCCTCCCCACAGGGATCCTTGCCTTCGGCGAGCGCCGGGTCCCGGTAGGCGGAGGCCTGTGCGGTGCCCAGGACGTCCAGCGTGGAGAAATGGAAGCCGGTCGTAGTCTCCCCGGCGCCGCGATCGCCGCACCAGGTCCCCAGCTCCACCTGGATCCAGTCGGAGACGCCGTCCGGATCATGGGTGGTGAGCCCGACATGGATCGAGCAGTTCCCCACCTGACGCGGGATCCGGTCATGCAGCGTCTGGTGGGTCAACGCATCGACGTACTGCGCGCCGGTCTCCGGCTGCGGGACCTTGCCCCAGTGCTCGCGGGCGGCCCTCTCCCATGCGTGGGCCAGGGGAGTGCGGTGCGCCATGCTCGGGTGTCCATGATGTGCTCCTCGAGGAGTCACGTATTTTCACAAGCAACGCTAGGGAGTCGCTAAAGCAAAGTTGAGAGGTGGGATCAGGATGGCATGGGGTCGGGCCGATGGGGCCTCAGGTCCTGTCTGGCCTGCCCTGACGGGGGCATCGCGCCGGGGGATCATGGCGAGTAGACTTCGCGTGAGTGAATGATGGCGACTGGCGGAGAAGAGGCGTCCATGAGCGTGGAAGAGAACATCGAGGCCCAGCGGGCCGCGTACGGCGAGCAGCTCTCGGAGATCTTCGGGCGGGTCAAGCAGGCCTTCGGCATGAATCAGTCCGAACTTGCTGGCATCCTCGGAATGTCCGCGCCGATGCTGTCGCAGCTCAACAGCGCCCAGCGCGTGAAGATCGGCAATCCCGCCGTGCTCCAGCGCCTGCAGTCGCTCGACGAGCTCGCGGAGCAGCTCGACCAAGGGGCCGTATCCCGGGAGGAGGTGCCGGGTCGGCTTGAAGGGATCAAGGCCTCCACGGGGCGGTTCACCCGCACCACCTCGATGGTCTCGGCCGAGGCCGGGGATGCCGCTGTCGTCGCCGGCATGCGCCACCTGCTGCGCGCCGTCGCCTCTGGGCAGCAGATCAAAGAGGCCGCCGAGCAGTTGGAGAGCACCGCTCCGGCTCTGGCTGAAGTGCTGCACACCTACGGCATCGGGCCGGTCGGACCAGCCCATGAGCACTTCACCCGCCACAAGGATCTCTTCTGAGCGACTGAGGTCCGGCCGTGCTCAGTGCTGAGGCCCGTACGCCTCTTCGAGGACGTCCTCGGGGATCTCCAGCGGCGGAACCTCGTTGAACATGGAGTACTCCACGCTGATCTCCATGCCGAGGCTGATCGGGTTCGGCGACTCCTGGGTGTACAGGGTGAACTCGAACTCCTCCATCAACAGCGTCTGCGGATCGAGGAGGACCTCGACGGTCATGTCGGTCTCTTCGGGTTCATAGCCGTCCAGGTTCAGGGAGAAGGGGTCCTCCAGCGAGTCGAAGATCTCCGCATCGCTGCCGGCGTACTCCAGGGTGTAGGAATCGTCGTCGTAGTCGACCTCCAGGAGGTCCTCCATCGCGATGACGGCCTCCAGGACGGCCGCGTAGGTGCTGTCGGTCCCCTCGTCGATCGTGCTGGAGGGGGAGTCCGTCCAGCCCTGGTCGTCGATGTTCTCGACGCCCGTGCCGTCCTGGATGTAGGCCTCAATGTCTTCCACTGGGTCTCCCTGCTCCGTCAGGGAGGCGGTCACGTGGACCTCGCTGAAGTCGGCCGCGCCCTCGGCGGTCATCTCGAGGTGCTGCTCCTGGGTGAGCCAGGGAGCGTCCAGCTCGAAGGTCATCGTCGCGCCCATCCGCAGGCTTTCGAGGTCCTCGGCCGCAGTGCGCATCTCGGCGAAGATCTCCGGGTCCTCGAGCGGATGGACCAGCTCCGCGCCATGTTCGTCGGGGATCTGCACCCCGTCCCCACGGGTCGCGTCGGTCGATGGGCCCGCCTGGCTCTCGCCGGGGCCGAGGCCGACGCATCCGGTCAGCGTGAGCAGGGCGATGCCAGCGATGCTGGTGGCGCCGGTGGCGCATGGGGTGCGTGTCATGATTGTTCCCGTCTGTGAAGAGATCGCAGGGATCTTCGCTGATATTCACGTAAGCAAATATAGAAGTTTGCGATAGGGAAGTCAAGATGTGAACTCGATCGGCACTCATGCGAAGATGAACCACGCGTGCTTCGTGGCGCGCACTCCGCCCTGGTGTAATGGCAGCACGCCAGCCTTTGGAGCTGTGCAGTCTAGGTTCGAGTCCTAGGGGCGGAACGGCCCCTCACGGCCCGTGCGCCGTTAGGATTGAGGGGTTCGCCGATTCCCGCGTCAAGGAGCTTCTGTTCGTGCCCACTCCCGATGTCCGTCCCACCGCAGTGATCGTCCTGGCCGCTGGGGCGGGGACCCGGATGAAGTCGCGCACCCCGAAGATCATGCATGGCATGGGCGGTCGCTCCATGATCGGCCACGCGCTCGCCGCGGCGGCTGGGCTCGAGCCCGAACATCTCGTCGCGGTGGTGCGCCATCAGCGAGAGAAGGTCTCCGCGCACATCGATCAGCTGAAGACCGGCGCGATCATCGCTGACCAGGACGAGGTGCCCGGCACCGGCCGCGCCGTCGAATGCGGGCTCGAGGCCCTCTCCGCCGCGCAGGGCGGCCCCTCTGTGCTGACCGGCACCGTCGTGGTGACCTACGGTGACGTCCCACTGCTGACCACGGAGATGCTGACCGAACTCGTCCGCTCCCATGAGTCCGAGGCCAACGCCGTCACAGTGCTCACCGCGGTCCTCGACGACGCCGCCGGCTACGGCCGCATCATCCGTGCCGATGACGGCTCCGTCACCGGCATCGTGGAGCATAAGGACGCCAGCCCCGCCCAGCGGGCGATCCGCGAGATCAACTCCGGGATCTACGCCTTCGACGCCGAAGTGCTGACCCGGGCGCTCACCCAGGTCACCACGGAGAACGTGCAGGGGGAGAAGTACCTCACCGACGTGCTGGCCTTGGCTCGCGCCGAGGGTGGCCGCGTCGCCGCCGTCGTCACGGACGATCGCTGGCAGGTCGAAGGTGCCAACGACCGTGTGCAGCTGCAGGCCCTGAGTGCTGAGCTCAACCGTCGCACCGTCGCGGCCGCCATGCGTGCCGGCACGACAGTGGTGGACCCTGCGAGCACCTGGATCGATGCCACCGTGACGTTGGAGGAGGACACCACCGTGCTGCCCGGCACCCAGCTGCACGGTGCCACTCACCTCGGCCGCGACGCCGTCGTGGGCCCGGACACCACCCTCACCGACGTCCGCGTCGGCGAGGGCGCCACGGTGACCCGCACCCACGGGTCCGGTGCGCAGATCGGCGACGGCGCCACCGTCGGCCCCTTCACCTACCTGCGTCCGGGCACTCAGCTGGGCTCCGACGGCAAGATCGGTGCGTTCTACGAAACGAAGAACGTCACCATCGGCCGCGGCTCGAAGCTCTCGCACCTGGGTTACGCCGGAGACGCCACCATCGGTGAGCACACCAACATCGGCTGCGGCAACATCACCGCCAACTACGACGGTGAGAACAAGCACCGCACCGTCATCGGCAGCCACGTGCGCACCGCATCCAACACGGTCTTCGTGGCACCGGTGGAGGTCGGCGACGGCGCCTACACGGGCGCCGGTGCGGTGGTGCGCAAGGACGTCCCCGCTGGTGCGCTGGCCCTCTCCGTGGCCCCGCAGCGCAACGCCGACGGCTGGGTGGAGACCCGGCGCCCCGGATCCGCGGCCGCCCAGGCCGCCGCCCAGGCCGGCGACGCCACGGGACCGGACCGCGCCGAGCGGCACACAGACTCCGAGAAGCAGTGACAGCCCAGGGAACCGGAGAGAAGGAAGACCAGCATGGATGAGATCAGGCTGAGCGGCGAAAAGACTCTGGTGGTCGCCTCAGGGCGGGCCCACCCGGAGTTGGCTGAGGAGATCGCCGCCGAGCTCGGCACCGAGCTCCTTCCGATGAGCGCCTACGACTTCGCCAACGGCGAGCTCTACGTGCGCTCCTCCGAATCGGTGCGCGGCAAGGACGTGTTCCTGCTCCAGTCCCACCCCTACCCCTTGAACAACTGGCTGATGGAGCAGCTGATCATGGTCGACTCCATGAAGCGTGCCTCTGCCAAGCGGATCACCGTGGTGTCCCCGTTCTATCCCTACGCTCGGCAGGACAAAAAGGGCCGCGGCCGCGAGCCGATCTCGGCCCGCCTGGTGGCCGACCTCTACAAGACCGCCGGTGCTGACCGCATCATGAGCGTGGACCTGCACACTGCGCAGATCCAGGGCTTCTTCGACGGCCCGGTGGACCATCTCTTCGCAGTGCCGCTGCTGGCCGACTACATCCGAGAGCAGGTCGCCGACGACGAGGTCACCGTGGTCTCGCCCGACACCGGACGGGTGCGGGTGGCCGAGCAGTGGGCCGAACGTCTCGGCGGCGCCCCGCTGGCCTTCGTGCACAAGTCCCGCGACCTCACGATGCCGAACAAGGCTGTCTCCAAGCAGGTCGTCGGTGAGATCGAGGGCCGCACCTGCGTGCTGATCGACGACATGATCGACACCGGCGGCACCATCTCCGGTGCCGTGAAGGTGCTCAAGGATGCTGGAGCCAAGGACGTCATCATCGCCGCGACGCACGCGGTGTTCTCCGAGCCGGCCGCCGAACGGCTCGCCGCCTGCGGTGCCCGGGAGGTCGTGGTGACCAACACCTTGCCGATCCCGGACGAGAAGCGTTTCGAGCAGCTCACTGTGCTCTCGATCGCTCCGACCCTGGCGCGCGCCATCAAGGAGGTCTTCGCTGACGGTTCGGTGACCTCGCTCTTCGACGGCCACGCCTGACGGGCGCAGACACGACGGCGGCGCCGTCCCTCTCTCCACAGCGAGCAGAGGGACGGCGCCGCCGTCGCATGTCCAGCAGATCCGGTGGGCAGGTCACTCGGCGGTGCGCGCAGCGGCGGTGAGCCAGGCGACGACCACGTCGCCGATCACCCGGCGCAGGCGGTCACGGTTCTCGGCGGCGTCCAGGTCCAAATCGAACAGGTGGCCGAAGGTGTAGCGGTTGGCCACCTGGAACACGCAGTAGGAGCTGATCAGCAGGTGGACGTCGACGGCGTCGACGTCCGCGCGGAACGTGCCGTCCTCCCGTCCGCGGACGAGGACCTCCTCCAGCAGGCCCAGGGCGGGCTTTCCCAGGTCACGCAAGGAGTCGATCTGTCGGATGAACCGGCCGCGGTGGATGTTCTCGATGGCGACCAGCCGGATGAACTCGGTGTTCTCCAGGTGGTGGTCGTAGGTCAGCTCGGCCAGCCGACGCAAGGACTCGGCGGGATCCAGATCCTGCACCTGAAGCGTCTGCTCCTTCTCTCGGATGCCGCGGTACGCCTTCTCCAGCACAGCCAGATAAAGCTGCTCCTTGCCGCCGAAGTAGTAGTAGATCATCCGCTTGGTGGTGCGGGTGCGGCGGGCGATCTCATCGATGCGAGCCCCGGAGTAGCCGGAGTCGGCGAAGACCTCGGTGGCCACGTCGAGCAGCTCTGCGCGGGTGCGGACCGCGTCCCGCTGGCGGATAGGCGTCTCGTCCAATGGAACCTCCCTCTCGATCCGCGACAGTACCAGAACAGCGGTCCCTGACCCGGCTGCGGCCAGCCGGCGTGTGGGTCACTCGCTGGTCGAGCGGATCGCCTCGAACACTTCGAGCGAGTCGTCCTCGAGGGAGTCGCCGAGGTACTCCAACGCCTGGCCCTGGAAGGCCTCGACGTCGACGTCGTCGATGACCTCCCAGTCGTCACCGGAGCGCCACTGCTCGAGGGTCGCCTCCTCATCTTCTGCGACGCACTCGGTCACCGCGTCGACGGCCGACTCGACCGCTGCGGTCAGCGCCTCCTGCTGCTCCTCGGAGACCTCGTTCCACCGGTCCGACATGATGATCAGGTTCGTGTTCAGCTGATGGGAGGAGAGGCTCAGGTAGTCCTGGACCTCCGCGAGGTTCTCCGAGTCGATGTTCGTGATCGGGTTCTCCTGACCGTCGACGGCGCCCTGCTGGAGGGACAGGTACAGCTCCTCGTAGGCGACCTCGGTGGCATCAGCGCCCAGCGCCCGGGCGTTCATCAGGTACTGGGGCGAGCCGGGAAAGCGGACGCGCAGGCCTGAGAGGTCCTCCGGGCTCCGGATGGGCTCGTCGGCGGTGAAGTGCCGTGCTCCCGCCGACCATGCCCCCAGCGTGTGGATGTCCGCCGCGTCGGCGAAGTCCTCGATCACCCCGGCGCCCTCTGGGCTGTCCATGAAGGTGGCGAGGTGCTCCGCGTCGTCGAACACATAGGCGGCGTCCAGGATGCTGATCGGCTCGTGGACCGCGCCCAGGGCGGAGGCGCCCTGGATGTCGATGTCGATGTCCCCCGACGCGACGGAGGCGATACGATCGGCGTCGCCTCCGAGCTGGCTGGATCCGAAGATCTCGATCTCGAGCCCGACGTCGGCGGCCTCCACCTCGTCCTTGATGAGATCGGCGCCGCAGCGCGCCTGGGGCTGGTCGTCGTTGTAGCTGTGGGCCAGCGTCAGCGAGACCGAACCGTCGGAGGCGTCGCCGCCGTCTCCGCCGTCTCCGCAGGCCACCAGGGCCAGTGCCGGCACCGTCGCCAGCGTGAGCAGAGTGGGTAGCTTCGTCGTGCGTGTCATGGTGTGACCTTTCAACGGGGAGTGGGGGACAGCTTCTGTTCGGCGGCGACGAGACCCTGCAGATCGCTGAGCATCGCCTTCCGGTCGGCGGGTTCGCCGGTGAAGATCTCGAAGGCCTCGGCGGCCTGGTGCATGGCCATGCCGAGACCGCTGACGGTCCGGCAGCCGAGGGAGCGGGCCTCGAGCAGCAGCGGGGTGTCCACTGGCCGGTAGATGACGTCGCACACCCAGAGCCCCGGATGCAGATGGTGGCGCGGCACCGGGGAGCCCGGATGGTGGGCCATGCCGATGGGTGTGGCATTGACCAGCCCGTTCGCCTCGGGAAGCAATGTCGGCAGCTCATGCGGCGTGGCCGCGGCACTGTTCACCTCATGGTGCTGGGCCACAGCCCCGGCGACCTCTTCGGCCCGGCGACGGTCGACGTCGACGACGGTCAGCCGGTCCAGTCCAGCTGATGCGAGGGCGTGGGCCGCTGCGGAGCCGGCCCCGCCTGCTCCCAGCAGCACGACCCGCCCCCGGGGCTGAGGGCCGATCGCGTCCTCGAGGGACGCGGCGAACCCGGAGACGTCGGTGTTGTGGCCCACGCGCCGTCCCTGCCGCCAGACGACGGTGTTGACAGCCTCGACCCGGAGGGCAGGGTCAGAGAGCTCGTCGAGAAGGGGAATCGCCGTCTGCTTGACCGGATGGGTGAGGTTCAGCCCGTCGAAGCCGAAGGTCTCGGCGGCCGTCAGCAGACGCTCCAGCTCGGCGGCAGGGTCTTCGGTCTCGGACAGCTCCACGGTCCGGTAGATGTGCCGGAGTCCATGGCGGGCGCCCTCCAGCTCATGCATGCGGGGCGTCAGGGACGGCCCCACCCCATGGCCGATCAGACCGATCAGCACGGCACGGTCGTTCGCTTCGGTCACAGGCCCAGCACCTCCGGGATCAACAGCACGGCTTCGGGGAAGAGGATCACCAGCACCGTGACCACCACGGCTGGGATCATGAACGGCAGCGCGCCCCGGAAGACCTCACCCACCCGAGTCTCGGAGACCGCCGCCGTCACGAACAGGACGGTGCCCACCGGGGGAGTGAGGAGCCCGATCATCAGCGAGAGGATGATGACCACACCGAGGACGATCGGATCGACGCCGTACTGGAGGGCGATCGGCAGCAGCACCGGCACTGTCAGCACGAGCACGGCGGTGGCGTCGATGACGGTGCCCAGCACCAGCATCAGGCCCGCGATGAGCAGCAGGAAGAGGACCGGTTCCTCAGTGATGCCGAACAGCAGCTCGGTCATCAGCTGCGGCAGCCGTTCGCGGGCCAGGATGTGTCCCAGCAGCGCGGCGGAGGCGACGATCAGCATGATGCCGGCCGTGGTCACCACGGTCTCGCGCACGGCGGTCAGGAACCCGGACCAGGACAGCGAACGCTGGACCAGGGCGATGAGCAGGACGTAGGCGACGGCCACCGAGGCCGCCTCGGTGGGGGTGAACCATCCGCCGAGGATCCCGCCCAGGATGATGACCGGGGTCAGCGCCGGCAGCAGCACCCCGCGGGTGGAGGCCAGCAGCTCGCGGGCGTCGAACTCCCCACGGCTGACCCCTGGTTCGCGGCGCACCAGGAGGAAGACGACGACGAGCAGGCCGAGAGCCACGGCGAGGGCAGGGACGACGGCGGCGGCGAACAGCGCCCCCGTCGAGGCGGCGGCCAGCCCGGCGAAGATCACCGCAGGGATGCTCGGCGGCATGACCGGCGCGATGAGGGAGGAGGTCGCCGAGATCCCGGTGGCGAAGCGGCGGCTGTAGCCGTTGCGCAGCATCGCCGGGATCTGGACCTTGCCGAGGGCAGCGGCGTCGGCCACGGCGGAGCCGCTCATCCAGGAGAAGCCCACGCTCACGCCCACCGTGACGTAGCCGAGGTTGCCGCGTAGGCGGGCCAGCAGAGCCAGGGCGAAGCGGAACAGCTGGTCCGCGATCCCGGCGTGGTTGGCCAGCGCGCCGAGGAAGACGAAGAGTGGGACCGCCAGCAGCGGGAAGCTCTGGGCGGCGTCGGAGACCTGGCGCAGGCTCATGCCCGAAGAGTGCCCGTGGGCCAGCATGTACACCAGGGAAGGGCCGAGGAAGGCGAAGGCGACCGGGACCCGCAGGGTGAGCAGGACCGCGATGGCGAGCGCGAGCAGCAGCAGGGTCATCGGGCCACCTCTTCGGCGAGTTCGGAGCGGACTGGGCCGTGGAGGGCGATGCGGGCGGCCCCGATGAGGGCACGCACCGTGCTGCTGGTGAGTCCCAGCAGGACGGGCACGTAGACCAGCGCCATGGAGAGGCCTAGCACCGGGGAGCGCAGGGCGCCCTGGGTCTGGACGAGGGCCCAGGCCTCCAGGGTGAAGGCCCCCGCCGTCACAGCCACGATGATCAGAGCGAACACCTGGACGGTACGGACCAGGCGAGGTAGGGGCAGGATGTCCACCACTTCCAGAGTGATGTGGCCGCCGCGGCTGATCAGCACTCCGACCACGCTGAAGGTCAGCCAGGCCAGCGCGAATCGGGAGACCTCTCCTGTCCAGGGGAGGCTGTCGCCGGGAAGGTGACGTTGGGCGGCCTGGATGAGGACGAGCACGAAGATCGCCAGGAGCATGACCGAGCCCAGGCTGATCTCCAGGCCGTCCATGATCCGGCCGGCTCGGTGGAGCAGGCCACGTGGCGGTGGTGTCATGGGTGCCTCCCGAGGGCAGCTGCAGAGGTGTGATCAGGGTCACTCGGTGCTGTTTACGAACGTACCGGTTATTACATTAGGCGTCAACAGTGCCCCGATGTCCCTCTGTCGTCCCTGGTCAGGAAGCTGGTCGCTGCGCGGCCAGTCGCACCGGAGCGTTCGGGGCGCCGTAGCCGTCGTAGTGTCCGCGCCGCTCCACGAGTTCGAGGAAGACGTCTCCGAGGGTCGGAGTGTAGAAGTGGATGAACTCGCCGTCGTCGTCACGGTCGTAGAGCAGATCCAGTCTGCGCAGGCGGTCGACGAAGGCCGTGTCCAGTGCGAATCGGGCGGCGAGGTCGTCATAGTAGTTGGCGGGCACGGCCAGGAACTGCAGTCCCCGGGCGCGGGCCCGCTCGGCCACGCCGATCACGTCCTGGCAGCTGATGGCCACATGGCGCGGCGGGGTCGGCGCCGTGGGCGGCGCCAGATTCAGCGGCACGCGCACGACGCCGTCGGGGGAGCGCATCACCTGGCTGCGGACCAGGCCTCGGGGACCCGGGACCTCGGAAGAGGCCTGGGCGTCCAGGCCGAGGACGCTGGTGGAGAACAGCACCGCCTCGTCGAAGTCCTGCCACGGGTAGGAGAGGTTGATGTGATCGACGACGGCGCCGGAGCTGTCGCCGTCGTCGCCCCCGGTGAACTCCTCGGTCCAGGTCTCGGCGGGCTGATCGTTCCAGTAGACCTGCGTGCCGTCCGGCGAGGCCACGGCTCTGAGCTCATGGTCCCCGGTGTGGGTCCGGCGGAAGGCCGGAGGCGCGCCCAGAGCCTCGGCGCGGGCCGAGGCGCGGTCGGAGTCGTCCACCGACAGGCCGATGCCGGAGAGGTGCGGAGTCTCATGTTTGTCCTGCTCGTCGAGGACGAGGCGCGCTGTGCCGAGGGTCCACAGCCGCACGGGCTTGCGGTGGTGGGATCCGCGGAAGGTGAAGCCCAGCTGCTCCAGCATGTGGTCGGCCGTGGAGAGGTCTGCCCCGGAGATCTCGACGAAGTCGACGGCATGCGGGCACTGTGCCTCGGGGATCCGTCTGTCGTCATGGCTGTCGGTCGTGGCCACGCGATCTGCCAGCCAGGTCAAGGATCGTCTGGCGTGCGCGGCGGTGCGTCCGGTGTCTGTCTGGCGGAACGTGTCGTTGAAGACCTCCAGGGACAGCGGTCCGGTGTAGCCGGCACGGAGCACATGGGTCAGGAACGTCACCAGGTCGAAGGATCCCTCGCCGGGGAAGAGCCGGTGGTGTCGGCTCCAGGAGAGCACGTCCATGTTGAGGTCCGGTGCGTCCGCCAGCTGCAGGAAGAAGATCTTCTCGCCGTCGATCTCCTCGATGGCGGCCGGGTCGTGGCCGCGGGAGAGGATGTGGAAGCTGTCCAGGCAGGTTCCCAGATTCGGCCGGTCGGCCAGCTGCACGAGGCGCCAGGCATGTCGATAATCGTTGACGAATCGCCCCCAGGCGAGCGCCTCATAGGCGAGGCGGATGCCGTGCTCGGCGGCGAGATCGGCGAGCTCGCCGAGCTGGCGGGCGGTCACGGCGTCGTCGTCGACGGTGGCGGTGGCGGCATTGCTGCACACCAGGATGAGGTCGGTGCCGAGCCTCTGGGCGGTGCGGAACTTCTCGCGTGCCCGCCGGAGCGTGTCGGCGAACAGGTCCTCGTCGACGCCCTCGGCGTCGCGGAACGGCTGGAGCATGTCGATCCGGAGTCCGAGGCGCTCGCACAGCGCGCGGATCTCCTCCGGCGACTCATGGGCGACCGTGAGGTCCGAGTCCATGATTTCGATGCCGTCGAATCCGGCCGCGGCGCATGCATGGATCTTGTCTGTGAGTCCGCCGGAGAGGCAGACGGATGCGATGGAGGTCACCATGGCCGGTAACGTACCAGATATTACATTAGCGGGACCAGGGCTGAGAGTGTCTCGTGTCACATGACCTCTGGGCGGCTCATGCCGCGACCACGCCTGATCCTCTCGCTTCGGCCAGGTCTCAGGGGTGGGGCAGGTCTCAGGCGCTGAGCAGCGCGGCGATCTGCCGGGGTCGTTCCACCGCGATCTGATGGGCGACGCCCTCGACCATGGTGAACTCGGCGTCGGGAACGGTCTCGGCGACCTCGCGCAGCAGCGCCGGTGCCGCCACCTCGTCCAACTCACCGGCGACCAGGTGGACCGGAGTGCGGATCTCGGACAGCTGGGTCCGCAGATCGAAACGGCTCAGCACTGAGCACAAGACGGCGTAGGAGGCGTTGTCGGCGGCGCGCAGGGAGGCCATCACCGCCTCCACGGCCTCGGGGGCCGCCGTGCGGAACCCTGGAGAGAACCAGCGCCCCAGGGTCGGCTCGACCAGTGCGGCCGTGCCGTCGTCGAGGACCTGCTGCGCCCTCTGCTGCCAGAGCTCCGCGGTGCCGAAGCGGGGCAGGCCGCCGATCACGGCCGTGGCCTCCAGAGCATCGCTGTGGAAGGCCGCCAGCTCCAGCGCCAGCCCGCCGGACAGCGAGGTGCCTGCCAGGCGGGCCGGGATGCCCCGCAGGCTCGGCCGCTGCTCGCGGAGTCGCTCCAGACTGTCCACCACGGCCTCGGCGAGCAGCCGCATCGTGGGCGCCTTCGGTGCGTCGGTCCAGGGCGCCGAGAGGCCATGGCCGGGGAGGTCCAGGCCCACGGCCAAGACACCCGGAGCCAGCTTCGGGGAGACGTGCGCCCAGGTGGAGGCGACATCGGTGCCGAGGCCCGGGACCAGGATGAGCAGCCGGTGCGGGTCCTCGCAGGTGCGCAGCGTCGTCGTGGTCAGGATCGGTGCGGTGTCCATGATTCTGAGTATGGCGGAACTTCGGTATGGCCGCCCGCCGAACACGGCGGCGACCGACAGGTGGCCCCGTGGTACCATGATCAACTGTGCCCAGGCGAGGGAGCGCCGGCTGACCGATGACGGTCCGGCGGCGGCTCCGTGATCGACGAGGCGACGGACAGGACGCTCATCAGCCCTGTCTCGTGAACTCGTCGGTTCCGGCCCCAGGCCCTGGAACTTCCAGCAGACAACCGACGAAGGACACATCATGGCAGACAAGATCGTCATTCCGGCCACCACGCGCACCGACTTCGGCAAGGGCGCAGCCCGCAAGGCCCGCCGCAGCGGTTACATCCCCGGCGTCGTCTACGGCCACGGCGAGGACCCGATCCACATCCTCCTGCCGAACCACGAGACCACCCTGGCGGTCCGCAATCCCAATGCCCTGATCACCCTCGACATCGAGGGCAAGAAGCAGCTCGTGCTGCCCAAGGACATCCAGCGTGACGCCATCTACCGCAGCGTCGACCACCTGGACCTGCTGGCCGTGCGCTCCGGCGAGAAGGTCGTCGTCGACGCTCCGGTCGAGGTCATCGGCGAGCCGGCCAGCGGCCTCGAGTACCTGCTCGACCAGCCGACCGTGGCAGTGGAGGCCGAGGCCACGCACCTGCCGGACTCGATCAGCATCGACATCACCGACCGCGAGGAGAACGCCCTGCCGGAGCACCTTCAGCTGCCCGCAGGCGTCACCCTGGCGATCACCGACCTGGAGTCTCCGGTCGTCACGATCTACGAGCCGACCGTCCAGGACCTCGGCGACGAGGACGAGACCGCCGAGGAGTCCGAGGCGGAGTCGACCTCCGAGGGCGAGTCCGAGAGTGACGACGCCTGATCAGCTTCACGCTGATCCGACGCTGATTCGAAGGATCGCCGCTCCTCGATAGACTGCGGGGCATGGCATCTGACACCTGGCTGATAGCGGGACTCGGGAATCCCGGGTCCCGCTATCGTCATACCCGGCACAACATCGGGCACATGGTCCTCGACGAGCTCGTCGACCGCATGGACGCGAAGTACACCCGCACCAAGGTCGGCGCCCAGGTCGTGGCGGCCCGCCTCGGACTGGGCGGGCCCAAAGTGGTCCTGGCCGTCTCCGAGGGATATATGAACACCTCCGGCAAGCCGATCCGCGGTCTCGTCGACTACTTCGACGTCGACCCGGCCCGGCTGGTGGTCGTCCACGACGAGGTCGACCTCGACTTCGGCCGCATCAAGCTCAAGCGCGGCGGCTCCGAGGGCGGGCACAACGGGCTGAAGTCCATCACCCAGCACCTCAGGGGCGACCGGGACTACATCCGTGTCCGGGTGGGGGTCTCGCGTCCGCCGGGGCGCATGGAGACCGCAGACTACGTGCTCCAGAAGTTCTCCCCCGACCAGGCCGACGAGCTGCCGCAGCTGGTCCAGCGTGCCGCCGACGCCGTCGAGCTGATCATCACCGAGGGTCTCACCGGCGCGCAGAACACCGTCCACCAGGCCTGAGGCTCAGCGAAGCCTCAGCCGTTCTGCTCGATCCACTTCGCGACCTCGCGGGACTGCACCGCGACGAGCTTCTTCATGTAGGGCTCCGCCGCGGACTTCAGCTTCTTGCCGATCAGCGGGATCGAGGTGGAGACCTCGCCGCGCACGGTGGACAGCGTCTCAGAGGAGCCGCGCGAGTGCAGCACCTGGGAGGCAGCCGCGCTCACCGGAGCGGAGTGGATCTTGACGTCCATGTCAGATCGCCGTGAGCCGTCGGCGTCGGGCTTCGACCAGCGCTCGGTGACAGTCACGGTGACCTGCCCCTTGATGACCTTCCTGGCGATGTCGGGCAGGCGGTCCACCGACATCGACTGCTTCGAGGTCACCTCGAAGGCATGCGCCGGGTCCCCGCTGACCTCGAAGCTCTCCAACGTGGAACCGACCGTGTCAGCAAGGTGCTGGTGGAAGTCGCGCGAGGCGTAGGCGGCGACGATCTTGTCGACGTCGTGGGAGATGACGGTCTCAGCTTCAAGCGCCACGGGTGGTGCTCCTTCTCGTTGGATGATGGTGCCCTCCATCATAGGGCCGGCGCCGCTCTGAGCTGATCAGCCCACGGCAGATCCGCCCCCAGCAGGTTTCTTCCTCCTCAGGGCTTCTGAACGGCGAGCCTGGACTCATGAGCGAAGAGACCCCCGCAGCCCCGATGTTCGGTGAGAACGCACGCCAGGAGATGCTCCATCGTCGAGTCCTGGTCCTCGACGGCGTCCTCGACGACGACAACGGCACCCTGCTGATGACCCAGCTGATGACCCTGGCCGCCGATGATCCGCAGACCGAGATCGCCCTGTGGATCCACTCTCCGGGCGGCTCCGTGCCGGCGATGCTCGCCCTGCGCGACCTGATGGGCTTCGTGCCCTGCCCGGTGTCCACGCTCGCCCTCGGCGTGGCCGCCAGCGCCGGGCAGTTCCTGCTCTCGGCCGGCACGCCGGGCCGCCGCCGAGCGCTGCCACACGCGAAGATCCTCATGCACCAGGGTTCCTCGGGCATCGGGGGCTCGACGGCCGACGTCGAGCTCCAGGCCCAGGATCTGCGCAGCACCCGGGACACCGTGCTGGGGCTGATCGCCGAGGACACCGGTCGGCCGCTCGGGCAGGTCTTCGACGACTCGCTGCGCGACACTTGGTTCAGCGCGGCCGAGGCTGTGACCTACGGGTTCGTGGACGGGGTGGCCGAGGACTTCGGCGGGATCGTGCCGCGGGCCCGACGGCGTCCGGTGGGACTGACCTCCCACCTGGAACGTGTCGCAGGGGAGGAGACGCGATGAGCGCCTACACCATCCCCCAGGTCATCACCCGGGACGGACGTGGCGAACGCGCCATGGACGTCTATTCCCAGCTGCTGCACGAGCGCATCATCTACCTGGGCACGGGCATCGACTCCGGGGTGGCCAACGCCGTCATCGCCCAGCTGCTCCACCTGGAGTCCGCGGACCCGGACACGCCGGTGAACCTCTACATCAACTGCGAGGGCGGGGACCCCTCGGCCACGCTGGCCATCTACGACACCATGCAGTACATCCGCGCCCCGGTGGCGACGACCTGCGTGGGGCAGGCCTTCGCCGCCGGGGCGGTGCTGCTGGCGGGCGGCGAGGCCGGGGCGCGGGCGATGCTGCCGCACACCAGGATCGTGCTGCACCAGCCGGCGATCGGCGCCGGCCGCGGCGCCATCCCTGATCTCATCCTCCACGCCGACGAGCTGGTCCGCGTCCGCGGGGAGCTCGAGGAGGTGCTGGCCCGTCACACCGGCCGGGACGTCGAGCAGCTGCGCCGAGACACCGATCGGGACCGGGTGTTCACCGCGGCCCAAGCCCTGGACTACGGGCTGGTGGACGAGGTGCTCAGCACCCGTTCGACGGCGGCGGCGAGGCCGCTGGCCGCCTGATCAGCAGATGTGTTGGGGCGCGTCCCCGGTGATCTGCCAGGAGATGTTCTGACCGCAGGGTGATTCGCGTACCGCGGTGCCGTTCACGTCCAGGCTGATGCTGACATCTCGGGTGACCGGGAACTCGCTGCGCGAGGAGATCCTGACCTCGCCTCCGCCGTCGACGGTGCCGGAGGCCAGCGTGACGTTGTAGCAGTTCTCGATCAGCACGGAGTTGCCGCCGTTGCCGCTGAGCTCCACCTCGCCGATGTGCAGACCGCCGGACTGGGAGACGCAGAAGATGCCGCGACCGCCGCCATGGGCGACCACTCGATCCACCACCACATTGGTGGCGTAGCCGCCGTCGGCGGCCCGTCCTGCGGTGTTGGCCATGCGGAAGGTGGCGTAGCCGGTGCCCGTGGCCACGTTGTGCCCGTCGACGAGCCCGATGCGGGCGTTGCGGGTGTTGTTCAGCAGCAGACCGGCGTAGCCGACGTCGCGGGCGATCACCGTGCCGATGTCCAGGCCGTTGATGTTCCAGGTCTCCACGCCGTGGTTGTCGGTCCCTGAGACGAACACGTGGTCCATGACCACCGAGGTGCTGTCGGAGGCCTGGCGGTCGAAGCGGATGCCCAGGCCGGTGTCGAGGGTGAGGGTGATCTGACCCAGGTGCAGGCCGCGGACCGCCCCGAAGTGCATGCCGAACCAAGGGCTGCCGGTCATGGTCAGGTGCGGGATCGCCACGTCGGTGGCGTCGAAGGCCTCGATGGCGCCGCGCCCGCTGGTGCTGCCGACTCCCATGGTGCCGCAGACCTCGAAGGAGGTGTGGCTGGGCAGATCGATGGTGTTGTTCCCGATCCAGCCGCTGGCCATCACGGAGACGCTCTCCTGGGTGGTGCGTCCGGGAGTGAGGCTTCCCAGCGCCTCCCAGATGGCGATGATGTAGTTGTCGCCCTGGTAGACGGTCGTTCCGCGGTAGGTGGTGGTGAATCCGGCGCTCTGGCTGCCGGTCACCACGGCGTCTCCGCCGCCGCAGGCCTGCTGGGAGGCTCGGGCCTCCTCCGGCACGGCCGCCGTGGCGAGGGTGCCGCCGGACAGCGACGCCGCGCACAGGGCGAGGGCGGCCAGGAGGGCACCGAGCAGGCGGGGGAGGTGGGGGAACCTGCGTCGTGCGTCCCCAGGGCGTGCGGGTAGGGCTGAGGGTGTCATCGTCGAGTCCTCTCATCGGGATGCGGTGGAAAGCATGCAACGTTGGAATTCTTCGACGGCGAAGACATCCAGACAGATCCGCAGGCTCTCATCATGTGGTCTACATCACATGATGCGCTGCACCGTAACAGGATTTCTGGTCAGGTGAAAGGTTTCAATTCTGCGCCCCGGCCCCGAGGAACGCATGGAGCAGTCCCGTATCCGTGCCCTCGTCGACCGTCCGGACCCTCGGGCCCGACCGCTCAGGCCACAGCGCTCAGGCTCACCACCGGAGCCGCCCCGACGTCGGCCCGAGGGTGCCCCGGGGCCGTTGCGAAGTCCGTGGCGGGGGAGAAGCCGATGAAGGAGAGGGTGTCGCGACGCAGCTCGTCCGCCACCTCGGCGGTGAGATCCACCAGCCCGATCCCCAGAGCGCCGGAGACGGCGGCGATCATCTCAGAGGAGGGCTCCTTGCGGCCGCGCTCGATCTCGGAGAGGTACTGCGGGGAGATCCCTGCCTCGGCGGCGAGCTCGTGCAGCGTCAGCCCCTGGTGCTTGCGCAGGCGGCGCAGCCGCGCCCCCAGCACTTCACGCCACAGCGGCTCCTGCCGACCATGGGTGCCACAGCGGTGCTGCCGCCACGGGGCCTGGCCCGACGTCGTCTGGTCCCACGCCCTCTCGCTCATGGGCCCACAGTAGACCGCCCCTGACGGCGTCGCCCAGGGTTTCTGCCCTGGGCAGAGGCACAGATCAGCCGGCGAGGAGCAGCACAGCTCCCACCGTCATGAGGCTGGCTGTCCCACCGTGGACGCCCCACGCCATCCCGCGTCGCCCACCGGAGCGGAGCACGACGAGCGCATCCCCCGCCGGTATGAGCGTGAAGGCGAGCAACGCCCACCCCAGAGTGGGTACGGGGGCGGTGACCAGGAGGACTCCTGCCACCACTCCGGTGGCGAGGTCGCGGAGGCCCTTCAGCTGCAACCACGGCGTGGCAGATTCCTGGGGCAGCGACGGCAGTCCGAAGCCGCTCGCTGCCCTCCTGGGAGCCACGAGGTAGATGGCTCCGATGGCAGCGATCGCCAGGCCGGAGAACCCGGCGATGAGAATGCCGACCAGCTGGGTCACAGTCATCGTCGTGCCGCTCCTGCCGGTGGAAGCGTCTAGCTGGGTCCATGCAGAGTCTGCCGCGGGGCTTCCGTCCGCGCAAGGCCTCACGCGCCGAGAGGTCACGCCGACGACGCGGCGGCGGATGCGGCTCGGACGGGCCAGCACCTGAGTACTCTGGTGCTGTGACAATCCTCAGCATCCTCCTGCTGCTCGGCGGGTTCGTCCTCCTCGTCGCCGGTGGCGAAGCGCTCGTCCGCGGCGCCGGGTCCCTGGGACGCACCGCCGGCCTGTCCTCGCTGGTCGTAGGACTCACCATCGTCTCCTTCGCCACCTCGAGCCCCGAGCTCGCCGTCTCCACCGGCGCGGCGCTGTCCGGATCTCCGGGGCTGGCGGTGGGCAACGTGGTGGGCAGCAACATCGCCAACATCCTCTTCGTCCTCGGGCTGACGGCCATCTTCGGAGCCCTGGCGGTGCGGCTGCAGCTCATCCGCGCGGACATCCCGGTGATGATCGGCTTCTCCGTGCTCCTGCTCGTGCTGGCACTCGATGGCGGCTTCTCCACCGGGGACGGGGTCCTGCTCCTGGTGCTGCTGGTGGCGTATCTCGTCGCGCTGCTGCTCTATGCCCGCCGGCAGCAGGTCCACGGTGCGGCGCCACAGGTCGACGTCGCCGCCGAGGATGGTGAGGACGACGACGGTGGGCCAGGTGAGCTGGTGCGCGCGCTGCGGGCCACCACGCTGCGCTCGGTGCTGACAGATCTGGTGCTGGTCGCCGTCGGGGTGGCGCTGCTGGTGGGCGGCGCCCGGATGCTGGTCTCCGGGGCCACGGACATCGCCGAGGCGTTCGGTGTCTCAGAGCTGATCATCGGTCTGACGGTGGTCGCCATCGGCACCTCGCTGCCGGAGCTGGCCACCAGCATCATCGCGGCCCTGCGCGGTGACCGGGAGATGGCGGTGGGCAATCTGGTGGGTTCCAACATCTTCAACATCGGAGCCGTCATCGGGGTGACCGCGGTGATCGCGCCGCAGGGCATCGCCATCGACCCGGCGGCGATCCACTTCGATCTGCCGGTCATGCTGGCCACCGCCCTGGTGCTGCTGCCGCTGGCCTTCACCGGCCAGTCCATCGGGCGGTGGGAGGGGGCGCTGCTGGTGGCCCTCTACGCCTCCTACGTGGCTTACCTCGTCATGGCAGCCGCCCATCACGCCGCGCTGGGGCCGTTCAGCGTGGCGATGATGTGGTTCGTGCTCCCGATGACGGCCCTGTGGATCATCGCCCTGGTGGGCTACGAGGTCGGGCTGCGTCACGGTCGCCGGCAGCGGCTCTCCGGCTGAGCCTGTCCGCCCCGCCCTGTCAGGCCTCGAGCAGCTCCAGCAGTGCGGCGGCCGCCGGGGAGGTGTTGAACCCGTCCCAGGCCAGATGCTCGGTGCGGGTGGGTCCGCCGGTCACCGCCAGGATGTGCAGTCCGGAGAACTCGCGCCGCAGCGCCGACGGCAGCAGCGCGACGGCCAGCCCCTGCCGCACCAGCCCCACGATCAGGTCCGCCGTGGTCGATTCGTAGGCCACCTCCCGGACCAGCCCTGCCTCGGCGAAGGCCAGATCGGTCTGCGCGCGGCCAGGAGAGTCCGCGGGGAAGTCGGCGAAGGGCTCCTCGGCGAGCTCGGCCAGACGGACCCGCTTCCTGCCCGCGAGTCGATGACCAGAGGCGATCACGGCCACATGCCGATCCTGCGCGAGCATCCGTGAGCTCACTCCGACGGGGGTCTGCCCGGCGGGAAGTCCCAGGATCCCGACGTCGAGCCGGCCCGCCCGGATGTCGGCGACGGTCTCATCGCTGCGCGCCACCCGCAGGCTCACGGCCACCTGAGGGTGCGCCTCATGGAAACGGCGAAGCAGCACCGGCAGGTCCACGGCGGTCACCGTGGGGATGATGCCGATGCGCACGGTGCCGCGGACCTCTCCGGCGGCGGCCGCAGCCTGCGCGGCCGCCCGGTCGGCGGCCTCGAGCGCCTGGCGGGCTGCGGGAAGGAAGGCCTGACCGGCGGCGGTGAGCTCCACCCGCCGGCTGGACCGGGCGAAGAGCCTCAGCCCGAGCTCCCGTTCCAGCACGGCGATCTGGTGGCTGAGCGCGGACTGCACCACGAAGCATCGCTGGGCGGCCCGGGTGAAGCTGCCGTGCTCGGCGACCGCGAGGACGTAGCGCATCTGCTGGAGATCCATGGATCTATCGTGAATTACGATCGATGCGATGACAAGGATGTGTTGGACTCATTGATAGTCATCAGCGGAGGCTGAAGGCATGACCGATCTCGCGCGCGTCACCGTGCTCACCGCTTTGGCCCCGGCCGCCTGGGGCACCACCTTCATCGTCACCACCCAGCTGCTCCCCGCTGACAGTCCGCTCGTCGCGGGGCTCCTGCGAGCTCTTCCGGCCGGCCTGCTGGCCCTGCTGATCGCCCGACGGCTGCCGCGCGGCCACTGGTGGTGGAAGGCGCTGGTGCTGGGCATGCTGAACATCGGGGCGTTCTTCCCTCTGCTGTTCCTCGCCGCCGAACGGCTCCCCGGTGGCGCGGCCGCCACCCTGGGGGCGGTCCAGCCGCTGCTGGTGACCGTGCTCGCCGTCCTCGTGCTCTCCGAGCGGCTGTGCCGCTGGCGGCTGCTGTGGGGGATGGTCGGCGTCCTCGGGGTCGGGATGGTGGTGCTCGGCCCGGCCGCCGCCCTGGACGGCGTCGGGGTCGCCGCAGGACTGGGTGGGGCGCTGTGCATGGCCACCGGCGTCATCCTCACGAAGCGGTGGGGCCGGCCGGAGGGCGTGGGACCCGTGGGCTATGCGGGCTGGCAGCTGACCGCCGGAGGGTTGGTGCTGCTGGTGCCCGCGCTCGCCCTGGAGGGAGTCCCCGCGGGCATCGACGCCGGCGCCGTCCTCGGATACGCCTGGCTGGGGCTGGTGGGCGGCCTGCTGGCCTACGGGCTCTGGTTCGACGGGCTGCGGCGGCTGCCGGTGACCGCCACCGCCCTGCTCGGGCTGCTCTCCCCGCTGGTGGCGGCGCTGCTGGGCGCGGTTCTGCTCGGAGAGGCCTTCACCTGGTGGCAGCTGAGCGGCTTCGCGCTGGCGCTCGCGGCCCTCGTGGCCGGCCAGGTGGATCCGACCCAGCTGAGGCAGGGAGCACACAGCGCTCGGGTCGCCACGGTTCATGAGGTCAGCCTGAGCCGCTGAGAGCGGACGCGGATGCTCGGGGCGTCGGATGCGCAGTATCCTGTGGGAGGCCGCTCGGCCCTGAATCCCCGGCACCGAACATCTGAACTGTCACGAAGCGAGGCGTCCCACCCCATGGCTCTGTCCGGACTGCGCACGGCACTGGCGGCAAGCTCCCCCTACGGGCGGGTCGCCGCCGCGGCCTCGCATCCGGCGTCCGAACGTACCGAGGAGCTGCAGATCGCGGCCACCACAGGGCTGCGCCCCGCCCTGGTCGCCGAGATCACCTCCCGGCTGCGCAGCGCCGAGGGCACCGGCGTGCTGTTGGCCGTCACCGCCACGGACCGCGAGGCTGATGACCTCGCCACCTCGCTGCGCAGCTATGCGCCGGGCATCCAGGTCGCCCATTTCCCCTCCTGGGAGACCCTGCCCCATGAGCGGCTCTCTCCGCGCTCGGACACGGTGGGGCGGCGTCTTGGCGTGCTGCGTCGGCTCGCCCACCCGGAGGACGCCGGGAGGCTCGACGTCGTCGTCGCGCCGGTCCGTGCGGTGGTCCAGCCGCTGGTGGCGGGTCTGGGGAACCTCGCTCCGGTCCGCCTGGAGACCGGCCATGAGCGCGATTTCGACGAGGTCGTCGCCGCGTTGGCCGACGCCGCCTACTCCAGGGTGGACATGGTCACCCGCCGTGGTGAGTTCGCAGTGCGGGGCGGAATCCTGGACGTGTTTCCGCCCACCGAGTCCCACCCGGTGCGGGTGGAGTTCTTCGGTGACGAGGTCGAGCAGATGCGCCACTTCTCCGTGGCCGACCAGCGTTCCCTCGACGATGATGAGCACCCCACGGTGCTCGACGCCGCGCCCTGCCGCGAGCTGCTCATCAGCGAGGCCGTCAGAGCCCGGGCCAAGGAGCTGCTGCCGCAGATGCCGCACGCCCAGGATTTGCTGACCAAGATCGCTGACGGCATAGCCGCCGAGGGCATGGAGTCTCTGGCCCCGGTGCTGGTCGAGGAGATGGTGCCGCTGGTCAGCCAGCTGCCCGCCGGCTCCCTGACCCTGGTGATCGAACCGGAGCGGACTCGCGGCCGGGCCCACGATCTGGCCGCCACCAACGAGGAGTTCCTCGCTGCGGCCTGGGCCGCAGCCCCGGACGGCGGGTCCGCGCCGTTGGACATCACCGCCGCCGAGGAGGAGGGCCTGGCCGCCGGCTCCTTCGCCACCCTCGCCGAGACGCGGGACGCCTCCCTGGAGCACGGAGCCGGGTGGTGGTCCATCACCTCCCTGGGCCTTGACGAGGAGCTCGAGCAGGACGCGGACATCGTCTCCCTCGACTCCCGGGAGCCCATCGGCTACCGCGGCAGCGTGGATGAGGTCATGCAGTTCCTGGCCGATCGCGCCCGGAACCGCTGGTCGGTGGTGGTCACCACCGCGGGGCACGGCTCCGCGCAGCGCGTGGTCGAGCTGCTCAAGGAACACGATGTGCCTGCTGAACTCGTCGAGACCCTCGACGACGCCCCCGCGCCCGGCCGTATCACGGTCACCACCGCGGAGGTCTCGCAGGGCTTCGCCGTCGACGCCCTGCAGCTGGCGCTTCTCACCGAGTCGGAGATGCTGGGCCGCTCGATGCGCTCCGGATCCACCGGCGGGCGCCGTATGCCGGCACGTCGTCGGCGCAACGCGGTGGACCCGCTGGCGCTGAAGAAGGGCGATCACGTCGTTCACGAGCAGCACGGCATCGGCCAGTTCGTGGAACTGATGCAGCGTCCCGTCGGGTCTCCTCAGGCTGTCCGGGCCGGCACCGCCGGGATCCGCGAGTACCTGGTGCTCGAGTACGCCCCCTCCAAGCGGGGCGGCCCGAAGGACCGGCTGATGGTCCCCACCGACCAGCTGGACCAGGTCTCTCAGTACGTGGGCGGGGATGCTCCGAGCCTGTCCAAGATGGGCGGCAGCGACTGGGCGCAGACCAAGAGCAAGGCCAAGAGGGCGGTCAAGGAGATCGCCGGTGAACTGATCCGGCTCTATGCCGCACGCATGGCCTCCCGCGGGCACGCGTTCAGCCCGGACACCCCCTGGCAGGCCGAGCTGGAGGACGCCTTCCCGCATCCGGAGACCCCGGACCAGCTCACCACCATGGAGGAGGTCAAGCGGGACATGGAGCGTGAGGTGCCCATGGACCGGCTGATCTCCGGCGACGTCGGCTACGGGAAGACCGAGATCGCCGTCCGTGCGGCGTTCAAGGCCGTCCAGGACGGCAAGCAGGTCGGGGTGCTGGTTCCCACCACGCTGCTGGCCTCACAGCACCTGGAGACCTTCACCGAGCGTTTCGCCGGATTCCCGGTGACCGTGCGGGCACTGTCCCGGTTCCAGACTCCCAAGCAGTCCCGGGAAGTCATCTCCGGGCTGGCCGACGGAAGCATCGACGTCGTCATCGGCACCCACCGGCTGCTCTCCCGGGAGGTCCAGTTCAAGGACCTGGGCCTGGTGATCATCGACGAGGAGCAGCGCTTCGGCGTCGAGCACAAGGAGGCGCTGAAGAAGCTGCGCACCGATGTCGATGTCCTGGCGATGTCGGCCACGCCGATCCCTCGCACCCTGGAGATGTCCATGGCGGGAATCCGTGAGACCTCCACCCTGGCCACACCGCCGGAGGAGCGGCACCCGGTCCTGACCTATGTGGGGCCGTTCACCGACAAGCAGGTCTCCGCCGCCATCCGCCGTGAGCTCATGCGTGAGGGCCAGGTGTTCGTGGTGCACAACCGGGTCTCCTCCATCGAGGCCACGGCGGCGAAGGTCCGTGAACTCGTCCCCGAGGCCCGGGTCGAGGTGGCCCACGGGCAGATGAGCGAGGCGCGCCTGGAGCAGATCATCCAGGACTTCTGGGAGAAGAGGTTCGACGTGCTGGTCTCCACCACGATCATCGAGACCGGCCTGGACATCTCCAACGCGAACACGCTGATCGTGGACCGGGCCTCCACCTACGGGCTCTCCCAGCTGCACCAGCTGCGCGGCCGGGTGGGCCGGTCCCGGGAGCGGGCCTACGCCTACTTCCTCTACCCCGCTGAGAAGCCGCTGGGGGAGGTGGCCCTGGAGCGGCTGAAGGCGGTCGCTGCGAACAACGAGCTCGGCGCCGGCCTGCAGCTGGCCATGAAGGACCTGGAGATCCGAGGGGCGGGAAACCTGCTCGGCGGCGAGCAGTCCGGCCACATCGCCGGGGTCGGCTTCGATCTCTACCTGCGCCTGGTGGGTGAGGCGGTGGCCGATTATCGCGGTGACTCCGAGGAGAAGATCGTCGAGGTCAAGATCGAGCTGCCGATCAACGCGCACCTGCCCGCGGAGTACGTGCCCGGGGAACGGCTGCGCTTGGAGGGCTACCGCAAGATGGCCGCCGCAGACACCGAGGAGAAGATCACCGAGGTCGTCACCGAATGGCAGGACCGCTACGGGGAGCTGCCCGAGGCGGTGCAGAACCTGGTGGAGGTCGCTCGGCTGCGCAACCGCGCCCGTTCCGTGGGACTCTCCGACATCGGGGTGCAGGGCAAGTTCATCCGCTTCGGCCCGGTCCAGGAGCTGCCGGAGTCGCGGCAGATGCGCCTGGAGCGGATGTACCCGGGCTCACAGATCAAATCCTCGATCAGCGCCGTGCTCATCCCACGTCCGGCGACCTCCCGCATCGGCGGTCAGGACCTCACGGACGGGGCGCTGCTGGAGTGGCTCGCGCAGGTTTTCGAGGCGATCTTCGCGCCGGCAGCCCTGTCAGGTACGGCGACGCCGGCGTCCGGTTGACCAGCACGCCGAGGCCCCAGCACAGGAGAAGGGCCAGCAGGGTGCGCGTGAGAGGCTCCTCGATGTCCAGCCAGCGCAGCGCCAGATAGAGCACCAGCGCGTGGGCGAAGACCACCAGGGTTCCGGTGCGCACCAGCTCGGAGATCACCGTCACCACAGGTGCGGAGCGGCGCAGGACGGCGTCGATGCGGGTGGAGAAGAGCAGCACCATTCCGCAGCAGATGATGATCGCCAGGGCGGGGGAGAGCAGATAGGTGCCGAATCCGGACCACTTCATGTTCATGGTCTCCGCGCCCATCGCCACGGCGCCGAATCCGAGGACGAGGCACGCCAGGCCCACCGGCACCGGCCGGGGGATCCGCCAGAAGTGCCGGCGGAACCAGTACCCGGCGAACATGTAGGTCACGCAGGCCGGCACCAGGCCGATGCCGAGCACCGTATAGGCCATGCGGGACTCGGGGATCTCGGCCAGGGTGAGGCCCACCAGCGCGACGATGACGCCCACCCACCACGGGAGGCTGACCAGGATGCGCAGCAGCAGCGCGGCGAAGAACATCACCGAGATGAACCAGAACGCCAGAAACGGCATGTCGGTGGAGGCGCCGCCGGCCAGAGCACCGGAGATGACGTGCTCATCGAAGGGCCAGGGGGTGTGCTCCATGGCCCAGACGGCCACCAGCAGGATCAGGAACCAGCTGATGTAGGGGGTGGCCAGGGTCCTCCATCGGACCGCGAACTCTCCGCTGAACGTCCTGGAGGTCGAGAAGAAGAACCCGGCGAGGAAGAAGAACAGCGGCATCCGCCAGATCTGCAGGTACTCCTCGCCGGGCATCGCCGGATACGCGTGACCGATGACGACGGCGGCCACCGAGATGACCCGCAGCAGGTCCACCCCGATGTTCCGGCCGGAGGCGGGGTCAGGGGGAGTGGGGTCGGGGTTGAGTGGCGTCAGGGTCTCAGTGGGCTCTCAGCGCAGGGGACGAGCTCAGTGGGCCTTCGGCTCGTGGATGGGAGCCTGGGACTCGGCCGCGCGGGAGGCCATGGCGTCCAGCGGCTCACCGTGCTCACCGTGGAGGTCCTGCTGCTCCAGGGAGTCCGAGCGGCCCACGACCTCCTGGGCCACGAAGAAGGCCAGGGTCCACAGGGCCATGAAGGCCAGCCCGGGGATCCAGGCGTTCTCCAGGGACCAGAACCCGATGGCCACCACAGAGCCGATGAGCAGGCCGAACACGAAGATGAATGCGATGAGGTTTCCGACGAGGTTGCCCTGGCCGGAGAAGGCCTTGACCTGGCCGTTGCTGATCATGTGGTCCCCCTGAGGAAGTGTGCTCGGTCCGCTGCTCAGTAGTCGTCTGCGGCGCCTGGAGCGGATGTCGTCTCGTCTGCTCCCACGATATCAAGAGAGGAGCTCGCGCCGATGCGTGTTGCCCCGGCGGACACCATCGCGACGGCATCGGCATAGCTGCGCACCCCGCCGGAGGCCTTGATCCCCAGCCTGCCTCCGACCAGGCGGTGCATCAGGGCGATGTCCTCCACCGTGGCGCCGCCGCCGGCGAAACCGGTGGAGGTCTTCACGAAGTCGGCGCCGGCAGCCTCGGAGGCCCGGCAGACCAGCTCCTTGGCGTCCTCGCTGAGCAGCGCCGTCTCCAGGATGACCTTCAGGATCGCGCCCCCGGCGTGCGCGGCGTCGGCGAGGACGCGGATCTGGGTCTCCACGGCCGCGCTGTCCCCGGCGAGGGCGTCGGCGATGTCGACGACCATGTCGATCTCCTGGGCGCCGGCGGCGACCGCCTCCTGGGTCTCGGCGACCTTCGAGGCGGTGGTGCTTGCGCCCAGCGGGAAGCCGACCACCGTGCAGGTCTTCACCGTGGAGCCGGTGAGCTCGGCGACCACCAGCGGCACCCAGCGGGGGTTCACACAGACGGCGGCGAACCCGTGCTCCCGGGCCTCGGAGACGACGCGGCGCACAGTGGCCTCGTCGGTGTCTGGCTTCAGGGCCGTGTGATCGATCAGGCCCGCCATCTCGCGGGGGGCAGGCGCGGGTGCGCCGTCGGGCGTGGTGCTCATGGGTCTCTCCTGCGGGGTGTCGCGGGGGCGGTCGAGGGCTCGCGGCAGGGTCAGCCGAGGAGCCGCTCCATGCTCTCACGGAGCTCGGCGAGGCGGTCGGCGGCACGCTGCCGGGCCTCGGCGATGGCGTCGGCGGAAGCGTCGAGGCCGGGGGTGTCGGCCACAGCCTCCAGATAGCACTTGACCTTGGGCTCGGTCCCGGAGGGCCGGACGATGACGCGGTCGCCCTGCTCGGTGAGGTAGATCAGCGCATCGGTGGTGGTGGCCTCGTTCACCTCGGCACCGGGCAACGGGTCCTTCGTCAGGTCCAGGGACTCGACGACGGCGGAGCCGGCGATCTCCGTCGGAGGTTCGGCACGCAGCCCGGAGGTGATCTGCCCCAGCTGGCTGAGATCGTCGACCTTGATGGTGACCTGCCCGGTGATGAAGACGCCGGCCTCGGCGGCGATCTCGTCGAGCGCGTCGATCGCCGTCTTGCCGGCGGCCTTGAGGTCAGCGACGAGCTCCGCGAAGATCAGGGCGGTCGAGACCCCATCCTTGTCCTTGACCATGGTGGGGTCCACGTTGAAGCCGATGGCCTCCTCGTAGCCGAAGCTCATGGCCTCCACCCGGGCGAGCCACTTGAATCCGGTCAGCGTGGCGGCGTGGCCGACGCCGCGGATCTCACAGAGCCGCTCGAGGAGCCGGGAGGAGACGATCGAGTTGGCCATCACCACCGGGGATCCGTCCTCGCGAGGGCGCAACGGGCCGCGGCGCAGCAGATGGGCGCCGAGCAGGGCACCCATCTCATCGCCGGAGAGCTGCCGCCACTGCGTCCTGGCCGGGTCGTAGACGGCGGCGGAGAGCCGGTCCGCGTCGGGGTCGTTGGCCAGGAGCAGGTCCGCGTCATGCTCCTGGGCGGCCTGCAGCCCCAAGTCCAGAGCGCCGGGCTCCTCCGGATTGGGGAAGTCGGCGGTGGGGAAGTCCGGGTCCGGAGCGAACTGCTCAGTCACCGGCACCACCCGGGAGAAGCCGCCCTTGGCGAGCAGCTCGGTGACCATCTCCCCGCCGACGCCGTGCATGGCGGTGTAGATGATGGTCAGGTCCCGGTGCGGGAAGCCCTCCGGGTCCAGGAGCTCCAGGGCCTCCTCCCGGTAGGAGTCGCGGGCGTCGTCGTCGATGGCCAGGGCTCCGGACGGCACCTCCGGGGCCTCGCCCGGAGGGGTCTCGGTCGAGGAGGCGAACTCCTCGGCGACCACTGCCTCGATGGTCGTGGCGATCTCTCGGTCCACCGGCGCGGTGATCTGCGCGCCGGCGCCCCGGCCGTGGGGCTCCAGCAGGCGTGAGAGCGTCCCTCCGAGGTATACCTTGTAGCCGTTGTCCCGCGGCGGGTTGTGACTGGCGGTGACCATCACGCCCACCGAGGCTTCACGGACCAGCACCTGCCGGGCCAGCAGGGGCGTGGGGCCGGGCCGGTCGAAGATGTGGACCTCCCAGTCAGCGTCGGCGAAGATCCGTGCCGTCTCGGCGGCGAACTCGTCGGACTGGTGGCGGGCGTCGTAACCGATGACGATGCGCCGGGCGCCTCCGGCGGTTCCGTCGACGGCGGCCAGCTTCTCCTCGGCGTAGCGCAGCAGGCCGGCGGCGGTCTGCCGGACCACAAGACGGTTCATCCGCAGCGGCCCGGGACCCAGCTCGGCACGCAGCCCGGCCGTGCCGAAAGCCAGACGCCCTGCAAAGAGTCGGTCGAGCTGCTCAGCGGCCTCAGGGCTCTCCGTGGCCCGGGCGAGCAGGGACTCCAGCTCGCGGCGCGTGACGGGGTCCGGGTCCAGCCGGATCCAGCGGCGGACGGTGCTCAGCAGCTCGTCCTGGACGGTGACGTTCGTGTTCTCCGACACGCGTCTCAACTCCTCGGTCGCGGGCTCATACGGTGTGGCAGACGGTGGGTCACAGCCTAGTCGGGCGCAGCCGTGAGCGGGAGCCTGGGCTCAGTCCTCCAGGGCTCGGGCGATGATGCGAGCCAGCAGGGAGGCGATCCGCGGCGCGGCCTCCTGGCCTGCGTCGAGCACCTCCTGGTGGCTCAGCGGCACCGGGGAGATGCCTGCGGCCAGATTGGTCACCAGGGAGATGCCGAAGACCTCCATCCCGGCGGCGCGTGCGGCGATGGACTCCAGTGCGGTGGACATTCCGACCAGGTCCGCCCCGATGATGCCTGCGTGGCGGACCTCTGCGGGCGTCTCGTAGTGCGGGCCGGGGAACTGCGCATAGACGCCTTCCGGCAGCTCCGGATCGATCTGCCGGGCGATTCCTCGGAGGCGCGGCGAGTAGAGATCCGTCATGTCCACGAAATGCGCCCCGCGCAGCGGCGAGGTCCCGGTGAGGTTGAGGTGGTCCTTGATCAGCACGGGCGTGCCGGGCACCCAGTCCGGATTCAGGCCGCCGCATCCGTTGGTGAGCACCATCGTCTTCGCACCGGAGGCGGCCGCGGTGCGGACCCCGTGGGCGACGGCGTCGACGCCGCGCCCCTCGTAGTAGTGGGTGCGGGCCCCGACCACCAGGATGGTGCGGCCCTGCGTGGTGCGGATCGCCCGCAGGGTGCCGGTGTGCCCGGAGACCCCTGAGACGTGAAATCCAGGGACGTCATCGGCGCTGACCTCAGCGATGACCTCGCCCAGCTGTCCGGCGGCGTCGCCCCATCCTGAGCCCAGGGTGCAGGCCAGGTCGAAGGACTCGACGCCGGTGCGCTCCAGAAGCACCCGCGCGGCCGCCTCGGCCAGCTTGTTGGCCGGGGCGGTGGGGTCGTTCGTGGGGGTCAGTGCGGGCTCAGGGGCCACATGCTGCGTGTTCTCACTCATCTGCCCCAATCTACCTGCGTGCGGGTGTGTGCGGGAGACCGCGTCCGGCCAGCCGGACGCGGTCCCTGGCTGAGCCGCGGAGAACAGCCCTACCATTGCGGTCATGGCTGAAGACAGGCGAGTCAGTGACGAGGCGATCTGGGAGCTGACCACTGTGAACCGCCTGCGCCTGGCGGAGCTTCTCGAATCCCTCGACGGCACCCAGTGGCGGACCGAGACCCTCTGCACCGGGTGGACGGTCCACCACATGGCCGCTCATCTCGTCCAGCCCATGGTGGTGGGGTTCCCGCAGTTCTTGCTTGCTGCACTGCGGCACCGCGGGAACACTGCTCGCACCGTCGATGCGATCACCCGTCGGCTGGCTCGTCGACCGCGCGAGGAGCTGACCGCTGCGCTGCGGCGGCACAGCGATGATCGCCTTGACCCGCCGCGAGTGGGTCCGATGGGGCCATTTTCCGACTCCTGCATCCACCTGCGCGACATCGCCAGGCCGCTGCGGCTCAAGGCTGATGTCCCGGCTCGGCACTGGGAGGTGTTGATGGACCATCTGGCGGGCCCTGCCGTCATCCCTGGCCTCGTCCCGCCGGGTCGGATCGCGGGGCTGGAGCTGATCGCCGTCGACGCCGGCTGGCAGGCAGGGGTCGGGGCCCCGGTGCGTGGCACGTTGGAAGCACTCGCGCTGGGGGTGACCGGTCGCGCCGTCGCGCTCGACGAGCTGGAGGGGCCGGGGGTCGCGCTTCTGCGGACCCGGCTGTTGGAGGAGGCCACGCCCGGTCCGGAAGGTCCGCTAGGAAAAAGCGCCGCCTAGTCGGCACAATGGTCCCCGTGACTTCATCTGACCTCCGCAAGCATTTCGCCCCTGACCGTGTCGCGATCCTGGGTGGCGGCCCGGGCGGTTATGAGGCAGCCCTCGTCGCCGCCGACGCGGGCGCCGACGTCACCATCGTGGAGGACAAGGGCCTCGGCGGATCCGCCGTGCTGACTGACGTCGTGCCGTCCAAGACGCTGATCGCCACCGCCGACGCCATGCGGCGGGTCAATGCCTCCACCGCCTTCGGGGTGCGCTTCGGCGAGCACAGCAGCGACGCCTATGAGACCGAGGCCTGGGCCGACATCTCCAAGGTCAACGAGCGGCTGCTGAAGCTGGCCCACGACCAGTCCCGGGACATCCACGCGTCCCTGGAGGCCATCGGCGTCACCATCATCCAGGGCCGGGGGCGGCTCGTGCCGCCCCACCACATCGAGGTCACCACTCCGGGCGGAGAGACGCGGCTGGTCGAGGCCGACGCCCTCATCGTCGCGACCGGCGCTCACCCTCGCGAGCTGGCCTCGGCCGTGCCCGACGGTGAGCGCATCCTGAACTGGACCCAGGCCTACAACCTCACCGAGGTGCCGGAGCACATGATCGTGGTGGGCTCCGGAGTCACCGGGGCGGAGTTCGCATCCGCCTACCGGCGTCTCGGCGCCGGGGTCACCCTGGTCTCCTCGCGTGACCGGGTGCTGCCGGGCGAGGATGCGGACGCCGCCCGTGTCCTGGAGAACTCCTTCGCCCGAGTCGGGGTCAAGGTCGCCTCCCGGAGCCGCGCCGAGGCGGTGGAGCGCACCACCGACGGTGTGCGGGTGACCCTCACCGACGGCAGCGTCCTGGAGGGCACACACTGCCTGATGGCCGTCGGAGGCATCCCGAACACCGAGGACATCGGGCTCCAGGAATGCGGCGTGGAGATCGCCGAGTCCGGGCACATCCTGGTGGATCACGTCTCGCGCACCACGGCGAACAACATCTACGCCGCCGGTGACTGCACCGGCATGATGCCGCTGGCCTCCGTGGCCGCCATGCAGGGTCGCGTGGCCGTCTCCCACATGCGGGGAGACGCGGTGAAGCCGCTCAAGCTGCACCAGGTGGCCTCCAACGTGTTCACCTCCCCGGAGATCGCGACCGTCGGCGTCACCCAGGAGCAGGTCGACTCCGGCAAGTACCAGGCCGACGTCGTCAAGCTGGACCTGGCCACCAATCCGCGGGCCAAGATGACCAACGTCAAGGACGGTTTCGTCAAGATCTTCTCGCGCAAAGGCTCGGGGACCGTCATCGGCGCCGTGGTCGTCGCTCCGCGGGCCTCGGAGCTGATCTTCCCGCTCGCGCTGGCGGTCACCCAGAAGATCCACGTCGACGACGTCGCCGCCACCTTCACCGTGTATCCCTCGCTGTCCGGGTCGCTGGCCGAGGCCGCGCGCCGCCTGCACGTGCACCTCTAGATCGGGTGGGCCGTGCACCGCAGTCCGCGCTGACCTGCACGCGGCTAGCATGTGGGGATGACCTCCCGCGCACCCACCGCCGTCGACGCCCACGCTGAGGAACACTTCGAGAGGCTTCTGGCGATCAGCCCCGAAGAGGCCACCATGCTGGGCCGTTCCGGAGCCGAGACCGAATACTCGGATCTCTCCCCGGCAGGCCGTGAGGAGGTCGTCGCCGAGCACCGGCGGGCGCTCGCCGGCCTGGACGGACTCACCGCGCAGGACCGCACCGATGAGGTGACCGTGCACGCGATGCGCGAGCGTCTCGGCCTGGAGATCGCCCTGCACGAGACCGGCCGCACGGAGCTGAATATTCTCGCCTCGCCCTCCCAAGAGGTGCGGATGGTCCTGGAGCTGATGCCGCAGTCCTCGGCCGAAGACTTCGCCCACATCGCCGGTCGGCTGCACAATCTTCCCGGTGCGTTGGAGGGTCACTGGGAGTCGCTGCGCCACTCCCAGAGCCTCGGTCACGTCCCGGCCCGCCGGCAGGTGCTCGCAGTCGCCGAGCAGTGCCGTGACTACGCGCGCACCGACGGTGCGCTGTCCACCCTGATCGAGGCCGCTCGGCAGGCCGGTCTCGGCGACGACGTCGTCGCCCATGTCACCGACGGTGTGGCCGCTGCGGCGGGCGGCTATCAGCAGTTGGCCGCCCGACTCGTCGACGGGCTGCTGCCCGCCGCTCCGGAGGAGGACGCCGTCGGCCCCGAGCACTACCGGCTGGCCTCTCAGATGTTCACGGGCACCGTGCTGGACCTGGAGGAGACCTACCAGTGGGGGCTCGAAGAGCTCTCCCGGCTCGTCGCCGCGCAGCAGAAGGTCGCCGAGCGCATCCGTCCCGGGACCGGCATCGCCGAGGCCAAGCAGATCCTCGACGCCGATCCCACCCGCCAGCTGCACGGCACCGAGGCCCTGCAGGCCTGGATGCAGCGCCTCTCCGATGCCGCCGTCGTCGCACTGAAGGACACCCACTTCGACATCCCGGCGCCCATGGACGTGGTGGAATGTCGCATCGCCCCCACTCAGGACGGCGGTGTCTACTACACCGGCCCCAGCGATGACTTCAGTCGTCCCGGCCGCATGTGGTGGTCCGTGCCGCCGGAGGACACCAGCTTCACCACCTGGGCGGAGACCACCACCGTCTATCACGAGGGCGTGCCCGGCCATCATCTGCAGATCGCCACCGCCACCCTGGTCAAGGACCGGCTGAACTCCTGGCGGCGCCACGGCTGCTTCGTCTCCGGATACGCAGAGGGCTGGGCGCTCTACGCCGAGGAGCTCATGGGCGAACTGGGCCATCTCTCCGACCCGGGTGACGCGATGGGCATGCTGGACATGCAGCGCATGCGCGCGGCACGGGTGGTCTTCGACATCGGCGTGCACTGCCGCATGCCTGCCCCGCAGCAGCATGGCGGCGGCACCTGGACGCCCGAGGCCGGGCGGGCCTTTCTGCGCGAGCACCTGCCGATCTCCGAGGCGCAGCTGGACTTCGAATTCGTGCGCTACCTCGGCTGGCCCGGCCAGGCCCCCTCCTACAAGGTCGGTCAGCGGGTCTTCGAGCAGGTGCGTGCCGAGCGTGAGGCCGCCGAGGGCGCTCAGTTCGATCTGCGGGCCTTCCACACCGAGGTCCTGCAGCTGGGGATGTTGGGCCTGGACACCCTCCGATTCGCCCTGGCACGGAACTGACCATGGCGCCCAACCCCTTCCGAACGTCCGTACGGCCGGTGACCCTGACGGCGGAGCTCCCTGCAGGCCAGATCTGGCTGCGCCCGTGCACGCCCGGGGACGAGCACGGCTACCTGGCACTTCGACGGACCAATCAGGACTGGCTGGCCCCGTGGGACGCCACCACGCCGGAGAGCCCCGTGGTCGCGGAGCCCACTCAGGCCGGCGTCCGGAAGATGCTCCGCACCATGGCCCGTCACGCCCGGGCGGGGACCCACCTGCCCTGGCTCCTCTGGTTCCGCGAGACCGACACCGGCACCGACACCGCCCACCAGATGGTCGGGCAGGTGACCGTCGGGCCGATCATCGGCGGCTCGGCACGCACCACCTCCATCGGCTACTGGTTGGACCAGGGCCATGCCGGCCGTGGGCTGATGACCTCGGCGGTCGCGCTGGCCTGCGACCACCTCTTCTTCGAACGGGGCCTGCACCGGGTGGAGATCAACATCCGCCCGGAGAACACCCCGAGCCTGCGGGTGGTGGAGAAGCTCGGCTTCCGGGAGGAGGGGCTGCGCCGGAGGTATCTGCACATCGCCGGGGAATGGACCGACCACCGGAGCTTCGCGCTGACCTCGGAGGAAGTGGGCCCGGGGCTGCTCGCGCGGCTGATGTGACACGCCTCGCGTCGCCGGGCGGGGATCGCCGGAACCGGAGCTCCGATCGGCTACGCTGGGGAGCTGTACCTCATGATCGGCGTAACCCCCGGTGCGCAGGAGATGAAGGTGCTGAAGAAGGGCAGGTGGAGTCACGGTGACGCTGGGCATCGGTCGCCTCGAGATGGCGATCATCAACGTGATCCCCAGTCTGCCCATCCACTCTTCAGTGCTGTTCGCCCTGATCGCCGGGCTCTTCCTGGCGGCGCTGATCATCCGGGCCCAGCGACTGCCGAGCCGACCCTCGGAGACCTCCCGAAGAAGGGCAAGCATGTCTGCGACCACCTCACGCGGCGGAGCCAGCGCCGCATCGACGACCGGAGCGCCCGCGGCCCAGCCTGCGAGCCGTTTCACCGTCCACTGGGGCAGGACCTCGGTGGTGCTGCTGGGCCTGCTCGCGCTGCTGACCGCGACGGTCACCGGCGTGCTGGCCGCCGCCACCTCGCTCACTGTCACTGTGCCGCTGATCTCCGGCGCCGTCTTCCTGGCCAGCCTGGCCACGCTGCGCACCATGGCCGCCTCCCGTCGGCGTCGTCGCCGTCGTCGTCGCCTGGATGCAGCGCTGCGGGAAGCCATGAACCCTGATGTGGACGAGGCCGGACTGCGCCGGCCGACGGTGCCCAGCACCGCCGCCGCGGTCACCGAGCACTCTGCCCGCACGGGCCCGTTCGACGCGTTGAGTTCCGACGAGCGCGGAGTCGGCGGGCCCCGCTCGCTGCAGGAGGTCGATGCCGACGGACTGCCGGTCGACCTCGCTGAGACATTCCCGGCAGGGGAGCAGCCGGCCCCGGCCGCCGCCTCGCCCGCGGAGCCCTGGGAGCCGCGCGAGCTGCCCAAGCCGAAGTATCTGGAGGTGGAGAAGGCCGAGCGTCCGCTGCCCGAGCCGATCACCCCCGAGGCGCCCAAACCCTCCGCAGACGTGAAGATCGGCCGTGCGGCCTCCGGCCCGGCCGTGGCACCGCCGGCCCCGGCCCGTCCGCAGACGGCCGTCCAGCAGTCTCTCGACCTCGACGCTGTGCTGAAGCGCCGGCGGGCCTGAGCCGCGACCACCTCCATGGCCGTCGACCTTCCACCGCAGGCCCCACGGGCCGCGCCCTCGCCGGGCACCGCCCAGCTGGAGGCTAAACAGCTGGCGTTCATGGAGTCCTATGACGCCCACTCGCCGATCTCGGTGGCCGTCCAGCACACCGGTGTCTACCCGACCTCCATCCACCTGGAGTCCCTCCAGCACCGACCCGGGGCCGGGGTCACCGGCATCTACCGGGTGGCCACTGCGCGACCGGTGATGCCCCGGAACTGGCCCTCCGGCGTCTACACCGAGACCTCCGATCATGTGGACGAGCTCTACGTGGGGATGACCACCGAGGCGGTCCCGGCCGACTCTGACGGCATCATCTACTCGCACAGCCCCTATGGACGCCTGGCGATCTGGCAGCACCCTCTGGACCCGTCGCTGCCCGGCCTGCGTCTGGCCACCGACCCGGCCTCCGTGGTGGCGCAGTGGGGCATGGGGCGCCGACTGGTCGGCCTGGAGACCATCAGTTATCGGCCGCTGCGCCGTGCGGTGATCGCCGCAGACTTCGACGACGGCACGCGCCTATATCTGAAGGTCCTCCGCGCCGGCCGTGCCATGGACCTCGACGCCCGCCACCGGATGCTGCTCGGCGCCGGGATCCCGGCCCCGCTGCCGGTGCGTGAGCCGGTGGCCGACGTCGTCGCCCTGCAGGAGGGCCCAGGCGAGTCCCTGGCTGAGCAGCTCCTGGCCGACGGCGGCGCCACCGTGGACCCCGCTCAGTTCCTGCGCCTGCTGGACACCATGCCGGTCTCGGTGATGACCCTGCCGGCCCGTGACGCCTGGACCGACCGGCTGCCGGCCTACGCCTCTGCGGCGGTCTCCGCCCTGCCGCATTGCGCCGACCGGATCCGTCGTCTGGAGCGCGCCGTGCTGACCGGGCTGCCGCGCACCGACCGCGGCCCCGTGGTGCCCACCCACGGGGACTTCTATGAGGCCAACGTGCTCATGGCTCACAACGCGGTCTCCTGCCTGCTCGACGTCGACTCGCTGGGCCCCGGACATCGGGTGGACGATCTGGCCTGCTTCCTGGGCCACGTCGCCGTGCTGCCGGCCGTGGACTCCCGCTACGTGCATGCCCCCGCGGCGCTGGCGCGTTTCGCTCGAGCCTTCGCCCAGGTGGTGGACCCTGAGGCGCTGCGGCTGCGGGCGGCCTCGGTGGCGCTGTCCCTGGTGGCCGGTGCTCGAGACTCTCGGCGCGACGGCTGGGAGGCCCAGGCCGAGCATCGACTGACCTGCGCCGAAGCGCTGATGGGCTTCGTCAGCCCCGGGCCAGCTCTTCCGCAGTGGCCAGGCGATATCCCGCACCACGGACGGTGACGATGCGCTCGGCGCCCAGCTTGGTGCGCAGATAACGGATGTAGACGTCGACCACGTTGGAGCTGGTCTCCGGGCCCGACTCCCACACCATGTCCAGCAGCTGGTCCCGGGAGAGGACCTGCCGCGGGTGGTCCAGCAGCACCTCCGCGAGGGCGAACTCCCGTGCGGAGAGCTCCACGCCCCGGCCTTCCACGCTGGCCTGCCGGCTCTGCAGGTCCAGACGCAGCCCGGCGTGCTCCAGCTCGGTGATCTCCGCGGCCGCTTCGTCAGTCTGTGCGACCGGCCGCAGCCGCAGCCGCACCCGGGCCACCAGCTCCTCCACCCGGAAGGGCTTGGCCATGTAGTCCTGCGCTCCTGAGGAGAGCCCCTGGACGGTGTCCTCCACGGAGGAACGGGCGGTCAGGATGATGACCGGCACGGCGCTGCCCCCGGAACGGAGCTTCTCCAGCACCTCGAAGCCGTTCATCTGCGGCAGCCCGAGATCGAGGATGACGAGGTCGAAGTGGGCGTTGGCGAGCTGGACGATCGCTTCGGTGCCGCTGCGCGCGATCTGTGACTCGAAGCCCGCTGCCTGGAGCCCTTTGGCCACGAAGGCGCTGATCCGGTCCTCGTCCTCGACGATGAGGATCCTGCTCATCTCTCTCCTCCTGGGATGATCGCTGTCGTCTGGCCCGCCTGCTCCAGCGCCTCGAGCTCCTGCAGCGGCAGCACGATGGTGAAGGTGGATCCCTGCCCGGCGGCAGACTCCACGTGGACCTGCCCGCCGTGCAGCCGGGCGATGGTGTCCACGATGGTCAGGCCCAGGCCGGATCCTTCGGCGCGTGAGGAGTTCGTGCCCCGGGCGAAGCGGAGGAAGATCGTCTGCTGGTCTTCCGGGCTGATCCCAGCCCCGGCATCACGCACCCACAGGTGCAGGGCGTCGCCGCGCAGGGCGGAGCCCAACGAGATCTCAGCGCCCGGGGCGGAGAACTTCACTGCGTTGTGCGCCAGCTGCAGCCAGGCCTGGGTGATGCGCTGAGCGTCCAGGGGCAGCACCGCTTGGGCCCTGACATCCCGCAGCCAGGTCCGGTCACCCAGCTGCACGGCCTTCTCGAAGACCTGATCGGTGAGCAGATCCACGTCCGTGGCCGCCGGGGTGAGGAAGTCGATCTGGTCGGACTTGGCGAGGGTGACCAGGTCCTCGACGAGACGGCTCATCCGGTCCAGCTCGTCGACGGCGAGGTCCCGGGTAGCGATCACCTCGGAGGGGTCCTCCGGGTCCACCAGCTCCAGGTGACCGCGGACGATGGTGATGGGGGTGCGCAGCTCGTGGCCGACGTCGTCGAGGAGCCGCCGCTGGGAGGTCACCGCGGTCTCCAGGCGGTCCAGCATCTCGTTGACGGTGACGGTCAGCTCGCCGAGGTCGTCCCGGGAGTGGACGTCGATGCGCCGTGAGATGTCGGTCTCGGTGATGGACCGGACGGTCTGCCGCAGCCGTCGGATGGGCTCCAGCAGCCGGCCCACCATCAGCCAGCCGAGGAAGCCGGTGACGGCCACCGCCCCCAGACCCACTGCGGTGTAGGTGAGGAAGGTGCGGTTCAGCGCGGCCATGCCGGACTCGACGTCGACGGCCAGCACGAACAGGGTGGGGGAGTCGTCCTCGGCCATCATCACCGGGACGACGACGGCCCGGTAGGTCGAGGCCGCGGTCTGCACGGTATGGATCCGGTGCTCGGTGATCGGCTCCTGGTCCAGCACCCAGTCGACGAACTCCGGGTCCTCCTCAAGCCGGACCGGCTGCTGCTCGTTCGGGGTCCAGCGCACCGTGCCGTCACGCAGGGCGAGCATGGACTCGTGCTCGGCCAGCAGGGTGCGCTGCATGCCCACCTGGATCAGCCGGTCGGCGGTGCTCCAGGGCTCCCCGGTCTCCGGATCGTTGCCGTCTTCGCCGAGCTGGATGAACTCGGTGACGGTGCGGGCCAGTGCGTCGTCCATGGTCCGATAGTTCTCCACCCGCTGCAGCAGGTAGGCGGCAGCGCCGGCGAGGACGAGGGTCAGCACGGTGAGGAACACCATGAACAGCAGCACGCGCGTGCGGACCGCCCAGCGTCTCACGGCTTCATCCGTCGTTTCAGCCGGGTGAGCTCGCGGCGCAGCTCGGCGGCCTCGTCGGCCTTGCCCTGGCGCATGAGCGCGTCGATGCGGCCCTCCAGGGCCTCGGCGACGAGATCGTGCTCGGCCTGCCGGTCACCGACGGCCATCCGCAGGATCGCCTCGGCCTCGTCGGCGCGGCCCATCTCCAGGAGGACCTTCCCGGCGAGGATCTCCGCACCGCCGGCGGAGCGGTCGTCTCCGGCGGCCAGGAACAGGTCTGCGGCGTCCAGGGCGCGGGCGACGGCGGCGGATCCCTCCCCGAGCGAGACATAGCCGCGGGCGAGGGAATCGGTGATGTCAGCCACCTGCCAGTCGGTCCCATGCTCCTGGGCGACCTTGAGCGCCTCCTGGAGGAGGTCGACGCCGTCAGGGTCCTCGGTGCGGGTCAGCAGGTGTCCCAACGCGTGCAGTGCCTGGACCAGGATCGCCGGATCGTCATCCTGGGCCCTGCGTGCCAGCTCGAGGGCCTTCCGGTGGTGCGTCTCGGCGGCCTCGAACCGCTCCAGCGAGGCGGCCAGCGCGCCGGCGGCCAGGCGTGCGCGTGCGGACTCCTCCAGCTCCTGGGCAGAGAGGAACAGCTCAGCGGCCTCCTCCCAGTGCGCCATGGCCTCCAGGGGGCGCTTCTGCTGGGTGACGGAGTGGCCCAGGCCCATCAGAGATCGGGCCCGCACCGCGATGTCCTCCTCGGAGCTGGCCAGCCGGACCGAGAGCGCGTCGAGGACCTTCTCCGCCTCGTCGAAGCGTTCCAGCTCGAGCAGCTGCTGACCCAGGGCCAGAGTGAGCATCCGAGACTCGGGGAACTCGCCCAGCTCTGCCTGCTGCACGGCGACCTTCCAGGCCAGCACGGAGGCTTCGCCCTCGTCGACGGCGGAGCTCAGGCCTGCCAGGAGCGCGGCAGCGGAGGCCGCGCCCTTGCGCACCCCGCAGGCGGCGTAGAGCTCCACGGAGCTGATCGCGTCGGTGATCGCCTCGTGAGGCTTGTCGTCGTGGTGGTGGATGGTGGCGCGCAGCATCGCCATGGCCCCGCGCACTGCCCGGTTGGCCGGCGCTCCCATGACGTCATCGGTGACCTGCAGCGCGCGGGCGGAGTCTCCGGTGAGCAGCAAAGTGTGAGCGAGGAACATCCGTGCCCCGGCCAGTGCCTCGGGGCGGTCCAGTCGGGTGAGGATGTCCACGGCTTCTTCGACCACCGGCAGGGCGGCCTCAGGGCCTTCGTCGTGCAGGACCCGCACCGCCTGGGAGGAGAGCACGTCGGCGAGCTCCAGGGTGGGTGCTCCGGTGGCTGCGTCCTCGTCACGGAGCTGTTCGGCCACTCGGGCGAGGATCTCCCCCTCCACGTGGTCGGGCTCGCGCAGGAGCATCGCTCCCAGCTCCTCCTCGATGCGGGCCTGTCGGGTGCGACCGAGTCGCCGCAGCAGGGCCACCCGCTCTATCACGTAGGGCGATGAGGCCCCGGTGTCGCCGCGCATCTCATGCACGCCCGAGAGGATCCGCAGAAGCATCAGCCGGTTGTCCGGGTCCTCGCTTCCTGCGGCGTCCAGGCCCGCCTGTGCGGCCTCCGCGGCCGCGGCATAGCGCTCGCCGTAGGCCGCCTCATAGGCGAGGTCCAGCCAGCCGCGGGAGGTCTCGGCGCGCGGCTCGACGGTCTGCGGTCCGTGCAGCAGGGACTGCAGACGGGTGATCAGCGGAGCGGCGCCGGGCAGCTCCACGTCGACATCGGCAGGATCACTGGTCATCACCTCCAGCCTATGTGTTCTGGGATCATGACGCGCACCGTCGGCGCCGTGGGAGCACCTCCTGCCTACAATGGCAGCCATGACTTCTCCGGCCGTCCGCAGCTCCGCCCTGCCTGCGGCGACCCTGTTGGCCCTGATCACGCTGGTGGCCGGATGCTCCGGTCCGCCCCCCGCCGAGGAGCCCACCGGTGAGGCTGCCGAGCGGGCCTGGACCATCGCCGTCCCCGACCACGCGCTGGACCGTGCGGTGGCGCACATCTATTCTCTTGCGCTGAACTCCCGGGAGACCCCTGCCGTGGTGGAGATCCACGACGGCGGTGTCGGAGCGCTCGCCTCTGCGCTCACCGGGGAGGAGGACCCGGGCTATGACATGGTCCTGGCCCGAACCCTCCCGCTGGTCGATCAGCTGGAGCACGAAGGTGCTGACGGCGAGGCCGACGGCGAGGCCGACGGCGTCGAGCCCGGCCCGGCCGCTCAGGAGCTGGTCGACGCGGCGGAGACCCACCTGCCCGGGGCCCAGCTGCTGGAGCCCTCGGCCGCGGTGCTCTCCAATGCTCTGGTGATCACCTCGGTGACTGCGGAGCTGCACGAGATCGACCTGAGCGCGGAGGCCGATGATCCGGCCTTCGCCGCGGCCTGCGACGAGCTGCGCATCGGGATCCGCCAGGACCTGCCGGACCCGGAGCCGCTGCTCGAGGAGCTCTATGACTGTGAGCCGGAGGAGGTGACCGCCGGCACGGAGGGAGAGCTGCTGCAGCAGGTGATCACCGCGGAGATCGATGCGGCGATCATCACCGATTCCCACCCTGGCATCCGTGAGCACGCCCTGGTGGCGCTCACCGACGCCGAGCAGGCCTTCGGGGAGGAGCAGTACGTGCCGGTGGTGGTCCCCGGCATCGCCGAGGACATGCCCGACATCGTCGACGAGGTCGCCCGGCGGCTGGACGACGAGGCGATGGTGACCCTGCGTCAGCTCATCGACGGGGAGGACGGGCTCGGGCCGCAGGAGGCGGCCGAGTACTGGCTGGTGGAGGAGGGTCTCGTCGCCGAGCCCGAGGACTGGGGCTGACCAGGGCCTCGAGGCTCGTGGGAGTCTTGACGCATGAGGCAGTATTGCTTCATGGAGGAGTTCGAGGAGTTCACCCAGTCGCACAAGCTGCGCGGAGTCCGCTATGACGTGCGCGGTCCCATCGCCGAGGAGGCCGCCCGCCTCGAGGCGGCCGGACACCGCATCACCAAGCTGAACATCGGAAACCTCGCCCCGTTCGGCTTCGAGGCGCCCGATTCCATCCTGGTCGACATGATCAAGAACCTGCCGACCGCACAGGGCTACTCCGAGTCTCAGGGCATCTATTCCGCCCGCACCGCAGTGGCGCAGTATTACCAGACCCGAGGGATGAGGGAGGCCGAGGTCGAGGACGTGATCCTGGGCAATGGGGTCTCTGAGCTGATCTCCCTGGTGCTGCAGGCGATGCTGAACCCCGGTGACGAGGTCCTCATCCCGGCCCCGGACTACCCGCTGTGGACCGCGGTGACCACGCTGGCCGGCGGACGGCCGGTGCATTACATCTGTGATGAGCAGAACCACTGGTGGCCGGATCCGGAGGAGATCGAGTCCAAGGTCACCGACCGCACCAAGGCGCTGGTGATCATCAACCCGAACAACCCCACCGGGGCGGTGTATCCGCGGGAGATTCTGGAGGCGATGGTCGACATCGCCCGGCGTCACAACCTGATCCTGCTCTCGGACGAGATCTACGAGAAGATCACCTACGACGACGCGGAGACGGTCAATGTCTGCACGCTCTCCGACGATGTCTTCACGATCACCTTTTCGGGTCTGTCGAAGACCTGGCGGGTGGCGGGCTTCCGCTCCGGGTGGATCTACATCTCCGGGCCCAAGCACCGGGCGAAGAACTACCTCGAAGGCCTGACGCTGATGTCGAATCTGCGGATGTGTCCCAATGTGCCGGCTCAGCATGCGATCCAGACGGCGCTGGGCGGGTACCAGTCCATCAATGAGTTCATCGAGCCCGGCGGCCGGCTCTATGAGCAGCGCAATGTGGCCTATGAGCTGCTGCGCCAGATCGAGGGCGTCGAAGTCCATCAGGCTGACGGTGCGCTGTATCTGTTCCCGCGGCTGGATCCGGAGATCTACCCGATCGAGAGCGACGAGGCCTTCGTCATCGAGCTGCTGCGGCAGCAGAAGATCCTGGTCTCTCATGGCCGGGCCTTCAACTGGATCGATGACAATCATTTCCGGCTGGTCACCCTTCCGGCGGTGGAGGAGCTCGAGGAGGCCATCGGCGGCATCTCCGAGTTCCTTGCGGGCTATCGGGACGCCGTCGCCGCGAGCAGGATGCTGTGAGCGTGGGGTGTCCTCGGGGCTCAGGGTGTCATCTGCGCGACGGCGACCTCCGGTGAGGCAAGATGGGGGGATGCAGGAGTTCGAGGAGTTCACCCAGTCGCCCAAGCTCCGAGACGTCCGTTACGACGTCCGAGGACCGATCGCCCAGGAGGCGGCGCGGCTGGAACGTGAAGGGCACAAGATCACCCGGCTGAACATCGGCAACCCGGCCCCGTTCGGCTTCGAGGCGCCGGACTCGATCCGGATGACGATGATCAACAACCTGGCGGACGCTCAGGGCTACTCGGACTCGCAGGGCATCTATTCTGCGCGCATCGCGGTGGCGCAGTATTACCAGTCCCGCGGCATGACCGACACCGACCCGGATGACATCTATCTGGGCAACGGGGTCTCTGAGCTGATCACCATGGTGCTGCAGGCGATGCTGGCACCTGGGGACGAGGTCCTCATCCCGGCCCCGGACTACCCGCTGTGGACGGGAGCGACCACGCTGGCCGGGGGTCGCGCGGTGCATTACCTCTGTGATGAGCAGAACCACTGGTGGCCGGATCCGGAGGAGATCGAGTCCAAGGTCACTGACCGCACCAAGGCGCTGGTGATCATCAACCCGAACAATCCCACCGGGGCGGTGTATCCGCGGGAGGTTCTGGAGGCGATGGTCGACATCGCCCGGCGGCACAACCTGATCCTGCTCTCGGACGAGATCTACGAGAACATCACCTTCGACGAGGCCGAGATGGTCAACGTCTGCACGCTCTCCGACGATGTCTTCACGATCACCTTTTCGGGTCTGTCGAAGACCTGGCGGGTGGCGGGCTTCCGCTCCGGGTGGATCTACGTCTCCGGGCCCAAGCACCGGGCGAAGAACTACCTCGAAGGCCTGACTCTGCTGATGAACATGCGCATGTGCGCCAATGTGCCGGCTCAGCATGCGATCCAGGCCGCTCTCGGCGGTCACCAGTCCATCCAGGACCTGATCGCTCCGGGCGGACGTCTGCACGAGCAGCGCACCACGGCGCACAGGCTGCTCTCCGAGATCGAAGGTGTCACCGTGGAGCAGGCCGACGGTGCGCTGTACCTGTTCCCGCGGCTGGATCCGGAGATCTATCCGATCGAGGATGACGAGGCCTTCGTCATCGAGCTGCTGCGGCAGCAGAAGATCCTGGTCTCTCATGGCCGGGCCTTCAACTGGATCGATGACAATCATTTCCGGCTGGTCACCCTGCCCGGCGTGGAGGAGCTGGAGGTCGCCATCGGTGGGATCTCCGAGTTCCTGGAGGCGTACCGGAACGCCGCGGCGCGCAGCTGAGAGGTCTCTGTGACTGACCTGCCCTTCGACGCCGACCCCCGCGGCATCTGGCGAGCCCCTGGCTGGGGCGCGCCGCTGCATCTGGAGGAGGTCCCCACCGGCAGGCGCCTGGAGTTCTCCGGGAAGAAGAAGCGCGGGCGGCGCCTGCTCGCCGAACGTGCCGAGGTCCTCGCCGACGCCCAGGAGCGGCTCTGGGCGCACCAGGTCGCCGCCGCTGACGAGACCCGTGCCGCCGTCATGGAGCGGCTCACCAGCCGGGTCCCGCAGCTCACCGGTGACCAGCGAGGACGGCGTGAGCAGGTGCTCACCGCTGAGGTCCTCGAGGCGCTGCGCGACGTGGAGCAGGGCCCCCGGGTGCTGCTGGTCCTCCAGGGCATGGACGCCTCGGGCAAGGGAGGCACGGTCAAGCATGTGGCCGGTTCGATGGACCCGCTGGGCGTCTCGGTCACCGGATTCGGGCGGCCGACCGAGGCGGAACGCCGCGAGCACTATCTGCGTCGGGTCATCCGTCGGCTGCCCGCGCCCGGCATGGTGGGAGTCTTCGACCGCTCGCACTACGAGGACGTGCTGGTCCCGGCGGTCAGCGGCGACCTGGACGCCGACGCGCTGGCCGGACGCACCGAGACGCTGCGTCTCTTCGAGGACGAGCTGGTGCGTCGCGGCTTCGCCCTCGTCAAGGTGTTCCTGCATCTGTCCCCGGAGGAACAGCTGGAACGGCTCCTCTCTCGACTGGACCGGCGCGAGAAGCATTGGAAGTACGACCCCTCCGATGCTGATGCCCGCGCCGACTTCGACACCTTCCGCACTGTCTACTCGGGCCTGCTGGAAGCCACCGACGCCGATTGGGCGCCGTGGCACATCGTCGGGGCGGACCGGAAATGGTACTCCCGACTCGCGGTCCAGGAGCTGCTCATCGCCGCCTTGGAGGACCTGGATCTGGGCTGGCCCCGGGCTGGCTATGACATCGATGCGGAGCGAGCCCGTCTGCTGCAGAGCTGGCTGTAGGTCGGGCCGGAGCCGACCTGCTCAGGACTGCTCCGCCTCCTGGGTGCTCTCCAGGCTGCGCCGGACCTCTTCGAGCCGTGCCGAGGCGCCGTCGAGCCAGCGCTCACAGCGGTCCGCCAGCGCCTCTCCGCGCTGCCACAGGGCCAGCGACTGCTCCAAGGGCGCGCCGCCGGTCTCCAGTTTGGTGACCACCGCGATCAGCTCTTCCCGCGCCTGCTCGTAGGTCATCGTCTCGATGTCCTCGAGCTGGGCGCCGGAGAAGCCCTCTTCCGGGTTCTGTGCCATCTGCTGCCCTCTTCCTCTCAGTTCTGATCCTCGTGAGCTGCGCCTTCGGCAGCCGGGCCCTCGCCCGCCAGCACGTGAGCCGCGCGGGCTGTCAGCTCGCCGCGGGCCACCATGACGCGCAGAGGCGACCCCTGCTCCACCTCGGAGGCGTCCCGGACGATGTGCCATCCGCTGCGGGCCACCGGTCGGCCGGCCTCGTCCAGGGCGCTGTGCTCCGGATGGGACTGGACCACCGCATAGCCGCGGTCCAGAGTGGACTGCGGAGAGAGCCCGGTCACCCGGGCGCGGGCCTGACCGACCCAGTCGCGGGCGCGCGCCACCGAGGCCTCCACGGAGACCAGCGCCCGGCGTCGCAGCCCGGTCAGCTCCTCAGCACGCACGGTGACCATGGTCTCCGGCTGGGCCAGCACGGGGCGGGAGCGCACGGAGCTGAGCCATTCGGCCTCGCGGGCGACCATCCGTTGCACCCCGGACGACATCCGCGCGCGGGCCTGGGCGATGTTCTCCCGCTCCAGCACCTCGTCCACCACCAGCAGCTTGGCCGAACCGGTGGGAGTGGAGGCGCGGACGTCGGCGACCTCGTCGAGCAGCGGACGGTCGGCCTCGTGCCCGATCGCCGAGACCACCGGGGTCCGTGCGGCGGCGACGGCCCGGATCAGGCGTTCGTCCGAGAACGGCAGCACGACCTCCTCCAGTGCTCCGCCGCCGCGGGCGATCACGATCACGTCCACGGCCGGGTCGGCGTCGAGCTCGGCCAGCGCGGCGGCGACCTCCAGCGGAGCGGCGGTGCCCTGGGTGGCGACCTCACGGATCTCGAACTGTGCGGCGGCCCACCGCGCATGGGTGTTGCGCAGGATGTCCTTCTTCGCATCGGAGTTCCGGCCGGTGATCAGCCCGATCCGGCGGGGGAGCACCGGCAGCGGCCGCTTCCGGTCGGCGGCGAACAGCCCCTCGGCGGCCAGCTGCTTCTTCAGCTGCTCCACCCGGGCGAGCAGGTCGCCGAGCCCGACGGGGCGCATCTGTTGGGTCACCAGGGAGAGCCGGCCCGTCTTCTCATACAGGTTCGGGCGCACCTGGGCGACCACGCGGGAACCGGGCTGGACCACGCCGTCGAGCCCGGAGGCCACCTGGCGCCACGCCACGGCGCTGAAGGAGACCTCCTGCTCGAGGTCCCGCAGCGTCATCCAGGCGTTGCCGTTGCGCAGGGTGAACTCCACCAGCTGCCCCTCCACCCAGGTGGGGGCGACTTTCTCGATGTGCGTCTTGAGTTTTCCGGAGAAGTGGCTCAGCGGCCACGGCGTCTCCGGGGAGGTCTCACGGCTGGTCGCCGGCATGGCGGACAGCTCAGGACCGTCCCCCGCGTGTGCCTGACTCACAGTTCCTCCTCGGCGCCGGTACGATCGATGCTGCCAGACACTCTACTCATCTGCGCCGACGCGTTCCTCCCGGTGGTCCACGGGTGTGGAGAAGACCCGCACAGCATCGAAACCTGTGGAGGAACAGCGCCGAGTGGAAGACAGGAGATCCAGTGCGTCACGTGCTGAGCACCCTCTGCGCCGTGCTGGCCGCCCTTCTGGCGGCCGCCGCACTCGCCGGAGGTCAGATAGACCAGCTCCTCCGTGAGGAGGAGCCCGTCCGGGAGATCGCCGGGGATCTCCCCGCCCAGGAGGGCTTCGCCGAGGCCGCGGTCGAGATGATGGTCGAGGAGCTCACCGGAGAGGACGAGGACGCGCTGCCCTCCGGTGTGCAGGAGGCCGTCTCCGGGATGGCGTCCTCGGTGCTGAAGGAGGACCAGACCCTGGAGGCCTGGGACGAGTCCCTGCAGACCAGTCGGGAGGACTTCGCCGGCGAGCTGGAGAGGCTCTTCCATGAGGGCGGGACGGGGTCCCCGGAGGACCTCGTCGTCGCACTGGACCTCAGCCCGATGGCCGCGGCGACGACGGAGCCACTGCGTGAGCGCCTGGAGGGCCTGCTCGGCTGGCTGCCGTTCTTCGACGAGTCCAGCTTCGACGCCCTCGCCCCGGAGATCGTGGTGAACCTCGACGCCGTCGCCGAGGACGGGGCCGACCCGTACCAGTGGGCGGCGGGCGCCGAGGCCTCCAAGCACTGGACGGTGATGGCCGGAGGTGCGGCGCTGCTGGGTCTGCTGGCGATGGTCATCGGTGTCGGCCGTGGCCGGTGGGCCGCCCTCGCGCTGGGCGGGCTGCTCGGACTCGGCCTCGGGCTGGGACTGTGGATCGCGCTGGCCGTCGCCTCCCCGGACCTGACCCCGCCTCAGCCGATTCCACCGGCGGCTGAGGTGCTGCTGGGCCACGTCCAGGCACGACTCACCGACTGGGCCCGACCCGCCTGGTGGATCTTCACCGGAGCCTGCAGCGTCGTCGTCGTGGTCGGGCTGCTGGGTGCGGTGCTGACGCCGTCGCGAGGGCCTGACCCGGCGGGGAGTTCCGTGGGTCACGATGACCTGCTCCGAGTCTGAGCAGCCCACCCCGGCCGGTAGACTGAGCCCCATGACTACCCGTGCGACTCCCGAAGCTCCTTCGCGCTCCGGGCACATCTCCGTGCCCATGCCGATGGTGCCGCGCCAGCGCCGCAGCCCCGAGGAGGTGGCGGCGGCCTCGTCGTTCTCCGGGGACCGGAAGGTCCTGCTGGCGGCGCCGCGCGGCTACTGCGCCGGGGTGGACCGAGCGGTGGTGGCGGTGGAGAAGGCCCTTGAGCGCTATGGTCCGCCCGTCTATGTGCGCAAGGAGATCGTGCACAACCGCCATGTGGTCGACACACTCACCGAGAAGGGCGTGGTCTTCGTGGAGGAGGCCGATGAGGTCCCCGAGGGCGAGCTGCTGGTCTTCTCGGCCCACGGCGTCTCCCCTGCGGTGAAGCAGGCCGCGTCCGACCGCAACCTGCAGACCATCGATGCGACCTGTCCGCTGGTGACGAAGGTCCATCGGGAGGCGGTGCGTTTCACCACCAAGGACGACTTCCACATCCTGCTCATCGGCCACGACGGCCATGAGGAGGTCGAGGGGACCTTTGGGCACGCTCCGGAGAACACGACGATCGTGAACGGCCCGTGGGAGGTCGACCAGATCGAGGTTCCGGATCCGGACAAGCTCATCTGGCTGTCGCAGACCACGCTCTCGGTGGATGAGGCCATGGAGACGGTCCAGAAGCTCAAGGAGCGGTTCCCCAACCTGCAGGACCCGCCCAGCGATGACATCTGCTACGCCACCTCCAACCGGCAGGCGGCCATCAAGAAGGTCTCGCCGGAGACTGACCTGGTGATCGTGGTCGGCTCGGCCAACTCCTCGAACTCGGTGCGGCTGAAAGAGGTCGCCACGGAGTACGGAGCGCGCCGGGCCGAGCGGGTGGACTTCGCCAACCAGGTCGATGAGGCCTGGTTCGAGGACGCCCAGACCATCGGCGTCACCTCGGGCGCCTCAGTGCCGGAGGTCCTCGTCCAGGACGTGCTGCGCCTGCTGGCGGACTACGGCTACGACGACGTCGAAGAGGTCGTCACCGCTGAGGAGGACATCATCTTCAGCCTCCCCAAGGAGATCCGCAAGGCGCTCCAGGAGGTCGGCGACGGCGAGGGCGCCCGCGGCGGCAATCGCTCCAAGTCCAGGAGCTGACCTGCCGGTAGACTCTGTGGCGTCTGTCACAGACCGTGAGCTGTGACGCGCTGACGACCTCAGATCAGGAGCGCAGATCATGATGACACCGGGTTCCCGCGTCACCGGGGAGCACCTCAGGAAGTACGATCCGCGGAAGTCCGCCCGGGAGCAGCAGGAGCAGCTCTCAGTCGGTGCCCGTGCCGAGTCTCTGCCCAGGCCCACTTTCCTCCGCCGGATCATCGGGCTCTTCGGGGGCCTGGTCGGGGCCGGACTGATGTTTCTGGTCATGCCGGGGGACATGGATGTCTGGCCCCGTCTGACCGCCGCCACCGCCGTACTGATGGCGGTCTGGTGGATGACCGAGGCGATTCCGATCCCCGCCACCGCCCTGGTGCCCCTGGTGGTGTTCCCCATGCTGGTGCCCGCCGCGGAGGCCGGCGATGAACCCGTGACCGTGGACGTGATCGGCGCGAACTACGGCCACAACATCATCTTCCTGTTCATGGGCGGTTTCATGCTGGCCCTGGCGATGCAGAGATGGAACCTGCACCGACGCATCGCCTTGCTGACTCTGCGCGCCATGGGCTCGAAGCCGGTCAATCTGATCGGCGGCTTCATGATCGCCACCGCGTTCCTGTCCATGTGGGTCTCGAACACGGCCACCGCGGTGATGATGCTGCCGATCGGGATCTCGGTGCTCATGCTCGTCCAGCGCATCGCCAAGGGAGAGGACCCCGGATCGATCTCGGAGGACGATGCCGACCCGGCGGAGAAGGCCCAGGCGGTCAAGTCGAACTTCGGCACCGCCCTCATGCTGGGCATCGCTTACGCGGCCTCGGTCGGATCGGTCTCCACCATCATCGGAACTCCGCCGAACGCCCTGCTGGTGGGGCATATGAGCACCAACCATGACGTCACCATCGGCTTCGGCCAGTGGATGTTGGTGGGCGTGCCCATCGCGATCGTCATGCTCGTGCTCGTCTGGGTGGTGCTCACCCGGCTGCTGTTCCGCCCGGAGATCAAGACGATCCCCGGTGGCTCAGACCTCATCCGTGGTGAACTGCGCAAGCTGGGCCCGATGAGCTCAGGAGAGCTGAGGGTGCTGCTCATCTTTATTCTGGCGGCGGTCTCCTGGGTGAGCATCCCGCTGGGCACCGATCTGCTGATCGGTGCCGGTGTGCTCGAGGAGGACACTGAGCCGTTCATCTCCGACGCCGGCATCGCCATGGTGGTCGGGCTGCTGCTCTTCCTGCTGCCCGGTGGAGCGAACCGCGGGGTCCGGCTGCTGGACTGGGAGTACGCGGCGAAGCTGCCCTGGGGTGTGCTGCTGCTCTTCGGCGGCGGACTGGCGCTCTCCTCACAGTTCTCGGCCTCGGGCCTCAGCTCCTGGATGGGTGAGCAGATGGAAGGGCTGAGCACCGTCCCCGTGTGGGTGCTCGTCCTGCTGGCCGCGGCAGGGGTCCTGATCCTCACGGAGATGACCTCCAACACCGCGACGGCTGCCACCTTCCTGCCGGTGGCCTCCGGTGTGGCCATGGGCACAGGAGTGGACCCGCTGGTGCTCGCAGCACCGGTGGCCCTGGCCGCCACCTGCGCCTTCATGCTTCCGGTGGCGACGCCGCCGAACGCGATCGCCTACGGCTCCGGGTACGTGACCATCGGCCAGATGGTCAAGGGCGGCATCTTGCTCAACGTCGCCGCCGTCGTGGTGATCACCCTGGTGTCCATGACGCTGCTGCTGTGGGTGTTCGGCCTGAGCCTGTAGGTCACTGCTCACCTTGGGCGAGGCGGGGGCCGAGGTCATTGACCTCGGCCTCCACCGTCTGCAGGGACAGCGTCTCGCCGAGATCCTCCAACGGTGCCTGCTCGTGTTCCTTCTCCGGGGCCAGCTGCAGGCGGCTGATGGTCTCCACCTTGGGCAGCACCTGGCGTTCGATGTTGCCGATGAGCTGGTTGTAGGCCTGGACGGCCTGACGAAGTCGATCCCCGGTCTTGGCGAGATGCTCGCTCATCTTGGCCAGACGTCGGTACAGCTCCCGGGAGTGGTCCACGATCTCCCGAATGTTGTGGGCGAGCCGCTCCTGCCGCCACGAGGTCTCCACGGCCTTCAGCGCGGCCAGCAGCGAGGAGGGGGAGACCAGTGAGACTCCTCTGCCCAGGGCGTGGTCGAGCAGCTCCGGGTCGGCCTCCAGGGCGGAGGAGAGCAGCGACTCCGCCGGTATGAAGCAGAAGATCACCTCGGGGGAGTTCTCCACGGTGGCGGTGTAGTCCTTGGCGGCCAGCACACCCACATGCTGCTTCAGCGCCCGGGCCTGGGCGGTGCCGTCCTTCGGATTCAGCGGCGCCTTGGAGTCGATGACCAGCTGCCGGCCCCCGGGCAGGTGGACCACCATGTCCGGGCGGAGCACGGCGCCGTCGCCGCCGGTGCCGGAATGCTGCTCCACGAAGTCCACATGGGGGATCATCCCGGCGGCCTCCACGATGCGGCGCAGCTGCACCTCGCCCCAGTAGCCGCGAGCCGAGGTCGAATGCAGGCTGCCCATCAGCGCCTGGGTGGAGTCGTAGAGCCGCTGGTCGTTCTGCGCGGCCTCGGTGAGCTGCCGGCTCAGCGTGGCGTGCTGGGCGGCACGCTCCTTCTCCAGCTCCTGGACCCGCTGCTGCATCTCGGTCACTCCGCGGCGCACCGGGTGGAGCATCTCCACCAGGGTCTCGCGTTCCCGGGCAGCCCCGGCGTCGTCCTCACGCTGCTGCTCGATGGCCTGCAGACGCGCCGTCGCCGCTCCGGCCTCCAGCTGGGCGGCGTGGAGCTGCTCGCGGAGGGAGTCGCCGTCGTCAGCATCACCGCGCATGCGACGCAGCAGCACCAGGGCACCTGCGACGCCGAGGATCAGACCGAGCAGCAGACCGAGGGGAAACAACGTCCATTCCATGATCACCAGCATCGCACCTGCCGCTGACACGGCCCCGCCGCCGCGCGATGGCATAGGGTGTCATCGTCAGAAACCATCATTCGGAATCCTCATCAGGAACCCTCACCGTCAGGAGTGCCTCCCATGATCCGAGTCCTGCTGTGCCGCCACGGCGAGACCGACTGGAACCGTGACCACCGGCTGCAGGGTCGCTCCGACATCTCGCTGGCCTCCTCGGGGGAACGGCAGGCCTCCATCACCGGAGGGTTCGTCCGCGCTCAGAACCCTCAGCAGGGGCATGTCTCCTCTCTGGTGCGCACCCAGCAGACCTTCGCGCAGTTCAACTTGGACCTGCAGCCGCGCGTGTGGGACGAGCTCATGGAGCAGAACCTCGGCGAGTGGGAAGGCTCCTACGCCGCGGAGATCCGCGATCGCGAACCCGAGGAGTTCTCCGCCTGGCGGGCAGGGACGTATACCCCTGCCGGCGGGGAGACCCATCAGCAGCTGGCCGAGCGCATGCTCTCTGTCTTCTGCGGCGTCGTCCGGGAGACTGCCCAGATCCGGCCCACCGCGTCTCCGGACCTGAGCTTTGCGGTGCGCACCGCTGTGGTGGTCAGCCATGGGGCTGCCCTGCGCGTGCTGCTGGAGCACCTGGATCTGATCGACCGTGCTCAGTCCATCCCGTTGACCCCGGCCTCGGCGACGGTGGTGGACGTGCCGTTGACTCTGGGCCCGGTGAGCAGTTCGCTGCCGCGGAGCGGGTTGGACGACGCGCTCACCCCGGAGGATGAGGCTGCGCACATCGCGGGCCTCACTGATGAGCAGATCATCGCCCAGTCGCGGCTGCGCGTGCTGAACCTCTCCCCGGAGCTGCTGAACCCCTCGGCGACTCAGAGCGTGTCCGTCTGATCCCCTCGGGAGAAGTCTGACCGGCGGAAGTCCCGCAGGTGCCGATTGCGCGCCGCGATCCATCCGATGCCGATCAGCGCCAGGACGCCTCCGCCGACCAGGCTGGCTGGGGCGCCCACCAGCTGGGCCACCAGGCCGGACCGGGCATTGCCGACATCCGGACCCGCCGCACCGATCACATGCTCCGCGGCGGAGACCCGGCCGCGCCTCGCGTCGGGGGTCACCAGCTGCACAATGGCCCCGCGGGCGATGACACTCACCGTGTCCGCCGCGCCGGCCACCGCCAGACACAGCAGGATCGTCCCCAGCGTGGGGCTCAGCCCGTAACCGATCAGCGCCAGGCACCACACCGCCGCGGCGCCGGACTGGATCCGTCCCAGCCGCTGCCGGCGCACCACCGCCCCGGAGAGCAGCCCCGCGAGCAGCCCGCCCACCGCCACCGAGCTGGTCATCATGCCCAGCGTCTCCGGGGCGCCGTCGAGGCGCATCTCATTGATCATCGGGAACAGCGAGACCGGCATGACCAGCAGGGTGGCGAACAGGTCGGTTCCGAAGGCCCCGCGCACCGCCCCCGGGCGGCTCACGTGCCGGAGGCCCTCCCGGGTCATCGCCCAGGGGCTCGCCCCGGTGGCGGCCGGCGGGGGCACCGGCGGCAGCCGGAGCACCGTCCACAATGCCACGCACAGCGCCGCGGCGCAGATACCGAAGCAGGCCGCCAGGCCGAATGCCCCGATGACGACGCCGCCGATCGCCGGCCCCAGCAGCAGCGCGCCCTGGACGCCCAGGTGGAGCAGGGCGATGCCAGCCGGCAGCTGCAGGTGATCCAGCAGCCGGGCAGGAAGGCTCCGCCGGGAGGCGGCGCCGAACCCGGCGCAGAAGGCGTTGGCCGCCACCAGGACCAGCACCAGCGTGACCCCCGGTGCGGCACCCAGGGCGAGATTCGGCAGCGCCTGGACGGTGAGCCCGAGGGCGGCGAGCAGCTGCCCCAGCGTGGTCCAGCGCAGCACTCGGGTGCGGTCGTACCGATCAGCCGCCGTGCCGCCCAGCAGGGATCCTGCTGTCATCGCCGCCGCCGAGACCAGTCCCACCATGCCGGTCCACAACGGGCTGCCGGTCTCCTCCCACACGTGGAAGAGCACCGCGACGACGGCGAGCTGCGCGGCGAACGCGGACACCAGCCCGCCCAGCCAGAGGCGTCGGAAGCCGGAGGAGCTGCGCAGCGGGGTGAGGTCGATGAAGCTGCCGTGCATCAGATCCAGCCGCGGTCTCGTGCGATCCGAGTCGCCGCGTACCGGTTCTCTGCCCCCGTCTTGCCGATGGCCGCGGAGAGGTGGTTCCGCACGGTGCCGGGGGAGAGGTGCAGCTGAGCCGCCACCGCCTTCACCGAGGAGCCGTCGACGGCGGCGCGCAGCACATCCCGCTCCCGCTCGGTGAGCGGGTCGATGCCCCCGGAGAGGGAGTCGGCGGCCAGGGCCGGGTCGACCACCCGGTGGCCGGCGGCGACCCGGCGGACCATCTGCGCCAGCTGCTCGGCGGGGGTGTCCTTGACCACGAATCCCGATGCACCGGCCTCCATGGCGCGGCGCAGGTAACCTGGGCGGCCGAAGGTGGTCACGATCAGGCACCGGCAGCCCACCTCGGAGGCGATGATCTGTGCGGTCGCTTCGATGCCGTCCTGACCGGGCATCTCAATGTCGATCAGTGCGACGTCCGGTCGGTGCTCCTGCACCGCGGCGAGCACCTCGTCTCCCCGGCCGACCTGGGCCACGACCTCCAGGTCAGGCTCCAGCGACAAGAGGGCGGCCAGCCCGCCGCGGACCAGGTCCTGGTCATCGGCCAGCAGCAGCCGGATGCCTCGTGTCTCGTTCATCGCAGGCTCACTTCCACCACGGTGCCAGGGCGCTCTGCGCCGTCGGCGGCCGGCCCGAGGTGCAGGGTGGCTCCGCCGACGGCGGCACGCTCGCGCAGCCCGCGGAGCCCGTGACCCTCGGGCCCTCCGGCGCAGGCCAGGCCGACGCCGTCGTCCTGGACGCGCAGCTGGTCCGGGCCCACCTGGATGACGCAGCGGCCGGCCTGTGAGTGCCGGACCACATTGGTCACCGTCTCGCGCAGGGCCCAGGCGAAGAGTTCTGCATGCCGGGAGTCGGGGGCGGCGTCGCCGATCACCTCGGCGGTGATGCCGGCGGCGGTCAGCGCCTCCCGGGCCGCCTCGAGCTCGGTGACAAGCCGAGGGGTGCGCAGGCGGTTCACCGTGGAACGGACCTGCGCCAGCGATTCGCGTGCCAGGGAGTCGATCCGATCCACCTCCTCACGGGCCTGCGCCGGGTCATGGTCGATGAGCCGGCGGGCCAGCTGGGCTCGGATGGAGAGCACGGTCAACGAGTGGCCCAGCACATCATGGACGTCCCGGGCGATCGCGTCCCGCTCGGCGGCCCGGCGCAGCTCCTCCTCGGCGTCGAGCTGACGCTGCTCGAAGTTGTCGGCCAGACGGATCACCACGATGAACAGCACGCCCATCCCGGTTCCGAACACCGGCCACAGCGTGTCGGCGAAGGGCAGGGAGAGTAGGCAGGCCACCAGCCACACCAGCGTGCCGCTGAGCAGTCCTGAGCGGAGGGGCAGGGTGAACACCAGCACCGCGCTGAGGAACGGGACGAAGCTGAGCGCCGCGTATCCGGCTGCGGGCACGGAGGCGGCGGCCAGCAGCCCCAGCACGACGACGGCGGCCACGGTCCACCGAGCATCCGCGGTCACCTCGTGGGCGTCTCGGCTCCGCCAGAAGATCCACAGGTAGAGGAGGATGAAGGCGGCGGTGGTGACCAGGGCGGTGATGCGCCACCCGGAGGGAGTCTCAGGGCGCAGGGCATAGGCCACCGGCAGGCTGAGGAACACCAGCCAGATGCCGGCATAGACCAGCCGATAGATCCGGATCCCCATGCCCCCGTCCTGTCCCATGCCCCTATCCTGCCCCATGTCAGCGAGGGAGGCCCTCAGCGACGGGAGGTCCTGCGGTGCTGCAGCGCCAGGCAGGCGGCGCCGAAGATGACCGTCCAGGCGATGATGTTCAGCAGCACGGCCCACAGCGGGTCCTGCTGGCTGGCTGCGTCCATGGAGATCAGGTCCCCTTCGGTGAGCGGGTAGCGGGCCAGCGCGACGACCCCGTACATGGGGGTGAATCGGCCGATGTCCAGCAGGATGCCGTCCAGCGGCATGAAGGCGTTGCCGAGGAAGCTGAAGATCACCAGCAGCCCGGTGGCGGCCCCCACTGCCGCGTCCGATCGGAAGCTCAGCCCGATCGCCAGCCCGTAGAGCGCGAAGGGCAGCGAGCCCAGCACCGTCAGGGAGGCGGTGGCCAGCCACACCCCGGGCGGCATGTCCGCCACGGTGAGGATGCCGACGACGTTGAGCACCACCACCGGCAGCACGGCGATGCTGACGGCGACCACCGACTTGGCCAGCACGAAGGCGCCGTGCGGCATGGCGGTCAGCGCCAGCTGGCGTCCCCAGCCCTGCTGGATCTCCAGGGCTGCGGCCCCCGCCAGGGAGGTGGTGGCCATGGCGGCGCCGTAGGACGCGATCGCGATCATCGTCCAGGCGCTGACGTTGCCCTGGCCCACCGGGTTGTCCGACCAGTCCATGGTGGTGCCGAAGAACAGGAACAGCGCGGTGGGCAGCACGATGACGAAGAAGCTGTTCCCGATGTTGCGCAGGTTCCGCCAGAAGTCGAGGGCGATGTATCGGCCCAGGTGGTAGCTGCGGCTCATGAGCGCACCTCCGTGGTCTCCTCGGCGGGGGTCTCGGTGAGCAGCCGGAAGGCCTCCTCGAGGCTGGCCGGTCGGACGGTGAGCCCGTGCGCATCGGTGCCGGTGAGCAAATGCCGGGCCAGGGTGTCGGCGTCGTCGGTACGGAAGCTGACCCGTGGTCCCTCAGAGGTCACAGAGAGCACATGAGGCAGCGCCTCGACCTCCTCCGGAGTGGGTGTCCAGGTCACGGCCACGTGCGCGGCGCCGGCCCGTGAGCGGACCTCGTCGGTGGCGCCGTCGGCGAGCACCCGGCCGCGGTCCATCAGCACGGTGCGGCGGGCGAACTGCTCGGCCTCCTCCAGATAGTGGGTGGCGAAGATGACGGTGACGCCGTCGTCGGCTTGGGTGCGCATCCGCTCCCAGAACTCGTGCCGGGCGGAGACGTCCATGCCCGCGGTGGGTTCGTCGAGGATGATGATCTCCGGGCGGGGGAGGAGCGCCAAGGCGAAGCGCAGCCGCTGCTGCTGCCCGCCGGAACATTTGCCCACCGGGCGCGAGGCGAAGCTGCGCACACCGGCGATGTCGATGACGTCGTCGACATCCGCCGGGTCGCGGTGCAGGGCGGCGACCATGCGGACCGTCTCGGCGGCGGTGAGGTCGGGCAGCAGGCCGCCGGTCTGCAGCAGCGCGGAGAGCCGGCCGGCCTGCACCGCCGCCTGCGGGGTGCCTCCGTCCACGAGCACCTCGCCCGATTCGGGGGCGGTGAGCCCCAGGATGATGTCCAGCAGGGTGGTCTTGCCCGCCCCGTTGGGGCCGAGCAGGGCGAGGACCTCGCCGCGGGTGACCGTGAGGTCGACGCCGTCGACGGCCCGGGTGCGGCCTCCGGCGCCGTCGCGGAATGACATGGCGACGCCCCGGGCGGAGATGATGGCTGTGTCCATGCCAACAGTCTCGCCCGGGGCGTCGGATGTGTCATAGGGCTAGTGTCATCGATGCCCCATGACAGATGTCAGCGGGCCACTTTGAGCAGATCTGCGCAGCGCTCACCGATCATCATGGTGGTGATGTTCGGGTTGACCGTGGTCAGCTCCGGCATCACCGAGGCGTCGGCCACGCGCAGTCCGGTCACGCCCTTGACCCGCAGGTCCGGATCCAGCGGGGACATCTCATCTTCCACCGCTCCCATCCGGACGGTGCCGGCGGGGTGGTAGACGGTGTTGTGGGTCCGGGAGACGTAGTCGGCGATCTCCTCGTCGGACTGCACGTCCTTGCCGGGGTAGAGCTCCTCACCGGCCCATTCGGCCATTGCCGGCTGGGAGACGATCTGCCGGGCCAGCTTGATGCCCTCGACCGCCACGCGCATGTCGTGACCTTCGGCATCGGTGAAGTACCGCGGGTCCACCTTCGGCTTGTCACGGAAGTCCCGGGAGCGCAGGCGCACTGTGCCGCGGGACTTGGCGTGGGTGATGTTGGGGGTCAGGCAGAAGGTGTTGTCGCTGGTCGGGTAACCCTGGCGCAGGGTGTGCATGTCGAAGGGCACGGCGCCGTAGTGCATCATCAGGTCCGGGCGGCCGGGCTTGTCGGACTCTCCGGTGCCTTCCCGGGTGTCGGCGAAGATGCCGATCTCCCACCACTGGTAGCCCTCGGTGATCATCGGCTTCCTGGCGTCCCAGCCGATGACGGCCTCAGGGTGGTCCTGCAGGTTCTCTCCGACGCCGGGGGCGTCGACGACGGCGTCGATGCCGTGTTCGGCCAGATGCGCGGCCGGTCCGATGCCGGAGAGCATCAGCAGCTTGGGGGAGTCGATGGCGCCGGCGGAGATGATGACCTCGCGTGTGGCGGAGACGGTCTCGGCGCGGCCGAAGGCGTTGGTGACGACCTCGACTCCGGTGGCGCGCCGCTCGTCGTCGATCAGGATCTTCCGCACCCAGCTGTCGGTGAGGACGGTGAGGTTCTTCCGGTCCAGGATCGGGTGCAGGTAGGACACTGACGACGACGCCCGGGTCCCGTCCTGCTGGCGGTTGATCTGGAAGAAGTTCGCGCCCTTGACCACTGTCTCCCCGGAGTTGAAGTCGGCGCGCGGGATGCCGGCCTGTTCGCAGGCGTCGAGCAGGGCGACGCCGCAGGGGTCGTGCGGCGGGATGCTCATCAAGTGCACCGGCCCGGTGCGTCCGTGGTGCTCGCCGGGGGAGTCGTTGGTCTCCAGACGCTGGAACAGCGGATAGGTGGACTCGGCGTTCCAGCCGGCGGCCCCCATCTGCTCCCACTCGTCCATGTCCTCCTGCGGAGCCCAGAAGGCGATGCAGGAGTTGTGGGAGGAGCAGCCGCCGAGCACCTTGGCGCGCGCGTGGCGCATGAAGGAGTTGCCCTGGGCCTGCTCCTCGATGGGGTAGTCCCAGTCGTAGCCGGACTCGAGCAGCTCCATCCAGCGGTTGAGCTGCAGGATGACGTCCTTGTCGGTGTCCGTGGGGCCGGCTTCCAGCAGCGCCACGCTGACGTCGGCATCCTCGCTCAGGCGGGCGGCGACGGCCGCGCCGGCGGAGCCCCCGCCGACGACGACGTAGTCGAAGGTCTTCTCAGTCACGTTGTGCTCCTCACTCACTTCGCGGGCATGGAGAACCAGCCGGAGACAGCCGGTTCGGTGTTCTGGTAGATGTGCTTGGCCTCGCGGTACTCCTCGAGGCCGGCGTGGCCCAGCTCGCGGCCCACTCCGGACTGCTTGAATCCGCCCCACTCGGCCTGCGGCAGGTAGGGGTGGTAGTCGTTGATCCAGATCGTGCCGTGGCGCAGCCGCGAGGAGACGCGGTGGGCGCGGCCGGCGTCGGAGGTCCACACCGCACCGGCGAGCCCGTAGTTCGTGTCGTTCGCCGTGGTGATGGCCTCCTCCTCGGTGGTGAAGGTCTCCACGGTGATCACCGGGCCGAAGGCCTCCTCGACGACCACGCTCATGCCGCGGCGGACGTCGGTGAGCACGGTGGGGGCGTAGAAGTAGCCGTCCTTGTGCTCCTCGCCGCCCCAGTGGCCGCCGGTGCGGAGGGTCGCACCCTCCTCGACGCCGCGCTTGACGTAGTCGGTGACCTTGTCCCGGTGCTCGGCGGAGATCAGCGGGCCCGTCTCAGCCTGCTCGTCGAACGGCCCGCCCATGCGGATGTTCTCGGCGCGGCGGACCAGCTCGTCCACGAAGCGCTCGGCGATGGACTCCTCAACGATGAGCCGGCTGCCGGCGGAGCAGACCAGGCCTGAGTCCAGGAAACCGGCGTTGAGGGCGTTGTCGACGGCGGCGTCGAAATCGGCGTCGGCGAACACCACGTTGGGGTTCTTGCCGCCGAGCTCCAGGGCGACCTTCTTGACGGTCTCGGAGGCCGCAGCGGCGATCTTGCGGCCGGTGACCAGCCCTCCGGTGAAGGAGACGAGGTCGACGTCGGGGTGGGAGGCCAGCGGGGCGCCGGCGTTCGCCCCCGCCCCGGTGACCAGGTTCGCCACTCCGGCCGGCAGCCCGAGCTTGTCGAGGACGTCCATGATCAGGATGGCGGTGTGCGGGGTCAGCTCGGCGGGCTTGAGGACGAAGCTGTTGCCGGCGGCCAGCGCAGGGGCGATCTTCCAGGCGGCCTGCAGCAGCGGGAAGTTCCACGGGGTGATCATCCCGCAGACGCCGACCGGCTCGTAGACGACCTTGGAGACGACGGTGGGGTCTCCGGCGTCGACGAGGCGGCCCGGGTTCGAGTCGGCCAGCTTCCCGAAATGCTTGAAGCAGCCGATGATGTCGTCCATGTCGATCTCGGCTTCGACGAGGCGCTTGCCGGTGTCCAGGGCCTCGGCGCGGGCGAACTCGTCCTTGCGTTCGGTCAGCGACTCGGCGACCTTGAACAGGAGCTCGCCGCGCTGCGCGGCGGGGGTGTCGGCCCACGTGCGGGAGTCGAATGCGCGCCGCGCCGCCGCGATCGCGGCGAGGGCGTCGGCCTCTCCGGCCTCGGAGACGACGGCGACCTCACGTCCGTCGGCGGGGCAGTGGATGGTGCGGGTCTCGCCTGATGCGGCGGGGACCCACGCTCCGTCGATGAACAGTGTTGCGGTGGTCATGGTGCTCCTTCTCAGTTCGTCCGGTCGTGGTCCCACTCGTCGGGGATGTGGCCCCCGGTGCCGAGTGACTGGGTGTTCACATCCTCGCTGAGCGTGAGGAAGGTCAGGTGCCGCTCATAGGCGTCGAGGATGTCGGTGATGACCTGGTCCTTGGTGTATCCCATGATGTCGTGACCCTGTGACCCGTTGGCGGAGAAGATCTCCACCCGGAAGTAGACGTCCTCCACGGCCTTCATGTTCTGGGCGAAGTTCGGTGCGGAGTAGGCGATCGGGTACACCTGATACTTGAACTCGTTCTGGTCGCCGAACCGCACGTGCAGGTCGATCTGCGGCAGCTCGGTGTCCGCGAGCAGCCCGCGCGTGCAGGTCACGTCGGCGCCCTGGTCCTTCAGCTCGGCGGCCACCTCCTCCACCGCCGGGATGGCCGTCTCTTCGAGGTATCGGGTGACCTGCTTGGCAGTGGGGAAGGTCATGTGACGGGCCAGGCGCCGTCGCCATCCTCCGCCGCGGTCCGAGGCATCCCGGATCCGCCCGGAGAGCATCCAGGGCAGGGAGGCCTCCTGGGACGCCTGGTTGAAGCCCTCCACGCGCAGAGCCCGCCAGATGCCCAGCATGAGGAGGTACATCACCACCGAGAACGGAAGCCCGATGATGACCGTGGCCATCTGCAGCGTGTAGACGCCGTCGAGCATCAGGACCGCCAGGGTGAGGGCACCGGTGGCGATGGCCCAGAAGATCCGCAGCCAGGGGGCGCCGTCGTCGGTGCTGTTCTCCGCCTTGGAGGTGAAGTTGGACATCACCAGGGCCCCGGAGTCCGCGGAGGTGATGTAGAACAGCAGGCCGGTCAGCACCGAGAGGCCGATGGTGAAGGTGGCACCGGGGTACTGCTCGAGGAGCATGTAGTAGCCCGACTCTGGGGTCTCGACCGCGGCGGTGAGGAACTCGGTGTTGCCGGAGATGAACTCCCAGATGGCCCCGTTGCCGAAGATCGAGATCCACAGCAGGATGAAGCCGAAGGGGATGATCAGCGTGCCGACCACGAACTGCCGCAGGGTGCGGCCCCGGGAGATGCGTGCCAGGAAGAGCCCGACGAACGGCGCCCAGGCGATCCACCATGCCCAGAAGAACAGCGTCCACCACTCGAGCCACTGACCCTCCGGCGGGTCGTAGGCGAAGGTGTCCAGCAGCATGGAGGGGAAGTAGGCGGCGAAGTCACCGATGTTCTTCACCAGGGCGTTGAGCAGATCGGTGGTGTGACCGGCGATCAGCACGTAGAGCAGCAGGAGCACCGCGAAGATCACATTCAGCTCCGACAGGCGGCGGATGCCCTTGTCGACGCCGGAGACAGTGGAGAAGGTGACCACGATGGCGGCCAGGATGATGAGCCCGACCTGTGCCGCGGTGCCCTGCGGGATGCCGAAGAGCAGCTCGAGGCCGTAGTTGAGGAAGACCACGCCGATGCCGAGGCTGGTGGCGATGCCGAAGATGGTGCCGATGACGGCGGCGATCTCGATGCCGTGCCCGGCGGCGCCCTGGGCGCGTTTGCCGATGATGGGGTACAACGCGCTGCGGATGCTCAGAGGCATGTGGTAGCGGTAGGCGAAGAGCCCGAACGCCATGCCCATCAGCGCATACATCGCCCAGCCGGGGATGCCGTAGTGGAACAGCGTCCACAGCACGGCCATCTCGGTGGCCTGGGAGGAGCCCACCTCGTTGCCGGGGGCCGTGGTCAGGTTTGTGGCCGGACCGGAGATGGCGAAGAACATGAGGTCCACACCGATGCCGGCGGCGAAGAGCATCGCCGTCCAGGTGAAGAGGTTGTACTTCGGGGTGGAATGGTCTGGACCCATCTTGGTGCGGCCCACGCGGGAGAACGCCACGATCAGGACGAAGACGACCACGACGCCGGCGGTGAGGATGTAGTACCAGCCGAGGTGCTCGCCGATCCACAGGAAGACTGCCTCAAGAGTGGTGTAGGCCGTGTCCGGGGCCAGCCAGGCCCAGATGGTGAAAGCGACGATGATCGCCGCTGCGCCGAAGAAGACGGGCGGGTTGAGCTTGGAGTTCTTCAGGCGCCCCCCGGTGCCTGATCCGCCCTCCTTCTCCGCGTCGGCGGGCGAGTGATCCGTGGCGGCTGCCATGACGTGTCCTTCCCTTGAAACATGCCCAGAAGTGCGTGTGCGGTGTGTGTTGTCGTCTCATCTGGTGTCCGACGTGGTGTGATCCTATCGGGGCCGCGATCCCCTGTCCCCGGTCCACGTTCCGGAGAACGCTCTCCGCACCGCATGGGCGGTTCGAGTCGCTTCGGCATGACCGCGCGCGATAGGTTGGGTGACCGTGGCACTGACTATCGGAATCGTGGGACTCCCCAACGTGGGCAAGTCGACACTCTTCAACGCGCTCACCCGGCAGACGATCCTCGCGGCGAACTACCCGTTCGCGACGATCGAACCGAACGTCGGGGTGGTGAACCTGCCTGACAAGCGCCTGGACACGCTTGCCGAGATCTTCGGCTCGGACCGGATCCTGCCGGCGACCGTCTCTTTCGTGGACATCGCCGGCATCGTCAAGGGCGCCTCGGAGGGGGAGGGGCTGGGCAACCAGTTTCTCGCAAACATCCGTGAGGCCCATGCGATCGCCCAGGTGGTGCGGGTCTTCGAGGACGACAACGTCATCCACGTGGACGGCAAGGTGGATCCCACCTCTGACATGGAGACCATCAACACCGAGCTGGTGCTGGCGGATCTGCAGACCCTGGAGAACGCGGTCCCGAAGCTGGAGAAGCAGGTCAAGCAGAGGAAGGCCGAGCAGGCCCAGCTCGACGCCTACCTGGCCGCCCAGACGGTCCTGGAGCGCGGCGACACGATCTTCTCAGCCATCGAGTCCGAGAAGCTGGACATGGATCAGCTGGCCCAGCTCTCGCTGCTGACCGCCAAGCCATTCATCTACGTCTTCAACGCGGATGAGGCGGTGCTGAACTCTGCCGAACGCCAGCAGGAGCTCGCCGAGCTCGTGGCACCGGCCCAGGCCGTGTTCCTGGATGCCAAGCTGGAAGCGGACCTGGTGGAGCTCTCCGAGGAGGAGGCTCGCGAGATGCTGGAGCTCAACGGCCAGGAGGAGTCCGGCCTGGACCAGCTGGCCCGCGTCGGTTTCGACACCCTCGGCCTGCAGACCTACCTCACCGCAGGTCCCAAGGAAGCCCGTGCCTGGACGATCAACAAGGGCGACACCGCCCCCGAGGCCGCCGGTGTGATCCACACCGACTTCCAGAAGGGCTTCATCAAGGCAGAGATCGTCTCCTTCGAGGACCTCACCGCAGCCGGTACCATGAACGACGCCAAGGCCGCTGGCAAGGTCCGCATGGAGGGCAAGGACTACGTGATGAAGGATGGCGACGTGGTGGAGTTTCGTTTCAACGTGTAAACGCCAGGTCAGAAGCCTAGTGTCTGCTACAGAATAGTGTAGCGACACGCCGCCCGGTAGCCACTTTCGTAGCACTCGAGGAGGAACGAATATGGCCCAAGAAAACGTCGTGGCGACCCGGGGTGCAGGTTCGTGTTGCCGTCTGCTCGGCGACGCCGCTCTCTGCGGGCGAGTGGACCCCTGGTCGGTGGGGGCGGTGCTTTCATGCTACGGGAGGTGAAGATTGTCGGCGGCACCTGTTTTGGAGACAGTCCGCTTCCGATCACCGACTTGAAACCCGCAAGTTTCTTCTACGGCCCCAACGGATCTGGGAAGACGACGATCAGCCGAGCCTTCGCTGGTTACGGCTCTCTGGAACTCGAACCGGAGTGGCAGGCTGGTGCCGAAATGACGATCCGGGTCTACAACAGAGACCTCGTGGACCAGATACTGCGAGAGTCCAACAGGATTCCCGGTGTCTTCGTCCTTGGTGAGAACAGCGTCGATGCCCAGAATCGCCTTGACGAGATCGAGAAGCCTGGAGGCGAGCGCGCGCTGGCCGTCGACAGGTACGAGCGCGCTCAGACCAGCCACAAAGACGCAGAAGAACGCCAGGCAGACGCCCAAGGGGCGTTAAGAACTGCCGCGTGGAAGAAGTATCGTGCACTCGTCGACGAACACACAACCTTGTTGCCTGCCTTCACCGGCCAAAGAGGCGTAGACAAGAACAAGGACATGCTTGTGACGCGCCTTCTCGAGCGAGGATCGCTGAGCGAGTCCGAATCCCTGCCCGAGCTCGAGGATCTTCTCGCTGAAGCCGAGGCAGTATTCGACTCGGGAGCGACATCCCGTGCCCGGCTCACCGAGATCGGCGAGTTCCGGTGGAGCGAACACGACGGTTCAGCTCTTCTGGATCAAAAGATCGTGGGCAGTTCTGAAGTCTCGCTTAGCGAGCTTGTAGAGAGGCTGGGAAGCGAGGACTGGGTTCAGGCCGGACGCCAGCACCTGCACAACGCAGAGGGGCTCTGCCCATTCTGCCAACAGAAGGCACCGGAAGACCTCGCCAAGCAGCTTGAGGCCATGTTTGATCACCGGTACACAGAGCAGCTCGAAGAGCTGAAGCGCTTGGCAGAAGCCTATTCATTCTGGGTCCGGTCCCTTGTAGAGGTCATCGAGGACTGGAGCGCGGAGTCCATCAGCTACCTCGATGAGGCTGCCTACCAGAAGGCCCTCGGATCGTTGAACACCATCAATGGTGTCAATGAAAAACTGCTCGAGCAGAAGCTGGGAGCGGCGTCTGAGCCAGTGGCGGTCTCCGCGTCGAACGCTCCGATTGACGCTCTCAACGCCGTCATCAGCGAGGCGAATACCAAGATCGACGCACACAATCGACTGGTCGAGTCGCAAAAAGAAGAGAAGCCCAAGCTGGCCGCCAAGTGCTGGACCTACTTGGCCGACGTTCTCCTCAGTGAAGAGCTCCAGGCCTACAAGCAGAAGTCCGTTGGTCTGCAGAGGGGTGTCGATAGCACACTAAAGAGGAAGGAAGAGGCGTCGGCGGCAATTGGCAAACTCGATGAGGATGTACGCCATCTGCAACGTTCCGTCGAATCTTCGCAACCAGTGATTGATGAGATTAACCGACTTCTCAAGCGATCGGGATTCACCTCGTTCCACATCGTCAACTCTGATGAGCTCGATGATGGCTACATGCTCGCGCGCAACGGTGTGCAACTCGACGAACATTCCCTTAGTGAGGGAGAGCGAACGTTCATCGCCTTCCTATATTATTACTTCCTACTCAACGGGCGAGAGGAAACTGCAGCATCGGGGAAGATTCTGGCGGTGATCGACGACCCGATTTCCAGCCTGGACAGTGACGTCCTCTTCATTGTAAGTACGCTTGTTCGCGACCTCATCAACCGAGCGCTATCCAAGACTGATCACGTGGCGCAGGTAATCGTTCTGACGCACAACGTGTACTTCCACAAGGAGGTAACTCAGGTCAGGCATAAGGAAGAGGGCTCGGGTCGCCGTTACCATGTGATCAGGAAGAGTCTGACCGATGCCAATGTCATCGAGGCGTACGCCGAGAACCCTGTTAGCACCGAGTACGAACGCCTCTGGTCGGAAGTTCGACGAGCCTCGCAGGGTGTGCAGATGAGCGTCATTGGCCTGGAGAACGTCCTTCGCAGAATCCTGGAGAATTACTTCCGAATCGCGGGCGGAATTTGGGAGGATGAGATCGTCCAGTTCTTGGATCCGGCGGAGCGGCCGGTTTTGCGGTCACTATTCAATTGGTTCAATGAGGGGTCGCATGGGGTGTTCGAGAACCTGCATTATTCTCCGAGTCAAATTACCCAGGATGTGTACTTGGATACGTTTAGGCATGTTTTCGAGAAGTCTAATCATTATGCTCATTACGAGATGATGATGGGGGCCAAGGAGTCTCAAGGAGCGGACTGACGCGTTCGCAAACAGCTTCCGATGGGGCACTTGGGGCGAGGGCGCAACGACGTCTGGAGCTCTAGTGATCCAGTTGTGGAGCGCGATCTCGGTCGCGATCTTGACCGTCGTTGTTGCTCGTTGCTGCAGGGCGAGATCAGCGGTCGACTTGCGAGGCGAATCGTCGTGCATGTGGACATCCGGCAGAAATTTGAGGGGAGTGCTGGTGCAATCGCTCACTTGGACGCGCTCCTCGCGAGTGAGGCACAGGTGCTCAAGGATCGGCAGACGCACCGTCTGACTCGCCAACTAGACGGAGGCAACGTTGCCGCGCTGGTCTTCGTCGCGTTCGTGGGCGGTTGAAGGGTCTACGGTCTAGTTTCTGCTGGTTTCGCCCTCGTGGCGAAGCCCGTGCTGTTCTGGCTATTCATGGTTGCTGCAGGAATGGTCGGGGTATTTGCGATAGCGCTGGCGGCCGTTGCTCTGGGCACCTTGTATCACGCTCCACGGGTGAAGCGCCGGAACGTGGCTGATTTCCGGTAGGGGTTGATGCGTTCCGATCGGCCGCACACCTACGAGTGGGGCCCGCCTCTGCCCGTGATGGGCTTGGAGCGGGTGCAAGACTTGCCATCTGGTCTGCATTAGACCAAGCTTGCGCATCCGTCCGTTCGACTGAGTCGTTGTCGACAGCCTGGAACACCAGGACAGCCGGTAGGAGCGGAGACTGATCCGCAACAGGTTATCTGAAGAGCCAGTTCTCCTGAAAGCCCCTGGTCGGAACTGCGGATCGGCACGCAAACTTCAGCGCGTGTACCAGCGTCTGACCGCTTCTCCGTCATCCGAGTACAGGACACGATTGCCTGTTCTTCTTGCGCTCTCGAAGAGCTTCCGTGCTGTACGCAGCGACTCGACATCGAAGAAATTCTTCACGTAGCCGAGGTCCTTCCTCATGCGTCGGTGGAGGCCGTGCTTCACTGGCAGAGCGTGCATGAGGTCGTTTCGCAAGAGGCGCGCATCGTGCAGTAGCTCGATGAACTCGTCTATGCCTTCGAGATCGACGCGGCTGCCTCGTAGTCGATTCTCGAGCGTGCCGAGCGGGTCGCTATACAGGGCACTGGAGGATATGCCGCTGTGAATGCGCAAGACGTCGAACGCAATTCCGGCAAGCCCCGCCGCTGCGTACGTTGCCTTGCCGAGCTCGAGGAGATACTTCTCGTGATCGGGGTGGAGCGGGTCCCCTGCGTGCTCGACAGTTGTCGTCATGTCTCGATTATGAACGAGGGCGGTGTACCAGCGTCGCAGATGGCTCTACGTGTGGGCGCGCCGTGGAGTTCCGCTTCAACGTGTGACTCGTTGCGACCTCGGAGTCGCACACCGCCCCGGACGTCTCGACACGAGGCGGCCGGGGCGGTGTCATAGCAGGGCAGTGCCATAACCTCTGGTGTGCTCACTCCGGGTGGCGCTATCATGATTGATAGCAAAGGAGGTGGTCTCTCATGTCATCGATCATCGTTCGAGGTCTCGACGACGCTGTGAAGCAGCAACTCGCCACGCAGGCGAAGGAGCATGGTCGGTCCATGGAGGCGGAGGTCCGCGACATCTTGACCAAGGCGGCGCGGTGGCCGCACATCGGGATGGCGCTGTTGTCTGCCGTGCAGGAAGTCGGCGGAGTCGAAGACCTGCAGGTCCCGGTGCGCGATGACGTCGCGCGGGCGGTCGAGTTCGAGTGATCGTCCTCGACACGAACGTCATCTCGGAGATCTTCAGGCCGGCTCCGGAGGTACACGTGGTGGACTGGCTCGCGTCGTTGACGGGTGATGTTGCGATTACGTCCGTGACGCTTGCCGAGTTGTTGGCAGGTGTGCGGCGAGTCCCGGACGGTCGGCGCAGGGATGAGTTGACCAAACGCATCCACGCAGCAGTCGAGCCGTACCGGGGCAGTCGCGCTGTGCTGCCGTTCGATGACGTGGCGGCCGACCGCTATGCCGACGTGCTCCTGGCTCGAGAGAACGCGGGAGCCCCGATCAGCACGGCCGATGCGCAGATCGCCGCGATCTGCCTGACCCACGACGCGACCTGCGCGACGCGCAACGCGAAGGACTTCGCGCATACTGGCATTGAGCTGGTCGACCCTTGGACTCTCGCGTGAGTGAACACGAGTCGATCGCCGTGGCCGAGTTCGGCGGCGACGGCCCGCCGTTGGTGCTTCTTCATGGCCTTGGCGGGAGCTCCCGAGAGATGCTTCCGACGGCATGGGCGCTGAGTGACGCCTTCCGTGTACTGCTCATCGATCAGCGCGGGCACGGGCTCAGTACTCGGCGACCGGCGGACCTGTCGCGCGAGGCCTTCGTCGACGACGTCGTCCAGGTCCTCGAGCAGTACGCGCCGGGGCAGCGGTGCATTCTCGTCGGTCAGTCGATGGGCGCGCACACGGCGTTCCTCACGGCCGCGGCGCGCCCGGAACTCGTCGAACGGCTCGTGATGCTCGAAGGGCATGTCGCCGGCAGCGACGATCCGGGGGAGGCCGTCGGGCTGGGAGAGTACTTCGCGTCGTGGCCTGTGCCGTTCACCGGCGAGGACGAGGCGCGTACCTTCCTCGGATCGGGTGCGATCGTCGATGCGTGGATCGCTGACCTTGAGGTGACCCACGGTGGACTGCGACCGCGCTTCGACGCCGACGTCATGCAGCGCACGATCGAGGCCGTGAACGAGCCGCGCTGGGACGAGTGGGAGTCTCTGGGGACTCCGACGCTCGCGATGTTCGCGAAGAACGGGATGTTCAGCGATTCCGATAAGGACGAGTTGGTTCGGCGTCGTTTAGGGACCGAGCGCATCGACTTATCGGCGGGGAGCCACGATGCGCATCTTGACGCTTTCGATGAGTGGATTGGTGCCCTGCGCGGTTGGCTGTTGTCGGACACGGAGGTCCCGCCTGCACGGTGACGGGCAAATGGTCGTACGTGTCGGAACTCGGTGGAGTTCCGCTCTAACGTGTGACGTCGTCTGCATTGTCTGCTGGGTGGTCTTCTGCACGTCAAGTATCCTGGTCATGGTGGTACGCGCCACCGACTGCGCTTCCACGTGACGACCACGTGAATCATCGCGGAGAGGCCTGAGGACTTCAGGACACGTCCGGATGGGGTGCGGCGCACTGATGCGCCAACTTCATTCCGCCGATGCCCGACATCGGCTGACGAAAGGATGTGCCATGTTGTCGAAGGACGAGAAGAACCTCTCGCAGGTGATCGACAAGATCTCGAAGATGGACGAGCCCCGGCGATCAGTCGTGCGGCAGGTGCACGACATCATCGTGAGTGCGGCCCCTACTCTGAAGCCGCGGATCTGGTACGGAATGCCTGCCTACGCGAAGGCGGCGAGCACCCCCGCACTCGTGACCCTGCGGAACGACGAGCGTTTGAATCTGGCGATCACCGAGAAGGCACCCTTCAGGCCGGCAGGTGGCGAGGATGGGGCACTGATGCCGGCTGCGTGGTATTTCGAGACTGTGGATGAGGCCACCCAGAGGCGCATCGTGGAGATCGTTCGTTCGGTGGTCGACTGAGCGTCGGTTGGACGAGCCTCATGCCTCACTTCCCACCCTGACGACGGTGCGCTCGTTTCGCACAAGCCGACCCTGTGAACCGGGTCGGTACACTCCAGCATCGGTCCGCTGCCCGGCTTTCCCCGGAGAGGCTCTGGGGGATCTATAGGTCCTGGGTCGCGGACCGATGCTCGGATTGTCTGACGGACCGTGGGCTGGGCCTCGGGTGGCCGGGTGATGCCGGCCGGGGGGCGCTGGGACTGAACAGAATCGGTCTGGAGGTCTTTGACGTCAACCCGCGGGCCTGCCACGTCGACGAGAACGTCGGATTCGTCCACGAGGGCACCGAGCGGCAGGCCTGAAGGTGGACGACGGCTGGGCGACGTCGACTACATGGCGATCCTGCAGCGGACCACCGGCCCCGCACGGCCACGCCGACTGAAGGGATCGCCAGAGGCACGTGACACGCTCTCCTGCGCTGTCCCACGGACGGTGTACCCGTGCGCCACATCAGGTTGCCTCAGGTCTGCGCCTCGGGCATCGCAGCGAGAAATGCCGGACCCCCTCGCTCCCTTCGGTTGGGGGCTCGCTCCCTGGGATGCAGCCTCCGGCGGTTCGTGCTGCCCCTTCGACGACCGCCGCCAGGCGTTTATTCGCGCGGCAACGAGGCGGGCCCCATGCAGGGTGTAGCCGTGGTGCGCATCAGCACATGAGGCAGAAGTGGGCCTATGCGATGGGCCTCGTCGTTGAGACGACGGCGCATGCTTTTCGTGCCCGGAGTGCTGTCAGTTGACCTCGCGTATGTAGAAGCAGTCGGGAAAACGAGTGGTGGCTGCCCGCCACCCGTCGTTCTCAGAGGGCATGCTGCCAGCGGTGAGTACAGAGACTCGTCGCACCTCCCAGTGCCTCCGGTCGCGTTGCATGATGTGCTGGCCATGAAGCGAACGTATGGGCCGCCATCCCTCAGCTCCAGCTGCATTGAGGTGGTCCAGCTCCTCAACGCGAGAGACCGGACCCAGGGTCCTCGTCCCGTCGGCGTCCGATTCGTCCTCGTGGTAGCTGGGGTCGAAGCGTTGTTGGACGGCCTGGCGAGAGATGCCCAGGTGCTTCCCGATCCGCGCCCAGCTCAAGCCTGCTTCGTGGGCAGAGCGGACGGCTTCGGCCTGCAGATCAGAGCTCACCCGAGCCAAGTCCCCGAAATGACTGACGGACTGCAGCAGGCGTTCGGCTTCCGAGGGTTCGCGTGTTGTTCCGTCCGCCGTCTCCCCGAGGCGACCGACGAGTTTCGACAGTTCAAGTGCGAGCTGCGGGTCTTGAGCGCCCATCGGGTCAGTCCCGGTCGGCCGGCCGCCAGGCCGTGCCATGAGATGGGCCTGCGGGCCTGGTGAGTGCACTGACGAGGAGCCAGACGATGGCGAGGATGAAGGCGATCCAGCCCGTCACGCTCAGAATGAGCCCTGGCAGACCGATCCCGATCATCAGCCCGAACGCTCCGAGGGCGAGGCCAGCAATCAGGATGAACAGGAGAACAGCGCGGGTTCGGCGGATCTTCATGTCAGCAACCATGAAGCAAGCCTAGCTTGCCTGTGGGAATAGGTGCAAGGTCAGCTTGCCTCAATGTGTGTGCCGCTGGTTACAGTGCACCGCGACGGATGTGGTCGGGTGCCCGTTCATCGTGGGGGCGCGTCGCGCCACGGACGGCAATGGTGCCGCCGAGGTCAGGGCGACGCCGTCAGTGCTTGAAATGCACGAACACTCGCCCGAAGTTCTTGCTGTCCTTCTCCACCCGGTGGTAGCGGGCTTTGACGTCCTTGCGGTCCAAGAAGCGCAGCACGCGCTTCTTCAGCTGCCCGCTGCCTTTTCCTGGGATGATCTCGACGGTCTTCGCTTTGGTGCGCTCGGCCTCGTCGAGGATGTCGGCAAGCGCGCGGTCGATGTCCCGGCCCTTGTTGTAGATCTCGTGCAGGTCCAGCTTGAGTCGCATCGGTGCTCCTCGGCGTGGTCTCAGCTCAGCGTGCTGACGCACATTGAGCCCCACCCACAGGTCGTGGGGTGCCCCACCTGGGTCGGATCGGTGTTCGACGTGTCGCTGTGACCAGGCTACAAGCTCCATGCGGAGGCGCTCAGAGCTGACGCTGACGGTCCATTGACCGCAGATCGCCAATCTCTTAGGTTAGGGCTCGCTGGTACGCGACGGGCGGCCGGCCCAGTGGGAGGAGCAAGACATGGGTGGCGACGTCGCGCTCGTCACCGGTGGGTCCTCAGGCATCGGCGAGATCACGGCCCGGCAGCTGCACGACGCCGGATTCACGGTCTACGCCGCGGCACGTCGTGCCGACAAGATGGCTGGCCTCGAAGAGGCGGGGGTGCATACGGTCACGCTCGACGTCACCGACGAGGCCTCAGCCCGCCGGGCAGTCGAGGGGATCGTCGCTGAGTCAGGTGGGATCGACGTCCTGGTGAACAACGCCGGATACGGCTCGTACGGAGCCGTGGAGGATGTGCCCCTCACAGAGGCTCAGGCACAGCTCGACGTCAACGTCCTCGGCCTGGCTCGAATGGCCCAGTTGGTGTTGCCGGGGATGCGTGCGCGCGGGTCCGGGACGATCATCAACATCAGCTCGATGGGAGGCCGGTTCGTCACCCCGCTCGGCGGCTGGTATCACGCCAGCAAGTACGCCGTCGAGGCTCTCAGTGACGCGATGCGACTCGAGCTCGCCCCCTTCGGCATCGACGTCGTCGTCATCGAGCCCGGCTCGATCCGATCCGCATGGGGCTCGATCGCCGCTGAGAAGGTTCGCCACGCCTCAGGCTCCGGCCCGTATGCCCGGCAGGCGGAAGCCGTCGCGAAGACTCTCGATGCCAGCGCGCGCCCCGACTTCCGCGCGGCCTCCGATCCCGAGGTCGTTGCACGAGGGATCGTCAGGGCTGCGGGTGCGCGCCGTCCACGGTCCCGATATGCGATCGGCCGCGGATCGGCCCCGGCGATAGCGCTCAGCAGAGTCCTCCCGGATCGGGTGTTCGATCGCCTCATCGCGCGTGCCTTCGGTGTCCGACGATGACCACGGCCCGGCGGCTGTGAGCTCCTCAAGGTGTTACCGGACTACGAGCTGTCCTGGGCGGCGCGGGACGCCGTCGAGTGATGCACCCGCTTCCATGCGCGTGACGGTTTCGGGGGCCGCATCGAGGAGATGGCCCCCGTGGTTCAGGGGTAGAGCCCTGCCGTTCGCCGCAGCGGCATCTCGTCACTGGCCGATCTGCTCCTTCAGCAGATCGGTGACGTTGCGCGGAGTCCGGCCGAGGAGTCGGGTCAGCGTGGAGTCGGGGTCTGCGAAGTAGCCGTTTCGCGTGGCCTGGAACATCGACAGGGTGAAGCGGGCGGCCGGTTCCGGCATGCCGGCGTCCACCGCGTCGGCGACCCATGTCTCGTCGTCGACGACGACGCGCTCAATGCGGCGGTCCGTGAGCTCGGAGGCGGCTGCGGCGAAGTCCGCAAGGGCCACCGGCTTGAGGGGGATCAGATCGACAGGGCCGTCGAATACGGCGTCGCCGCTGAGGATCGCGGCCGCAGCCTCCGCTGCGTCACGCCGGTCCACCCACGGAAACGGGCCGTCGGCGGGCTTGGCGATCCTCTCTGTGTCCTGCCACGGGCCGAGCAGCGCGCCCAGGTCTCCGTAGAAGCCGTTGCGAAGGGCGGTCCACGGGGCCCCGGAGTCGGCGAGATGCTTCTCCGTGGCAGCGTGGATCGCCAGCGGGGGATATGGCGTGTCGAAGCCGGCTCCGAAGGTGCTGGTGTAGAGGATTCGCTCTGCTCCGGCCGCGACGGCGGCGTCGATCGCGGCTCGGTGCTGGGCGACGACGTCGGCGGCGACGTCACTGGAGGAGATCAGAAGCACCTGCTCCGCGTCGGCGAACGAGTGACGCAGGAGCTCAGGGTCGTCGTAGCTGCCCTCGCGCACCCGGACGCCGCGTCGCGCCAGATGTTCGGCGCGCGATGGGTCACGGACGCTGACGCCGATCTGCTCTGCCGGGACCCGCTGCAGAAGGTGGTCCACGGTGGCCCCGTTGAGGACCCCGGTCGCTCCGGTCACGATGATCATGGTGGTGCCCTTTCGTCGGGGGTCGGGGAGCTGAGGCACACCCCGACAGTGAAGTTGACTCGCATAGTCAAGTTTCTGTCGGGTATCATCGTGCATGAAATTGACTTGCATGGTCAAGTTGACGAGACCCATACGAGGAAGGCTGATGGTGACCGAGGCAGACACCTCCCCGACGCTGAGGTCCGATGCGCGCCGCAACGTCGACCGCATCAGCGCTGCGGCCATGGATGTGTTCCGTGAACGTGGTCTGTCCGTGCCGCTCGAGGATGTCGCGGCGGCCGCCCGCGTGAGCAAGGGAACCATCTTCAACAGATTCGGGGGGCGGGTCGGACTGATCGACGCGGTCATCGACGTCCTCGTCGCGGAGGAGATGAGAGGTCTCATCGAACGGGTGCGGCCGGTCCCTGATGTCGGCGAGCGGATTCGGGCCTACGTCGGTGGTTTGCGGGAGCTTCAGTACCGACTGCCAGCAGTCAACGACGTCCTGCTGCAGGAGTTTCCTGACTCGGAAGCGCTCATGGCGCTTTGTCAGGTGGCAGGGGGATTCCATGACGACCTGGTCGAGGAGGGGCATGCCGCCGGCGTCCTGGCCGACGGGTTCACACCCGGAGATTTTCAGGCGATGACCCTACACAACGCCCTTGCTCTCAAGTATGGTGGGCGGCCGCCCCGGGCGGACTACGATCGCCGAACCACGTTTGTCCTCGACGGAATCTGCACGTGAGGGCAGCATCCCGTCTCGTGCCACAGGGAAGCAGGGGTCTCTCGAGCTGGCGACGTGGTCGCGTCGCACTCCACCCCGACACCCCAGGCTGAGTCTCTACCTGAAGACCCGTGTCCGGGAGGTTCAGAACGGGACCTCTGTTGCGAGCTGCCCGGCGGTCCCCGGTATGCGTCCGCTGACTGCGCGGCAGAACTCGAACGGGTCCAGGGCGATGCGGTCACCATCCCCGGCCTGCCAATGTCCGCCCGCGGGTCCACTGAGCTCCAGGGTGTACGGCTCGCCGTGGCGTTGTGCCCATTCGTGCACGACGTCGTCGACGATGGTCCCTTCGTGCTCCGCAGTGGCAACCATCGGCAGCCCCGTGGCGCGGCTGATGTCGATCCGGTGCATGAAGGGGTCACGGGTGAGGATCACGTCGAGGAGATAGCCGAAGGTCCATTGACCATCTGTCTCGTCCTGCATCGTTCGATTTCGGAGGAAGGCCGGTGCTCGGCGCCTGTTTCTCACCGCCCGGGGGCTCAGTCTTTTGTATTCACTGACGACTTCGTCAGGAGTGAGGGTGAGGTTCTTCTCCACCTGCCAAGCTGTGAGCGCGTCGATCTGGAAGCCGCCCTGATGCTTCGCCCGGCGGGTGGCGGTCAACTGCTGACGCATGAGTTCGGGAACTGACGCGACCATCTGGACCATACCCAGCATGTGACCGGCCATCGCGCGCACGTCCCACGCGGGGCAGTCGGTCTGGGCAGACCACTGTTCAGGAGTCAGCCGGTCCAGAAGTTCAGAGACGCGCGCATACTCGGTGGTGGCCAGTCGCATCGCGGAATCGCGGTCAAGCTGAGGACGTCGTGCATTGTCTCTGGCAGTGGGTGTTTGCGAAGTGGGGCCCATGATGACTGCTCCTTGGTGCTGGATGTGGATGCGTGTGGGCTCAAGGCAGATCGAGGTGGTCGGCAAACATGTCCACAGCACGGTCGAGCAGGCGGGCCCATCGGTCGCCTCCCGGATCGTTGGCGTGCTGCGCGTCGATCAGGCCCCCTATCAGTGCCGTGAACAGATCCAGATCCTCCGTGGCGGTGATGCCGTGTCTGAGGAAGAGCTCTTGTGCCAGATCGAGTGTGGCGACCGCAGGGGCGTAGTTCTCCTCGCTGGGATCGAAACCGGGAATCGTTCGGAGGTTCATCAGCTGATGACGGGCCAGATCTCTGACCGCGAAGTCGAAGAAGGTGCGCGCGGTGAACCGGAGCGCCTCACGCGCATCGGCGGGCGCCTGGTCTTTGAGTGACTCGAAATGCGCGAGGCACTCGGTCCAGGCCTGGCCGAACATCGCATCGTAGATGGCGTTCTTCGAGTCGAAGTGCGTGTAGAGCGACGGCGCCCGCATGCCCACTCGGTCGGCCACCCCGCGCAGCGTGATCTGTGCCAGCCCTACTTCTCGTGTCATGTCCCAGGCGGCCTCAATGATCTCTGCCCGAGTCGCCTCACGACGCTCGGCCTGTCTATCACGCGTAGTTTTACCTAACATAGTTAGAAGAAGACCACTGTCGGCATCAGATTGTCCAGGTCCGCCAGCCGGCGCACCAGCACCTGCGTGTCAGGGGAAGACCTCATCTGGCTTCACGGGAAGTCTGGGTTGCTCGCCGTGGCGACGACGGCACCGGCCTTCAGCCATCCTGTGCGTTCGCCGACCGATAGCGGGCGGCTTTGGCCTGGTTTCCGCAGGTCTTCATGCTGCACCAGCGACGCCGACGGCCTCGTGACGAGTCGATGAAGAACCAGCCGCATCGGTCACAGGCGCGAATGGTCTGCGCTGGTGGATTGAGTATCAGCGTGATGGCACGCAGCGCCACGGTGGCGAAAGCGCCCTGCGCCGTGAGTGGCGTGGTGGTTCCGTCAGGGTGGATGCTCAGGTCCTCAATCCCGTGACGGGCTGTCCCGAGCAGTTCTGTGAATGCGCCTGAGGGGATCGTCTGATGGTCCTTCTGCGCGTCGAAGACCGTCCAGAGCAGTGCACGCAACGCACAGGCGTCCGCCAGATCGGCTTCCGTGGTTCCGCCACCCCGCTCCTCAGATGCGGGCAGCAAGCCTGTGCGGGCGAGCCAGGCGTTGAGCGCAGTGGTGTCGGTGAACAGGTCCGCGCCTGGTTCTGGCCGGCGACGGAAGACGGTGTTGGCGAAATCCAGGGCGAAGTCTCCAGCGATGAAATGATCCTCGACCCACTCGGTGGTGGCGGTCATGGCAGCTGGTACCTCATCACGGGCCGGTCGAACGAGGGGCGGGCGACCTCGATGAAACCGGCGGCGGCGAACGCGCTGGCGATACCGGTCATCGCGGTGTCCGGGCCGGCGGTCCGGCCATGGGGCGGCTCGACCGGGTAGGCCTCGACGGTCCGGATCGAGGAGGTCTCCGCCAGGTAGCCGCACACCGCCGTGATCCATGCTGCCAACAGGTCCTGACCCCGACGGTCTCTCCTGAGGAGAAGGCAGGCCAGCGACACGACCGGTTGGTCATCGATCGGCATCAGCAGGGGAGACCGTCGCATCCGGGGAAAGTCAGCGCGGTCGCCGAAAGAGCACCACGCCAGCGGTTCACCGTCGAGGGAGCCCACCACTCCTGGTGTCGCCGCACCTCCTGCCACGGCGCGCATGGCTGCTTTGTTGCCCTCGCCCTTGTTGGCCATCCACTCAGCGATGCTCAGTCGCCAGTGCATGCACCAGCAGCCACGTGATCCGCCCCGCTCGCCCATCACTGCCTCGAAGTCGGACCAGTTCTCCTGTGTCAACGGGGTGATCGTCCACTGAGGAGAAGTCATGCGGCCATCCTCGTGCGCTCGAGTATGTCGTGGACGAAGGTGACCAGGAGGTCTGCGACCTCGGTGGCGTGGGTCTCCAGAAGGAAGTGTCCGGCGTCGTAGATGTGTGCCTCGACATGGGCCAACGCCTGGTGGTACGCGAATACCTCAGCGATGTCGAACGCAGTGTCGTGGCGGCCCCAGAGCACCAGGCATGGCGGCTGGAACGCCGCATGGTATTCAGCGATCTCGGGGAAACGCGCCACGTGCTTGCGGTAGTCGTAGAAGAACTGGAAGTACACCTCCGTGTTGCCCGGTCGGCACAGGCGCTCCCAGTCCAGATGCCACGACTCTCGCGGGTGCAGCTCTGCGAGGTGTTCAGGCAGGCCCGCGAGGTAGGTGTCTCGAGTTCCCTCGAAGGTCAGCCATTCCGGCAAGGCGGCCCTGTTCTCCGCGGTCGGCTCCACCCAGAACCTGCGAGCAGAGTCCCATCCCTCATTGAGGCCCGCCTCGTGCGCGTTGCCGTTCTGCACCACGAGCCCCAGCACCCGCTCGGGGTGTCGAGTGGCCATGAAATACCCCACCGGCGTGCTGTAGTCCGTCACGTACAGCACGTACCTGTGCACACCGAGCTCCTCGATCAATGCATCGATCACGTGTGACAGGTTCTCGTAGGTGTACTCGTACTCGTCCACGCCAGGTGCATCGGAGAATCCGAATCCGGGGATGTCCGGTGCAACTACGTACGCGTGATGGCCCAGGATCGGCAGGACCTCACGGAAGGAGTGGGATGAGCTCGGGGCTCCGTGCAGCAGGATGACTGCGGTCGACGAGGGTACTCCCGCCTCACGGTAGCGCAGCTGCAGGCCCTCCACCTCCAGGTACCTGTGTCTCGTCTTCGCTGAGCGCTTCATCATGTCCTCCTGTTCTGCGGCAACTCCAAATAACCGTATCAAAGGCTTTTAACGGTTACTAGGCTAGGTTGCGCATCGGACGGAGGAGAGCGAGCAGCGGAGATTCGCCAGGCATACCGGCATAGTCCGGGAACATCCGCAGCACCGATACCGCCCATCAACCATCGTCACCGGGCAACCGGCCGATGTACTCTGACGACGTCATGATCAGGCTGCCGGGAATCTCGGCACACGATGCCCTCACCGAGCTGAGGGTGACCCACGGGCAAGGACCTGGCCCGAGTTTTTCGACCGGAGGGCGCCACACATGCCAACATTCATCGCCATCGGCTATGGCGACGCCGACGGGTACGAGAGAACGGCGCCGGACGTTCGCGGCCGGGCGCACGCGCATGACGAGAAACTGCGCGAGCACGGTGCGCGAATGGGCATCGCGGGGAGACCGGTACAGGTCCGAAACCCGGAGGGGGCAGGTGCCCACTATCAACCCGGCACCTTCATGAGCTCAGACCTGCCGGTCGCAGGGTTCACCATCATCGAGGCGAAGGACCTTGACCATGCAGCAGCTCTGGCAGCCGATACTCCCTGCGCGGTCGCACACGGTGTCGTCGAGGTCTGGCCCTTAGGGGACTGACCCAGATCGCGCTCAGGGAGCCTGAAACGCACGGCGGCGCTTCCCGGTGTCGTGAGGGGGCATCGTTGAGGCCGCCGTGGCCGTTGAGTAGGATCGTGCCTCATGAGACCAGCGGCAGAGCCCGCCCCGCTGCACCGGGTGTTCATCCTGAGTTGGATCATGGCGCGCGCCTTCACCCGGCACCGGCCCGGGGCGATCATGGCGTACCCTCTGTCTCTGCTGATCGTGGGGTTCTCCGCGTTGCGTCGGCAGCTCTACGAATCTTCAGATGGCCATGGCATGGTCGTCTTCGGACGCTTCCGGCTCCTCCACGAGATCATCGCAGGAGTGCTGCTGGCACTGCTCTTCATGGCGGCCCTCGTCCTGGTCGTAGGCAACGACGGGCCGATGGGCATCGGCTTGGCCGCCCTCCTGTGGCTGCCTTTCATCGTGGGTCTGTGGCAGATGAGTGCCGGCTCGCTCTCGGCGACCCCGACCGGGCCTGAGACCCCCGTGGGGGAGCGGTGGCAGGTCGCGGCTCTGGCTCAGAGGCCAGGAACGAGCATGTCTGCGCTGCTCCTGACCCGCAACCTCATGGGCACATTGCCTCGTGGCGCCGTCGCCGTCGCGGCAGCCGATGACGATGACCTCTTGGCAGCCTGTGAGCGATTCGGATTCACCCGAGGCAAGGGCCGAAGGGTCTTTCGTGTCGTCACATGATCGCGGTTCCGCCTCCGGGCTCTGACGCCTGCGCCTAGACCAGCTGCGGATCCGTCGTGACGGCCACTGTGATCCAGCTGTTCGGGTCTCCGTGCCCCAGCTCGTCGGTGACCTCGCGACGGATGGCGTCCCAGTCCTCCAGCGGGCGCTCTGGCAGGCCTTCTGGGACGAGGAAGACCAGTTCCACCTGGCGTGATCGTCCGACCGTGGCTGTGTACACATGGCTCGAGAGGAAACCCTCATCCGCGGTCACCCGTTCAGCGACGTTCTCGACTTCGCGACGCAGCGGGGCTGGTGTGGCGAGTCCTATCTCGGACAGCGCGCGCCGGAACGTCGAGAACGGCAGTGGGATCAGCACCGTCGCGACGATGATCAGGATCAGCGGGTCGACGTATGGCGTCAGGTGCTCAAGGTCGGTGCCGTCGAGGAAGATCCCGACGACGAATGCCACGAGAAGGGCGCTCGTGACGCCGCCGGTCATGATCCAGCCTTTGACGTCCATGGCGACCAGTGCAGAACCGATGCGGCGATTCGCGCGGTGTTCGACGAGTGCGAACACGGTGGTCAGCACCATCACGACGACCGCGTAGATGATGGCCGGACCGAACTCCATCTCCCGGCCGCCCGAAAGGAGCGCCGACACGGCTTGAGCCACCGCGTATCCGGCGATCAGCATCATCAACAGTGAGCTGAAGGCGAGGAGAAGAGGCTCCAGGTGCCAGAATCCCATGCTGAACCGCCTACTGACGCCCTGTGTGGTGGAGCGGAGGATCAGCCGCGCCACCCAGATCGACAGGATGGAGATCACCGCGTCCACGATCGAGATCATGCCGTCGAAGATGATCGCGAACGAGCCGGACACCAGCCCGAAGCTGATGCCCAGTGCTGACACCATAAGAACGCCTGCCAGTGAGATGGACAATGCCTGCTGTTCCGTGCGCATGGTTCCTTCTCCCTTCGCGGCAGATCGCCCCATCGTCTGCCATGCCGAAGTCTATCCGTCGGCAACCTCACTCGGCCCTGGGCGGCCTGCGGTAGCTCTTGGTCTCAGAGCGTCTGCGCTTTGCGTCCAGTCGTCGACGTCGGGAGCCTCTTGTGGGACGGGTCGGACGGCGGACGACGGCGGGGGCCACCGCCTCACCGAGCAGGGCGGAGAGGCGCTGCCTCGCCGCACTCCGGTTCCGCCGCTGGGAGCGATGCTCGGAGGCGCTGATCGTCAGCACGGTGCCGGTGAGCCTCTCGGCGAGCCGGTCGAGGGCGCGGGACCGCTGGGTGTCGTCCAGCGCCGTCGTCGTGCCCAGGTCCAGGCTGAGCTGCACCCGTGAGTCCGTGGTGTTGACGCCCTGGCCCCCGGGGCCGGAGGCGCGGGAGAACTGCTCGATGAGCTCTCCCTCGGGGATTCTGAGGCCGCGGGGCGCTCCGGGCCCCGGTGGCACGCGCAGATCGTCCATAGGACGAGTGTGCCGCATGCCAGGCGTGTGGTGCAGAGCAGGGCGGGTCGCTCAACTGGTGGCGTCGCCGCCCTGAAAAAGTGCTTGCCATTTCAAAGCCAACTCCATATTATGAAGTCATGACGAAGGACTACGGCCAGTTCTGCGGCCTCGCGAAGGCTGCCCGAGTGCTGGGGGAGCGGTGGGCGCTCCTGATCGTGCGTGATCTCAGCGTGGGGTCGCGGCGATTCAAGGAACTCCACGAGGGCCTCCCTGGAGTTCCGACGAGCGTGCTCACCACCCGCCTGCGGGAGCTGGAGCAGATGGACATCGTGGAGCGGCGGCCCGCGAAGCAGCCCGGACGGGGAGTGCTCTACGCGCTCACTCGGTACGGGGCCGAGCTCACGCCGATCCTCGACAGTCTCGGACGATGGGGGGCCCAGCGCATGAGCGTGCCCGCACCGGAGGACGTCATCACGAGTTCATCGCTGGCCGCTGCGCTGCGGGCGGCCTACCGGCCCGGGGTCATCACGACCCCCAGGACCTATCTGATCCATGCCGGCCCGGTGACGGCCTGGGCCATGGTCGACGGCGAGGAGGTCGTCATCAAGACCGGTCTTCCCGAATCCGATCCGGATCTGACCATCCACGCCGGACCGCAGCTGAGGCTGCTCCTGGCCGGGCGGCTCTCACCGGCGGAGGCGATCTCCTCCGGTGCACTCGAGATCGAAGGGTCCGACACGGAGCTGGTGACCTTTCTCCAGGCGTTCCACGTGCCCCTCGACGACGTCACCACCGTGGCATGACTCGACGAACCCGATCCCACGACGATCCCTGAAGGGCGTTCCATCATGAAACTCAGCATCAACCTGTTCACCACGTTGGACGGAGTCAGCCAGGGTCCAGGCAGTGCGGACGAGGACACCCGCGGCGACTTCACCCGCGGGGGATGGCTCATGCCGTTCTTCGATGAGGGCTGCGGCCAGGCGGTCAACTCGTGGTACCAGCGCTGCGGCGCCCTGCTGCTGGGGCGACGCACGTTCGACACCTTCGCCTCCCACTGGCCCCACGTCACCGATCCGGCAGATGCCGTGGCCTGGAAGATCAACAATCTCCGCAAGTACGTGGTCACCTCGTCCCCGCTGGGAACGGTCTGGGAAGACTCCAGCACGATCCTCGGTGAGGGGTTCCTCAAGGAGATCGCCCGATTCAGAGAGGCCGACGACGATCTCGAGCTGCAGGTCCACGGCAGCATCCACCTGGCCCGGACGCTGCACGAGGCGGGCCTCGTCGACATCTACCGTTTCCTGGTGGCGCCCGCAGTCGTCGGAGGGGGCTCGCGTGTCTTCGGCACGGACGGTCCCGCCTCCGCGATGCGCATCGAGCAGAGCACCGTGACGTCGAGTGGAGTCCTCTCCCTCGAGATGACTCCACGTGCCTTCGACAATTCGCTCGCAGCGGCCGTGCAGGACGGCCAGGACGTCATCGTCGAGCAGTGAGCCAACAGGCCCACCATCTGCCAGAACCACGACCCAGAGAAGGATCGCCATGAGCTTTGTCAGTGCGGACATCAGCATGTCCCTGGACGGGTATGTCACAGGACCGCATCCGAGCCGTGAGAGCGGCTTGGGCGCCGGCGGTGAGGCCATCCAGGAATGGGTCTTCCGCTCGGCGGAGTCGCCTGAGGACCGCAAGGTCCTCGAGCAGGGTGGAGAAAGGGCCGGAGCGGTGGTCATGGGCCGCCGGACCTTCGATTTCGTCGACGGCCCGAACGGCTGGGACGACACGATCAACTATGCGTACGATCATGATGTCCCGGAGCGACCGCCAGTGGTCGTCCTCACGCACTCCGCGCCGGAGGAGACTCGCCATGCGGAGGGATTCATCTTCGTCACTGAGGGAATCGATGCGGCGGTGAGCGAAGCCCGCCGGCTGGCAGGTGACCGTGAGGTCGTCATCATGGGCGGAGCCGAGGTCATCGACACCGCACTCGTGGCCGGACTGGTCGATCGACTACGCATCCATCTCTCGCCCGTCATCATGGGATCGGGGACGCGACTGTTCGATCTCGTGGGTGCGCCCCTGGCACTGAGGCAGGCCGAAGTCGTCGCCTCTCCACTCGCCACTCACCTCAGCTTCGATGTCCGCTGACGGAGCGCGCTAGACCTCTGCCAGGTTCCAGCTAGCAGCTCATTGAACCGTCCTGGGTTTCGTTCCGTCAAGCGGTAGCGAGAGCAGCCTCTCGCTGATGGTGGTCATGGTACTCGGCCTCGACCTCAGCAGGAGTGCGATAGCCGAGATGCTCGTGAAGCCGGCGCGTGTTCCACCAGTGGACCCAATTCATCGTGGCGAACTCCACTTCGGCCAGTCCGGGCCATGCTGGCTGTGAGTAGATCAGCTCGGCTTTGTAGAGTCCGTGAACCGTCTCGGCCAGCGCATTGATGCTCCTATAGTTGTCAACTGCGGATCACCCCGGTGTGGGGGTCTGTCTTGACGAGGTGGTAGACCTCTCGGATCACGTAGCGTTTTAGGCAACGGATGATGTCGCGTTTGGACTTGCCCTCGGCGGTGCGGCGGGCAACGTAGGCGATCGTTGGTTCGTGGAATCTCATCCTGACGATCACGGTGCGGTAGATCGCCGCATTGAGCTGTCTGTGTCCGCCTTGGTTGATGCGATGTTTCCCGCTAGTCTTCCCTGACCCTGCCGGGATGGGGCTGATGCCGGCGAGTTTCGCGAATGCTGCTTCGCTTTTGATGCGCTCGGGGTTATCGCCTGCGACGATGAGGATCTCGGCGGCGGTGTCGACCCCGATGCCGAATCGCTCCAGCAGGTGCGGTGCCCGCTGGGCCACGAGGTCCTTGAGCATCGCCTCCAGTTCAGTGATCTCGTCATTGAGCGCGAGCCAACGCTTGGCGATCGAGCGCAGTACGTGGCGGTTGGCATCCTCTGGGGTGTTCAGTCCGCGTGGGCGTAGCGTGGCACAGTGGCGAGCGATCATCTTCTGGGTCTTCCCGGCTGTTTCACGGCGCAGGTATTCTGAAGCGTGGACCAGCATGGCTTTGAGCGTGATCATCGCCCCGGTCCTGTCCTTGACCGCGGTATCGTGGGCGACTTTCAGCTGGCGGATCATCTCTACAGCCCCGTCGGCGCTTTTGGGGACCGCGGTGGCGAACCCTGCCAGTACGGCCCGGGCGGCGTTCTCGGCATCCAGGGTGTCTGACTTGCCGTTCAGACGCCGTAGCCGGCGATCCGGTCGGGCGACCTCGATGACTTTGCAGTCATGCCGCCTCAGGAATGAGGTCAGCGCGGCCCCGTAGGAGCCGGTTCCCTCGATGCCGAAGCCGATGATCTTGCCGAACCCGGCTGCCCACTCCAGCAGCTGCTTATAGCCCGTAGCGTCTGTGGCGATTGTGAGTGTGGCCAGGATCCCGCCGATGGAATCCATCACAGCAGCGACGTGGATGTGCTTGTGGGTGTCGACCCCGATGATGACGTGCCCGGAACGGGCGGTCTCGGTCGTAGTCATGGTTTCTGTTCCTCCTGCCGATTAGCGTGGGTATCACGCTGTCGCCGGCGGGTGGACAGGACTGTCATGGGGACGCTTTGACCAGGCTGCTCCAGGCTCCTATTGGGTCACGCCCGATCCGGCGGCAGTGGTTACTGCGCGCCCGGCCGGAGGCTCGACAGATCAACGCCAAGGCACCCTGCGGGCCAATCGTAACGATGGGGCAGAACACTCCGACCGGGACTACCCGATTCTTGCGGAACCTGGTGGAAACAGACTGACAGTCATACGAGTCGCCCACTGTCCCGACAGAAGGCCTGATCCCGTGTTCGGCGAGCTTCTCGGTCTAGGCGATGGCGACGTACTGGGCGGATTCAATCGGTCGTCGCAACACCGCCTAATTCAAGTAACTTTAGCTGTTCGGTGAACACCTCTGCCGGGGTCTTCCAGTCGAGGATTCTCCGGGGGCGGTTGTTGACCGCCAGAGCGACTGCTTCGAGGTCATCGGCGCTCCACCGGGACAGGTCGGTGCCCTTCGGGAAGTACTGGCGCAACAGCCCGTTGGTGTTCTCATTTGTGGGTCGCTGCCAGGGTGAGTGCGGATCGGCGAAGAACACCTTCGTCCCGGTCTCCAGCGTGAACTGGGCGTGTCCAGACAGCTCCTTGCCGCGATCCCAGGTCAGCGTTCTACGCAGCTGCTCGGGCAGAGTGGTCATCGATGCGGCCAGGGCCGCGTTCATCGCCGTGGCGCCGTAGCCGGCCAGCGCAGGACCGTTCTTGACCCGCGGGGTCTGGCCGTATCCCTTGAGCCGGGGCAGGTGCACGAGCATGGTGGCCCGGCTTTTGCGTTCGATGACGGTGCCGATCGCGGAGCGATGTGTGCCGATGATCAGATCCCCTTCCCAATGCCCCGGAACGGCACGGTCTGCGGCTTCGGCAGGACGTTCGCTGATCACCACGTCCTCGGTGACGTGACCCTGGGGCTTGTTCCGCGACCGGGCCCGGGGAACCCGCAGCGATCGGCCGGTGCGCAGGCACGCGACGAGTTCGCGCTTGAGCGCGCCCCGGCCCTCGATGAACAGGGACTGGTAGATCGCCTCGTGGCTGATGCGCATGGATTCATCCTCGGGGAAGTCGATCTTGAGCCTGTTGGCGATCTGTTCCGGGCTCCACGCGGTGGCCCACCGCCGATCGGCCCTGTGAGGCTTGGCCCGGCCCTTCCACACCGGCACTGAGGGGCCGGCCACGATCGTGCCATCCGGCCGGCGTACCTCGCCGCTGAGCCGGTCCTGGACGTAGTCCCTCAGCCTTGGGTTGATCACGAGCTTGGCGGTCTTCGGACGCCGAGCCATCAGCTCGGCCTTCCACTGTGCCACCGAGGCCCGATATTCCAGCTTGCCACCCCGAGTGGCGGCATTACGCCGTAGCTCCCGCGAAATCGTGGCCGGGTCCCTGCCGAGTCTGCGCGCGATCTGCCGTACCCCGATGTTCTGAGCCTTCAGGATCGTGATCTCGTCCCGCTCGGAAAAGGACAGGTAGCGCCCGCCAGGCTCGGTCAGCTCGATCGTCGACATACCGCCACCCTGCCGGAACCAGCGAGCCCCGACCGCCGGGGACACGCCTACCGCTCCGGCGGCGTCCTCAGAGGAGAGCCCCTTCGTAATCTCCTTCCAGAACTGACGCTCGACGCTGCGCGGGGTCGCCGGAGCCCCCGGCGAGATCATCGCCGACCGGCCCGTGAGTTCCTTCAACCATCCAGCTGGTCTGCCCATCAACACCCTCCTGGTTACGGTGTTGCGACGACCGATTGAATCCGCCCTGAGAGCCACGGTCCGAATGATGAACCAGTTCATGGCCGAGGTTCTGGCCGGAATCATCCCTGGCGGTGTTCAGCGCATGTTCCAGCGCTTCGAGCGAAAGTGCCTCGGTGGTCATTGATGATCGTGTCGCCCAACCGACGATCCGCCTGCTGTGAGCATCAGTGACGAAGGCGGTATAGACGAAGCCGCACGAGGTCCGCACGTAGGTGATATCAGCAACCCACAACTTCCCGGGCGCTGCGGCGGCGAAGTCCCGCTCGACCAGATCCGGACGCTCATCGGTGGCACCAGGCGCGGCCACAGTGGTACGCGGCCTGCGCCCGCGCACCACCCCCGCTGACCCCGGCCTCGCGCATCAACCTGGCGATCTGGTCGCGGCCGATCTGCCAGCCTGCCCGGTGCATCACATGCCACATCTTCCGCACCCCGTAGACGGCGAAGTTCTCGGAATGCAGCCGAGTGATCTCTCCGATGAGCAGCCGATCGCGTAGCGCCCTCGCCGAGGGCTGCCGGGCCTTGGCGGCACGGTACCCTCGCGAGGTGATGAACCCACCTTCTGCCTCGCTGAACACGCGGCAGATGAGCTCGACCCCGAAACGACCCCGGTACTCGTCGATGAACCGGATCATCTCGTGGTGGGGCGGTCGAGCTCTGCGGCGAAAAACGTCGAGGCGGTCTTGAGGATTTCGTTGGCCCGGCGCAGTTCGGCGTTCTCCCGGCGCAGTCTCGCCAGCTCCTGCTGATCCTCAGCTCCACCATCAGTGCGACCCTGATGGGTCTGCTCGGCTGCGAGTCGGGATTGTTCGACCCAGTTGCGCAACGTGTGGGGCGAGACGCCTCCCAGCGCGTCGCTGACGGCCACCAGAGCATTCCAGTTGCCGGACTGTTCGGCGCGTTGATGATCGGTGACCATCCTGACCGCCCGGTCCTTGAACTCTGGGCTGCACTTCTTCGGCATGTTCATATCTTTCCGCTCATAGGGAGCGGAACGAGACCCAGGACGGTTCATAGTCAACTGAACCTTCAGCGGGCCCGTATGCGTAGGTGTCACGTTGCGTTCTTGGCTCGAAGACTCTTCATGCGCGCAGCCCACGACGCGGGGACCTCGTAGTCCAGTTCGCGCGCAATGACGGCCTTATCGGGGTCGGCGGGGCAATGTACTGCGCCCCAGGTCCCGATCGTCGCGAGGACGGGGACGAGATCGATGCCGCTGTCAGTGAGGTTGTAGATGGCTTTCTGCTTGTGCGTCGGGTCATCGGCGCGGGTGAGGATGCCGGCGTCGACGAGTCGGTCGAGGCGGTCGGCGAGGACGCTGCTGGTCAGGCCCTCATCCGAGCCGCGCAGAATTTCGCGGAAGTGTCGACGATGTGCGAAGGCGATGTCACGCAGGATCAGCAACGTCCACCGGTCTCCGAACAGCTCGACGGCGAGGTTGATCGGGCAGCCTGACCGTCCGGTTGCAGCCACTGCTCAGGCCTTCGCGGAAGCGTAGTGACGGAACTCCGCCTCGAGCAGATCGACCGTGGCGTCGAGGGCCGAGACCATGGGCCAATGTCCGCTGACGAGGTGCCTGCGCCGCCATCCCGCAGCCGACGTGGCGACAGGGGGAGCCTCCTTCCAAGCCTCGTCGAATCCTCCGCTGGGTGTGAGAGCGACATAGGTCGAAGGCTGCCATTCTGCAGGGGTCGATAGGTGGGCCTGGTCGAGGATTGTTCGCCCTGGGTGCGGTGTGAAGCGTGAGGCCAGATGGTCTCGCTCACTGGGGGAGAGGTCTGTCTCGAAGTCGAGCATCTGCCGAGTGGGGGCGTGCCACAGATTGCCCGCTGCCTCGATGTCTGCCCGCTCCTGTGCGCGCTGTACGTCTGACCCGCCCCAGTCGTCGAGGAGGGATCGCTTGTCTTTCGCGATGAATGCGCCGACATGGATGAGGCCGACCACGTGGTCTTTGAGGCGGTCCGCCGCTGAGGATGTGACGACGCCTGAGTAGGAGTGTGAGATCAGTACGACAGGCCGCGAGCTGTCGCTGCTGACGTGTTCGATGAGTTGATTGACATGGTCGTCGAGGCGTACTTCTGCGATATCTGCATCGGATTGACCGGATGCGAGCCCCTTGAGCGTGATCGCTTCCGCGTCGATGCCCCGGTTTCGCAGCCGCTCGGCGGACTGCTGCCAGATCCAACGTCCCATCCAGGCTCCGGGGACGAGGATGGCCTTCGTTGCTGGCGTGGTCATGGCGCTCTCCTGACTGATCGCACTTTACGATCAGTCTGAGGATAGCGGTGACTGATCGTAAAACACAACCAGTAGGCTGTCTTGGGATACTGGCCAGGATTGAGGGCCTGAGGCTGGTCGGCGAGCTCGTGGCGCGGGTGCGGGAGGGGCTGGCGCGCCGCTGAGCAGTGCCGTGTGTCGGATCGCCAGACGTGACTGAATGCGGTGCTCGTCCGCCTCGACGTGTGAGTCGTCGGAGTGGTTCGCCGCTGCGGTCTCTCATGCCTCGGCTGCACTGGTCTCCGGTGATCTTGGGTCCGTTCATCGACGGTCGTGAGCGCACCTCAGGTACCGTGCGAAAGCTCGCGTCCGAGGACCAGAGTCCTCAGTCGTGGGTCGACTGATGAATCATCACCAGCGGCATCTACCAGCGCCTGTTCCGCCCGGTCTCGGGAGATGAAGGCCATCTGCTCTATGGCTGAGATGTCTTCATCTGGAGTGTCTGACGGACCGCCACTGCTGAGCAGGTGGATGCTGACGCCGTCGGCAGGCTCCTGTTGTGAGGCGTCCGCCTGCGATGAGGAAATGTAAGTGGCGAACACCGTGACAATCCATGCGCGCAGGTCAGACCCCGAGGGGCCCGCGTCGGCTACCTGGAAACGTCAACTGTCTCGCGGTTGTGAGGCACGGAGCCTCGGAACGTCACGGGTATGGGGCGGGCCGAGCCGATGTCCGTGCTGTCGACCGCCTGGACATGAAGATGCGGCTCGGTGCTGTTCCCTGAGTTCCCGCAGCCGGCGATGATCTCTCCTGGGCTGACCCGCTGTCCTGGGCCGACCGCGACACTTGCCTGCTGGAGATGGCATAGGGCTATGACGGCGCCGTCGGACTCGATGAACACGTAGTTGCCGGCGAGGCTCTCCCATCCGCCGGCCACCCGCTGGCGTTGTGAGAGTGCGTAGCTGAGGGAAGGCAGCCCGCGGTGGGCGACATGGTCAGGCGCGTCATCGCGCGTCGCCACGACGACGCCATCGATCGGCGAGAGGATCGGGCGCCGGAACCCGGGAAATCGATGTGGTGGTTCTGGACGGATGAATGATCCAAGACGCATCGGTGCAGTGCGCCCGCTGGTGCTCACGGGGGCGAAATCGATGGCGTACGCTGAAGCGAACACCGACGTACCATGGCTCGGCACTCGGTCAGCTGGGCTGTTCTCCACGAGCCACTTTCCTGAGGACGGGTAGTCGAGGTCAATCGTGGTTGTCATCGAGTTCCTCTGCTGACCTGTACGTGATCGCCGTCGGCTGACCGGTCGACCACACGTCAGCCGATGCCGTCGCCCCCACCATCCGGGCGCAAGGCTCGTCAGTGCTTGAAGTGCACGAACACGCGCCCGAAGTTCTTGCTGTCCTTCTCCACCCGGTGATATCTGGCCTTGACGTCCTTGCGGTCCAGGAACCGCAGCACCCGCTTCTTCAGCTGTCCGCTGCCCTTGCCGGGAATGATCTCCACGGTCTTCACCTTCGTGCGTTCGGCTTCGTCGATGATCTCAGTGAGCGCACGGTCGATGTCGCGGCTCCTGTTGAAGATGTCATGCAGATCAAGAGTGAGTCGTTTCGACATTGCTGGGCCCATCGTCGGTTGGACGTGCCATCATCCCCAGGCTACAAGGTCGTCTGATCTGGGATGCTGGTCCTATGCCCAGTGCCGTGAATCTCATCCGTTCTGACACCCTCTCCGACGTCGCCGAGTACGCCTACGCGGCCACCGCACCCAAGGAGGCCAGGTTGGTCTTCCTCGCCGGGGCCTGCCCGCTCAATGCCGACGGCGCCACGGTCGCAGTCGGCGACTATGCCGGTCAGGCGGCGGCATGCGTGGCGACGATGAAGGACGCCTTGGCCGCGGCAGGAGCCCGGATTGATGACGTCCTCAGCACGCGCGTGCTGGTGGCGTCATCGTCCCAGGCTGATCTCGTGGCGGCCTGGGAGGTGGTGCGTGATGCGTTCGGAGACCATGATGTCCCGAGCACGCTGATGGGGGTCACCGTCCTCGGCTATGACGACCAGCTGGTCGAGATCGAAGCCGTGGCCGCAGTGGTGGACTGAGGGCACCCGCCGCTCTCAGGTGCGCCGCAGGGCCTGCTCGAGCGGAATGCGGCCGTCCTGCCACGGCGTCAGGAGCCAGACGATCACATAGGCACCGACCCCCAGCACCGGGAGAAGGAACGATGCGAGCAGCAGGGCCCGCACGAGCCAGACATTCGCCCCGAGCTTCTCGGCGATGGCCCCGCCGATTCCTGCGACGAGACGGTCAGGGCCTCGCCGGAAGCCGAGCGAGCGGATGGTGTCGAAGATGCGATCCATGCTCCCGATGGTACGCGCACCGTCTTGGCAGTCCCTGCTGGGCACGCTCCGAGTGGGCGATGGCCGCTGAGCGGTGGGCGCAGACCACCCTCGCTTCCGAGTTATCCACAGATGCCCGGAGGGGGTGGTGGCCGGTGCGACGCCCGGCGGAGGATCGAGGCATGAGTTTCGAAGACCTCCCGGAGAACTGGACCGAGATGCCCCTGACCTCGCAGCAGCTGGCAGCCGACGTGGTGGATCTGCTGATCAGTGAGAAGGACCGTGCACAGAGCACGATGCTTCTGCTGCCCTGCGATGCCCGCGGCGTCGCCTACCCCGCCCCAGTGCTGATCAGCGAGATCGACTGGCACGTCGGGCCGTCCGAGCGTCGAGAGATGCTGGAGGCCCTGGCCTCCCTGCAGCTGGACTCTGCGTTGGTGGCGGCGTCCTTCCGTCATCGCCTGTCCGACGCCGTCGTCGCCGCCTGGGCCACTGATCTGCAGGAGATCTTCGACGACGCGGGCACCTGGCTGCTGGGGTTCTTCAGCGTCTGGCCTCTCACGGTGGAGCCGGTGGCGCTGAGGCTCAGGGCGTGAGCGGGCTGCGGGAGCTCAGTGCCCGAAGGGGCGCGTAGGCTCTCCCCATGGCGCCTCACGAATTCGTCCCCGCAGACTTCGACCCGCCGACCGCATTGGCCACCCGGCAGTTCCGGCTCGAGCCGCTGGGTCCGCAGCACAATGAGGCCGACCTCCGGGCGTGGACATCGAGCATCGCGCACATCAGGGCCACTCCGGGGTATCCGGACGGCTCCTGGCCGCCGGAGCAGGGCACGAGCCCGGAAGAGAACCTCGCCGACCTCACCCGGCACGCGGCCGACTTCGTCGCGCGTCGAGGTTTCACCTTCACGGTGCTCGATCCCGACGACGACGTCATCGGCTGCGTGTACCTGTATCCCTGCGCTTCCCCGGAGCATGACGTGGAGGTACAGTCCTGGGTGCGGCAGGACCGCGCCGAGCTGGACGAGCCGCTCGCCCAGGCGGTGGCGGACTGGCTGGTCGTCGCCTGGCCCTGGGAGAACCCGGACCGTCACGGTCGCTGACCCCGCACCTCCACCGTGACGGTGACGTGGTCACCGACGTCGATCCGCTCGGCCCGCTGCACCGCCACTTTCACCGGCACCAGGAAGCGGCCGTCCTTCGGCCAGACGGCCGTGTCGAAGTCGGTGGCGCCGATGGTGGCGCTCACCGGCACCTGCCCCCAATACATGAGACCCCGGGCGGCCTCCTTCATCTGGGCGGAGACCTCTTCCGGCATGGGCGCAAAGACGAATGGTGCAGGTCCGCGCCATTCGATGAGCTCTGCGTCGAAGGTCCAGCCCGTCATCGACTCTCCATGCGCTCATGCTAGCGGCAGGCCGGGGCAGGGGCGCTCGTCAGGCCGAGTCCTCCGGCCAGTCGAACGGTCGGCGTGTCCCGTAGGAATCACGGCGGGCGGCGTAGGCCAGGGTGGCCTGCTCCGGGGCGTCGTCGCCGATCAGGACCCGCAGGGGGCGGTCGGGGTCGCCCAAGTGCGCGATCAGGGCGTCGGCGGCGAGGCGAGGATCGGCGTCCGTCGGCTGCGTGTCGGCATCAGGGGCGGGCCACGGGACAACGGGGGTGCCGAAGAGGTCGGTGCGCAGCGCGTCGTACTCGGGCTTCGGTTCGGCGAACGTCATGCTCGTCCCGGCCCAGTCGGTCGCGAAGCCGCCCAACTGGGCGATCGTCACCCGGATGCCGAACTGCGCGACCTCGGCGGACAGCGCCTCGCTGAACCCTTCGAGGGCCCATTTGCTGGCGTTGTACACCCCGAACGTCGGCATGGCTCCGACGGCGCCCACCGTGGAGATCTGCACGATGTCGCCACCGCCGCCGGCCCGCAGGTGGGGGATCGCGGCGCGTGAGACCCACATGGCGCCGAACAGGTTCAGGTCCACGAGGTCGCGGGCCTGCTGCTCCTCGACCTCCTCGATCGCGCCGACGAAGCCCGCGCCGGCGTTGTTCACGACGACGTCGAGACCGCCGGACTCCTGGGCCGCGTCATCGACGACGGCGGTGACGGCCTGGGCGTCACGGACGTCGAGCAGAACCTCCCGGGCTGAGTTCGGATGGGCATCGACCAGCTGCGACATCGCTCCGGGGCTGCGGACGGTTCCGATGACGCGGTCTCCCTGTGCCAGGGCGGCCTGCGCGAAGGCGCGACCCAGTCCGCGGCCTGCGCCGGTGATGAGCCAGGTGCGGACGCGAGCTGGTGTCTCAGGCATGGCAAGTTCCCTTCAGCGAAACGGTTCGTCTCGCCAGTATCATGAGCGACGCTTCATCCTGTCAAGACGGTGCGTCTCGTCTCGCGATGAGGTACTCTACCGGCATGACGCCTACGCCGGAGACCTCCACGTCGGGAGCGCGGGAACCTGACGCGTCCCGACGCAGTGATCGAGCCCGCCGAGCGATCCTCTCTGCGACGCGCGAGCTGATCAGCGACGTCGGCTACGCCCGGCTGAGCATCGAAGGCATCGCCTCGGCCGCCGGCGTCGGCAAGCAGACGATCTACCGCTGGTGGAGGTCAAAGGCCGCCGTCGTCTTTGATGCGATTCTGGAGGCCAACTCGCAGGACGGCGGGTCCGTGGCGTTGCCGGACACCGGTGACCTCGAATCGGATCTCCGGGCCGTGCTGCGGGGGACCGTCGCCGCGCTGACCGAGCCCGCCACCGACCGCCTCCAGCGCGCGATCACCGCAGAGATTCAGGCGGACCTCGTCGTCGCTGACGAGTTGGTGCACCGTCTGCTCCGTCCTCAGCTCGACGCCACCGCGGCGCGCATCACGGCAGGGGTGCAGGCTGGTCAGGCCGGTGAGTCCGTGAATCCGCAGCTGGCGGCGGAGCTCCTCTTCGGCCCGCTCTTCCACCGCTGGCTGCTGCGAACCGGCCCGCTGGATGACGAGTTCGCCGATGGTGTGCTGGCCATGGTTCTGGCGGGCCTGCGGCCCCGCTGACGAACCCTTGTCATTCCGGAGTTGACTTCGTATTGTGAAGTCATGACGAAGGACTACGGCCAGTTCTGCGGCCTCGCGAGGGCGGCCCGCGTGCTGGGGGAGCGGTGGGCGCTTCTCATCGTGCGTGATCTGAGCGTCGGACCGCGGCGATTCAAGGACATCCACGAGGGGCTCCCCGGAGTGCCGACGAGTGTGCTCACCACGCGGCTGCGCGAGTTGGAACAGATGGAGGTCCTGGAGCGGCGCGCCGCCGAGCAGCCCGGAGGGGGAGTGCTCTACGCCCTCACAGCGTACGGGGCCGAACTCACGCCCATTTTGGACAGACTCGGGCGATGGGGCGCCCAGCGCATGAGCGCCCCGGAGCCCGGCGAGATTCTCACGAGTTCGTCTTTGGCGGCTGCACTTCGTGCGGCCTATCGGCCGGGCATCATCTCGGCTCCCACGACCTACCTCATCCATGCAGGAGCCGCGAGTGCCTGGGCGTCCGCCGGAGGCGAAGACCTCGACGTCGGGGCCGACATCCCCGTCTGCGACCCTGACGTGGTCATCCACGCCGGGCCCCGGCTGAGGCTGCTGTTGGCCGGCCGCCTCTCCCCGGAGGACGCCGTCACCTCCGGGGAGCTCACCATCGAGGGTCCTGCCGCAGACCTTGAGGTCTTCGCCCAGGCGTTCCACGTCCCGCTGGCCCTCACTGTTTCCCCGACCGCGTCAGAAGGGCCTTGAGCCATGAAACTCAGCATCCATCTCTTCACGACATTCGACGGCGTCAGCCAGAGCCCCGGAAGCGCCGAGGAGGACACTCGCGGCGGATTCAGACACGGGGGATGGTTCATGCCGTTCTTCGACGAGGGCTGCGGTCATGCGATCGACGCGTGGTACGAGCGCTGCGGCGCCCTGCTGCTGGGGCGGCGCACCTTCGACACCTTCGCCTCCCACTGGCCGCATGTCACCGACCCGGAGGATTCAGTGGCCGCTCAGATCAACAGGGGGCACAAGTATGTGGTCACATCCTCACCCCTGGGCGAGACCTGGGCGGACACGAGCACACTCCTCGGCGACGGCTTCCTCGAGGACGTCGCCAGGCTCAAAGCGGTGGAGGATGACCTCGAGCTGCAGGTCCACGGCAGCATCCACCTGGCGAGGACGCTGCACGAGGCCGGCCTGGTCGACATCTACCGGTTCCTCGTCGCCCCGGTGGTCGTCGGTGCCGGATCCAGGATCTTCACTCCGGACACGCCACCGACGGCGATGCGTGTCGAGCAGAGCACCGTCACCGCCAGCGGGGTCTTTGCCACGGAGATGACGCCCCGCGACTTCGGGAACTCGCTCAGCGTCACCGTCGAGGACGGCAAGAACATCATCGTCGACGCCTGACCCACCACCCAGGAGCCGTACGGCGCCTGCCACCACGGAAAGGAGGGAGGCCATGACCTCCCCGCATCAGCCCCTCACCGTCTGCCTGCCGATCGACGATCGACGGCGTGCCATGGACTTCTACCGGGACGCCTTCGGCTTCGAACCGGTCGGCCCGCTCGCCGACGACGGCGTCCCCGAGCCTCTGCAGTTCAGCGTCACTGCCGGTGTCACGCTGATGCTGATCCCGAGGGGAGGGTTCGGCTGGGTGATCGACCCCCGGCCGGCCGCCCCCACAGGCCAGAGCGAATGTGTGCTGAGCCTCACAGTGGACACCGCGGAGGAGGTCGACCGTCTGGCCGAGCGCACTCACGCGGCAGGAGGGGAGGTGACCTCCCCTCCGCAGCGTCAGGGCTGGGGATACGTCGCGGTCTGCGCCGACGTCGACGGGCACCTGTGGCAGATCATCGCCCTCTAGTCCTCCCCGGTCCTCCTCGTCCGAAGCATCACTGGAAGGGGCGCTTGTCCGTCAGAGGTAGGGGCGGGTGAGGAGCTCCAGATAGTGCCCTGAAGGATCCAGCAGATAGACGCCGCGGCCACCGTGTCCCTGATTGATCTTCCCGGGCTGGGATCTCTGAGGGTCCGCCCAGTGTGGGATCTGCTGGTCCGTGATCTTCTGATAGGCGCGATCGAAGTGGTCGTCGTCGACCAGGTACGCGTAATGCTGCGGCGGAAATTCCATCGGCGGTGTGGCGAACTGGAGGAGCACGCCGTCGGTGAGCTGGACGTTGTGGAAGGGGCCCCACGAGGGGGCCTGGTCTGCTTCGAGCAGGTCGCGGTAGAACCCCGCCATCTCGGCGGGGTCAGTTGAGGCGATGATCGTGTGGTTGAAACGCGCTGTCATGGTTCTCCTGGTGGGTCGTGAGTGGGTGGGGCAGAGCACTCACGCAAGGAGGGGCGCGGATCAGGGCACGACCAGGTCGCCTGTCCGGGAGCGGCCGGTCATGGCCTGACTGGTCATCATCACCAACAACCTACTGTGCGACGATGCGTTGTCCAACTGATCAACGCATCGAGATCTCCTCGGGCATGGTCTTCTCGTCGTACGCCGCCCGGGCGGCCTCGACTTTCTCGATATGCGCCTCCGCCCATCGGCCGAGCGCCGTGAGTGGCTCGCGCAGTGAGCGGCCGAGGGGCGTGAGGTCATACTCGACGCGCGGCGGCATCTCGTCATAGGCGGTCCGAGAGACGATTCCGTCGCGTTCGAGGTCCCGCAGCGTGTCGGCCAGGACCTTGCCGCTGATGCCGTCCACTGCTCGACGGATCTCCCCGAAGCGGAGGCGTCCTCTGCTGAGAGCGATGACGATCATCGCCGTCCACTTGTTCGCGATGCGCGCCAGGGACGTGCGCGACGGGCACGTCGCGACCATCACGTTCCACGGTGGCTGTTCCATCAGGGCCCCTCATCTACGGTTACGTTGAGGTAACAGGTTGCCACTGGTTACTGTCAGGGGTGGCGCGGATCAGACGATTCCGCGACCTCCCGACGACAAGGATGACACCATGAGTGAGAGCACTCCGGCGGCAGTAGCCGCCACGTACTTCGAGGCCCTGGCGCGCGGCGACATGCCGACGGCGATGGCCCAGCTCGGTGAGCAGGTGGTGTGGCACCAGCCGGGGGCGCACCGGTTCTCCGGCCAGCACATCGGCGTCGAGGCCGTCGGTGCACACCTGGGGCGCATGATGGAGGCCAGCGAAGGGACCTTCCAGTTGGCGCCCACGGGGCCCGCGATGGTCAACGGTGGGTTCATCGCCGTGCCGGTCCGCTTCAGCGCCACGCGATCCGGCGCCGCGATGGACATGGCAGGGGTGGACCTGCTGACCATCCAGGACGGCAAGATCGTCGCGGTGCATCTGTTCTCCGAGGACGGAGCCGCTGAGGATGCATTCTGGGGCGGGGCGTGAGGTGTGCTGGCGCCTCCTGCGGTGGAGGCGCCAGCACGGCCTGAGGTCTGCCGGTGATCTGCGCTCAGGCGCTCTCGCGGCCCTGGGTCGCAGAGGTGACCAGATCGCTCGTCTCCAGCGGGTCGCCGGCCTTCAATGCGCTGATCCAGGTCTCCGTGTCGGCGACTGCCGCCCAGTTCGACTGCAGCAGAGCCATCAAGGTCTCGTGGACCTGCTGGGCGGACGCGCTGCCGGCGTCGTTGGCGAGATCGATGGCGCCGGTCGCGTCCGAGAGCACCTCGACGGCGATCCCGAGCGGCTCGGCGGCCGCGGCCGAGGCCAGTACGCAGTTGTTCGTCATGTAGCCGACCAGGGTGATCGTGTCGATCTCCTGTTCGCGCAACCAGTCCTCGAGGCCGGTTCCGGCAAAGACGCTGGAGTACTGCTTGCTGATCCGCGTCGAGGCGTGATCCTGGACGGCGGCGATGTCCGGGTGGTTCTGCCAGGTGGTGGATCCGGCGGCGAAGACGGGGGTGCCCTCCTGCAGTTCGTGCTGCACGACGACCACGGGTGCCCCGGATTCGGCGGCGGCGTCGATGGCGGAGCGGACTCGTGCGACGGACTCGTCGCGGTTGGGATGCTGGATCGGCAGCAGGCCCTCGAAATACTCCTGCTGGGCGTCGATGACGATGAGGGCTCGGCGGGGTGCGGTCATGGTGTTCTCCGTTTCATCAGGGGTTGTTCATATGGGAGGTCGCTCCCATGGCGTGATGCTCTGACATCCAGAACCGGTGGTACCCGTGCTGGTCGGCGGTCCGGGCCGGGGAGGCCGTGGCGGCCAGCCCTTCCGCGGCGGTGGTGCCGACGCCGGTGCCACCTCCTGCGAGGACGGACAGCGCGAACGGCGCGGTGCCGGCAGGGGAGCCGAACTGCATGGGTGGTCTCTGCTCTCATGGGAGGAAAGGGCTTTTGACGTGAGTCAGGCTAGCAGAGGTGTCATGGAAAGCGAAAATAGTTACCATGAGACCTATGCCTGAGTCACCGAAGCCCCTTGTGCCCGGCGCGCATGAGCACCCCAGCCTCGCGCTGGTCGACAGCGTCGAGGGCGGCGCACCGGGCAGGAGCAGCGATGCCCTGTCCACGCCGGAAGGGGCGACCGCCTGGTTGGCCGAGCATGACCTGATCGCACCGGAAGCGGTGCTGTACGAGCACTGTCAGCGTCGGCTGGTCGGGCTGCGCGAGGATCTCCGTGATCTGTTCACTGCGCATGTCACCGGCGATTGTCCGAGTCCTGAGGCGCTCGATGCCGTCAACCGGGCTCTGACCAGCGCACCCGGTGCTCTGCTTCTCCGGTTCGATCCGACAGTGCGGTTCAGCCGGAGCGTGGATCACCCGGCCACGCAGGTCGTCGAGCATGCCATGGCCGTCATCGCGGAGGACGCTGCCTCTCTGCTCACGGGAAGCGAGGAGCCGTCACTCGCGGCCTGCGAGGCACCCTCATGCCAGTGGTTCTTCCTGCGCACGCATGCTCGCCGGCAGTGGTGCTCGACGCGGTGTGGAGATCGAGTCCGTGCCGCGCGCGCCTATGCCCGCAAGCGGGCCCAGCGAAGCGGCCCGGTGCGCTGAGCCTGCCTCACGGGCGTACCATGCGCTTTTCCGTCCCGACCGGATCAGATTTCGTCGCGCCGTCGAGCCGGAAGCCCTGCCTGGCGTAGAAGGCGATGGCCCGGTCGTTGCCGGCAAGCACCCAGAGATACGCGGGGTCCTCGCCGATCCCAGAGGTGAGCAGAGCATGGCCGACGCCGGTCCCGTACACCTCGGCGAGCACATACAGTGCCTTCACCTCGCGGCTGGGCAGGTCCTGGGCGTAGTCGACTTCCACCTGTGGAGCCGCTGGTCGCGGCGTGCGCGGCGTTCTGCCAGCACATCCTCGGAGATGAGACCGCTGTAGGCCTCATCCCAGACGTCGAGGTGGAGATCGGTCAGCTCCACGGCGTCCTCGGGGACTGCGGGTCGTATGCGCATGGCTGCATCGTAGAGGGGCATGAGTCGGGCGCGTGTGACACCCAGGGTGAGGCAAGAGCCCGTCGCCAAGGATATTCTGAAGATCCACCCAAGACGCCCCCAGCCGAGGAGCCACCATGAATCCTGTCGAGACGGTCCGTGCATTCTGGGAGCACATGCAGCGTCGTGACTGGCACGGTGTGCGGGCGACATTGGCTGAGGACGTGGTGGTGGAGTGGCCGGTGACGAACGAGATCTTCGTCGGAGTCGACCACGTGGTCGCTGTGAATGCCGAGTATCCGGAGGGGTGGGAGATCCGGGTGGTGCGACTGGTGGGCAGTGGCTCGTTGGTGGTCGCTGAAGTCGAAGTGCCGCAGGCCGATGTCGGGGTCTTCCGGACGGCGGCCTTCATGGAGGTCGTGGACGGCCGGATCACGAGATCGGTCGAATACTGGGTGCACCTCGGAGGCGAGGAGCCGCCAGCTTGGCGGCGTTCGCTGGCGGAACGGTTCAGCACAGGCTCGGCCGGGAGCGGCGATCCTGCCATCGATGCATGACGAGCCGACAGTACAGTGGGATCCATGGCAGAACCGACGCGTTGGGTGACCGAGACCAAGGATGACCACTCCCAGTGGTACATCGACCGATTCCGCAGGACGGCGGCTCAGGGGGAGGACCTCGTCGGTGAGGCCCGGCTGGTCGACGCCATGGTCCCACGGCAGGCCAGGATTCTGGATGCGGGATGCGGCACCGGCCGGCTCTCGGGGGACCTGCACCAGCGGGGGCACGCCGTCGTCGGCGTCGATGCGGACCCTGAGCTGATCGCAGCCGCCGCACAGGACCATCCGGGTCCGTCCTACGCTGTGGTCGACCTGACCGAGCTGCACCTGGACGCGCTCGGTATGGACCAGCCCTTCGACGCCGTGCTCGCGGCGGGCAACGTCATGGTCTTCCTCGCACCGGGCACGGAAACACAGGTGCTGCGCCGGCTGCGGGCCTGCCTCACGGCCGAAGGCTTCATCATCCTCGGCTTCCACGTGGACCGGCACCTCAAGCTCACCGATTTCGACCAGTACGTGGCTGAAGCCGGACTGCGCGTGGAACACCGGTTCGCCACCTGGGATCTGAAGGCCTGGCACGATGACGCCGACTTCGCCGTCACCGTGCTGCGTCAGTCCCGGAGCTGATCTTCCCTCACGTCCAGGCGGACGGAGACGGCGTCGCCGACGTCGACACGTTCCGCGCGTTGGACCACCGCCTTGATCGGCACCAGAAAGCGCCCGTCCCGGGGCCAGACGGCAGTGTCGAACTCGGTGGCCCCGATGATCGCGGTGACAGGCACTTGCCCCCAGTACATGAGTCCGCGTGCGGCCTCCTTCAGCTCGGCGGACATCTCCTCCGGCATGGGTGCGAACACGAACGGCGCGGGTCCACGCCACTCGATGAGCTCGGTGACGAAGCTCCAGGGCATGGCCGTCAGGCTAGCAACGGAGAGCTTTCCGGAGAACGAACGCCGTCCCGACGCCCAGTAGGCTGGGTGGGTGAGCATCTCAGCAGATTTCAGCCTGCACACGACGACGGTCGGGGACTCCGGCTCGACGGTCGTCTTCCTACATGGGCTCTTCGGGCAGGGCAAGAACTTCACCCAGATCGCCAAGGGGCTGACGCCGGACCATCAGAGCCTGCTGGTGGACCTGCCCAACCACGGACGCTCCGACTGGACCGAGCAGCTCGACTACCCAGAGATGGCTGACCTGGTCGCCGAGGAGCTGCGGGCCGGCGTCGCCGCTGATCAGCCGGTCCATCTGGTGGGCCACTCCATGGGCGGCAAGGTCGCCATGGTGCTGGCCCTGCGCCATCCGGAGCTGATCGACAGGCTGGTCGTCGTCGACATCGCCCCGGTGGCCACCGGCGGCTCCATGGGGCAGTTCGAGCACCTGCTGGGAAGCCTGGCGGAGCTGGACCTGACGCAGATCTCCTCCCGGGGAGAGGCCGACGAGCAGCTTCAGGAGAACATCGCCGATCCGATGATCCGCGGATTCCTGCTGCAGAGTCTGGTTCGGCGCGACGGCGGATTCGGGTGGCTCTCGAACCTGGACCTGCTGCGCGCCGAGCTCGACGTCATCGGTGGATTCCCTGACCTCACGGACACACAGTTCACCGGTCCTGTGCTCTTGATCGCGGGCGCGGACTCCGACTACATCACCGAGGAGCACCGGTCGCCCATGCGGACCCTGTTCCCTCAGACACATCTGTTGCGGATCAACGACGCCGGCCATTGGGTCCACGCGGACCAGCCGGAGGTCTTCACCTCCGTGCTGCGCCATTTCTTCGCGCACCAGGACTGAGTGACGCGCCTGTGGAGAAGTTGTCCACAGTTGCATCCGCGGGGTGGCGTGACGCTCTGCCGGGTGGCGAGTATCGGAGCATGAGCTTTGAGGATCTCCCCCAGAACTGGACCCACCTTCCGCTGTCGACCCCGGGCCTCGCAGTCGACGTCGTCGATCTGGTCCTCCGCGAGTCCATGCGTGCCGAGGACACTCTGCTGCTCCTGCCCTGCGATGAGCATGACATCGCCTACCCCTCTCCGATCGCCATCGCCGAGGTGGAATGGTCCGCGCCGGAGGAGGAGCGTCGCGAGATCCTGGCAGCGTTGGCCGGCATCGGTGTCCCCTCGGTCGCCGTGGCGGTGTCCTCCTCACACAGACTGCCCGATGAGCTCGTCCGCAGATGGCATTCCGATGTGGAGTCTGCCTTCTCCGCCGCGGGGACTCGCCTGATCGGCTTCTTCTGCGGCTGGCCGTTCAGCGTCGAGCAGGTGGAACTCGAGCCTGCAGGCTCATCCCCGGATCCATGGGCCGCGTAGGATTTCGCCATGTCCACCGATCACTTCGTCCCGTCTGACTTCGAGCCCCCGACGTCGCTGGTCACCGAAGCGTTCCGCCTGGAACCCCTCGGGCCGCAGCACAACGAGGCGGACCACGCGGCATGGTCTTCGAGCATCGAGCACATCCGCGCGACTCCCGGGTATCCGGACGGCTCCTGGCCGCCCGTGGAGGGGATGTCGCTGGAGGCGAACCTGGCCGACCTGAGGCGTCATGCTGCCGACTTCACGGCGCGCAAGGGCTTCACGTTCACCGTGATGGACCCGGATGAGGGTGAGGTGATCGGGTGCGTCTACCTGTATCCCCCCGAAGCGGAGGGCCATGACGTCACCGTCCAGTCCTGGGTGCGTGCCGACCGTGCCGGACTCGACGCGCCGTTGGCCGAGGCGCTCGAGTCCTGGATCATCGCCGAGTGGCCGTGGGAGCGTCCCGATCGTTGTGGTCGGTGAATGGAACCCGGAGAAGTTTCGGACATCTGTGCCTCGGGGTTGTTCGCAACTGTGAACAGCAGTAGGGTGTTGCTATAGCAAACTCGAGATCGTCATCCTGGAGGCACCTGTGAACATCCGACCGGCACTTACCACCCTGAGCATCGCGGGACTCCTCGCGCTCACCGGCTGCGGTCTGCTCGACGGCGACGGCGACGATGCGACTCCCGATGCGAACCCGGAACCAGCGGAGGATACCGAGGGAGAGGCCGAAGGGGGCGCAGATGACACTGCGGAGGAGCCTTCTGAGGACCCCGAGGACCCCGAGGGGGCCGGCGAGGATATGTCCCTGGACATCGCGGACGCCCAGTACACGGTGACCTACCCGATCCAGGGAGATGCGGCCGAAGGCGAGATCACCATGGGCCTGCACTCGTTGGAGGTCGATGACCAGGGCATGCTGCTCACCGTCAGCTTCATCCCCGAATACGAGGACGAGAACGCGGTCCACCGCTTCCGCACTCTCCACGGCCACGATGCCGGCTCGGTGCTGCTCCCAGTGATCAACGACCGCCAGAACTTCACCGCCTATCATGTGCCTCGTCAGACCTCGAACCAGTTCGCCCAGGGCGGGGGCTGGCTCAGCGGCGCCTTCGGGCAGGGCGCGTGGGCCTCAGCGATCGGCGACGTCGAGGTCCAGTCGGGTGAGCAGGTCACCCATTGGGCCTACTTCCCGGCTCCGGTGGACGACGTCGACATCGTCGACGTCGCCGTGATACCCGGTGTGCAGGAGTTCGAGGGCGTGGAGATCCAGCGATGAGCGCCTACGGCACCGCCCCGGCTGGGATCGCTGCAGCAGGGCTCGCGCTGCTCGTCGTCCTGACGGGGGCGGTCTCCCCGGGGCACGTCGGCGCTCCGGTGCCGGATCAGGAGCGGCTCGACGCCCCACCGGAGCGTCCCGAGGGCCTGCAGACGGACGACGCCGTCGTGCCGTATGACGCCGGCCCGTTCATCTACCGCTTTGATCCTCAGGACTTCATCGAACAGCTCGGTGACCCGCGGACGGAGGATGAGGAGGCGAACCTGATCTCGCTGTCCACCGACATCCTCTTCCGGATCAACAGCTGGGAGCTGCCGGACGGGGCAGGGGCACGCATCGCGGAGCTGGTGGCCGAGATCCCCGACGGGGCAGAGGTGCAGGTCACCGGGCACACCGATTCGGTCCCCACCGGGGAGGACTTCGACAACCAGGTGCTCTCGGAGAACCGTGCCGAGGCTGTGGCCGAGGTTCTCGAACAGGAGCGTCCGGACCTTGAGCTCCACGTGGCCGGCCGCGGAGACACCGAACCCGCGGTCACCGAGGACGAGGAGGATCCCGCCACCTTCGCGGCGAATCGTCGGGTGGAGATCACCTACGGGGACTGACCCCGGTCAACGTGTCGAAACGGCGTGGTCCGGATGGGCGGTGCGCCGACCTTCCTCACCGCGGTCCAATGCGTCCAGGACTGCCGCGTCGTGCTCATCGAGCTGCCAGTCGAGGATCTCCAGGTTGCTGGCCATCCGCTCGAGGTGATCGGTCTTGGGGATGATCACGTCGCCGCGCTGCAGGTGCCAGCGCAGGATCACCTGGGCCGGGGTGCGGCCCAGCCGCGTGGCCAGCTCCTGGACGGCTGGATCGTCGAGGTCGTCGCCCTTGCCCAGCGGGCTCCACGCCTCGACGGCGAGCCCGTGGTTCCAGCACCAGCGGCGCAGCTCGTTGTTGGCGAAGTACGGGTGGATCTCGATCTGGTTCACCGCCGGGAAGACGCCGGTGGCCTCGATGATCCGCTCCAGGTGGTGGGATTCGAAGTTCGAGACGCCGATCGCTCGAGCCCGCCCGGTCTCGGCCACGGAGATCATGGCTCGCCAGGTGTCCACGTAGTCGATGTCCAGCCCAGGCATGGGCCAGTGGACGAGGAACAGGTCCACCGCGTCGACGCCGAGGCGCACCAGCGACTCGTCCAGAGTGCGGTCGACGGCGTCGGGCGCGTGATTCCCGTTGCCCAGCTTGGTGGTGATGAAGACGTCGTCACGCGGCACTCCGGATGCGCGGACTCCTTCGCCGACGCCGGCCTCGTTGTCGTACATCTGGGCGGTGTCCACATGCCGGTAGCCCGCCTCGAGGGCAGCGGCGACGTTTCTCGCGGGGTCCGAGGATCGTCCGGTGCCATAACCGATCTGCGGGATGCTGGTGCCAGAATTCAGCTGCAGGTGTTCCATGGGCCGAGCATACGCGTCAACGTCGGTCCGGGGTGATCGGTGTCGGCGTAGGATGCCGTCATGTTCGGTCTGACGCTGATGTTCACCCGTTTCCTCTCTGCTCTCCGGACGGCGTGGCAGGACCTCGTGTTCCGCGGGGCGCTGTTGAGCCTGCTGATGCTGGTGCTCAGCGCCACGATCTTCTACACGCTCACTGAGGGCTGGACCGTCCTCGACGCCCTGTACTTCTCCGTGGTCAGCGGCCTCACCGTCGGGTACGGGGACTTGACGCCGAGCAGCCCGCTGGCGAAGATCTTCACCATGCTCTACGCCATGCTGGCCGTGGGGCTGTTCGTCACCATCGCCGCCTCTCTGGGCGGTGCCTTCGCCAGGAACCGGTCCGAGCGTCGCGTGGGTCGCCGTCGTCGACGGCGGGACGGTGCGTCAGCGTCGGAGCCGCAGCTGCAGGTCGCCGGCGAGCTCGATGAGGAGGCGCTCGATGACCTGCGCGCCCGGGTCCACCCCGACGGATCCGCCTCGACCTGGTCTCCGCGCACCGCCGACGGGCGGGAGAGCTGGGTGGCGGCGACGATCTCCGGCCGCCTGGTGGGGTTCGTCCGGATGGTAGGCGACGGGGATCGGGATGCCGTCCTGATCGAGCTGCTCCTCGATCCTGAGCACCACCAGCTGGGGGAGGCGCTGGTGCAGCGGGCCGCCGAGGAGGCGCGGGCGGCCGGACACTGCCGGCTCTTCGCCGACTTCGCTGACGCTCAGGACCGTGCTCTGTTCAAGGCCTGCGGATTCTCTCGAGTCGCAACCGGCGTTCGGCAGCTCTCCTGAGAGTGAACACCGGGAATGTGTGCGGATCCGTGACGGTTGCCGCCACCATGCGTGCAATGACCTATTCCGAGTACGGATCCCCTGACACTCTGCATCTCACCGAGCAGCCGACCCCGAAGCTGGGCCCTGGCGCGGTGCTCATCGCGGTGGAGCGTGCCGCGGTCAACCCCGTGGACTGGAAACTCATGGCCGGAGGGCTCGACGGCATGCTTGACGCCGTGTTCCCCGTGATCCCGGGCTGGGACGTCTCCGGGGTGGTCGAGGCCGTGGGCCCGGACGTCCCGGAGTTCTCTCCCGGTGACCGGGTGGCGTCCTACGCGCGCAAGGACGTCGTCCACGGCGGCACCTACGCCCAGTATGTGGCGGTGCCGGCCGCCTCCGTGGCGCGCGTCCCCGAGGGCGTCTCCGTCGACGCCGCCGCAGGCCTGCCGCTGGTGGGGCTCACCGCGCTGCGCTCCCTGGAGATGCTGAACCTGTCCGGAGACGACACGCTGCTGATCCACGGCGCTTCAGGCGGGGTGGGTCATGTCGCGGCCCAGTTGGCAGCGGCCGGTGGTGCACGGGTCCTCGGCACCGCCTCGGAGCGGAACCACGAGAAGCTCCGTGCCCTGGGAGTGGAGCCGCTCCGCTATGGTGACGGACTCGAGGAGCGTGTCCGCGACCTGGCGCCCACAGGGGTCACCGCCGTGGCCGACTTCGCCGGCGGAGTCCTCGAGCAGACTCTCGCTGTGCTGGCCGATGACGGTCGCCACGTGTCGATCGCGGACCCCGCGGTGGAGGAGCACGACGGTCGCTGGGTGTGGGTGCGCCCCGACGGGCAGAGGCTGGGACAGCTCCTGACGAAGGTCGCAGACGGCACTCTGAGCGTGGAGATCGACCGGCACTTCCCGCTGGAGCAGGCGGCCGAGGCGATGAGGCACAACCAGTCCGGTGACGGATCCGGGAAGATCATCATCGACGTCACGGAGTGACCGGCTGATCCAGCAGCTGCCGCACAGGGACGCGATCGCCCCGCACCTCGAGGGATGAGTTCGCGAGGCCACGGCGCCCCCACAGCAGAAGATCGATTTCCTGAGCCCGGCCGCGGATCTCCGCGGCCGGGTTCTCTGTGCCTGCGGGCATGGTCCAGCTGCTCTCGGCGTCTGTCGCAGTGATCAGGACCGGAGACGACGGCGGCTCCGCACGTCCCAATCGCAGCTGATGGGCATACAGGACCGTGACGATCTCATCGATCCCGTCGGCCCAGACCTCCGCCGCCACGTGTGGTGGGTCGGCGTCGAGGGCCGCGGCGAGGTCATCGAGGTGGACCAGGGTCTCGTGGACCTGGCGGCGATGCCAGAACGCCGCCGCCCCGTCGCCTCCGAAGATCCGCGCGGGAGCCTCGGGGCCCAGCTGAGTGAGGGTCTCGTGGAGATGGGCGGCGCAGGATCGATAGTACGCGGCGAGGCCGTCCGGGCGTTCTGCGGGGCGCTCCTCCCTAGGAGCCGCGGCCCGGCCCCGGGCCATGTCTGCCGCCCAGATGTAGACGTCACAGAGGTGCTCGGTGAGGTCCTCGACGGTCCACCAGCCGCAGGCAGGCACTGGTGCCTCGGAGTCGGCGACGAGCAGATGCGCGTGGAACTCCCGCTGCAGAGCGGCGAGCAGCGCGAGATGCTCGATGTCAGTTCGGCGGGACACGTCACTCATGGAGACAGCGTAGCTGCAGCGGCCACGGAGTGGCGTGGGCATGCTGAGGGCTACACCCGGGTGGGTGCCGTCCTCAGCGTGTGGGGCGGGGGCATGTGCTGGGAGCGGTGGGGTCGCGGTGGCCGTTCGGATGGCGATGACGGCGGTGTCATCGTGGTTGCCGGTACTGCCTTGTCGGATGGGTAGCGGAGGGCGAGCAGACCGTGGGACTTCAGTCGGGGGCGTCGGCGGCATCGAAGCGTTCCACCAGTTCAGGGCGGAGTAGGGTGCCGGCGGCGTCGCGGGCGGCGCGGCGTTGAGGGCAGGTCAAGTCCGACGGCTTGGGCTTCACGGTGGCGCCGCTGTGCCATGATCGATCCCATGCGAGCAGTCGTCTTCGATGCCATCCGCGCTCAGCCCGAGGTCCGCGACGTCCCCGAGCCCGTCGCGCCCGAGGGAGGCGTCGTCGTCGAGGTCCATGCCAGCGGACTGTGCCGCAGCGACTGGCACGCATGGGCCGGCCACGAGGAGATCACGCTGCCGCATGTTCCTGGCCATGAGCTCGCCGGTACCATCACCGCTGTCGGGGCTGGAGTGCAGAGGTGGCAGGCGGGGGACCGCGTCACCGTGCCCTTCGTGTGCGGCTGTGGCCGCTGTCGATGGTGCCTTCAGGGTGAGCCGCAGGTCTGTCCGGACCAGGAGCAGCCCGGCTTCACCCACTGGGGATCGTTCGCCGAACGTGTGGCACTTCATGCCGCCGACGCCAACCTGGTCGCCGTTCCGCAGAGTGTGAGCGCAGAGGCCGCCGCGAGCCTCGGCTGCCGCTTCGCGACGGCCTACCGAGGGCTCATCAGCCGCGCCGGACTCAGCGAGGGCCAGACGCTCGCCGTGATCGGCGTCGGAGGGGTGGGGCTCAGCGCGGTCATGATCGGACATGCGCTGGGTGCCCGTGTCATCGCCGTGGACCGCAGCCAGCCGGCACTGGACCTTGCCGCCGAGCTGGGCGCCGACGACACCGTCATGGCCGGACCTGACGTCGACGTGCCCGCCGTCATCAGCGAACTCACCGATGGCGGCGCCCAGGTGACCGTCGACGCCGTGGGGACTGAAGAGACCTGTGCGGATGCGATCCACAGCCTCCGCCGCCGGGGCCGACATGTCCAGATAGGTCTGCTTCCGGCGATCGAAGGGCACCCGCGCGTCCCCATGGACCGGGTGATCGCCTGGGAGCTCGACGTCTTCGGCAGCCACGGCATGGCAGCCGGCGCCTACCCGGGGATGCTCGCCATGATCGCCCAGGGCCGTCTGGACCCTGAGCAGCTCATCGCCCGCACCATCGGGCTGGAGGACGCCGCATCGGCGCTGCCTTCCATGGAGACCGCATCACGGGCGGGCATGACGATGATCGACCCGCGGCGCTGAACGGTGGCGTCACACGTGCGTCCCGACATTGACCACCCGGCCTGAGTCGTCGCGGTAGAAGAACCTCTTCACACCCCAGGCCTCCAGCGACAACGGATGGGCGATCTCGGCCCCCGACTCCTGGGCGAGGCGGTAGGTGCGCTCGACGTCGTCGACGAACACCGAGACCTCCGGATTCACCGAGGCGGAGGCGTCTTGGGTCATCAGGCCGAGCTGATGTCCGGCGTCGTCGGCCAGGAAGGCCACCCATCCGAGGTTCATCACCACGTCCAGCTCCAGGATCTCGCGGTGCCGGCGGATGGCTGCAGGGAGGTCGTCCACCGTCAGGATAGGTGTCACGCGCTGTACCGTCATGCATCCATGGAACCCGGTGAGGGGTCCTGGGGCAAGAGCCCGCTTGCTGGGCCGCCGCGCACTAGGCTGTCACGGTGATCGACCTCGATTCCCTCAGCTGGCTCCTGCTCGCTCTCGGCGCGCTCATCGTCGGTCTGTCCAAGACCGCACTGCCTGGTGCGGCCACGCTGGCGGTGGCGATCTTCGCCGCGACCATGCCCGCCCGAGAGTCCACGGCGGCCCTGCTGATCCTGCTGTTGGTCGGAGACCTGTTCGCCGTCTGGATGTACCGTCACGACGTCGACTGGGCCACTCTGCGCCGACTGGTGCCTGCGGTCCTGGTGGGCCTGCTGGTCGGGGTGGTCTTCCTGGGCCTCTCCTCCGACGCCGTCGTCCGCCGCGTCATCGGTGGGATCCTGCTGGCGCTGCTCGCCTTCACCCTGTGGCGGAGACGTTCCCGCACCGACGCCACGGAGCTCGGTCGCACGGCGGCCTACGGCTACGGATGGCTGGGCGGGTTCACCACGATGGTCGCGAACGCAGGAGGCCCGGTGATGAGCATGTACCTGCTGGCCATGCGGCTGCCGGTGAAGGCCTTCCTGGGCACCACCGCCTACTTCTTCTTCGCGGTCAACCTCGCCAAGCTTCCGTTCCAGGTGGGGCTGGGTCTGCTGACCCTGGAGGTGCTGACGATCGCCGCCGTCCTGGTGCCGCTGGTCGTGGTCGCGGCCTTCGCCGGTCGTTGGTTGGCCACCCGCATCTCGCAGCGGATGTTCGATCGGCTCGTCCTGGTGCTGACCGCCGTGGGAGCCGTCAACCTGCTTGTCTGAGGCGCCCTTGTGTCCGGCGCCGCGGCGTGGTCTTGTAGGAAAGGACCAGCAGGTCAAGGACACCGAGGAGAAGGAGGACTCCGTGCGGATCGCTGTCGTCGGAGCCACTGGGAATGCCGGCACGGCCGTGCTCAGGGAGCTGCATCTGCGTCCGGAGGTCACGTCCGTGATCGGCATCGCGCGGCGCCTTCCGGACACGGACACCGAGCCGTACTCGCACCCTGAGTGGGCCACCATCGACATCCAGTTCCCTGAATCTCGGGAATCCCTCGCACAGGCGTTCCAGGATGCCGACGCCGTCATCCACCTGGCCTGGCTGATCCAGCCCAACTCGGAGCGTGAGCTGCTGCGCCGCGTCAACGTGGACGGCACGCGTCACGTGCTCGAGGCAGCGGCTGAGGCCGGGGTGGAGCGGATCGCCGTGGCCTCCTCGGTGGGCGCGTACTCGCCGGTCGACGACGATGAGCCGCGCCGTGAGGACTGGCCCACTGAAGGGATCCCGGGGTCGCACTACAGCGTGGACAAGGCCGCCCAGGAGCGGGTGCTGGATGAGTTCGAGACCGCGCACCCCGGCATCGCGCTGGCGCGCCTGCGCCCCGGACTCATCTTCCAAGGCTGTGCCGGATCGGAGATCCAACGATACTTCGCCGGACGGTGGGCCCCGGTGCAGGTGCTCGACGCCGTCCGCCCACCCGTGGTGCCCCTGCCTCGAGGTGTGCGCGCCCAGGCGGTGCACGCCGCCGACGTCGCCTCGGCCTACGCCGAAGCGGTGATCCGAGGCGCTCATGGTCCTTTCAACATCGCGGCCGATGATCTGCTCGATGCCCAGCGTTTGGCGCAGATCGTCTCAGGCGGCCGTGGCAGAGCCGTGGTCCTTCCGTCCCGCCCGCTGCGGACCGCGATGCGGGCCGCCCACCGGGCTCGGCTGCTGCCTGCGGACGAGGGGTGGCTGGACATGGGGATGAAAGCCCCGATCATGGACACCACCCGTGCCCGGGAGGAGCTGGGCTGGCGTCCGCGCCGCAGCGCCGCCGAGGCGGCGGAGAGCCTGCTGCAGGGCATGGCCCAGGGCGACGGCGCCGCCTCGCTGCCGATGCGCCCACGGTCCGGCCCGCGTGTGGACCCCACTCCGCTGCCGACACGGGACCACCAGCTGCCACAGGACCTCGACGCCGACCTGCTGCGTCAGTACATGGCTGACCATCTCACCGGAGCCACCGCCGGGGTGGAGCGCATCGAGGCCATGGCCGAGGCCTACTCGGACACCCCCGTCTTCCCTGAGCTCTCCAAGGTGGCCGAGGAGATCCGTCGGGAACACAGCTTCCTGCAGAAGCTCATGGCCAGCCAGGACTTCCCCCGCCCCGGAGCATCCTCCGCGCTGGCCTGGGTGGGGGAGAAGGCCGCGCGGCTGAAGCCCTACGGCCGGGCACCCTTGAACCGTTCGCCCTCGGAGCTGCTGCTCGAATGCGAACTGATGTCCAGCGCGATCACCGCCAAGATGCATGGATGGCTGGTCCTGCAGGAGCACGCCGAAGAGCTCGGTATGGATGAGGGGGTGTTCGCTCAGCTGGTGGAGGATGCGGAGGAGCAGCTCGCCACGTTGCGGGAGGCGCATCGTCATGTGCGGGAGCGTGCTTTCCGGAACCGGCCCGACGCCCTTCCGGAGTAGGCTGTGACCATGCGCACTCAGAGCATCGCCCATACCGACATCACCGCACCCAACGTCACGCTCGGCCTGATGAGGATCCCGGAGAAGACCGACGAAGAGATCCGTGAGCTGGTCAGCACCGCCCGGAGGGCGGGGATCGACTTCTTCGACCACGCGGACATCTACGGCCCAGGCCTGACCACGCACGGGTGTGAGCGGCGTTTCGCCGAGGCGATGCAGCTGAGTTCCGCCGAGCGGGAGGAGATCACTCTCCAGACGAAGACCGGGATCGTCAAGGACGGCCCCTACTACGACTTCTCCTATGAGCACATCGTCAGTTCGGCGGAGGAGTCGCTGCGGTCTCTGCAGACCGACTACCTCGACATCATGCTGCTCCACCGTCCGGACATCCTCGTCGAGCCGGAGGAGGTCGCTCGGGCCTTCGACCACCTGGCCTCGACCGGGAAGGTCCGCCACTTCGGTGTCTCCAACCACACCCCGGGGCAGATCGAACTGCTGCGCACCGCTGTCAGCCAGCCTCTGGTGGTCAACCAGGTGCAGCTCTCGCTGCCCCATGCGGCGATCCTCGCGGAGGGGATCATGGCCAACACCCTGGGGCTGTCCTCCGTGGTGTCCCCGAACGGGGAAGGGATCGTGGAGTACTGCCGGATCAACGGCATCACCCTGCAGGCCTGGTCGCCCTACCAGTCCCCGCACGGAGTGTTCATCGGCTCTCCCCAGTACCCGGAGCTCAATGCGGTGCTGGACCGCCTGGCGCAGAAGTACGCCGTCACCCCGACGGCGATCGCCACCGCGTGGATCACCCGCCATCCTGCAGGGATGCAGGTGGTGCTGGGCACCACTCGTCCGGACCGTGTCGCGGAAGCCGCCACAGGCTCCGAGATCCCGCTGACCAGGCCCGAATGGTACGAGCTGCTGCGCGTCGCCGGGCACCGCGTGCCCTGAGCCGCCGGGAGATCCCAGGCCCTTCGCCCAGCATGGTGACACCCTTTATCATGAGGGCACCATGGACTATCCTGCCGGAGCCGATCCCGTCGTCCGCGCGATGGACGAGGTGCGCCGCGTCGACTTCCTGCCCGGGCCGCAGCGGCAGCTCGCTGCTGCGGACGAGCCTCTGTCGATCGGCCACGGCCAGACGAACTCCCAGCCGAGCACGGTGGCGCGCATGCTGCGTCTGCTCGATGTGCGCCCCGGGCAGCGGGTGCTCGACGTCGGCTCCGGCTCTGGGTGGTCCGCTGCGCTGCTGGGCCGTCTGGTCGGTCCGGAGGGCGAGGTCCTCGGGGTGGAGCTGATCCCCGAACTGGTGGCCCACGCCCAAGAGGCGGTCGCTCGGCAAGAGATGCCCTGGGTGCAGGTGCATCAGGCCCAGCGGGGCGTGCTCGGGCTGCCCGACGCCGCACCCTTCGACCGGATCCTCGTCTCCGCCGACGCGCCGCGGACCCCTGACGACCTGATCGACCAGCTCGACGACGACGGCGTGCTCGTGGTCCCCGTGGTCGGGGAGATGTGCCGCATCCGGCGCAGTGCCGACGGCGTCCAGGCCAGTGTGCACGGACAGTACCGGTTCGTGCCGCTGCACTGACTCACCGGTGCCGCCGGGCCGAGCGCGGCGGCACGTCGTCGGGGATGCCCACCCTGAAGTAGGCGACCGGGTGGTCCACGCCCAAGGAGCCGACCGTGGCCGGGCAGTCGATGACCTGAGAGGCCGGGGACGCTGCCATACCCTGCCGGTGCAGCTCCAGCCAGAGCCGTTGGAGGCGGCGTCCGGCCTCAACCAGCCCTGCGGGGGAGAGGTCCCGGGCCTCCATGACCACCGGAACACCGGTACCGGCCCCGGCCAGCGGAGGGGAGAACCGGCCCAGCAGAGGAGGCAGCACAGGGCGCAGCCCCCTGAGCCCGAGGTTCAGGCCCCTGCGCAGGGTCCGGGGCAGTTGGAGACATTCCGCCGAGAGACCGTCCTCATGCCAGCGTGGATCCGACGGGTCCAGGCGCAGCCAGTCCAAGAGCTCCGCCACCAAGGACGGGGAGGAGGCGAGATGGCGGCCCGCACGCCGTTCCAGCGGGTCGGCGTCCAGGGCATCGAGGGATTGGAAACCCTCTGGAAGGTGCAGTTCACCCGGGGGCAGCAACGTGCCGCGGTGGACCCGGCGGGTAAGCACGTCATCGACGTCGGCGGTCACCTCCTGCGCCTCACCGGCGGTCCAGGTCAGCACGATGCGAATCTCTGGCCCGGCACCTCGGACATCGTCGATCCGCACCTGCTGGCCCTCGGCGGCTGCGGCCACGGCGAAGGACTCGATCCAGGCCCCCAGGCTTAGGTGCAGGTCGCGGTGATCCGGATCTCCCACCGGCAGGGTGCGTGCCGGGTCCACAGTCAGTTCGATGCGCGGCTCGGCGCCGTCGTCGAGGAGCTGAGGTTCCCAGGGCTGAGTGTTGTGTGCGCTCGGGGCGCGGGCTGCGATCAGGCACCAGGACTGAGGGTCCGGGGAACGGCCAGGACGGGGCAGACGGCGATGGAAGAAGCTCAGCCGGTGCAGCGGGCGGCCTCCCGCCTTCGCGAACACCGCCGAGGACCCGTGATTCTCCTCGCCGATGAACGTGACCCGCAGGTGATCCCAACCTCCTGCGTGCAGCGCGGCGAACAGCTCCCGGGCCACGAGGGTGAGCAGGCCCTCACCCTGGCGGTCCGGCCGGGTGCCCTGGACGATGAGCACTGCATCCCTGAGCCGGCCCCGCCGGAGCAGCGCCGGAAGCTGACGCAGCCCCAGCTCGCCACGGGAGCGGCGCAGCAGGGGCGCGGGATCCGGCACCACCAGAGCGAAGCTCGCCAGATCGCCCGAGCCGTCACCGAGCATCACCACCAGGCGCGGGTCCATCAGCAGCTCCAGGCCCGCGGTCTGGCGGGTCATCTGCCGACGGGAGATCGACGTGTAGTAGGGCAGCTGGGCGAAGGAGGCGTTGAGCGCCTGGCGCATCAGCTCCACTTGGCCGCGGGGCCCGCGCAGTCGCAGGCGCGAGGCCGGGAGACGACGCACCCCGGCCGCGGCGAGCTCCGTCTTCGTGGGTCGTCGGCGCTTCTCGGGCGGGATATGCCGCACCGGAATCTCCCAGGTGGCCGCCGGGTACCAGGGCTGGAAGCCCGCGGCGGTGAGGCTCTCGGCCAGCAGCGCCGGAGTCCAGGGCGAGTCGAAGAACCCCGCGTCCTCGAACCCTGCGGTCAGCGCGCCGCCGAGCTGATTCGGCAGCAAGGTCACCGGGCCGAAGACTCCTGCTGCGCCCGCGGCCTGGGCGCGCCGGAAAACCTCATCGAGCAGAGCCCTCAGCGCCTCCGCGGACCCGGCCGCCACCGCGCCGAAGAGCTGGAACGGGCCGGGCCCGAGCCCGGCGGCCAGCACAGCGTCGGCCTCAGAGGACCGGTGGGTGAGACACCGGCCCACCGGGGCGCCGCTCTCGTCTCGGACCAGCAGCAGCACCACCGAGTCGACATGCGGATGCTCCCCGCGGAACCAGGCGCGTACGTCGTCGGCCAGCACCGGCACCTCGCGGGGGTCGGTGGCGGGCAGCGCCAGGAACTCCTCGCAGGCCGCCGGGGTGCGGACCTCCTCCAGGGTGAGTCGCGACGTCTGCATCAGCGCCTCCGGCGCAGCGGATTCAGCGCTCGCGCCAGGGCGGTGATCTGGCCCACGCCGGTGACCGTGGCGCGCAGCCGATCCGGGAGATCCTCCGGACGTCGATCCCCGGGCCGCTGGTCCTGCCACCGCTCCACCATATGCAGCTCCTCGGAGTCGGCCCGCCAGGTGCCATTGGCATACCCGACGTCCTCGGCCTCCAGAATGCGGATGAACCCGCCGACCACCGGAGCCTTCGCCGGGTCTGCGGAGCGGGTGCCGGTCTCCGGAGAGGTTCCGACGAGCCAATGCATGATCGCCTGGTGCTCCGGCATCTTGGCGAACTCCATCAGCGACTCCCGGGACTCGAAGCTGACCACCAGGCCGATGCGCAGCGGGAACTCGTAGTAGCTGCGGTGCCACAGGTAGCCCGGCGCCCGCTTCAGCGCCCGGCCCAGCGGCGCCCAAGTGATCAGCTGCTCGGCGAAGGCCTTGGGGCTGCGGTATTCGTTGCAGCCCAGGAAGAGCGCGCCGGTGCGGGCCTGTGGTGCACGGCAGGCGGAGAAGTCGCGGGTGCGCATGGTCAGCTCTCCCCGGTCCTGAGGTAGACGTTCTTGATCTTGCGGCGGGAGGCGTCGTCAGCGAAGGGGCCCGTGCGCCAGCGGTGCACGTGGACCCGCAGATCCCCGGCGCTCTCGTCCTCCTCCAGCGATTCGGCCACGTCCCGGGAGACGGAGGCCAGATGCTCCAGCATCCCGGAGGCCAGGGTCTGGGCCAGGTCGGCGCGGGCGTCGTCGTCGAGGTCGGCGTCCGGGTGGAGCTGCGGCTCGTGCAGCTGAACGTGCAGGGTGGGGCGCTGCTCCAGCTCGTCGGTCTGCAACAGCTCGATCTGGAACGACTCGATGAGCCGGGCGACCTGCGGGTCCCGGTAGAGGCCGTTCTGCACGTCCACCGGGTAGATGTTCGCGCCCATGTAGGAGATGGTCGAATCAGTGCGGCCGAAGAGCAGCAGGAAGGGCAGCTTCATCCGCTGGTGCCGGTAGGCGCGCTTGAGTCGGGGGACCAGGTCTGGGAAGTCGGCGGTGAGCTCCACCATTTCCGGGAAGGAGAGCAGCCGGGCCTCGTCGCCGATGTTGTACCGCAGCCGAGGGCTCATCACCGCCGCTGAGTTGATCGTCACCACCAGTTCATCATCCTTGGTGGTCTCCAGATAGGTCTCCAGCGGGTTGTACTGGAACACCATAGGGATGCGCGTCTCGTCCTCGCCGAGCACCCGGGTGCGGAAGGCCGAGTCCGCGATCAGCTCCCGCCGCAGGGTCACGGACAGGTCGGTTTCGCCGCCCATGCCGATCGTCAGGTCCGAGGCGCCGTAGCCGGAGTAGACCCGATGGAAGCGGCGCTGCAGGTGGTCGCGCAGTCCCTCGGTCATCGCCTCACCGCCGACGAACCCGTTGAGCCGAAACTCGGCGAACTCGTCCCCGGCAGCCTCCATCCGGTCTGTCAGATGCTTGAGGAAGGGCGGGTAGGCGGTGATCAGGTAGGTGAATCGAGGGCCGAAGTGGCGCATGGTATCCAGGATCTTGTCCAGGTCCGGGCCGGTGTTCTTGACCATGGCGATCTTTGCCATGGCCTGCCCGGTGTTGGTGCCGGTGGCCCAGGCGCCCATGGAGAACGCGTTGATACAGAATAGGTTCTCCTCGCCGAAGAGCGTCGTCACATACCCGGCCACGTTCTTGTGCACGGTGTCGAGCTCCTGTTTGGACCTCATCCAGTTGAAAGGGGTCCCCGAGGAGCCGGAGGACTCGTCCACCACGGTGCCGGCGACGTCGATGCGTCCGTTCCAACACCGAGTGGCCTCTTGGTAGCGGCGTACGTAGCCGTCCTTGGAGGTGGGGGTGTAGGAGTTCAGATCCCACCAGCTGAACTCGTAGCCGCTGCGGGCCAGATGGTCCTGATAGGCGGGGACGTCCAGCGAGGCGTGTTGGCAGATCATCCAGGCGTTGAGCTGTGCGAAGCGCTCCAGTGCTGGGTGATAGTGCCGTGCGGTGAACCGCCAGAGCGCGGGGTCGGCGCGGTAGAGCCGATAGGCGGCGGTGAGCCCCACATTGGCCGAACGCAGCATCACTTGCCGGGCGATGTTCACTGGCCCGCGGCGGATCGGCAGTCGCCGCAGATGCGCCTGATCCTCGTCGGGGACGGCCGGACGCAGCCGGAGGGCCTTCAGGGAGAAGAGTGTCGATCGCGCCATGGGGGTCAGTCTATGGCGCGGGCCACACCGGGGTCAGCCGCGAGCGTCACGGCGGTGAGGTCCCGCCCCAGCAGCCGCAGCTCCTCGACGAGTTCAGGAGGCTCGATCACCTGCAGCGGAAGCCTCAGCCCTGCCAAGTGGACTGCCACCCAGCCGGCCTCCTGTGCGCCGATGGTCACCAGCGCGTGGTGAGGGCCGGCAGGCTCGACGTCGGCGGCATGCGGGGAGAGCCGAGGCCGCACCTGGTCGGCCGGTGCCCCCACGATCACCCGCGCCACCAGGGGGTACGGGGAGCGGAGCACCGCGTCCTTCACCGTGGCCACCGGGTCAGGGGAGGGAGCGACCGTGTAGTGCAGCGTGGTGACATGGACCTCGCCGATCCGGTCCACTCGGAAGGTGCGCCAGTCCTGGCGCAGGTGGCACCAGGCGAACAGGTACCAGCGGCCGGCGAACGACACGACCCGGTAGGGATCCGCCCGCCGATCCCTCGGGCTGCCCTCGCGGCGGTGGGAGAAGGTGACGGTGCGTCGCTCGGCGGCTGCTTCGGCCAGCAGCGCCACGTGTTCCACCGGGGTCTGTGCATCGCGTGCGCCGACGACGGCGGTGCCGCGCCGGACCTTCTCCGCCGCAGCCGAGACCTGAGGCGGCATGGTCCGGCTGACCTTGGCCAGGGCGGAGAGCGCGGCGTCCTCCAGACCGGAGAGGCCGAGGTCGGTGAGGTGGGCCAGGCCGAGCACGACGGCGGAAGCCTCCTCCGGCTCCAGCACCAGCACCGGCCGGTTGGAGCCTGCCACCAGGCGGTACCCGCCGCCCTGTCCGGCTGTCGACTCGATCCCGTATCCGAGGTCTCGAAGGCGTTGCACGTCGCGTCGTACGGTGCGCGTGGTGACGCCCAGTCGCTCCGCGATCTCCTCGGCGCTGGCGGAGGAGCGGGCCTGCATGAACCCGAGGATCTGGAGCGCCCGGCGAGTGGGGTCGGTGGTGTCGCTGGCCATGCCCTCAGGATACGCCTGGGATGCGGACAGTATCTGTCCGCAGAGGGAGGAAGACTCGGCACCACGAACCCCGAGAGGAGAATGTCATGCCCTTCCTGACCCCCGAGGTGACCGATGAGCGCGACGCCTGCGCCACCTATGTCATCCAGCAGCTTGAGCAGCTGCGCATCTCCGCGCTGGACCTCGACGATGTCCAGCTGCGTGCCGCCCCCACCGCAGGCACGTTGAGCATGGGAGGTCTGTTCGCCCATGTGACCCAGACTGTGATCCGCTGGCTGCACCATGTCTACGTCCACGGAGTCGCCGAGTCGGACAGAGGGCTTGCCGAGGAGGCCTTCGCCCTGGGCTTCGACGGCTTCTGGACCGGCGAGGAGGTGCCTGAGGTCGACGGTGCCACACTGCGCGCCCGGCTCAATACGGCCCGGGACCTGGTACGACCTGTGCTGGGCGCCGTGGACTTCGACACCCGGGTGCCGATTCCGGACGCTCCGTGGTTCCCGAAGGACCTGGAGTCCTGGAACGTGCGCTGGGTGGCTCAGCATCTGGTCGCGGAGGTGGCACGCCATGCGGGGCATGCCGATCTCATCCGTGAGCACCTGGACGGGCAGATCTCCTACGCGCTCAACGCCCAGGACGTCGGGGAGACCTTTGACTGGAAGGCCTATGCGGGCTGAATGGTCGAGGTGAGAACGTCAGGAGGAGTCGGTTGAGGGCTCGGGTGGAGAGATCTGTTCCACAGGGACGGTGAAGCAGATTCCGTGGGCTTCCTGCCCCTCGTAGATGACCTCGTCGAGGCAGGACATGATCGGTGTCACCTTGTCCTCCGGCACAAGCATGATCAACGCAGATTGTGCGCCGGAGAACCTCGCTCCGAAGAACGTCTTGCGGGCGTGCTTGCCGACGCCTCGCGCCGACAGGGCTGTGACACCGGTGGCTCCGGCGTCCTCGACGAGAGCGATGGCCCTCTCCTCCCGATCATCCGGGATGACGACGAACACGGCCTTCTGAGACATCATGCCTCCCTCGGAGCGGCAGGTGCGGAGGAGCGGGGCTCCGCCTTCGCGGTGAACCTGACTAGCACAGCATAGCCAAGTACAGCCAGGACTGGACCCACTGATGCGAAGGCGATGAGGCCGAAGCCGTCGATGAGGATGTCGCGACCAGGGATCGCCGATGCGAGCCCGATCCCCAGGGCTGTGATGAGTGGAACCGTGATCTCACTGGTCGTCACTCCGCCGAGGTCGAAGGCGATAGGAACGAGCTCCTTGGGTGCCAGCAGAACCAGCGACAGTACTAGGAGGTACATGCTGGCGATGATGAGGGCGAAGGAGCCACCGGTGAGGATCCTCAGAACGCCGATGCCGATGCCTCCCGCGACTCCGCAGGCGACGAGGACGCGCAGGGTGTTCGCACGGAGACCCTTCTCGGAGATGTCCTCGGCCTCCTCGGCGATGGCCATCAGCGCTGGCTCTGCCATCGTCGTGGCGAATCCGATCAGCACACCGAAACCGATGATGAGCAGACGCTGGTCGGTCTCGATGAGCTGCTCAGCCATCCGACTCCCCATCGGCAGCAGCCCGATCTCCAGGCCCACGATGAAACCGAAGAGGCCGAGGATGACCATGCTGAAACCGACGGTCGCCTGGACGGGGTTTCCCAGACGTCGGCGCAGAACGACGAACTGGAAGAAGAGCACGACGCCGATCACCGGAGCGACATCCCTGATCACGGTCCCGAGGCCTGCCAGCAGGTCGAGCCACCAGGCGTCCGACCCCTGTGTCCCCTCGGCGGCCACACTCTCGGCATCGCCGACCTGGTAGACCAGGATGCCGTAGAGCTGGACGCTGATCATAGGGACCATCACACACAGCGCGACGAGGCCGAACCCATCCCTGAGTCTGCTGCGCCCGGTGATCGAAGCGGCCATGCCGATGCCGATGGCGGCGATGAGGGGCACGGTGACGATGTTGGTCGTCACTCCGCCCGAATCGTAGGCGAGGCTGGAGACTTCGGGCGGCGCCACGGAGGTCAGGGCCAGGACGGCCGCGTAGCCGACGATCAGCACCCTGTGCAGGGGCCAGCCGAGGAAGACTCGCAACGCCCCCAGGATCATGACGGCGCCGACGCTGAGGGCGATGACGAGTCGTAGGACGAGGCTGTCGAGACGTCCTTCGCTGACGAGTTCGGCTTGGTCGGCGACTGAGATCAGCGCCGGTTCTGCGATGACGGCCGCGAATCCGATGGCGAAGCAGAAGGGAAGCAGCTTCCACAACGAGGCCGACTTGACGAGCTTGTTCGTGATGGACTTCCCGACGGGGAAGACGCTGCGCTCCAGGCCCTCGAGGAAGAGAGCGATCCCTGCGGCGACGATGAGGAGACCGATGAGGATGGAGCCCCAGCCCTCCGGCACCTGGCGGAACACCGCCGCCTGAAAGAGCACCACGACGCAGAGGATCGGCACCAGCGCCCTGAGGGCGTGTATGAATCTCTTCCTGAGGGCGTGCAGGAGTTTCATGAGCTTCCCTGCTGCATGGCGTGGCGGGAGGCCGGCGCTGCACGGGATCCGTGGTGGCGGTGTCTACGGTGTTCCCCATCTGCTCCGGCAGGGACCAGACCGTGTGATCGAAGAGTCATAGCATTCGACGTCGGAAAACCGCCGCGACCGCTTCGGAGAAGAGGACGAATCTGACCTCGTCCAAGGGTTCCCAGCGTGAGGACTCGTCGGTGAGCACCTGGTGGGCCGCCGCGGCGACGTCGTCGGCGTCCCAGCCGTAGACGCCGGCCCCGATGGCAGGGAAGGCCACGCGTCGCACGCCCAGTCTGACAGCCTCGGCCAGGGACTCTCTGAAGCAGGAGGCGAGCACATCGGGATCGGTCTGACCCGCCCGGCGGTTCGGCCCGACGGTGTGGATGACGTGATCAGCCGGGAGGCGGCCCGCCGGAGTGGAGGCGGCGCGGCCCGGTGGCAGTCCCTCGGGCCAGTCTCGGGCTCGCAGTTCTCGGCAGTGCTCCAAGAGCTCCTCACCGGCGGCGCGATGGATAGCGCCGTCCACCCCGCCCCCGCCGAGCAGAGAGGAGTTCGCCGCATTGACGATGGCATCAACGTCCTGGATGGTGATGTCGCCTTCGACGATGGTGATCCGCATGGACGACAGCCTAGGGGGTCAGGCGCGGTATCGTTCCGGGCGGTGGTTGAAGGCCAGCACGATGTTGAGCACGATGGCGCCGAGCGCGGACAGAGCTACCTGGGCCGGGGCCATCACGGTGAGCGCCAGCAGGATCACGCACAGGTCCATGGCCATCTGTACATATCCGGCACGGAGCCCCGCCCGCTCCTGGAGGATCAGCGCCACGATGTTGAAGCCGCCGAGACTCGCGCCGTGGCGGAATAGGATGAGCAGGCCGACACCGGCGAGGAGATTCCCGGCGACCACTGCGTAGATGGGGTGCAGCTCAGGCAGTGGGATGAAACGCTCATGCACCAGGGAGAACCCGGAGACCATCGCCACTGCGAGTGCGGTGCGGAGGGTGAATCTCCATCCCTTCTTCCAGATCGCCAGGACGAAGAATGGGATGTTCACGAGCATGAAGAGCCCAGCGAAACTCAACGGCGTCGCATACGTGAGCAGCAGGGAGAGCCCGGCTGTTCCGCCGGTGACCGCCTGCGAGGCATGCAGCAGGTGGAGGCCGAAGGAGGCCAGGAACGTGCCGGTCAGCATGCCCAGGAGGTCCTCCGCGGGGGAGTGCGGGAAGCGGACGTCTGGCAGTGGCTGCAGGGAGTCGGCGGGCATGGAGCGATTCTACGGTCGCTGGCGATGGTGCCGATCATGACAGTGCCGCCCGTCACAGCTGAGCGTGGGGCTCAGCGACGGGCGGCACGCCGTGGGTGTGCGTGGAGGCTCAGAGCCCCAGGCCGGTCAGCAGGTCGAGGAGCGTGTCGGTCAGCCCTCCGACGATGTCCAGAACAGTTCCAAGCAGACCAGAGACCATGGTGCGGCACCTTTCATCAGGGATCATTTCTGTGGAGGTCGCCGCCGATGCAGCGACCGCTCCATCATGGCAAAACTGCTTAAGCTAAGTGATTCAATAATGTTTCTGTTGTGTTAATGATGAGTCGACTTCCTGCAAGAACGGAATCATGGCGAAGGCGACCCCTCGTCGGCAGGTCGACGGTGAACTCAGGTGCCGCGGCTCAGGCATCGGGTGGCTCCTTCGTGCCGGTGAGGGCGATGCGGCGGTCCAGGTCGAGCTGGTCGAGAAAGTGCTCGTCGTGGCTGACCACCAGCAGTGCGCCGTGATGGGCCTGCAGGGATTGGATCAGGTGCCGCACGCTGGCGAAGTCCAGGTTGTTGGTGGGTTCATCGAGGATCAGCAGCTGCGGCGCCGGTTCGGCCAGCAACATGCTGGCCAGCGTGGCCCGCCAGCGTTCGCCTCCGGAGAGGCTGCCGGCCGGCTGGTGGACGGCGTCGCCCCGCAGCAGGAACAGGGCCAGTTGGTGGCGGATCCGGGTCGGGTCCGTCTCCGGAGCCGCCCGCTGCACGTTCTCCAGCACGCTCAGCGCCGGGTCGAGCACGTGGAGGTTCTGCGGCAGCAGCCGGTGAGGCACCAGGATCTCCGCCTCCCCGGACAGGGCTGGTTGTTGTCCGGTGAGGCAGCGCAGCAGGGACGTCTTCCCCACGCCGTTGGGGCCGGTGAGGGCCACCCGCTCGGGGCCGCGCATCGCCAGTTCCAGGGCCGTGGAGCCATGGGGCGCACGGAGTCCTCGGGCACGCAGCACGTCCCGCTGGGCGGGCACTGCGGTATCGGGCAGGTCGATGCGGATCTCGGCATCATGGCGCACACGCCGTTCGGCCTCCTGCAGGTGTTCGCGGGCGTCCTCGAGTCGGCCTTCGTGCATGGTCCGCAGGCGTCCTGCGGACTCTTCGGCTCGTCGCCGGTACGCATGGGCCACGATGGGAGGCAGGCTGTCCGCCTTCTTGCGACCTTGGCGGTCCCGGCGTGCCTGTTTCACGTGCTGGGTGACGAGATCCCGCTGCTGACGTCTGGCATCAGAACGGGCTGTGGCCACCGCCTGGGCGGCAGCCTCCTGCTCCGCGGCGACCACGTCTTCGTAGAAGGACAGTCCGCCCCCGAACCAACGGACCCCGCCGTCGCGGACCTCCCCGATCGCGTCGAGCCTCTCCAGGAGCGTGCGGTCGTGGCTGACCACCAGCAGCGTCCCGGGGAAGGTCGCGACGACGTCGTGGACCCGGCTCCGGGTCTGTGCGTCGAGGTTGTTCGTCGGTTCGTCGAGCAGCAGGACATCGGGTCGCCGCAGGAGCAGGCCGGTGAGGCTGAGCAGCATCAGCTCCCCACCGGAGAGCGTCCCGGACGGACGGTCGAGGTCGATGCCCTCCAGTCCGACGCGGGCGAGTGAGGCGGTCAGCCGTTCGTCGAGGTCCCAGTCGTCGCCGACGGTCTCGAAGTCCTCGACGGCGACGGAGCCTGCCTCGATGCGGCGGAGCGCGGTGAACGTGTCAGCGACCCCGAGCAGCTCGGCCACGGGGCGGTGCGGATCCGGTGCGGGGTCCTGCGGCAGGCTGGCGAGCTCGCCCACCACGTGGGCGGTGCCCGACGTGGATCTCAGCTCCCCGGCGATCAGCCCCAGCAGGGTCGTTTTACCGGAGCCGTTGTCGCCGACGATGCCATGCCGGCCCGGGCCGAGGCTGAAGGTGACGCCGTCCAGGACGGATGTGCCGTCGGCATGGCGGAAGATGAGGTCGGTGCAGGTGACGGCACCGGTGGGATGCAACATGTGTGGTCTCCAGAGGACGCAGGGGTGGGGATGCGTGGAGACGCTGCACAGTGAAGTGGCGGTCGAGTCAGCGGGCTGTTCTGTGAAGTGCTGATCCGTCAGAGAGCACAGTGGCCACGCCGCACGACGGCGGCTGGACTGCGCAGGTCTCAGACGTCAGGACTTCACCGGTCACCTCGTGGTCGACGACAGGGCCATCAATAGCGTAGCCGCGGATCAGTCTTGCGACCAGGCCCGATACTCCGGCTCCAGCAGACCCATGGAGATCTCGTCATGGAATCGGCCCCCGTGCAGGACGGCTTCGCGGCGGCGCCCCTCGACGCAGAACCCGAGCTTGTCGTAGAGGCGCTTCGCACGATCGTTGAAGGAGAAGACCTTCAACTCGACTTTCCTGGCACCCATCTCATCGAAGGCCAGGCGCAGCATGAGGCTGACGGCCTCTTCGCCGAGTCCTTGCCCTTGGGCCGGGGGACCGAGCACGATCCCCAGCGTCGCGATCCGGGCGGGGACGGTGAGGCTGTGCAGAGAGACGTGACCGGCCACTTCGCCGTCGTGGGCGCGGGTCACGGTGTAGCCGACGGCGCCCGGAGAGTCGTTCCGCGACCACGTGGTGAAGAGTTCCTCCACCTGTGCGCGGGGCTGCTGGACGATCCGGGGCTGTTGGAACAGGGCGACATCAGGCTGATTCCACCATTCAGCGAGGATCGGAAGGTCCTCAGCAACGGTGGCGCGCAGTGCCGCTACCTCTCCCCTCAGCAAGCCTGCGGCCCAGGTCCTCAGCTCGTCAAAATCTCCCATGGGCCGACACCTTACCGATCGCTTCGCGTACTCTGGATCCCATGAGCGCAGAACAGCGTGCTGACAGAGACGGCGGAGTCCCCGGGGCGCCACGTGAGTGTGCCGCCTATGGGGAGAACGGTGCCGAGGACCTGGCCTACGATCCAGACCACTGCGGGCGCGTCGTGACCGCCCACGACGTCATCGACGCTCCTGCCTCCGCGATCTTCGAACTCATCGCCGACCCGGCACGGCAGGCCGAGTGGGACGGCAACAGCAACCTCTCCCACGCTGAGCGGGACCAGCGTGTCACCGGGGTGGGTGACGTCTTCCGCATGACGCTCACCAACGGCAAGACGCGGGAGAACCACGTGGTGGAGTTCCTCGAAGGTGAGCTCGTCGCCTGGAAGCCCGCCACCATGGGGGAGCCGCCGGCCGGACACCTCTGGCGCTGGTCGCTTGCCACGCTGCCGTCGGGCGCAGTGGAGGTGACGCACACCTATGACTGGTCGCAGCTCACCGACCCGGCCCGCGTCGAGCGAGCCCGCAGCACCTCGGCGGACATGCTCGCCGCGTCGATCAGTCGGCTGAAGACGCTGGCCGAGTCAGTGTGAGATCGGCGCTTCAGGTCAAGACCATCGTCGCGGCGGCACTGATCCGTCGCCCCGATCGCGGCCCCGCTGAGATGCTGGTCGCCCGACGGACCCAGCCGGAGCCGGTCAGGCGCCTGTGGGAGTTCCCGGGCGGCAAGCTGGAGCCGGGGGAGGGCCCGGTGGAGGCCGTGCATCGTGAGATCGCTGAGGAGCTCGGCATTCGAGTGGCCCTCGGCGAAGAGGTCGACGGACAGGACGAGGCATACCTGCCGGATCTGGGGTGGAGGCTCACCGGCACGGCCGTGATGCGCCTGTACCTGGGTGAGATCCTTGAAGGTGAGCCCTGGCCGCTGCAGGACCATGATCGGTTGGACTGGGCGCCGTTGACTGCCGGCCTGCTCGATCGCCCCTGGATTCCGGCGGACCGGCCCATCGTGGAAGAGCTGCTGCGACGCGTCATCAGCTGATGGTGACCGGGCAGCGGAGACGGAGAGGTTGACAGTCTCCGGGACCAGATCAAGAGAGCTGCTTTTCCTGCCGTCCAGCCAGCTTTCGGCGTCTCAACGCGCGGCGCACGGAGGCCGACTCCAGCAACGATGTGCTGAACAGACGCTCTCCCGGAGAGGTGATCTCGAGGCAAGCCGCCACCCGTACCCCCTCAGCTGTAGCGGATCTCTACTCGGCGGTTGTCGGCGTAGGTGCTGGGGTCGTCTGGGTCTTCGGTGACCGCGGGTTCGGAGGCGCCGAAGCCCTCCACGTCCAAGCTGAGGTCGGACCGCCCTTCCTCGAGCACCTCGGCCACCGCCTGCGCACGGTTCTCTGAGAGCTCCTGGTTGTCGAAGCCGTATCGAGCCTCATCCACCGGGCGTGAGTCTGTGTGGCCCTGTACCTCTACCGAGGCTCCCTCGGGGATCTCCTCGATGAGCTCAGTGATCCGCGCGCTGGCCCTGTTCGTCAGCTCCCACGCATTGGAGGCGAAGAGGAGGTCGGTCTCGAGGACGACGACGTCATCCTCGTCCTCGTTCTGCCCCAAATCGATGATGTTGTCTGTGACGTCCCAGACATGGATCGACGCATCGAGGTCCCCTTGTGAAACTCCGCCCTCGGGCTCGGGCGGAGGCTCGTGGTCGTCCATCTGCGCCGCAGCTGCCGGCAAGGAGCTGACAGATAGCAGGCCGGTGACGGCCCAGGCGGTCAGGAGGGGCAGGACGCGCAGGCCGGATGTCTGTGCAGTCATCGTCACTCACCATCCTCGACATCGGAATGCTCATTCCCGTCCCAGTCGATCTCCACGTCCTCGAACTCCACTGCGCCGGGGACGACTGTGACGGCGATGGTTTCGATATCATCCACCGGCGCTGGGTAATAGGCCCAATAGGGTGCGGTCTGGCCACTCTCGTACTGAACTCCTGAGTTGGTGGAATCCGTCGCCCATCGGTTGTGACTGTCGCCGATCACGGTGTACTGCGTGAGGTTCTCCCGGTCGTTCAGTTCTGGGTAGACAGCAGTTCTGCTGAACATGGTGTAGATGTTCTTGGCGTCGTCGCCGGCGAAATCCCCTGTGAATGAGAGCTCCAGCAGCATCACGTCATCCTCGACACGCAGATCATGGAGGCCGACGTCGATCGTGGAGCTGCTCTCTCCCGGCACCTCGTAGGCAATGGCCTCGATGGCGTCGTCGGGGTCGAGCGGCCCGGCTGATGCGGTGTCGTCCTCTTCGGGGGCGTCCCCATCGCCTTCAGCCGCACCCGTGGGATCAGCATCCAGGTCTTCTTCGTCGACCCCTGCGCCATCCTCATCAGCGGCGCCCTGGGGATCGGCGGTCTCCCCAGCCTCCTCGGCACCTTCGTCGTGGCTCGTCGATTCGTCGTCTTCGAGCTCAAGATCCTCACCGGAAGCGCAGCCAGTGAGGGTCAGAGCCGCCAGGGCGGTCACGCCGAGGCCGGCACGGGGAAGCCAGTCCTGGTCTGAAATACGATTCATGATGCTTACCTTTCGGTATCTGTCATCCCATGCGTGAGACGGTTCCGCCGGGGGTGTCGTCATCTTCGAAGCGAAGCTCGACGCCCATCAGGTGCGTGGCATCCGGACTTTCTGCGCCGGTTCTTCGCCCCCTGGGGTCCGCAATGTACCGAGCCCCAGTCGAGTGTCCTCGAGAGCGTCAGCGTCCATTGTTCCATCATCCATCTTGACGATGTTGTCAGTTCAGTTCTTCGCGTCGACTTCTCAGGCTCGTGATGACTAACCTCGAGGGCCGTCGCTGATTCCGCGGTTCAGGCGACTGACTCGTCGGGGTGACCATCAACGTCGAGACGCGCGGTGCCGGGCGATCTCGTCAGGTGCGGGGAACTTGTGACGCAGCCGGAGTGAGTTGCTGGGGGCTGTAGTTCTTCTTCAGGGGATCCTGCGTCACGCCCCGGCGACAGAACCAGCACATCAAGGATGGAGACCCCGGACATGGGAGACGCTCGCAGAAGCAGTGAGGAGGGCTTCTGCCTGTCTCGAGAAGCAGTTCAGGTGGTCGGTGTATAGCCGCGGGCCATACCGAGAATCGGCGCAGGTTCTTGCGACAGCGTCCTCGCCGAGGCAGGCCGAAGCCAGAACCCACCTCGGCGAGGTTCGTGGGACAGAACGTGGAGCATCGTCAGCGAAGCTGGGAGATGGCCACCTCGGCTGCCTCGGCGATGAGTTGGTCATCGTGTTCGGCGTCCGCTTCATCGCGTGAGGACAGGACCGCCATCACGATCGGATCACCATCGGTAGGCCAGATCACCGCGACGTTGCCGCGACTCGCATAGCCGCCGTTTCCAGATTTGTCCCCGATGGTCCAGTCGGAAGGAAGATTGGCGCGGATGAGAGTGCCGCCGGTTTCACTGTCGATCAACCACTCGCCGAGCTGAGACTTCTCCTCGTCATCCAAGACCGTGCCGAAGAGGTACTCCCGCAGATCGCCTGTGATCGCACGAGCCGTGGTGGTATCCCGGTCATCACCTGGAGTCGCCTCATTGAGATCGGGCTCACGACGTACCACCTCAGTGACGTCATCGCCCAAATCCGCCAGGGCAGCGTCGAGCTGGCCAGGACCGCCGAGCGCATCGAAGAGGAAGTTGGCAGCCGCGTTGTCACTCACCGTCACAGCGGCCTCGGCGATCTCTCCGAGAGTCATCGTCTGACCGACATGGTTCTCGGTGATCGGAGAGTGGGGCACGATGTCCTCTTCCTCGACGGGAATCTCTGTCTCGAGTCCGGCGACGCCGACGTCGTCCAGGACCGCGCCAGCGGCGATCGCCTTGATCGTGGAGGTATAGGCGAACCGCTCATCCTCACGCCAGGTCACTTCTTCACCGGTAGCGGTGTCAACGGCATAGACGCCGAGGGTGGCATCGAAACGCGACTCCAGCTCCTCGAAACTGTCCACGATCGGTGTCTGCTCTGGGGAAGGACTCGCCGACGAGGTGGCGTCGTCGGGTGCGGCGCCAGAACATGCGGCCATCAGAAACGCCACAGGCGCGAACATGCCGAAAGCACTGAGGCGTCGAAGGCTGGGGGAAGTCATGGGGTCTCCTTACGGGTTCAACTGATCAGCGAGATGCGGATCGAGCGATTTTCAGCGTGCAGTACGAGGTCTCATGCCGTCCAAGCACGAAAGCACCATAATGATGCTGAAACGGCATACGATGTGGGTATGGACTTCTTGGCGGCCTGTCGCGCCTTCGTCAGCGTCAGCGATATGGGCAGCTTCACGATCGGTGCTGCCGTGGCCCAGATACCTCAATCAGTTGCCAGTCGACGGGTCGCCGCTCTGGAACGTGAGCTCGGCGCCCGACTGATCGACCGCTCAGGTCGTCGAGCCGCTCCCACCCCTTTCGGCGTCAAGCTGTTGCCCCGAGCCCGGCGGCTGGTCCACCTTGCCGATTCCTTGCGCCGCGACGCCGCACATGCCCGCGAGGCTCCCGTACGATGCGCCGTACCAGCGATCTGCACAGTAAGAGACCTCGCGGAATTGGGGAAGACGAGCAAAGAAGCAGGCGTGGTCTTGGACCTGCACCAGGCAGACCCCGCCGACCGGGCTGAACAACTGCGCACCCACGACGTCGAGGTCGCGCTCATCGCTGTCGCACCGGATCAAGCACGCTGGACTGTGCCGTTGGGGCTGGCCTCGGGCCACGATGAAGGCTCCCGTCCTGTCCATCTCGATACGTTGAGGGCTCGACGCCACAGCCCCGCAGGCGTGGCACGGCGAATCTGGCTGCAGCCCGAGGACGACGTAGCGACGACCCGGGACCGCTTCCTGCGCCTCCGAGACGCAGCCGGATTGGCTCCCTCCCAGGTGCAGCTGGCATCGACCCTGACCGGCGCTGTCACCGAGACTCTCGCCTCGGGGGACCTGGTGATGTGTTCGTCTCGGCAGGCCACTGAGTTCGGGCTTCACTGGCGCGCCATCGCTGTCGGTGCGTTCGAACGCACGTACGCCCTCCGCGGCGTCTCTGGCAGTGACCCCGGGGCACTCGCTGAGTCACTCCGTGAGCCGATCGGCCAGGCGCTGGGGGTCGGCCACGCGAAAACGACGATGGACGGCGTATCTTCATAGTGTGCCTACGAATGCTGACATACCCGCCACGGCTTTGACAGATGACCTGCGCGGCCAGCTCGAACGAGCGGGCCTGAGAGGTTCATACCTCGTCAGAGACCTTTCGACCGGCGAGGAGCTCAGTGTCGAGCCTGATCTGCCGCTGCCCTTGGCCTCCTTGGTGAAAGTGCCGCTAGGGTTGGCAGTTCTGGAGAACATCCGACTCGGGACACTCGATCCTGCCAGCCGACTGCACGTTCGGCCTGGGCGCATCACTACGCCTGGGCCCACAGGGATCACGAGGTTTCAGCACGTCGCCGACATCGCCGTAGAAGATGCGCTCTCGCTGGCGGTCTCGCTCAGCGACAATGCTGCGGCCGACGCACTGTTCGGGTTGGTCACCCCTCCTGACGTGATGACTGCCCTCAGGCGATGGGACATGTGCTCGATCACTGTGCGAGAGGGCCTCTCCCCGCTTACTCGCACACCCGCCGAGGTGCTTTCGCCAGAGGACGCTGATTTGGCTCATGCCTTGGCGATTGAGAAGCGCACTGAAGGAGGTGGTCACCGACTTGAGCAGTTCGACGTCGACCGCACGAATGTGGGTTCGGCGCGGGGGCTGGTGGACATGCTCGACACGGTCTGGACAGCCCTCTCGCCGGCAGGTTCCCCGTCGTCACGAGGCCCCTCATCGCTTGACCCCTGGGTTGCGGGTCGTATGCGAGATCTCATGGGCGCGAACGTCCATCGTCACCGTCTCACGCCAGATTTCGCCTCCGATGCGAGTCGCTGGTCGTCGAAGACCGGCACGCAGTTGAACCTTCGTCACGAGATCGGCGTGGTGGAGCATGCCGATGGTGCAGCGGTGGCGATCGCCGCGCTGACAGAGTCCCGAGTGACCGCCGCTGCGCAGCCCGGGGCCGAGGCAGTGATGGCAGGCGTTGCTCGCCAGCTCCATGACTACGTGCGATCTCTCGCAGGTCCTCACCCAGCCCGATGACCCAGCCCTGGCATGGCTGTCGAGCTCGACCCCTGGCTGATGGAGCTGCCGTGATGGACCCATGCGGGCCGGGCTTGGGCGCCCTGCCCAGCTCATCCTCGGAGCGACCGTGTGCCCCCTTGATGTGGTGGGGCATCTGCGTGGAGTCGAGCTCCAGACGCTGCGCCATCCGCTGAGACGTGGGCCTCTGCTCGCGAGGTGTCCACGCGGCCCCGCACCTCTGGCGCGTCGAGGATGGAGGATCCAGACATGGGAGACGCGCGCAGAAGCAGTGAGGAGGGCTTCTGCGCGCGTCGCGCTTCCCATCGCGCCCTGTCATTAGAACACGTATTCTAGGGGTCCTGCAAGCCTTCCTGGTCCAGTGTCGAATGTGTATTCGAATCGAGAAGTCTGTGAGAAAACTGTCAGAACACTGGTTCGAGGGCTGGTCGCGACTCGACTCGGCAACGCCATCGCGAACCGCATAAACTGAGCGGGTTCGCCCCCACCCGCTGACAGTTGGAGAAGCATGTCCAGCACTGACACCAGCCCGGAGACCCGGGAGCAGGAGGCTGCGTCCGGCGTCGTCGACGGCGCCGTCCCGCACCCGCTCGACGAGGCCGCCGTCGAAGTCTGCGTCCAGAACGCCCTCGCGGCCTTCGACCAGGCTTCCGACCTCGAGCAGCTCAAGGAGGTCCGGCTCGCGCACAGCGGTGAGAAGGCCCCCATCGCGCTGGCGAACCGGAAGATCAAGGACCTCCCGAAGGAGGACAAGAAGGCGGCCGGCAAGCTGCTCGGCGGTGCCCGCGGCCGGATCCAGAAGGCGCTCGTGGCACGCACCGAGGTGCTGGAGGCCGAACAAGCCGAGCGGATCCTCGTGGAGGAGACCGTCGACGTCACCGCCGCGTCCCGCCGCCGTCCTGCCGGCGCGCGTCACCCGCTGACCGTCCTGCAGGAACGGGTCAGCGACGTGTTCGTGGGCATGGGCTGGGAGATCGCCGAGGGGCCCGAGGTCGAGTCGGAGTGGTTCAACTTCGATGCCCTCAACTTCGATCCGGACCACCCGGCGCGCGAGATGCAGGACACCTTCTTCGTGGAGCCCAAGGATTCGCATCTGGTGCTGCGCACCCACACCTCGCCGGTGCAGGTGCGCTCGCTGCTGGAGCGTGAGCTGCCGGTCTACGTGCTCTGCCCCGGGAAGACGTTCCGCACCGATGAGCTCGACGCCACCCATACCCCCGTGTTCCACCAGTTCGAGGGCCTCGCCGTGGACAAGGGCCTGACCATGGCCGACCTGCGCGGCACCCTGGAGCATTTCGCCCGGCAGATGTTCGGCCCCGAGGCCGCCATCCGCCTGCGCCCCTCCTTCTTCCCGTTCACCGAGCCTAGTGCCGAGATGGACATCTGGCATCCGGGGGCCAAGGGCGGCCCGCAGTGGATCGAGTGGGGCGGCTGCGGCATGGTCCACCCGAACGTGCTGCGCGCCGCCGGAGTGGACCCGGAGGTCCATACCGGGTTCGCCTTCGGCATGGGCGTGGAGCGCACGCTCATGTTCCGGAACGACGTCTCCGACATGCGCGACATGATCGAGGGCGACGTCCGCTTCAGCCAGCACTTCGGAATGGAGGTCTGAGGACATGCGCATCCCCCTGTCATGGCTTCGTGAACACACCCAGCTCCCGGCGGACGCCACGCCCGAGGACCTCATGGCGGACTTGGTCCGCGTCGGTCTCGAGGAGGAGGACGTCCACCGTCCCTCCGACGAGATCACCGGCCCGATCGTCGTCGGCGAGGTCCTGGAGAAGACCCCGGAGCCGCAGAGCAACGGCAAGACCATCAACTGGTGTCAGGTCCGCGTGGTCCCCGAGGGCCAGGAGCAGACCCTCACCGGTGAGGGCATCTCGCCCGACGGCATCCAGGGCGTGGTCTGCGGGGCGCACAACTTCGAGGTCGGGGACAAGGTCGTGGTGACCCTGCCCGGTGCGGTGCTGCCCGGGGACTTCCGGATCAGCGCCCGGAAGACCTACGGCCACGTCTCCGCCGGCATGATCTCCTCGGTCCGGGAGCTCGGCATCGGGGAGGACCACGACGGCATCCTCGTGCTCTCCACCCTGAATCTGGACCCGGAGATCGGCGCCGACGCCCTCGAGCTGCTCGGCCTGACCGACGCGGCGGCGGAGATCAACGTGACTCCGGACCGTGGCTACGCGTTCTCCATCCGCGGGGTGGCTCGCGAGTATGCCCACGCCACCGGGACTCCCTTCAGTGATCCCGCCGCGCAGATCAGCACCGACGACGCCGCCCGGCCCGGCCTTGAGGTCAGCCTCGCCGATCAGGCGCCCATCTATGGGGTCGAGGGCTGCAGCCGCTTCGTCGCACACAAGGTCACTGGGATCAACCCGGAGGCACCCACCCCGCCATGGATGGCAGCCCGGCTGCGCCTGGCCGGGATGCGTCCCATCTCGCTTCCGGTGGACATCTCCAACTACGTGATGCTCGAGCTGGGCCAGCCCAACCACTGCTATGACGCCGCCAAGCTCGACGGCGGCATCGACGTGCGCCGCGCAACAGCGGGGGAGCAGCTCACCACCCTGGACGAGAAGGTCCGCACCCTGCACTCCGAGGACCTGGTCATCGCCGATCAGGGCGGTCCGATCGGCATCGCCGGAGTGATGGGCGGGGCCCGGACCGAGGTGGACAGCACCACCTCCACGGTGATCGTGGAGGCCGCTCATTTCGACCCGATCAGCGTCAGTCGGAGCAAGCGCCGACACAAGCTCCCCTCCGAGGCCTCCAAGCGATTCGAGCGCGGAGTGGACCCGCTGCTTCCGCCACTCGCCGCCCAGCGCGTGGTGGACCTGCTGGTGGAGCTGGCCGGCGGGACCGACGCGGGCGAGGTCACCGATGCGGGCGCCCCGGTGCTGCCGGAGCCGATCCTGCTGGATCCGGCGCTGCCGGAGAAGCTCACCGGTGTGGCGTACACGCCGGAGCAGATCAGCTCCACGCTGCGGGCCATCGGCGCCGAGCTGAGCGAGGAGGGCCAGACGCTGCGCGTCACCCCGCCCAGCTGGCGCCCTGACCTCACCATCGGGGAGGACCTGGTCGAGGAGATCGCCCGGCTGATCGGCTATGACCGGATCCCCTCCCGCCTGCCGGCCGCCCCGGCCGGCCGAGGCCTTTCCCGGGAGCAGCAGCACCGCCGGCAGGTGCTCGGCGGGATGGCGGCCGCCGGGTTCACGGAGACGCTGAGCTACCCCTTCTATTCTGAGGAGGCCAACACACTGTTCGGCCGCCCGGACGACGGGCAGTTGGCGATGCTGCGCCTGGAGAACCCGATCGCGTCCCAGCAGGGCACGCTGCGCACCGCTGTGCTGCCTGGTCTGCTGGACACTCTGCGGCGCAACGTCTCCCGCGGATTCGGCGATCTCGCCCTCTATGAGGCAGGTCTGGTCTATCTGCCGGGTGAGACGGTGGGCGCTCCGTCGATCCCTCCGCTGGGTGCGCGCCCGGGGGAGGAGACCCTCGCCGCGCTCGAGGCCGGCATCCCGCACCAGCCCTGGCACTTGGCCGTAGCGCTGGCCGGCTCCGAGCCTGCCGCCTCCCCGGGACTGCCGGGGCGGGCTCGGGACTGGGCCGACGCCGTCGACGCGGCCCGCACCGCGGCTCGGCTGCTGGGTGTGGAGCTGACCCTGCGGCAGGGACGCCACCAGGCCTTCCACCCGGGCCGGACCGCCGAGCTGGTGGTCTCCGGCGCCGTCGTCGGTTATGCCGGTGAGCTGCATCCGAAGGTCGCCGAGGAGTGGGACCTGCCGGCCCGCACCGCGGCCATGGAGCTGGACCTCTCCGCCGTGCTGGCGGCCGTGCCGGAGAAGATCGTCGCGGAGCCGATCGCGGCGTTCCCGCCGTCCACCCAGGACGTCTCGCTGATCGTGGATGAGGCGCTGCCGGCCGGTGACCTGGAGTCCACGCTCACCGAGGGCGCAGGGGAGCTCCTGGAGGACATCGAGCTCTTCGACGTGTATTCCGGCGAGGGGATCGAGGTCGGCAGGAAGTCGCTGGCCTACGCGCTGCGCTTCCGCGCCGCAGACCGCACCCTCACCGCGGACGAAGCCTCGGAGGCGCGCGGCGCGGCCGTGGCCCTGGCCGCGGAGCGGCACGGCGCCGTCCAGCGCTGACTGTCGCGCACGTCCCGACGACGACGGCCCCTCACCCTGGATCACCAGGGGAGGGGCCGTCGTCGCTCGCAGAAGGGCCCGTCGGGCGTGTGGTCAGGGTGTCAGCAGGAGCTTGCCGGTGGTGCGGCGTGCCTCGAGGTCGTCGTGGGCACGCCCGGCTTCGGAGAGCGGGTAGGTGCCTCCGATGTTCAGCGTCAGGTCCCCGTCGGTGAGCGACTTGAACAGCTCGGAGAACCGCCAGGCGCGCTCCTCGGCGTTGCGCAGGTACCAGTGCAGCGCAGGGCGGGTCACGAAGAGGCCGCCGCGCCGGTTGAGCTCCTGCAGGTCGAGCGGCGGGACCTGGCCGGAGGCGCCGCCGAAGAGCACGAGGGTCCCGCGGACTCCGAGGCTCTCCAGCGAACCGGTGAAGGTGTCCTTGCCGACGCCGTCGTAGACCACCGAGACGCCCTCGCCCTTGGTGATCTCCCGCACCTGGTCGGCGAAGGTGTCGTAGGTCAGCACATAGTCGGCGCCTGCGGCCTGGGCGATCTCCGCCTTCTCCGATGTGGAGGTGGTGGTGATGACCCGAGCACCCTTGGCCTTGAGCAGTTGGGTGAGGATCTGGCCCACCCCGCCGGCGCCGGCGTGGGTGAGTACGGTCTCTCCGGGGGCCACGCGGTAGGTCGAGTTGATCAGGTAGTGGGCGGTGGCTCCCTGCAGGGGCAGTGCCGCCGCCTGCTCGTCGGAGACGTCGTCGGGCACGGTGACCGCCTTGGCGGCGTCCACCAGGAAGTGGCTGGCGTAGGTGCCGGTAGCGGCCTCGGTGGTGGTCACCCGTTGGCCGATCTGCGGGCCTTCAGTGCCGTCGCCCTGGGCGATGACGGTGCCGGCGCCCTCGGTGCCGGGGACGAAGGGATACTCCACGGGGTAGACCCCGCTGCGCTGGTAGGTCTCGATGAAGTTCACCCCGGCAGCGCGCGTCTCGACCAGCACCTGGCCCGGGCCAGGCTCGGGCAAGGGGGTCTCGACCGTCGTGAACACTTCAGGTCCGCCGGCCTGGTCAGCGCGCGTGACACGTGCGGCGCCGGGCAGGTCCTCGGGGAAGACGTTCTTTTCGTTCATGCGGTCAGACTATCGAAGTCCCCTGGACATGAAGAACGCAGCGTCCGACGACCAGCGATGCATAAATATTGATCAAGCTGCATACATGTGCGTAGACTGGTGGTTATGAGCTACTCGATCGCCGTCTCCGGCGCCTCCGGCTATGCAGGCGGTGAAGTCCTGCGCCTGCTCGCGGGCCACCCCGAGGTCGAGGTCGGTGCGGTCACCGCGCACTCCTCGGCCGGCGAGCTCCTGGGCTCGGTGCAGCCCCATCTGCATCCGCTCGCGGAGAAGACCATCCTGGAGACCACCGCGGAGAACCTCGCGGGCCACGACGTCGTCTTCCTCGCCCTGCCGCATGGAGCCAGCGGTGAGATCGCCGCCCAGCTCGCCGATGACGTGTTGGTGATCGACGCCGCCGCGGACCATCGCCTGGAGTCGGCCGGGGCCTGGGAGGCGTTCTACGGCTCCGAGCATCAGGGGACTTGGCCCTATGGGCTTCCTGAGCTGCCCGGTCAGCGCGAGAGGCTCGCCGGTGCCCGGCGTATCGCCGTGCCCGGCTGCTATCCCACGACGATCCTCCTGGGTCTGGCCCCAGCCTTCGCCGCCGGTCTGGTCGAGCCGACCGACGTCGTCATCGTCGCCGCCACCGGTACCTCCGGGGCTGGAAAGTCGCTCAGACCCCACCTGCTGGGCTCCGAGACGATGGGTGGGATGAGCCCCTACGGCGTGGGCGGAATCCACCGTCACACCCCGGAGATCGAGCAGGGCCTGGGCGGGATCGCCGGCACCGAGGTGCAGATCTCCTTCACTCCCACCTTGGCTCCGATGGCGCGCGGCATCCTGGCCACCTCCACCGCACGGCTGGCCGAGGGGACCACAGCCGGCCAGCTGCGGGAGGCCTACGCAGCCCGTTACGAGGCCGAACCCTTCGTTCACCTGCTGCCCGAGGGCCAGTGGCCGGCCACCAAACACGTCGTCGGCTCCAACCACGTCACCGTGCAGCTGGCCGTCGACGAGCGTGCCGGGCGAGTCATCGTGGTCTCCGCCAGCGACAACCTCACCAAGGGCACCGCCGGCGGTGCCGTCCAGTCCATGAACATCGCCCTGGGTCTCGAGGAGACCACCGGGCTGAACCTGTTGGGAGTCTCCCCATGAGCGTCACCGCAGCCGCAGGATTCACCGCCGCCGGGGTCACCTCCGGGCTGAAGTCGGCGGGCCGCGACCTCGCCCTGGTGGTCAACGTCGGCCCGCTGCGGCATGCGGCCGCCGTGTTCACCAGCAACCGGGTCGCCGCCGCACCGGTGCTCTGGTCTCGTCAGGCGATCAGCGACGGCCGGGCCGACGCCGTCGTGCTCAACTCCGGAGGCGCCAACGCCTGCACCGGCCCGGAGGGCTTCGCCGACACTCACCACACCGCCGAGCGTGTGGCCGAAGCCCTCGACCTCTCTGCCCAGGACGTCCTGGTCTGCTCCACCGGCCTGATCGGGGAGCGGCTGGACATGGGTGCCCTGCTGCCCGGGGTGGACGCCGCCGTGGCCGTCCTGGCCGATGACGACGACGCCGCCTCGTCCGCCGCTGACGCCATCCGGACCACCGACAGCGTCTCCAAGACCGCGCAGGCCGCCGGGGCCGGCTTCGTGGTCGGAGGCATGGCCAAGGGCGCCGGCATGCTGGCCCCGGGCATGGCGACCATGCTCTCGGTCATCACCACCGACGCGGTCATCTCCCAGCAGGATCTGGACTCCGCCCTGCGCGAGGCGGTGCGGGTGAGCTTCGACCGTGCCGACTCCGACGGCTGCATGTCCACCAACGACACCGTCATCGCGATGGCCTCCGGGGCGCATCCGCAGGCACATGAGTCCGGGGTCGATCTGCACGAGTTCCAGGCCGCGCTGACGGAGGTCTGCCGAGACCTCGCCGCTCAGCTGATCGCCGACGCCGAGGGCGCGGCCCACGAGATCGCCATCACCACGGTGAACGCCGCCAGCGAGGAGGACGCCGAGACCGCCGGACGCTCGGTGGCGCGGTCCAACCTGTTCAAGACGGCGATCTTCGGCCAGGACCCCAACTGGGGCCGCATCCTCTCGGCGGTGGGCACCACCGACGTCGCCTTCGACCCTGCCACGATCGACGTGGCGGTCAACGGAGTGTGGATCTGCCGCGGCGGCGGCATCGGCGAGGATCGTGCAGGGGTGGACCTGACCGGCCGGACGGTGCAGGTCACCATCGATCTCAAGTCCGGAGACTCCGAGGCCACCATCCTCACCAATGACCTCACCCACGACTACGTGCACGAGAACAGCGCCTACTCCACCTGAGGGGAACCAGTGACCGAGAAGATCACCAGCCTGCAGCCCCGTGAGCGGGACCCGCGGGCAGACGCCGGTGCGAAGGCCGCCACACTGATCGAGGCGCTGCCCTGGATGCAGAAGTTCGTCGGGGAGACCATCGTCATCAAGTACGGCGGCAACGCGATGGTCGACGAGGACCTCCGCCGCGCCTTCGCCGAGGACGTGGTCTTCCTGCGGCACGTCGGGGTCAACCCGGTGGTGGTCCACGGGGGCGGCCCGCAGATCAACGCCATGCTGGAGACCGTCGGGGTGCAGTCGGAGTTCCGCGCCGGCTACCGGGTCACCACCCCGGAGGCCATGGACGTGGTCCGCATGGTCCTCACCGGGCAGGTCGGCCGCCAGCTCATCGGGCTGATCAACAGCCATGGCCCTTACGCTGTAGGACTCTCCGGGGAGGACGCCGCCCTGCTGCGTGCCCGCCGCAAGACAGCTGTGATCGACGGGCAGGAGATCGACCTCGGGCTCGTCGGAGAGGTCACCGGGGTCAACCCTGCCGCCGTGGAGGACCTCCTGGCCGCCAAGCGCATCCCGGTCATCTCCACGATCGCCCCGGAGTTCGACGACGCCGGCCAGCCCACCGGAGAGGTGCTCAACGTCAACGCCGACCTCGCAGCGGCCGCCGTCGCCTCAGCGCTCGGGGCGGCGAAGCTGGTGATGCTCACCGACGTCGAAGGGCTCTACGCCGACTGGCCGGATCGTTCCTCGCTGATCTCCTCGCTCAGCGTCTCGGACCTGCGGAGAATGCTGCCCGACCTGCAGTCCGGGATGATCCCGAAGATGACCGCCGCGCTGACCGCCGTCGAGGACGGGGTGCCGCGGGCCCATATCGTCGACGGCCGAGAGCCGCACTCGATGCTGCTGGAGATCGTCACCGCCGAGGGAGTCGGCACGCAGGTCGTGCCGGACAGGGAGGACGTCTGATGGCTGAGCCGACCTCGGGGGAGCTGACCCCCGACGCGCTGACCCCCGACGCGCTGACCTCTGACGTGCTGGCCGAGTCGCAGGCCGGAGAGGCCCTGCTCGGACGGTACCGAGACTCGCTGCTGGGTGTCTTCGGCACCCCGCAGCGGGTCCTGGTCCGGGGCTCGGGGGCCACCGTCTGGGATGCCGAGGGTCGGGAGTACCTGGACCTGCTGGCGGGAATCGCCGTCAACGCGCTGGGCCATGCCCATCCGCTGGTGACCTCCGTGGTGGCCAGTCAGTCGGCCACCCTGGGGCACATCTCCAACTTCTTCACCAGCCCCACGCAGATCGCCCTGGCAGAGAAGCTGCTGCAGCTCTCCGAGGCCCCGGAGGGCTCCAAGGTCTTCTTCACCAACTCCGGCACGGAGTCCAATGAAGCGGCCTTCAAGCTCGCCCGGCGTCATGGCGGCACAGACCGTCCGCGGATCATCGCGCTGCAGGACGGCTTCCATGGGCGATCCATGGGGGCGCTGGCGCTGACCTGGAAGCCTGCCCACCGTGAGCCCTTCGAGCCGCTGCCCGGAGGCGTCGAATGGGTGCCGGCCGGGGACGTGGCGGCGCTGCGCGCCGCGGTGGACGAGACCGTCGCCGCCGTCGTCGTGGAGCCCATCCAGGGTGAGGCCGGAGTCCGTGGCATGCCCGAGGGGTACCTGCAGGCCGTCCGCGAGATCACCCGGGAGGCCGGGGCGCTGATGATCGTCGACGAGGTGCAGACCGGAGTGGGTCGGACCGGCGCCTGGTTCGCCTCCACCGGGGTGGAGCCGGACGCGATGACTCTGGCCAAGGGGCTGGGCGGCGGATTCCCGATCGGCGCGCTGATCACCTGCGGCGAGGCGGTCAGCGAACTGCTCTCCGCCGGACAGCATGGCACCACCTTCGGTGGGAATCCGGTCGCCACCGCGGCCGCGCTGGCCACGATCCATGCCCTGGAGTCCGGCGGTGTCCTGGAGAATGTGCGTCGTGTCGGGGCAGCCACCGCCGATGCCCTGGCGGCACGGGCGGAGGTCACCGAGGTGCGCGCCCATGGCCTGCTCATCGGCTTCGACGTCGACGACGCCGGCCTCCCCGGCTCCGCACCGTTGGCTCCCGCGATAGTCGCCCAGGCGCTGGAGGCCGGCTTCATCATCAACGCACCGGGCCCGCGCACCCTGCGGCTGGCCCCGCCGCTGACCATCACCGAGGACCAGATGATGCGCTTCGTGGAGGCCCTGCCGGGCATCCACCGCGCCGCGAAGGAGAATACATGACCCGCCACCTGCTCGCTGACCTGGATCTGAGCCCCGAGGAGCTGGACCGGGTGCTGACCCTCGCGGCAGCGATGAAGGCCGCCCCGTACGCGGTCAGGCCGCTGGCCGGTCCGCAGACCGCCGCGGTGTTCTTCGACAAGACCTCCACCCGCACCCGGGTGTCCTTCGCCGCCGGGATCTCCGCGCTGGGCGGGGCGCCGCTGATCGTGAACCCCGGAGAGTCGCAGCTGGGCCACAAGGAGTCCATCGCGGACACGGCGAACGTGCTGGACCGGATGGTCTCGCTGATCGTCTGGCGCACCTACGCCCAGTCGGGGCTCGAGGAGATGGCCGAGCACAGCCGCGTGCCGGTGATCAACGCGCTCTCCGACGACTACCACCCCTGCCAGCTGCTGGCCGATCTGCTCACCGTCCGTGAGCATCTGGGCGAGCTGACGGGCCGTTCGCTGGCCTACCTGGGGGATGCGGCCAACAACATGGCCAACTCCTATCTGCTGGCCGGGGTCAATGCCGGCATGGATGTGCGCATCGCCGGCCCGCAGGATCATCTGCCGGAGGAGCGGATCGTCGCGGCCGCTCAGGAGCGGGCCGGACTCACCGGCGGTTCGGTGACCATCACCACCGAGGCAGCCCTGGCACTGGAGGGGGCCGACGTCGTCGCCACCGACACCTGGGTCTCCATGGGGCAGGAGGACGAGAAGGAGCAGCGGATGCGGCTCTTCGGCGACTACCGGGTGGACGCCGCGGCGATGGCCCGCGCGGCCGAGGGTGCGATCGTGCTGCACTGCCTGCCGGCCTATCGGGGGGTGGAGATCGGTGCGGAGGTCATCGACGGCCCGCAGTCCGTGGTCTGGGACGAGGCTGAGAACCGGCTCCATGCGCAGAAGGCGCTGATGGCCTGGCTGCTGGTCGAGTCCGGCCTCGCCGATGACGCCACGGTCGCCCAGGTGCGTGCCGGCGAGCAGGGTGAGGAGATCCCTCGACGATGAGCTCGCACACCACCCCGACCACCAAGACCGCCCGTCACGCGAAGATCCGCGAGCTGATCACCCGCGGCGCCCTCCGGTCCCAGGCCGAGCTGGTCGAGCAGCTGGCTGAGGAGGGCGTGCGGGTCACGCAGGGCACGCTGTCCCGGGATCTGGTGGAGATCGGCGCGGCGCGGGTCCGAGGCGCCGACGGCGCGCTGATCTACGCGGTGCCGGGGGAGGGCCACGAGCGGGAGCTGCAGTCGGACCAGACCGAGGCCACCACTCTGGCCCGGCTGGTGGCGCTCTGCCGGGACCTGCTGGTCTCGGCGGAGGCCAGTGCGAACCTGGTCATCCTGCGCACCCCTCCGGGTGCCGCGCAGTTCCTGGCCAGCGCGGTGGACCACGCCGGGCTCAAGGAGATCCTGGGCACGATCGCCGGGGACGACACCATCATGCTGGTCACCACCGGAGCTGACGGCGGCGCGGAGGCCGCCGCGCGGTTCCGCGGTTTCGCCGAAGGTGAGACCGACCTCCAGGAATCCGCATGACGGAGTGAGGCTCCCGCAATGCCTCCTCCTGTGTGATGCTGGACGCATCGTGCATGCAGCAGAGGAGGATGGCATGGCGGGGTCATGGCAGATCAGGGTGAACGGACGGGACGAGGCTGCTGACGAGATCGTCCCTCGTGTGAACCTCCTGGACTGGCTGCGGAGCCGTGGGCTGACCGGCGCCAAGGAAGGCTGCGCCGAGGGAGAGTGCGGAGCCTGCGCGGTGCTGGTGGCGCGGCCGGACGGGCCGCAGCGCTCACGCTGGACGGCCGTCAACGCCTGCCTGCCGCCTGCGGCGGCCTTCGTGGGTCACGAGGTGATCACCGCCGAAGGGCTCGCCGGTGCCTCCGCCCCTGATGCCGCCCTGGAGAAGACCCTGGACGAGCTGCACCCGGTGCAGCAGGAGATGGCTCGGCGCGGAGGGTCCCAGTGCGGCTACTGCACTCCTGGCTTCGTCTGCGCCATGGCGGCGGAGTATTACCGGGCCGACCGGGCGCCCAGCCCTGTGGCCGGCACTGCGTCCGATGCCGCGGCCGACTGTCCGTCGGACCACGGGGCGAACGGATTCGACCTGCACGCGCTCAGCGGCAACCTCTGCCGCTGCACCGGGTATCGTCCCATCCGCGACGCCGCCTATGCCCTCGGTGCCGCGCCGGCGAAGGACCCGCTCCTCCGTCGACAGGATCGCCCGGCTCCTGCTCCGCAGCCCACTGTGCTCACGGCCGAGGGTGCAGAGTTCCGGCGGCCCGCCACCTGGCACGAGACGCTGGAGCGGCTCGCCGAGGAGCCCGGGACGGTCCTCGTGGCCGGAGCGACCGATCTCGGCGTCGAGCGCAACATCCGGCACTCCCGGCCGCCGAAGCTGATGGCGATCGACCATCTGGAGGAGCTGCGCCATATCACCAGGGACGATGATGTCATCGACATCGGGGCGGGCGCGACGCTCTCGGAGATCGAGCGCGCCCTGGCCGGACAGGTCCCGCTGTTGAGCGAGCTCCTCCCGCAGTTCGCCTCCCGGCTCATCCGCAACACCGCGACCCTGGGAGGCAATCTGGGGACAGCCTCGCCGATCGGCGATTCCGCCCCGACGCTGCTGGCCTTGGACGCCGTGGTCGTGCTGGCCTCCGCCGAAGGGGAGCGCCACGTGGCGCTGGAAGAGTTCTTCACCGGGTACCGCCAGACCGTCTTGAGGGAGGGCGAGCTGATCCGCAGCATCAGGATCCCGCTGCCGCTGCTGGGACGCAGCGCCTTCCACAAGATCGCCAAGCGTCGCTTCGACGACATCTCGTCGGTCGCGGTCGCCATCGCGCTGCAGGTCGCTGACGGCATCATCACCGAGGCACGTATAGGACTCGGTGGAGTCGCGGCCACGCCGCTGCGTGCCGCAGCCACCGAGCAGGCGCTCCGCGGCAGGCCGTGGTCGGAGCAGACCATCCACGAGGCGGCGGCGACCATGGCGGCAGAGGGCACTCCCCTGGACGATCTTCGAGCCAGCGCGCGATACCGGGCCGCGATGCTCCACCAGGCCCTGCCCTGTTTCCACGCCGCTGTGGAGGCGGCAGCCCACCAGGAGGTGTCCCCATGAGCGGGGTCGGAGCACCAGAGTCACATGAGAGTGCGGCGCTGCATGCCACAGGAGCTGCCCTGTACACCGACGACCTCGCCGCCCGAGACCCTCGAGCGCTGCACGCCTGGCCGGTGCAGTCCCTCCACGCCCACGCCCGGGTCGTGGCGATGGACACCAGCCGGGCGCGCAGCAGCGCCGGCGTCGTCGAGGTGCTCACCGCCGAGGACGTGCCCGGGACCAACGATGCCGGCGTCAAGAAGGACGAGCCGCTCTTCCCCGCGGAGGTCATGTACTACGGCCATGCGGTGTGCTGGGTCCTCGGCGAGACCGAGGAGGCCGCGCGGCTGGGCGCCGAGGCCGTGCAGATCGACTACGTGCCGCTGCCCTCCCTGGTGACGCTCGACGAGGCCATCGCGGCAGGCAGCTTCCAGGGGCGTCAGCCGGTGCTCAGCCGCGGTGATGCCGCCGCGGCGCTGGAGAGCGCGCCCCACCGCTTCAGCGGTCACCTCGAGTGCGGCGGGCAGGACCACTTCTACCTGGAGACCCACGCCTCCTTCGCCGCCGTCGATGAAGCGGGGCAGGTGATGGTGCATTCCTCGACTCAGCACCCCAGCGAGACCCAGGAGATCGTCGCCCAGGTGCTGGGTCTGCCCTCCCACGAGGTCATCGTCCAGTCGCTGAGGATGGGCGGGGCCTTCGGCGGCAAGGAGATGCAGCCGCACGGTCTCGCAGCGGTGGCAGCGCTCGGAGCAGTCCGCACCGGCCGCCCGGTGCGACTGCGGCTCAACCGCACCCAGGACATGACGATGACGGGCAAGCGGCATCCGTTCGCCGCCGACTGGGAGGTCAGCTTCGACGAGCAGGGGCATCTGCTGGGCCTGAGAGCAGTGGTCACCGCCGACGGCGGCTGGGCGCTGGATCTGTCGGAGCCGGTGCTGTCTCGGGCGCTGTGCCACATGGACAACGCCTACCTCATTCCCGCGGTGGAGGTCCTGGGCCGGATAGCCAAGACGCACAAGACCTCGCAGACGGCCTTCCGGGGATTCGGCGGGCCACAGGGCATGCTGGTCATCGAGGACATCCTCGGGCGCTGCGCACCTCGACTGGGGATTCAGCCTGACGAGCTGCGCCGTCGCAACCTCTACCGGCCCGGAGACTTCACGCCCTACGGGCAGCCGGTCCGCCACGCTGAGCGGATCGGCGACATCTGGGAGCAGCTGGGCCAGCGTGCTGAAGTCTCCCGCAGGCACCAGGAGATCGCCGAGTTCAACGTCTCGCACCGGCATGTCAAGCGGGGGATGGCGGTGACACCGGTGAAGTTCGGCATCTCCTTCAACTTCACCGCGTTCAACCAGGCTGGGGCGCTGGTCCACGTGTACAAGGACGGCTCGGTGCTGATCAACCATGGCGGCACCGAGATGGGCCAGGGGCTGCACACGAAGATGCGTCAGGTCGCCGCCACCGCGCTCGGCGTCCCGCTCCACCAGGTGCGCCTGGCCCCGACCCGGACCGATAAGGTGCCCAACACCTCGGCGACGGCGGCCAGCTCCGGGGCGGACCTCAACGGCGGCGCGATCAAGAACGCCTGCGAGCAGATCCGCGGCCGGCTGGCCGAGGTGGCCTCTCGCCGCCTGGGCGTCCACTGCCACGACGTGCGCTTCGAAGCGGGCCAGGTGCGCGGGCTGGGCCAGGAGGGGGCCCTCGAGTTCGCCGAGGTGGTCAGGCACGCCTACCTGCAGCGCGTTCAGCTCTTCGCAGCCGGTTACTACCGCACCGAGGGGATCCACTGGGACGCGGCACGGATGCAGGGGGAGCCGTTCAAGTACTTCGCCTACGGGGCCGCTGTCAGCGAGGTCGAGGTCGATGGCTTCACCGGGGCCTATCGGCTGCTCCGGACTGACATCCTCCACGATGTGGGAGATTCACTCTCGCCGATGATCGATGTGGGGCAGATCGAGGGAGGCTTCGTTCAGGGGGCCGGCTGGCTGACGCTGGAGGACTTCCGCTGGGACACCTCCGAGACGGAACGTCGTGGCCGGGTGCTCTCCCAGTCGGCGAGCACCTATAAGCTGCCGAGCTTCTCCGAGATGCCTGAGGAGTTCACCGTGCATCTCTATGAACGGGCCACCGAGCCCGGCGTGGTCTACGGCTCCAAAGCGGTGGGGGAGCCGCCCCTCATGCTGGCATTCAGCGTCCGGGAGGCGCTGCGTGCCGCCGCGGGGGCCTTCGGCCCGGGAGGGGTCGAGGTGCAGCTCCCCAGCCCCGCCACTCCCGAGGCCGTGTTCTGGGCGGTGCAGGCGGCCCGGACCGTCGCAGCGGCAGAGACCCCGGTGCCGGCGAGCGGATGACCGATGGACTGGCATGCGGCGATCGGCGGTCTGAAGGCCCGAGGCGAACCGGGGGTGCTCATCACTCTGCTGCGGACGCGGGGTCACGCCCCGCGCGAGGCAGGCGCGAAGATGGTGGTCTCGGCGGACGCCGCCTGGGACAGCATCGGCGGTGGGAACCTGGAGAAGACCGCGGTGGAGCATGCCCGGGGCATGCTTGCCTCCGAAGCTGAGGCCCCGGAGATCCTCGATCTCTCCCTGACCGAGCACGCCCCGGCCCTCCACGGGAGGCAATGCTGCGGAGGGCAGGTGTCCGTCCTCTTCGAACGCCTTGCCGTCGCACCGGTGGTCGCGATCTTCGGGCTCGGCCATGTCGGCTACGAGGCCGCCCGCATCTTCTCCCGGATGCCGATCTCCCTGCACCTGGTCGACAGTCGTGAGGAGCACGCGCTGCGAGCCGAGGCCGAGGACATCCGCAGCGGCCACGCCCGGGTCTCGATCCATCATGCGCCGGCGCCGGAGACGGTGATCCGCAGTCTGCCGGCGGGAGCTCATGTGCTGATCATGACTCACGATCACGCCGAGGACCTCTTCCTCTGTGAAGCCGTGCTGGGCCGGGAGGACCTCGCCTCCGTAGGGCTGATCGGGTCGGCGGCCAAATGGGCGAGGTTCCGCAAGCGCCTGGGCGAGAGCGGCTACTCGGCCGAGCAGATCTCTCGGATCGAATGCCCCCTCGGGATCGCGGAGATCCCAGGGAAGGACCCGGCGAGCATCGCCGTCGGCGTGGCGGCGAAGTTTCTCCGTCGCGACGATCCTGCGCAGCGTCAGGAGGGCGGCCGACCACGATGACGATCTATCGAAGCAGGGTCCTCGATACCCCCGGGGACCTGGGGGATCCCGAAGGGCTTCGCAGCGACCAGGACTGCGCGCTCGTCGTCGACGACGACGGCGTCATCCTGGCACGGACCGGGGTCGAGGCGGCGCGGCGGGACCATCCCGACCATCCGGTGGTCGACCTGCGGGACGGCATCCTGATGCCGGGGATGGTGGACGCCCACGTGCACTTTCCGCAGGTCCGCATCATCGGTGGGCTGGGCATGGCGCTGCTGGACTGGCTGGCCCGGTGCGCCCTGCCCGAGGAGGAGCGGCTGGCGGATGCGGACCACGCCGGTGAGGTCGCACAGGAGTTCCTGAGTGGTCTGGTCCAGTCCGGCACGACCACGGCGCTGGTGTTCGGGTCGCATTTCCCCGAGGCGATGGAGGTGCTGTTCGCCCAGGCGCAGCAGGTGGGTCTGCGCATGACCTCAGGTCTGGTGGTCAGTGACAGGATCCTTCCTGAGACGTTGCTGACCACCCCGTCCCAGGCGCTCGACGTCGGCCGGGCGCTCGCAGAACGCTGGCACGGCCAGGGTCGGCTCCGCTATGCGGTGACCCCGCGCTTCTCCCTCTCTGCGAGCCAGGAGATGCTGGAGTCCTGCGGGGTGCTCCTCCGTGAAGGGGGAGGGCCGTCCGAAGGTCTCTGGTTCACCTCGCATGTCAATGAGAACCCCGTCGAGATCGAGGAGGTCCGGCGGCTCTTCCCTGAGGCCCGCGACTATGTGGACACCTATGACCGTCACGGCCTGCTCGGTCCGCGGTCGGTGCTGGCCCACAACGTCCATCCCGCGGCTGCGGAGCTGGAGCGCATGGGCCAGACCCGCACTGCCGCAGCTCATTGCCCGACGTCGAACTTCTCCCTGGGCAGCGGCCTGTTCCCGCTGCGGCAGCACCTTGCGGCCGGTGTGCCGGTGGCCCTCGGCTCGGATGTCGGCGCAGGCACCGGCTTCTCGCTCTTCCAGGAAGGGCTGCAGGCTTACTTCGGGCAGCGGCTGCTCGGTGCTGAGGGAGTGCAGCTGGCTCCCTCAGACCTCCTGCATCTGAGCACCCGTTCTGGAGCGCTGGCCCTGGGTCTGGCCGAGACGGTGGGAGATCTCTCTGCGGGGCGGCAGTTCGACGCCGTGCTGGTGCGGCCAGGTGCCGGTGGGACGCTGGAGACGGTGCTGCGACATGCGCGTGACCCCCAGGACGTCGTCGCCAAGCTCTTCAGCCTCGGGTCACCGGCTGACATCGACACGGTGTGGATCGGCGGCGAACGCGTCGTCTCTGGTGCGTCGCACCTGCAGGAGCCTCGCTGACCTTCTCGATCATCGACGGGGTGAGCATCGGCCTCATCAGCTGCTGCGTGATCAGGATGTTCACCGGGGGGGGGCACCCGTGGGGTGAACCGGGTGCTCCACCTGAGGGATCCCGGGGCGTCGGGTCAGTCCTGGGAGGCGCTGTCGAGCACGGTGCGCATGGTCTCCAGTCCGAACATCTCGATCGCCGCGTAGGCGTTCTGGCCCTCGTGGCGCGGATCTGCGCCTGCGGCCAGCAGCATCCGCACGGTCTCCTCGTTCTGCAGGAACACGGCGCAGGTCAGGGCGGACTGCCCGCGGTCGTTGAGCCGGTCGACGTCGGCGTCGCGGCTGATGAGGCCCTCCACCAGCGCCGCGTGGTTGTTGTAGGTGGCCAGGATCAGCAGCGTGTCACCTTTGGAATTGGCCAGATTGACGGGGATCCCCTGGTCGATCAGGCCGAGCAGCTCCTCGTCACGGCCCTGACGTGCGAGATCGAACATGGAGTTGAGGAACTCCAGCTGTTCGTCGGTCAGCTCGGGCACGCCGTTGGTGTCGGGGGAGGGGTCGTGTGGCATGTCTCCCAGTCTATCCGAGGGATCGCGTATGCTCGCTTATTGATATCAGTTCTCAATAAGCTGGAAAGGTGCGCCCATGACTTCCTCCACAGGTCCGCAGCCACTCGACACCCTCGTCATCGGGGCCGGGCCGGCCGGCATCGGTTCCGCGCTTGCCCTGGACGCCGTCGAAGGTCTTGTCGCCGGTGTCGTCGACCGCGGCGAGATCGGCGAGACCTTCCACCGATGGCCCCGCCGGCAACAGTTCCTCACGCCCTCCTTCACCGGCAACGGCTACGGAGCCACGGATCTGAATTCGGTGCACCCGCTCACGTCCCCTGCCTTCAGCCTCGGGGTGGACTACCCCGACGGCGCCGGCTACGCGAAGTACCTGCGCAGCGTCACCGGTCATTTCGAGATCCCCGTGGCCCGAGGCTGCGAGGTGACCTCGCTGCGCCAGGACGACGTCGGCTTCATCGCCACCACCGCGAACGGTCCGATTCCCGCTCGGACCGTGATCTGGGCCGGCGGCGAGTTCCAGTCCCCCGAGGTGCCGCAGATCCCCGGGAGGCACTCCCTGGTCCATACCGGACGTGAAGAGGCCTGGACGCCCCGCGAGGGCCGTGTCCTGGTGCTCGGCGGCGGTGAGTCTGGGATCGACATCGCCTGCCACCACATCGAGCACGGGGCCGCCGTGACCGTCCTCGACGCTGATCACCCCTGGGACGCCGGGCAGGGCTCGGACCCGTCCTACGGGCTCGCCCCGCGCTCACGCATGCGGCTCGCCGCCGCTCGGGAGACCGGCCGGCTCACCCTGGCGTCCCGGCGTGCGGTCGCTGTGGCGCGCGAAGGACGGTGCTGGACGGTCACGTTGGACGACGGCGGCACGCTGACCGCCGACTCTCCGCCGCTGGCCGGCACCGGATTCGGGCCAGGGCTCGGTCCGGCGGCGCATCTGTTCGACCGTCGCGAGGACGGCTGGCCGCTGGTGGACGCCGATGATCAGTCGACCCTGGCCCCCGGGCTCTTCCTCTCCGGGCCCGCGCTGCGCCACGGCGCTCAGCGCTTCTGCTTCATCTACAAGTTCCGCCAGCGCTTCGCCCACGTCGCGAGGGTCATCGGGGAGTCGCTGGGCAAGGACTGCTCGGAGCTGGAGGCTTGGCGCAGCGCCGGCATGCTCGCTGAGGACGTCTCCGAATGCGGGGCCGAATGCGCCTGCTGAGGCCGCACCCCGCTCTGCTCTTCCTGCTCGCCATGGGCGCCGGCCTGATGCTCGGGGTGTTCGGGCCGGTCGCGATCCCGGTCGACCCGATCATCATGGTCCTCCTGGGGCTGCTGTTCCTCGAGGTCCGTCTCGGCGGCGGCCGCGAGCTGCTGCGCTCCCGCCGGGCAGTCGTGGTCGTGCTCGGGCTGAACTTCCTGATCCTTCCGGCGGTGGCGCTCGGGGTGACCGCGCTGATCGTCCCTGACGACGACCTGGTGCGTCTGGGCCTGCTGATCTACCTGCTGTTCCCCTGCACCGACTGGTTCCTCGGCTTCACCCGGGTCGCCGGGGGCAGCACAGCGCTCGGTGCGGCGCTGATCCCGGTGAGCCTGGTGCTCCAGCTGCTGCTCTATCCGGTGTGGATCTCTGCGCTGTCCGGGCGCAGTCTGCCCGGGGTGGTGGAGGCGCTGTGGCCCGCGCTGCTCGAGGGGCTGCTGGTCCCGGCCGGGGTCGCCGTGGTGCTGCGCGTCCTCATCGGTCTTCTCGGCGGCCGTGCGGTCCTCGAGCGGGTCCAGGGGATCGCCGGAGGCTGCGTGCCCTGGGCGATCGCCGCACTGATCCTGGGCCTCTTCTCCTCCGGCCTCGGGGAGGCGGCCCTCGAGCCGGCGACGCTGGGGCGGGTGCTCGCCGGGGTCGTGATGTTCTTCGCGGTGAGCCTGGCCCTCTCGGAGCTGGTGCGTCGGTGGGCAGGCCTGGCCGAGGACGAGGTGACCCTGGTGGTCTTCACGACCACCGCCCGCAACGCGCCGCTGATGCTGGCGGTCACCGCGCTCGCGCTGGGGGAGAACGCCGTCATCACGGCGGTGATCGTGCTCGGGATGCTGCTGGAGTTCCCGCACCTGACCGCGCTGACCTGGTGGATGCGCCGGCGCAGGCGAGGTGCCCGTCGGCCGAGGGCCGCAACGCCGCTGACGACGGCTGCCTGAGGCGATAGCCTGCCGGGGAGAGATCGGCTCGCCGGACCCACTGTACTGCGAGAGTATGCAATGCTGTGAATAATTATGTAGACTCGCCGATGAGCCGACCACCACCCCTCCCTGCTCGGACAGGGACGACTTCCAAGGAGCTGGACCGTGACCGATCGCATCGTTCTCGCCTATTCGGGCGGCCTCGACACCTCTGTGGCCATCGGCTGGATCGCCGAGGCGACCGGTTCTGAGGTCGTCGCCGTCGCCGTCGACGTCGGCCAGGGCGGCGAGTCCCTGGAGACCGTGCGCCAGCGCGCGCTGGACTGCGGCGCCGTCGAGGCCTACGTGGCCGACGCCCGCGATGAGTTCGCCGAGCAGTACTGCATGCCCACGCTGAAGGCCAACGGCCTCTACATGGACTCCTACCCGCTGGTCTCGGCCATCTCCCGCCCGGTGATCTCCAAGCACCTGGTGGCAGCGGCTCAGCAGTTCGGCGCCACCACCGTGGCCCACGGCTGCACCGGCAAGGGCAACGACCAGGTCCGTTTCGAGGTCTCCATCCAGACGCTGGGTCCGGAGCTGAAGTGCATCGCCCCCGTGCGCGACCTCGCGCTGACCCGGGAGAAGGCCATCGAGTACGCAGAGAAGAACAGCCTGCCGATCGAGACGACGAAGAAGAACCCCTTCTCCATCGACCAGAACGTCTGGGGCCGGGCCGTGGAGACCGGCTTTCTGGAGGACATCTGGAACGGTCCCACCAAGGACGTCTACGACTACACCGAGGACCCGGCCTTCCCGCCGGCGGCCGACGTCGTCACCATCACCTTCGATCAGGGCGTGCCGGTGGCCCTCGACGGCCGCGGCGTCACCGCGCTGGAGGCCATCGAGGAGCTCAACCGCCGCGCCGGCGCCCAGGGCATCGGCCGGATCGACATCGTCGAGGACCGCCTGGTCGGCATCAAGTCCCGCGAGATCTACGAGGCCCCCGGCGCGATGGCGCTGATGGCCGCCCACCGGGAGCTGGAGAACATCACTTTGGAGCGCGAGCAGGCCCGCTTCAAGAAGGCGGTGGATCAGCGGTGGACCGAGCTGGTCTACGACGGCCAGTGGTTCTCCCCGCTGAAGAACAACCTCGACGTCTTCATCGACGAGACCCAGAAGTACGTCTCCGGGGAGATTCGTCTGGAGCTGCACGGCGGCCGCGCCACGGTGCAGGGTCGGCGCTCCGAGACCTCCCTCTATGACTTCAACCTGGCCACCTATGACGAGGGCGACTCCTTCGACCAGGCCTCGGCGCCCGGGTTCATCGACATCTTCGGCCTGTCCTCGCGGACGGCCTCGCAGCGCGAGGAGCGGATCCACGGCAAACCCGACCTCTCCGGCGCCGGCGTCGAGAAGTGAGCCTCGGTCCCATGGCCGCTGACGCGACGAACGACAAGCACGGCACGAACGAGGGCTCCCTGTGGGGCGGACGGTTCGCCTCCGGGCCGGCCGACGTCATGGCCGCGCTGAGCAAGTCCACGCATTTCGACTGGAAGCTGGCGCCCTATGACATCGCCGGCTCCCGGGCACATGCCCGGGTGCTGCACCGGGCGGGGCTGCTGACGGAGCCGGAGCTCGCCGGCATGCTCTCGGCCCTGGACCGCCTGGCCGATGACGTCCACTCCGGGGCCTTCGCCCCCGTGGAGTCCGACGAGGACGTCCACGGTGCGCTGGAGCGCGGCCTGCTGGAGCGGGCTGGGGAGGACCTGGGCGGCAAGCTGCGCGCGGGCCGTTCCCGCAACGACCAGATCGCCACCATGGTCCGCATGTATCTGCGGGGTCAGGTGCGGCTGATCTCCGCCGGGGTGCTCGACGTCGTCGATGCGCTGATCGCCCAGGCCCAGGCGCACCCGGGGACGCCCATGCCGGGGCGCACCCATCTGCAGCACGCTCAGCCGGTGCTGCTGGCCCACCACCTGCTCGCCCATGCCTGGCCGCTGCTGCGCGACGTCGATCGGTTGGGCGACCTGGACCGCCGGCTCGCCCGCTCGCCCTACGGCGCCGGGGCGCTGGCCGGATCGTCATTGGGGCTGGACCCGGCGCAGGTCGCCGCGGAGCTGGGCTTCGACGGCCCCACGGAGAACTCGATCGACGGGACGGCCTCCCGCGACCTGGTCGCCGAGTTCACCTGGGTGACGGCGATGATCGGGGTGGACCTCTCGCGGATCAGTGAAGAGGTGATCCTCTGGGCCACCAAGGAGTTCGGCTTCGTCACCCTTGATGACGCCTACTCCACGGGCAGTTCGATCATGCCGCAGAAGAAGAACCCGGACATCGCTGAGCTGGCGCGTGGCAAGGCCGGCCGGCTGATCGGGGACCACACCGGGCTCCTGGCCACGCTGAAGGCGCTGCCTCTGGCGTACAACCGTGACCTGCAGGAGGACAAGGAGCCGGCTTTCGACGCCGTAGACACCCTGGAGATGCTGCTGCCGGCCGTCTCCGGGATGATCGCCACCTTGCGCTTCCATCCCGAGCGGCTGGCCGAGCTCGCCCCGCAGGGCTTCTCGCTGGCCACCGATGTGGCGGAGTGGCTGGTCCGGCAGGGTGTCCCCTTCCGAGTGGCCCATGAGGTCGCCGGTGAGTGCGTGCGTGCCTGTGAGGAGCATGACCCGGCCAAGGAGCTGCACGAGCTCACCGATGAGGAGCTGACCGCCATCCATCCGGAGCTGACTCCGGCGGTCCGGGATGTGCTCAGCGTGGACGGCTCGCTGGCCTCCCGCGACGCCGTCGGCGGCACGGCCCCCGTGCGCGTGGCCGAGCAGCTCCAGGCTGCCGCCCAGCGTTCTGCGGAGCGTCGCGCGGCCCTGGACGGCTGACGCCCGGGGCAGGAGTGGTCCTGGGGAGCTTCGCGACTCGGCGCCGGGTCGGGCACATGGCCCTGGCGTGCGGCCTCGTGCTGCTCTGTGGCTGTGCAGGAACCCCTGAAGGCTTCTCCGAGGAGAGCGCCGCCTCACTGCCTGACGCCCCGGTGCAACGGCACGCCCCGCTCTCCGAGCAGGCGCGGGCTGCGCAGTCTCTGGCGGAGCTTCCGGTCCGCGAGCTCGCCGACCCTGACTGGGTGGCGGAGACCGCCGAGGTCGTGCAGATTCCGGACCGAGCCCTGGAGGCCTATGCGGGCGCGGCGCTGAGGCTGCGTGAGGAGCATCTGGACTGCGGCCTGGGCTGGAACACGCTGGCCGGCATCGGTCAGGTGGAGTCCCATCATGGGACCTACGGGGGCTCGACCCTGGCGGAGGACGGCACAGCCTCTCCGCCGATCATCGGTATCGCGCTGGACGGCGGAGAAGGGGTCGCGGCGATCCCGGACACCGATGGCGGAGAGCTCGACGGCGATGACGAGTGGGATCGCGCGGTCGGGCCGATGCAGTTCATCCCCACGACATGGGAGCTCCACGCCCAGGACGGCTCGGGTGGTCAGGGCGTAGGGTCCCCGCCGGACCCGCAGAACATCGACGACGCCTCCCTGACGGCGGCCGTCTTCCTGTGTGAGCGCGGCGGCGAGGTCGTCACGGATGACGGTTTCGCCGCCGCAGTCGGCGCCTACAACCGGTCGGTGCCCTACATCAACGACGTCGCCGACTGGGCGGAGCGGTACGCCGGATCATTCTGAGCGCGGCGAGACCGTCGGAGAGGCTCTCCAGGTGCAGCCCCGCGGGGCGCGCCTCCTCGGCCAGCTGACCCTGGGTGACAGTGCGCCACCGGCTGGACGCCTCGAGGCTGCGCAGTACGGTCTCACCGTCGCGCACCTCGTAGCGCTGCCATTGGGTGTTCTCCGTGCCGTCTTCGGCGTCCTGGTGGTGATACCTGGCCACGTAGTCCAGCCCGCCCAGCCGACGCGTGTGGACCATGGGTTCTCCGGAAGGCTCGGGGCGCAGCCGTGGTGCGGTGACGATCCCGACGCCACCGGGGGCCAGGCGGCGGCTCAGCGCGCGGAAGAGCGCCCCACGCTCCGTGCTCTCCAGGTGGCCCAGCATGTGGGCGCAGAGGAAGCCGTCGAGCGGTCCCGGCAGCTGATCCAGGGCGCTGGGTGCTGTGCCGGCGATGACGCTGACCCGGGCGGCGAGAGCGGCGTCGTCGGAGGTCCGGGTCAGCAGGCCGGTCCGCATGAGCGCCGACGGCTCCACCGCGGCCAGGCGCCCGGGGAAGCATCCGGCCAGCAGCCGGGTGCTCAATCCGGTGCCCGCCCCGATGTCCGCCACGAGCGCCGTCTCCGGCAGCGGTCCGAATGCGTCCTGGAGAGCGGGTCGGATCGAGCTCCACACCTCCTCGCCCAGGAAGAGGTCATGGAGCTCGCCGATCAGCTCGTACTCGTCGAGCCGGGGCATGAGCTCAGCCCTGCCGGGCCTTCAGTCGTGGGTTCTTCTTGTTGATGACGTAGGTCTTGCCGCGGCGGCGCACCACCTGGGAGCCGGGCTTCTTCTTCAGAGAGCGCAGGGACTTGCGGACCTTCATTGTGACCTCCTAGTGATAATGATTAGCATTAGCGGTGATCATACGCTTCGACCCTGGAAGGACGCGAATGGATCTCTCATCGGAGGAGGCCCCGGAGGCCGGCGGCATCGGACGCCGGGTGGACGTGGTCGCCGTCGTCGGGGCCTGCGGCCCGGAGCGGCAGGAGCACGCCGAACGGCTTGCGACGTCCGAGGGGCGTGTCCTGCTGCCCGCGCGTCGGCTGCGTACCGAGCCGGAGGTGCTGGACCAGGCGGTCTCCCTGCTGGGTCGGATGCGAGCGACCAGCGGGCTGGTCGTGGAGCATCCGCTGGAGACCCCGGCCATGGAGATCATCGGCATGCTCGCCGACCCCTCCATGCCCACCCGGCTGAGCGCGGTGATCTGCGTGGTCGACGCGACGCACCTCGTCACGGACCTGGAGGCCGAGGACTTCGTGCCCCTTCTCGACGGAACCCACCATGCCGCCCGCGCCGAGCTGATGGTCCAGCAGATCGAGTACGCCTCGGAGATCGTGCTGGTCAACACGGCCGGGCTGTCCGCCCGACGCATCCACACCCTGGAGGCCCTGCTCAGCGCACTGAGCCCGCAGGCCTCGGTCAGCCGTGCTGCGGAGCGCGCCGTCGGGCCGCGCCCGGTCCACGAGGAGGAGTACTCCCAGGAGCAGACGCGCGCCGGATGGGTGAGCCTGCTCAATGCGGACTTCGACCCGTCGATCCGGTCCGAGGACGTGACGGTGGTGCATTATGAGCAGCTGCGCCCCTTCCACCCGGGGCGCCTGCATGCGGTCCTGGAGACGTACCTCTTCGAGCGCGGCGCCGGCCAGGTCGTGCGCTCCGCGGGCTTCTGCCGACTGGCCACACGTCCACATGTCACCGCGCAGTGGGATCACGTGGGTGCCGGCTTCGCCCTGGAGCCGCTGAGCTTCGACCATCAGATGCGGACGGAGGACGAGGTGCTCGCCTTCGGCCAGGAGCTCGCCATCTTCGGGCTGGGCCTGGACGCGGACCGGCTGACCGCGGCGTTGGACGAGGCGGCCCTCGACGACGACGAACTGGCCGCCGGTCCGATGCTGTGGGCCACGTTCCCGGACCCCTTTCCGGACTGGCGGACCGCACCGAACCTCTGAGGCTGCGGGGTTCGCAGGCGCGGCCCTGGAAGAATGGGGCCGTGGAACTTCAGCAGCTCGATGCGCTCTTCGACGGCCACGCCACGTCCCTGGCCCCTGCCCTGCTCGGATGTCGACTCACGGTGACCACCCCACAGGGTGCGGTGACCGTGCGGCTCACCGAGGTGGAGGCCTACGGGGACCAGGGTGAGGATCCGGGGGCGCACAGCTTCCGCGGCCGCACCGCACGCAATGATTCCCTGTTCGGCCCGCCGCGGCGCACCTACGTCTATCTGAACTACGGGATCCACCGCTGTCTGAACCTGGCCTGCGGCCCTGAGGGCACGGCCGGGGGAGTGCTGCTGCGAGCCGGGGAGGTGCTCCACGGGCATGAGCTGGCGGTGGAGCGGCGGCGCCGCGACACCGGGGTGAAGCTGCTCTCCGGACCTGGACGGCTGGGTCAGGGGCTCGGCATCACCTTGTCGATGGATGCCACGCCGGTGGCGCTCACCTCCTCGGAGGAGCACCAGCTTGTGGATCTCCCGGGGGAGGGCGCGGCGTTCGTGCTCGCCCCGCCCTCGGAGCCTGCCGCCGAGATTCTCTCCGGCCCACGGGTGGGCGTCTCCGGAGCGGGCGGTGGAGCGGAGTTCCCCTGGCGATACTGGGTGGCCCGAGCCTCCAGCGTCTCGGCCTATCGTCCGGGGCGGAACGTCCCGCTGCGGAGCTCCACCCAGGAGCACGCGGGCTGACGGCGACGTCGTCATGTCCAGTTCACCGCGATGCGGGTAGGATGGGTGGTCATCTGTTTCAGACATGAGAGCCGATCCGCTTGATGAGTGACACCACCAGCTCGAGCCCGTCCGAGGTCGTCCCGGATCGCCCGGCCGTGCGCAACGGTCGCTCCGGAGGTTCAGTGAGAGATCAACCCGCCGATGCCGATGTACCGGTCCCTGCCCTCGACGCCGGAGTCGACCAGGAGCGCGACTATGTGGCGCTGCTCTATCACCGGCTCGATGAGCTCCGGGCGGAGAAGGAGACCCAGCTGTCCCAGGTGCGCGGCACCGGGGCGCAGGGCACGATGCAGAACGTCTCCGAACGCGACGCCTTCGCGACCATGTACCAGGATCGGCTGGCCCAGCTCAACGCGGTGGACGACAGGCTGGTCTTCGGACGACTGGACCTCGACGGCGGCACCTGCCGATACATCGGACGTATCGGACTGACCACGGCGCAGCGTCAGCGACTCATGTTGGACTGGCGCGCTCCGGAGTCAGGGGTCTTCTATCAGGCCACCGCCTTCGACAGGCAGGGGGTGCGACGTCGGCGTCATCTGATGCTGCGTCGCCGTGAGGTCCAGGGCGTGGAGGATGAAGTCCTCGACCCCGACCTGCTGGAGGAGACCGCCGAGAACCACGGCGACGGTGCGCTGCTGGCGGCGCTGAACGCGCGCCGCACGGGTCAGATGGGTGACATCGTCGCGACCATCCAGGCCGAGCAGGACCGGGTGATCCGCTCTGACCTCTCTGGGGTGCTCGTGGTCCAGGGCGGCCCCGGCACGGGGAAGACCGCGGTGGCGCTGCACCGCGCGGCGTACCTGCTCTACAGCCACCGTGAGCGGCTGAAGTCCGCCGGTGTGCTGATCGTGGGGCCCAACTCCACCTTCATGTCCTACATCGACCGTGTGTTGCCCTCGCTCGGCGAGACCGGCGTGGTGATGTCTTCGCTGGCCGAGCTCTACCCCGGGGTGCGTGGTGTGGAGGAGCAGGACCCGCGCGTCGCGGAGATCAAGGGACGGCTGGCCATGGTCGACGTCATCGGTGATGCGGTCGCCCAGCGGCAGCGCACCATCGCCGGCCCGCAGGAGGTCGAGGTCGACGGTGTGAAGGTCACCGTGACCCCGGCGATGATCAACCGTGCCCGGGAGCGGGCACGCGCCACCGGGAAGCCGTACAACGAGGCACGGGCGACCTTCGTGAAGGTCGTGGTCAAGGACATCGCGGAGAAGCTGGAGCGCATTCTGGCCAAACGTTCCCAAGGCAATGACGCGGATCGCTCCTATCTGGTGGAGGACGTCCGCACCGCCCGTGATGTGCGGGTGCTGCTGAACCTGTGCTGGATGCCGCGGACCCCGCGGAACCTGCTGGAGGACCTGTGGAGCCGTCCGGGCTATCTCAAGACGGCGGCCCCTCAGCTGACCGCCGAGGAACGCGAACTTCTCAGTCGGAAGCCCGGAGCGCCGTTCACTCTGGCGGACATTCCGCTCCTCGATGAGGCCGCCGAGCTGCTCGGAGATCTCGACGAGTCTGCCGGGCGCGAGGAGGCCCGGCAGAAGGCCGCTCGGGAGAGCCAGCTCGAGAATGCTCGCCGGGCGGTGGAGAACGCCACTCCGCAGATGGAGGAGATGGGCATCGAGGGCTTCCTCAACGCGGAGGACGTCGTGGCTCTCAACGAGGAGACCACCGGGCGGCTCAGTGCCGCCGAGCGTGCCGTCGTGGATCGCACGTGGACCTACGGTCATGTCGTGGTCGACGAGGCCCAGGAGCTGTCTCCGATGCAGTGGCATGTGCTCATGCGTCGCTGCCCGCTGAAGTCCTTCACCGTGGTGGGCGACATCGCCCAGGGGTCCTCGCCGTCGGCGTCGTTGAGCTGGGAGGCTGCGATGGAGCCGTTCGTGGGCGAGCGGCTGCGGATCGAGGAGCTCACCGTCAACTACCGCACCCCGCGACGGATCGTGGCGCTGGCCGAGGCGGTCGCGCGTGCCGACGGCCTGGAGATCACGTCGCTGCGGACCGTGCGCGAGGGCGACCACTCCCCGACGGTGGATCGGGTCTCCGTCGACGAGGTCGTGCCCGGGACTGTGGAGGCAGTGGCCGCGGAGTTCGAGAAGGTCGGGGACGGGTTGGTGGCCGCCATCGTGCCCGAGCGGCTGCACTCGGCTGCGCGCCGGGCCCTGCGGGAACGTTTCGGCGATCGCGTCGGGGATGGCGCGGGTTCGTTGAGCCAGGACATCGTGGTGCTCACCGCCGACGAGGCCAAGGGGCTGGAGTTCGACGCCGTCGTGGTGGCCGAGCCCGCTGAGCTGCGCGCGGAGGCGGCCGGTCGGATCGGCAGCCTCTATGTCGCGCTGACCCGACCGACCCAGTCTCTGCATGTCGTCTCCTCCGGAGATCTTCCGGCGGGGTTCGAGGCGCAGTGACCTGAATGTCGGGCGGCATATCGCGGCTCGACACTGCTACCGTACGAGTTGTGATGGAGAAGAACCTCGTGGAGAACACCCCTGGGCTGACCGAGCAGCGCAATGATGACAGCTTCGAGAACATCTGGCAGGAGCTGAAGTGGCGCGGCCTCGTGCAGGTGTCCACCGATGAGACCGCCCTCGAAGAGGCGCTGGCTGGGGAGACCCTCACCTATTACTGCGGCTTCGACCCGACCGCGGCCTCCCTGCACCTGGGACACCTGGTGCAGCTGCTGACGATGCGCCGCATCCAGCTGGCCGGTCATAAGCCGCTGGCCCTGGTGGGCGGGTCCACGGGGCTGATTGGGGACCCGCGTGCCTCCGGGGAGCGTGTGCTCAACACTCCGGAGACCGTGGCCGGCTGGGTGCAGAGCATCCAGGACCAGGTCCGGCCCTACATCTCCTTCGAGGGGGAGAACGCCGCGCGCATGGTCAACAACCTGGACTGGACCCAGGGAATCAGCGCCATCGAGTTCCTCCGGGACATCGGGAGGTACTTCCGGGTGGGCACCATGATCAAGAAGGACCTGGTGGCCAAACGGCTGAGCTCCGAGGAGGGCCTCTCCTACACGGAGTTCAGCTACCAGATCCTGCAGGGACTCGACTACCTGCAGCTCTACCGCGAGTACGACTGCACCCTGCAGTTCGGGGGCTCCGATCAGTGGGGGAACATCACCTCTGGCACTGAGCTGGTCCGTCGGGTGGAGAATGCGCACGTCCATGCGTTGGGCACTCCGCTGATCACCAACTCTGACGGCACCAAGCTCGGCAAGTCCGAAGGCAACGCCATCTGGATCGACGCCGAGCTCTGTTCGCCGTACACGTTCTACCAGTACTGGCTGAACCAGGCCGACGCCGATGTGATCGATCGGCTCAAGGTCTTCACCTTCCGCAGCCGGGAGGAGATCGAAGCCCTGGCGCGCGAGGTCGAGGAGCGCCCCTTCGCCCGGCAGGCGCAGAAGGCCCTCGCCTGGGACGTGACCACCCTGGTTCACGGGGAGGAGACGACACGGAAGGTCATCGCCGCCTCTGAGGCGCTGTTCGGCAAGGGGGAGATCTCCGAGATCGATGAGCCCACGCTGCGCGGCGCCTCGGCGGAGCTGCCGGTGGCAGAGCTGCCGGCCGAGTCTGCCACGGTCGTAGAGGCTCTGGTCGCGACGGGACTGGTGGGTTCGAAGTCCGAGGCGCGGCGTGCCGTCAAGGACGGCGGCGCCTACGTGAACAACACCAAGGTCGACGACGGCGAGGTGCCCGTGTCCTCCGGCGAGTGGCTCTTCGGCCAGTACCTGGTGCTGCGGCGCGGAAAAAAGAACCTCGCGATCGTGCGCAGCGGCGGAGACTGATCAGAAATTCTGCCTCCTCGAGAGAAGCCGCAGGTCAGCGCCCTATGGACGCCGATCCTGCGGCTTCTCCCGTAAGAGATGCAGGTCACCCCGATTCTGGTTTGCATACGCCTCGAGCCCTGTGTAGAGTCTCTTCTCGTGCTCAGGGCACAGGGCGGAAAGCCGAGAGGCAGAAACCCGGTCCAGAGCACTTCGCGACTTCTCGTCGCACAGCTTCTTAAATTCATAGCTTCGACGATCGCGCCCGAAAACCCGGTGAGACACCGAGTTTGCACGGAGAGATCGAGGAGGGTAAGATAGAGAAGTTGCCGTCCAGAGGATCGATCGGGACCGGGTTTGACAGCCGGAAACGAAATGTTCTAGGATGGAAAAGTTGCTTCGGAGCGATCCGGAAACGAAAACTAAGAACACAGAATATGATATGATATTCTAGGTAAGTGGTTTTCTTCCGGTGGTGCCGGGAGCGCCTGTTGTTTGAGAACTCAATAGTGTGCCAAGTTTGTTGATACCAAAGTATTGATTATTTGGTTGGCGTGATGCTGCCACCCCCGTGGTGGTGTCACGTATCAGCTAAGGATCGTTTTATCTGGATCGCATGCCTGGCTGGTTCCTGTGAGGGATGCTGTGGTGATCGTGTTTTTCCGGCATGATCGTCCATCAGTGTCTTGGGGACTGGTGCGGTGTGTGTTCTGGTTTCTTCTCATTTTTTGATGGAGAGTTTGATCCTGGCTCAGGATGAACGCTGGCGGCGTGCTTAACACATGCAAGTCGAACGATGAAGCCCGTGCTTGCACGGGTGGATTAGTGGCGAACGGGTGAGTATCACGTGAGTAACCTGCCCTTGACTCTGGGATAAGCCTGGGAAACTGGGTCTAATACCGGATGCGACCAGTCCCCGCATGGGGTGCTGGTGGAAAGATTTTATCGGTCTTGGATGGACTCGCGGCCTATCAGCTAGACGGTGGGGTAGAAGCCCACCGTGGCGATGACGGGTAGCCGGCCTGAGAGGGTGACCGGCCACACTGGGACTGAGACACGGCCCAGACTCCTACGGGAGGCAGCAGTGGGGAATATTGCACAATGGGCGCAAGCCTGATGCAGCGACGCCGCGTGCGGGATGACGGCCTTCGGGTTGTAAACCGCTTTCAGCAGGGAAGAAGCTTTATTGTGACGGTACCTGCAGAAGAAGCGCCGGCTAACTACGTGCCAGCAGCCGCGGTAATACGTAGGGCGCGAGCGTTATCCGGAATTATTGGGCGTAAAGAGCTCGTAGGCGGCTTGTCGCGTCTGCTGTGAAAGCCCGGGGCTTAACCCCGGGTGTGCAGTGGGTACGGGCAGGCTAGAGTGCAGTAGGGGAGACTGGAATTCCTGGTGTAGCGGTGAAATGCGCAGATATCAGGAGGAACACCGATGGCGAAGGCAGGTCTCTGGGCTGTTACTGACGCTGAGGAGCGAAAGCATGGGGAGCGAACAGGATTAGATACCCTGGTAGTCCATGCCGTAAACGTTGGGCACTAGGTGTGGGGGACATTCCACGTTTTCCGCGCCGTAGCTAACGCATTAAGTGCCCCGCCTGGGGAGTACGGCCGCAAGGCTAAAACTCAAAGGAATTGACGGGGGCCCGCACAAGCGGCGGAGCATGCGGATTAATTCGATGCAACGCGAAGAACCTTACCAAGGCTTGACATGGACCGGATCGCTGCAGAGATGTAGTTTCCCTTCGGGGCTGGTTCACAGGTGGTGCATGGTTGTCGTCAGCTCGTGTCGTGAGATGTTGGGTTAAGTCCCGCAACGAGCGCAACCCCTATCCTATGTTGCCAGCACGTGATGGTGGGGACTCATGGGAGACTGCCGGGGTCAACTCGGAGGAAGGTGGGGACGACGTCAAATCATCATGCCCCTTATGTCTTGGGCTTCACGCATGCTACAATGGCCGGTACAATGGGTTGCGATACTGTGAGGTGGAGCTAATCCCTAAAAGCCGGTCTCAGTTCGGATCGAAGTCTGCAACTCGACTTCGTGAAGTTGGAGTCGCTAGTAATCGCAGATCAGCAACGCTGCGGTGAATACGTTCCCGGGCCTTGTACACACCGCCCGTCAAGTCACGAAAGTTGGTAACACCCGAAGCCCACGGCCCAACCGGTTTACCGGGGGGAGTGGTCGAAGGTGGGACTGGCGATTGGGACTAAGTCGTAACAAGGTAGCCGTACCGGAAGGTGCGGCTGGATCACCTCCTTTCTAAGGAGCTGGACCCGAGTTCGGGTCCGCCATCTGATGCTGGCAGTCGTTCAGCTGGTGGTTTGCTCAAGGGTGGAATATCAACATTCAGTCATCATGGTCGCTGTGTCGGTCCTGATAAGTACGCATGAAGCTTTTCCTCCGTGAGGGGGGAGGGTGGTTGTGGGAACGTCGGGACTGGTTCTGGTGGTTATGGTGCTTGGCACACTGTTGGGTCCTGGGACAACAGGCCCTCGTTATCGGTCGCTGGTTGGTGATCGGTTGGGGTCTGGTGTTTCTGGATCTGTTGCCCTGGCTGCAGGTAGCCGCATGCGCAACGTGGTCACAGGGGCTCTTCGGAGCCTCTTGTGCTCTGCGGGTGTGTGGTGATGGTGGTGGGGTTTGTTGTTTGGGAACTGCATAGTGGACGCGAGCATCTTTGTTTCTTAATGTGAAACGTGGTCAAGCATCGCATGGTCATCGCTCGTTGTGAGTGGTGGCGTGTTGTGTTGTCCTTGGTAGAGTATTTTGTCTGCCAATGCCTTTTGTAGGGTGTTGGTGGGTGTAAGTGTTAAAGGGCGCATGGTGGATGCCTTGGCAGCAGGAGCCGATGAAGGACGTGGGAATCTGCGATAAGCCTGGTGGAGCTGATAACCGAGCGTTGAAGCCAGGATTTCCGAATGGGGAAACCCCGCATGCTGTTATGGTGTGTGACCGCCGGTTGAATGTATAGACCGGTTGGAGGGAACGTCGGGAAGTGAAACATCTCAGTACCGACAGGAAGAGAAAACAAGAGTGATTCCGTGAGTAGTGGCGAGCGAAAGCGGATGGGGCTAAACCGTGTGCGTGTGATACCTGGTAGGGGTTGCGTGCGCGGGGTTGTGGGACATTCCGTCCAGGGTCTACCAGTCCTGGGGGTTGAGGTGCGGGCGTATAGACGAACACGTGTTGAGTGCGTGACCGGAGAGGGTGTGAGTCCCGTAGTCGTAATGCGTTCCGCCGGCCTGTGAGTGTATCCCGAGTAGCACGAGGCTCGAGGAATCTTGTGTGAATCAGCCAGGACCACCTGGTAAGCCTGAATACTCCCTGCTGACCGATAGTGAATCAGTACCGTGAGGGAATGGTGAAAAGTACCCCGGGAGGGGAGTGAAATAGTACCTGAAACCATGTGCCTACAAGCCGTCAGAGCATGCCTTTGGGTGTGTGATGGCGTGCCTTTTGAAGAATGAGCCTGCGAGTTAGTGCTCAGTGGCGAGGTTAACCCGTGTGGGGCAGCCGTAGCGAAAGCGAGTCTGAATAGGGCGTTTGAGTCGCTGGGTCTAGACCCGAAGCGGAGTGATCTACCCATGGCCAGGTTGAAGCGCGTGTAAGAGCGCGTGGAGGACCGAACCCACCTAGGTTGAAAACTGGGGGGATGAGCTGTGGGTAGGGGTGAAAGGCCAATCAAACTCTGTTATAGCTGGTTCTCCCCGAAATGCATTTAGGTGCAGCGTTGCGTGTTTCTTGCCGGAGGTAGAGCTACTGGATGGCCGATGGGCCCTACAAGGTTACTGACGTCAGCTAAACTCCGAATACCGGTAAGTGAGAGCGCAGCAGTGAGACTGTGGGGGATAAGCTTCATGGTCGAGAGGGAAACAGCCCAGACCACCGGTTAAGGCCCCTAAGCGTGTGCTAAGTGGGAAAGGATGTGGAGTTGCTTAGACAACCAGGAGGTTGGCTTAGAAGCAGCCATCCTTGAAAGAGTGCGTAATAGCTCACTGGTCAAGTGATTCCGCGCCGACAATGTAGCGGGGCTCAAGCACACCGCCGAAACCGTGGCAATTCTCATCCTTGTGGTGAGGGTTGGGTAGGGGAGCGTCGAACACAGCGGTGAAGCTGCGGCGGAAGCCTGTGGTGGAGCGTGTTCGAGTGAGAATGCAGGCATGAGTAGCGAAAGACACGTGAGAAACGTGTCCGCCGAATGACCAAGGGTTCCAGGGTCAAGCTAATCTGCCCTGGGTTAGTCGGGACCTAAGGCGAGGCCGACAGGCGTAGTCGATGGACAACGGGTTGATATTCCCGTACCGGCGAAGAACCGCCCATGGTGAACTGGTGATACTAACCACCCGAACCATACTGGACAGGCTCTTTGAGTCTGCGTGTATGGGGAGCGTGGGACCTGAACCGGGGAGCCAAGCGTATTAACAGGTGTGACGCAGGAAGGTAGCCGGGCCTAGCGATGGTTGTCTAGGTCTAAGAATGTAGCCTGGTTCCTAGGTAAATCCGGGGGCCGTGAAGGGTGAGATTTGATGGGCCCCACCATTTGGGTGGGGATCCGGTGATCCTATGCTGCCGAGAAAAGCATCGACGCGAGGTTCTAGCCGCCCGTACCCCAAACCGACACAGGTGGTCAGGTAGAGAATACCAAGGCGATCGAGAGAATCACGGTTAAGGAACTCGGCAAAATGCCCCCGTAACTTCGGGAGAAGGGGGGCCTCACTCGTGAACCGCACTTGCTGCGGGGAGGCGGGTTGGGGCCGCAGAGACCAGGGGGAAGCGACTGTTTACTAAAAACACAGGTCCGTGCGAAGTCGTAAGACGATGTATACGGACTGACTCCTGCCCGGTGCTGGAAGGTTAAGAGGACCTGTTAGACCCTTTGGGGTCGAAGCGGAGAATTTAAGCCCCAGTAAACGGCGGTGGTAACTATAACCATCCTAAGGTAGCGAAATTCCTTGTCGGGTAAGTTCCGACCTGCACGAATGGAGTAACGACTTCCCCGCTGTCTCAACCGTGAACTCGGCGAAATTGCATTACGAGTAAAGATGCTCGTTACGCGCAGCAGGACGGAAAGACCCCGAGACCTTTACTATAGCTTGGTATTGGTGTTTGACATCACTTGTGTAGGATAGGTGGGAGACTGTGAAGCGGTCACGCTAGTGATCGTGGAGTCATCGTTGAAATACCACTCTGGTGTTGTTAGGCATCTAACTTCGGGCCCTGATCGGGTCCAGGGACAGTGCCTGGTGGGTAGTTTAACTGGGGCGGTTGCCTCCCAAAGAGTAACGGAGGCGCCCAAAGGTTCCCTCAGCCTGGTTGGCAATCAGGTGTCGAGTGTAAGTGCACAAGGGAGCTTGACTGTGAGAGAGGCATCTCGAGCAGGAACGAAAGTTGGGACTAGTGATCCGGCGGCACCGTGTGGAAGGGCCGTCGCTCAACGGATAAAAGGTACCTCGGGGATAACAGGCTGATCCTGCCCAAGAGTCCATATCGACGGCATGGTTTGGCACCTCGATGTCGGCTCGTCGCATCCTGGGGCTGGAGTTGGTCCCAAGGGTTGGGCTGTTCGCCCATTAAAGCGGTACGCGAGCTGGGTTTAGAACGTCGTGAGACAGTTCGGTCCCTATCCGCTGCGCGCGTTGGAGATTTGAGAAGGTCTGTCCTTAGTACGAGAGGACCGGGACGGACGAACCTCTGGTGTGTCAGTTGTACTGCCAAGTGCACCGCTGATTAGCTACGTTCGGGATGGATAACCGCTGAAAGCATCTAAGCGGGAAGCCGGCTTCAAGATAAGATCTCCATCACCCTTGAGGTGTGAAGGCTCCCAGCTAGACTACTGGGTTGATAGGCCGGATGTGGAAGCACGGACTAAAGACGTGTGAAGCTGACCGGTACTAATAAGCCGACCACTTACACCACCTACATACTTGATACGCATGCTTCGTGTGTCTGGTATGGGTGCTCTGCAAGAATCATTTGAGAACACTAGCGTGCTCGCGTCCACTAGGCGGTCCCTGACCAATAAGCCCTACCCCCCCCCCACATGGACGATGTTTGTTGTGGTGTGGGTGGGTGGTGAGAATTGAACAGTGTTTCGTAACAGGTTTACCCGTCATACGCCATGCTTGTGGTGGTGTGTGGTTGGGTTGAGAGAGTTACGGCGGTCATAGCGTGGGGGAAACGCCCGGTCCCATCCCGAACCCGGAAGCTAAGACCCACAGCGCCGATGGTACTGCACACGGGAGTGTGTGGGAGAGTAGGTCACCGCCGGACACCACTTCAGTGCAAGAGCCGAGTCGGAGAGTCAACGATGATTCTCCGCCTCGGCTCTTGTCGTGTGTGCGGACCATGAGAGTCCGCAGCTCCCCTGAGCCGCCGACTCCGTCCGGAAAGGTATCCTGGATCAGTGAACTCTCGAGACGACGATCGACGCCGGGGGCCGTACCGCGGCCGGCCCGAGCGCCCCGACCAGCGCCCCTCGCGGCGGCCGCACGACATGCGCCGCTCCAATCGCGAGGACCGTGCGCGGTCGCCGGAGATCGATGAGGACGTCACCGGCCGTGAGCTCGACCGTGAGGCCTCCCGACAGTTGGGCACCCTCAATGACAACAATCGGAAGCTGGTCGCCAAGCATCTGGTGATGGCGGGCAGGCTGATCGACGTCGATCCCGCCCTCGCTCAGGAGCACGCCCTGGCGGCGTCCCGTCGTGGGGGTCGCCTCGCGCTGGTGCGAGAGGCGGTGGGGCTCACCTCCTATGCCGCCGGCGACTATGCCGAGGCCGTGCGTGAGCTGCGCACCTACCGCCGCATCAGTGGGGACCAGGCGCACCTGCCGGTCCAGGCGGACTGTGAACGCGGGCTCGGCCGTCCGGAGAAGGCCGTGGAACTCGGAGAGAGCGAAGAGGCGCGTCAGCTCAAGGGTGCGATTCGCGCAGAACTGGCGATCGTCGTCGCCGGCGCGCATGCGGACCTGGGCGATCATGCGTCCGCCGTCAGCGCCCTGGAGGTTCCGGAGCTGCAGAAGGATCGGGCCTTCAGCTTCTCTCCGCGGCTCTTCTCGGCCTACGCCGAGGCGCTGGAGCACGTGGGACGGCAGGACGAGGCCCAGCAGTGGCGCCGTCAGTCGTTCGTGGCGGAGCAGGCTCTGGGCACCGGTGCGTTCGAGTCGCCGGAGATCATGGACTTCGACGACGAACCTGCCGCGCTGCCTAAGGTGAAGGACGTCATGGGAACTCCGGACAAGGAGCAGCGCGCGGAGGGCGAGGCATGAGCCGAAGCCTGATGGACCAGCACGACGGTGTCCTCTTCGACCTCGACGGTGTGCTCTACGCGGGGCCCCGGGCCGTCGACGGGGCGGTGTCTGCTCTCGAGGAGCTGCGTCGCCGAGAAACCCCCTGCGGCTTCGTGACCAACAACGCCTCCCGCTCGGCCGAGGAGATCGCTGCGCATCTGAACGACCTGGGCATGGTGGCCTCGGCCAGTGAGGTCTTCGGCTCCGCGCCTGCCGGCGTAGCTCTGATGGGCCGCGAGGTCCCCGCGGGGGCGAAGGTCATGGTCACCGGAAGCGCCTACCTGCGTCAGCTGGTCGAGGCGGCGGGTTATCGCGTCGTGGACTCCGCCGCCGCTCGTCCCGCCGCGGTCATCCAAGGCTTCGATCCCCAGCTGCGCTGGACGGATCTGGCTGAGGCGGCGTTCGCTGTCAACGACGGCGCCCGCTGGTTCGCCACCAATCTGGACATGACCATCCCGCGCGAACACGGCATCGCCCCCGGCAACGGAGCGCTCGTCGAGACCATCGGCCGGGCCACCGGGACGATCCCCACTGCGGCAGGGAAGCCGGAGCCGCTGCTGTTCCAGCAGGCCGCCGAGTCTCTGGGGCTCCAGGCGCCGCTGGTCATCGGCGACCGGCTCGACACCGACATCCTCGGCGGCAACCGTGCCCGATTCACCACAGTCCTGGTGCTGACCGGCATCGACTCTCGGGAGAGCGCCGCCGCAGCCGACACCGCCCACCGCCCGGACCATGTGATCGATTCGCTGTCCGAGCTGTTCGCCGAGGATCCCGCAGGAGCCGTGACATGACGCATACGTCCCCTCAGGAGGACCCTCAGGGTATGACACTGGAGGAGCTCGAGGAGCACATCGGTGCCGCCGAGCAGCTGCATCGTGACCTGTCGGCCCGGCTCGAGGCCACGGCTCGGGACTGAGTCGGCCGAGGAGCGACGCCACCCGATGCCTACCGAACGACTCGACCGTGCCCTGGTCGCCCGAGGACTGGCGGCCAGCCGCACCCGCGCGGGGCAGCTGATCAGCGCCGGCGCCGTGACCCTGGACGGACTCACGGTCACCAAGCCTTCAGCCGCCGTGCGGCCGGGCCAGTCGGTGAAGGTCACCGTCACGGACCCCTGGGTGAGCCGAGCGGCGCACAAGCTGCTCGGCGCCCTGAAGGCCCGCCCCGATATCGTCGTGGCCGGTCGGCGCTGTCTGGACGCCGGTGCCTCGACCGGAGGATTCACCCAGGTCCTCCTGGACCGTGGTGCCGCTCGGGTGGTCGCCGTCGACGTCGGACATGACCAGCTCGCCGTGGGACTGCGCGAGGACCCCCGGGTGGAGAACCACGAGGGACTGAACTTGAGACACCTGGAGCCGGGTGCTCTCGGGGAGCCATTCGCGCTGATCGTCGCCGACCTCTCCTTCATCTCGCTGCGCCTGGTGATGGCTCAGCTCGCCGCCCAGGCCGCCGTCGGCGCGGACCTGCTGCTGATGGTCAAGCCGCAGTTCGAGGTGGGCCGTGAGCGGCTCTCCCGCACCGGCGTGGTCACCAGCCCTGACCTGCGACGGGAGGCGGTGATCGGTGTGGTGGACTCCGCGGAGGAGACCGGGCTGCGCCTGCTCGCCGCCCATCGCTCCCAGCTGCCCGGCCAGGACGGCAACCTCGAGTTCTTCCTCCATCTGCGTAGCCCCGAGGGCGGCGCGGGGGAGCCGTGCAGCGGCGCGTCGGTCCTGGCCGCTAGGCTGGAACAGCTCGACTACCACGACTGAACCACACTGGAGGTGCCATGACGGAGGCGGACCGCAGGCGGGAGATCCTGGTACTCGCCCATACCGGGCGCCATGACGCCGTGGACGCCGCCGCGACTGTCGCCGAGAGGCTCCATCAGGCCGGACTGACCCCGGTCATGCTCGCCCGGGACATCGAGTCCCTCGCCCAGGTCGTGGGGGACCGGCTGCGGGACGTCCCCCTCGCCGTCGCAGGAAAAGAGGTCCCGCTGTCCCGATGTGAGGTGGGCATGGTCCTGGGCGGGGACGGTTCCATCCTCCGGGCAGCCGAGCTGGTCCGAGGCGCTGAGCTTCCTCTGATGGGCGTCAACCTGGGCCATGTGGGTTTCCTCGCCGAATCCGAGCGCACCGAGCTGGACTCCTCGGTCGAATGGGTGGTCGATCAGGACTACACGGTGGAGCGCCGGATGGCCATCGATGTGCAGGTCTGGCACGCCGGCGAACATGTCGGCAGCACTTGGGCGCTCAACGAGGCCAGCGTGGAGAAGCACTCCCGGGAACGCATGGTCGACCTCGTCGTGGAGGTCGACGGACGGCCCATCTCCGCCTTCGGCTGTGACGGCGTCGTGATGGCGACCCCCACCGGATCCACCGCCTATGCGTTCTCCGCAGGGGGGCCGGTGGTCTGGCCCGAGGTCGAGGCGCTGGTCATGGTGCCCATCTCCGCCCACGCGCTGTTCGCCCGCCCCCTGGTCGTGGCCCCGGACTCGGTCCTCGCCGTCGAGGTCCTTCAGCGTGAGGACGAACAGGGCGTGCTGTGGTGCGACGGCCGTCGCTCCACCGAGCTGCCCGCCGGCTCCCGGGTGGAGGTCACCCGATCGGACGAGCCCGTCCTGCTCGCCCGGGTCCACCAGACGCCGTTCTCCGAGCGGCTCGTGGACAAGTTCAACCTTCCGACCTCAGGCTGGCGCGGCCCGGTGGACGCGAGCAACACCGTCACCACGGACGAACGCCCCGCGGCCCACCCGATGGGTTCAGAGATGACGGCGGGCACTCCGGGAGACACGCAGGGAGACGCCCCATGATCGAGCACGTGACCATCAGCGACCTCGGTGTCATCGAACGTGCCGAGCTCGAGCTGGACCCGGGGCTCAACGTCGTCACCGGTGAGACCGGAGCGGGCAAGACCATGGTCGTGACCGCCCTCGGCCTCCTGCTGGGCTCCCGGGCCGATGCCAGCGCCGTGCGCAGCGGGGCCCCCCGTGCTGCCGTCGACGCCGAGCTGCGGGTCGCCTCCGATCACCGATCCATGCGTCTCGCCCGCGAGGCGGGAGCCTGGATCGACGACGCCGACCCCGACGAGACAGATGCGCCGGGCTCGGAGCGGGCGGGAGTGGAGAAGGCCGCGCTGCTTCTCGGCCGTGCGGTCAGCGCCAAAGGTCGCAGCCGTGCGAGCGTCTCCGGACGGAGCGTGCCCATCTCGCTGCTCGGAGAGATCGGCTCCGCGCTGGTCACCGTCCACGGCCAGACGGACCAGCTGCGTCTGAAGTCCGTGGCCGCGCAGCGGCGGGCGCTGGACAGCTACGCCGGTCAGGAGTTCGCCGCCCTGGCACGGGAGTACCGCGCTCGTTTCGAGGAATACCAGACCCGACGCGCCGAGCTGGAGGAGATCACCACCCATGAGCGCGAGCGCCGGCTCGAGGCCGAGCAGCTCCAGCAGGCGCTCGAGCAGATCGACGAGGTCGACCCGCAGCCCGGTGAGGATGAACGGCTCAAGGCCGAGTCCCTCAAGCTCGAGAACGTCGAGGCTCTCCGGGAGGCGGCACGTACCGCCCAGCACGCGCTCTCCGGCCCGGATGCGGCTGAGACGCTCTCCGAAGGGCCCCATGCGGTCGAACTGGTCGAGGCGTCCTCCACGGCACTGGCCCCCGTGCAGGACCAGGACGAGGAGCTGGCCGACATCGCCGAGCAGATCGCCTCCGTCTCTTCCCTGCTCGACGACGCGGCCTCCCAGCTGGGCATCTACGCGGCGAACCTCGATGAGTCCGGCCCTGAACGGCTGGGCGAGGTGCACCAGCGCCGCGCGGACCTGGACCGGCTGTCCAGACTCTACGGACCCGACGTCGATGCTGTGCTGGCCTGGGCCGAGGAGGCCCGACGCCGGCTGAACACGCTGCAGAGCGACGACGACCGGATCACCCGGCTCACCGCCGAGATCGGCCAGCTCGAGCTGGCCCTCCAGGAGCAGGCCTCCGAGCTGCGCCGCCGGCGGACCGAGGCCGGCCATCGGCTCGCCGAAGCCGTGGGGGAGGAGCTCGCAGCCCTGGCTATGCCGCACGCCCGGATGGTCGTGGACGTCACTGAGACCGAGGAGCTGGGGCCCCACGGGGCCGACGTCGTCGCCATGCTCCTGGCCCCGCACGCCGGCGCCGAGCCGCTGCCGCTGGGCAAGGGGGCCTCCGGCGGTGAGCTCTCCCGGGTGATGCTCGCGATCGAGGTGGTGCTGGCGGCCCACGACTCCGCCGGGACCTTCATCTTCGACGAGGTCGATGCCGGTGTCGGCGGCAAGGCCGCTGTGCAGATCGGCCGCAGGCTCGCGATGCTGGCCGAGCACGTGCAGGTCATCGTGGTGACTCACCTGCCGCAGGTCGCCGCCTGGGCGCAGAACCACATCCGGGTCTACAAGTCCTCCGTGGAGGACGCCTCCTCCGCCGGGGGGTTCACCGCCTCCGACGTCCGCGCGCTGGACGAGGAGGAGCGGGTCAGCGAGCTGGCGCGGATGCTCGCCGGGCAGGAGGACTCGGCCTCCGCACGCGCCCACGCCAAGGAGCTCCTCGAGGCGGCCGGCGCCGGCTGATCCCGCAGGTGAGGGAGATCGCACACCGGCAATCCCCTCCAGGACTACTGCCGGAGGTGCGGGCCTGATAGCCTTGAACTCCGTGGTGCATCGAAACAGTTCCCGGAACCAGTCCAGTCCCCAGACGCCTCGTCAGATCTTCGTGACCGGGGGTGTTGTCTCCTCTCTCGGCAAGGGGCTCACCGCCTCATCCCTGGGGCATCTGCTCCGGGCACGCGGGCTCTCCGTCGTGATGCAGAAGCTCGATCCCTATCTGAACGTGGATCCGGGCACGATGAATCCCTTCCAGCACGGTGAGGTCTTCGTCACCGAGGACGGTGCCGAGACCGACCTGGACATCGGCCACTACGAGCGTTTCCTCGACGAGAACCTCGACGGCCTCAACAATGTCACCACCGGGCAGATCTACTCTGCGGTGATCGAGCGCGAACGCCGCGGCGACTACCTGGGCGACACCGTCCAGGTCATCCCGCACATCACCGACGAGATCAAGCGCCGCATGCGCCTGCCCGCTGAGGCCGAGGACGACCGCGAGGTCCCAGACGTCATCATCACCGAGATCGGCGGCACCGTCGGTGACATCGAGTCTCAGCCGTTCCTGGAGGCTGCCCGCCAGGTCCGCCAGGACGTGGGCCGGGAGAACGTCTTCTTCCTGCACGTCTCTCTGGTGCCCTACATCGGCCCCAGCCAGGAGCTGAAGACCAAGCCGACCCAGCACTCCGTGGCCGCCCTGCGCAGCCTGGGCATCCAGCCCGACGGCATTGTGCTGCGATCCGACCGTGAGCTGCCCCAGGACGTCCGCGGGAAGATCTCGCGGATGTGCGACGTCGACGACGACGCGGTCATCACCTGTGCAGACGCGCCGAGCATCTACGACATCCCGCGCATCCTGCACAAGCAGGCCATCGACGCCTATGTGGTGCAGAAGATGGACCTGAAGTTCAAAGACGTCGACTGGTCCAAGTGGAACCGCCTGCTCGATGTCGTTCATCACCCAGACCATGAGGTCGAGGTCGCGCTGGTCGGCAAGTACATCGACCTGCCCGATGCCTACCTCTCGGTGACAGAGGCGCTGCGCGCCGGTGGCTTCGCCCACCGGGCCAAGACCAAGATCCGGTGGGTGGCCTCCGACCTGTGCGCCTCCGAGGAGGGCGCGGCGAAGGCGCTGGAGGGCGTGGACGCCATCTGCGTGCCCGGAGGCTTCGGGGTGCGCGGACTCGACGGCAAGATCGGCGCCTTCCGTCACGCTCGTGAGCGCGGCATCCCGGCCCTGGGCCTGTGCCTGGGACTGCAGACCATGGTCATGGAGTACGCGCGCAACGTGGCCGGACTCTCCGAGGCGAACTCCACGGAGTTCGATCCGGATACCGCCTATCCGGTGATCGCCACGATGGCCGAGCAGAAGGACATCGTCTCCGGCGACGGGGATCTGGGCGGCACCATGCGGCTGGGCGCCTACGACGCCGTCCTCGCCGACGGCAGCGTGGTGGCTGAGACCTACGGCGCGTCAGCGATCTCTGAGCGCCACCGGCACCGCTACGAGGTCAACAACGCCTACCGTGAGCAGCTCACCGAGGCGGGCCTGGTGTTCTCCGGGACCTCTCCCGACGGGCGCCTGGTCGAGTTTGTGGAGCTGCCCCGGGCGACCCACCCCTACTACGTCTCCACCCAGGCCCACCCGGAGCTGAAGTCCCGGCCGACCGATGCGCACCCGCTGTTCGCCGGGCTCATCAAGGCCGGGCTGGACCGCCGCGGCTGAGCACCCGGTGGAGCAGACCGGCGACGCCGACGAGCTCCGGGACCGTCATCGCCGACTGCGCGAGGCGGTGCCGGAGAGCCCGGTGGGCCGGGAGATCCAGGACTACCTGACGCATCTGCGCATCGAGCGCGGATCCTCCGCCAACACCTTGGCGTCCTACCGACGTGACCTGCTGCGCTATGGCGCGCACCTGCTCGGAGAGGGCATCACCGCCCCGCGCCAGGTCCAGGAGGAGACGGTCGCCGCCTTCCTGCGGGGGCTGAGCACCGGCGCCGACGGCGGCTCCATGCTCTCCCAGCGGTCGATGGCCCGGGTGCTGGCCGCCGTGCGCGGACTGCACCGGCACTGGGCCGCTGAAGGGCGGAGCCCGGGGGACCCCGCGGCGCAGGTCTCGGCCCCCAAGCCCCGACAGTCCCTGCCCAAGGCGCTCACCGTGGATCAGGTGCACCGCCTGCTGGAGGCTCCGGACCGCACCACGGAGCTGGGCCTGCGGGACCGGGCTCTGCTGGAGTTCCTCTACGCCACCGGGGTGCGCATCACCGAGGCCGTCAGCCTCGATGTCGACGACCTCGTGGAGCTGCGCGAGGCCGGCACCCGCTCCCGGGACGGCCTGGTCGTGGTGCGGGTCACGGGCAAGGGGGACAAGCAGCGGGTCGTGCCGGTGGGCAGCTACGCGCAGCAGGCGGTGGCGGACTACCTGACCGCCGGGCGTCCCGCCCTGGCCGAGGCAGTGGCCCGGGCGGCACGACGGCGAGCCTCCTCCCCGGCGCTGTTCCTCAACCAGCGCGGCGGGCGGCTCTCGCGGCAGTCAGCCTGGACGGTGCTGCGCCGCCATGCCGAGACGGCGGGGATCGAGACCGAGGTGTCGCCGCACACGCTGCGCCACTCCTGCGCGACCCATATGCTCGAAGGCGGGGCCGGGATTCGCATGGTCCAGGAGATGCTGGGCCACGCCTCGGTGACGACCACCCAGATCTACACCAAGGTCACCGCGGAGGCGCTCCAGGAGAGCTACGCCTCGGCCCACCCGCGGGCGCTCTGACCGCACCTGGGCTCTCGTACCGGCCTCAGGCGTCGGGCCGGCCGTCCTTGAACACCGTGTGGGTCAGCGGCATCCCCGGCCGGTAGGCCAGGTGGATCGCCGCCGGGGCGTCGAGCACCTGCAGGTCGGCGCGCTTGCCGAGCTCCACGGAACCGACCTCCTCAGCCACGCGCAGCGCCTGGGCCCCGCCCATCGTGGCCGCGCGCACTGCCTCGTGCAGGCTCAGCTTCATCTGCAGCACAGCGGTGGCCACACAGAAGCCCATCGCCGTGGTGTAGCTGGTGCCCGGGTTGCAGTTCGACGCCAGAGCGATCTCCGCTCCGGCATCGAGGAGACGCCGTCCCGGCGCCAGCGGCTGCCGGGTGGAGAGATCACAGGCCGGCAGACAGGTCGCCACCGTGGAGGAGCCGGCAAGAGCCTCGACGTCGGCGTCCTCGAGGTGGTTGACATGGTCCACGCTGGCCGCGCCCAGCTCCACGGCCAGCCGTACCCCAGGGCCGGGGCCGAGCTGGTTGCCGTGCACGCGCAGCCCGAGCCCGGCCTCTCGGCAGGCCAGGAGCACCCGCCGGGAGGCGTCCTCGTCGAAGGCGCCGCGCTCGCAGAACACATCGGCCCACTGCACATGGTCCTTCACCGCCTGCAGCATGGGGCCGCACACCTGGTCGAGATACTCGTCGGCCTCCGCGCCCGGCGGCACCAGATGCGCCCCGAGGAAGGTGACGACGTCGGCGGCCTCGCTGGCCAGTCGGGCGTGCCGCACCTCCTCGTCCACGCTGAGCCCATAGCCGGTCTTGGTCTCCAGGAAGGTCGTGCCGCCCGCCCGAGCCTCCGCCACTCGGGCGGCGAGCAGCCTGGCGAGCTCGGCGTCGTCTGCGGCGCGGGTCGCGGCCATGGTGACCCCGATGCCGCCGGCGCTGTAGGACTCCCCGGCCATGCGAGCCTCGAACTCGGCCCCACGGTCCCCGGCGAAGACCAGGTGCGTGTGGGAGTCCACCCAGCCGGGCAGCACGGCACGGCCGCCGGCGTCCCACCGGACGTCGGCCGCCGGTGCCCGACGCGTGGGGCCGATCCAGGCGATCCGGCCGTCCTCGATCGCCACGGCGGCATCCTGGAGCACTCGGTGGTCGGGGTCGACGGTGGTGAGCTCACCGATGCCGGTGATCACAGTGCTGGAGTGGTTGGTGCTGGTCATCTCAGCTCCTGAGCTCGGGATGGTCGGTGAACAGAGCGTGGTACAGCTCTGCCGGGTCCCCGAGCTGAAGGTGCCGGCCTTCACGGGCGATCTCCTCACCGCCCACGCGTACGGAGAGCACATCCGCGGCGGTGGCGCTCAGCGGCAGCTGCTCTGGGTGCCCGCCGGCTGTGCGGGCTGAGCCGCAGTCCACCACGACGGCATCGTCAGCGCATTCCGCCTCGGCGGCATCTGCCGGCAGTCCGAGGCTGTTCCGGCCGGCGTCCGAGGAGGCCCGGCGCAGCTGGGCCGGACTGAACCGTCCGCGCTCGCCGCTGCGCAGCCGCTCGCCGTGTTCCAGGGCACGCATCTCCAGGAAGGGATCCACCACGGCGTGCTGGTCCGAACCGAGGGCGATCACCACCCCGGCATCGGCGAGCTCTCGGGCCGGGCCGATGCCGTCACCGAGGTCGGCCTCGGTGGTCGGGCACATCACTACGGTGGCCCGAGCCTCCCCGAGCAGGGATATGTCCTCCTCGCTGAGATGGGTGGCGTGGACCGCGGAAAGCCGCGGACTGAGCAGCCCGTGCTCGTGCAGCAGCCGTGTCGGGCTCATCCCCTGGGCGGCCTGCACCGCCGCGTTCTCCGCCGGCTGCTCCGAGAGGTGGATGTGCAGCGGCACCTCGGGGTGCTCCGCGGCCCAGCCGGCGATCTCGGCGAGCTGAGCGGCGTCCACGGCACGCAGGGAGTGCACCGCCGCCCCCAGGCTGACCAGCCCGGCTCCGGCGTCCTCCTCAGCGAGAGCGGCACGCAGCCGTCCCCAGCGCGAGGCCCAGGCGCCGACGTCGGCATCGGCGTAGCGACGCTGCACAGGGCTGAGCTCCAGCTGCTCCCCGGCAGGGGAGAGCCCACCGCGCAGGTAGCAGGTGTCCAGCAGGACCAGGCGCAGGCCCACGGTCCGGGCGGCCCGGGCCATGGCCCGCTCCATGGCGTGCTCTCCGTCGTCCTCGGCCCCGTAGGGGGTGCCATCGAGACCGTGGTGCAGGTAGTGGAACTCGCCCACGGCGGTCCAGCCGGCGGCGGCCATCTCCGCATAGACGGCGGTGGCCAGCCGCTCCATGGTCTCCGGGGTCAGAGACTCGGCGGACCGGTACATCTCCTCCCGCCAGCGCCAGAAGTCCCCGGGGGCGCCGTGCGGGCCGGCGTGGGTGCGGCCCCGCAGCAGCCGGTGGAAGGCATGGGAGTGCGCGTTGACCGGCCCGGGCATGGTGAGGGTGGTGCGGTCGGCGATGTTCACAGCAGCTCCTCCAGGGCGTCGGCGAGAGCCTGGACGCCGAGGGTGGCGTCGTCATCCTCGACATGCTCCTCCGGGGCGTGGCTGACGCCACTGGGGTTGCGCACGTAGATCATCCCGGTGGGCACCGCCGAGGCCAGCACTCCCGCATCGTGGCCGGCGCCGGTGGGCAGCAGCGGCGCCGTGGGGGCGGTGCGTCGGACCGACTCGGTCAGCGTGGCGGCCAGCTGCGGGTCGAAGTGCACGGTCCCGGAGAAGGACTCCTCGGTCAGCTCCGCAGTGCAGCCTTCGCCGAGCGCGGCCTGCTGGGCGTGGCGCCAGATGTCTTCGACCAGGCCCGCCGTCACGGCGTCGTCGGGGTGGCGCACGTCCATCCACAGGTCCACCCTGGAGGCGATGACGTTGGTGCCCCCGGGGACCGGCTCCAGCCGGCCCACGGTGGCGCGCGCCTGGGGCTGGGTCCTGGCCAGCCGGCGGACATCGAGCACCGTCTCGGAGGCGGCGACCATCGGGTCGGAGCGGTCCGCCATCAGAGTGGTCCCGGCGTGGTTGCCCTGACCGTGGAAGGCGATCCGCCAGCGGCCATGGCCCAGGATGGTGGAGCCCACCGCGAGGGCGGGAGCGCCGTCGGTGAGGTGGTCGGGGGAGTTCAGCCCGCGTCCCTGCTCCACGTGCAGCTCCACGAACTGCCCGATGCGGGCCAGGGCCTCGGGGTCGACTCCCATATGGGCGGGGTCCAGCCCTTCGGCGCGGGCCGCCTCGCCGAAGGTGACGCCGTCGGCGTCGCGCAGCGCCAGGGCCTTCTGCGTGGAAATGGCGCCACTCAGCAGCCGGGACCCGAGGCAGGCCACGCCGAAGCGGGAGCCCTCCTCCTCGGGGAAGACGGCCACGGCCAGCGCCCGACGGCGCCGCAGCGTGCCGGTGGCCTCCCGGGTGCGCAGCACATCCACGGCGGCCAGTGCCGACGCGATTCCGAGGGGACCGTCGAAGGCGCCCCCGCCGGGGACCGAGTCCAGGTGGGAGCCGGTCACCAGGGCGCCCCGCCTCGAGCCCTCCAGGGATTCTGCACGCGCCGGGGCGGGCAGGTCCCACCATGCCCAGAGGATGCCGTTGCGATCCTCCTCGGTGTCCAGACCCCGGGCGTGGGCCTCCTGCAGGAACCAGGCGCGCAGGTCCTTCTCGGCCGGTGACCACACCGGCCGGCTGTAGCCTCCGCGACGTGGATCGGTGCCGACGTCGGCGATGGCGGCCATCAGTGAGTTGACGGCGGATGAGGTCTCAGTCATGTGACTCCTATGATCAGTGCGGCCAGGGGAGTGGCGAAGAGCAGGGTCAGCAGCACCCGCTGCACCCAGATGACCACCAGCTGCCAGATCTTCACCGGGATCTCGGTGGCGAGCACGGAGGGCACCAGGGCGGAGAAGAAGATGATGCCCGAGACGCAGACCACGCCGATGACCAGGCGCAGCAGCTCCGACTCGTGACCGGCCACCAGGGTGGCGGGAAGGAACATCTCCGCGATCCCCAGGGCGGAGGCGGTGGCGGCCAGCTGCGGGTCGGGAAGCTGCAGGGCCCAGGTCAGCGGAAGGAACAGGTAGCCGAGCCATTCGAAGACGGGCGTGAAGGTGGCCAGAATCAGCCCGATCAGCCCGATCGACATGATCGAGGGCAGGATCTGCATCGCCATGAGCAGACCGTCGAGGAAACTCCTGCTCATGTTGCGGACCACACCCGGGGCGGCCTCCAGGGACTCTCCGGAGGCGCGCCAGGCGGCGCGGAGCCGCCCTGAGCTGATCCGCTCCTCCGGCTGCGGGGTCGCCCCCGGGAAGTATTCCTCGGGGATCCGGCTGATCGGCGGTATGCGCACCACGATCACCGTCACCGCATAGGTCACCACCAGCGTCAGGAAGAAGTACCACAGCCACAGATGCATCAGGTCCAGAGTGCGGGCGACCACGACCATGAAGGTCGCCGAGACCGTGGAGAACCCGGTGGCGATGATCGCCGCCTCACGTCCGGTGTACCGGCCCGAGGTGTACACCCGGTTGGTGATCAGCAGTCCCAGCGAGTAGCTGCCCACGAAGGAGGCGACCGCGTCGATGGCCGATCGGCCCGGGGTGTGCCACAGCGGGCGCATCACCGGCTGCATCAGGACCCCCAGGTACTCCATCAGCCCGTAGCCGACCAGCAGCGCCAGGAAGACGGCGCCCACCGGGACCAGCAGGCCGACCGGGATCACCAGGGCCTCATAGAGGAAAGGTCCCAGGTCCGGGGCGAAGAGGAACTCCGGTCCGGCGCCGGTGACGATCATGATGCTGGTGGCCAGTCCGAGGATGTTCAGCAGTGCGAACACCGTGCGCGCCGGGGACTGCCGCCACCGTCCCGTCACGAAGGGTCGGACGGTGCCCGCCAGGATGATCGCCAGGGCGACGTAGGCCGTGGCGCCTCCGAGCAGCTCCTGCAGCCCGGAGACGAGGTGGTCCAGGGGGATCGTGGTGGTCTCGCCGAGGGTGACCGGCACGAAGAACATGAGGATCCCGATCCCGCTGTACAGGAAGAACCTCCAGCGGCCTCGTGGCCGGGTCGGAGCTGTCCGGTGCGTGGCGTCTGTGCGGTCCATGGGGTGAGCCTTCCGCGAGTCCCTGCGGTCAGCCGCGGGGACGCATCGGGACCCGGACGCCACGCTCGGCGGCCACCTCGTCGGCGCGGTCGTAGCCGGCGTCGACATGGCGGATCACGCCCATGGCGGGGTCGTTGGTGAGCAGCCGCTCGAGCTTCTCCGCGGCCAGGTCGGTGCCGTCGGCCAGGCCGACCTGGCCAGCGTGGATGGAGCGGCCCATGCCGACTCCGCCGCCGTGGTGGATGGAGACCCAGGTGGCGCCGGAGCTGGTGGAGGTGAGCGCGTTGAGCAGCGGCCAGTCCGCGACGGCGTCCGACCCGTCGGCCATGGCCTCGGTCTCCCGGTACGGGGAGGCCACGGAGCCGGAGTCGAGGTGGTCACGGCCGATCACGATCGGCGCGGAGACTCTGCCCTCGGCGACGAGGCGGTTGAAGAGCAGGCCGGCCTGGTGGCGTTCGCCGTAGCCGAGCCAGCAGATGCGTGCTGGCAGGCCCTCGAACTCCACGTGTTTCTGTGCGGCGTCGATCCAGCGGTGCAGGTGCTCGTTCTCCGGGAAGAGCTCCTTGATGGCCTCGTCGGTGACCCGGATGTCCTCGGGGTCGCCGGAGAGCGCCACCCAGCGGAACGGCCCGAGGCCCTCGCAGAACAGCGGGCGGATGTAGGCCGGGACGAAGCCGGGGAACTCGAAGGCGCGCTCGTAGCCGGCGTGGCGGGCCTCGTCGCGGATGGAGTTGCCGTAGTCGAAGACCTCGGCGCCGTCGTCCTGGAAGCCGACCATCGCTTCGACCTGGCGGGCCATGGAGGCCTGGGACTTCTTGGTGAAGCCGACCGGGTCGGCCTCGGCCTCGGCGGCCCAGTCGCCCACCGTGTGCTCCACCGGCAGATAGGACAGGGGGTCATGGGCGGAGGTCTGGTCGGTGACGATGTCGACGCTGAGCTCTCCGGCACGGTGGCGGTGCAGCAGCTCCGGGAAGACGTCGGCGGCGTTGCCGACGTAGCCGACGGAGAGCGGACGGCGCTCCTGCTGCGCGGAGACGACCTTCGCCAGGGCCGCGTCCAGGTCTGTCTCGACGTCGTCCAGGTAGCGCTTGGCCTGACGGCGGCGCAGCCGGGTCTCGTCCACGTCGACGATGAGGCAGGAGCCCCCGTTGAGCGTCACGGCCAGCGGCTGGGCTCCGCCCATGCCGCCGCAGCCGCCGGTGACGGTGAGCGTGCCGGCGAGCGTCGGCTCGGTGATCCGGCCCTTGGCGTGCATCTTCTTCGCGACGGCGGAGAAAGTCTCGTAGGTGCCCTGCAGAATGCCCTGGGTCGCGATGTAGATCCAGGAGCCGGCGGTCATCTGGCCGTACATCATCAGGCCCTCGGCCTCGAGCCGGCGGAATTCGGGCCAGTTCGCCCAGTCGCCGACCAGGTTCGAGTTGGCCAGCAGCACCCGCGGCGCCCAGCGGTGGGTGCGCAGGACTCCCACAGGCTTGCCGGACTGGACCAGCAGGGTCTCGTCCTCCTCGAGGTCGGCCAGAGTGGAGACGATGGCGTCATAGGCCTCCCAGCTGCGGGCGGCGCGACCGGTGCCTCCGTAGACGACCAGATCTTCGGGGCGCTCGGCGACCTCGGGGTCGAGGTTGTTCATCAGCATGCGCAGCGGTGCTTCGGTCTGCCAGCTCTTCGCGGTCAGCTCCGAGCCGCGGGCGGCACGGATCCGTCGGGTCGAGTCGTGGCGAGCGGTGGTCGCGTCGGTCATGATCAGCGATCCCTTTCTTCGAGGTGGATCTGAGGTGTGTGGTCCTGAGGTGTGTGGTCCTGGGCGGTGTGGTCCTGAGGTGTGTGATCCTCGGCGGCATGCAGGATGCCGCGAGCCTCCTGGGCGACCAGTCGGCCATGGTCAGCGGCACGCTGGGGACTCATCCGGTAGGAGGGGGCGACGATGGACAGCGCGGCCACGATGGCGCCGGCCCCGGGGCCGGTCTCTGCCGAGGTGGCCACGCGCACCGGCGCGGCGATGGCGGTCACGTCGGACTCGACGGCGTCCTCGACCACCACGTAGCCGGCCTCCGGCCCGTCCGTCGGGGCCTCGCCGCGCAGCACCGCGCCCACGGCGGTGCCGTCCAACGGGACGGTCCGGCCCACCCATGAGGTGTGGCGCACCGAATGGGTGCCCTCCTCCATGGCCAGGTAGATCCCGTGCCCGTCCCGAGCGCCCCGCAGATGCGGCACGCTGAGGTAGCAGGACTCTCCGGTGGCTTCGACGAGACGGCGCAGCGGGTCCGCGGCCAGCGACACCAGTGACTCCGAGCTGAGCGCCTGGGCGCCGAGCTGCATGATCCGCAGCCCGGGTCGGAACGTCCCGTCCGGGTCGCGGCGCACGAAGCCGGCTCCCTCCAAGGTCCGCAGCAGGCGCAGCGCGGTGGAGGAGGAGAGCTCGGTCCGGCGGGCCGCGTCGGTCAGCGGAAGGTCCCCGGCATCGCAGACGGCGGCCAGCAGCTCCAGCGCGCGGGCCACAGTGCGTGTCGACGGTTCAGCCATGCTGTGGGCATCTCCTCTTCTGTTCCCGGCCCGTGCGGCGGGCCTTGCCAAGACGGCGAGAGTGCGTTTCACTTATTGAAACGCGAATTTCAGCAGATGGCAACACCGGAAGGTTCAGTTCATGACATCGTCGAAGACAGCGGCATCGGGCAGGCTCCAGCAGGGCGGCCCCGCCAGGATCACCGTGGAGACAGGGCCGCTGCGCCCGGAGGATGTCGTCGCCGTCGCGCGGCATGGTGCCGACGTCGTGCTGGGGGAGAGTGCGGTCGGGGCCATGCGCCTCTCCCGCGGAGTGATCGAGTCCCTGGCTGAGGATCCGCTGCCGCACTATGGAGTCTCCACCGGGTTCGGTGCGCTCGCGATCAAGCAGATCCCGCCCCAGCGCCGGCGTCAGCTGCAGCGCTCGCTGGTCCGCTCCCACGCCGCCTCCTCCGGCGCGCCGGTGGACCGGGAGGTCATCCGCTCGCTGATGCTCAACCGGCTCTCCACGATGGCCACCGGCCGCACCGGGGTGCGGCCCGAGGTCGCCCAGCGGTACGCGGCGCTGCTCAACGCAGGGATCACTCCGGTGGTCGGGGAGTACGGCTCGCTGGGCTGCTCCGGAGACCTGGCGCCGCTGTCCCACTGCGCGCTCGCGGTGATGGGCGAGGGTGAGGTCTTCGACGCCGCCGGTGCCCGCCGGCCGGCCGCAGACGTGCTGGCTGAGGCCGGCGTCGACCCGATCGAGCTTCAGGAGAAGGAGGGCCTGGCGCTGATCAACGGCACGGACGGCATGCTCGGGATGCTGCTGATGGCCGTCACCGACCTGCGCAGACTCGTGCGCACCGCGGATGTCGCCACAGCCCTGACCGTCGAGGCGCTGCGCGGCACCGACGCCGTCTTCTCCGCGGACCTGCATACGCTGCGGCCCCAGCCGGGCCAGGCTGACTCCGCGGCGAACCTGCGCCGACTGCTGGCAGGCTCCGAGATGATCGCGGAGACCCGCGGCGGTGACCATCGGCAGACCCGAGTCCAGGACGCCTACTCGCTGCGCTGCGCCCCTCAGGTCCACGGTGCGGTCCGCTCCACGCTGTCGCATGCGGAGGCGGTGGCGGGCTACGAGCTCGCCTCGGCCATCGACAACCCGGTGGTGACCATCGACGGTCGGGTGGAGTCCAACGGAAACTTCCACGGCGCACCGGTGGGCTATGTGCTGGACTTCCTGGCGATCGCTGCGGCGGACTGCGCCTCGATGTCCGAACGGCGCACCGATCGGATGCTCGACACCTCCCGCAGCCACGGGCTGAATGCCTTCCTCGCTGATGACCCGGGGGTGGACTCCGGGCACATGATCGCCCAGTACACCCAGGCCGGCATCGTCTCGGAGATGAAGCGGCTGGCGGTGCCCGCCTCGGTGGACTCGATCCCCAGCTCCGCGATGCAGGAGGACCACGTCTCCATGGGCTGGGCGGCCGGGCTGAAGCTGCGCCGGGCCGTGGACGGCATCACCCGGGTGCTGGCGGTGGAGATCCTCACCGCGGCCCGCGGCCTGGACATGCGGGACGGTGGGGTGCTGGCGGCGCGCACCGCGCCGGCGGTCACCGCTGTGCGTCGGGCGGTGCGTTCACGGGTCGAGGGGCCGGGCACGGACCGGTATCTCGCCCCGGAGATCGAGGCGGTCGTCGCGCTGGTCCGCGACGGCGAGATCGTCGCCGCCGCGGACGAGGCGCTGGACGCTCCGCTGGTCTGACCCGGCTGGTCTGACCGGGGCCAGGGAGAGCGGGCTAGAGGCTCCGCTCGTCGGGCCCGTTGTAGGCGCTCAACGGGCGGATCAGCGCATTCTCGGCGCGCTGCTCCATGATGTGGGCCGTCCACCCGGTGATCCGGGAGGCGATGAACAGCGGGGTGAACATCTCGGTGTCGAAGCCCATGAGGTGGTACGTCGGGCCGGCGGGGTAGTCGAGGTTGGGCTTGATGCCCTTGGCCTCGTCCATCGCTGCTTCGAGCCCGTCGTAGAGGCCCATCAGCTCGCCCCGTCCGTAGTGGGCCACCATGGCGTCGAGGGCCTCCTTCATGGTCGGCACCCGGGAGTCGCCGTTCTTGTAGACCCGGTGGCCGAAGCCCATCACCTTCCGCTTCTCGACCAGAGCCTCCTCCATCCAGGCCTTGGCGCGGGTGGCCGCTTCGGCACGGGTCTCCTGCGGGTCGATGCCGATCTCCTCGAAGGTGTGCATCACCGCCTCGTTGGCGCCGCCGTGCAGCGGGCCCTTCAGCGCCCCGACCGCCGCGGTGACCGCGGAGTGGAGATCCGCCAGCGTGGAGGTGACCACACGTGCGGTGAAGGTGGAGGCGTTGAAGGAGTGCTCGGCGTAGAGCACCATCGAGACGCGGAACGCGTCGACCACCTCGGCGGCCTGCTCCTCGCCGAAGGTCATCCAGAGGAAGTTCTGCGAGTAGTCCAGGTCTTCGCGCGGTTCGACGACGTCGAGGCCGCGGCGGCGGCGCTGGTCATAGGCGACCACGGCGGGGAACGCGGCGAAGAGCTCCCGGGCCTTGGCCTGCTCCGCCTCGGGGGAGGAGTCCTCGGACTGCGGGTGGTTGGCCCCCAGGACCGAGACGGCCGTGCGTCCGACGTCCATCGGGTGGCAGTCGGTGGGCAGCAGGTCGATCGCGGCCTTCACCCGGGCGTCGAGCGCCCGGTGGGAGCGTTCGAAGGCGATGAACTCCGCCCGTTCGGACTCGGTGGGGAGATCGCCGGTCCAGAGCAGCAGGGCCACCTCCTCGAAGGACAGCTGGGCGGCCAGCTGCTGGACCGGATAGCCGCGGTAGAGCAGGGAGTTCGTCTCCGGATTCACCTTGGAGACCGCAGTGTGGTCGGCGATCACGCCGGCCAGTCCCTTGCGGACCTGTTCGGCGTCGTGGTTGTCAGACATCGGTGACCTCCTCGGGTCGGGTGTTGGGCTCGTTCCTGCGGTGCATCTCAGGCACCTCGAAGTTGAAGATGCCGGCGTCGAAGGAGTTGTATCCCGCATAGTCCACCAGCTCGTAGAGACGGGCGCGGGTCATCATCTGACTCACCGCTGCCTCCTGGGTGCCGTCGGCGGACAGGGTGTCCAGGGTCCGTTCGATGGCCCCCATGGCTGAACGCAGCGAGGTCACCGGGTAGATGACCATCGCGACGCCGACGGAGGCGAGCTGCTCGCGGGTGAACAGGGCGGACTTCCCGAACTCTGTCATGTTGGCCAGCACCGGGACGTCCACCGCGTCGCAGACCGTGGCGAATTCGCCGAGATCCTTCATCGCTTCGGGGAAGATGGCGTCCGCGCCGGCGTCGACGAGCGCCTTGGCTCGGTCGACGGCGGCGTCGAGGCCCTCGACGGCGCGCAGGTCGGTGCGGGCCATGATGAGGAAGTCCTCGTCACGGCGTCCCTGGGCGGCGGCCGCGATGCGCTGTGTGGCGGTCTGCAGATCCACCATGTTCTTGCCGTCGAGGTGTCCGCAGCGTTTGGGGTTGAACTGGTCCTCGATGTGGCAGCCGGCCAGGCCGGCGTCCTCGAGCTCCTGGACGGTGCGGGCCACGTTCATCGGCTCGCCGAAGCCGGTGTCGGCGTCGACCAGGGCGGGAAGGTCCGTGGCTCGGGCGATCTGCCCGGCCCGCTGCGTGATCTCGGTCAGGGTGGTCAGGCCGACGTCGGGAAGGCCGAGCTCGTTGGCCAGCACCGCACCGGAGATGTAGATGCCGTCGAAGCCCTTCTCCTCGATCAGCGGGGCCGAGAGCGGGGTGAAGGTTCCCGGGAACTGGCGGGCCGCCCCGGGGACGAGCATCTCGCGCAGTGCCCGGCGCTTCTGCTGGGGCGTGGTGGTCGAGTACAACATCTCAGAAGAGTCCTTTCGGCCCGGCGGTGGGATCGATGACGCCCTCGGCGGCCTGGACGTTGAGCTGGCCCAGCTCACCGGCCGGCAGCGACTCCAGTCCCTGGACGACGTCGAGGAAGCGCTCGATCTCCTGCTCGGCGATGATGCCGGCGGCCAGGGAGCGGAATTTCCCGATGTACTGCTCGCGGGCGAAGGGGCGGGCGCCCAGCGGATGGGCGTCGGCCACGGCGATCTCGTCGGTGATGGTGCGTCCGTCGGTCAGCCGGATCTCCACGGAGCCGCCGAAGGCTTTCTCGGCGATGTCCAGCGAGTGGTACCGGCGGGTCCACTCCCGGTCCTCCTCGGTGGTGACCTTGTGCCACAGCGCCACGGTGTCCTCGCGTGCGGCACGCTCCGGGGCATAGGAGTCCACGTGGTGCCAGGATCCGTCCTGCAGCGCGACGGTGAAGATGTAGGGGATCGAGTGGTCCAGCGTCTCGCGGGAGGCGGTGGGGTCGTATTTCTGCGGGTCGTTGGCCCCGGAGCCGATCACGTAGTGCGTGTGGTGGCTGGTGCGGATCAGCACCGACTCCACCTGACGGGGATCCGTGACCTCGGGGTGCTCCTGGTGCAGCTTCCGTGCCAGATCGATCCACGCCTGGGCCTGGTACTCGGCGGAGTGCTCCTTGGTGTAGGTGTCCAGGATCGCCCGCTTGGACTCGCCGGTGGCCGGCAGCGGCACCTCGTAGGAGGCGTCGGGGCCGTCGAGCATCCAGGCGATGACGCCGTCCTCGCCTTCGTAGATCGGCACCGGGGAGGTCTGGCCGCGCATCGCCCGGTCCACAGCTTCGACGGCCATCTTCCCGGCGAAGGCCGGGGCATGGGCCTTCCAGGTGGAGATCTCCCCCTTGCGGGACTGTCGGGTCGCGGTGGTGGTGTGCAGCGCCTGTCCCACGGCCTGGAAGATCGTCTCGGTGTCGAGGCCCAGGAGTGTGCCCAGGCCCGCGGCCGCGGAGGGACCCAGATGAGCGACGTGGTCGATCTTGTGCTGGTGCAGACAGATGGCCTTGACCAGGTCCACCTGGATCTCATAGCCGGTGGCGATGCCGCGGATCAGCTGGGCTCCGGAGCGGCCGGTGTGCTGGGCCACGGCGAGCAGGGCCGGGATGTTGTCGCCCGGGTGCGAGTAGTCGGCGGCCAGGAAGGTGTCGTGGTAGTCGAGCTCGCGGACGGCCACCCCGTTGGCCCAGGTGGCCCATTCGGGACTGGACTTCTCCGCGATGCCGAAGATGGACGCTCCGGAACCCGAGGCGGAGACCGGGTGGTCCAGGGCCTGGGCGCGGGCGGCGACGATCGGGGCGCGGTTCAACGAGGCCACGGCCACCGAGGCGTTGTCGATGATGCGGTTGATCACCATGTCGGTGACCTCGGGATCCACGGACACGGGGTCCGCGGCGACCTGGGCGATCCTCCAGGCCAGCTGCTCCTCGCGGGGCAGGTTCTCCTCGCTGCGGCGGACCCTCACGTGGTGGGTGATCATGTGTCGGTGTTCCTCTCAGGACAGGGGTTTCTCAGGGTCTGGTCTTCGGGCCGTCCGCCGATGCGGCGGAACGGTCGGTGATGTAGGCGAGGCTGCGGCGCAGATGGATGAGCATCGCCGCGGCGGCGGTCTCACCGTCCGCCGAGGCGATGGCGGTGCAGACCGTACGATGCTCGCGGGCCGACTCGACCAGGCGGGCCGGCTCGTCGCGGGCCAGACGGCGGACCCGTACCAGGTGGACGCGCAGGCCTCGCAGCGTGCCGGTCAGATAGGAGTTGTCCACGGCCTCGGCGATGGCCTCATCGAGCTCCTCGGCGAGGTCGTAGCACCGGGCCTCCTGGTCCTCGCGTCCTGCCCCGTCCGGAGCGGCCAGGGCCTCTTCGACCTGGGAGAAGCGTTCGGCCAGAGCCGTGAACCGCTCCGCGTCGCCGCGCTGCGCGGCCAGCCGAGCAGCCTGGACCTCCAGGGGCAGGCGAAGCTCGAAGAGCAGGTCCACGTCGTCCAGGGAGACAGAGCTGACCACCGTGCCGCGGCCCTGGGTCTGATCGGCCAGGCCGTCCGCGGTGAGCCGGGAGAGCGCCTCGCGCAGCGGCGTGCGGGAGACGCCGAGCCGTTCGGCCTGCTCGACCTCGCCGAGCAGCGTCCCCGCCGCGAGGGTCCCCTCGAGGATCTCGTTCCGCAGCCTCTGATAGGCGCGATCACTGGCACGCATACCAGCAGTGTATACAACGAGAGGGTGTAAGCACGAGACCCAGGGGTGAAGTCGCGTAGAACGACAATCTCTGTATACAGAACTCTTTACCTGCTGTGAGCTGCGTCATACCCTGGGGAAGGGTGGGGTGCGAGCCGCCGCCGGGTGACCAGGACAGGGCCGATCAGGGCAGCACTAGGAGGACCGATATGGGTGCCGAGCACACGCTGCGCGGAGAGTACCGAAAGATCCACGAGCATTCCCTGCGCGATCGGGAGGACTTCTGGCTTCACGCCGCGCAGTGCGTGGACTGGGACCGTAGCCCGGATCGTGCCGTGGACGACTCTGCGGCCCCGATCTATCGATGGTTCCCCGACGCCCGGCTGAGCCTCAGCCGCAACTGTCTGGATCGGCACCTCGAGGCCGGTCGCGGCGGAGACATCGCCCTCATCCATGACTCGGCGGTCACCGGGAGGGTGCGGCGCTACACCTACGCCGAGCTCACCGAGGAGGTCGCCCGCTGTGCCGGCATGCTCGCCGAGCTGGGAGTCGGCCGAGGAGACCGGGTCATCATCTACCTCCCCATGATCCCGCAGGCTCCCATCGCGATGCTCGCCTGCGCCCGGCTCGGCGCCGTCCACTCGGTGGTCTTCGGCGGGTTCGCCGCCGCCGAGCTCGCCTCACGCATCGACGACGCGACCCCCGACGTCGTGCTCACCGCCTCCGGAGGCATCGAGCCCTCCCGGCGGGTGGAGTATCTGCCCACCGTCGCGGAGGCCGTCGCGCTGGCCCGACATCCGGTCCGTGAGGTGGTCGTCCAGCATCGCGGGGGCTTCGCGCATGACATCGAGGACGTCGCCGCGGACTCCGCGGCCCGCTGGCAGGACTGGGGCCTGCTCATCGACCAGGCGCCTCCCGCGGGCCCGGTCTCGGTACCAGCCACGGATCCGCTCTACGTGCTCTACACCTCCGGGACCACAGGGCGCCCCAAGGGCGTGGTCCGGGACCAGGGCGGCACCGCCGTGGCGCTCAGCTGGTCGATGGCCGCGGTCTTCGACATCGGGCCGGGCCAGACGATGCTCACCGCCTCCGACGTCGGTTGGGTGGTCGGCCATTCCTACATCGTCTACGGGCCGCTGCTGGTGGGGGCGACCACCGTCCTCTACGAGGGCAAGCCGGTGGGGACCCCCGACGCCGGGGTGTTCTGGCGGATGGTCGCCGAGCACGGCGTCAGCGCGCTCTTCACGGCACCGACGGCGCTGCGCGCCATCCGCAAGGCCGATCCCGAGGCGGCGCTGGTGGGTGAGCATGACATCTCGTCCCTGAAGCACCTCTTCGCCGCCGGGGAGCGGCTGGATCCCGAGACCCAGCGCTGGATCGGTCAGGCTCTCGCAGTGCCGGTGATCGACAACTGGTGGCAGACCGAGACTGGCTGGCCGATCGCGGCGAACCCGGTGGGGATCGAGGCACTGCCGGTCAAGGAAGGGTCGGCGACCGTGCCGATGGCCGGGTACGACGTCGTCGTGCTGGACCCCCTCGGCGAGGAGCTCCCGGCTGGCCAGGAGGGCAACATCGCCCTGCGGCTGCCGCTGCCGCCGGGGACCCTGCCCACCCTATGGGGCGATGACCAGCGCTACATCGATTCGTACCTCTCCGTCTTTCCGGGCTTCTACACCACCGGGGACTCCGGCTTCCTGGACGAGGACGGCTATCTGTTCGTCATGGGCCGCACCGACGACGTCATCAACGTCGCGGGGCACCGGCTCTCCACGGGGGCGATCGAAGCCGTGGTGGCTGCCCATCCGGCGGTGGCCGAGTGTGCCGTCATCGGTCTGGCCGACGAGCTCAAGGGGCAGCGTGCCGGAGGCTACGTGGTGCTCAAGTCCGGCCATGACGTCGACGTCGAGGTCCTGCGGGAGGAGCTCACCTCTCTGGTGCGCCGCACCATCGGCCCGGTGGCCGGCTTCAAGGACGTCGCCGTGGTGCCCGCGCTGCCCAAGACCCGTTCCGGGAAGATCCTGCGCAAGACCATGCGGCAGATCGCCGACGGCCAGGAACACCGGGTGCCTTCCACCATCGAGGACCTCTCGGTGCTCGAGGAGCTCATCCCGGTGCTGAGACGAAGCCGCTGAGCTCCCGGCGGCCCGTCCTTCAATCTCGGGATGAACAGTCAGCGTGTGGTCGGCGCCGGGTCGGGGGTAGTCTGGTCGGGTTCTGCCCGCCCGCGGCGCCTGATGCGCGGCGTGACAGGTGACGACACACGAGACGACGGCGCGACGGAGAAGCGAGGGAGTCAGTGAGCAACGACCAGCCGACCGAGCTCTTCACCATCCACGGTGAAGCGATCATCGGCCCCACCGGCCGTCCCAAGCACGAGTTCGCCGTCCCCGACCCCCTGCAGAGCACCGGACCGGCCCGCACCATCGCGATGGTCAACCAGAAGGGCGGGGTGGGCAAGACCACCTCCGCGATCAACTTGGGTGCGGCGCTCGCCGAGTACGGCCGCAGGGTCCTCATGGTCGACTTCGACCCCCAGGGCGCCCTCTCGGCCGGCCTGGGCACCAGCCCGCACGAGCTGGAGACCTCGGTCTACAACGTGATGATGGAACGTGACGTCACCGCCCGAGACGCCATCCTCACCACCCATGTACCCGGGGTCGATCTGCTGCCGGCCAACATCGACCTCTCGGCCGCCGAAGTGCAGCTGGTCAACGAGGTCGCCCGGGAGCAGGTGCTGGAGCGCGCGCTTCGGCCCGTCCGCGACGACTACGACGTCATCATCATCGACTGCCAGCCCTCGTTGGGTCTGCTGACCGTCAACGCGCTCACCGCCGCCCACGGGGTCATCATCCCGCTGGTGGCCGAGTTCTTCGCGCTGCGCGCGGTCGCGCTGCTGGTGGACACCATCGAGAAGGTCCAGGATCGGCTCAACCCGGACCTGGAGATCGACGGGGTGGTGGCCACCATGGTCGACACCCGCACGCTGCACAGCCGCGAGGTGATCTCACGCATCGTGGAGGCCTTCGGGGACAAGGTCTTCGAGACCGTCATCAAACGCACCGTGAAGTTCCCGGACGCCACGGTCGCCGCCGAGCCGATCACCACCTACGCCTATAAGCACGAGGGCGCCAAGGCCTACCGTCAGCTGGCCCGGGAGCTTGTGGCCCGCGGCGGAGCGCCCTGACCCCTCCGGAGCCTCCCGTGAGCGAGTTCGCTGCCGACACTGTCGCTGAGACCGCCGCCGAGGTCGAGGGAACCAGCGGATTCACCGTGAGCCTGGAGAACTTCGACGGGCCCTTCGACCTGCTGCTCGGGCTGATCGCCAAGCGTCAGATGGACGTCACGGCGGTGGCGCTGGCCGCCGTCACCGACGAGTTCGTCGCCTACGTGCGTCGGCTCTCCGCCGAGGCGGGCGCCGAAGAGGGGTACTTCAGCCCTCAGGCCCTCGACGAGTCGTCGAACTTCATCCTGGTGGCAGCCACCCTGCTGGACCTCAAGGCCGCTCAGCTGCTGCCCAGCGGCGAGGTCGAGTCCGAGGAGGACATCGCCGCCCTGGAGGCCCGGGACCTGCTCTTCGCTCGGCTGCTGCAGTACCGGGCGTTCAAGGAGATCGCCTCCCAGGTGCAGGCCACCTTCGACGAGAACTCCGGACGTCACCCCCGCCAGCCCGGCACCGACCCCCAGCTGGCCGGCCTGCTGCCGGAGCTGGTCTGGCGCACCTCGCCGGAGGATCTGCGCGCCATCGCGGAGAAGGCCTTCGCCCGGCCCGCCATGGAGCCCGACGACGTCCGCCTGGAGCATCTGCACGCCCCCGTGGTCACCGTCCGCGAGGAGATGGCCACGATGACCGTCAGGCTGCGCGACACCGGCACGCTGACCTTTTCGGAGCTCGTCCGTGACGCGGAGAGCCGACTGGTCGTCGTCGTCCGGTTCCTGGGTCTTCTGGAGCTCTTCCGGGACCGCGATGTCGAGCTGCGCCAGTACTCTCCCCTCGGGGAGCTGACCGTGAGCTGGGCCGGATCCGATCAGGGTGAGACGGAGGCGGCCGAGCGCGCCGCGGCCGAATGGGATGACGAGCTGGAGGAGCACGATGGCTGAACCGGAGGAGCAGCAGGCGCCGGCGCTGGAGTCGGCGGAGGGCGTGCAGCTGGTCGCCCACGAGGACTTCCTGGGAGCCGTGGAGGCGGTCCTCATGGTGGCCGAGGAGCCGGTGACCCCAGCGGAGCTCTCCGCCGCGGTGAAGATCCCCGAGCACCAGGTGGTCTCGCTCCTCGACGAGCTGCGAGCAGAGGCCGACGGCGCCGGCGGAGGCCGCCGCCGCGGCTTCGAGCTGCGCGAGGTCGCCGGCGGACATCGCTATTACTCACGGATGGACTACGCCGACCAGGTCTCGGCCTTCGTGCTGGGAGGGCAGACCGCGCGGCTGTCCCAGGCGGCGCTGGAGACCCTGGCGATCATCGCCTATCGGCAGCCGGTGGCGCGCTCGCAGGTGGCGGCCATCCGCGGGGTTAACGTGGACGGAGTGGTGCGCACCCTGGTCCACCGCGGCCTGGTGGACACCGCCGGGGCGGACCCGGTCACCGGCGCCACGCTGTATACGACCACCCGGACGTTCCTGGAGAAGCTGGGGGTGGGCTCACTCGAGGAGCTGCCCCGGCTGTCACCCCATCTGCCGGGAGTGGAGGCGGCCGAGGGGCACGGTGAGGACGGCTGAGCCGTGGGTCGGTCCGGTTTGCGCGCGCCCGTAGAATGGAGCTCATGACTTCTTCCGGGAAGCGCCCTGAAGCGCCCAGAGAGCCGCGCGCGGTGCGGGCCCCTCGCACACCTCGGGCAGGGGAGTCCGGCGGGCCCTTCTCCGACGAGAACCCGCAGCGTCTGATCTCCGGACGGCCCCGGCGCGACAAGCCGCGGCTGAGCGAGGCCGAGGAAAACTTCACCGCTGTCCATGACCCTGCTGGGGTGCGCCTGCAGAAGGTCCTCGCTCAGGCGGGAGTCGCCTCACGACGCGTCTGTGAGGACCTCATCGCCGAAGGGCGCGTGCAGCTGAACGGACTGGTCGTCGTCGAGCCCGGCGTGCGGGTGGTCCCGGATCGGGTGACCATCCACGTGGACGGCGTGCGGCTGAGCCTTGACGTGGAACATCGCTACGTGATGTTCAACAAGCCGGCAGGCGTGGTCACCACCATGGACGACCCGCAGGGCCGCCGCAGCATCGGCGACTACCTGGACCCCGAGATGATCGCCGCCCGACTGGTGCACGTGGGCCGGCTCGACCGGGAGACCGAAGGTCTGCTGCTGCTCACCAATGACGGCGAGCTGGCACACCGCCTGACCCACCCCTCCTACGAGGTCCCCAAGACCTACCTGGTGGAGGTCTCCGGGCGCGTCCCGAAGTCCCTGAGCCGCACGCTCCTGGACGGAATCACTCTCGAGGACGGCCCGATCGCCGTCGACTCCTGCCGTCAGCTGGGCAGCGCCCAGGGACGCAGCATGGTGGAGGTGACCCTGCACTCCGGCCGGAACAGGATCGTGCGGCGGATCTTCGACCACGTCGGCCACCCCGTCACACGCCTGGTGCGCACCGCGATCGGAGCGATCACCATCGGCGACCAGCCGCAGGGTTCGGTCCGGGACCTGGGCAAGCAGGAGCTGGGTCACCTGCTGGACCTGACCAGCGCCGCACCGGACGGCACCAGCGCAGAAGGCACCACTCAGGGCGATGACAGCACTCACCGGGGAGGACATCGGTGAACCCGCTGAGCACCGCACCGGACGCCGGCCGTCAGAGGCCCCGGGTGCTCGTCCGCGGCACCGGACTGCTCGGCGCCAGCATCGGGATCCGGCTCAGCGCCGACGGCCACGCGGTCCAGCTCTCCGACCCCTCCGGGACGGCCGAGTCCATCGCTCGTGACATCGGCGCCGGTCAGATACGCGAAGCCGGCGATCCCGACCCGGAGATCGTCGTCGTCGCCGCCCCGCCGGAGGTCACCGCCGCCGAGGCGGCGGACGCGCTGGTGGAGTTCCCCGAGTCGGTCGTGCTCGACGTCGCCTCGGTCAAGGCCGAGGTGCTGCGTCAGCTGCGTGAGCTCGCGCTGAGCCCAGGCCATGACCTCAGCCCGGCTGACCTCACCCGCTACGTGGGCACCCATCCGATGGCCGGGCGCGAACAGTCCGGCCCGGTGGCCGCCCGCGGTGAGCTGTTCACCTCCATGCCGTGGGTCATCACACCCGCCCACGATCCCGCCACAGGCGAGCAGATCCCCTCCCCGTCCGCCGTGGCGTGGGCTGAGGAGATCGCCCGCCGCTGCGGCGCCACGGTGCACTACATGGACCCGCAGGAGCATGACGCCTCGGTGGCGCTGATCTCCCATCTGCCGCAGATCGCCGCCTCGCTGATCGCCTCGCGACTGCAGGACGCGCCAACCTCCGCGCTGGCGCTGGCCGGCAACGGGCTGCGCGACGTCACCCGTATCGCCGCCTCGGATCCCAACCTGTGGGTGCAGATCCTCGCGGCCAACGCCGCGCCGGTGGTGGAGATCCTCCACGGCCTGCGCGACGACGTCGTCCGGCTGATCCGCACCCTGGAGGACCCTCGGGCCCCAGGCAGGCAGGCCGACATCGCCCAGCTGATCTCCGAAGGAAACTCCGGCAGAGCGCGGGTGCCGGGCAAACACGGCGCCCCGCCTCAGTCCTTCGCCCGCCTCATCGTCATCGTGGACGACCGTCCAGGTCAGATCGCCGCGGTGCTCAACGATGTGGCGAAGGTGGGCGTCAACGTGGAAGACATGCGCATGGACCACTCGGCCGGCCATCAGGTCGGTATGGTGGAGCTGTCCGTGCTGCCCGGCCGGTGCGAAGAGCTGGCCGAGGCGCTGACCGAACTCGGATGGAAGGTGGTCCAATCATGACTGCAGGCGCGGCCGACCGCACCGTCACCAGTGCGTCAGACCCGCTCGCGGAGGACCACCCGACGGACCAGTCGCACGCCCACCAGGCCAGGCGGCTAGTCGTCGCCGTCGACGGACCCTCGGGTTCCGGAAAATCCAGCGTGTGCCGGGCCGCCGCCAGGCGGCTCCGCGCGGCCTACCTGGACACGGGGGCGATGTACCGGGCGGCGACCTGGTACTGCCTGGACCGCGGGGTCGACCTGGACGACGAGGGCGCCGTCGCACTCGCCGTCGAAGACCTGCCCCTGTCCCTGTCCACGGACCCGGACCACCAGACGGTGACGGTCGGTCAAGCTGACGTCACCGAGGCGATTCGGGAGGCCCGGATCTCCGAGCGTGTTTCGGCGATCGCCACCAACCGTGAGGCTCGGGCCCTGCTGGTCGCCGCCCAGCGGAGGCTCGTCGACGAAGCCGGGTTCGTCGTCGCCGAAGGGCGGGACATCACCACCGTGGTGGCCCCTGACGCGCAGGTGCGGGTGCTCCTCACGGCGTCGGCCGAGGTCCGGCTGGCGCGCCGAGGGCTGCAGATGGGCGGCACCCAGTCCACCGAGGCCCTGCAGCGCCAGGTGCTGGCCAGGGACGCCAAGGACTCCACCGCGGTGAACTTCACCGAGGCGGCTGACGGGGTCGCCGTGCTGGACTCTTCCGACCTGACCTTCGAAGAGACCGTGGACGCGCTGGTCTCCCGTGTGGAGTCCGTACGCTGAGCCGGCATCCGGCGACGGCCTTCGACGCCGCACCTGCCTGCGCGACCGCAGGGCACCCACTCGGGGACTCGTCCCCGGCAGACACTTTCCCGACGGACCTCCCACAGACCAGGAGCAGCAATGGCCCGACACGATGACGCGACCCCTCAGGCCGGCGAGGAGTTCAGCCCTGCCGTCGAGGACGACCGCCTGGCCGAGCGGCTCGCCGCGATCAGCGAGGAGGAGGCCGAAGCCCGGGCCGCCGCGCTGCGCGCCGGGCTGGAGGACTACGAGCTCGAGGACGAGGACTCGGCGCTGCTCACCGAGGAGGACCACGACGACGACGGCGTCCCGTCCGTGCCGGCGCCGCCGGTGCTGGCGATCGTCGGTCGGCCCAACGTGGGCAAATCCACCCTGGTCAACCGGATCATCCGGTCTAAGCAGGCGGTGGTGGAGGACGTGCCCGGGGTGACCCGGGACCGTGTCTCCTACGACGCCGAGTGGAACGGCAAAGAGTTCACCATCGTGGACACCGGCGGCTGGGAGAAGGACGCCCGGGGTCTGCATCAGCGCGTGGCCGAGCAGGCCGAAGTGGCGGTGGAGGAGGCCGATGCGGTGGTCTTCGTCGTCGACGGGCTCGTCGGCGCCACCGCCGTGGACGAAGCTGTGGTGCGCATGCTCCGGAGGAAGAAGAAGCCGGTGCTGCTGGTGGCCAACAAGGTCGACTCGCAGGCGCAGATGGCTGAGGTCTATGGGCTGTGGAACCTCGGGCTGGGGGAGCCCCACCCGGTCTCCGCACTTCACGGCACCGGCACCGGTGATCTGCTGGACGCCGCGGTGAAGGCCATGCCGGAGACTGCGCAGCATGGCGGGCTGGTGCCGCTGGGCGGCCCCCGTCGTGTGGCGCTGGTGGGACGTCCCAACGTGGGTAAGTCCTCGCTGCTGAACAAGCTGGCAGGCTCGGAGCGCGTCGTCGTCGATGATGTCGCCGGCACCACTCGGGACCCGGTGGACGAACTGGTGGAGCTCGGCGGACAGAGCTGGCGGTTCGTCGACACGGCGGGGATCCGGCGGCGACAGCACATGGCGCAGGGCTCGGAGTACTATGCGATGCTGCGCACTCAGCGGGCGCTGGACAAGGCCGAGGTCGCCGTCGTGCTGCTGGCCGTGGACGAACCGATCTCGGAGCAGGACGTGCGCATCGTCCAGCTGGCGGTGGACTCCGGCCGGGCGCTGGTGATCGCCTGCAACAAGTGGGACCTCCTCGAGGATGAGCGCCGCTACTACCTGGAACGGGAGATCCAGCGCGATCTGGCCCACGTCGCCTGGGCACCACGGGTCAACGTCTCGGCACAGACCGGTTGGCACAAGGACAAGCTCGCTCCGGCGCTGGAGACCTCCCTGACCAACTGGGAGCAGCGGATCTCCACGGGCAGGCTCAACGCCTTCCTCGGTGAGCTCGTCGCCGCCCATCCGCATCCGGTGCGGAGCGGCAAGCAGCCCAGGATCCTCTTCGCCACCCAGCCTTCGAGCAGACCTCCGCGATTCGTGCTGTTCACCACCGGCTTCCTGGACCCCGGATATCGGCGATTCATCGTGCGGCGGCTGCGCGAGACCTTCGACTTCAGCGGCACGCCCATCGAGGTGACCATGCGGGTCCGAGAGAAGCGCCGCCGGAAGAAATGAGAGCCGGCCGGCGATGCGGCATCGGCGCGTGAGTTGTTGTAGACTCTCGTGGTGGCCGGAACGGTCACGATGAATCGGGATGTGGCGCAGCTTGGTAGCGCACCTGACTGGGGGTCAGGGGGTCGCAGGTTCAAATCCTGTCATCCCGACCGATAAGCCCAGGTGAGAGCAGGTCTCTCACCTGGGCTTCGTCGTCTCCCCGGTTTTCTTCGGAGGGGTTCGGGACCTGGAGCCCGTTCTCGCCTTGACCTGTGAGCAGTGTCATCACTGAGGTGCCGTCCTCCGACCGGTCATCGCCGGAGCCTCGCGGTCGAGAATCTCATGCCCGTCGAGGAGTGCGTTCGCGTGAGCGGCCGCGTGGGTGAGGTGTCTCCTGTCGGGGTGCAGGCAGCCGCGGGTGGTCTCGATGGACTTGTGGCCGAGGATGCCTTGGAGGACGTGGAGTGGAATGCCCGCATCAGCGAGTCAAGTTGCTCCGGTGTGACGAAGTCCGTGCAGGGTGAGGCTTGGCAGGTCGAGTGCGGTGGCGATCTGATCCCACGTCGTCGCGCCCCTCACCGACGCAGTGGAGGGGGTGAACTTCATGTGGAAGCTGTCACTCCGGGCTTGAGCCCGAGAATGGGTGGTCAATGCTCGTATCCGGCCGACGTCGATATCCGTCGCCGAACGACGGGCGGCACCGTAGGTGCGCATACCGACTGTCTCCCAGGTCTCGCCATCCGCATGCGTCTGGGTTCCGGGCCGGTCAGGCTCTGACTCGACATTCAGACGTAGGGCGGTGTCACTCGCGCACGAATCCGCGCGTGGCGTGCAGCGACGCGAGCAGCTGGAGTTTCTCCGCGCTGGGTGAGGAAGGCGTCGCGTGATAGGTGATGAGTTGGGTGCCGGGTGCACTCCGGACCTCGAACGCGTGATGGTCGAGGACCAGTTCGCCGACAGCTGGGTGTCGGAACGCTTTGGCATCGTGGACTTTCCCTCGCACATCGTGAGCCTCGGACCATAGGCGTCGGAACACATCACTGCCCGCTGAGGTGTCGATGATCAGACGGCGCACATCGTCGGCGCAGTCCGCGTGGGACAACGCCAAGCGCAGGCTCGCCACGCACGACTCGGCGGCGCGCTCCCAGTCGACGTAGAAACGACGTCCGGCGGGATCGAGAAACGTCATTCGTATGAGGTTGTCAGGTCGTGCGAACGCCGAGTACAGAGCCATAGCGAGCTGATTCTGAGCGAGCACGTTGAGCTGACGATCGATGATCATCGCTGGCGTTTGTGTCCACGCGTCGAGGAGATCTCGCAGTGATTGTGCCGGCGTCGAGGCGGTCTCGGTGCGGACGGCCGGTGCCAGCCCGGCGAGCCGGAACACGTACTCACGCTGGTCTGTATCGAGGAGCAGCGCGTTCGCCAGGGCGTTGAGCACCGAGGGCGAGGGGTGGCGTTCGCGTCCTTGTTCCAAGCGTGCGTAGTAGTCCACGCTGACGCCGGCGAGCATCGCGACCTCCTCCCGGCGGAGGCCGGGCACCCGGCGTGGGGTATGCGCGTGCAGTCCAACGTCGGTGGGCTGAACCTGCCCACGACGAGTCTTCAGATAGGCGCCGAGATCTGCGGTCATCTTCTGACCGTACGTGCAGGAGACGAAGCCTGCCAGGCCGTGGTGCACCTCCTCCGTGATGTTGCCCCGGTGCGGCGCGGCAATGTCACGTCGGCGGCCGGCTCATTCACGGGCCATCACGAAACCTGCGTGGTGCAACGTGCTGCCCAGTAACTCTCCGAAGGCCCAGAACCCCGAGGCGTCCAGGTCAGTGATCTTTGTTCCGCGCACCCAGTACCGACCCGTGTAGGCGTTGATACGCTCACCTCACGTCCCGGCGTAGCGGCCGTCGGAGGTCAGATGCTGTGGCAGTCCGCCGACGGGTCGGTTGCCCTGCCTTGCCAGACTTCCAGGTGCCCGTCGATACACGCCGCCATCAGATCCTTGGGGTCGCCGATGGGCACCTGACGAACCTGGGGCTCGCTGACGGGGCGCCGGATGAGGGCGAAGGTGGCGGAGTTGCCGGGCACCACGTCGTCGACCCCGCGCTGAGCGTCGGTTGGTTCTGCCACGGCGCTGTCCACCATGAGCGGCACCGCGTAGGCCCCATGGGCGACGATCGCTTCGCTTTCGCGGTCCCGACCGTCTTCTACAAGACTCCATCGGAGACGTGCAGATCGCGCGCGACGTCGAGAGCTCGGGATTCGCTCCGCTCGGCTGCACGCACGCCGACAGGGGAGCCGGCGCAGCAGCCGTGGCGGCGACGCGGGTGACGCGGTGAGCCGTGTGGCGCAAACGGCGAGGCGGTCGGCGTTCTCTTTGGCCCTGACTGTCACCGATCTCGAGGCTCCGCTTCGGCGAGACGCCCGGCGATATCCGCCACGGAGTCATGGACCTGCGTGCGCAGCGCCTCGACGTCGACGCCCACGAGTGCTCCGTCCCACTTGCGCACTTGACCAGCCACCCAGACCGAGACGATGTTTGCGCGATCCGCGCCCAAGACCAGTGTCCCGACGGCGTCGTGCAAAGGCATGGTGTTGATGGCTTCCGCGTCGACGACGATGAGATCGGCCTGCTTGCCGGGCGTGATGGATCCGATGCGGTCGTCCAGCCGCAACGTACGCGCTCCTGACAGGGTGGCGAAGTCGAGAACGTCACGGGTGGTGATCCGTGAGGGCTCATCGGACGTCCCGTAGGTGGCATTGACCGCCCGCATGCGCTGAATGGTCAGCAGTGTTCGCATCTGGGTGAACATGTCGGAGGCGAGTGCAACCTCCACATCCACCGACAGTCCGGGGCGGATGCCGTGAGCGAGTGCGTCGTCCACCGGTGGAACGGCGTCTTCGAGACCGATCTGGGCGTCCGAGGTGGGGGCGAGAGAGACCGTGACGCCGTGATCGCGCATTGCCGCCCACGCATGCGGAGACAGTGCAGTGCAGTGGATGGACTCGAGGTGCGGCCCCAGCAGCCCTCGCTGCTCCCAGTCAACGACGGCGTCAGACGCCGCCTGCCCGAACATCACGTCCAGGCTGACTCCGATGTCCAGGTCGTTGGCGACCTTCGCCAACCCAGGACCGTAGGTGAGGCGTTCGCCGGCAATGTCTGGGGTGGCAAGTGCCGCAAGCCGCAGGGTCACCAGCTGGTCATCGGTGGGCGCATAGGTCGTCCGCAGTCGCTCGAGATCCTGCGGCCACTGCCCGTCCCAGGCGCCGAAATGCGGTGCCATGGACGCGTGCACTCCGCGTATGCCCGAGTCCATGAGCGCGGTGATCGCGGAATCGGAGTGCGCCGCACTGCGGGAGTTGTGCGAGAAGTCGAGCATCGTGGTGATGCCGCCGTCGAGCGCGGTGACCGCGGCGAGACGTGTGCCGAGGTAGATGTCCTCGGGCTCATACGCGGGCGCGACGTGTACCAGGGTGGATTGCAGGTAGCCCATCAGGTCGTCGACATCGGGGATGCTGCGGCGCATCTGCGCCTGCCACGCATGCCGATGCGTGTCCACCATCCCCGGGGCGACGATGGTGCCGGTCACGTCGATCACGAACGCATCGGTGACCGGCAGGTCACGCCCGACCTCGACGATGTGCTTGCCCTGGATGAAGACGTCGCCATGATCGATGACCCCCACTTCGGGGTCCATCGTCACGACGGTCGCCCCCGTCAAGAGGACACGGCGTTCTGGGTCTGCGGCTGAACGCTGCAGCGTTTCCAGGAGCTGTCCGTCGGGTGTCATCGGTCGTCCTTTCGGTGCATGGTGTAGCCGGCGTGGTGGAGGGTGTCGCCGTCGAACCGGCCGAAGGCCCAGAAGCCCAGGTCATCCAGATAGTCGATGCGATCGCCGTCCACCCAGTAGCGCCCCTGGAAGGCATGCGGCCGCCCGCCGCGGGTCTCGTCATATCGGCCGTCCGCGGTGAGCTCCTGACACAGGAAGCCCTCGGTGTCGACCCAGGCTCCCACCCGCTGCAGGTCCACCACGCGCCGGTCGAGAGGCCGATCCTTCGTCCGCTCGTCACCGATGGCGAGTCCCGCCCAATGCACCGGCACCCCGCCCATCAGGAGCGCACGTACTCTCTCGGGACAAGTCGCCGCGACATCCAACGCCGCGGCTGGATTCGGGGTGAGCGCATCGTCGACAACGATCAGGTCAGCTGCGGAACCGGGTGAAAGCGTGCCGGCCCCACAGCCACGCCTTCTGCTTCCGAGCGCCGCGGCCAGGTCCAGCCGAGCGGGCAAGATCATGGTTCCGGTCGCATCGATGACGACCGCGCCATCATCCTCCGCAGCGTTGACGATGCCGGGACCCACCCCCACGATCACATCTGCACCGATGAGTACATCCGCGTCAGGCATCGAGCCGATCAGAGGGTCGAAAGTGTGAACAGTTGCGTTCGTCAGGAGCAGGGGCCGGCCGGTGCCAGCGCGCACGGCAGCCAGCCCGACATCGGTGAATGCAGGAAATTTCGTTGTCATGGCCATCAGCCTTCCGGGCCCGGAGAGCGCCGAGAAGGCCCGGATCCACCCAGGGTGCGATACACCCTTCCACGCTCCGCCGATACCGTGGACCGCCGTCACAGACTAGGGCTCTGTCGGTCGAAGGGGTTGGGGCAGGGCGGTCAGATGAAGAGCTCGACCACACCGAGCGCTATCCCCGCGAGAGCGGTCACGCCGAGAATGACCGGTAACCGGGCGCGTGGCCGGTGCGCACCGAGGATGACTCCGATAAGGGCGAGACGGGCCGCTCTGGCCGGGTGTGGCCTGGGAAGGCGACGCAACGTCGTCCCCCCTGCCGTTCCTCAATGCTCTCGTCGAGTGCTTCAGCGTCCAAGATGGGTGAGCCGACGTCCCGAAGAGTCTCCCCCGGACGCCCGCGCCAATGAAGCGAACGCAGGCGCATTGTCGCGCTCGGCAGGCCGGCCTAGCGTGAGAGAGCGCCCATCACGGGACATGATCTCTTGAGACGAGGAATGCTTCTTCTCGGTCTCCGGCGCCAATTCAGCGTAACCCCCACTGCAACCGGGAGCCCCCATGATCCTTTACGACGCCAACGCCCCGGGTCCGAACCCGACCACGGTCCGACTCTTCGCTCACGAGCGCGGAGGGCTCGACTTCGACGTGGTCACCATCGACCTCGTGGGCCTTGAGAACCGACGGCGTGCCTATCTCACGGAGATTAGCGCTCGAGGCGAGGTGCCGGCGCTCCGCCTCGACGACGGGACGGTCCTGACCGAAATCACTGCCATCTGCGGCTACTTCGACGAGATGGCACGAGGTGGCAGGAGACTCTGCGGCGAGACCGCGCAGGAACGGGCCATCATTCACATGTGGACGCGGCGCGCATACCTCGAGGTGGTCTTACCGTTCGTGAACCATTGGCGCGGCAGTGAGGCCGCGGAGAACGCGTACCGTGGGCACCGCATCCTTCAGCCTGAGGCTAGGCGAAGCAATCGGCTGCTTGCCGAGCGCGGCCTGAATCAGTTCGACGACGACCTCGACGGAAAGGATTTCATCGCGGGAAATGACATCTCCATGGCCGATATCCTGCTTTTCGCCTTCATGGCGACAAACATCGAAGGAGAAGGCACGACGTGGCTCAATGTGCCCCAGCGGCCTCACGTAGCTGCATGGTACGAGCGTATGCGTGTGCGTGAATCCGCCGCGAAGATGCTCGTCTCCCTCGCCCCACACTTCCAGAACTGATGCTCACGACGAGTGAGGGGGACCGCCGATCGAGCTCGGCGGTAGGGGAGGGAATGCGGCTACTCTTCGTCACCGATCCGCTCGAGACGTTGCAACCCGACCATGACTCGACGGTCGCGATCATGGAGGCCGCTCAGCGGCGGCACGCTGAGGTGTGGGTCGCCGGTGTGGCTGATCTGGTCATCGACGGCATCGCTTCGGCGGTGTGGGCTCGTCCAGTACGGATCGCGCCCGCGTTCCGTAGCAGAGCCGGCGGTTCCGCGGCGCGGGAACGATGGTGGCGGGCGGGCGAACAGCAGAGGCTCGAGCTCGGCATGGGTGACGTCGTCTTCATGCGAGTCGACCCGCCGGTCGACGACGCGTACCTGCGCGCCACGTACTTGCTCGACGCCGCAGTGCGGGCTGGCGCGCTCGTCCTGAACGCCCCACGTGGGCTACGCGAGGCCAACGAGAAGCTGACGTCGCTGAACCTCCCGGACATCGTGCCGAGCACCGTCGTCACCGCCGATGTCCGTGACATCCGCGATGCGCTCGGACGGTGGCGCGTGGCGGTGGCCAAACCCCTTGACGGTGCGGGCGGACGAGGGATTATCATGATGCGCGACGGCGATCCAGGACTCACGGCTCTGATCGACCTCGTCACCGAGCAGAGAACCCGGCAGATCGTGCTCCAAGAATTCGTTCCCGGCGTGACAGAGGGAGACAAACGGATCTTCCTCCTCGACGGAGAGCCGGTCGGGGTGGTCAATCGCAGGGCAGGAGCCGGAGATTTCCGATGCAACCTCGCCGTCGGAGCGATGGCCGAGTCGACAACTCTCGACGCCGACGACCTCGAGATCTGTCGCCGCCTGCGCCCCGAGCTGGAATGTCTCGGGCTCGTTCTGGTCGGCATCGACGTGATCGGCGGACGCCTGACCGAGGTCAACGTGACCAGCCCCACGGGCATTCGGGACATCGAGCGGCTGAGTGATGAGAGGCCGAGCGAACGCATCCTCGACTGGACCATGGAGAAGCTCGCTGCCGGGGCCCAGCCTATTCGACCACGTCAGCCCGAGAGGGTGGAAGAGGAGGACGCGTGTCGTCCGATCATCTCTCAGACCTCCTGAACCTCGTCGATGTGCGCGCGACCCTGTCCGGGATGATGACGGTCGATGGGCGTTGGACGACGCGCGCCACAACCTGTGACCGCCTGAAACTCATCGGAGTCGTGCAGGGGCGCGTCACACTCCGGACCGACGACGCGGTGGCCGTGAATCTCGAATCTGGTGACGTGGCGGTACTCTACGGCCGCTCCTGGCTGGAGCTGCGGGGCGGGGGACAGACGGGGTTGATACGCGAGGTCGCGCCGCCGGTCGGATACGCCGAAGACCTGACGACCGACGGCGCACCAGCAGAGGTCGTGATCGGCGGCCACGTCGATCTCGATGAGACCGGCCAGGTGGTCCTTGCCGAATCCCTCCCTCCCGTGATGCACCTTCGGGGCGCCTCGTCGCTGGCGCAGAGGGTGCAGCGCAGCCTTCGGTTCCTCCTGGAGGAGACCACGGGCGGCGCCGCGGGCTCGACATTCGCCTTGCGACAGTACAGTCAGCTCCTGCTGCTCGAGGCCCTTCGCTCACCAGCGCCAACGGAGGACCTGCCGCCCGGTTGGTTGCGCGTGATCTCCGACGAGCAGCTGCGGCCGGCCGTCGCTGCGATCCACTCAGATCCGCGCAGCCGGTGGTCACTGGCCGATCTCGCTCGCGCGGCGCATATGTCGCGAACGTCGTTCGCTGAGCGGTTCCGCACCGCAGCAGGACTCCCGCCGCGCGCGTACCTCACGCGATGGCGCATGATGCTCGCTCAGCGTTCTCTGCGGAACCTCGACGTGCCGGTGGGGGTCCTCGCCGACCAACTGGGTTACGGCTCCGAGAGCGCCTTCTCGAACGCCTTCAAGCGCGAAGTAGGGGTCTCCCCTCAGAATTTTCGCGTCCGCGGGCGCCGTCCGACGCTCGTCTAAAGAGCGGGAACGGGCGGTCATACCCATCGGCTCCACGGCTCCCAGGCTGGCGGCATGACGGACCACGGCACGCAGAAGCGGCATCCGATCGTTGCGAGATGTACCTCCTGCTCCACAGCCGAAGACGTCTTCGCCGGAATCGACCTCACCAACCGGAACATGATCGTCACCGGGGTCACGCGGGGCTCGGGCGGGGAACGACGCAGCGTGCTGAGCCAATCAAGGGCGTCAGTGGTCATCGGTGCGCGACCCGGAGGGAGCCGCTGCGGCGCTGAAGGCCGACCGCGCTGAGGGCCTTGATCGACGGGTCCAGCCGGCCGAGGTCGTTCCACACAGCATTGACCCGGTGTCGGCGCAGCGCCACTGGAATCTGGGCGAACGGCATCCTTCATAGCCGAGGGCAAGACCTCACCGGAGTGCGGCCCGGATCTCGCTCGAAGAGGACTTGCAGATCGGCCGAGGGAGCCCATCCGCGTTCCGGATGCGCGGAAGACGTCGGCGAGCCGAGGGACGAGCGGCGGACTTATGAGCGCTTCGTCACCGGGTGGCGTTCGTGAGGGAGAACGCAACGCCGGTGAGCTGCTCGGAGGCTGTCCATAGGCGGCGTGCGAGGTCGCCGTCGCGGGCCTTGCGAGAGCGGGTGACCAGTTTCGGCGCGCCGCGACCTTGGAGGAACCCGCTCGGGCCTACGTAGCTGTTGCCCGGAATGTCCGCCACGGCAGCGTTGAGAGAAGGCAGCGCACCGTTGTCGTCGCTCTGGGCTAGCAGGTGGGCGATCCGTCGTTGGATCGCCTCGAGCCTGGGCCGCTTGCCAGGCGGGCGCAGCAAGTTCGTGGACGCCATGCCAGGGTGCGCGGCGGTGGCGAGCACTGGTGAGCCTACCTCTGTGAGTCGGCGTTGCAGTTCCGCGGTGAACAGCAGGTTGGCCAGTTTGGACTGCCCGTATGCACTCGCCGCGCGGTACGGTCGGTGTTCCCAGTTGAGATCCTCGAAGTCGATCGAGCCTGCCCGGTGGCCGTTGGAGGAGACAGTGACTACTCGCTCACTGATTCTCGGCAGGAGTAGGTTGGTGAGCGCGAAGTGCCCGAGGTGGTTGGTCCCGAACTGCACCTCGAACCCGTCCGCGGTGCGCCCGAGCGGCGGGGCCATCAGGCCCGCGTTGTTGATGAGCAGGTCGATGGGCCCGTCGAGGTCCTCGGCGAACGTGCGGACCGAAGCGAGGTCGGCGAGGTCGAGGCGATGAACGTCGAGGGCGCCGTTCATCGTCGCGACCGCCTCGCGGCCTTTGGCAAGGTCTCGCACAGCTACCACGACCCGTGCTCCCTTAGCTGCAAGTACGCGGGCAGTGGCGCGGCCGAGCCCGCTGTTCGCGCCAGTGACGACCGCGGTGCGGCCTGTCATGGGAGGGATGTCAGCGAGAGAAAAGGGAGTCATGGATTAAATGTAGTCAGTGCCTACTACGTTGTCAATGCCAACATCGCTTAGAATTGGGGTGTGACTGAGACGAACGAGCGGGCCTACCATCACGGGCGACTTCATGTGGCTTTGCTCGTTGCTGCAGAACGCACCGTGCGCGAGCAGGGGGTCGATCAGCTGTCCCTGCGTGAGCTGGCCCGGGAAGTCGGCGTGAGCCATGCCGCGCCGCGCCGCCACTTCCCTGACCGACAGGCCCTGCTCGATGCCCTTGCCGTGACGGGCTTCGAACGTCTGGACGCGCAGCTGCGCGCGGCCAGTCCTGACGCGGAAGAGGGCTTCGGATTCCGTCTAAGGGCCACCGTGGCGGCTTACATCCGCTTCGCTACCGACAACGCGGCGCTGTTGGAGCTGATGTTCACCAGCAAACATCGGTCGGGCGCCGATCACGTCATAGCGGCCGCGATCCCGGCCTTCACCTTGATGGATGAGTTGATCACGCAGGGCCAGGAAGCAGGCGAACTCGCTGCTGGAGATCCCGAGCAGATCGGCATCGTGCTTTTCGCCACTATGCAGGGCATCGCCACGCTGATGAACGGCGACATGGTGAAACGAGAACTGCTCGACGGGCTCGTGGACAAAGCAGCCGAACAGTTTCTGCGCGGTGCGCGCCCCTTGTGAAGGCGCAGCCAGTCCGAGCAAAGCCCTTGCCGAGGAACCGGCCGCACAGTCGCTGAACCGCCCGGTTCCCTGTCAACACAAGGGAATCCGCGAGTTCCCGAGACACTCGGCGGAGACCGGAAATGAGCCGGATCCGCCAAGGGCTCGAAGGTTCACATCCTGTCATCCCGATGGTTCACGGAAGCCCCGGCGAGGATCACCCCGCCGGGGCTTCCGCATGTCCGGCGCGGAGTCATCGTCCTCTGCAAGAATGGCCGGCATGGACGAGGTCGAAGTCGTCGTCTCCCACAACGAACGCGCCACGCTGCGCGTCGGAGACGTCTACCTGAAGGTCGACGGCGACCCGGAGCACACCGACGTCGAGATCCGCGCGATGGCGATGGCACCGATCCCCACCCCGCAGGTCCTCTGGCATGAGCCTCCGGTGCTCGCCATCGCCGCTGTGCCGGGCGCTGCTCTCGGCGTCCTCGGTGAACCGTCGCCTGCCTCGCAGGCGGCGTGGTCTGCGGCGGGCGCCGCCGTTCGCCGACTGCACGAGGCGCCGCTGCCGCCGTGGCCGGGTCGCAGGCTCGACGATGTGGCGGACCGGCTAGACCGGGAATGTGCGTGGCTGCTGGACAACGGCGTGCTGCCGGCCGAGGTGGTCCGGCGCAACCGCGAGATCGCAGAGCCCGCTCTGAGACCGCGGAAGCCGGTGTTCATCCACGGTGATCTTCAGCTCGACCACGTGTTCGTCGACGGCGATGAAGTCACCGGCGTCATCGACTGGTCCGAGGCCGCCCCCGGCGATGCCATGTTCGACCTCGCCATCCTGACGCTCGGACACGAGGAACGGCTGGACGACCTGCTCGCCGGCTACGGCACCGCCGATGTGGATCGCGAGGTGATCCGCGCCTGGTGGTCTCTGCGGAGCCTGACGGCGTCGCGCTGGCTGACCGAGCACGGCTTCGATCCGGACGCGCCGGGGTGCGAGTTCGACGTGCTCCGAGCCCGGATGCTGGACTCCTGAGCTCCGGACGCCACCGGCCACGTGATGGCTTCGTCGGGCACACCTTCCCGTCGTGAAACTTCCGCTCCACAGCGTGCGTCCCTGGTCCGGGCAGATCTCATCGAGTCAGGCGTGGGTGAACTGCGTGGCCGGGGCAGCATGATGGTGGAACAGCAGGCTCAGCAGCTCCCCGCGTGAGGCGGTGCCGGTCTTGGAGAGCACAGACCTGATGTGATCGCGCACCGTATGCTCAGAGATGAAGAGCCGCGTGGCGATCTCGCCGGTGGGCCGGCCGTTCGACAGCTCGGCGAGCACCTCCTGCTCGCGCGCGGTGAGGCCATAGGCTGCGACCACCAGGGGCATGACCTCAGTGGGCCGTGACGGTTCGATGACGAGGACGATGCAAGAGAGTCGTCCATCCGGAGTCAGCGTGTGATCGCCTCGGATCGTCAGCCACCGTCCGGACCGACCGTGCAGCCTTGTCACCGGGGGCCCGGCCCTCGGATGTCCCCGAGCCCGGGCGCGGGTCAGCGTGGCGATCATGTAGGCCTCGCCCGGCAGCTTGGTCTGAGGGCCGGCGTCGATCGCGTGCGCCCAGAGCTCAGCGAGAAGTTGAGGCGCGCTGTCGTTCATGGAGACCACCTGACCTAGCGGGTCGAGCGTCACGACTCCGGGAGCGCAGTCGACTTCGTCGGATCGCAGGTCGAGAACGGTGCAGCGTTGAAGCCCTGCGGCGATCACCGGACGCAGACGCTCCAGCCAGGCCAGATCCTCTGGTGCGAAGTCCTCTTCCCGGCGCTCCCGAAGGAAATTGCCCACGCCCCAGCAGACCCCGCGCCGGGAGAACGTGGTGCGCAGCTCGGCGCCGAAGCCCATGGGACCGTTGAGGTCCCTGTGGCGAGGGCTCAGCTCGGGGTTGCCCTGAGTGACGCGGTGCAGGGTCGTGGCCTTGGCGGCGCTGCGGTGCAGGTCCGCGAACTTGTTGAAGTCCGCCTCAAGGAACTCATTGTGCATCCACGGTGCACACATCGCCTCGGGCAGGTTCTCGATGACGGCTGCGGTGGAGAGGACGAGCGTGTCCGGGTCGGTCGCGCTCAGCAGCATCCCCGACATCCCCAGGGCGTCATGGAGCGGTGTGCGCAGGCCCTTGATGAGCTCCGCCGTGCTCGGCGCGTCGCAACAGACCTCCCGGACCCGCCTGGCGGCGCTGTCCCGGTGCCTTCCGCGAGGGACGGCGGTGGTGGGAGTGGTGTCGAGGAGCACCATGGCCTGAGTGTGATCCTGCGGGAGTGTGCTGTCAAGCACTGATGGTGCCCCTCAAGAACATCCCTCAGATGAGGGGGTGTGGTCCGTCAGAACGCCTCCTGGCCGGGGATGGTCCTCGGGGCGGAGTGAGCCCATGCTTGAGGTGCCGCGAGCCAGCGGATCCCTCCACCGCTCGGGGCACGACATCTCCGCCGAACTGTCAGGGGACCGCCATGACCATCCATTCTTTTGTCAGAGACGTCGAGCATCTCGCCGCGTCCTGCCGGGGCGTCGTCCGGCTGCCGACTGACGGGACGGAATACCTCGAGGCGTGTTCCGGGTGGAACGTCGCCTGGACCCAGCGTCCGGCGGTCCTGGTCGGCGCGACCTCAGAAGGCGACGTCGTGCATGCCGTGCGCTATGCCGCCGACCACGATCTCACTGTGGCGGTGCAGAACACCGGGCACAGCGTCACCGTGCCCGCCGACGAGCGCACCCTGCTCATCGTCACGGGTGGCCTCGATCAGGTCTCCGTCGATCCTCAGACGCAGACCGCGACGGTCGGCGGGGGGACCACGTGGAATCCGGTGCTCGCGGATGCGCAGCGGCAGGGCCTGGCACCCCTGCTGGGATCCGCCCCGCATGTCGGCACCGTGGGGTACAGCCTCGGTGGCGGCTTCGGCTGGCTCGCGCGCAAGCATGGTCTCGCCGTGGACGCCGTCCGGTCGATGCGTGTGGTCCTCGCCGACGGCCGGATCGTCACCACCTCGCCCGCGGAGGAGCCCGAGCTGTTCTGGGCGATGTGCGGGACTGCGGGCAGCGGCCTCGGCGTCGTCGTGGAGATGACGACCGCGCTGGTGCCAGTGGAGGAGGTGTACGCCGGGAACCTCTTCTATCCGCTTGACGCCGCCGGCGAGGTGTTCGACCGCTACCTCGACTGGTCAGGACAGGCGCCTGCCGAACTGACCAGTGCGTTCAACATCACCGCGTTCCCCGCTCTGGACATCGTGCCGCCGCCTCTTCAGGGGCAGACCTTCGTGATCGTGCGCGGCTGCTGGGCTGGAGCACCTGGGTCGGATGCTGACGCGGGGCCGCGACAGCTGGACACCTGGCGTGCGTGGAAGCCGCCTCTCATGGACACCTGGACGAGCATCCCCTTTGCCCGTGCGGCCGAGATCTCGATGGACCCGGTCGATCCGCTGCCGGCGGCCTCCAGCGGGCGTTGGCTCAGTCGGCTCGACCGCATCGTGCTGGATGCCATGGTCGAGGCCGTCTGCGGGGGCGAAGGTCCCTCACCGATCCTCTTCGCGGAGGCCCGGCACGCCGGAGGCGCGATCCGGCGCGACAATCCGGAGGTCAGCTTCGGTGCCCGGGACGGCGACCGGATGCTCGAACTGGTGGGGCTGATCACCGATCCTGTGGCGGACACGGACCTGGAGCACCGTATCGCCACGATCTGGCGGCGGCTCAAAGAGCTCCTCGCCCCGCTGCCCGGATACCTGAACTTCGTCGAGGGGCACGAACGGGTCCAGGCCTCTCGCCACGCGTTCGACGCCGACACGCTCGATCGCCTACGAGCTGCGAAACGTCGATTCGACCCGCACGACCTGTTTCGCCACGGGATCCCGCTCGCGGGCCCGGGCTGAGGCAGGAGGACCCGTGAGGGAGACACCGTCACGAGTGGAAAGGAACACGATCATGAGACGACGACTAGCGATGGCGCTGGGATCCGCCGCCCTGCTGGCGGCGGCGACCGTCGGCCCGGCGGATGCGACCGGACAGGCGGACCTGGCTCAGGTCCGATCAGCGACAGCCGCATACCACGACCTGGGGACCGCGATGGACGCCGGCTACGCGCAGGTATCTGACTGCGTGCCGAACATGGGGTATCACTATCAGCGCGGAGTGGCCGCCACCGCCGAGGACCTCGACCCGCTGAACCCGGAGATCCTCGTCTACGCCCCCCTGCCGAACGGGAGGAACAAACTGGTGGCGGTGGAGTACGCCACCTGGGACGAGGAGGCGGAACTGTTCGGCACCGCGTTCGATCCACCGCACCCCCATGGCGGACCGCCGTTCCACACCCTGCACGTATGGGTCTGGCAGGGCAACCCGGACGGGATCTTCGCCCCCACGAATCCGAACGTCCGCTGCTGAGCACGACAGGTGCCTGGGGGTACCGGCGCTGCTGCCGGCGGGCCGGGGAGGAGTCGCGCTGAGGATGAGACGGATAGGGTGGTGACGAACATGGCCGTTGTCGCCTCACCAGCTCGACCCCAGGAGAACCCATGGCTGCCCCCGGCCCCTCACCCGTCATCACCGCCCGCGCCGCGCTGCTGGACATGGACGGGACGCTCGTGGATTCCCGTGCGGTCGTGGAGAAGCTGTGGCTGCGCTGGGCGGACCAGCACGGGCTGGACCATGACACGGTGCTGCGGACCGTCCACGGGCGGCAGGGCCACGAGTCCATGGCGATCCTGCTTCCGGATCGCTCGGCGGAGGAGAACCATCGCGAGAACCAGCAGATGCTGGCCACCGAATCCGTTGACACCGGCGGAATAATCTCCATCGGTGGTGCGGCCGAGCTCTTGGACGCGCTGCAGGAGCTGCCGCACGCGCTGGTGACCTCGGCCGACGCGCGCCTGGCCATCGCCCGGATGGAGGCCGCCGGGCTGCGCGTTCCGGAGCACCGCATCACCGCTGAGGACGTGACCGCCAGCAAGCCCTCGCCTGAGGGCTTCCTCCAGGCGGCTGAGCGGCTCGGTGTGGCACCGGGAGAGTGCGTGGTCTTCGAAGACTCGCAAGCCGGCGTGGAGGCAGGGCTCGCCGCAGGCATGCCCGTCGTGGGCGTCGGCGCCCACGCGGCTGCCCACGGCCCCACGTGCGCGGTGGAGGACCTCACCGATCTGCGGATCGCAGTGGAGGACGACGGTGGCTTCACCGTCTTGCTGGACGACGGGCCCAGCGCCCACGAGGTGCAATAGACTTCCGTATGTGCTGACCATGAACGATCGCCGGGTGCTCGAAGCCGCCCATGACGCCGCCTCCGGACTCGGTCCTGGCAGCACCCATACCGTGGCCTCCGCCGCGATCGACGTCTCCGGGCGGATCCACACCGGAGTCAACGTCCTCCACTTCGCCGCCCAGTATCACGACGACGTCGCCGCAGGTCGGAAGACCGTCACGGTCCGGCTCGACGATCCCCAGCGGATCGGGCCGGTGACCATGGTCTTCGAGGACGCGGAGGCCGAGGGCTACCGCATCCTGCACGGCGTGGTCGAGACCATCGAGCAGAGAACCTTCGGCGAGCTGACGCCTGAGGACGTGCGCCGGGAGAACGCGCCCAGCCTGGAAGCGCTGCACGCAGGTCTGCGCACGCACTATCCGCACATCACGGATGACGCCCTCGTCGACGTCGTCGGTTTCCGGCTGCGCTGAGACTCCGGGTCAGGAGGCGGTGCTGCGCCGCGCGTCGCCCCAGATGTCGATGCCTGCGTCGACGGCGTGCTGGTCGATCTCGGCCAGCTCCTGCTCGCTGAACGCAGGGGACCGCAGCGCCGCCAGATTCTGCTGCAGCTGCTCCACCCGGCTGGCGCCGATCACCAGGGAGGTGACCCGCTCGTCGCGCAGTGCCCAGGCCAGTGCCATCTGGGCGAGCGACTGGCCGCGCCGCTGAGCGATCGCGTGCAGAGCGCGGATCCGCGTGAGGTTCTCCTGGCTGAGGAACCCATCTCGGAACGAAGGCTTCGTCGCCGCGCGGGAGTCCGAGGGGACGCCGTCGAGATACTTCTCGGTGAGCATGCCCTGGGCCAGGGCGCTGAAGGCGATCACGCCCACGCCCTCGTCCTCCACGGTGTCCAGCAGTCCGTCGTGCTCGATCCAGCGGTTGAACATCGAATACGAGGGCTGGTGGATCAGCAGCGGGGTGCCGAGGTCCCGGAGGATGGCCGTGGCCCGGCGAGTGTCCTCCGGCGAATAGGAGGAGATGCCTGCATACAGCGCCCTGCCGGAGCGGACAGCCGTGTCCAATGCGGCCATGGACTCCTCGAGCGGAGTGCCCGCATCCGGCCGGTGCGAGTAGAAGATGTCCACGTAGTCCAGGCCCATCCGCTCCAGAGAGGCGTCCAGGCTGGAGAGCAGATATTTGCGGCTTCCGCCGGGGCCTCCGTACGGTCCTGGATGCATGCTCCAGCCGGCCTTGGTGGAGATGATCAGCTCGTCCCGGTACGGGGAGAGGTCCTCCCGCATCAGGCGCCCGAAGTTGACCTCCGCGGACCCCGGAGGCGGACCGTAGTTGTTCGCCAGATCGAAATGGGTGATCCCGGAGTCGAAGGCGAACCGGACGATGTCGCGCTGACGCTGGAAGGCGACGTCGTCGCCGAAGTTGTGCCACATCCCCAGGGACAGCGGCGGAAGCACCAGCCCTGACCGACCGACCCGGCGGTAGTCCAGGTGCTCGTAACGATCCTCGGCGGCGAGATGACGGGCGTGGCTCATGGGTCTCCTGTCGTGACGGCTGGCGCTGACAAGCCTACTCCTGAGCCTGGGCGCCGACTACGATCAGGACATGGTGAAGTCACAGAACACTGCGGCCATCGCTCGGGCGACGGCACGTGAATGGCATAGCTGGGTCCAGGAGCTCGACGACGCGGGTGCGCAGACGATGAAGCACCCGCAGATCGCCGAGCTGGCGGAGGCGCGCATGCCCGCGGACCTGGACAATGCCGGTTGGTGGGCCCAGGGCGTCGCCGTGGCTTACGAGCAGGAGCACGGCCTGCGCATCCCCGGGCAGTCCAGTGACGGAAGCTTCCATGCGTCGGCGAGCAAGACCTATCGCGGAAGCCGGGACGAGGCCATGGAAGCCTGGCTGAACCTGGTGGCGGACCGCGAGGAGTTCAACGGTGTCCTGGTCGAGGAACCGGCATCGACGTCCAGGACCCCCAAGTGGCTCTACTGGCGGGTGAAGCTGTCTGACGGCACCCGAGTGGGCCTCGGCATCACCGCCAAGGGGGAGGACCGCGTGACTCTGGGATTGGAGCACACCAAGTTGGAGTCTCCCGAGGAGATCGACCAGTGGAAGCCGTTCTGGAAGGCGCTGCTCGCCGAGCTCTGAGTACCCACGGAGGAGCCCGTCATCGCGGACCCGCGCTGCGGCTCAGCGCCTCCGCGGCGCGGATCAGGTCTGCCTCGCTGACCTCGGTGCCGAAGGTGAAGCGCACCGCAGTCTGGGCGAGCTCCGAGGAGACGCCCATCGCCATGAGGGCAGGGCTGGGCTCGTCGGACCCGGCGGCGCAGGCCGAGCCCGAGGAGCAGTAGACACCTTCTCGTTCCAAATCGAGCAGCACGGCTTCGCCGCTGCGACCGGGCAGCACGAAGGCGGCATGACCGGCCAACCGTCGGCTCCGGTGCCCGAGCAGTCGAGCGCCGGGCACGCGGTCCTCCACCGCCGCGATGAAGACGTCCCTCCGGGCTCGAAGCGCGGCGACGTCGTCCTGCCGGGCGAGCTCCAGGGCGGTGGCCATGCCGACGGCGCCGGCGACGTCCTCGGTCCCGGAACGGCGGCCGCGCTGCTGACCCCCGCCGTGGATCAGCGGTTCGAAGGGCGTGCGCCGCCGCAGCCAGAGCACCCCGACCCCTTTGGGGGTGCCCAGCTTGTGCCCGGCCAGAGTGAGGGCCTGGACTCCGAGACCTCGGACGTCCAATGTCTCCGTGCCCGCGGCCTGGACGGCATCGGTGTGGAACGGGGCGCCCGCCTCCGCTGTGATCGTGGCCAGCGCTGCGATGTCCTGCACAGTGCCGACCTCGTTGCTGGCGGCCTGCACGCTGACCAGCGTGGTGTCCTCCCGCAGGCGGAGGCGAAGCTCCTCGGGCTCCACTCGTCCGTCAGAGTCGACCGGCAGGACCTCGACCTCATAGCCCAGACGGCCCAGCCAGGCCACCGACTCGGAGACCGCCGGGTGCTCGAGAGCGGAGATGAGCACATGGCTGCCGCGGGGCGAGGCCAGGGCGATGCCCTTGATCGCCGCATTGTCAGCCTCAGTGCCGCCGGAGGTGAAGATGACCTCTCCGGGGCGGGCGCCCAGGCAGTGTGCGACCCGTGTCCGAGCGTGCTCCAGAGCCCGGCCGGCGGTCATGCCGGGCTCGTGGCGGCTGGACGGATTGGCATGCTCACCCGACAGATGGGGCCACATGGCCTCGAGCACCGCACGACGCACCGGGGCCGAGGCCGCGGAGTCGAGGTAGACGTCGGCGGAGAGCTGAGCCGTGGGGTCGGCGATCTGTGTCATGACAGGTCCCTCAGAGCTGCGTGGTCAGGTCAAGACCGAGATCCACTGCTGGCACGCCATGCGTCAGTGCGCCGACGCTGATGACGTCGACGCCGGTCGCGGCGATCTCGCCCACAGTGTCCAGATGCACTCCGCCCGAGGCCTCCACCACGGCTCGTCCGCCGATGATCTCCACTCCGCGGCGCAGGTCCGCAGCGGAGAAGTTGTCCAGCATGACCGTGTCCGCGCCTCCGGCGAGCGCCGGTTCGATCTGATCGATCCGGTCCACCTCCACCTCGATGTGGGTGGTGTGCGGCAGGCGGGCTCGGGCTGCGGCGACGGCGGCGGAGAGGTCCTCCACCAGCCCGATGTGGTTGTCCTTGGCCATCACGGCGTCGGAGAGGCTGAAGCGATGGTTGTGGCCGCCTCCGCAGCGCACCGCATGACGCTCCAGGGCGCGCAGCCCTGGGGTGGTCTTCCGGGTGTCGGTGATCCGGGCACCGGTGCCGGCGACGGCGTCCACGTAGCGGGCGGTCAGGGTCGCCACCGCGGTCATCCGCTGCACCAGGTTCAGTGCCACACGTTCCGCGGTCAGCACCGCCCGAGCCGGGCCGCGCACTGAGGCGAGGCGGTCACCAGAGCTGAAGCGGGCGCCGTCGTGCCGGTGGAGGGTCACGTCCACCTCAGGAGAGAGTGCTGTCATCGCGGTGCGGAAGACCTCTGCACCGCTGAGTACCCCGGGCTGACGGGCCACCAGGGCGGCCTCGGCGACGGCGTCCTGCGGCACGAATGCCCAGCAGGTCAGGTCGCCTGCCGGCACGTCCTCCTCGAACGCGAGGCGCACCACCTTCTCGATCTGGGTCGGGGAGAGCAAGGGATCCGCTGCGACGACAGGGGGCACGGCCGTGGGCGGGGAGCTCAGGACGGAGTTCATGTCCGTGTTCACCTCGGCTTCGCGGCGAGCATGCGGTCCAGGGCGACCTTGGCCTCGACGGCGACGTCGCTCTCGACCGCGATCTGGTTCTCCACGCGGCCGGCGACGAGCTCGTCCAGCACCCAGGCGAGGTATCCGGGGTGGATGCGGTACATCGTCGAGCAGGGGCAGATCACCGGGTCCAGGCAGAAGATCGTGCGGTCCGGATACTCCGCGGCCAGGCGGTTCACCATGTTGATCTCCGTGCCCACGGCGATGGTGTCGCCGGGGGCGGAGGCGGCGATGAACTTCTGGATCGCATCGGTGGAGCCTGCGGCGTCGGCGGCGTCGACCACCGGCATCGGGCACTCGGGGTGGACGATGACCCTGACCCCTGGGTGCTGGGTGCGGGCCTGCTCGATCTGGTCCACGGTGAAGCGGCGGTGCACGGAGCAGAACCCATGCCACAGCAGCACCTTGCCCTGCAGCAGATCCTGCTCGCTGTTGCCGCCCAGCGGCTGGCGGGGGTTCCACATCGGCATCTGCTCCAGCGGCACTCCCATGGCCTTGGCAGTGTTGCGACCCAGATGCTGATCGGGGAAGAACAGCACCCGATGGGCGCGTGCGAAGGCCCATTCCAGCACGGTGGCGGCGTTGGACGAGGTGCACACGATCCCGCCATGGCGGCCGCAGAAGGCCTTCAGGGCCGCGGAGGAGTTCATGTAGGTCACCGGGATCACCGGCAGCTTCCCCTCGGCGTCGGGCTGAGGATCCTCGGGGTCGAAGCCGTAGACCTCGGCGATGTCCTCCCAGGCCTCCTCGACCGACTCTTCGTCGGCCATGTCGGCCATCGAGCAGCCGGCGGCCAGGTTGGGCAGGATGACCCGCTGCTCGGCAGAGGAGAGGATGTCGGCGGTCTCGGCCATGAAATGCACACCGCAGAACACGATGGTCTCAGCCTCCGGCTTGGTGAGTGCGGCGTTGGCGAGCTGGAAGGAGTCACCCACGAAGTCGGCGTACTGGACGACCTCATCGCGCTGGTAGAAATGGCCCAGGATCACCAGCTTCTCGCCCAGAGTCTCCTTGGCCGCACGGATGCGGGCGTGGACGTCGTCGTCGAGCTCCCGGTAGAGCTGGGGAAGCTGGCCCGGACGCACGGTGCGGTCCGGGGTGGGATCGGCCTGGGAGGCGCCCGGACCGTAGCCGGGTGCGGCGTCGAACTCCCACGGGCCCTCCGGCAGCGAGGTGCTGCAGGAGTCCTTGGGCTTGAGCTCGATGCGGTCGTGGACGGACAGGCTCATGGGTTCTCCTCGATGGTGAGCGTGTAGCGGGAACGGTTCGGGGCCGAGCGGTACAGCACCGGCGGGCGGTGGTGGGTGCCGGTCATACGACGACCGGTGCTCTCCACGGAACCCTGGGCCAGCACCTGTCGGCGGAAGTTGGAGGGATCCAGGTCGCGTCCGAGGATCGCCTCGTAGACCTCGCGGAGCCGGGTCAGCGGGAACTCCTCGGGCAGGAAGGCATGGGCGATGGGGGAGTAGGTGATCTTCGCCCGCAGACGCTGCACGGCATACCGGAGGATCACCCCGTGGTCGAAGGCCAGCGGGGCGGTGCCGTCCTCATGTCGGGCCAGAGTCTCGTCGGCCGGGAACCACCGGACGTTCTGCCCGTGATGGGCATCCGCGTCCTCATCGGGGCGGACCAGCGCCCAATAGACGATGGAGACCACACGGTGGTCGGTCTGGGGGGAGCGGTCGACGTCGCCGAATGCGTAGAGCTGCTCCAGGTGGCGCGGTTCCAGACCGGTGGTGGCCTTCAGGGTCTCGCGAGCTGAGGCGGCCAGATCGTGGTGGTCCTCCAGCGGGCCGCCCGGCAGCGCCCAGCGGCCACGGAAGGGCTCGCGGATGCGGCGCACCAGGGGGAGCCACAGAGTGGGGCGCTCGGCGTCGGGGTGCGGCCGCAGGGCGAACACCACGGTGGACACGGCCAGTTCCAGATGCTGGTTCACCGCATCAGGCGACGCGAACGCGTCCGGCGTGGACCACGCGGGGCGAGCGGTCGTGTCCGTGGAGCTGTCTGCAGGGCCCGTCACAGCTGCCCTCCCTCCTTCTGGTGTCTCTGACACTATGCTCTGCCTCATAAGGTCATGTCAACCTGAAGTGCCGGCAGGGGGTGCCGAATCGACATCCGCGCAGCGGCATAGACTGTCGCGGTGACCACCCCCGCCCGACGCCGACGCCGTGCCGGCCTCTCGGCCAGCTCCAGCTCCGCCGCCCGCGGTTCCTCGCGAGGCCCGGGCGCGGCTTCGCGCCTGCGCCGGCTGATGCCGGGAGTCGCCCTCGCGCTGCTCGTTGCCACCGCAGCCCATCTCGGCGGCGGGCTGCTTCCCGGGGTCTCCGGACTCCTGCTGGCGATCCTGGGGGGAATCGGTCTGCGTGCCCTGGGCTGGATACCGCGCCCGTTCGAGGCGGGCCTCGGCTTCGCGGCCAAGACTCTGCTGCGCACCAGCATCGTGCTCCTGGGGCTCCAGCTCGTGCTCGGGGACATGCTCGCGCTGGGCTGGGAGGCGGTGGTCATCGCCGTCGGCACCGTGGTGCTGACCTTTCTGGGCACGCTGCTGGGAGCTCGGGCGTTGGGGACTCCGCGCGGGGAGTCGGTCATGCTCGCCACGGGCACCGCCATCTGCGGAGCCTCCGCCGTCGCCGCGGCGGCAGCCGCCGTGGATCGTGGGGATGGGCGCGACCGGTCAGGCAGGGCGGTGGACTCGGCGGCGGCCATGGCGATCGCGGTGGTCACCTTCTACGGCACCCTGGTCATGCTGGCGCTGCCGCTGCTGGCCGAGCCGCTCGGACTGGACGAGCGCTCGGCAGGGATCTGGATCGGTGCAGGAGTTCATGAGGTCGGCCAGGTCGTGGCCGCCGGCGGCATGGTGGGTGCCACTGCGCTCGCGGTCGCCGTGATGGTGAAGCTGGCCCGCGTGGTGCTGCTGGCCCCGATCATCGTGCTCATCGGACTCGGCGAGCGTCGCGGCGCCCGCGCGAGCGGTGAGACTGCGGGGCCGGGGCGGCGCCGTCCTCCGCTGCTGCCGGGCTTCATCCTGGGATTCCTGGCCGCCGCCGCGCTGGCCTCTCTGGTCGATCTGCCGGCTGGCCTGCTCGATCCCGCGCGGACCATCACGACCCTGCTGATGACCATGGCCATGGTGGGGATCGGCGCCGGAGTCCACCTGCCTCAGCTGCTGCGACGAGGCGGGCCGGCCCTGGCCGTGGGAGCGTTCGGCACGGTGGTCGCGCTGGGAGTCTCGCTGATCGGAGTGGTCCTGCTCCTCTGAGTCGAGGGCAGAGCGAGTGCCCCCTCGACACTCGTTCGAATCTGTGTTCGAATGACTGTCATGCGATGGCAGGGTCAGAAGGTCGACGACGACGGCGGCGCGCTGCTGCCGATGAAGGGCCTGCTGCGCACGGTGCGCACCCCGGAGTTCGAGGGTGTGACCTTCCACGAGATCGCCAGCCGTTCGGCACTGAACCGCGTGCCGGCCGGTTCGAACATGCCGTTCGGCTGGACGATCAACCCCACACGTGGATGCCTGCATCGCTGCGTCTACTGCTTCGCGCGGAAGACCCACGAGTACCTGGACTTCGACTCCGGGGAGGACTTCGACACTCAGATCGTGGTGAAGACCAACGTCGTGGAGGTCCTGCGGGCCGAGCTGGCCAGGCCCAGCTGGGGGCGTGACCATGTGGCGTTGGGAACGAACTCGGATCCATACATGCGCGCCGAGGGTCGTTACCGGCTCATGCCGGGGATCATCCGCGCCCTGGCCGAATCCGGCACGCCGTTCTCCATCCTCACCAAGGGGCCGCTGCTGAAGCGGGATCTGCCGCTGCTGACGGAGGCTGCTCAGCACGTTCCCGTGTCCGTGGCCGTCTCGCTGGCCATGGTGGACCCGCAGCTGCAGCAACGGGTGGAGCCGGGCACTCCGGATCCGCGGGCGCGGCTCAACCTGATCCGGTCCGTCGTGGACGCCGGCCTGGAGTGCACCGTGCTGGCGATGCCGATCCTGCCGTGGCTCTCAGACACCGAGGAGCACCTCGATGCCCTCCACCGTGCTTTGGCGGAGGCGGGGGCGGTGGACGTCACCACGGGAGCTCTGCACCTGCGGCCCGGGGCTCGCGAGTGGTACATGCAGTGGCTCGCCCGAGAGTACCCCGAGCTGGTCGCACGCTATCGGCGGATTTACCGAGGCGGATCCTATGCTTCCAGCGAGTACCGGAAATGGCTGGGGGTCCGAGCCAAGGAGGCACGGCGCCGGCACGGGTTCGAACGGCGACAGGATCCGATGTGGCGCGAGCGCACGGTGCCGGACCTGCCCGCCGCGGACCCGGGTCCCCATCAGCCTGCGCTGTTCTGAAGCCAAGGTTCGGGGAGTTTTGGGTGACATCTGCGAACGGGTGCGACGATCTGCTGCCACAATGGGCGCATGAGCGTCATCAAGATCAACGCGATCACCGTGCCCGAGGAGTCCGGCGAGGAGCTCGGTCACCGTTTTGCCGCCCGCCACGGGTCCATGGAGGGCACTCCCGGATTCGAAGGCTTCGAGCTGCTCCAGCCGACCGACGGTCGACACGTGTGGCTCGTGGTCACTCGGTGGGCCTCTGAGGAGGACTTCGAGAATTGGCGGAGCTCCGCGCACTTCCGGCGCTCCCATGCCCAGGGCGGCGACGCTGACTCCAGCGATGAAGGCGAGCAGGCGCGTCCGGCGGTGGGCATGTCCTCTGAGCTGTGGACCTATCAGATTTCGGTCACCGGCTGAGGACTGGTAATCTAGCGAGGTCAGAACGTCAGCAATGCTGACCTGGCCCCGCCTCCTTAGCTCAGGGGATAGAGCGTCTGCCTCCGGAGCAGAAGGCCGCAGGTTCGAATCCTGCAGGGGGCACCACTGGAAGTGCTGGGACATCGATTCGTCGATGTCCCAGCACTTTTTCGTCTCCGGTGGCGGTGCTCGTCCCTCGTCTCTGATGTGCGACGACGGCACTGGTCCCCGCCGCCCCTCGTGCGCTGGACTCCCTCGCTTCTCCGACATCTGACTCTCTGACATCTGACTCTGCGTATGCGCAGAGTCAGATGCTGCGTCGAGCCCAACTGTGCTCGGCCTCCAGGCTCTGCCGCTTGACAGGCCGATGTGACCCGGGTTACAAAGATAACGAATCCCGTTCATTTAATGGGGCCCATCGTTCGAGGAGACCCGCATGTCTGCATCCGCGCCCCGGCTGGCTCCCCGAGTGGTCGTGTCGTTCATCGGCACCCTTGTCCTGGCCTACCTGGCCGCCAACCTCGTGCCAGTCCTGATCGGTGCGCTGGTGAACGACCTGGGCTTCACAGTGGCTCATGCGGGCAATCTCGTGACCCTGATGTCCCTGGGCACGGCCACCGGGCTCTTCGCCGCCAACAGGTTCGTCGCCCGCGGAGACCGCGCCACGGTCGCGCGCACAGGGCTGACAGGCATGGTGATCGGCTTCGGCAGCGCGGCGGCGGTGCTGACACCCTCCGTGGTGCAGGTCGGTGTCATCATCGGCGGCATCAGCTGCGGGGTGGTGATGGCGGCCGGCATCGCGTCCACTGCCGTCACGATGAACCCGGACAAGACCACCACTATGGTCACGATCGTCAATCGCGCGGGCGCGGCCCTGCTGCTGGCCGTCGTTCCTCTGCTGGGCAACGACCTGCAGCACCTGCTGACCGTGCTCGCACTGCTGGGGGCGGCGGGCCTGTTCGCCGCCGGAGGCCTGCCGAACCTGCCCGTCCAGGAGAAGCCCACCGGCAGGCTCCTGCCCTTCACCCCCGCCGCGATCCTGCTGGCCGCGGTCTTCGGCCTCTGGTCGCTCTCCGAAGACATGGTCTACGCCATGCTCGAGATCCTCGCCGTCCAGAACGTGGGGCTGTCGCCGGGGCAGTCCTCCGTGGTGATCTCCCTGCAGATCATCGGTGGCCTCACCGGCGCCGTCGTCGCGCCGCTGGTGCTGGCGCGGATCGGACGTTCCCTGTCGATCTTCGGCATCCTGGTCCTCAGCAGCACGGCGAAGTTCCTCATCGTCTCCTCCACCGCCGCGCCAGTCTTCCTCGCCGCCAACGTCGCCTGGGGGCTGGCCTACGGCGCGGCCCTGGTGCTGGTCCTGGGGCTGGCCGCTCGCATGGACGTCTCGGGGCGAGTCGGAGTGCTCGTCTCCACCATCTACATCATCGGCATCGCGCTGGGTCCTGCCGTGGGCGGGATCCTGGTGACCTACACGTCACCTCTGATGTTCGCCACCATGGTCTCGGCAGTCAGCGTGGTCGCAGGTCTGGTGCTGCTGATGATCTCTCGGCGCAGCGGCGTGCCGGAGCGGGGAGGGGACCGGCTCCGCGTTCACGACGTCGCCGCCGGCGACCCTCTGGCCACCTTCCCGCAGGGACAGGCCGCGACCTCGACGTCCGGCGCCGCGGACCGGATGAGTCGTTGAGCCCCGTCCCTCCGACGAGCGCCCCGAGACCGAGTCCCGGGCCGACGTCGCCCTCATCCACCGAGTCCTTTCCATCTGGAGGAGCCACCACCGTCATGACCGATCTGATCATCCATTCCGCCACGATCCGCACGATGACCGGTGACACGGGAGGTGAAGCCGTGGCGGAGACCGCCGTCGCCGTCTCCGGAGGTGTGATCACGGCGCTGGGGTGTGACGCCGAGATTCTTGCCCTCGCCGCCGGCGACACCGAGATCATCGATGCCCGCGGAGCGACCCTGACACCGGGGCTCATCGACTCCCACTGTCACCCGGTGCTGGGCTGCGAATCGACGGTGGGCGTCGACTTCGGCGGCATGACCAGCCTGGAGACGATCCGTGAGGCCATCGCTGAGGAAGCGCGCCGGCTGCCTGCCGACGCCTGGATCCTGGGGTGGAACCTCGACTACAAGGCTTTCGAGGAGGCCGGGATCCGCGGAGACCACTTCGACGCGGTCACGGGAGGCCGCCCCCTGGCGGTGCGCTTCTTCGACATGCACACCGGACTCGCCAACAGCGTCGCCCTGGCTCGCGCGGGTGTCGACGGCACCGAGCAGTTCTCGGATGCCAGCGAGGTCGTCGTCGAGGAGGACGGCACCCCCACCGGTGAACTCCGGGAGATCCCCGCCTACACGCTGGTGTTCGACGCCGTCCCCCAGGGGCCTCCGGAGGAGCTGGCCCGCAAGGTCCAGGCCAAGCTGGCCGAGATGGCCGCCACCGGAGTGACCACAGCGACGATCATGGACGGCACCCGGGCCACTCTGTCGACCCTCGATGCCTTGGAGGCCCTGCCCGGAGGTCTGCCGGTGCGCCTGCAGGTGGCGCTGTGGCATCACCCGGGCGACGACGACACGGCCCTCGCCGAGAGGATCGCGCTGTTCGGCGTCGAGGGTGAGCGGTACCGGGTCGCCATGATCAAGATGTTCATCGACGGTGTCATCGACAGCGGCACAGCCTGGTTGCATCAGCCCGACACGGCGGGGGATTCGGCCCACCCCTTCTGGCCCTCGCTGGACCGGTACCGTGAGGTCGCGGCCGCTTATCATCAGGCCGGCTTCCAGCTCGCCACCCATTCCTGCGGCGACGCAGGAGTGGACCACGTGACGCAGGTGTACCGGGAGCTGGGACAGGGTGACCCCGCGGCCGCACCACACCGCATCGAGCACCTGGAGACGATGACCGACCGCGACGTGGAGCAGCTGGTCGACGCAGGGGTCGTAGCCTCCATGCAGCCGCTGCACATGCAGTGGCGAGAGGCGGGGGGAGCCGACCCGTGGGCCGTCCGGCTCGGGCCGGAACGCGCTGCCCGCGCCTGGCGCATCAAGGACGTGCTGGACGCCGGCGGGCGGATCGCGCTGGGCTCGGACTGGCCGGTGGCCACCAGCGACGCACGCATCGGCCTTGCCTGGGCCCGCCTGCGCCGACACCCCGGAAGACCCGAGGCGCCGGCCTTCGAAGCCGACCAGCGGCTGACCGGGCTGCAGGCTCTGCTCGGCTACACGCGGTGGGCCGCGGAAGCCCTGGGTCGCCGTGACCTGGGCACCATCGCCCCCGGCGGCCAGGCTGACCTGGCGCTGTGGTCAGCGGATCCCGTCGACGTCGACCCCGATGACCTGTGCGAGACCCCTGTGCTCCTGACCACCGTGGCAGGAACCGTCGTCCACCGTGAGAGAGAGATCGCCCTGTGAGCACCGAGAACCCCGCACTGAAGCGGACGCTGGGCCTGCCCTACGCGGTGCTGTTCGGTCTGGCCTACATGGTTCCGCTGACCGTCTTCACCACCTACGGCATCGTCAGCACCATCACCTCCGGGCACCTGGCCTTGGCCTATGTGATCACGCTGACCGCCATGCTGGTCACGGCTCTGAGCTATACCCGGATGGTCCGGGCATTGCCGGTCGCCGGTTCGGCCTACACGTACACCCAGCACGCCTTCGGCCCGAACCTGGGTTTCCTCGTGGGCTGGTCGCTGCTGCTGGACTACCTGTTCCTGCCGATGATCAACTTCATGATCATCGGGCTCTACCTCCATGCGGCGGTGCCCGCGCTGCCCGCGTGGCTGATCATCCTGGTCACGATCGTGATCGTCACCGCGATGAACGTGCTCGGCATCAAGGTCGCCGCCGGATTCAACAGCATGCTGGTGGGGATCCAGGTGATCTTCATCGTGGTCTTTGTGATCATGAGCATCGTGACCCTGACAGCTCAGGACGCTCCCATCGACCCGTTGGCGCCCTTCGCCAACGAGGAGTTCCAGTTCGCCGCGCTGATCGCCGGCGCCGCAGTGCTGTGCCTGTCCTTCCTCGGGTTCGATGCGGTCTCCACCCTCTCGGAGGAGACCCGTGACCCCACTCGGACCATCCCGCGGGCCATCCTGATCTGCACCTTCAGCGCAGGCCTCATCTTCATCTTCCTGTCCTGGATGGGGCACCTGGTGTTCCCGGACTGGACGGCCTACAGCTCGGTGGACACAGCCTCCACCGACGTGATGGCACGCGCCGGTGGGGCCTTCCTGGTGGCCTTCTTCACCGCCGCCTTCATCTCCGGGGGTGCGGCCTCGGCGACGGCGTCGCATGTCTCCGTGACGCGGATCCTCTACACGATGGGCCGTGACGGTGCGATGCCGGGACGGATCTTCGCCGTCCTGCACCCGCGGTTCCGGACCCCCTATCTGGCAGCACTGGTGGTCGGTGCGGTCTCCCTGCTGGCCCTGGTGTTCCCGCTGGAGCTGGCCGCCGCCATGATCAGTTTCGGCGCCTTGATCGCCTTCACCTTCGTGAACCTCAGTGTGATCAAGTACCACGCAGTGGACCGGGGGCGCCATCACGGCGGAGACCTCATCCGCCACGTGGTGCTGCCCATCATCGGAGTCGGACTGTGCCTGTGGCTGTGGACTTCACTGGCCCCTGATGCCTTCATGGTGGGGCTGGGCTGGGTCGGCGTCGGCGTGATCTGGCTGCTGGTCATCACCCGCGGTCTGCGTCGGCCGGCGCCCACGATGGACCTGCAGGAGGCGGAGGACTCCGTCGTGCGGAGTTAGGGCCGCTCCACACACAGGCGTCCCCTGCGGACCAGCTCTCAAGTGCTGGAGCGCAGGGGACGCCTGTGTGCCATGATCGCGTGTGCGACAAGGTCCGGGATCATCCCGGCCGTCGGGTGTCAGTGTCCGCGGTCTACCCATTCTTGGAGGTGGGGCTTCTCGGACTGGATCCGGGTGGAGTCTCCGTGGCCGGGGTGGACCTCGGTGTTCTCGGGGAGCTTGGTGAAGATCTGGTCTCGGATGGACTCGATGATCGTCTCGAAGCTGCTGTGGGAGCGTCCGGTGGCTCCGGGGCCTCCTTGGAAGAGGGTGTCCCCGGAGAAGAGCACCGAGCCGCGGGAGCCGTCGGTGTGGGGGAGGTCTTCGGCGTAGAAGCAGGTGGAGCCGGGGGAGTGTCCGGGGGTGTGGATGGCGGTCAGGCGGGTGTCGGAGATGGTGAAGACATCGCCGTCGGAGATCTCCACCTCAGGCAGGGCATGGGCGTGGACCTGCTCCCAGAGCACGTGATCGGCGGGGTTGAGGTGGATGCGGCCCCCGACCTTGCGCTGGACCTCGAAGACTTCACGGATGTGATCGTCATGGCCATGGGTGAGCAGGATGCCCAAGACCTGGCGGTCACCGACCTGCTGGGCCACAGCCTCGGCGTCGTGGGCGGGGTCGATGATGAGCACTTCCTGGTCATCGCCGAGGAGGTAGACGTTGTTCTCCACCTCCCAGGTTCCTCCGTCCAGGGAGAAGGTTCCTGCGGTGATCAGATGTTCGATGCGTGCCGTGGTGGTCATCGGGTGGACTCCTCTTAGCCGATTTCGACGACGCTGCGCAGCACGTCGCCGTGGTTCATGGTGGTGAAGGCTTCTTGGACTTGGTCCAGGCGGATGCGTTCGGTGACGAAGGCATCCAGGTCTAGGCGATTCTGGCGGTAGAGGTCCACCAGCATGGGGAAGTCGCGGCTGGGCAGGCAGTCGCCGTACCAGGAGGATTTCAGGGCTCCGCCGCGGCCGAAGATGTCGATCATGGGCAGTTCCACGCTCCAGGAGGGGTCTGGGACACCGACGAGTACGACGCGGCCGGCGAGGTCGCGGGCGTAGAAGGCTTGGGTGTAGGTCTCGGGGCGGGCGACGGCGTCGATGACGACATCGGCGCCGAATCCGCCGGTGAGTTCGCGGATGGCTTCTACCGGATCAGTGCTGCCTGCCTCCACGGTGTGGGTGGCGCCGAGCTGGCGGGCTTTGTCGAGTTTTCTGGGGTCGAGGTCTACGGCGATGATGGTGGTGGCTCCGGCGAGGCGGGCTCCGGCGATGGCGGCGGTGCCGACTCCGCCGCAGCCGATCACGGCCACCGACTCCCCACGGGCCACCTCACCGGTGTTGATCGCTGCCCCGATGCCGGCCATCACCCCGCAGCCCAGGAGTCCGATGGCGGCGTCGTGCTCTTCTTTGGTGTCTTCGATGAGGGTGCATTGGCCGGCGGCGACCAGGGTCTTTTCGGCGAAGGCGCCGATGCCTAGGGCGGGTTCTAGGGGGGTGCCGTCGGTCAGGGTCATTTTCTGGGTGGCGTTGTGGGTGTTGAAGCAGTATTGGGGCTGGCCTTTGCGGCAGGCGCGGCAGTCTGCGCAGACGGCGCGCCAGTTCAGGATGACTTTGTCCCCGGGGCTGATCGAGGTGACTCCTTCGCCGATGGCGGTGACGCGGCCGGTGGCTTCGTGGCCTAGCAGGTAGGGGTAGTTCTGGCCGATGAGGCCTTTTTGGTAGTGCTGATCGGTTTGGCAGACCCCGCAGGTGAGGATGTCCACCAGGGCCTCTCCGGGGCCGGGGTCGGGGATGATGATCTTCTCCAGGGTGGCTGGGGCGTCTTGGGCGGTGACGACGACAGCATTGACGGTATGAGGCATGGGTACTCCTGTGATGGCAGATGAGGGGCAGGTGGGCGTCTCAGGAACGCATTCGTGAAGCGGTGGGATCGAAGACGGGCTCTGCCGCGACATGGGCGTGGAGCCGACGGCCGAAGTACGAGACCTCGACGGCGGAACCCTCGGCGGCGAGCTCCGTGGGGAGCCAGGCATAGGCGAGGGAGAGGCCGGTGGTGTAGCCCTGATCGGCACTGGTGACGTAACCGACGGGACGCCCCTCGGGGTCCTGCGCGTGGTAGACAGGTTCGTGTCCCATGAGGACCATTGCAGGGTCATCCAGGGTCAGGCAGACGAGACGGCGTGCCGGCCGATCGGCACCGAGCTCCTTGAGCTTCTCCTGTGCGGCGCCGCGCACCGCGAACTCGATCCCTGCCTCCGCCGGGGTGTGTTCGCGGGTCATGTCAGCCCCCCACAGCCGCATGCCCTTCTCCAGCCGGAGGCTCTCGAAGGCCCGGCGGCCCACGGGCAGGATCTCCTGGGATTTGCCCGCGCTGATCAATGCGTCCCAGAGATAGCGCCCGAACTCTGCGGGTGCGTACAGTTCCCACCCGAGCTCGCCGACATAGCTGAGCCGCATCGCGAGGACAGGGACCCCGCCCACGCTGAGACTGCGGCTCCGATAGAAGCGGAAGGCCTCGTGGGAGATGTCCTCCTCGACGAGCTGAGCCAGCACGTCTCTGGCCTGGGGTCCCCACAGCCCCAGTCCGCAGGAGCCGGAGGAGGCGTCGGCCAGGTGCAGCACGATCGACCGCTCGCGCATCCGGCCCCACAGCCACGCAGCGTCCTGGCTCCCGTTGACTCCGAGGTGGTAGGTCTCCTCGCCGGTGCGAGCGATGGTGATGTCTGAGAGGATGCCGCCCCGATCGTCGAGCATCAGTGCGTAGACGATGCTTCCCACGGATCGGCCGACCGGTCGGCTCAGCAGGCCGTCGTCGGCGAGTCCGTTGAGGAAGTCTGTCGCACCCTTCCCGGAGAGCTCCCACCGGGGCAGGGACGACATGTCCACCAGTCCCACCGATTCTCGGAGCCGCCGTGCCTCGACCGCCACGAGTGGGCTCCAGAACTGCGCCGCCCACTGGTCTCGGGTGGGCATGGGTGAGTCGCCCAGCATCGGGACGGCGGGACGCTTGTCCGGCAGCATCGCATTGGACTCGTACCACAGGGGACGCTCCCAGCCGTTGGCAGAGCTGAATGCCGCGCCCCGTCCGCGTTGGCGTTCGTAGAAGGGGGAGGTTCGGAGCCCGCGCAGGCGCAGAGTGGTGGCGCGGGGGTGGATGATGTCGTACACCTCGTCATAGGACTCCTCACCCAGTTCCCGGGCCGATCGCCGGGAGGTCAGGAGCGGGTCGAACCGGGAGACGTCGAGTCCATGGGTGTCGATCCCCGGGTTCCCGGTGGTGAGCCATTCGGCGATGACCTGTCCGACGCCGGCGGACTGGGTCACCCACACGGATTGGGCCATCCAGAGCCCTTCGATTCCGGGCACAGGTCCTAGGAGTGGACCGCCGTCGGGGGTGAACGAGAAGATCCCGTTGAAGCTCTCGGCCTCGTCCAGGGCGGCGTCCTGGAGCTCGGGAAGGAGGTTCTGCACCTCGGTCCAGGTGGCCTCGAAGTCCTGCCGTGTGAAGGGGTGGATCGAGGCCTGGCCGCCCCGTTCGCTGATCTCCTCGGGGCTGGTGATGTCATGATCCTCGACTGGGATGGTCCTGTGCTCGTAGGCGCCGATGGCGATCCGGGAGCCCCATTCGCGGAAGTACACGCCGTGGCCCTGATGCCGGATCATCGGCCGGGCCACTTCGGTCTGCTCGTCGAGACTGGTCAAGGAGTCCACCGGAGTGCTGAAGCCGAAGCCGTGCTCGACCGGCAGCATCGGGATGTCCATGCCGAGCAGCTCGCGAGCCAGCTTCGGCCCCCACAGCCCGGCGCAGGTGATGACGATGTCGGCATCGATGACGTCGGGCTCCTGGTCTGACCCCACCGGCACGGTCTCGACGCCGGTCACCCGCTCGCCCGACCTCCTGATGCCCGTCACCTGCGTCTCGCTGATGATGCGAGCACCTCCGGCCTCAGCCCGTCGTGCCTGGAACTCCACGGCCCGCGCACCTTTGACGACGGCGTCGGTCGGGGTGTGCAACGCACTCAGCACGTGCGTGGTGTCCAGCCCGGGCCAGATCTCTGCGACCTCGTGAGGGGCGAGAAGCTGTGCGGGCACACCCCAGGAGGCAGCGAAGTCCCGGCGGCGGCGCAGCTCCTGCTCCCGTTCCGCCGTGGTGGCGAGTTCGAGTCCACCGACACGCTTCATCACCCAGCGACCGTCGACTTCAGCACCGTCGAGCTTGTCGAGGGTCCGCTGTGCGAGCTCACACATCGCCTTGTTCGGAGAGGTCTGGAAGACGAATCCAGGCGCATGCGAGCTTGACCCGCCGGTCTCGTAGAGCGGGCCCTGTTCCACCACGGTGACGTTGTGCCAGCCGCGGAGGACGAGCTCGTCCGCGACAGCGGCCCCGACGACTCCTAGGCCGATGATGACCACACGGGGGTCGTGTGGGGCAGCGTGCTGGGACATGCATCCTCCAAGTGTTGCTGATTAAGAAACGTGGTGGTGAAGATGCAACCACTCTATGAATCGAGTGATGGGGAGCACAAGGGGGTTTCGCTGGAGATTCCCTGGATGTTCAGTCCTCGAAGAATCCCATTCTCGCTTCCAAGGGGCGGGCCTGCTCCTTGAGCAGCGTCGCGAGCTCTGCGAACTGGGACTCCGGGAGACGGAACGAGGGGCCGGTGATGGACAGGGCCGCCTTCACCTGGCCGCCCTCGCCCCGGACCGGCACGGCCAGAGCATTGATCCCCGGCTCCCATTCGGCCACGGCGGAGGCCCAGTTGCGGTGACGGATGGTCTCGAGCTCCGTCCGCAAGACTCCGGGGTCGGTCATCGTCATGCCCGTGAAGCTGTCGAGGCCGCGTTCGACGAGTCGGTCGAACTCGTCCTCCTCCGCATGCGCGAGCAGCATCTTGCCCGTCGAGGTGGCATGCAGGGGTCCGCGCTGCCCCACGTACTGGTGGCTGACGCTGAGCATCTGGTCATCGGTGGCCTGGATGATGGTCACGGCGTATCCGTCGTCGAGGATGGCGATGTTGACCGTCTCGTTGAGCTGCGCCGCCAGTGCGTTGCAGCAGATCTGGGCGTCCTTGGTGAAGTCCATCTGGGCGGTGACCGAGTTCGCCATGCGCAGCAGTCCGATGCCGAGGCGGTAGGCGCCGCGTTCCGACTCCTGTTCGACCAGGTGGTGGAGCTCGAGGGTTCCGAGGAGGCGGAAAGCCGTGGAGCGGTGGACGTCGAGGTGTCGCGCGACCTCGGCGATCGTCATGTGTGGCTCTTCGCTGAGGGCCTTCAGGATCTCGACCGCGCGGTCCACGGACTGGATGCGGCTCAGGTTCTCTGGCTTCATGAAAATTTCTCTCGAATCAATCGGTGGATTCCCTTGACGTGACCAGCAGGTGCGGTGAAACTGATCACACAACATGTTGCGCATAGCAAATCATGTTGCTCTATAGGCAACACTAGGTGAAACCGGTGGTGATGGCAAGTGAGTTTCCGTGTCTGTTCCCTGCAGGATCTGACTCCGGGGGAAGGTCTGCGCATCGATGCAGTGAGCCCCCCGATCGCTGTGTTCCTGACCGAAGACGGCCAGGTGCACGCGATCGACGACACCTGCACCCATCAGGATGCCTCTCTGGCCGCCGGGTGGGTCGAGGACTGCAGGGTGGAGTGCCCGTTGCATGAGAGCACGTTCTCGCTCCGCACAGGAGCGGTCGATCAGCCGCCCGCGAAGCGCGGGGTGCGAGTCCACAGCGTCGAACTCGACGGCGAGGACGTCCTCGTGGAGCTCTCCCAGGACGCACCGAACCTGCCTCCGGGGGTGACGGTCTGATGGACACCACCTCGATGCAGAACCCCAGCGCCGGCCTCCCCGCCGAAGGACACCTGCTGATCGTCGGCGCAGGTCTGGCGGGCTACCACGTGGCACGCGGGGCCCGGCTCACCGGCCACGTCGGTCCGATCACCGTCCTCGGCGACGAGCTGCACCCCGCCTATGACCGTCCCGCATTGAGCAAGGCCTTCCTCAGCGGGGCCGCGGCGTTCGAGCACCTCGTGCTGGATGACCCTGAGAACCCCTTGGACGTGACATGGTTCGGCGGGGCCGCGGCCGAGCATCTCTCCGCGTTTCCCCTGGGCGTCCACACCTCCGACGGTCGTTTCCATGCCGCTGATGCCGTCGTCGTCGCCACTGGAGCGCAGGCCTGCCGTCTGCCGCTGTCCGGGGGAGCCACTTTCGTGCTGCGCAACATCGACGACGCGATGGCGCTGCGCAGTCGAGTGATCGAGAACAAGCGCATCGCCATCGTCGGTGGAGGTTTCCTGGCTCTCGAGGCGGGAGCCACCTGCGTGGAGCGAGGAGCCGCCGAGGTCACGGTGGCCGCCGGAGAGGACTACCCCGGCACCGCCAGACTGGGAGTCCCCGTCGGCCAGGCTGTGCGGAAGCTCCATGAGCGGCACGGTGTCAGTTTCGCGCCGGCGAGCCGGGCCGACTCCGTCCGGGACGTGCCCAGTGGGCAGGAGCTGGTGCTGGCCAACGGCCACAGGGTGGAGGCGGACATCGTGATCTGCGCCATCGGCGCCACTCCGGCCACCTCCTGGCTGAGAGACGGCGTCCTGAGCCTGGACCCCACCAGCGGGGCCATCCTCTGCGATGACACCGGATTCACCGGCATGCCCGGCATCTGGGCTGCGGGGGACTGCGCGCAGTGGGCATCGCAGGCGTCGGGGCTGCGTCCCGTCGGACATTGGCAGGAGGCCGTCGAACAGGCGGGCATCCTCTCAGCATCCCTCACCGGCACCTCACCGGCCCCTTTCCAGGAACCGTATTTCTGGTCCGAGCAGTACGAGGTGAAGATCCAGGCCGCCGGCCGGATCAGCCACGCCAACGAGGTGCGCGTGGTCGACGGCAGCATCGAGACCGATGACCTGCTGCTCAGCTACCTGCGTGACGGCGCAGAGGTGGGGATCCTCGGCTTCAACCGCCTGCGTGAGGTCAAGCGGTGGCGGAAGCAGCGGCAGATCCGCACCGCAGACGTGCTGGTCGCCTGAGCCCCTGGCGAGCCCCTGACCCCGGAAAGAGAGAACACATCCCCATGATCATCGATCACCTGGACGAGCCCCTTCCCGGTTCCTCCCTGCGGTCCACACCGCCGGGGGACACCTACACCGACCCGGAGATCTTCGCCCAGGAGCAGGCAGCGATCTTCGAGAAGATGTGGAACTGCGTGCTCCGAGCTGATTCTCTGCCCTCGGCCGGTGAATGGAAGAAGGTGACGATCGGCCGCGAGGAGATCATCGTGGTCCGGACCCGACGATCCGGCATCGCCGCCTACTACAACGTCTGCCGCCATCGGGGGATGCGAGTCTGCACCACCGATCAGGGGCGCAGCAAGACCCTGCAGTGCGGCTATCATGCCTGGACCTACGCGCTGGAGGGGGAGCTCGTCGCCGCTCCTAATCTGACCTCCATGCCCGATGTCGACAACAAGGCCTACGGCCTGCGACCGGTCCACGTACGCGAATGGCTGGGGTATGTGTGGGTCTGCCTGGCCGACATTCCCCCGGACTTCGACCAGGCCGTGCTCGGCGAGGTCAGGACCAGCTTCGGTGAGGTGGAGTCCATCGACAACTACGGCATCGAGAACCTCGCCTGCGGGGAGACGAAGACCTACGACGTCCAGGCGAACTGGAAGCTCATCATCGAGAACTTCATGGAGTGCTACCACTGCGCCACGATCCATCCTGAGCTGACCGAGGTCATCCCCGAGTTCGCCGACGGCCTCGCCTCTCAGCGCGAGAACGGCGAGGTCCATGGAGCCGCTTTCGGCAGCGAGATCGACGGCTTCACCGTCGACGGTTCCTCCGGGGTCTCCGAACTGCCCGCCATCGCGCCGGACCAGGAACGCAAGTATTACGCCATCACCGTCCGGCCACAGGTCTTCATCAACACCGTTCCGGACCACGTCATCCTCCACCGGATGTTCCCGGTCTCGGAGAGCCGCACCATCGTCGAGTGCGACTGGCTGTTCCTGCCCGAGGTGGTCGAGCAGATCCGCGCAGGGTCCCTGGACGTGTCGAAATCCGTGGAGCTCTTCCATCGGGTCAATCAGCAGGACTTCGAGGCCTGTGAACAGACGCAGCCGTCGATGTCCTCGAAGGTCTACGCCTCGGGCGGGGCATTGGTGCCCAGCGAGCACCACATCAGTGAATTCCACGACTGGTGGTATGAAGCTCTCGGCTGGCGTGCGCCGAAAGAGGCTCGCGACGAGCAGGCGACGGCGGCGCAGGCGTCTCGATGACGATCAGTGTCTTTGATCTGTTCAGTGTCGGGATCGGTCCGTCGTCTTCCCATACGGTGGGGCCGATGCGTGCGGCTCGTCGTTTCGTGGTCGAGGAGCTGCCTGCTCAGAAGGATCTGGGTGGGCTGGTGGAGGTCCGGGTGGATCTCTATGGGTCTCTGGCCGCTACGGGGCAGGGCCACGGCACGTTCGAGGCGGTGCTGCTGGGCCTGGAGGGCTGGGACGCAGAGGCGATCCTGCCCGAGGAGGTCGATGAGCGCATCGAGGATATGCGCGCCACCGGGACGGTCCAGGTCGGTGCCCAGGTCGGTGTTGGTTCTGGTGTGGATGTCACCCTGCGGGTGGAGGACTTCGTGCAGCGGCCCCTGACCTTCCTGCCGCAGCATTCCAATGGGATGGTCCTCACTGCCGTCGATGGTGCCGGCGCACCGTTGGCTGAGCAGACCTATTTCTCCATCGGCGGAGGGTTCGTGCTCACCGTGACCGAGGCGGAGGCTGCCTCCCTGGGTGAGGTGGTCGAGTCCGCGGAGGCGGAGGTCCCTCACCCCTTCACCACGGCGGCCGAGCTCATGGAGCACTGCCGCAGCACCGGCCGGGCTGTCTCTGAGGTGATGATGGCCAATGAGACCGTGATGCGCCCGGAGGAGGAGGTCCGGGCTGGGGTGCTGCACATCTGGCAGGTCATGGAGGAGTGTAAGAACTCCGCGTTGGGCCGCGCCGGGGTGCTGCCGGGTGGGTTGAACGTCCGGCGTCGTGCCCCGGGGTGGCATGCCCGGCTCACGGAGCAGGATCCGGATCGGTCGTATGCGTATTGGCAGGAGTGGGTCAATCTGGTGGCTTTGGCCGTGAACGAGGAGAACGCCTCGGGTGGCCGGGTGGTGACTGCGCCGACCAACGGGGCGGCGGGGATCATTCCGGCGGTGGGGTTCTATGCGACCCATTATGGGCCGGGAGGCAGTTTCATCGCGCCGGAGGATCGTGAAGAGGCGGTGGTGCGGTATTTGCTCACTGCTGCGGCGATTGGGGTGCTGTATAAGGAGCAGGCGTCGATCTCTGGTGCTGAGGTGGGGTGTCAGGGGGAGGTGGGTTCGGCGTCTTCGATGGCGGCTGCTGGGCTTTGTGAGGTCTTGGGTGGGTCTGCGGAGCAGGTGGAGAATGCTGCGGAGATTGCGATGGAGCACAATCTGGGGTTGACCTGTGATCCGATCTCGGGGTTGGTGCAGGTGCCGTGTATTGAGCGGAATGCGATTGCGGCGACTAAGGCGGTCAATGCGGCGCGGATGGCGTTGATGGGGGATGGGCAGCATCGGGTCTCGTTGGATGAGGTGATCGTGACGATGCGTGAGACGGGGGCGGATATGTCCTCGAAGTATAAGGAGACTGCTCAGGGCGGGTTGGCTGTGAACGTCATCGAATGCTGAAGCTCCGCCGCTGATCAGCCGGGGGAAGCCGCAAGAACTTCGAACCAGACAAGGAGCGACACCTATGACAGACACCATCTCCTCGCTGCGTGAGGAGGATCCGGACATCGCCGCGGCGATCGACGCCGAGCGGGAGCGACAGAGCACCACGCTGGAGATGATCGCTTCGGAGAACTTCACCTCGCCGGCCGTGATGGAGGCTCAGGGCTCGGTGCTGACCAACAAGTACGCCGAAGGGTACCCAGGTGCTCGATACTACGGCGGCTGCGAGCACGTGGACGTGGTCGAGCAGATCGCCATCGACCGTGTGCGGGAGCTCTTCGGGGCTGAAGCGGCCAATGTCCAGCCCCATTCCGGAGCCCAGGCCAATGCGGCGGCGCTCTCCGCCCTCCTCACGCCCGGTGAGACGATCCTCGGACTCGACCTTGCCCACGGCGGTCACTTGACCCATGGGATGCGGCTGAACTTCTCCGGCCGACTCTATGATGCCGTCTCCTACAGGGTGAGGGAGTCCGATCATCTGATCGACATGGATGAGGTGGCCCGCCTGGCCCGTGAACACCGCCCGCAGGTGATCATCGCCGGGTGGTCCGCGTATCCCCGCCAGCTGGACTTCGCGGCGTTCCGCCGCATCGCGGACGAAGTCGGAGCCTATCTGCTGGTGGACATGGCACACTTCGCCGGGCTTGTGGCCGCGGGCCTCCACCCCAGCCCGATCCCATACGCCGACGTGGTCACCACGACGACGCACAAGACCCTCGGCGGACCCCGGGGAGGTGTGATCCTCTCCCGGGCCGGCCTCGCGAAGAAGATCAACTCAGCAGTCTTCCCCGGCCAGCAGGGAGGGCCTCTGGAGCACGTGATCGCCGCCAAGGCGGTCGCCTTCCGCAGCGCCGCCACCCCGGAGTTCCGGGACAGGCAGCAGCGGACCCTCGACGGCGCCCAGGTCTTGGCGGAACGGCTGCGGCGGCCCGACGTCGCAGCCTCCGGCATCAGCCTGGTCAGCGGTGGGACCGACGTGCACCTGGTCCTGGTGGACCTGCGCCATTCCGAGCTGGACGGCCGTGAGGCGGAGGATCGGCTTCATCAGGTGGGCATCACGGTCAATCGCAATGCGGTGCCCTTCGACCCACGACCACCGATGATCTCCTCCGGGCTGCGCATCGGCACCCCGGCTCTGGCTACCCGAGGCTTCGGAGACGAGGAGTTCCGCGAGGTCGCCGACATCATCGCCTTCGCTCTTGCCCCTCAGCTGACCGCCAGAGACCACTCGGAGCTGCGTGAACGGGTCTCCTCCCTGGCTGGGAGGTTTCCGCTGCATCCCCACATGGAATCCGTCGTGAAGGAGGTCGTCTGATGGCCGAACAGCTGCCTGAGCACCCGGAGTTCCTCTGGGAGAACTCCGAGCCGAAGTCCTCCTACGACGTGGTGATCGTCGGCGGAGGAGGGCATGGGCTCGCCACCGCCTACTACCTGGCCGCCCACCACGGCATCACCAACGTGGCCGTGCTGGAACGCGGCTGGCTCGCCGGCGGGAACATGGCGCGCAACACGGCGATCATCCGCTCCAACTACCTGTGGGACGAGAGCGCCCACCTCTACGAGCGCTCCCTGAGCATGTGGGAGCAGCTCCCGGAGGAGCTCGACTACGACTTCCTCTTCTCCCAGCGAGGAGTGCTCAACCTCGCCCACACGCTGGGAGACGTCCGCGAGTCCGTGCGGCGCGTCGAGGCCAATCGGCTCAACGGGGTCGACGCCGAATGGCTGACTCCGGAGGAGGTCAAGGAGGTCTGCCCGATCCTCAACATCGGAGAGGACATCCGGTACCCCGTGATGGGGGCGACGTACCAGCCCCGGGCCGGCATCGCGAAGCACGACCATGTGGCCTGGGCGCTGGCGCGGCGGGCGGCGGAGCTCGGCGTGGACCTGATCCAGAACTGCGAAGTCACCGGGTTCCTCAAGGACGGGGAGCGCGTGGTCGGAGTGGAGACCAGCCGCGGACGCATCCATGCCGGGAAGGTCGGCCTCTGCGCGGCGGGACATTCCTCCATGGTCGCGGAGCTGGCGGGACTTCCCCTGCCCATCCAGTCGCACCCGCTGCAGGCGCTCGTCTCGGAGCTCTTCGAACCCGTCCACCCCACCGTGGTGATGTCCAACCACGTCCATGTCTACGTCTCCCAGGCGCACAAAGGCGAACTGGTCATGGGCGCCGGCATCGACCAATACGTCGGCTATGGGCAGCGTGGCGCCTTCCACATCATCGAGGAGCAGATGGCGGCCGCGGTCGAGCTGTTCCCGATCTTCGCCCGGGCCCATGTGCTGCGCACCTGGGGCGGAGTCGTGGACACGACCTTCGACGCCTCGCCGATCATCTCGAAGACCCCCATCGACCAGCTCTACGTCAACTGCGGCTGGGGCACCGGCGGCTTCAAGGGGACTCCGGCCGCCGGGTACACCTTCGCCCACACCATCGCCCATGACGAGCCGCACCCGCTGAACGCACCGTTCTCCCTGGAACGGTTTGAGACCGGCTTCCTCATCGACGAACACGGCGCCGCCGCCGTCGCCCACTGAACACCTGCCCGAAGAGGTGCCCACCATGATGCTGATCCCCTGCCCGCACTGCGGACCACGCAACGAGAACGAGTTCACCTATGGCGGCCAGGCGCAGGTCGCCTACCCCGATGACCCCCACGCCCTGGACGACGCCGCCTGGGCCCGCTACCTGTTCTACCGCGACAACACCAAGGGCCTCTTCGCCGAACGGTGGATGCACGCGACCGGCTGCGGGAAGTGGTTCGACGCGGTGCGGCACACCACCACCTATGAGTTCCACGAGGTCCGCCGTGTCGGCCGGATGCTCGAGACCGAGTCCACACCGGGGAAAGGCCCACACACATGACCAGCACGTCACGTCGAGTCCCCGCAGGCACGACTCCGCATGCCCGGATCGAGACCACCCGGCCGCGTCGCTTCATGCTGGACGGAGAGGAGCTGGCCGGCGCCGAGGGCGACACCGTCGCCAGCGCCATGCTCGCCAACGGGCGCATGCGTGTCGGCGACTCGATCTACCGGCGGCGGCCCCGAGGGATCTTCTCCACCGGCGTCGAGGAGCCCAACGCACTGATCTCCGTCAGACCCGGGGACCCTGACCAGGTCACCGAGTCGATGCTCACCGCCCCGAGCGTGGAGCTGGTCGACGGGATGGATGTGAGGCTGCTCTCCGGACTGGGCACCCTCGACCCCGGACAGGATCAGGCCTACTACGACCACAAGCACGTCCACACCGACGTGCTGGTGGTGGGCGCCGGTCCTGCGGGGCTGGTCGCCGCGCGGGAGGCCGCTCGATCTGGGGCCCGGGTGATGCTGCTGGACGAGCGAGCTGAAGCCGGCGGAGAGCTCCTCTCCCGGCGCGACGCCCGCATCGACGGCCAGTCGGCGCATGCCTGGGTGCGCGGGGTCGTGGGCGAGCTGCAGGACGAGTCCGAAGCGGTCCACCTGCAACGCACCACCGTGGTGGGCAGCTACGACGCGAACTACATGATCGCCGTCGAGCGCCGCGCCGCCCACGGGCAGGGTCCGAGGCCCGACGGCGTCTCCCGGGAACGCGTGTGGCACATCCGCGCCGCCCAGGTGGTCCTGGCCACCGGGGCCCACGAACGGCACCTGGTCTTCGCCGACAACGATCGCCCCGGCATCATGCTGGCCTGCGCGGTGCGGTCCTATCTGAATCGTCACCGCGTGCTCGTCGGGGATCGGACGGTCGTCGCCACCACCGGAGACTGGGCCTACGAGGTCGTCGAGGACCTTCGGAAGGCCGGGGGACAGGTCGTCGCCGTCGTCGACTCCCGCCCGGAGCTCTCCGCACGGGCCCGTCGGGCACAGGACGCGGGGGTGCCCGTCCACACCGGTTCCGTCGTCGTGGGCACCGGCGCCGACGAGGACGGCGGCCTGGCCTCCGTGACGGTCAGCGGGATCGCCGAGGACGGCACGCTCACCGGTGAGGTCCTCAGCCGTGACGCAGACGTGCTGGCCCTCTCCGGGGGGTTCACCCCGACCATCCACCTGCACACCCAGCGTCAGGGACGGATCCGGTGGCACGACGCGCTGGCGGCCTTCGTGCCGGACGCTCCCGTGCCGGGCCAGCGGACAGCCGGCATGATCAACGGCCGAGCAGACCTCGCGGGGGCCCTCCTGGAGGGCGCAGAGGCCGGTGCGGCTGCCGCGAGTGACACCGGGTTCGCCCGCACGGCCCAGGTGCCGCAGGCCCAGGAGGAGCAGCTGGCGCCGGCCCGGCCCGTGTGGCTCGTGCCCTCGCTCCACGGAGACGACGCGGAGGCCTACCGGAACCACTTCGTGGACTTCCAGCGGGATCAGACCGTCGCCGACGTCATGCGTGCCACCGGAGCCGGGATGCGTTCGGTGGAGCACGTCAAGCGGTACACCTCCATCTCCACCGCCCATGACCAGGGCAAGACCAGCAGCGCCGCCCTGGTCGCGACCCTGGCCTCTCTGCTCGGCAAGGAGAACCCGGCGGGCATCGGGCTCACCGCGTTCCGCCCTCCGTACACGCCGGTGACCTTCGCCGCGCTCGCCGGGACACGGAGAGGAGAGCTCTTCGACCCGGCGCGGATCACGCCCATGCACCCGTGGCACCTGGAGCAGGGGGCCGAGTTCGAGGATGTCGGCCAGTGGAAGCGGCCCTGGTACTTCCCGCGGTCCGGAGAGACCATGGATGCGGCTGTGCTGCGTGAATGTGCCGCCGTGCGCGACTCAGTCGGCTTCATGGACGCCACCACGCTGGGCAAGATCGAGATCCGCGGCGCAGACGCCGGCGAGTTTCTTAACCGGATCTACACCAATGCCTTCAAGAAGCTCGCGCCGGGCAAGGCCCGTTACGGGGTGATGTGCGCCCCGGACGGGATGATCTTCGACGACGGCGTGACCCTCCGCCTTGAGGACGACCGCTACCTGATGACCACCACCACCGGAGGGGCGGCGGGAGTCCTGGACTGGTTGGAGGAGTGGCTCCAGACAGAGTGGCCCGAGCTCGACGTCACCTGCACCTCGGTGACCGAGCAGTACGCGACGGTGGCCGTGGCGGGTCCGCGCTCCCGAGACGTCATCGCGGCCCTGGCGCCGGATCTCGACGTCTCCGCGGAGGGCTTCGAGTTCATGGCCTTCCGTGAGACGGTGCTCGCCTCCGGCATCCCCGCGCGGATCTGCCGGATCTCCTTCTCGGGCGAGCTCGCCTTCGAGGTCAACGTGGCCTCCTGGTACGGACTGCGTGTCTGGGAGGACATCGCCGCGCTCGGGGCGCCCTATGGGATCACTCCCTACGGAACCGAGACCATGCATGTGCTGCGCGCGGAGAAGGGGTACATCATCGTCGGGCAGGACACCGACGGCACGGTGACCCCTCAGGACGCCGGCATGGACTGGGTCGTCTCGTCCCGCAAGGACTTCATCGGTCGGCGTTCGTACTCGCGTCCGGACAACGTGCGAGAAGACCGCAAACACCTGGTTTCGGTGCTGCCTCGGGACGAGCAGCTCCGGCTCCCCGAAGGCTCCCAGCTGATCGATCCGGACAACGACCTCACGAAGATACCGGTGCCCACGGAGGGGTGGGTCACCTCCTCCTACCGTTCCCCGGCGCTGGGGCGCACCTTCGGGCTGGCGCTGATCACCGGCGGGCGGACCAGGATCGGGGAGACGCTCCATGCGATCGTCGACGATCGACCAGTCGAGGTCGTCGTCTCGCCCACCGTGCTTTTCGACCCTGAAGGGAGCCGTCGCGATGGCTGACATCCACACCCGAGGCCCGGCCGAGCTGAGACGAGCTCCGCTGGACCACCTCCGAGAGGCGTTGGCGTCCTGCTCCGCGCAGGCGCCGACTCAGATCACGCTGCAGGAACAGCCCTTCAGCACGCAGATCGGTCTGCGCGCGATGCCCGGCACCGCCGCACACCGCGCGCTCGCCGACGCCACAGGAGCGGGGCTGCCGGCGCAGGTCGGCGAAGTCCGCGGCGGCCCGGACGGGGTCGGCGTGCTCTGGCTGGCACCCGACGAGTTCCTCGTCGTGGCGCCCCCGGACAGCCACCCGCTGCTGGCCGCCGCCCTGGGGGCCGCCCTTGGGGACGCGCCCGGTCAGGCGGTGGACCTGTCGGCGAACCGGACCATCATCGAGGTCCGTGGCGCCCAGGCCAGGAGCCTGCTGGAGAAGGGGGTCCCTGCCGATCTGCACCCCCGTGCGCTGCCCCCGGGGTCAGCGGTGGCGACGACCCTCAGCACGGTCCCTGTGCTGCTGTGGCGCACTGAGCTCCACAGCTTCCGCCTGATGCCGCGGGCCTCCTTCGCCGACTACGTGGCACGGTGGCTCCTCGACGCTGCGCGCGAGCACCGCCCCGCATCCTTGTCCGACCATCCTGAGGAGGTCTCATGCCCAGCGACCGTGGGATGATCCTGACCCTGGACTGCCCCTCCACTCTGGGGATCGTCCATGCCGTGAGCGAAGTCCTGCTGGACCACGGCTGCAACATCATGGAGCTCGCCCAGTTCAACGATCCGCGGGCCGGCCATTTCTTCCTGCGGGCACGGGCCGACACCACCGACGGCGGGTCGTCCACATCCGCGGAGTCCTCCCTGGACGCTGTGGAGGCGTCGCTGCGCCCCGTGGCCGAGCGCTTCGGCATGAACTGGACTCTGCGTGCCGCCGACGCCAAGCCTCGAGTGCTGGTGATGGTCTCGAAGTTCGAGCACTGTCTCAACGACCTGCTCTTCCGCACGCGAAAGGGCGACCTGCCGATCGAGATCGTGGCGGTGGTGTCGAACCATCCGGACCACCAGCGACTCGTCGAATGGCACGGGATCCCGTTCTTCCACATCCCCGTCACCCGGGAGACCAAGCCCCAGGCGGAGCAGGAGCTGCTGGACCTCGTGGACCGGATGTCGATCGACCTGGTGGTCCTCGCGCGCTACATGCAGATCCTCAGCGACTCGCTGGCGACACGGATGGAGGGCCGCGTCATCAACATCCACCACTCCTTCCTGCCCAGCTTCAAGGGGGCCAAGCCGTACCACCAGGCCTACGAGCGGGGCGTCAAGACGGTGGGGGCGACGGCCCACTACGTCAACAGCGAGCTCGACGAGGGCCCGATCATCGCTCAGCGAGTCGTGGAGGTCGACCACACCCACGGCCCTGAGGATCTCGTCGCAGCCGGGCGGGACACCGAGTGCAAGGCCCTCTCAGAGGCCGTCCGGTGGCACGCAGAGGGCCGGGTCATCCTGCACGGGAGCAAGACCGTGGTGCTGCGCTGACCCGCCTCGGCGGTGTCGGAGGTCAGGGCTCCTGTCACTCCAGCATCGCGTTGACCCGCTCATTGAGGTCGGCCAGGGTCTCCGCGTCGCGGCCGCCGATGTAGATCTCATCCATCGCCGGAGTCATCAGGGCGTCGATCGCTCCGAACTGGTCGGTCACCGGGTAGAACATCGTGTGCTGCTCCTCCACCAGGTCGGTGAACGGGGAGACGTCGATCCCCCGCTCGGCGAAGGCCTCGACGGCTCGGTCCGTGGACGCGGGCCGGGCCGGGAGGACCACCGCCGCGTCGCCCACGATGTTCTGGCAGGTCTCCGACCCCAGGAAGGCCACCAGCCGAGCGGCCTCCTGCGGATGGTCGGTGTCGGCGCTGATCGAGTCCGCCAGGCCGTTGTACATGGAGACCGGATGGCCCGTCGGGCCCGAGGGAAGTCCAGCGATCCCGACGTCCACGCCGTCCAGACGCGTGTAGGAGTTGATCATCCAGGACCCGTCGGTGGTCATCGCGGCCTGCCCGGAGCCCAGCTGCTGCTGAGCGTTGGCGTCGCCACCGACCTCCTCATAGGAGGCCAGATAGCCCTTGTCCACGAAGCCGAACAGCCAGTCCAGTGATTCGTGGAGGCGCGGATCGTCGAAGTTGTACTCCTGGCCCCACACATCGGTGTCGGTGAACCGCCAACCGGTGGAGCCCGCCGTCCAGGACCACATCGTCTGCCCGGAGGTGCCCCCGGATCCCTGCGAGGCCAGCCCGTAGGTGACGACGTCGTCGGGGTCGAACTCCTCCTCGTCCCCGCGATGCCCCTGGGAGTCCACCGTCAACCTGGCCACGACCTCTTCGAAGGAGCCGCCGTCCTGGGGGTTCCAGTCCAGGTCCTGCAGGTCCTCAGGCGTCAGCCCGGCCTCGGAGAGCATGGTCTCGTTGTAGAAGACCGCCACCGTGTCGAAGTCCTTCGGCATTCCGTACCAGCCGCCGTCCTGGCCGACCCACAGATCCGCCAGACCTTCCTGGAACTCGTCGGCGTCCACCGCGGCGGTGGCGTCCAGGGAGTCCAGATCCAGCAGCAGGTCCCGTTGCACGTACTCCGGGTAGCGCGAGAGATGGTCGGTGAACACATCCGGTGCGGTGCCGGCCACGAAGCCGGCGGTGAGCTTCATCCAGTAGTCGTCGAACCCGTACTGGCTGATCCGGACCCGCACATCCGGGTTCTCCTCTTCGAAGGCGTCCACGCACTGCTGATAGGGCAGTAGCTGGTTGGCGTCCCAGAGCCAGTAGTCCAGGTCCACGGAGTCATCGCCGACGGCGACCCCGCAGCCAGTCGCCGTGACCGCCAGGGCGGCGGCGAGTCCCAGTCCGGCGGAGCGTGCCGCGTGGCGGGGTGCCTGTGAGCCTCTCATCTCCGACCTCCTCACTTGATCCCGCTGAAGCCGATGGAGCTGACGATGCGCCGGGCGAATGCTAGGAAGAGCAGCAGCATCGGCAGCGCCGCCACCAGCGTCGCGGCCATCAGTCCCGCCCAGTCCGGCCCGGTCTGTGGACTCTGCTCGGTGAAGTTGCCCAGGGCCACGGTCAGCACCCGGGAATCGTCGGTGTAGGACACCATGAGCGGCCACAGGTAGTCGTTCCAGGCCGTGATGTAGGTCAGGATCGACACTGTGGCGACCGGCCCCGCCGTCATCGGAATGATCAGCGTGAAGAACACCCTGATCCTGCCGGCGCCGTCGATCATCGCCGCCTCCTCCACCTCCAGGGGCACGTTCATGAAGAACTGCCGCAGAAAGAAGATGGCGAAGGGGGTCATGAACATGCTGGGCAGCATGATCCCCAGCAGCGTGTCGATCAGGCCCAGCTCGCGTACCAGGAGGAAGTTCGGGAGCAGGGTGAAGATCACCGGCACCATGAGCGAGATCAGGAACAGCCCGAAGACGAAGTCCCGTCCGCGCCAGTGCAGCCGGGAGAACGCGTAGGCCGCCATGGCGGAGAAGAAGACCTGGCACAGGGTGATGCCGGTGGCCATCAGGACGGTGTTGATCAGGTAGCGCCAGAAGTCGATCGACGCTCCGGACCCGCCCTCCGCGATGGCCTGTTCGGTCTCCTGCAGTCCGAAGACCCGCTGGAACCCTCCCAGATTCGCATCGGCAGGCATCAGCGAGATCGTGTTGGCGTAGAGCGCGCTGTTGCTGGACAGCGCCGTGCGCAGCATCCAGAAGAAGGGGAACAGCGTGATGATCAGCAGGATGACCATCAGGGCCCAGGCGAGGATCCTGCCCGGAGGGGGAGGACGTCGTCGAGGTGCGGGCGGCGGAGAGGCCGGGCGGGCTTCGGTCGGGTCGAGGGCGGTCGCAGCACTGGTCATGGTCGTGGCCTCCTCAGTTCAGGTCCGTCTGGCCGGCTCGGGTCACCCGGTACTGCAGGACGGTGACCACCAGGAGGATCACCAGCAGCGCCACGCTCAGCGCGGCGGCGTAGCCGAAGTTGAACTGGCCGAAGGCGTTGTCATAGATGTAGAGCTGCAGCACGCGGCTGGAGTCGACAGGGCCGCCGTTGGTGGTGACTGCCACGGTGTCGAAGACCTGGAATGAGCCGATCACGGAGATGATCAGCACCAGCCCCAGGATGGGGCGCAGCAGCGGCACCGTGATCGTGAAGAACTGCCGCAGCTCGGACGCCCCGTCCACCCGTGCGGCCTCGTAGAGGTTGGACGGGATCGCCTGGAGGCCGGCGAAGAGCAGCAGCGCCGTGTAGCCCATGTGTCGCCAGACGTTGACCAGGGCGATGGTCGGGATGACCCAGGCCTCGGTGGTGAAGAAGCCGACCCGGCCGACCCCCAGCGAGTCCAGGAACTGATTGCCGATGCCGAGCTGGAAGTCCAGTATCCACAGGAACACCAGGGCCGCGACGACATTGGAGACCAGGAAAGGGGTCAGCACCAGGGAGCGGAGCAGGATGGAGCGGCTCAGGCGCTGCATCAGCACGGCCAGCAGCAGCGCCACCACGGTCTGCACCCCGATGTTGATCACCACATAGATCAGCGTGACCCGCACGGCGTTCCAGAAGACCGGATCACCGATCATCTCCTGATAGTTGGCCAGCCCGACGAAGCGGGCCGGGGTGAGGATGTCCCAGGAGGTGAAGCTGAGCCAGATCCCGCGGACCAGCGGCCAGAAGTAGAACACCACCAGTCCGATCGCGGCGGGCAGGATGAACATCAGGGCCAGCCGGGTGTCATCGCGGCGTCCGGCCGTGCGGGGTCGGCCGAGACGCGGCCGTGCGGGGGCGGGGTTCTCGACTGCGCTCATCAGGTCCTCCCAGGGGCTCCGCCGCCGTCAGCGGCCGGGTCCGTCGCCGAAGTCGGGGATGTCCATGCGGGTGCCGGCGGCACGGGCCGAGGCGTGGGCGACGATGCCCGGGGCGGTGAACTTCGCGGCCAGCCAGGCGTCGACGGGGGGCCGTTCCCCGGTGACCACGCCGCGCACGAAGTCGTCGGCCAGGTAGTGGTGGGCTCCCTCGTGGCCGTTGGGAGCCCCCTCGAACTCCGCGGGCAGGCGGGAACGGTCGTGCACCGGGGCCGTGCCGGAGGTGAAGGCGGCGCGCAGGGCGGGGTCGACGTCGCTGAGGTCGGTGTCCCCGCTGCTGTCCCGCACCGGAAGGAAGTCATCGGAGATGTCGCGGGACTCGGTCTTGTCGTTCCAGACCGTCTGGTGGGCGAGCTGCTCGAAGCTCGCCTCGGTGCCGAAGAATCGGAAGCGGGACTCGCGGATATGGGAGGGGTAGCCCACCCGGCGCATCTCATTGGTGCGCAGCACGCCCCCGTCGGAGAGTTCGAACAGGGCGGTGGCGTTGGAGACGTCGTTGTCGAACTGGCTGACCTCGCGGTCGAAGACGCCGTCTGCTCGCCGGTCCTTCACCCCGAGGCAGCTCACACTGACGGCTCTGGCTGGAAGCGCGCCGAGGACCCCGCCCACAGCGTGGGTGGGGTAGAGCATGGGAGGGTAGCTGGCCGTGGCCTTCCAGTTCTCGCCGCCGCTGTACTGGTAGGCCGCGTAGAAGCCCAGGTCCATGTCGTGGACGTAGTCGCCCTCGGAGTAGAAGACCTGGCCGAGGTCGCCGGTGCGGACCTTCTCCCGCATGTAGACCGTGGCCGGGTTGTAGTAGCTGGTCTCGCCCATCATGTACGTCAGACCGGTGCGCTCCACGGCGGCGATGATCTGTTCGATCTCGGTGAGCTCCACGGCCATCGGCACCGCGGAGTAGACGTGCTTACCGGCCTCCAGGGCGGCCAGCACCAGCGGCCCGTGCGTCCAGCGCTGGGTGAAGATCGCGACGGCGTCGACGTCGGAGGCCAGCATCGCCTCGAAGCTGCCCACCACGGTGGCTCCGTCGTAATTCGCGGCGAGCTGCTCAGCCCGTTCCGGCTGCAGGTCGGTGATGCTGAGCCGGGAGACGTGGGGGTGCCGGTCCCAGAGTGTGGCGAAGCTCTTGGAGAACTGGCCGGCGCCGACGATGCCGATGCTGAAGCTGCCCGCCTCGGGAGAGAGTCGGCTGGCAGGTTCCGGGGGAAGCTGATGCATGGGTGGTGCCCTTTCGTGCGGCAGGAGCGGAGTGCGGTCCGAGGCGGAGAGGTCAACGCGTTCGAACAATGATCAACATTTGCGCTCAACTATCAACGGAAAGAGGGAGTGTGTCAAGACTCACATTCTTGTGGGACAAAGTGAATCGTTTTCTTGTATCGATGCAACGCCGCTGGAGCGTCGGCGCCGGCGGCCGCGCCCGGCGTCGCTCCTGATCCGGCTGACGCGCCAGAGGGGCGGTCGACCCTCTCGGGTCGACCGCCCCTCCCGTGACGTTCTGTCAGCGCTGGGTGCTTTGCCTCAGCGTGTCGCCAGCTCCGCGAGCTCCTCGGTGTCGAGCCCGCCGTGGAAGACGCGCAGGTCATCGATGGCGCCGTGGAACGGCGTGTCCCACCAGTTCACTCCGAGGGCGAACACGCCGTCAGCGGTCGTGAACACTTCGGGGAAGTCCTCACCGGAATGGGCCAGCTCGCCGTCCAGGAGAACCTCGACAGCACCGCCCTCCACGGTGAACGCCACGTGCGTCCACTCGTCCACGGGCAGCTGTTCACCCGCATCGCCGAGGTAGCGCTGCGCCGAGCCGGACCACAGGGTGGTCCTGCCCTCCGTGTCGGGTCCGGCATCGGGCACCAGGCTGACCCAGGCGGTGTCTGACCGGGCGCCGAAGAAGGTGGTGGTGTAGGGGGCCACCGTGGCCGGCCGCACCCAGAAGCTGACGGCATAGTCGGCATCGCTGATCAGGCCGTCCGGCAGGCGGATCCCGGAGTCACCGTCCAGCTGCAGGGCCTGGCCGTCGACTCCCTGGGTGAAGCTCGCCTGCTCATCCGGGCGGAGGTCCTCGATGCGGTCTCCGGTGACCACGCCGTCCCCGGCCGCGTCCCCGGTCCTGCCTTCGGCCGACGAGAGGTTGCCGTCGAAGCGGTAGTGCGCCACCATGCCGGGTTCGGGCCGGGCGGGGACGACGACGTCGAAGCGTGCGGTCTCCTGGTGGTCGCCCAGGGTGATCTCGGCGTGGAGCGTGACCTCGGCATCCGCCGAGCCGGGCTCAGGGCGGGTGACGTCGCCGTCGGCTGTGATGATCGATTCGTCGCTGCTGGTCCAGGTGATTTGGGCCCCGCGGCTGGCCTCCTGGGGAAGCTCCAGGCTCGAGAGGACCTCGTCCACCCCCTGCAGCGGCAGCTCGTCGCGGATCGCGGCGACGACGTCCTCGTCGCTCATCGGCTCCAGCTGGCTGCCCCAGAGGCTGACTCCCGCAGAGGAGAGCACGCTGAAGCTGAGCACCCAGTCGGAGGTGGTGGGATCCCATTCGTGGGTGAACACCCCGTGGTAGGTTTCGTCGTCGATGGTGAGCTCGGCCCCGTGCTGACCGGTGAGCTTCCAGCGGCCCTCCACGTCGCCTCTGATGCGGCCGTTCCGCTCCAGAGTGATGTCCACGGCCCGGGCGATCTCATCGCTGATGGCCTTGCCGTGATCGATGAGGCGGTAGTCGCCCACCGCATGCGGGCGATGCACCTTCTGCGCCTCGGCGCCGGCGTACCGGTACGGCGCCACCACGGGCCAGCCCTGGGAGTTCATATGCATCTCATGGGTGCGCACGTGGTGACGCTCTCCCTCCCCGGGGAAGCGGGAGTGGAAGATCAGGTGCATCCTGCCGGTCTCCGGGTCCAGGTGGCTCGTGCTGTGGCCGGGGGAGACGTAGCCGACTCCGTCGCCCGCGCCGGGGTCGCCGAGCTCGCGCTGGAAGAGGAAGTTGCCCATCAGCTTGGTGCCGTAGGGCTCGATGCTCTCGTCGTCGAATATCGGCAGCTCGGGGTCGGACTTCACCTCGCGCATGTCGTGGCCCTCGGCGTCGTAGTACGGTCCGGCCGGGTCCTCGGCGCGGGCCACGCGCATGTTGTAGCCGCCGTCGGCGTCGAGGCCCCCGAAAGTGGTGAAGAGGTAGTAGTAGCCGCTCTCCTCGTCGAACATCATGTTCGGCGCTTCAATCCGGCTGTGGTTGCCGCCCATCAGGTGGGTGCCGTAGCCCTGGTCCGGCTTCGGCAGCCCGGTGGTTTCGTCGAGCTCCAGGAGGAAGATGCCCCCGGAGTAGGAGCCGTAGACCATCCAGAGGTCGTCGTGCTCGTCATAGAAGATGTCCGGGTCGACCACGTTGGGGTGGACGGTGCCGTCATAGGCGGTGCCGTCCTCACTGGGACCCTCGCCCTCGCGATGTCCGGAGCGCAGGATGATGCCCTGGTCCTCATAGGGGCCGTCCACCTCGTCAGCGATGGCCACACCCATCGCCGAGCGTGGCGAGTCGCCACGGCAGGCGTTGTAGTACATGGCGAAGCGCCCGTCCGGCAGCTGGACCACATCGGGCGCCCACAGCGTGTCCGACTCCGCCCATTCGAGTGTCTCGGCCAGCTCCTGTGTGACGTCCTCGAAGAGCGGGTTCTCCGGGGTGACGTGATGGGCGGTCTGCTCCCAGTCGATGAAGTCCTCGGTCTTGGCGGCGGCGAGGTGGGAGCCGAAGACCCAATGCTCGTCGCCGGCGGCGACCAGTGCAGGGTCGTGCACGGTGACCTCGGTGAAGGCGGGAGGGTCTGGCAGGTCGGGCCCCGGCGGGGCCGCGGAGGCCGACGGTGCCAGGGTGAGGGTCAGCGCGGCGGCGAGCGTGGTCGCCGCGGCGCTCCGGGGGGTGCTCCGGATGGTCACAGGTTCTCCTCATCGGTCGAGCGATGGTCCGGTGGGGCGCACCACGGCGCCTGGGTTCCCTGTGTCGCAGCTCGCGGCACCTGCCGGTGTCGCGATGTACAACGTTGGAATGTGGCTCAGGTTACAACGTTGCATGTTCATGTCAAGGGTGTGCCGCGCTAACGGTCGTCGAGAGACAGGCAGGCCCACCGTGACCCCTCCAGGCTGCCGGCTCCGTGGGCGGCCGGAATCGGCCGAGCGCCCGCGGGGTCGGCCCCGTCGGGTGCACGGTGCGCCCGGTGCCTCAGGGGTGAGGGAGCACCTCTGACTCGAGTCGGGCGTAGCTGGTCTCCATGCCGTCCACCATGCCGGTGCCCAGGACGGTGTCGCGCAGCTCCTTGTCCGGATAGGTGATCACCACGTTCAGCAGCGTCCCTGCGTCCACCGGGGTCAGCGTCAGCTCATTGGTGGTGCTGGAGCCCTCGACGCCGATCATCCGCTCGGTCGTCACCTCACGATGCGGGGGCTGGGACTCCAGGATCTCCCCGGTGAAGCCGAAGCGCTGCTCACCCTCGTCGGACTCCCACTCGAACCGGTACGCGTCCCCGGGATCCTCGGCCACCTCGCACACCGGCATCGTCCATCCGTCAGGTCCGAGCATCCAGCGCCGCAGCAGCTCCGGGCTGCGATGGGCCTGCCAGACATCCTCCACGGATCCTGCGATGACCCGGCTGATGCGGACCTGGGTGTCGTTGAGAAGCTGCGAGCGGGCGGGGGAGCGGGGCAGGGGGTCGTGGAGGACCTCGTCCACCTGGCTCAGTGCCGAGCGGAGGCCCTCCTCCATTCCCATAGTCAGCAGCTCCTCCAGCTCGTCGGCTGAGTTGAAGAAGGTGCGGACGAGCAGGCGGGACCCGTCGGCGGACTCCTCGAAGCTGAAGGCCATCCGCATCGTCGGCATGTTCCGGTCCGGCTCGCCGTCGGGTCCGGCGAACCCGTCCAGGACCTCGAAGGAGTGGGGCGGCGTCACGGCGAGGAACTCCCACCAGCCGGCCGAGGTCTCCCCCTCCGGGCCGGTCATCACATACGCGGAGCGTCCGCCCGGAAACATGTCATGTCGGGTGAAGGTGGCGGGCCACTCGCGCGGCCCCCAGAAGCGTTCGAGCTGGCGTGGGTCGGCGTAGGCGTCCCACAGGCGGCGCAGCGGGACCGGGAAGTCCGCGGTGACGGTCATGGTCAGGGCCTCGAGGTCTTTGTCCACTGAGGTGATGGGCATGGTGCTGCCTTCCTGAAGGGCTCAGTCCTCAGCCAGCAGGTCGTCGAGTCGCGTGAGGCGTGTGCGCCAGAGCTCCTCGTATCGGTGCAGGAGGGACTGCGCGTGTCGGATGGTCTCGGGGCGGGCGCGCACCAGGCGTTCCCGGCCCCGGGTCTGTTTGGCGACCAGGCCTGCGGCGGCCAGGGCGGTGACGTGCTTCTGCACGGCGGCGAAGGACATGTCGTAGGCCTCCGCCAGGGCGGAGATGGTCTCCTCCTCCACCAGGGTGCGGCGAATGATGTCGCGCCGCGTGGCATCGGCCAGCGCGCGGAAGATCCGGTCGACGTCGTCGTCCTCCAGAGGGGCGACGCCGGAAGTCTGCGGCACTCGATATGAAACCATCAGGTTGTACGTTATGCCCCGCTCCTCCCACCGTCAAGGGCTGGCGGCTCGGTGGCCCGTGGTCGTGGCGCTTTCAGGCTCTGCCGCCGCCGCCGTAGACTGTTCGGGTGACTCCCGAAGAACTCTCCTCAGCAGTGACCCATGTGCTCTCCGAGGCCGTCGAGGCCGGTGAGCTGACCGTCGAGATCCCTGAGACGATCATCATCGAGCGACCCAAGAGCCGAGGCCACGGCGACTGGGCCTCCACCGTGGCTCTGCAGCTGGCCAAGAAGGCGGGCATGGCACCTCGGCAGCTTGCCGAGCTGCTCGCCGCTCGGCTGCGCGAAGCCGAGGGCATCGCGGCGGTGGAGATCGCCGGACCTGGCTTCATCAACATCACCCTCGACGCCGCGGCGGCCGGTCAGCTGGCGCGCACGATCGTGGAGACCGGGGAGACCTTCGGGCACAACGAGGCGCTGGCCGGACACACCATCAACATGGAGTTCGTCTCAGCGAACCCCACCGGGCCCCTGCACCTGGGCCACACCCGATGGGCGGCCTTGGGAGACGCGCTCGCCCGCCTGCTGCGTGCCTCCGGCGCCGAGGTCACCAGCGAGTACTACATCAACGACGCCGGCAACCAGATGAACGTCTTCGCGGCCTCGGTGCTGGCGCGTCTCCACGGGGAAGCCGTCCCCGAGGGCGGCTACCCGGGGGAGTACACTCAGGAGCTGGCCCAGGAGGCCCTCGCGGCGCGCGCCGACCTGGTGGACCTGCCGCGGGAGGAGGCCCTGCCCATCGTCCGAGAGCTCGCCTACCAGGCGCAGTTCGGGCAGATCAAGGACACCCTTGCGGAGTTCGGCGTGCACTTCGACGTCTACTTCTCCGAGCAGTCCCTCCACGATGACGGCAAAGTGGCCGCAGCGGTGGAGACGCTGCGCGGCCAGGGCCATATCGAGGACCGCGACGGCGCCGTCTGGCTGCGCACCACCGACTTCGGCGATGACAAGGATCGCGTGCTGTTCAAGGCCGACGGTGAGCCGACCTACTTCGCCGCCGACGCCGCCTACTACCTCTCGAAGCGGGAGCGCGGCTTCGAGGAGAAGATCTACCTGCTCGGGGCGGACCACCATGGCTACGTGGTCCGGCTCAAGGCCATCGCCGCCTGTGCCGGGGACGACCCCGACCGCAACATCGAGATCCTCATCGGCCAGCTGATGAGCGTCAAGGGAGCCAAGCTCTCCAAGCGCGCCGGAAACATCATCGAGCTGGCCGACCTGATCACCTGGCTGGGGGCCGATGCTCTGCGCTACACGCTGGCCCGCTTCCCCGCGGACTCGCCGATCGACATCGACCCGGAGCTGCTGCGGTCGAAGACCAACGACAACCCGGTCTTCTATGTCCAGTACGCCCATGCCCGCGCCTGCGCCGCCGCGCGCAACGCCGTCGAGGCGGGCGTGGACCGCACCGGTTTCGACGCCGCGCTGCTCTCCCACACCGCGGAGGAGGAGCTGCTGGCCCACCTCGGGAAGTTCCCCTCCGTCGTCGCCCGTGCCGCCGAGATGCGCGAGCCCCACAGAGTGGCCCGCCACCTCGAGTCGATCGCGGCGGCCTACCACTCCTGGTACGCCACCTGTCGCATGGTGCCCCGCGCCGGCGAGGAGATCACTGACACCAACCGCACCCGACTCTGGCTCAACGATGCCACCGCCCAGGTGCTGCGCAACGGTCTCGCCCTGCTCGGCGTCTCCGCCCCGGAGAGGATGTGAGCCCGATGGCCGAGGCGATCACCGCACCACATCCGCTGGCCCCCGAATGGCTGCGCCCGCTCACCGACTCGGCCGCACTGGAGCGGCAGCTGCTGCCGGCAGACGCCCACCGCGACCCCGAAGGGCGCCTGGTGCTCGGCGGTGTCGACGTCGTCAGTCTCGCCGCGCAGCACGGCACCCCGCTCTATGTCATCAGCGAAGCCGACTTCCGCGCTCGTGCCCGGGCCTTCCGGCGCGCCTTCGCGGAGGCCTTCGCTCCGGAGGCGGAGGTCGACGTCTTCTACGCCGGCAAGGCCTTCCTGAGCACCCACGTCGCCCGCTGGGCCGCAGAGGAAGGGTTGTGCGTGGACACCGCCTCCGGCGGCGAGCTCGCCCTTGCGCTGGCCGGCGGGGTCGAGCCCTCCCGGATCGGGCTGCACGGCAACAACAAGTCCGACGCGGAGATCGGCCGGGCTCTGGAGGCAGGCATCGGGCGCATCATCGCCGATTCCCTCGACGAGCTGGAGCGCATCGAGCAGCTGGCGGCGGCCGCCGGGGTCGCCGCTCCCGTGATGCTGCGGCTGACCCCCGGGGTGCACGCTTCGACCCATGAGTACATCGCCACCGCGCACGAGGACCAGAAGTTCGGGCTCTCCCTGACCCCGGCCTCGATCGAGGATGCGGGGCGGACCACCGGCGGGAATCCCTTCGCCGGGTCCCCTGCCTGGACCGCGGTGGAGCGGGCGCTGGCGGCCGAGCACATCGAGCTGCGCGGGCTGCACTGTCACATCGGGTCGCAGATCTTCGAGCCCGAGGGCTTCGAAGTCGCCGCAGCCAAGCTCATCGGCCTGCTCGGGCAGGTCCGGGAGGTCCACGGAACGGAGCTCCCTGAGCTGGACCTCGGTGGAGGGCACGGCATCGCCTACACCGAGGCGGATGCTCCGCGTCAGCCGCAGGAGATCGCACAGGCTCTGGCCGGGGCGGTCCGAAGCGCCAGCGCGAAGGCGGGCATCGCGATCCCGCGGATCTCCATCGAGCCCGGCCGAGCCCTCGTCGGACCCGCCGGGGTGACCCTCTATCGAGTCGGCGTGCAGAAGGACGTGCAGGTCGACGGGCCGGCGGGTGAGACCCTGTCACGCCGCTACGTCGCCGTCGACGGAGGGATGAGCGACAACGCCCGCGGCGTCCTCTACGACGCTGACTACTCAGCGGTGCTCGCCGGTCGACAGGTGACCGGGGAGCATGTCCTGTCTCGCATAGTGGGCAAACACTGCGAATCCGGAGACATCGTCGTCCGCGACGTATACTTGCCGACGACGACGGCGCGGGACGACCTCATCGCGGTCCCCGCGACCGGTGCCTACTGCCATTCGCTTTCGAGCAACTACAACTGCTTGACCCGGCCCGCAGTCGTCGCGGTGAAGGACGGGGCCTCTCAGGTGCTCATCCGCCGCGAGACCGAGGAGCAGATGCTCGGCCGCGACACCGGCTACCTGCCGGGAGGCTGAGAGCCGTCCGCAGGTGTGTGCCTGCGCCGACCATCCCGCGGGGCGCTCGAGACGATGGCAGCCCTGACGACCTGACCACGACCGCACACAGAACGGGGTGACCATGGCCAGCGCCGCAGAACCGCTGACGATCGGACTGCTCGGAGCAGGGAGCGTCGGTGCCCAGGTGGCACGGACTCTCGTGGAGGAGCGTGACCTCATCAGCGCCCGGGTCGGTGCGCCGGTCCGGCTGATCGGTGTCGCCGTGCGCGACGTCGAGGCCCCCCGTGACTGGCGGATCCCCGGTGAGCTGCTCACCACGGATGCCGAGTCCCTGGTGGACCAGGCCGACCTGGTCATCGAGCTGCTCGGAGGGCTGGAGCCGGCGGGCGCGCTGATCGATCGTGCGCTGCGCCGGGGCGCGGGCGTCGTGACCGGCAACAAGGCGCTTCTCGCCGTCCGTGGCGGGGAGCTCGCTGCGACCGCCGCCGAGACCGGCGCGCCGCTCCACTTCGAGGCCTCCGTGGGTGGCGCCATCCCGATCCTGCGGCCGATCCAGGAGTCCCTCTCCGGTGACCGCATCACCAAGGTGATGGGCATCGTCAACGGCACCACGAACTACATCCTCGACCAGATGGACACCACCGGTGCGGCCTTCGAGGACGCGCTCTCCGAGGCCCAGCGCCTGGGCTACGCGGAGGCGGACCCGACGGCCGACGTCGAGGGGCACGACGCGGCCGCCAAGGCGGCGATCCTGGGCGCCCTGGCCTTCCACGCGCCGTTCACCATCGATGACGTCCATTGCGAGGGCATCACCGCGGTGACCGGCGCCGACATCGAAGCGGCCGCGGCGTCCGGCTATGTGATCAAGCTGCTGGCCATCGCGGAGAAGTTCGACGGAGAGGGCGCGGTGCTGCGTGTGCACCCGACGCTGCTTCCCCGGACCCATCCGTTGGCCAGCGTGCGCGGGGCCTTCAACGCCGTCTTCGTGGTCGCGGAGAACGCCGGTGAGCTTATGTTCTACGGCCAGGGCGCCGGCGGGGTGCCCACCTCCTCGGCCGTGCTGGGCGATCTCGTCTCTGCCGCACGCCTACTGCGCCAGGGCACGACGGTGCTGGAGCCCTCGGAACCGGCGGAGATCGTGCCGGCGCTGCCGATCGAGAAGGCCCGCACCCAGTACTACATCGACATGGAGGTGGCCGACGAGGAGGGCGTGATCGCTGAGATCGCCCGCGTCTTCGCCGACCACCACGTCTCCATCGAAGCGATGCGGCAGCCAGGGATCGTCTCCGTGGACGGTGAGGTCGACACCGACCACGACAACGGCGCCGTGCTGCAGGTGGTCACCCACCCCGCCCAGGAGAAGTCCCTGGCGGAGACGGTCGCCACCCTCAAGGCCCTCGAGGTCGTGCGCGCCGTCACCTCGGTGCTGCGCGTGGAGATCGAACAGTAGCCTCGACGGGCGGGCCTTCGAGACAGGCCCGCCCGCCCATCGTCAGATCCGCAGGAACAGGAGAGCAACGCCGTGGCGCACCAGTGGCGCGGAGTGATCCGCGAATACGCCGACCGTCTCCCGGTCGACGACGACACCCGCATCATCAGCCTGGGGGAAGGTGGAACGCCTCTGGTGCACGCCCCGGCGCTCTCCGAGCTCATCGATGGTGAGGTCCACCTCAAAGTGGAGGGTATGAATCCCACCGGCTCCTTCAAGGACCGTGGGATGACCATGGCCATCACTGCCGCGGTGGCTCAGGGGGCCAAGGCCGTGGTCTGCGCTTCCACGGGGAACACCTCCGCCTCCGCCGCGGCCTACGCCACCCAGGCGGGGCTGACCTGCGCGGTGCTGGTCCCAGCAGGGAAGATCGCCATGGGCAAGCTCAGCCAGGCCGTGGCCCACGGTGCCGAGCTGATCCAGATCGACGGGAACTTCGACGGCTGCCTCGACGTCGCCCGCAAACTTGCCGAGGCCTATCCGGTCTTTCTGGTCAACTCTGTGAACCCCGCCCGCATCGAGGGGCAGAAGACCGGTGCCTTCGAAGTGGTCGACGCACTCGGCGACGCTCCGGACCTGCACCTCCTGCCCGTCGGCAACGCCGGCAACATCACCGCGTATTGGAAGGGGTACCAGGAGTACGCGACCTCCTGGAGCAACCCGCACCACGGAGAGGGGGCCGAGCCGCTGGCCCCTCAGGCCACCCGGACCCCGATCATGTGGGGCTTCCAGGCCGCCGGAGCGGCCCCGATCGTCGAAGGCCACCCGATCACCGAGCCGGACACCGTCGCCACCGCGATCCGCATCGGCAACCCGGCCTCCTGGGAGCAGGCCGAGGCCGCCCGTGAAGGGTCCGGCGGCGTCATCGAAGCGGTCACCGACGAGGAAATCCTCGCGGCACACCGCTGGCTGTCCTCCAAGGAGGGTGTCTTCGTCGAGCCCGCCTCGGCCGCCGGCGTGGCGGGGCTGATCCGCAAGCACGCAGCCGGTGAGGTGCGGGCCGGGTCGAAGGTCGTCATCACGGTGACCGGGCACGGTCTCAAGGATCCCGACTGGGCCCTGAAGAACGCCGACGGCAGTGACATCAGTCCCACGCGCCTCCCGCAGGACGTGGAGACCGTCGCACGCCAGCTGGGACTGTGAGCGCGACCGGCGGCCACGTGCAGGAGCTCGCGGAGCCGCTGGAGGAGACGTTCTCCTTCCGGCTGCGGGTGCCCGCCACGTCGGCGAACCTCGGTCCCGGCTATGACTGCATGGGCATGGCACTGCAGCTGTACGACGTCATCGACGTGGTCGCCTCGCCGTGCCAGGACCCTGCGCAGCCGCGGATCTCAGTGACCGTGGAGGGAGAGGGCGCATCCACCCTGCCTCGCGACGTGTCCCACCTGGTCGTTTCGCTGGTCGGGCAGATCCTGGCTCGGAAGGGGTACCGGCTCCCTGACCTCCAGGTCAGTGCCCGGAACCAGATCCCCCACAGCCGAGGCCTGGGGTCATCCGCTGCCGCCGTCGCCTCTGCCGTCGTCGTCGCCGACGCGCTGCTGCCGGTGGGGCTCTCCGAGGAGGAGAAGCTGCAGATCGGTGCGCGTGTCGAGGGGCACCCGGACAACTACGTGCCCGCACTGCGTGGGGGAGTGGCCCTGTCCTGGCAGGAGGGGGAGCTCTTCCGCACCACCCCGCTGATCCCGCACGAACGGCTGCGCCCCGTGCTGGCCGTGCCTGACTTCGAGCAGTCCACCGCGGAGGCTCGTGGGGTGCTGCCCGAGACCGTCCCCCATGCGGTGGCGGCGGCCAACTCGGCGCGCACCGGGCTGCTGGTCCACGCCTTGACCACCGCGCCCGAGCTGCTGCTCGCCGCCACGGAGGACCGCCTCCATCAGGAGCAGCGGCGCGCCGCCTTCGCCCCGTCGATGGCCCTGGTCGACTCGCTGCGGGCCGCGGGGCACGCCGCAATGATCTCAGGCGCGGGTCCCTCGGTGCTGGTGCTCGCCGACGGCGAGTCGTCGGCCCGTGAGGCCCAGGCGCACATCGACGCACATGAGGGGATCGCGAGCGACACGTGGCGTCCCGCGATCCTTCCGATCAGCCGCACAGGTGCTACAGTGGAGGGGTACCCGCGGTGATCGCCGCGGTGTGCTCAACGGCAGCAGCCCATGCGACCAATGGTCGGATGAGGTTCTCCCGTGGACAGCACTCCGCACAGTTCTCAGGACGACATCACAGTTCCTGCGGATGATCGCCGTACTTCTTCTGCGCGAGTCGCTTTCTTCTCTGTGCGCACCATGTCCAGCCTCCGGGCTTCGACCCGGAACAGGACGCGCCTTGCGATGTCGGCATGACGTTCCGGAGCCATCAGAGAGAATCTCTCCCGACTGTGGACGCGTGGAAGTGGACGAACAGGCCGACGGCCATCTGAGGAGCCGTTGAAGACACGATGCAGGACGACGACGTCGGACCGCGTCAACCGCGCAGATCACCTCTGCACCGAGACGCCCCGCGCCGCCCCTGCCTGACGAGGGGGAAGGAATCCTTCGTGACAGACACCACCACTGAGACCGCTCAGGCTCAGGGAGCCGAGTCCACCGAGACGAGCGGCTCGACACAGACCGCCGTGACAGCCGAGACTTCGGCCCCGGCGGAGAAGAAGACCACCCAGAGGAGGGCCTCCGCCGCGAAGAAGACGGAGAAGGCCGAGGGCACCGAGACCGAGGGTGCCGACGGCAAGGCTGCCGGGCTCGCGGGACTGAAGCTCGCCCAGCTGCAGGCGCTCGCCCAGCAGCTCGGCATCACGGGAAGCTCCCGGATGCGCAAGTCTGCCCTGGTCGAGGCGATCTCCGCCCACCAGCGCGGCGGGGCCGTCGCGGACCGCGAGGAGCGTGCCAAGAAGGATTCCGCCAAGGACTCCAGCAAGGACAGCCCGAAGGACTCCGCCAAGGGGTCGAAGGGCCCGAAGGGCTCGGATCAGGCGGAGAAGCCGGCCGAGCAGGATGCCGACTCCGGCCGCGACGACCGTGCAGACACCGGTGACAAGGACCGCGACAGGTCCTCGGAGAAGTCGCAGGGCAAGGATCAGGGCAGGGACCAGGACGCCCGCCAGGACAACCGCCAGGGGGGCGGCGAGTCCTCCAAGCAGGATCAGCAGCGCGGCCGTGGCCGTCGTGGCCGCGGTGAGGACCAGCCCCAGAGGGGCGAGCAGCGCGAGGGTCAGAAGGGCGACCAGCGTGGAGGCCAGAAGGACGGTCAGCGCTCCGGCCAGAAGGGCCAGAACGAAGGCCGCGGCGGCCGTGACGGTGGCCGTGACAGCCGCGATGGCGGTCGTGACAGCCGTGATGGTGGTCGTGACAGCCGCGACAGCCGCGATGGTGGTCGTGACGGCAACCGTGATGGTGGTCGTGATGGCAACCGTGATGGTGGTCGCGACGGCGAGGGCGGGCGCCGCAACCGGCGGAACCGCAACCGCAATGAGCGCGGCAACCGTCGTCGGGGACGCAACGATCCTGAGGTCGACGACACCGAGTTCACCGAGGACGATGTCCTGGTGCCGGTCGCCGGCATCCTCGACGTCCTCGACAACTACGCGTTCATCCGCACCTCCGGATACCTTCCCGGGCAGAACGACGTCTATGTCTCGCTGGCGCAGGTCAAGCGCTACACGCTGCGCAAGGGTGACGCCGTCCACGGCCACATCCGCGCCCCGCGCGAGGGCGAGAACCAGAACAAGCGTCAGAAGTTCAACGCGCTGGTGAAGCTGGAGTCGGTCAACGGCCGGCCGGCCGAGTCCAACACGGACCGCGTCGACTTCTCCAAGCTGGTGCCCCTGTACCCGCAGGAGCGGCTGCGTCTGGAGGGCGACCCCAAGAAGGTCAGCCCTCGAGTCATCGATCTGCTGGCTCCCATCGGCAAGGGCCAGCGTGGTCTCATCGTCTCCCCGCCCAAGGCGGGCAAGACGATGATCCTGCAGGCGCTCGCGCAGTCGATCAAGATCAACAACCCTGAGGTCCACCTCATGATGGTGCTGGTCGACGAGCGCCCTGAAGAGGTCACGGACATGCAGCGCACCGTCGACGGCGAGGTCATCGCCTCGACCTTCGACCGGCCGGCCGATGACCACACCACCGTCGCGGAGCTCGCCATCGAGCGGGCCAAGCGACTGGTGGAGCTGGGCAAGGACGTCGTCGTGCTGCTGGACTCCATGACCCGCCTGGGCCGCGCCTACAACACCGCTGCCCCGGCCTCCGGCCGGATCCTCTCCGGTGGTGTGGACGCCAATGCTCTCTACCCGCCGAAGCGCTTCTTCGGCGCGGCACGGAACATCGAGAACGGCGGCTCGCTGACCATCCTCGCCACGGCGCTGGTGGAGACCGGATCCAAGATGGACGAGGTCATCTTCGAGGAGTTCAAGGGCACCGGCAACATGGAGCTGCGTCTCTCGCGGCACCTCGCCGACCGCCGTATCTTCCCGGCGGTGGACGTCAACGCGTCCTCCACTCGCCGCGAGGAGAACCTGCTCTCCGGCGAGGAGATCAAGATCATGTGGAAGCTGCGCCGTGTCCTCTCCGGACTGGAGCAGCAGCAGGGTCTCGAGCTGCTCATCAACAAGCTCAAGGAGACCAGCTCGAACGCGGAGTTCCTGATGCTGGCCAGCAAGACGGCGCTGGGGGACAAGAACAAGAAGGACTAGCGGCCCGACGACGACAGACGGCGCCGGGAGAGGGCGCACAGCCCTCTCCCGGCGCCGTCGTCGCATCGCCCGCCCGTCCCTCTCGTCCGGCAGAAGAAGGTCACCGTCCCCATGGCAGTCCCAGATCCCCTCATCGAGAAGCGCATGTTCGACTCGGTCGACACATTGCTGGCCGAACATGCTGAGCTTCAGGAACGCCTCGCCGACCCTGATGTCCATGCTGATCAGGCCCTCGCCCGCCGACTGGGTCGTCGTTATGCACGGCTCGGCGGCGTGGTGGAGGCCCACCGTCGGTGGTTCCAGCTCACCGAGGACCTCGAGGCGGCCCAGGAGCTCGCGGAGGAGGACGCCGACTTCGCCGCCGAGGCCATCCTGCTGCGGGAGCAGCTCGACTCCGCCGCGGAGCGTCTGCTGCGCATGCTCATCCCGCGGGATGAGAACGACGTCCGCGATGTGATCATCGAGGTCAAGGGAGGCGCCGGCGGGGACGAGGCTGCACTGTTCGCCGCGGATCTGCTGCGCATGTACACCCGGTATGCCGAGTCGAAGGGTTGGAAGACGGAGATCATCTCCTCCACGCCCTCGGACCTGGGCGGCTACAAGGATGTCCAGATGTCGATCCGGTCCGGCGCGACCGACCCCGCACTGGGCGTCTTCGCCCACCTGAAGTTCGAGGGTGGGGTGCACCGCGTCCAACGGGTCCCGGAGACGGAGTCCCAGGGGCGCATCCACACGTCCGCCGCGGGGGTCCTGGTGCTCCCGGAGGTCGAGGAGCCTGAGGAGATCGAGCTCCAGCAGAACGACCTGAAGATCGACGTCTACCGCTCGTCCGGGCCGGGCGGCCAGAGCGTGAACACCACGGACTCCGCGGTGCGCATCACTCACCTGCCCACCGGCATCGTGGTCGCCATGCAGAACGAGAAGTCGCAGCTGCAGAACAAGGACGCCGCGATGAGAGTGCTCCGGTCCCGACTGCTGGCCCACCAACAGGAACAGATCGACGCGGAGAACTCCCAGGTGCGCAGGTCCCAGGTGCGGACCATGGACCGTTCGGAGCGGATCCGCACGTACAACTACCCGGAGAATCGCGTCGCGGACCACCGCACCGGCTATAAGGCCTACAACCTCGACGCCGTCATGGACGGAGATCTGGAGGCTGTGGTGCAGTCCTGCCTCCAGCTGGACGAGCAGGAGCGGCTCGCCGCACTGGCCGAGGACTCCCGCACATGATCGGCGGGGGAGCGGAGACGCAGACTGCGCTCGATGACCTGCTGCGCGCGGCCGTGGACCGTCTCACCGCGGCCCAGGTGCCGTCGCCACGTGCGGACGCCGAGCTGCTGCTGGCCCACGTGCTGGATGAAGGCAGGGGACGGGCAGTCGCTCTGGCGCTGGTCGGTTCACCGGTCGACGAGGCCACGGCGGCTCGGTACGAATCGCTGGTCGACGAGCGCACCCGCCGTGTGCCGCTGCAGCACCTGACCGGTCTGGCACCGTTCCGCGGGCTGGAGCTGCGCGTCGGGCCGGGAGTGTTCATCCCTCGGCCCGAGACGGAGCAGGTCGCGCAGGCGGTGCTGGACCATCTGAGGTCACAGCCGACCGCGTCCCCGCGGGTGATCGATCTCGGCACCGGCTCCGGCGCGTTGGCCGCATCGATCGCCGCGGAGCACCCGTCGGCTGAGGTGCACGCCGTGGAGCTCTCGGACCAGGCGGCGGCCTGGGCGGAGGAGAACCTCACCCCGCACGGGGTGACGCTGCACCGCCGAGATCTGCGCCGCCTGCCCGAGGAATGGCAGGCGAGCTTCGACGTCGTCGTGTCCAACCCGCCCTACATCCCGCCGCACATGGTGCCCACCGAGATCGAGGTCCGGGAGCATGACCCCGGACTGGCCCTCTACGGCGGCGGGGCGGACGGTCTGGAGATGCCGCTGGCCGTGGTGGAGGCCGCCGCGTCGCTGCTGATCGACGGAGGCTGGATGATCATGGAGCACGCCGAGGCGCAGGCACGAGCGATTGCAGACCGGCTGCTGTCCGACCGGCGATTCGCGCAGGTGCGCACTCACCAGGACCTCACCGGACGGGACCGTGCCACCAGCGCCCTCCGACTGCGCCGCGCGGACCAGGACCTGGACCGCGGTCGTGGCGATGCCGCCCGACCAGACACAGCTCGAGGGCACCGCCCGTCCAGCGGCACAAGCATGGGAGAATGACGCGCGTGAGCCAGATTGTCGACTGTCATGATCTCGAAGCCCGTTCCGAGGGGATCGCCGCGGCCCGTGATGCTGTGCAGCGAGGCGAATGCGTCGTCATCCCCACCGACACCGTCTATGGGATCGGCGTGGACGCCTTCTCCCCGCAGGCGGTGAGCATCCTGCTGGCCGCCAAGGGACGGAACCGGACCATGCCACCGCCGGTGCTCATCGGACGCCAGGCTGTCATGGACGCGCTGGCTGACGAGGTGCCGGAGGCCGCACGAGTTCTCGCCGAGGCCCTCTGGCCCGGCGCGCTGACCCTCATCCTGCGGTCCCAGCCCTCACTGGCCTGGGACCTGGGGGAGACCCGTGGCACCGTGGCGCTGCGGATGCCCGCAGACGACCTCGCCCTCGACCTCCTCAACCAGACGGGGCCGATGGCGGTCTCCTCTGCCAATCGGACCGGCCTGCCGGCCGCGACCGAGGTGGCGCAGGCCCGCGAGATGCTCGGAGAGGCTGTGAGCGTCTACCTCGACGACGGTGAGCGGGACACCACACGCCCCTCGACGATCGTGGACTGCACCGTGACACCGCCGCAGGTGGTGCGTGAGGGTGCGATCAGTCTGGCCGAGCTGCAGGCGGTGGTCCCCGAGGTGCACGGTGCTCAGTCGGACACCACCTCCAGCGGCACCGAGGGCTGAAGGGCCCCCGACGTCCTCATGATCTATTTCCTCATCGTGCTCACCATCTCCGCGGTGGTGACCTATGCCGTCACGCCGCTGGTGCGCACGGTCGCGCTCACGCTGGGCGTCTACACGCCCGTCCGTGACCGGGACATGCACCGGCAGACCCTGCCCCGCTGGGGCGGGGCAGGGATGTTCCTGGGTATGGTGGTGGGTCTGGCGGCCGCGGCCGCAGTGCCGTACCTGAGCGGCATCTTCGCCGATCTCACCCCGGTGCGCGGGGTGTTCGCCGCCATGGTGCTGATCCTCATCGTGGGGATGGCCGACGACGCCTGGGACATCCACTGGTTCCTCAAACTGATCGGCCAGATCGGCGCCGGAGTTCTGCTCGTGATCCACGGCGTGCGGCTGGAAGTGATGCCGGTCGGCTGGCTGGGAGTGGGGGATGCCCCGGTCCAGGCGGCCCTGACGGTGTTCCTGGTCGTGCTGACCATCAACGCCTTCAACTTCATCGATGGTCTCGACGGGCTGGCCGCGGGGGTCGCGGCGATCGGCGGCAGCGCGTTCTTCATCTACAGCTATCTGCTGACCCTGTCGATCAATCAGTTCGACGCCTCCAACCTCGTCACCCTGCTCATGGCCGTGATGGTGGGCGCCTGCCTGGGCTTCCTGCCGCACAACTTCCATCCCGCGCGCATCATCATGGGCGACACTGGGGCGATGCTGCTGGGTCTGGTGATGGCCGCCGGTGCGGTGGCGGTGACCTCGGACGTCGGGCAGCTCTCCGAGGGCTGGCGCTTCCGCAACGTCCCTGCCTACATGCCGATCCTGCTGCCGCTGGCGGTCACGCTGCTGCCGCTCCTGGACCTGGCGCTGGCCGTCATCCGGCGCACTGCCCGCGGGGCGTCACCTTTCAGCCCGGACCGCGGACACCTGCATCACAAACTGGTCGACGGCGGATACTCCCATCCGCAGGCGGTGCTGCTCCTCTACCTGTGGTCCGCACTCTTCTCCTTCGGCGCGGTCTCCTTCAGCTTCCTGCCATGGTGGTTCGTGAGCTTGGTGATGCTGGGCACCCTGGGTGCCGCCACTGCCCTGACCCTGAGCCCCTGGTTGCGCCGCCGAGCCCGCAGGGTGAACCGACAGGCGGCGGAGCGGGCCCTGCGCGCCCGACGAGAGAGGTCTGGATGACGACGAAGCTGTTCCCGCGTGCCACCGGCTGGAGGAGGGTGCTCCTGGTCTCCCTGGCGGCGGGCGTCTCCGCGACGCTGCTCGCCGCTCTGGCCGGCCTGGCGGTCGCCGGTGCCGACGCCGCGCTCAGCGCGTCTCTCGGCGGAATGATCGTGGTCGTGTTCTCGGCGCTGAGCCTGCTGCTGGTGGACATCGCGGAGCGAGTGGTCCCCGCCCAGGCGATCACGGCTTTCATGCTGGGATTCGCGGTGAAGATCATCCTGCTGGCAGTGGTGCTGACCTCGGTGCCCGCACCGGGGTGGATCGTCCCCGGATGGACGCTCTTCCCCGCAGCCGGGGTCGTCGTGGTCTGGCAGATCGCCGAGATCACTGCCTTCATGAGGATGCGCATCGCCGTCGATCCCGAAGAGGGCTGAAGCCGTCTCCTGCGTGCTGGTTCCGGCGGAGTCGCACGAGTCCTCGGACCGAGACGGCTGTGCGGGTGAGGTCGCGAGGGGTGAGTCACAGTGACGTGGACTTCTACAGCTCGTAGTACAGTTGTACCTGGCGCGAGGGAGGTGCCGTGCGTCCCCTCGGTCTTTGATAGGCTGACTGAGGGCCGCATCACGGTGATGGATTCTGTCCAACCACCATTCCCCAGCTCATCCCCGTTCCGGGGTTGAGGGATATCTCTGTGTGCATGTCACTGGAGAGCATCCGCCGATCGCGCCGAGAACGACGTAGAGACGGAGACCCTCCGGCTCGCCGATGCCCGGGGCCCATGCCCCATGTGCCCGATGACGGACACCGCAGAGAGGACCAGCGTTGCAGTCGCTTGCGCTCGTAGCCGCCGACGAGGGTGGTTTCACCCCGCCGACGATCAGTGAGACCCATCTTCCGGAGATCTTCCCGTGGATGGCGGAATGGGGGACCGGCTTCGGCAAGAACATGCTGATGGTCATCCTCGCCGTGCTGGCCATCTGGTGGTTCTTCATGTTCGCCATCCGGAAGCACGAGCTGGTGCCGTCGAGGCTCCAGTTCATCGCCGAGGGTGGCTACTCCTTCGTGCGGAACAGCCTGGGGCGGGACATCCTCGGGGAGAAGCACTTCAAACCGTGGGTGCCGTTCCTCTTCACGGTCTTCTTCTTCGTGCTGTTCAACAACCTCTTCGGCGCGGTGCCCCTCCTGCAGATGCCGACCTTCTCCCACGCCGGCTCGGCCTACGCCATCGCCGCGATCATCTGGGTGACCTGGATCGGCATGGGCTTCAAGCTCCACGGCGGTCGCTTCGTGAAACTGATGACCGTGCCCTCGGGCGTGCCGAAGTGGCTGCTGCCGCTTCTGGTCCCCATCGAGTTCCTCTCGAACTTCCTCATCCGCCCGCTGACCCACTCGCTGCGTCTGATGGCCGTGATGCTGGCAGGTCACATCATCGTGATGCTGGCCGGCTCCGGTGCGGAGTTCCTCATCGCCCAGCAGGAAGGCATCGGCTCCAGCGGTCTGGGCTTCCTGATCCTGCTCGGCTCCATCCCGCTCTACTTCCTGGAACTGATCATGATGGTCCTTCAGGCCTTCGTCTTCGCGCTGCTGACGGCGATCTACATCCAGGGTTCGATCGAGGCCGACGCCACTGACCCCGTCCTTCCGCATCGGCAGACTCGCGATCGGCACGAGGACAAGAACGCAGACCCGGGGAGCTCTCCACGGAGCGCCCCACCCGCAGAAACGATCGTCCGGCCGGCAGCCCCGGCCGGACGACCAGAGACAGTCCCGGTGACACGCACCGGGATCGAGACAGAAAGAGAGAAATTCCATGGATGGATCCCTGAACATGCTCGGCATGGGCATCGCCGGTCTCGGTGCTGCCATCGCCATCGGCCTGGTCTTCGCCGCGTACATCAACGGTGTCGCTCGCCAGCCCGAGGCCCAGCGTGTCCTCCAGCCGATCGCCATCCTCGGCTTCGCCCTGGCTGAGGCGGTCTTCGTCCTGGCGATCGTCTTCGCCTTCGTGATCTGACCAGGCTCTGACACAGCCCGTGTGAGGGGTGCAGCTGGCCTGGACCCCCTTCAGACCGTCTGACTAGTGAAAATGGGTGAACACATGATCAGCACTTCACTGATCCAGGCAGCGGCCGAGGACGCCAACCCGCTGGTTCCCAACCTCTGGGAGACCCTTGTCGTCATCCTGGGCTTCCTGGCGCTGCTCGCCGTCGTGGTGAAGTTCATCGCTCCGGCCTTCGAGAAGGCCTACCAGGATCGCCGCACGGCGATCGAGGGTGGGTTGAGCCAGGCCGAGGAGGCCATGGCCGAGGCCGAGGCGATGAAGGCCGAGTACGAGCAGAACCTGGCTGACTCCCGTGCCGAGGCCAGCCGCATCCGCGAGGAGGCTCGCGCGGAGGGCGCTCAGATCGTCGCCGAGCACAAGGAGAAGGCGGCGGCAGAGGCTGCTCGCATCACCGAGCAGGCTCAGCAGCAGATCGCAGCGGAGCGCCAGCAGGCGGCCGTGACGCTGCGCCAGGACGTCGGCGCGTTGGCGACGCAGCTGGCCGGCCGGATCGTCGGAGAGGCTCTGGAGGATGACGCCCGCTCAGAGCGCGTGGTGGACCGTTTCCTCGCTGACCTCGACGCCGAGCAGTCGAACAGGACAGGAGCGGCACAGTAATGGCTGCGGTGACCGGAGAATCCTTCGCTTCGCTGCAGGAGCAGCTGGCGGACACGCTCGACGGTGCCGAGCTCGCGGTCGCGGCTGAGCTCTTCCACGCGTTGGACGTGCTGGACTCCTCGCCCGCGCTGCGCAGGAGCCTGACCGACCCTTCCCGTGAGGCGCAGGATCGTGCCTCTGTGGTGCGCGCGCTCTTCGGCGCCAAGGTGCGGGCCGGCACCGCGACCGTGCTCGAGGCCGTGGCCTCACAGCGCTGGAGCCGGGAGCGCGACCTCGGTGACGCGGTCGAGCGTCTCGCGGTCTCGGTCGCCGCCGTTCAGGCGGAGAAGGGCGGTCTCGAGGGTCTCGAGGCGCTGGAGTCCGATCTCCTGAGCTTCAGGCGCGCGGTGTCCTCCTCTCACGAGGTGCAGCATGCGCTCACCGAGCCTCAGGCGGAGGCCGAGGCCAAGCGGAAGCTGGCCGGGCGTCTCTCCGCCGGAGTCGGCGCTGAAGCCCGTCTGCTCATCGATCGGGCGGTGACCGCTCCCCGTGGTCTGCGTCCGGAGGCGCTCGTGGAGCGCTTCGCCGGGCAGGTGGCGGCGCGTCAGCAGCGTTGGATCGCCCAGGTCACCGTCGCCAAGGAGCTCGACGTCGCCCACCAGCGGCGGCTGAGCTCCAGTCTTGACCGTTACTTCGGACGAGAGCTCAAACTCGACGTCGTCGTCGACCCTTCCGTGGTCGGCGGCATCCGGGTGCAGGTCGGTGACGAGGTGGTGGACTCCACGGTCTCGACACGACTCAACGACCTCAACCGGAGACTGGCAGGCTGATCCGGGGACCCGGAGCAGCGCACGCGTCTCGCAGCGCCGTTGACATCCAGCGCCGATGGCGCTGGCATACACGTGAATCTTTGAACCACTCGGCCGCAGCTGCGGCCACGACACAGGAGAGCAGGGACTGCAGATGGCCGACTTGACCATCAACGCCGACGACGTCCGCAATGCTTTGAACGAGTTCGCAGCGTCCTACGACCCGGCGCGCACCGAGCGCGTCGAGGTCGGACGGGTGATCTCGGCGGCCGACGGCATCGCCCGCGTCGAGGGACTGCCCTCGACCATGGCCAACGAACTTCTCCGTTTCCAGGACGGAACCCTGGGCCTGGCTCAGAACCTCGACACCCGCGAGATCGGCGTCGTGATCCTCGGTGACTTCTCCGGGATCGAGGAGGGCCAGGAGGTGCACCGCACCGGCGAGGTCCTCTCGGTGCCGGTGGGCGACAAGTTCCTGGGACGCGTCGTGGACCCGCTGGGAGCCCCGATCGACGACCTGGGGGACATCGAGCCGGAGGGTCGCCGCGCGCTGGAGCTCCAGGCCCCCTCGGTCGTGCAGCGCAAGTCCGTGCACGAGCCGCTCCAGACGGGCATCAAGGGCATCGACGCGATGATCCCGATCGGCCGTGGCCAGCGTCAGCTGATCATCGGCGACCGTCAGACCGGCAAGACCGCCATCGCCATCGACACGATCCTGAACCAGAAGGCGAACTGGGACTCCGGCGACGTCACCAAGCAGGTCCGCTGCATCTACGTCGCGGTCGGCCAGAAGGCCTCCACCATCGCGGCCGTGCGCCAGACGCTGGAGGAGCAGGGAGCGCTGGAGTACACCACCATCGTGGCCTCGCCGGCCTCTGACCCGGCGGGCTTCAAGTACCTTGCGCCGTTCGCCGGCTCGGCCATCGGCCAGCACTGGATGTACGGCGGCAAGCACGTCCTGATCATCTTCGACGACCTCTCGAAGCAGGCCGAGGCCTACCGTGCGGTCTCGCTGCTGCTGCGCCGCCCGCCGGGGCGCGAGGCCTTCCCGGGCGACGTTTTCTACCTGCACTCCCGTCTGCTGGAGCGTTGTGCGAAGCTCTCCGACGAGCTGGGCGCCGGCTCGATGACCGGACTGCCGATCGTGGAGACCAAGGCCAACGACGTCTCGGCCTACATCCCGACCAACGTCATCTCCATCACCGACGGGCAGATCTTCCTGCAGTCGGACCTCTTCAACGCCAACCAGCGCCCCGCGGTCGACGTCGGCATCTCGGTGTCCCGCGTCGGCGGTGCAGCCCAGGTCAAGGCCATGAAGAAGGTGGCGGGCACGCTGAAGCTGGACCTCGCGCAGTACCGCGACATGCAGGCTTTCGCGATGTTCGCCTCGGACCTCGACCCGACCACTCGTCAGCAGCTGGTCCGCGGTGAGCGTCAGATGGAGCTGCTCAAGCAGGCGCAGTACTCCCCGTACCCGGTCGAGGAGCAGGTCGTCTCCATCTGGGCAGGTTCCAAGGGCCACCTGGATGATGTCGAGGTCAACGACGTCAAGCGCTTCGAGCAGGACTGGATCGAGCACCTGCGTCGCAAGACGACCGTGCTGACCAACCTCGCGGAGTCCGGCAAGCTCGAGGACGACACTCTCTCCGAGCTGGAGCAGGCCATCGTGGAGTTCAAGCGGTCCTTCCACGCGGAGGGTCCGCAGTCGATCGTCGGCAACGAGCAGGCCGAGGCGCTGTCCGCGGACGAGATCGGTCAGGAAGAGATCGTCGCTCAGGACCGCTGAGTCGAGCTGACTCTGACTCCAGCCGTCGACGTCGGCACAGGAGAGGGCTCGCTGCAGAGCCAGCTCTTCGCCACGTCGGCGGCGGAGCCGACCACTTCAGGGAAGGACAAGCATGGGAGCCCAGATCCGGGTCTACCGTGAGAAGATCGCATCGACCTCGTCGATGAAGAAGATCTTCAAAGCGATGGAGCTGATCGCGACCTCGCGGATCGGCAAGGCGCGCCAGCGCGTGCGCGCGTCGCTGCCGTATTCGGAGGCCATCACCCGCGCGGTCTCGGCCGTGGCCTCGCAGGACGACATCGAGCATGTGCTGACGCAGAAGTCGGAGAACCCGACCCGCGCGGCGGTGCTGATCATGACCTCTGACCGCGGTCTCGCCGGTGCCTACTCGACCAACGTGCTCAAGCGTGCCGAGTCGCTCATCGCCTACCTCCGCGAGGAGGACAAGGAGGTCCGTCCGTATCTCTACGGTCGCAAGGCCCAGGCGTACTTCGACTTCCGTGAGCGTGAGTACGACCAGGTCTGGACCGGAGGGACTGACTCTCCGGCGGTGGAGACCGCCCGCGAGATCGGGGATGCCCTGATCGAGCGCTTCGTCCAGGACGCCTCCGAGGGCGGCGTGGACGAGCTGTACCTGGTCTACACCGAGTTCAAGTCGATGATCAGCCAGGAGCCGGTGGTCCACCGGATGCTGCCGCTGGCCGTCGTCGAGAAAGAGGTCGAGGCCGAGGACGAGCTGCTGCCGCTCTACGAGTTCGAGCCGACTCCGGAGGACGTGCTCGACGCGCTGCTGCCGCGCTACGTCGAGTCGCGCATCTTCTCGGCGATGCTCGAAGCCTCAGCCTCGGAGCTGGCCGCACGTCAGCGGGCGATGAAGTCTGCCGCAGACAACGCCGACGAGCTGATCCGCAAGTACACGCTGCTGCGCAACAACGCACGACAGGCCGAGATCACCCAGGAGCTCACTGAGCTCATCGCGGGCGCCGACGCGCTGTCCGCGAGCTAAGCAGCCCACGGGGCGGAGCCAACGACCGCCCGAACTGACCGCTTTGACATCATCCAACATCAAGTGAAGTGAGAGAGATGACTGCCAGTACTGCAGAACAGTCCGCCGTGGCCGTTCCGTCGGGTGCGACCGGTCGTATCGCCCGGGTCATCGGCCCGGTCGTCGACATCGAGTTCCCTGCTGACGCCATGCCGGAGATCTACAACGCGTTGACCACCGAGGTGACCCTCGGCGGCGAGACCAAGACGATCACCTTCGAGACAGCCCAGCACCTGGGCGACAACCTCGTCCGGGGCATCTCGATGCAGGGGGCCGACGGTCTCGTGCGTGGCCTGCCGGTGCACGACACCGGCTCGGCGATCTCCGTGCCGGTGGGTGACTCCGTCAAGGGCCACATCTTCAACGTCCTGGGGGAGACCCTGGACATGCCGACCTCCGAGCTGGAGATCGAGGACCGCTGGCCGATCCACCGTCAGCCTCCGAACTTCGCGGCCCTGGAGGGCTCCACCGAGATGCTGGAGACCGGCATCAAGGTCATCGACCTGCTGACCCCCTACATCCAGGGTGGCAAGATCGGTCTGTTCGGTGGTGCCGGTGTGGGCAAGACCGTGCTCATCCAGGAGATGATCACGCGTGTGGCCCGAAACTTCGGCGGCACCTCGGTCTTCGCCGGTGTCGGTGAGCGGACCCGTGAGGGCAACGACCTCTGGGTCGAGATGGAAGAGGCCGGCGTGCTCAAGGACACCGCTCTGGTGTTCGGCCAGATGGATGAGCCGCCCGGCACCCGTCTGCGGGTGGCGCTGTCCGCTCTGACGATGGCGGAGTACTTCCGGGACGTGAAGAACCAGGACGTGCTGCTCTTCATCGACAACATCTTCCGCTTCTCCCAGGCCGGCATGGAGGTCTCCACCCTGCTGGGGCGCATGCCCTCGGCAGTGGGCTACCAGCCGAACCTGGCGGACGAGATGGGTGTGCTCCAGGAGCGCATCACCTCGACCCGCGGCCACTCCATCACCTCGATGCAGGCCGTCTACGTCCCCGCCGACGACTACACCGACCCGGCGCCGGCGAACGTGTTCGCCCACCTGGACGCGACCACCGAGCTCTCGCGTGCGATCGCCTCGCGTGGTCTCTACCCCGCGGTGGACCCGCTCAGCTCGACCTCGCGCATCATGGACCCGCAGTACATCGGTCAGGCGCACTATGACACGGCGACCCGCGTGAAGCAGATCCTGCAGAAGAACAAGGAACTGCAGGACATCATCGCGATCCTCGGTGTGGACGAGCTCTCCGAAGAGGACAAGATCATGGTCTCGCGCGCCCGCCGCATCGAGCAGTTCCTGTCCCAGAACACCTACACCGCGGTGCAGTTCACCGGCGTCGAGGGTTCGACGGTGCCGATCAAGGACACCGTCGAGGGCTTCAACGCGATCTGCAACGGCGATCTCGACCACATTCCGGAGCAGGCGTTCTACAACGTCGGTGGCCTGGACGACGTCGAGCAGAAGTACGCCGAGCTGCAGAAGAACTCCTGAGTCTTCGGACATCACGGGGAAGGAACAGATCATGGCTGAACTCGACGTCCAGGTGGTCTCCCAGGACCGCGCAGTGTGGTCCGGGACCGCGAAGGCGATCCGTGGCCGCACCATCGAGGGTGACATGGGGATCCTCCCCGGTCACACTCCGGTGCTGGCGCTGCTGTCCTCCGGTGAGCTAGTCATCGAGCCGGTGGAGGGTGCCCCTGTCCGGGCGCATCTCAACGGTGGCTTCTTCTCGGTCGACTCCGACCGGGTGACCGTCGTCGCTGACGACGCCCAGCTGGTCACGGACTGACCGGCACACTCACTTCACACACACGTAGGCCGCCGTCGAACCCCGTGAGGGGCCCGACGGCGGCCTACGTGTGTGCGCGCACCGCAGGGCTCGGCCTCTGGCGCCGTAGCGCTGCTGGTGCCGAATGGAAAGCGGGGAGGTCAGGCCGGGGCGGGGTCAGAACAGGCGGGATTCGGCGTCGTCCACGCCGCGCATCTCGTCATAGTCGAGGACCACGCAGCGGATGCCCCGGTCCTCGGCCAGCGTGCGCGCCTGCGGCCTGATCTGCTGCGCCGCGAAGACGCCTTCCACCGGGGCCAGCAGCGGGTCTCTGTTGAGCAGGTCCAGGTAGCGCGTGAGCTGCTCGACGCCGTCGATGTCCCCACGCCGCTTCAGCTCCACGGCGATGGTGCCGCCGGGGCCCTTCGCCAGGATGTCCACCGGGCCGATCGGGGTTGGGTACTCGCGGCGGATGAGGCTGTGGCCATCGCCGAGACGATCGATCTGCTCAGAGAGCAGCCGCTGCAGATCAGACTCCACCCCGTCCTTGACCAGCCCGGGGTCCGCTCCGAGCTCGTGGCTGGAGTCATGGTGGATCTCGGAGAGCGAGATGCGCAGGGTGTCGTCGCTCTTATCGGCCTTGACGGTCCAGATCTCGACGATGCCGGCCTCGGCCTCCTCGGCGTCCGGTTCAGTGACGCGCAGGGTGGCCGGAGGGGACATCCAGTTCAGCGGCTTGTAGGAGCCGCCGTCGGAATGGACGAGCACCGCGCCGTCGGCCTTGACCATGAGCAGGCGGGTCGCCTGGGCCAGGTGGGCGTTGAGTCGTCCGGCATAGGTCACGGAGCATGTCGCAATCACCAATCGCACGGTGATCGATCCTACCCGCTCCGCCGCTGCGTGCGGTGCACGCCGTGCGGTGAGATGCCGGGGCGGCTCTGCCACAATGGGGTCCATGGCGAAGGGCTCTCGAGGATCACGGCGCGGCGGGCGCGGACCCTCCAAATGGCAGCGCGAGGCCCGTCCCCTGAATCCGGGCTTGCTCTCCGCCGGAGGATTCTCCGCGGGAACGGTCTCCCGCCGTGACGGGGAGTACCATGTGCGTCGGATCGCCGCAGCCGGTGCGGCCAAGGAGTACATCTGCCCGGGATGTCACCTGGCCATCCCGGCCGGCACCGCGCACGTGGTGGCGTGGCGGGCGGACTCGATCTTCGGCGACGAGCGTGCCGCCGCGGAGCGTCGCCACTGGCACAGCCACTGCTGGCGGATCGGCTGAGGTCGACGGTGGGACGCGGTGCGCGGGTTCAGCGACTGTCCTGGTGCGTGATGAGCACTTCACGGATGAGCAGCATGAGGGCGGCCGCCGTCGGAATGGCCATCAGGGCGCCCAGGACGCCGAGCAGCGTGCCTCCGGCGATCACTGAGATCACGGCGACCGCGGCTGGGATCTTCACCGCCCGGGACATGATGCGCGGAGAGACCAGGTAGGCCTCGATCTGAAGGTAGATGAAGTAGATCGCCGCGAAGGTCAGCGCCGTCTGCCAGTCCACGGTCAGGGCCACGAGCGTCACGAGTGAGCCGCCGGTCACCGGTCCGACCAGCGGGATGAAGGCCAGTACCCCGACGACGACGGCGAAGAGGGCCCCGAATGGCACACCGGCGATGGTGATCGCGATGTAGGCCACCACACCGTTGAGGAACGCCACGCAGGCCTGGCCGATGACGTAGTAGCCCACGCCGTTGAGGATCCTCTCACCGAGGTGCTGGATGCGCGGGCGGCGGGTTCGAGGCACGAGCCGATAGCCCCAGGCCTTCATGGTGGGCAGCGAGGCCAAGAAATACAGGGCCAGGACCGCCACCACGAGCATCCCGAAGCCTGTGGTCAGCACAGCTGCGCCCACGCCGAAGAGTCCGCCCAGGGCATTGGTGATGTTCGACGAGTCCGCGACGAAGCGGCTGACCTCGGTGTCGATGATGTCCTGGAGCTGGAAGTCGTCGTCCAGACGCCGGAACCAGGGGGTGCGTGACATGTCGTAGACGATCTGCGGGATCGAGGTTGCGAAGTTCGACATCTGCTGGGTCACCGCGGGAGCCAGCCACGCGATGAAGGAGGCGACTGTGGTGACGAAGGTCAGCATGGTCGCGGTGACCCCGGCGGGGCGAGGGAGTCCGAGGCGCTCCAGGGCGCGGACCACCGGGTCCAGGCCCAAAGCGATGAACAGCGCCGCCCCGATCCAGACGAGCAGCTGGGTGTTCGTCTGTCCGATGTAGAAGATCAGCAGTGCCAGGCCGACGCCGACGGTGAACATGAAGCCTGTGTAGACCGGACGCGTGGTCTGCGTGAACTGCTGCAGGGCGCGCGGAGCCCGCGGATCGGGCTGCGTGGGATCGCGCTGCGTGGGACCCGGCGGGGAGGAGTCGGTGGGTGCGACGTCGACGCCTGTCACGGCGGTGTCCGGGTGTCCGGAGGGCTCGTCCTGCATCGGCTGGGGCGAGGAGCCCGACGAGGTCCCCTGGGAGCCGTCTGCTGGGCGCACGGCGGACCCGGCTGGGCCGACCGCCCCGGGGGTGGCCCGCTCAGCGGGGCTCGGGTCCACTTCGGGCGGCAGTCCATAGGCGTCGTAGCGCCGCACGGGTTCGTCAGGGTCTTCGAGGATCGGGCGCAGCGAGCGGCGCAGGCGCGAGATGCGCCGCGGAGAGGTCTTGCCCAGGTCGGCGTCAGGGCGCGCGGGGGCGTCCGGGCTGGCGTCCTCTGTCCCCGCGCGACGCCCCCGTGGGGTCAGTCGCCGGAGAGCTCGCTGCAGGAGACTCACGAGGTCAGCCTAGCTGTGCGCCCTGTCGGGGCGCGGGAGGCGGTCCGGAACGTCGCGCCGACGAGCCGGCCAAGGTGCTCCCGAGCGTGACCGGATCGTTATCGTGAGTTAGTCTAAAGTGTTGGACCGCCGCCGATGTGGCGGCGGTCCGTCCGTTCATGTGCCCTCCACATCTAAGGACACCCATCCGTGCGTTTCCTGTCATCGATCCTCGCCTTCCTGCTCGGACTGGCCGCCCTGGCGGCCGGCATCGGCCTGCTGTCCGTCTGGGCTCCGCAGGAGGTCTCCACCGCGCAGACGTCCGAGGTCGAGGAGGCCCCGCTGACGGTGATCACCGACGGCGTAGTGGATCCCGAGCAGGGGCGTGAGGAGTTCACCATCGAAGCTGAGGGCGAGTTCACGATCGCTCTGGCGCGTCTTGACGACATCGACGCCTGGGTGGACGATGCGGCCCATGTGCGCATCACCGGTGTGGAGGAAGGCTCCGCCGAGGAGCCGCCGAGCGTGGTCGCGGAGCATGTCGACGGCGAGGCCCAGGTGCCGGACCCTTCAGGTTCTGACCTGTGGGTCGCCACGGAGATCGCCGAAGGATCTCTGGAGTATCGCTGGGTCGCCCCCGATGACTCCGGGGACTGGGGGCTGATGCTCTTCCGCGACGGAGAGGAAGCCGCCCCGGCCGCAGTCGCTGTCGAGGTCGAGCAGCCGGTGGACCGCACCCTGGGCATCGCGCTGAGCGTGGCCGGTGCGCTGCTGATCCTGCTGGCCCTGCTGCTGTTCTACCGCGCCATGGCCGCCCGCCGGAGGGAGCGCGATGTGCTCGCCGCGGCCTATGACGGCGAGGTGGTGCCAGAGGACGCGCAGGAGGCAGAGGGGGCCGACGTCGAGGACGCAGGGGCCTCCGAACCCACGGACGCGACCCCGGCGACGACGATCACCCCCGCCGCGGGTGAGGAGTCCGAGGCCTCCTCCGGGACTCCGGCCGACGCTGAGGCCGCTGATCGTGCCGAGATCGACGAGGAGGATGCCGACGACAAGGACGTCGATGGCGAGGAGGTCATGGATCTGACCTCGGAGGAGACCACTGTGATCCCTGCGACCCCCGGTGTGGAGGAGAGCCCAGCCGACGGTGAGACCACCGCAGGCTCGGAGGGGGTGCCGGTGCGTGAGGAGGACGACGAAACCGCCCCCGCTCCCGCGGGAACCCCTGATGAGGACCTTGCAGCTGAGGATCTTGCGGCTGAGGGCCCTGCCGCTGACAGCCAGGAGCCCGGACGCCGCTCATTCTGGTGGCGCAGTTCCTCGGTCGCGGTGCTCGCGGCCGTGGCCGTCACCGCAGTGCCCGGCGCCGACGTCACCGGGAGCCTGCGCGCCTCGCCCGAGGAGGCCGATGAGCAGTCCGATGAGCAGGCTGAGGAGGAGCTCGACGACGCGGACGCTGAGGACGCCGGCGCTGATGTTCCCGAGGCCGGTGAGTACTCGGTGCTTCTGGAAAGCCAGCTCCAGCACATCCTGGAGGACATCGTCGAGGTCGTCGAGGCCGGTGACGAGGACCAGGATGCTGAGGTCCTCGAAGAGCGCGTCGACGGGAACGCCCTCGAGGTCCGTGAGCTCACCTACCGCAACCAGGAGATCAGCGACGCCGCCGGCCCGGAGCCCATCGGCTCCGCACCGCTCGCCGCCGCCGTCACCTCATCCACCGAGTTCCCGCGCCAGGCCGTGGTCATCACCCGACACGAAGAGTCCGAGATTCCCCAGGTGCTGGTGATCGAACAGGACTCGCCGCGGGAGAACTACCGGCTCACTCAGGCCGTGATGATGATGCCCGGCACCGAGTTCCCGGCCATCGCCGCAGAGGAGGGGGGAATCGTCCCGGTGGACCCGGAGGCCGAGGTCGCCCGCTTCGCCCCGGACTACGCCATGATCCGCACGGCGGTGTTCCTGAACAACCGTGAGTACTATTTCGGCGCGCACGTGGAGGACAACCCCTACATCGAGGACCTGCAGTCCTATCAGGAGGAGGTCCGCGAGGCGGCTGCCGACGTGGAGATCTCCTACACCCGCCCCCTGGTGGAGGGGAGCACCACCGCGCTGCGGCTTCCCGACGGTTCCGTGCTCGCCGTGGGGTCCTTCGACTCCACGATGCAGCTGCGGCCGCTCGAGCCGGGGGACCAGATCATCTTCGAGGACGAGACGCTCGCTGAGCTGGCCGGCACACAGACGACCACTGCGGACGCCGACGTCATCAACCGGGAGTCGATGATCCTCCACATCCCCGCCGAGGACGAGGACCAGGTGGTCCTGCTCGGCGTGCACGATATCGTGAGTGACGTGAACATCCTCGACTGACCGTGCCCGCCCGGCCTCTGGCCGACGGGGAGGGAGCAGTCGGTACGGACCAGCAGCAGTGATGGAGGAGTGAGCTCTGTGACCCAGTCAGGACCCGAATCCGAGACCGGCGCGACCGCCTCGGTGAACGCCCGTGGTGCGGTGGACCTCTCGCAGCTGGGAGGAGCCGGTGGGCCGGACCCCCAGCCGGGACAGCCCGGCGGCGAGCACGCCGCCGGTGCCGACAGCTGGGTGGTGCCGATCCGTCCTGAGCAGCTGCAGCAGATCGTGCAGCTCTCGGCCCAGGCGCCGGTGATCGTGCTGATCCACGGGGAGGACGAAGCCTCCACGACGATGCGCTCCACGCTGGCAGACCACGTGGACGCCCAGCAGGGCCGTGTGCTGCTCGCCGAGGTCGACGCCTCGATCAGCCCGGAGCTTGCGCAGGCCCAGGGAGCGGATCAGATCCCTGTGGCGACTGCCTTCGTCGGTGGGCGTCCCGTCGGCGAGTTCGACTCGTCGGTGCCGGCCGACCAGCTCGGCCAGGTGGTCACCGAGATGGTCCAGCTGGCCACTCAGAACGGCATGACCCAGAAGCTTCCCCCGCAGAGCCGGCGTGCGCGTGCCGCCGATGAGGAGCCCGAGCTGCCTCCGCTGCACCAGAAAGCCCACGACTGCTTGGAGATCGGTGACCTCGACGGAGCGATCGACGCCTACGAGCAGGCGCTGCGGGAGAACCCGGGCGACACCGACGCTTCGATCGGTCTGGCCCAGGTGCGGCTGATGCGGCGCACCCAGGACGTGGACCTCCACCAGGCTCGCTCGGCGGCGGCGCAAAGCCCGGACGACGTCGGCGCGCAGATCACTGTGGCCGACCTGGACGTCCTCGGCGGTCACGTGGAGGACGCCTTCGCCCGGTTGATCACCTTCATCCGCGGCCACTTCGGCGAAGAGCGGGAGCGGGCCAGGGCCCACCTGGTGGAGCTCTACTCCATCGTCGGGGACACCGACCCTCGGGTGAACACGTCGCGTCAGCAACTGGCCCGCGCGCTGTTCTGAGCCGATGAATCATCCTCGCGGGTGATGCCGGCCCTCCAGCCGACAGACTAGCCTGACGACCATGACAGAGCTCGGCCGCACGACGTCGCCCGCACCGGTACTGCCGCACGACAGCGAACCCACCGACCGCCCGCCCGCCCTGCGGCTGAGCGGCCTGGGGAAGCGGTTCGGTGAGAAGCTCGCCGTGGACGGTCTCGACCTGGAGGTCCCTCGAGGGTCGTTCTACGGCTTCGTCGGCCCCAACGGCGCCGGGAAGACCACCACGCTCTCCATGGCCACCGGCCTGCTGCGCCCGGACCACGGCAGAGCGGAGGTCGGCGGCGTCGACGTGTGGGCCCGGCCGCTCCAGGCCAAGCGCAGCATGGGTGTGCTCGCCGACGGGGTGATGCTCTTCAACCGGCTGAGCGGGGAGCAGCTCGTCACCTATGCGGGCCTGTTGCGTGGGATGGACCGGGAGACCGTCGCCGAGCGGACGGCGGACCTGCTGCGCGTGCTCGGCCTCATTGAGGCGGCGGGTCAGCTCGTCGCCGACTATTCGGCCGGCATGACCAAGAAGATCGCGCTGGCCTCCGCGATGATCCATGCTCCGGAGCTGCTCGTCCTGGACGAGCCCTTCGAGGCGGTGGACCCGGTCTCTGCCCGCACCATCCGAGGCCTGCTGGACAGCTACGTGGCCTCCGGTGGCACGGTGATCCTCTCCAGCCACGTGATGGACCTCGTGCAACGGATGTGCTCCCACGTGGGCATCATCGCCGAAGGGCGTCTGCTGGTCTCGGGGACCGTGGAGGAGGTCCGAGACGGCGGTGACCTGGAGAGTCGCTTCGTGGAGCTGATCGGGCTCGAGGGCGGGCACGAGGAGTTGTCATGGTTGCGACTCTGATCCGCCTGAAGCTCGCGCTGGCCGCCAACAGCTTCAGACGCTCCGCCTGGCAGGTCGTCGGCACGCTGTTCATGCTGCTCTACGGGCTGGGCATGACGAGTCTGCTGGTCACCGCTCTGGTGGTGAGCGGGTCTCCTGTCGCCGGCCTGGCGCTGGAGACTCGGCACACCGTCTCCGTGCTGCTCGGTGCTGCCGTGCTGCTGCTCTGGCTGCTGATCCCGCTGTTCCTCACCGGTCGTGACAGTCTGATGGACCCCCGACATTTCGTGACCACAGCGGTGCCTCGACGGTCCCTGGTCACGGGCCTGGTGCTGTGTGGCCTGCTGTCCCTCGGAGCCCTGCTCACGGTGGTGTGGCTGCTCGGCCACGTGCTCTACTGGCGCGCCGAGCCGGCGGCCATGATCACTGCCGCGGCCAGCGCTCCGATACTGCTGGTGACCTTCTCGCTGGTCAGCCAAGCGGTCACCACGACGGCCAGCGCCTGGCTGGACGGACGCCGCTTCCGTGATCTGATGGCGGTCACCGGGCTGGGCCTGGCGATCCTCATCTGGCCGGCGTCCACGCTCCTGCAGGATGCCTTCGGCAGCCTCGCCGAGGCGCTGCCGACGGTCACCCGAGTCATCTCCTACACCCCGCTGGGCGCGGGGACCGCGCTGCCCGGGGACGTCGCGGCCGGCGACTGGGGAGGCTTCCTGATCCACCTGCTCATCCTCGCCGGGACCGCCGGTGCGGCCGTGCTGGTCATCCGCGCCGGTCTGGTCAAGATCACGGAGCGCCCCGGCTCGGCCACAGTCCGCCGCGGAGCCGCCCAGCAGGGTCGCCTGGGGCTGTTCGCCCTCCTGCCGGATCGCCCGTGGGCCGCGGTGGCGGCCCGTGCCCTGACCTATTGGCTGAAGGACCCCCGGTACGGCGGCTCGCTCGTGGTCGTGCCCGGCCTGGTGATCCTCGTGACTGTGATGCACCTGCAGACCGGACAGACCGGCTTCCTCTATGCCCTCGGTCCCTTCTTGGCCTTCACTTTGGGCTTCGCCATCTCTGCGGATGTGGCCTATGACCACACGGCCTTCAGTCTGCACGTGACGTCAGGGGTCCGCGGCATCGATGATCGATTCGGCAGAGCCTTCGCGCTGCTGTTGTTCGCGCTGCCGGCGACCCTGGTGGCCGCGGTGATCCCCGCCCTCATCGCCGGGGCCGCCATGCAGGTGCTGCTCACCACAGGGCTGAGCCTGGGCGCCCTGTTCACCGCGGTCGGCGTCTCGCTGGTCGTCTCCGCCCGGTTCACGTATCCGGTGCCCAGGCCCGGGGAGAGCCCTTTCAAGCAGCCGCAGGGTGCGATGGGGCGGGTGATGGCCGTCCAGCTGCTCTCCATGCTGGCCATCGTCGTGCTGATGATCCCGGAGCTCGCCGGCTGGATCGTCTGGCTGGTCGTCGACATCGCCTGGATCGGGGTGCTGACGGGGATCCTGGCCGTGCTCAAGGGTGCGGCGCTGCTCATCGCGGGGCTGGTCCTGGGCGCCCGCATCTACGACCGCAGCCAGCCCGAGCTGTTCCAGCAGGTCCGGGCCCACGCCTGAGCCCCGTGGTGCCGGGCGCGGGGAGGAGAGAGGGTCGCTGGGGATGGATCAGCATCCCGGCCGTGTGGCGTCGCGATGACTGTGTCAGGGATGGAGCGGTAGAATGACGTCCATGATGGTTCACCAGCACAGCGTCCGCCTGCCCGGCGCGCAGGACCTCCCGTCCGTGCCCACCGTGGCATCCTCCGGCATGCACACGGCAGATCCGGCCTCCGCACCGTCCCCGGGCGGGGCGACCACGATCGAGCGTGAGCACCAGGAGCAGCTGTCCGAGCCGGGCGACCATGAGCGCTTCTCGCACTATGTGAAGAAGGACAGGATCATGGAGTCGGCTCTCGAGGGGGGCGCGGTCGTCGCCCTGTGCGGCAAGGTCTGGATCCCCTCCCGTGATCCGAAGAAGTTTCCGGTCTGCCCCGAGTGCCAGGAGATCTACGAGGGCATCCAGGGTGGCGACGGTGACGGCGGCTCAGCCGGCCGCGGCGGCGGCTTCTTCGGCTTCGGACGCAACCGCTGACCCATCCTGACGACGGCGGGCCCCTCCGCCGCGTGAGCATCTCTGGCCTCAGCCCGGCCCCTGCCTGTGCGGGGGCCGTTCCCTGAGCCCGCGGCAGACCCGGCGTGGGCGGAACCAGACCACCGGACCTCGACCTTCAAGGGTGCATGCACAGCTGTGACTGATTCCTCAGGCGTTCAGACGGAGTCGCTGTTCGACGTCGGCACCGACGTCGGAGCCTCGATGCCACCGGTGTATCCGCACCGAGCCGCTCGTGGCACCGCCCCGAAGCTGCGGCAGTGGCAGCAGGAGGCGCTGGATCTCTACATCCGCAGGTCGCCCAAGGACTTCATGGCCGTGGCGACGCCCGGTGCGGGAAAGACCACCTTCGCCCTGCGCGTGGCGAAGCTGCTGGTGGACTCAGGCGAGATCAACCGCATCTGCGTGGTGGCACCCACCGAGCACCTCAAGCGGCAGTGGGCCGACGCGGCCTCCCGCATCGGTCTGGCGATCGACCCCAACTTCAAGAACTCCGACGGCCGTCATGGCCGGCAGTTCATCGGCGTCGCGGTCACCTACGCCCAGGTGGCGAACAAGCCGGCGCTGCACCGGAACAAGACCGAGGCCGGACGCACTCTGGTGATCCTCGACGAGATCCACCACGCAGGCGACGCGCTCTCCTGGGGTGACGGCATCCGTGAGGCGTTCACCCCGGCGACGCGCCGCCTGGCGCTGACCGGCACACCGTTCCGCTCCGACACCTCTCCGATCCCGTTCGTGGACTACACCGAGGACGCCGACGGTGTACGACGCTCGCAGTCCGACTACTCCTACGGCTACGGCCCGGCGCTGAAGGACAAGGTCGTCCGCCCGGTGGTCTTCATGGCCTATTCGGGGAACATGCGCTGGCGCACCTCCTCCGGAGAGGAGATGGAGGCGCAGCTCGGCGCGGCCGCCACCAAGGACATCACCAATCATGCCTGGCGCACCGCGCTGAATCCGGAGGGCGAGTGGATCCCCTCGGTCCTCTCGGCCGCGCACAAGCGGCTGCTCAACGTCCGGGAGAGAGTGGAGGACGCCGGCGGCCTGGTCATCGCCACCGACCATGAGAGCGCGCGGGCCTACGCCGCGCAGCTGGACCGCCTGACCGGGCAGAAGACCACCATCGTGCTCTCCGACGACAAGGAGGCGTCGCAGCGCATCGAGGACTTCTCCGAGGACGGGTCCCGGATGTGGATGGTGGCGGTGCGGATGGTCTCCGAGGGCGTGGACGTCCCACGGCTGTGCGTGGGCGTGTATGCGACCTCGACGTCGACTCCGTTGTTCTTCGCTCAGGCGATCGGGCGCTTCGTGCGGCGCCGCAACGCCAACGAGGTCGCCAGTGTCTTCCTGCCTTCGGTGCCGGTGCTGACCGCCCTGGCCAATGAGATGGAGGAGGAGCGTGACCACGCCCTGGAGGTCCCGCAGACCGGCGAGGAATCCGAGATCCCGGAGCAGGATCTCCTGGACGAGGCGGAGCAGGAGGACCGTGCCTCCGAGGAGCTCACCAAGGGCAAGTTCGCGGCCCTGCACTCGAATGCCTCCTTCGACAAGGTCCTCTTCGACGGTGACGAGTTCGGACTCGGGGGAGCAGTGGGCTCCGAGGAGGAGATGGACTTTCTGGGGATCCCCGGCCTGCTGGAGCCGGACCAGGTGTCCACGCTGCTCAAGCAGCACCAGGCCCAGCAGCTGAAGCGCCGCCCGGAGGTCGCTCAGGAACGGCCCGCCGACGTGGTGGACCACCGGCAGCTGAAGAAGATTCGCGGCCAGCTGAACACCTCGGTCTCGGCCTATTCGGCGAAGACCGGGATGCACCAGGGCACGGTCCACAACAAGCTGCGCGAGGCCTGCGGCGGTCCGCAGGTCGGACAGGCCACGCAGGCGCAGCTGGAGGCCCGGCTCAAGAAGCTGCAGAACTGGTTCGTGGGCCGGAAGTGAGTCCGGCGCGGTTCGGAGCTTCCGCGGCGCGTCGGCTCAGAGATCCTCGAGGCTGAGTACCTCGACCTCAGCCTCGGCGAACTCCTCCCAGGTCTCGGCGGAGCGTGCGGCATCGACTCCGGCGGTCAGCTCGCGGATGACGCGCACCCGGTAGCCGTTCTCCACGGCGTCGAGCACGGTGGCCCGCACACAATGATCGGTGGCCAGTCCGACGATCGTCACCGTGTCGATCTCCTGATCGGTGAGCCAGGCGTGCAGGTCCAGGGATTCCTCGGCGACCGCGTCGCCGGCGGTCACCTTGGTGCCGTTCTCGCCCTCGAGGGTGCCCACCCGCTCGGGGTCTCCGACCATGCCCTCGAACCCGGAGTATCCGTCGGAGTATTGCCCCTTGAGGAAGCGGGTCTGGATGTGGTCGGTGTCCAAGTCCTCGTGGAGGTCCGCCCCCGGGGTGCCCGCCACACAGTGCACGGGCCAACTGGTGCGGAAGTCGGGGTTCTCGGCGAAGTGGGCGCCGGGGTCGATGTGCCAGTCCTGGGTGGCGACGACGGCGTCGAAGTCCGCGTGGGCCTCCTCCAAGAACTCGCTGATCTCGCCCGCCACATGGGCTCCGCCCTGCACGGCGAGCGTGCCGCCTTCGCAGAAGTCGTGCTGGACGTCGACGATGATCAGGGCCTCGGCCATGGATCTCCTCCTTCAACGGCGCGCGTGGGGTCCTCCACGTGCCCCCACGCTACTGCACCGAAGGCCGGCGGTGCAGCAGCGTGCAGGAGAGTCCCTGGCGTGCTCAGCCGGGGATGGAGATCGACTCCGCGAGGTCGAAGTCCTCGCTGACCAGAGTCATGTTCGCCGTGGCTCCGGCGAAGGTCCCTGCACTCATCGACATCACCACGTTGGCGGCGGGATCGGAGATGTTGCCCACGGCCCAGACCCGCGGGTGGCTGGTGCGCCCGGTGCGGTCCACGGACAGGAACTCACCCATCGGGGTGGCGCTGCGTGCGAGTCCGAGCTCCTCCAGGGGTGCGTCGTGCGGTCGCAGGGCGCCAGCGGTGAAGATCGCGTCCACGGGCACCTCGCGCCCGTCGGCCAGCGCGACGGCGGTCACCGCGCCGCCCTCGCCGTGGACCGCTGTGACGACGGCAGGCTCGATGGCCACGCTCCGGGCACGGAGCCGTCGTGTGGTCTCCTCGGAGAGAGGCTCGGCGCCGGCGCTGAAGAAGGTCAGCCGATCTGTCCACTGGCGCAGCAGCTCGGCCTGATGCAGGGCCATCGGCCCGGCGGCGAGCACGCCCAGGCGCTTGTCGCGGACCTCCCAGCCATGGCAGTAGGGGCAGTGCAGCACAGAGGACCCCCAGTGCTCGGCGAGCCCAGGCACGTCGGGCAGCTCGTCGGTGAGCCCGCCGGCGGCGATCACCGCACGGCCGAGGACCTGGCTTCCGTCCTCGAGGGTGACCGTCAGAGTGACCGGCCCGCTCTCCACGGAGGCTTCGGAGACCCGGGCGACGACGCCGGGCACGAGGTCCGCTCCATAGCTGAGCGCCTCCTGGCGACCGGTGCGCAGCAGCTCGGCGGGATCCAGGCCCTCGTGACCCAGCACCGTGTGCAGGTGCGAGGCGGCCCGGTTCCGGGGTGAGCCGGCGTCGATGATCAGCACCCGACGGCGGGCGCGGCCCAGGGCGACGGCGGCGCTGAGGCCGGCCGGCCCCGCACCGATGACTACTGCGTCGTAGAGCTCGCCTGACTCAGGGCGAGGGTCGGAGGCGCTGACAGTGTGACGGGAGGAGGGGGGAGGAGTGGAGTTCATGCTCCCATCCTCCTCCTGCGAACGGTTCACAGAAAGCGATCTTGCAGAATTGGCAATAATTGGGGAGGCTGGAAGCATCCGCACGCGTCGAAGGAGGGCGAGGCACCGTGATCCGAGAACTCGCGCAGGTGGGGATCCGACTGCGTGGCGCACGCACGGCACGGGGCTGGACCCTGGACCGGCTGGCCCGAGCCTCAGGGGTCTCCACCTCGACGATCTCGCGTCTGGAGTCGGGCAAGCGGCAGGCGAGTCTGGAGCTGCTGCTGCCGCTCACCCGAGAACTGGGCATCGCAGTGGACGACCTGCTGGTCCACGAAGCATCCGACCCCCGAGTCAGCCGCCCCGGATGGCGCGCAGAGGGGATGGAGGTCCAGCCCCTCTCCGAGGAGCGTTCCCCGGTCAACGCCTTCCGGATCACCTATGCGGAGCGGCCCCCGCATGAGCGGCTCCACACCCACCGGGGCTACGAATGGTTCTATGTGACCTCCGGCCGCCTCCGCCTGCAGCTCGGCGAGGAGGAGGTCATCCTCAGCCGCGGGGAGGCCGCGGAGTTCGACACGCTGATCCCCCACGCGTTCAGCGCGGCCGGCCCCGGGGAGGCGGAGATCATCAGCCTCTTCAGCGAGGAGGCCATGGGGCCGCACACCGATCCCGAACAGACGGGCGGGGACGCCGGACGCGTCGACTCCGAGGTCAGCTGAAGATCGTCGGCAGCACCGGCTCGCCGTCCTGCAGGCTGGTCGCAGTGGCCGGAAGCTCGTCCACGGAGGCGCGGTGGCGCCGGCGGGCGCGCTCCACGCCCTCGGCGCCGGTGTGCTCGGCGCGGATCTCCCCGTCGACCACCAGCGGCACCATCAGCTCGCGGTGGCCGTCGGCCTCGAAGGTGGGAGCCCGGCCGATGCCGACCACCTCGGCCTGCGCCACATGGTCGGTGCCGTAGGTGCGTACCGGGTGCTTGACTCCGCCCACGCTGGTCTTGCCCACCGCCGCCTTCGCAACGGGGACCGGGACGCCGTCGTCGTCGGTGCGCTCGACCAGCTTGTAGACCATCGAGGCCGTCGGCGCGCCCGAGCCGGTCACCAGCTGGGTGCCCACGCCGTAGGAGTCCACCGGGGCGGACTGCAGACGTGCGATCGCGTACTCGTCCAGGTCCGAGGTCACGATGATCCGGGTCTCGGTGTTGCCCAGCGAGTCCAGCAGTGTGCGGACCTGATGGGCCTGCTCGATCAGGTCCCCGGAGTCCAGCCGCACCGCGCCCAGCTCCGGTCCGGCGATCTCGACCGCGCGGTGCACGGCGGCCTCGACGTCGTAGGTGTCCACCAGGAGCGACGTGCCTGCGCCGAACGCCTCCACCTGTGCGGCGAAAGCCTGCTCCTCGGAATCGTGGAGCAGGGTGAAGGCGTGCGCGGCGGTGCCGAGAGTGGGCAGCCCCCAACGACGCCCGGCCTCGAGGTTCGAGGTCGCCGAAAACCCGGTGATCACCGCCGCCCGTGCCGCGGCCACCGCCGAGTGCTCCTGCGTGCGGCGCGATCCCATCTCCACACAGGGGCGCTCACCTGCGGCCACCGTCATCCGCGAGGAAGCCGAGGCGATGGCCGAGTCATGGTTGAGCACGGAGAGGACGAAGGTCTCCAGGAGGGTCGCCTCCGCGAAGCTGGCCTCCACGCGCAGCACGGGGGAGTGCGGGAAGAAGACCTCGCCCTCGGCATAGCCGTGGATGCTCCCGCTGAAGCGGTACTCGCGCAGGAAGTCCACGGTGGCGTCATCGACGATCCGGTGATCGGCCAGGAAGTCCAGCTCCGGACCCCCGAAGCGGAAGTCCGCCAGGCCCTCGAGCAGCCGCCCGGTGCCCGCCACGACCCCGTAGCGCCTCCCTGCCGGCAGGCTGCGGGCGAACACCTCGAACACGCAGCGGCGATGCGCCGCCCCCGACCGCAGGGCGGCCTGGACCATGGTCAGCTCGTACTGGTCGGTGAGAAGCGCGGTGGAGGGGCGGGGCGCGGCCGGTGAGAAGCCGCGAGCCTCCGGTCGGAGTGAATGTGTCACGCCCCCCAGCGTAGAATAACCAGCATGAGCTCCGTGGAAGGGTCGACGCTCACCCGTGAGGAGACCGATCTCGAGGCAGAGTTCTCGACGCTCCAGCACGTCCAGCGTCCGTATCAGGTCGTCGTCTGGAACGACCCCGTCAATCTGATGTCCTATGTCGCCTGGGTGTTCCGCAGCTACTTCGGGCACTCTCGGCAGCGGGCGCACCAGCTGATGATGCAGGTCCACGAGCAGGGTCGCGCCGTGGTGGCCACCGGGACCCGCGAACAGGTCGAGCGTCACGTCACCGCCATGCACCACTTCGGGCTGCAGGCCACCCTCGAGGAGGCCTGAACCCATGGCCACCGCCTTCCGCGCGACCTCCCACGGCTATCGCGCCGATCTGGACGCCCATGAGCGCCGTCTGCTGAGCTCGCTCTGCGGCGACGTCATCGACCTGCTGCAGTCGCGGACCGACGAGGTCGCTGAGGACTCCGCGGAGCCCGTGACGGACGAGGATGCCGAGTCGACGCAGCATCTGCGGCAGGACCCCGTCCTCGCCCACTTCAGCGCCGAGCTGGCCGGACTCGGCGGCTCGGAGGTCCTGGACGCCCCGCGGGACGAGGTGCTCGCCCGCCTGCTTCCCGCGGCCTCGCGGGACCCGGAGCAGGCCGGACAGCTGCGGCGCCTCGCCGAGGCCTCCCTGCGTGAGTCCAAGATCGCCGACCTGCGCACCGCACGCATGCTGCTGGAGTCCTCCCCGGTCCAGCTGGCAGAGGACCAGGCGCCGCTGTTCGGCCGTGCCATCAACGACGTGCGCCTGACCCTGGCCACCCGGATGGAGATCCGCACCGAGGAGGATGCCGAGCGGGTGCACCGCGCCGCTGTCTCCGGCCGGGTGAAGAACACCGAGACCTTCATGGCCGAGATCTACACCTTCATCACCTGGCTGCAGGAGACCCTCTTCACCGCCATGGTCGAGTTCCTCCCCGAGGACGAGGACGACGAGGAGGGCAGGGAGTGAAGGCCGCTGCTCCTCATCCCGAGGCGCCCATCGGGATCTTCGACTCTGGGGTCGGCGGGCTGACCGTCGCCCGGGCGGTGCTGGACCAGCTGCCCGGCGAGTCGGTGCTCTACATCGGGGACACCGCGCACGGGCCCTACGGCCCGCTGCCCATCGCGAAGGTCCGGGCGCAGTCCCTGGGCGTCATGGACGAGCTCGTGGACTCGGGGGTCAAGGCCCTGGTCATCGCCTGCAACTCCGCCTCCTCTGCCGTGCTCCGGGACGCACGGGAGCGGTACACGGCGCGCTACGGGATCCCCGTGGTGGAGGTCATCCAGCCGGCGGTGCGGCGTGCCGTGGCGGCGACCCGCTCCGGACGGATCGGCGTCATCGGCACGGCCGCCACGGTGGGCTCCCGCGCCTACGAGGACACCTTCGCCGCGGCCCCGCAGCTCCACGTCACCTCGGCGGCCTGTCCACGATTCGTGGAGTTCGTGGAACGCGGGATCACCGCCTCGCCCGAACTGATCGCCGCCGCCGAGGAGTACACCGCTCCGCTGCGTGAGCAGGAGGTGGACACCCTGGTGCTGGGCTGCACCCACTACCCGCTGCTGACCGGGGTGCTCTCCTATGTCATGGGCGACTCGGTCACCCTGGTCTCCTCAGCCGAGGAGACCGCCAAGGACCTCTTCGCCGCGCTCACCCGACATGGGCTGCTGCGTGACGCCGACGCCTCGGTCGGGGAGCACATCTTCCTCTCCACCGGGCCCGCCGACTCGTTCCGTCGGCTGGCCCGCCGATTCCTGGGACCCGAGGTCGCGGAGGTGCGGCAGCTCGACCATGTGACGGAGACCTACCCCACCGGTGTGATTCCACAGATCACCGACGCTATGCTGGCCGGTGCGACCGCGCCGTCGACGTCATCGCCACCGGCTGCATCGGTGCCGCGCGCCGCCGCTGGCGGAGAGACGACCTGAGGGGACTGGGCAGGACATGGAACTGACGATCATCGGATGCAGCGGCTCGTTCCCCGGGCCCGAGTCGCCGGCATCGTGCTACATGCTCAGCGCGGAGCATGAGGGGCGCACCTGGCGGATCATCCTCGACCTCGGCAACGGCGCGCTGGGCAAGCTCCAGCAGCACATCGCGCTGGAGGACCTCGACGCGGTCTGCCTGAGCCACCTGCACCCCGACCACTACATGGACCTCTGCGGACTCCACGTGGCGATCCGCTGGCGTCCCGGCGGCTGGCCCGGCAAGCACCTGCCGGTCTTCGGACCGATCTACACCGACCAGCGCATCGCCAACGCCTACGGCATGGAACCGGACCCGGGCATGCACCCGGACTTCGACTTCTGCAGCTGGAACCCCTGGCAGGCCGAACAGATCGGGCCCTTCACCATCACTCCGGTCCCGGTGCGGCATCCCATCGACGAGGCCTACGCGCTGCGGGTGCAGGTCTCCGGCGAGGACGGCCGACTGCGCACCTTGACCTATTCCGGGGACACCGACGCCTGTGACAATCTCGTCGAGGCCGCCCGGGGTGCCGACCTCTTCCTCTGCGAGGCCGCCTTCGAGGACGGCCGGGACGACCACATCGAAGGAGTGCACCTCAACGGCCACCGTGCCGGCGAGATGGCCACCGCCGCAGGCGTCGGGCGGCTGCTGCTGACCCACATCCCGGTGTGGACCTCCCAGCGGATCCTCCTGGAGCACGCCCGCGGCACGTTCACCGGTGACATCGCGGTAGCTGTCGGGGGAGTGACCTACCGGGTCGGGCCCTCCGGAGACGCCGCACCCCAGACCTCGCCGGCACCCGCCGTCGTCGTCGCATCCGACCACCCCGAGAGGACCGTGAGAGCACAGCGTGACTGAGAACCTCCAGCGAGCCGATGGACGTGCCCCCGACCAGCTGCGCGAGGTGAGGATCACCCGCGGATGGTCCGAGCACGCCGAAGGCTCGGCGCTCATCGAGTTCGGCGGCACCCGGGTGCTGTGCACAGCCTCCTTCGAGTCCAACGTCCCGCGCTGGCTCAAGGGCCGTGGCACCGGCTGGGTCACCGCCGAGTACGCCATGCTTCCCCGAGCCACCAACACCCGCTCCTCCCGCGAATCCGTGAAGGGGAAGATCGGGGGCCGCACCCACGAGATCTCCCGGCTGATCGGCCGTTCGCTGCGCGCCGTGGTGGACACCGCCGCCCTGGGGGAGAACATGATCACCCTGGACTGTGACGTCCTGCAGGCCGACGGCGGCACACGCACCGCGGCCGTCACCGGCGCCTACGTGGCGCTCGCCGACGCCGTCGCCTGGGCCCGGGAGCAGGGCCATGTGGCTCGCCGCGCCGAGGTGCTCACCGACTCGGTGGCAGCCGTCTCCGTGGGGATCCTGCTCAACGGCACCCCGGTGCTGGACCTCCCGTACTCGGAGGATTCCACCGCCGAGACCGACATGAACGTGGTCGCCACCGGGGCAGGAGAGTTCGTCGAGGTGCAGGGCACCGCGGAGGGTGCCCCCTTCCGCCGAGACGAGCTCGACGCGCTGCTCGACCTCGCGCTCGCCGGCACCGCGCAGCTGACGCGGCTCCAGCAGGAGGCTCTGGCCTCGTGACCTCCGCCGCCCGTGACGCCCAGATCGTGCTGGCCACCCGCAACGCCGGGAAGGTCCGTGAGTTCCGCGCCCTGCTGGCCGGGGCCCCCGCGCTCGGAGACCTGGACTTGGACGTCGCCGTCGTCGACGCCGCCACCGCCGGCTGCGCCGAGGTGCCGGAGACCGGAGTGACCTTCGAGGAGAACGCGCTGCTGAAGGCCCATGCTGTGGCCGCCGAGACCGGTCTGCCTGCGGTGGCCGATGACTCCGGTCTGGCGGTGGAGGTCCTCGGCGGAGCTCCAGGCATCTTCTCCGCCCGCTGGGCCGGCGCGGACGCCACCGACGCCCGCAACCTGGAGCTGCTGCTCGAGCAGCTGGCCGACATCGCCCCCGCGCACCGCGGCGCGGCCTTCGTCTGCGCCGCCGCGCTCGTCCTGCCCGACGGCCGCGAGGTCACCCGGCTGGGCCGGCTGGAGGGCACGCTGCTGACCGCACCCCGTGGCGACGGGGGATTCGGCTACGACCCGATCCTGCGGCCGGTGGGGGAGACCCGCAGCTGTGCGGAGCTCACCATGGAGGAGAAGAACGCCATCTCCCACCGTGGCCAGGCCTTCGCTGCCCTTCGCGATGAGATCGTCGAGGTCCTGCAGGGAGCACGCGAACGGTGAGCCTGAACTTCACCGCGGTGGACTTCGAGACGGCCAACGGGTTCCGCGGTTCGCCCTGTTCGGTGGGTCTGGTGCGGATTCGCGACGGCGTGGAGGTGGCCAGCCACTACACCGAACTGCGCCCCCCGGTGGGCTTCGACCGCTTCGACCCGAAGAACGTCGCCGTGCACGGGCTCTCCCCGGAGGCCGTCGCCGTGGCACCGCGCTTCTCCGAGGCGTTCGCGGACATCGAGGCGTTCATCGGCACCGACACCCTGGTGGCGCACAATGCCGCCTTCGACGTCGAGGTCTTCCAGGCCGCCCTCGAGGTCAGCGGGATGGACTCCCCAGGGCTGCGCTGCTGGTGCTCCGTGCAGCTGTCGAGGGTCGTCTACGATCTGCCCTCCCACGCGCTGCCGAAGTCCGCGGCCGAGGCCGGGCACACGCTCGGCCGCCATCACCATGCCCTGGAGGACGCACGGGCCTGCGCGGCGATCGTCTGCGACATCTCTGCTCGGCAGGGGATCGTCGAGCTGGACGAGCTCTTCCTCTCCTGCAGCCTCGAGCCCCTGCATCTGCCGGCCTGGACCGGATCCCCGGAGGAGCCCTCCCGGGCCACCGCCCAGGTGCGCGCGATGGGGCCGATCTTCGACTCGCGGGTCCGGACGGTCCCCGACGAGGCGCTGCCGGATCTGCTGCGCTGGCAGGACGAAGGCCGCAACCTCCCGCCCTCCGAGGGCGCGGACCCGGCCCATCCGCTCCATGGGGAGCAGGTGGTCTTCACCGGGAGTCTGAGCATTCCGCGCCCCGAGGCCAAACGTCTGGTGGCCGCCCATGGCGGGCAGACCACCTCCCGGGTCACCGCGGGGACGACTCTGCTGGTGGTCGGCGACGGCTACCGCTCGACGGAGTCCACTGAGCAGGTCCCGCTGCAGACCAACAAGTCCCGGGACGCCCTCCGGCGCCGGCGGCAGGGGCAGGCGCTGCAGGTGCTCGCCGAGGAGGAGTTCCGTGAGCTGCTGGGAGAGTCCTGGCCCGCGACCGCAGGTCCGCCGCCGACCGCCGCCGTCCGACTCACACCGGGGCTGTGACGCGCTGCCAGGGCGTCAGCAGGGCGGCCTGCAGGGTCGCCTCGAGCTCGTCCGGAAGGGCGGTGACGTCGGGCTGCTGACCGCCCGCGGCCCGCACCTGGGCCAGCACCGCGGCGGCGGTGACCTCGTCGGCATCGGTCATGATGTCTCGCGCCTGCGCGAGCGCCGCCCGGACCGCCGCCGGACCGGGTTCCTCCTGGGCGCCGAGTCCACGCACCGTCGCGACGAGCCGAGCTGCGTCGGCATGGAGCCGGGGATGGCCCTGGGTCAGGGCCAGCGCCTGTTCCGTCCAGCGCAGCAGCATGGAGTCCTCCACGTAGGGGACCAGCGCCAGCGGCACCAGCCGCAGCAGACCGGAAGGGTCGGCGCACTCCGGCTGCGCCGGTGAGGAGGGGTAGGCCATCTCTCCGGTGGCCAGTCCCCGGCGGGAGACCTCTCCGCTGTCCGGCATCAGTGCCAGCGTCGGAGACCGGCCGTTCAGCAGCTCGGCCAGCGCCCGGTCGGTGGCGCGGGCCGGCGGCTCGGGGGCGCCCTCCGGGAAGGAGCCGGTCAGCAGCCGATGCCAGCGCAGCGAGGCCAGCCAGAGGCAGGCCAGCGGGTCGGCGGCCACACCCTGCCGGGTCCAGTCCAGCAGCTCCAGCAGACCATCGGCGAGGCACACCTGGTGCAGGGCCTCGGCGTGCAGCCTGGGGCCGGAGTCGCCGGCGGCCAGGGCGGCGCCGAGACCGGCGCGGAGCACCGGAGCGAAGCGGGTGATCAGTCGGGCGTCGGAGAAGCCATCGGGGGCCGGAGGTCTGAGGGAGGGATCGTCGGGGGTCACGCCCATACTGTAACCAGTCCGTCCTGCTGCCGCTGACCCGCCCGGTGGCCGCTGCCGCGCGCGTGCCCTGCTGCGCGTCTGCCGGCACGCGTCACCGCCTGCCGATACCGTGGAGCCATGCGATGGCTCCACACCTCCGACTGGCATCTGGGACGCGGCTTCCACGGCACCTCTCTGGTCGACGCCCAGCAGGAGATGCTGGACACCGTCTGCCGGACGGTCGAGGACCAGCGGGTGGGCGTGGTCCTCGTCGCCGGAGACGTCTACGATCGCGCCCTGCCCCCGGAATGGGCGGTGAGCATGCTGGAGCGCTGCCTGCTGCGGCTCGCCGACGCCGGGGTCACCGTCATCATCACCTCCGGAAACCATGACTCCGCCCAGCGGCTGGGATTCGGGCGTGGCCTGATGGCGGCCTCGGGCGTCCACCTGCGCACCTCCCTGGAGGACGCCTGGACCCCGGTGACGCTCGACGACGGCGAGGAGGTCGTCCTGGTCTACGGGGTGCCCTATCTGGAGCCGCAGCTCTATGCCTCACGCCTGGGTCTCGGGCGGGTCAGCCACACCGCGCTCATGGAGGAGGTCATCAGGAGGATCCAGGCGGACGTCGACCGCCGCCGCCAGGACATCCGCCCCGGAGCGACGCTGCGGACCGTCCTGATGGCCCACCTGTTCGCAGCCCACGGGGTGGGTTCCGACTCGGAGCGGGCCATCGGCGTCGAGGCACCCTCAGGGGAGCCCATGGAGCACTCGGAGGAGAGCTCCGGCGGTCTCGCCGTGGTCCCGCTGTCCCTGTTCGAGGGCTTCGACTACACCGCGCTGGGACACCTGCACGGTCGGCAGCGTCTGGCCCCGCAGGTCCGCTACAGCGGCTCGCCGCTGCGCTACTCCTTCTCCGAGGCGCGGCAGGCCAAGGGCGCCTGGCTCTGGGACAGCACGGACTGGTCCGCGATCACCGGACTGGACTGGCACATCGGCCGAGACCTCGCCCAGCTGCGCGGCGCGCTCGAGGAGATCCTGGACGAGTCCACCGTCAGGCGCCACTGCGAGGACTTCGTCCAGGTCACCGTCACCGACGCCGTGCGCCCTGAGCGCGCATTCCAGCGTGTCCAGGAGGCCTATCCGCACCTGGCGACCTTCGCCCACCGTCCCCCGCAGGAACCCGGCGCCGCGGCCGGCTACGCCGAGGCCCTGCATCAGGCGGAGACGCCGGGGCAGGTGGTGGACTCCTTCCTCGAGCACGTCCGCGGACGTGGGCCGGGGGAGGAGGAGCAGGAGATCCTCATCGAGGCGCTGGCCGCGGTGCGCGTGGACCTGGCCCGCACCGGAGGCCCCGCTCCGGAGGAGGGGACGTCATGAGGCTCCATCGGCTGCGGCTGACCGCCTTCGGCCCGTTCCCCGGGACCGAGGAGATCGACTTCGACGCCCTGAGCGCCGACGGGCTGTTCCTGCTGCACGGCCGCACCGGCTCCGGCAAGACGACGGTGCTCGACGCCGTCACCTTCGCGCTCTACGGCGACGTGCCGGGTCAGCGTGACGTGGCAGGGCTCCACAGTCACCTCGCGCCCCCGGAGCGCGAGCCCAGCGTGGAGCTGGAGTTCACCCAGTCGGACCGGCGCTGGCTGATCCGCCGCACCCCTCCGCATCGGCGGCCGAGTCGTCGGGCGAAGACCGGCTTCGTCGCGCAGAACCAGACCGTGCTGCTCCAGGTCCACGACGGCGAGCAGTGGCGGGAGGTCACCAGCGGGGTGCAGGCCGCCTCCAAGGAGATCCAGGACATCCTGCCGCTGGACCGCCATCAGTTCACCAAGGTTATCCTGCTGCCGCAGGGCGAGTTCGCCCAGTTCCTGCACGCGAACAGCATGGAGAAGCAGAAGCTCCTGCAGAAGCTCTTCGACACCACTCTGTTCCAGAGTTTGGAGGCCGAGCTCAACGACCGGGCCAAGCAGCTGCGCGAACGGATCGCCCGGGCCGAGCACCGCGTGGAGGTCACCGCCGACGGCGTCCGCTCCCAGGCGCAGGCCATGCTGAAGCCGGCGCTGGGGGAGGACCTCTCGCGCTTCACTGCGGTGCCTCCGGGGGAACTGGGCGAGGCCCTGGAGCTTCTCGCTGATTGGCTGGCTCGGGACCTGGCGCGCAGCGTGGAGACCGCCGCCGCCGAGGAAGGGGCTGCGCGTGACCGCGCAGAGGTGCTCCGCCGACGTCGGACCCTGCTGCAGGGGCTCGCTGCCCACGAGGAGCGACGTGCCGCCCATGAGGCTCGGCGCGAGGCGGTGCAGCAGCACCGCACCGAGCTCACCCGGCATCAGCAGGCCACGGAGATCCGCCACTGGTTTGTCAACGCCGAGCGCCTCGAACATGAGGCCGGCACGCGGCGCGACCACGCCGCAGAACAGATCGTCGCGCTGCGGGCGACGCTCGGCGCACAACAGGATGTCGACACCGACGGGACGGCGGCCGCCGCGCTGGTGTCCGCTGACGGAACCCCGGATCCGCAGCCGCTCCGGGTGCTGCTCGATGAGCTGGCGCAGCTGCGCGGAGCCCTCCAGGAGCAGGACGCCGCGCGGCTGGAACGGCGGCGACGCGAGGTCGACGACGAGCTGACCCTCGCCCGGCGTCGGGTCGGCGAACAGCAGGAGATCTGCCGCAGGCTCGACGAGGAGATCACCGGGATCGCCGAAGGTGAGCAGAAGCTCGCCGCAGCCTGGCAAGACGTCGAGGAGCTCGAGCACCGGAGCAGGGTCCTGGAAGGATTCCTGAGGTTGCACCGGCGCCGTGCCGAGCTGGCGGGTCAGCTGGATCAGCGCCGCGGCCGTGCCGACAAAGCCCGGGCCGCGGCGCTGGAGGCTGAACGCACCGAGCAGTCGGCCGACGCCCGCAGGCGCCGGCTCCTCGCCGGGCACCTGAGCACGGTGGCACGCCGCCTCGCCGCAGACCTGGTCTCCGGAGAGCCCTGCCTGGTCTGCGGCTCCACCGATCATCCCGATCCCGCGAGAGGCGCCGATCAGGAGGCCTCTGAGGAGCCAGCGCGGGAGGTCGGTGAGGAGGACGTCGAGCAGGCCACCGAACACCTCCATGACGCCGCCCGCGCCCGCGCCCGGGCGGACTCCGCGTTCGAGGCCGCCCGCGAAGCGGTCCGGGAGCTCGAGGAGGACCTGTCCGAGCTCGCCCGGCAGCTCCGGGAAGCAGGCGGCGCCGACCCCGACCCTGCCGACCCCGCCCCCGCGACGCGCGTGGAGGTGTGCGCGGGCGAGGCGCTCGTGGAGACTGCCGCCGCCGAGCTCGAGGACGCGCAGCGGCGGCATGACATGGCGGAGCAGAGTCTGCGGGACCAGCGCCGACGGGAGGCGGACCTCGCGCGGCTCCGCGAGGAGCTCGCCGCCGCGCGGCGCGGCCGTCTCGCCGGGGGCCATGCTCTCGAGCGGGCCGAGGCTGAGGTGGATCGACTGACCCACGAGATCACCACGTCGGACGTGCTCCTCACCCGGCTGCGCGGCTCTCACCCCGACGTCGGAGCACGCCTGACCGCGCTCGAGCTCCTCGAGACCCGGTGCCGGGAGGCCGAGACGGTCCTCAACCGGTGGCGGGACGCTGAGGGGTCGGCCCGGGCGGCTCGCGAGTCTGCCCGCCAGCATCTGCAGGACTCGCCGGTGGCCGCTGAGGAGGAGCTCGACTCCGCTCTCCTGGACGACGCCGCCGTGCACGACCATCAGAAGATGATCCAGGCGTGGAACAGGGAGGAACAGCGGCTGGGTCTTGCGGAGGAGTCTCAGGACATCGTGGCGGCCCACGCCCTCCGCGAGGAGGAGCCGACGCTCCCCGAGGAGGTCACAGTCCGGGCCGCCGAGCAGCACGCCGAGGCTGCGGACGCACGTCATCACCAGGCACAGAGCGCCCGCGACCGTTTCGAGGACCGACGACGCGCCGCGGGCGAGGCCTGTCTGCGGATGACCGCGGCGCTGCGGGCCCGGGACGGAGAGCTGGCTGAGCACCGTCGGCTCGCGGAGCTCGCCTCCACCCTCAACGGTGCCGGTCCGGACAATCCTCGCCGCATGACGCTGACCAGCTACGTGCTCGCCGGCCGGCTGGAGAGGGTCGCGTCCGCCGCGACCCGACACCTGCAGACCATGTCGGAAGGGCGTTATCAGCTGCTCCACGATGATGCCGAGGGCACGGGACGGCGTCACGGGCTGGAGCTGAAGGTCCATGATGAGCACAGTGACCATGAGCGACCCACCTCGTCGCTCTCGGGCGGGGAGACGTTCATGGCCTCCCTGGCGATGGCTCTGGGACTGGCTGAAGTGGTGCAGTCCGAAGCCGGGGGAGTGGGACTGGAGAGCCTCTTCATCGATGAGGGCTTCGGTTCACTGGACGAGGAGAGCCTGGACCACGTGATGGCCGCCCTGCACCGTCTCCAGGGCGAAGGGCGGCGGGTCGGGGTCGTCAGCCACGTGACAGAGATGCACCGGGCGATCCCCACTCAGCTGCAGGTCATCCGACGGCGCACCGGCTCCACTGTCAGCATGCTGATCCCCGGTGCCATAGACTCCCCGCAACACTCTGCGGAGGACACGCTCAGCGTTCCCTGAACGAGGTCGTCCCGTGGGCGGCCCTCGCTCGCGGAATGTGTGTCGGGGCCAGGCCGCGCGGCGGCCGCAGCATCAGGCCGGTGCAGCGGCTCGTGTCGTGACGAGAGGGAGGCAGGATGTACCGGGTGGCACCGTCGAGATGGCTCAGCGGTGCCGCGCGCGCACCGGCCGCGCTGCTTCCCGTCGGGATGCTCTTCGCCGCGACCGGCGCCGGCTCCCTCACCGTCACGGCCCTGATGACCAGCTTCGCCCTGATCGGACTCGCCCTCTCGGTGCCCTGCGCCGGCGCCGCGGCTGATCGGTTCGGTCAACGGGCGGTGCTGCTGGCCACTGCCGGGCTCCATGTGATCCTGTTGGTGCTGATCCTGGCGGTCATCCCCGCGGTGAACCCCGGACCGGGCCAGGAGCCTTCGTGGACGCTGCTCGCCGCTGCCCTGGTCTTCTCGTTCGCCGCCGGTCTGACCGCACCGGCGGTGAGCGCCATGAACCGAGTGCGAGGCTGGCACCTTCATCGCCACCGGCCCGAGCGAGGCATCGCTGCCGGCCCGTGGATGCGTCGGGAAGCGTCTGTGGACGACCTGCTGCTGGTTCTCTCTCCGCTGCTGGTCGGACTGCTCAGCGGATCGCTCGGAGCGGGGGCGGGACTCATGGTCGCCGCGCTCCTCGGCGCGCTGGCGGTGCCCGCCTATGCGATGGAACCGATCGCCGCAGAGCTTGACGCCACACATGAGACCACGCGCCCGGACGAGGACGGTCCCCTGGAGCCGCTGCGAGTGCCGCTGACGGCAGTGGAGCACGGCCAGCAGATGGTCATCGAGGCCAGGGGCTTCGCCCCGGAACACCCGGGAGAGCCCACTCACCCTGTGGGTCCCGGAGGACGTGCCGGCAGCTCCTCCCTGGCGGGGGCGCCGGCGGTGAGCCTCGGACTGGGGATCGTCGCGGGCGGCTCAGCGATCGTGGCGCTGATCATCGCCCAGGACGTGCACCGCCCGGGTGCGGCAGGCCTGCTGCTGGGGTGCTGCGGCGCGGCCGGGATGCTGAGCTCCCGCTGGCTTCCCGCTCGATTCACCGCCCTGGACGTGCCAAGGCGTCGGCGGCTCTTCGCCGTGCTCCTGGCCTGGTGGGCGGCGCTTCTGGCGGCGGTGGTCGCAACGATCCTGGCCCAGCAGGGCGGCCTGCCAGGCCTGGTCCTCTCCGCGGTGATGTTCCTGGGGGTCGGAGTCTCCCTGGGTGTGCTGGTCGTGGAGGTCTATCGTGTCGTGGCCCGTCGTGCGCCCACCGCGGACCTGGTCTCCACGCTGAGCACCGTCGCGGGGGCGCTGCTGGTGGGTCTGGTGCTGGGGCTCAGCGCCGCCGGTCTGGTGGCCGAGCATGCGGGCCGCCCCTGGGCGGCCGCGGTCGTCGTCGGCGGTGCGCTGGTGCCGGCCATGCTGACGCTGCGGCCGCAGCGGTCCGCACCGCCCGTTCAGGGGAGGGCATCGAGGACGGAGTCCTTGTAGATCCGGGAGGTCAGCACATTGACGTGGGTGCGGCCCGCGATCTCCACGAACCGTGCCGCAGCACCGGTGCGGCGGACCAGCTGCGCCAGGTGCGAAGCACCCACAGCGATCTCGTCCTTCTCCCCGGCGACCACCAGAGTCGGGACCGCAGGCACCGCAGCGGCGAAATCGAAGGGCTCCTGGGCGAGGCTGAGCAGCAACTCCACCACATGGGGCAGGTTCTGGTCCGGCATCGCCGCGGCCACCGTGACCACAGCGCGGGTCAGCCCGTCCCGCGGAGGAGTCCCCTCCCGCGCCCAGCGGCGGGCCGCGTCGGAGTCCAGCCCGGAGAGCCGGTCCGAGGCCGGCGAGCCGCCCATCACCAGCAGGGCCAACAGCTCCGGGTTCGCGGCGGCGAACTGCCAAGCCAGCCGGGAACCGAGGGAATACCCGTGGACGGTGACAGGAGTCGTGGACACGCCGGCCTGGAGATGATCGACGAGCAGAGTGCGCAGATCGACCAGCAGGTCCTCGGCACGCACCCCAGCCGGGTCCACTTCGGCGGAGGTGCCGTGCCCCGGCAGGTCCACGGCCAGGATGCTGCGCCCGTGCTCGGCCAGCGGCTCGAGCCACCCGGTCTTCACCCAGTTGAACAGCACGTTGGACCCGTAGCCGTGGATCAGCACCACAGGTGCGGGGGCGGCGTCGGCGCCGCGCCACAGATGGGCGGTGAGCCCGGACGGAGTGCGGAAGGTCTCCGGAGCGGGGTGATATAGGCGTCTCACGGGATCCACCAGCCGGGCAGGGTCAGGCGTCGAGCTGCAGGGATGTGCTCGTGGCCGCGGAGATCTCGGCGAGCAGGCGGGGATCCTCGTTGAGCTGGTGACCGTAGGAGGGGATCATCTCCTGCAGCCGTGGCCTCCAGGTCTCCAGCTGGGCCGGGAAGCACCGCTCGAGCAGCCTGAACATGATCGAGGGTGCGGTGGAGGCCCCGGGGGACGCGCCCAGCAGGCCGGCGATGGTGCCGTCGGCCCCGGCGACCAGCTCCGTGCCGAACTGCAGCACACCCTTGCCCTTGGCGTCCTTCTTCATCACCTGGACGCGCTGACCGGCGGTGATCAGCTCCCAGGCCTCGTCATCGGCCTGCGGGTAGAAGTGACGCAGCGCCTCGATCTTGCGCTTCTGGGAGGTGGTGACCTCCTTCATCAGGTAGGTCACCAGATCGGTGTTCGAGGCGCCCACCTGCATCATCGGCAGCAGATTGTGCGGACGCACCGAGAACGGCAGGTCGGTGATGGAGCCGTGCTTCAGGAAGCTCGTCGAGAATCCGGCGTAGGGGCCGAACATCAGGGTCCGCCGCCCCTCGACGAAGCGGGTGTCCAGGTGCGGCACGGACATCGGGGGCGCTCCCACCGAGGCCAGCCCGTAAACCTTGGCGTGATGCCGCTCCGCCACCGAGGAGTCGGTGCTGCGCAGGAACTTGCCGGAGACCGGGAATCCGCCGAAGCCCTTGATCTCCGGGATGCCGGAGGACTGCAGCAGGCTCAGAGCGCCGCCGCCGGCCCCGACGAACACGAAACGAGCTGAGGCGGTGAACTTCTGGCCGGCCGCCTTGTTGTGGACCTTCAGCTGCCAGCGGCCGTCGGCGCCTCGGGAGACGGCGGTGACCTCGTGGCCGTAGCGCAGGTCCACATCGGAGCCGGTGAGGTGGTTGGCCAGCTGACGGGACAGCGACCCGAAGTCGACGTCGGTGCCGGAGTCGATCTTCGAGGCCGCCACCCGCTGCTGCGGATCACGACCTTCTGTGAGCAGCGGTGCCCACGTCGAGATCTCATCGAGGTCCTCGGTGTGCTCGATGTCGCGGAACAGCGGCAGGGGCTTCAGGGCTTCGTAGCGATCCTTCAGGTACCGGGCGTTCTCCTCGCCCCAGACGAAGCTCACGTGCGGCAGCGCATTGATGAAGGTCCGCGGGGAACCCAGGGTGCCGTTCTCCACCCAGTGGGACCACAGCTGGCGGGAGACCTGGAACTGCTCGTTGATGCCCTGTGCCTTAGCGGTGGAGATCGCGCCGTCGGTGCCGCGCGGGGTGTAGTTCAGCTCGCACAGGGCGGCGTGGCCGGTGCCGGCGTTGTTCCACGGGTCCGAGGACTCCTGGCCAGCCTGGTCCAGCGTCTCGTAGAGAGCGATCGACCAGTTCGGCTCGAGCTCCTTCAGGATGGTCCCCAGGGTGGTGGACATGATGCCCCCGCCGATGAGGATGACATCGAACTGCTGCTCGGCGCTGGTCGACGATGACGTGGCCACAGAACTCTCCTTGAGGTTGTCCGGCGGATGAGGGGCGGCAAGCCGGGTGCTGGCCGCAGGGTCAGCCGGGGCTGCGCGGCGGCTGAACTCGGACGGGTTCCGAGGAGACTTTACCGCTGGGGGAGACGAGCCATGAAATCCCCGCGGGCAGTGTGACGGAGGGATCACACCTGGTTCATGCGGATCTCTCGGAACGGTTCGAAGAGCACCGGAGACATCGGGTAGTCGGACACCCGACGCCCCAGTGCCAGCCCGGAGATGGGATGGACCAGCGGCATCGCGGGAAGATCCTCAGCGACGATGTCGGCCACCTCGCGATACAGCTCGGCGCGGTCCTCCTCGTCGGTCTCGCCCCGGGCCTGCAGCAGGAGGTCCCGGACCTCCTCAGAGTCGTAGCCGAATTCACGGGAGGTGCGTTGGAACAGCGGCCCGAAGAAGGAATGGGGGGAGCGGTAGCCGCCGTTGCGGCCCAGCAGGTGCATCGCCCGGTCCTCGTCCTCGAGCACCTCCTCCAGGTACCCGGAGTCCCACGGGACGGGATGCGGCTGGACGACGAACCCGACCCGGGTCAGATCCCGGGCGATCGAGGCGTAGACGGCCTCGGGCCTGGGCAGGTAGCTGCGGGTCGCGTTCATCGGATAGTGGAAGCGGAGCGGCTCGCCGTCGTAGCCGGCCGCCTCGAGCAGCGCGCGGGCCTCCTCCAGATCTCGTCCGTAGCGCTCGGCGGACTCGGAGTGGACTCCCAGCGAGGCGGGGGTGAACTGGTGGGCGGGGCGGGTGCCGTCCAGAAAGAGGCCGTCGATCAGCGCGGAACGGTCCACCGCCCGGGCGGCGGCCTCCCGCATCCGGCGGTCCTCCATGATCGGGTGCTCCAGGTTGAATCCCAGATACAGGATGGAGAAGGGGTCGCGCTGCAGGATCATCCGGCCAGACTGCACCAGCGGGCGCAGGTTGTCGGCGGTGATGTAGTCGTAGACGTCGACCTGGCCGCGCTGCAGATCACGGAGCCGGTCGAAAGACCGTGGCACCGCCCGGACCTCGACCCGCTCGGGTGGCGGACCGGCCGGGCCGTCGTCCTCTGCGCCGGCGGTCACCGCGCCGTTCCAATAGTCCTCGAAGGCCTCCATGACGACGTCACCGTCCGCGGCCTCGGTGACGCGGTAGGCGCCGGTGCCGATCGGGGAGCGGGAGACCAGGTCGGGGTCGGAGTCGGAGAGCACCTCCGGCGACGCGATGCCGAAGGCCGGCAGGGTGAGGGCCTGGGGCAGGAACACGATCGGCTCCGAGAGGGTCAGCACCACGGTGGACTCGTCCTCGGCCTCGACCGAATCCAGGACGCAGGTCTCGTCGCCCAGATAGCCCCCGAACAGGGACTCGAAGGGCAGAGTGGCCGTGCGGCGCAGGTTGCCGGTGCCGTAGAGCTCGTCGAGCCGGCCCCAGCGCTCCACGTTGGCCACCACGGAGTCGGCGGTCAGCGCGGTCCCGTCGTGGAAGACCACGCCCTGGCGCAGCTGGAAGGTGTAGACGAGGCCGTCGTCGTCGACGTCCCAGTCTCGGGCGAGCAGCGGACGGGTGGCTCCGGTCTCCTGATCGATGCCCAGCAGACCCTCGAAGACCTGCCGGCAGACGCGTTCGGTCTCCGTGTCCACCGCCAGGGCCGGGTCCAGGGAGGTGACGGCGGAGACGCCGGCGACCACCACGGTGCGCTCGCGCAGCTCCTCGGCCTCGTGCTCAGCGTCCTCGGCCGGCCCGTCATCGGGGTCTGCGGAGGCGGCCGGCCAGGTGATGGAGGGCGCGAGGAGCAGTCCGGTGGCTGCGGCCGCGGAGGAGGCGCCCAGCATCTGCCGCCGGTTGAGCTCGTCGGCCATCCAGGCACTCCTCTTCGAGGTCGTCACACAGTCATCAGGGGCGTGGCGCGGCGTCGTCAGGGTCTCGTCGTCGGGCCTCGGCCGCCGGGCGCGTCTGCCCATGCTACCGCCCGTGCCGGACCGACGCCGCGCGGCGTCCCGGCGACGTCGTCACCCTTCAGCGGTCAGCGTCTGCCCGATCTCCCGGAGTTCGTCGAGCACTGTGCGCACGGCCTGTCGGGCGTGCCGCTCAGGACGGCTCAGGGCGATGATCGTCCGCTCCGCCGGGGCGCCGACCAGCGGTCTCAGCGCGATCCCGGGACCGGGTCGCGAGGCGAAGCGCGGCAGCACCCCGACGCCCACGTCGCGGGCGACGAGCGCTTCGACCAGATGGTTGTCGCGCAGTCGACACACGCGGTGCGCCGGCTCGCCGGTGGCCTGCTCCACGGCGGCCGGCACGGCATCGAACGGATACCCCTCGGGGACCCCGACCCAGGGGAGGCCGACCAGCTGGGAAGGGTGCAGCTCGTCCTGGTCGGCGAGCGGGTGGCGGGTGGACAGGGCGATGTCGAGCGGTTCGTGGGCCAGGACGGTCGTGATGAGTCCTTCGGCAGTCTGCGGGGCAGGACGCGGGGTGGTGTGGTGGCCGATGACGATGTCCGCGTCGCGGGCGAAGGAGGCGAAACGCTCCATGGACAGGAAGTCGCTGAGCTGCACGGTGAGGGGACTCCCGGCGAGCCGCCGGACCAGGTCCGGAAGGAGCGGTGCCCCGGCGCTGGGCAGGGCCTGGACCGTGACCTTCCCCCGGGGTTCGCCGGTGGCGGCGTCGAGCTCAGCACGCAGGGACGCGAGGCTGTGCAGGATCTCGGTGGCGCCGTCGGCGAGCAGCTGGCCGGCTGAGGTGAGCCGGATCCCTCGGGAGACCGGCTCGACCAGTTTCACCCCGAGCTCGCGCTCGGCGGTGCGCAGCTGCTGGGAGAGCGCGGCCGGCGTGCGGTGGGTGGCTCGGGCGACGGCGGCGAGGCTGCCACGCTCGGACAGTTCCCTGAGCAGTTCCAGATGCCTGATCTCCATGTAAGCAGCCTAAATGATTCCATCAGAAGTATTAGGTAGACCTATAGGACAGTTCACCGGAGGATGGCATCGTGCCTACCCGACATGCCCTCCTCGCCGCGCTCGCCGCCGCCTTCTGGGGGCTGAACATCGTGGCCATCCATCAGTCGCTCGAACACTTCCCCCCGCTCTTCCTCGGCGGGCTGCGCTTCCTGCTGCTGGCGGTGCCGGCTGTGCTGTTCGTCCCCTGGCCCGGTGTCCGGGTGCGCCACCTGCTGGGGTTCGGCCTGGGGACGGGAACTCTGCAGTTCGTGGGGCTGTACCTGGGCATGGCGGCAGGGTTCCCGGCGGGCCTGGCCTCTTTGGTGCTCACCTGTGCGGCGCCGTTGACGGTCCTGCTGGGCGCGCTGATGCTGCGCGAGAGGGTCACGGGCCGTGCGGCCGCCGGCGTCGGGCTGGCGCTGGTCGGGCTGGGGGTCGCCGGGTCGGTGCGGGGCGGACTGGACGGATGGGGGCCGTTCCTGCTGGTGCTGCTCGGCGCCCTGGGCTGGGCGCTGGGGAACCTGGCCTCACGCCGAGCGATGCCGGAGCGGCCGCTGGCGTTGGTCTTGTGGATGTCCGTGGTGCCACCGGTGCCGATGCTCGGCCTGTCGCTGATGGTGGAGGGGCCCGAGGAGATCGCTGAGGCGGTCTCCGGCTCCTCCTCCTGGGAGGCCGTGCCGGCCTGGGCGGGGCTGGTGTACACGGTGCTGGTGGGATCCCTCGTGGCGCCGACGATCTGGGCCTGGCTGCTGCGCCGGCACCCCGCCGGGGCGGTCGCGCCGTTCTCGATGCTGGTCCCCGTCGTCGGGTTCTTCGCGGCCTGGCTGGCGCTGGGCGAGCGGCCCGCCGGGCTGGAGATCCTCGGCGGGGCGCTGGTGGTCGCGGGCGTGCTGTGGGGCTCCGCACGGCGCCGCCCGGTCGTCAGCTGACCGTGCGGCAGCCGAGGCGCCGCCTCGAGTGCGGGCGGGGGGACTTGAACCCCCACGTCAAAGACACTGGAACCTAAATCCAGCGCGTCTACCAATTCCGCCACGCCCGCGCGTCGCACCTGCGGCGGGCTCTGACCGAGGCCCGGAGGGGGCCGTCGTCAGGCACGGGGCAGGCGCGGCCCCTCAGTCTACAAGAGCCGCCCCGCCGAGAAAGCGGGGCGGCTCGTGAGGTCGGAGCCGTCGAGGGGCTCAGATGTCGAGCTTGTCGCGCAGCCGCCCGACATGCCCGGTGGCCTTGACGTTGTACTGGGCCAGCTCGACATTCCCCTCCGCGTCGATGACGACGGTGGAGCGGATGAGGCCCTCGGTGACACGGCCGTAGTTCTTCTTCTCCCCCCAGGCGCCGTAGGCCTCGGCGACCTGGTGGTCCTCGTCGCTGAGCAGCGGGAAGTTCAGCGACTCGTTCTCGGTGAACTTCCCGATCGCAGAGACCGGGTCGGGGGAGACGCCCAGAACGGCGTACCCGGCGGCCTGCAGGGACTCGAGGGAGTCGCGGAAGTCGCAGGCCTCCTTGGTGCAGCCCGGCGTCGAGGCCTTCGGGTAGAAGTAGACGATGACCTTCTGCCCACGGAGGTCGGCGAGGCCGACGGTGCCCCCGCCGGCGGCGGGAAGGGTGAAGGTCGGGGCGACGTCGCCCGGTGCGAGTCGATGTGCCATGGCGGGGGACCTTTCGACGAGGGGTGTCGCAGGGACTGCGACGCGGATGTGCTGCGGCGGAGCCGGGTGCGACAGGGCGCCGGCCCGACTCCGGTGCGGACTCCACCCTATCGACGTGCTGAGGTTCGGACCGCATGATGCTGTGCACACCAGACCCCGATCCGTAGACTGGCCGGCATGGTGGAGGAGCCCACGGCGGAGCAGCCGACCCGAGGAGAGAGTGAAGAACGCCTCGTCAGCGCGCTGCGGGGCACCTTCGACGTCTCTGTGATGAACTTCGGGTCCTACAACATCCTCTACGCGGCCAACCTGCATGCCCGGGACGCCCGTGCCTCGGGCCAGGAGCACCACATCAGCTCGGTCCATGACGGGGTGAGCCTGGCGGAGCATCTGCTGGTGGGGTACCGCCGGCAGCCGATGGAGCTGGTGCTCTGCCCCGTGGATCTCGACGACGTGCTCTCCCGGGTCGCACGTGCTGCCCCGGATCCTGCGGCGGACGCCGTCCCCGCGGTGCCGCTGCCCGTGAATCTGACCAATCTGGCGGGCATGGCCGCGGAGGGGCGTCAGCTGGAGATCGCGATGTCCACCGGGCACCGCGTCGTCCTGGAGGTGCATCCTCAGGTGAGCTTCGAGGCCCTGCCGGACGTGACCCTGGGTCAGCGTCACGATGTGGAGGACTTCTACGACTTCGTCGACTTCTTCATGGACCGGCTGGAGGAGATGAACCCGGTCTGAGCAGGTCCGCTGAGGTGTGAGCCCGGTCGGCCCCGTGCACACATTTGGGCCAGTACCCCCTCCGTCGTCCGGGAACGACGACGAGGGCCCGGCACCTGTAGGTGCCGGGCCCTCGTCGGACGGAGGCGACAGCCTGCACTCGTCAGAGTGGGCCCCCCGGGACTTGAACCCGGAACCTGCAGATTAAGAGTCTGATGCTCTGCCAGTTGAGCTAGAGGCCCTCGGCTGCAGGCTGTCGCTTCCGCGATGTGCTGCTCAGTCACCCGAGCAACGACATGAAACTCTAGCATCGGGTCTCAGGCTGCGCCAACTCGGAGGGAGATCAGGGGTCGTGATCCTCATCTCACCAGCTCAGCGGGCCGGAGAGGCTCAGAGAGGGCCTCTCTGAGCCGTCCGGTCAGGCGTGCCGCACACGAGGCTGCTCCGCGAGCGGGATGTGGTTCAGCGCATCCCGCGGGCACGCAGGTAGTTGACCCTGCGGGTCTCGCCTCGGATGGTGAACAGGGAGATCACCGTGCCCACGTAGAGGAATCCCAAGGTGAACAGGAACAGGAGTCCCATGAGGATCTTGCCCAGGTAGAAGTACTGCAGCCCGGCCACGAAGAAGAAGCCCACGATGGTCAGCACCAGGGCGATCCCCGGGTCCTTCTGCGGTCCGTCATATGCGCGTGATGCCATGGGTACAGTCTACGCCCGGCTCAGGCTGGCTTCTTCAGTGCCACCATCAGGCTGATGACCTCGGCGCCCTTGTCCTCCTCCACCACGGGCTGGCGGACCTCGTCGGCCCATCGCATCGTCTGCAGCACGTAGGCCTTGGGGGACTTTGAGATCGGCTCGAGAGAGTAGCTGCGGTCCAGCAGCATCGGATCGGCCTGCTCGGCGGGGGCGAACCGCTGGACGGTGATCTCCCGGCTCTCGTCCACGGGAAGTCCCGCGAGCTCCTCCCGGGTGACGATGACAGTGTCGGAGTCCTCCTCGTAGGCGCGCTTGATGTCCTTGTAGTCGACGACGGCGTTCTGCGCTGCGCCGGGCGCGTGGGCACCGGCTTCTCGGACGCGGAGCTCGAGTCGCTGCGGTCGAGGTTGGAGCGCATCGAACGCAAGACTCCGCCGACCGGAGACGTTCCCCGTGCCGACCGATGAGGTCCGGTGGGCCACCCCGAAGGTGGTGGGGGAGGTGCGCCATTCAGGCCGTACTCGTGAGGGTCGCCTTCGTCAGCCTGTCTGGCGTGGTCTGCGGCTCGACAAGTCGCCCGATGACGTCCGCTGGGAATGAGCGTGCGAGGACAGGCGCGGGTCGGGGAGAGCGGTCCTGACCTGGACGGAGAAGCTGTCCACGGATGCCGCTCCACATCCGTGGCCATCTGTGGGACCATAATTACCGCATGTTCGCATGATGTAAAAGTCCGAGTCTGTGCTTCAATGGATCAGGATTCACCCGAGGATCATCCGAGGCGATCGAGGGAGCAGCACGCATGGCGGGAGAGATGGCAGGGACGGCTCGTGATGTCGCGCGTCTCGTGGGCGGCGCAGGGCTGCGTCGCCGCTGCGCGCAGTCGACGGCTCGCCGCCTGGTACAGGGTGCCGGGTCCGCCGGCGTCGTCGCCTATCGGCAGGATCCGCAGCAGGAGCTGCAGGTGCTGGCCCACGGGGTGAGTGGCGCCGGTGACTGGCTGCTCGCCCTCGCCGACGCCTCAGGGCTGAGTGCTCACACGCAGACTGAGGTGCGGATCCAGGTCGATCAGCTGGGCGCACCGGCCGAGATCCGTGTGCACACGGCGAGCCTGCACGCACTGGGAACCCTGCGGCCCCTCGCAGCGTCCGAGGCGGAGCTCCTGCTCGCCGACGATGCCGTCTCGGACCCGGTCAGGGACGCCGCAGGCGCCGCCGGATCATGCCTCGCGATGGCGGAGGTCGGCTCCGTGCTCGTCCATGCCCGTGAGGATGTGGAGAAGCTGCCCTGGAGCGAAGTCTCCCAGGCAGCGGCGTTTCCGCGGGTCGGACAGGAGTGGCAGGCCGTCGACTCGGTGGCCGCCCTCGCCGGCTCCACCGTGGGGGTTCTGCTCCAGGACCTTGCTCAGGGGACCCGGCGGGGCATCCTCGGAAGGCCCATGGCGGGCGTGCCGCACTGTGGCGGCGAGGGTCCGAGGCACCTGCTGCTGGACGTGGACACCGAGGGCTGCACATGGCTCGTCGCCGAAGGCGGCCAGGTGCGCACGGCGTTCCTCGCCTTCGATCAGCCGGTCCGCGATGAAGGCGACCTGCTGGAGGCCCTGCGGTCCTGGCGTACGGCCGCAGCCTGAGCCGCACGCCCGCGAGCGCAGATCACCGGCGCCGGGCGTGTGTCACTCCTGGGAGTAGGTCAGGCAGTTCGCGGTGTCGCCGCCGACGGTGACAGCCTCGGCAGTGCACATCAGGTCTGTGTTGTGCACGCACTCCAGGCGTTGGCATGCGCCGACGTGTCCCTCTGCGGTGGGGAGCCCGCCCCGCACGTCGAGGGCGATGAAGGTCCCGCAGGTAGGTGAACCCGTGGAGCCGGAGATCGTGACGGCGTCCGCGCGGCAGGCACCGTCGTTGAATGCGCAGGCGGTCACCTCGCAGGAGGCGACGGGGGCGAGGCTGGTCATGGCGATTCTCCTCGTGGTCTCTCTGGGCGGCAGCTCCGTCCAGATGTCGTCAGGATAGGCCTCCCCGACATGGCCCACAAGACTCCGAGACCTCACTGGAATCCGTCAGCATCTCGGCCCCGATCCGGCTCTCTGGGGCGCAGGGACGCCTGTCCTGATCAGCGCACACGGGGATGACGAAACACGGTCCGCCCGCCGCCCCGGCCGCCCTCGGAGCCCCGCGTGGGACAGCTCTCACGCACATGTCAGAGTTGACCTGAGTCACAGAGGGGCGGAAGATGTTGTGCCACAGCGCCCGCGGGCCGACCTGTCGGCGGGCGCATCACCATGTGCAGGCACAACATAAGGGGACACCCACCCGATGAGCACCACCACTGAGGAGCCGGAATCCGGCTCAAGCGCGTCAGGTCCGGAGGGCGACGACGCTCCCCGCGGCCGGGGCACCAGCGCGAGGAAGCGCCGAGGAGGCTTCCAACGCTTCCTCGACGTCATCGAGTACCTGGGCAACAAGCTGCCGCATCCGGCCACGCTCTTCGCCTTGCTGGCAGGACTCGTCGTCGTGCTCTCCTGGGCGCTGTCCCAGGCGGGCCTCAGCGTCACCGATCCCCTCGAAGGGGAGGAGGTCGAGGTCTTCAACCTGCTCTCGGCCGAGGGCATCGAATGGATGTTCACCTCCGCAGTGGACAACTTCATCGGCTTCGCTCCGCTGGGGGTGGTGCTGGCCACCATGATCGGCATCGGCATGGCCGAGCAAAGCGGCCTCATCGGCACCGCTCTGAAGACCTTCATCCTGTCCATCCCGCGATTCCTGGTGACCTTCGGCATCGTCTTCGCGGGCATCATGTCCTCCGTGGCCTCTGACGCGGGCTACGTCGTGCTCCCGCCCTTGGCCGCGATCCTCTTCGTCGCGCTGGGGCGGCACCCGCTGGCCGGCATCGCAGCGGCCTTCGCCGGAGTCTCGGCCGGATTCAGCGCCAACCTGCTGCTCTCCGCCACCGACGTCATGCTCGGGGAGCTGACCATCGAGGCCGCCGCCACGGTGGACCCGGCCTACGCGGAGCAGATGAATCTGGCGATGAACTACTGGTTCATCATCGCCTCGACCGCCCTGCTGGCAATCGTGGGGACCCTGGTCAGTCAGTTCGTCATCGAGCCCCGTCTCGGAGACTGGCACGGAGAAGGCGTCATCGCTGACCAGGACAGCGCCGAGCTGAAGGTCACTGCCGTGGAGAAGAAGGGCATGATCTGGGCCGGCGTCTCACTGGTCGTCACCGTGGGTCTGCTGCTGATGCTCATCGTCCCGGAGAACGCGGTCCTGCGCGGTGAGGACGGGGCGGTGGTCCAGTCGCCGTTCATGAGCTCTCTGGTGGTGGTCATCATCATCGCGTTCTTCGTTCCCGGGCTGGTCTACGGCATCGTCACCAAGGTGGTGCGCAACGACACCGACGTCGTGGACCACGTCTCCAAGACTCTGGCCGGTATGGCCATGTTTTTGGTGCTGGCCTTCACCGCCGGGCAGTTCATCGCCTACTTCAACCAGTCCAACATGGGCCTGCTGGTCTCGGTGGCGGGTGCGGACCTGCTCGAGTCCATCAACCTCACCGGGCTGCCGCTGATCCTGGTGTTCATGGGCTTCGTCGCGGTGGTGAACCTGCTGGTGGGCTCGGCCTCGGCGAAGTGGGCCATGCTGGCACCGATCATGGTGCCGATCATGATGTACCTGGGGATCTCTCCTGAGTTCACCCAGGCCGCCTACCGCGTCTCGGATTCGGCCACCAACATCCTCAGCCCGTTGATGACCTACTTCGCGATCGTCATCGCCGTGGCCCAGCGCTACGATAAGCGCATCGGCATCGGTTCGCTGATCTCGGTGATGCTGCCGTACTCCCTGGCGTTCATGGCGGCGTGGACGCTGATGACCACGGGCTGGATGTGGCTGGACCTTCCGCTGGGGCCGAACTCGCCCATCCACTACGAGCCCTGACCGGCATGGGGCCATCGTTCCTCGCGGTGCTGGCCGTGCTGGCCGTGCTGTGCCGTGACAGGGTCGACGGCCGGCCGTGAGGAACCCCCGGGGGAGGCCCGGCGTCTGTTCGGCGCTGATGATCCCCTGGCAGAGGATTCGCCGGGATCGACGGCGGCACGGTATTGTGAGTCGGTCCGTGCCGTCTGCTGGCCGCGGGGTCGCCGCCCTGCGGAGTCTCCTCGTCCAGACCGGCGGATGATCGGGGTGTAGCTCAGCTTGGTAGAGCGCGCGCTTTGGGAGCGTGAGGTCGCAGGTTCAAATCCTGTCACCCCGACGGCGGCCGAGTCGCCCTGAGAACGTCGTTCTCCGGGTGGATGTCGGTCGAGGCCGACGCTGTGGGCTCTGCCGAGGAGCTCGCATCAGACATGATCAGTCGTCATCTATCAGGAGCCCCCACGTGGTCAAGAGCACCGTTGAAAATCTGAACCCGACTCGAGTCAAGCTCACCGTCGAGGTGACCTCTGAGGAGCTTGAGCCCAAGATCAAGGCCGCATACCGGAGCATCGCGGAGCAGGTTCAGATCCCCGGCTTCCGCAAGGGCAAGGTCCCTGCGCCCATCATCGATCAGCGCGTCGGCCGTGAATACGTCGTCCAGACCGCGATCAACGACGGCCTGAACGAGTTCTACCAGCAGGGCCTGGCCGAGGCGGAGATCTCTCCGCTGTCGCGTCCGGAGGTAGAGATCGAGGAGATCCCGGACCCCAAGACCAACGAGGGCGTGCTGAAGTTCACCGGCGAGCTTGACGTCAAGCCCGAGGTGGAGCTGCCCGACTACGCCGGCCTCGAGGTCGAGGTCGAGGCGCGCGCCGCCGACGACCAGGCCGTCCAGGAGCAGCTGGACGAGCTGCGTTCGCGGTTCGGGACGCTCAAGGACGTCGACCGTCCCGCCGCCACCGACGACTTCGTCACCATCGACCTGGTCGCCAGCATCGGCGACGAGGAGATCGACAACGCCACCGGGCTTTCGTACCAGGTCGGCGCCGGCACCATGCTCGAGGGCATCGACGAGGCCCTCGAGGGGCTGTCGGCCGGCGAGGACGCTGCCTTCGAGACCACCCTGGCCGGCGGCGAGCACTCGGGCGAGTCCGCCTCGGTGAAGGTCACCCTGCAGGCGGTCAAGGAGCGTGAGCTCCCCGAGGCCGATGACGAGTTCGCCCAGCTCGCCTCCGAGTTCGACACCATCGAGGAGCTGCGCGCGGACCTGGCGACCAAGGCCGAGGACAACCTGGTCGTCGAGCAGGGCGTCGAGGCTCGGGACAAGGTCCTCGAGAAGCTCATGGAGCTCGTCGAGGTCCCCGTCCCCGCATCTGTGGTCGAGGGTCAGGTGGAGCAGCACTTCAGCCAGGGCGGCCACGCTGAGGGCGACGACCACGACAGCGCAGAGCACCGCGAGGAGATCGAGGAGCAGACCCGCGAGGCCTTCCGCAACGAGGTCGTGCTGGACCTGATCGCCGACAAGGAGGAGATCGGCGTCGACCAGGGTGAGCTCATCGAATACATCGTCTCCACCGCATCCCAGTACGGCATGGAGCCCAACCAGTTCGCGCAGATGCTCGACCAGGCCGGCCAGGTCCCGATGATCATGGGTGAGGTCCGCCGTCGCAAGGCGCTGGCCAAGGTCCTCGAGCTCGCGGTGGTCAAGGACTCGGAGGGCCAGGCCGTGGACCTGACCGACTTCGTCACCCCGCAGGGCGAGGACGAGGAGGAGGGTGCGGCCGAGCAGGTCGCCGAGACCGCCGAGGCCGAGACCGCCGCCGACGACCAGGCTCAGGAGTCGACGCAGGAGACCTCCGAGGAGAAGTGATCCGGCGGTGATTCCGCGGCGTCCGGGGCGCCGCACCGCCAGCCCGACGACGGCGGGCCGTGGAGCCGAGAGGCGCCGCGGCCCGCCGTCGTCGTCTGCCCACGGCTGAGCTGACCTGCGCACCCTGCGCCAACAGCGAACGATGCCGCAGTGTGCCGCGGGCCCGGCCGATCACCAGGTAATGTCGGGGACAGCACGGACGGCCGTGTGGGCGATGCGGGACCGAGTCCCCCGCCGACGGCCGATCCCGGACTTGAGAGAACACTGGAGTGGAGGAACGTCCATGTCTGAGAGCCTGCCCAGCATGTCGACCGTGGACCCGGCGTCACGCGACGACTACATCTACAACCGTCTGCTCAAGGAGCGGATCATCTGGCTGGGGTCGGAGGTCCGCGATGACAACGCCAACGCCATCTGCTCGCAGATGCTGCTGCTCTCCGCCGAGGACACCGAGCGGGACATCTATCTCTACATCAACTCCCCCGGGGGTTCGGTGACCGCGGGCATGGCCGTCTACGACACCATGCAGTTCATCCCGAACGACGTCGTCACCGTCGCCACCGGCCTGGCCGCCTCCATGGGACAGTTCCTGCTCTCCTCGGGCACCCCGGGCAAGCGCTTCGCCACCCCGCATGCCCGCATCCTCATGCACCAGCCCTCGGGAGGCATCGGCGGCACCGAATCCGACGTGCGCATCCAGGCGGAGCTGATCCAGCACATGAAGCAGGTCATGGCTGAGCTCACCGCCGAGCAGACCGGTCAGACGGTGGAGACGATCCTCAAGGACAACGCACGGGACAAGTGGTTCACCGCCGAGCAGGGGCTGGAGTACGGCTTCTTCGACAAGATCGCCCAGCGTTCCTCCACCGTCTCCGGCGGCGGGGGAGTCTGATCCGTCCAGCTGGCAGCGCCCGCCGGCCGCGCGTCGGCGGGGACCACTGACCTCCGTACCGATCACCCGGACTGATCTGCCCGCGGATCAGCAGGACCACAGGAGCACCACAGACATGAACCTCTTCGACCACGATTCCGCCCAGGGCCTCCCGGCCGCCGCGCCGACCCTCCCGGCGATGCCCAGCTCGCGCTACATCCTGCCGCAGTTCGAGGAGCGCACCCCGTACGGCTTCAAGCGTCAGGACCCCTACGCGAAGCTCTTCGAGGACCGCATCGTCTTCCTCGGCAGCCAGGTGGACGATGCCTCGGCCGATGACATCATGGCCCAGCTGCTCGTGCTGGAGTCGATGGACTCCGAACGGGACATCACCCTCTACATCAACTCCCCGGGTGGCTCCTTCACTGCGATGACGGCCATCTACGACACGATGCAGTTCGTCCGCCCGCATGTGCAGACCGTCTGTCTCGGCCAGGCGGCCTCGGCGGCCGCCGTGCTGCTGGCCGCAGGCACCCCGGGCAAGCGTCTGGCGCTGCCCAACGCCCGGGTGCTCATCCACCAGCCGGCGATGGGCGGCCAGCGCGGCACCGCCACCGATCTGGCGATCCAGGCCGACGAGGTCGCGCGCATCCGCACCTGGATGGAGGACGTGCTGGCTCAGCACACGGACAAGACCCCGGAGCAGGTCCGCGAGGACATCGATCGGGACAAGTTCCTCTCTGCTGCCGGCGCCAAGGACTATGGCCTGGTGGACGAGGTTCTGGCCTCCCGCAAGCTGCCCCTCTGACCTGTCGCCAGGAGGTGGCCGGCCGGACACGGTGGGACGGGCCGATGTCACGGAGGATGTCACCGGGGTGAAGTAGGCTTGTCGGGTACCGTCCTGGGCGGCGGTCATCGTTCCGGCGGCATGGTCCGGGGGATGCCCAGGACCCGATGATCTGAGGGGATTGCGAGGCATGGCACGAATCGGAGAGAGCGCAGATCTGCTGAAATGCTCCTTCTGCGGGAAGAGCCAGAAGCAGGTCCGCTACAAGCTCATCGCGGGCCCCGGGGTGTACATCTGCGACGAGTGCATCGAACTCTGCAACGAGATCATCGAGGAGTACCTGAACGAGGTCCAGGAGCCGGACGACTTCGAGCTGCCCACTCCCCGTGAGATCAGCGACTTCCTCAATGAGTACGTGATCGGGCAGGACAAGGCCAAGCGTCTGCTGGCCGTGGCGGTGCACAATCACTACAAGCGCATCCAGGCCACCGGCTCGGCGAAGAAGACCGCCTCGCTGGAGAAGGGCCCGCTTGACGACGTCGAGATCGGCAAGTCGAACATCCTGCTGGTCGGTCCCACCGGCTCCGGCAAGACCTATCTGGCCCAGTCCCTGGCGCGGAAGCTGCAGGTGCCCTTCGTCGTCGCCGACGCGACGTCGCTCACCGAGGCCGGCTATGTCGGCGAGGACGTCGAGAACATCCTGTTGAAGCTCATCCAGGCCGCCGACGGCGACATCAAGAAGGCTGAGCAGGGCATCATCTACATCGATGAGATCGACAAGATCTCGCGTAAGTCGGAGAACCCCTCGATCACCCGCGACGTCTCAGGCGAGGGCGTGCAGCAGGCGCTGCTGAAGATCCTGGAGGGCACCGTCGCCTCGGTTCCCCCGCAGGGCGGGCGCAAGCACCCCCAGCAGGAGTTCATGCAGATCGACACCTCCAACGTGCTCTTCATCGTGGCTGGGGCCTTCGCGGGCCTGGATGAGATCATCGGCTCGCGGGCCGGGCGCAAGGGCATCGGCTTCGGCGCACCGCTGAGCACCATCAGCAGGGATGAGGTTTCCTACTCCGACGTCGAGCCGGAGGATCTGCACAAGTTCGGTCTCATTCCCGAGTTCATCGGCCGTCTGCCGGTGGTGGCGACGGTCGAGGACCTGGACCAGGAGGCGCTGATCCGGATTCTCACCGAGCCCCGCAACGCCCTGCTGAAGCAGTACCAGAAGATCTTCGCCATCGATGGCGTGGAACTCGAGTTCGACGAGGGTGCGCTCACCGCCGTCGTCGAGCAGGCTGAGGCCCGGGGGACCGGCGCCCGTGGGCTGCGGTCCATCCTGGAGGCCGTGCTGAACCCCGTGATGTTCGATCTGCCGAGCTGGGATGACGTCTCCATGGTCACCATCACCGAGGACGTCGTTCGCGAGGGCGTGGATCCGGTGCTGCTGACCCATGCCGAGGCCAAGAAGCTGCGCAAGAAGTCCGCCTGAGCCTTTCACCACGAGGCCTGAGAATGCCGTTCGCCCCTCTCTGATGTGGTGAGTCCCCCGCTGATGTATCTCGGCGGGGGACTCACCTGTCTTGGGGATTCCTCCTCGGTGTCATCCTCCTCCAGCGCCGTCGAAGTCGACGCGGGGATGTCATCCCTCTGACCAGGTCTTCCCTGGGTATATAGTGAGGGCACTCACAGAGTCATCGCGGGGGGGCGGGCCTTTCACCGACGCCTTCTCACCGATGCCGCTCGGACCTGAGAGAGGTGGACGGTCTATGCCAGAGACTTCGATGCCGGGAGGGCCCGCCGGGGCTGCAGGCGGTTCGCGGGAGGGGAGGGCCGCCTCCTCGCGGCAGCACCTCCGTGCCCGTCCCGTCCGCGCCGCCGCCGTGGTCCTCGCCGGAGGACTTGTGCTCTCCGCCTGCGGAGGCGGGGACGACACCCCACTGCTGACCTGGTACATCAATCCTGACGACGGAGGCCAGGAGGCGCTGGCGCAGCAGTGCTCCGAGGAGGCCGACGGAGCCTATCGGATACAGACCTCGCTGCTGCCCAACGATGCTCCCTCTCAGCGTGAGCAGCTCGCCCGGCGTTTGGCCGCTGGAGACACCTCGTTAGACATCATGAGTCTGGACCCGCCGTTCATCCCCGAACTGGCGGAGCCGGGCTTCCTCGCCCCGATCCCCGAGGGCGTCGCTGAACGCACCACCTCCGACACGCTGGAGGGTGCGCTGGCCGGAGCCATGTGGCACGACGAGCTGGTCACTGTTCCGTTCTGGGCCAACACCCAGCTGCTCTGGTACCGGGAGTCGGTCGTGGAGGAGGCGGGGCTTGACATGGACGAGCCGGTCACCTGGGATCAGATCATGGACGTCGCCGAGGAGCAGGACAAGCACCTCTCCGTCCAGGGGATCCGCGCCGAGTCGATGACGGTCTGGCTCAATGCGCTGGTCGAGTCCCAGGACGTGTCGATCCTGGTGGACCCCTCGGCCGCCTCCGAGGAGTTGGAGACCAACCTGGACTCCGAGGCCGGACGTGCCGCCGCCGAGGTGCTCCACCGGATCGGTTCCGAGGGCCTCGGCGGCCCTGGCATCGCCTCCATGGACGAGAACCAGTCGATGCTGCTGTTCCAGCGCGACGAAGGCTCCTTCATGCTCAACTGGCCCTTCGTCTGGGCGGCGACCAACGCGGCCGCCGAGGAAGGGACCGTGGACGCGGACCTCCCCGATGACATCGGCTGGGCGCAGTACCCACGAATGGACGCGGACACTCCCTCAGCACCGCCGTTGGGCGGCATCAACCTCGGCGTGGGAGCGGAGTCGGAGCACCCTGAGCTGGCCTACGAAGCCATCGAGTGCATCGTCGCCCCGGAGAACCAGGCGGAGTACTTCGTCACCAATGGGAATCCGCCCTCCTCCGAAGCCGCCTTCGACGACGCGCGCGTCGAGGAGGACTATCCGATGGCCGACGAGATCCGCGAGGCGCTGGACAATGCGGCGCCGCGGCCGCAGACGCCCTACTACAACGAGATCTCGACAACCATCCAGCTGAACTACACCCCGCTGAGCGGAGTGGACCCCGAGCGGACGCCCGCCGAGGCCGACACCACCGTGGGTGAAGTGCTGAGAGGGGAGCGTCTCCTGTGACCACCACCGCAGATGACAGCCGCCGTGCACGACGGCGGGCCACCGACCAGCGCCGCGCGGTGAGATCGGACCGATCCAGAGCGGAGGCGCGTCTGGGCTGGCTGCTGGCCGGCCCCGCCTTCGTCATCATGCTCGCCGTGACCGCCTACCCGATCGCCCAGGCGGTCTTCGACTCGATGTTCGCCTTCCGGCTCACCGCGCCGGACGAGCGGGACTTCGTGTTTCTGTCCAACTACACGACGATCTTCACCGACGGCGTCTTCTGGAGCGCTCTGGGTGTGACGGTACTGGTCACGATCGTGACGGTCGCCGTCGAGCTGGTACTGGGCTTCGCCCTGGCCCTGGTGATGCACCGAGCGCTGAAGAGGCTCCGTGGGTTGCTGCGCACTGCGATCCTGGTGCCCTATGGCATCATCACTGTGGTCTCGGCCTTCGCCTGGTACTACATGTTCGACATCAACTCCGGCTTCGTGAACAGCTGGTTCGGCTGGGTGCCCGGCATCGGAGCGGAGCTGGACTGGTTCGCCGACTTCGGCACGGCGATCACCGTGATCATGGCCTCGGAGATCTGGAAGACCACTCCATTCATCGCGCTGCTCCTGCTGGCTGGTCTCGCCCAGGTCCCGGAAGAGCTCCTCGAGGCCTCCCGCGTGGACGGGGCGACCTGGTGGCAGCAGATGCGCCGGGTCGTCATCCCGAACATGAAGGCCGCGATCATGGTGGCGGTGCTCTTCCGGGCACTGGACGCCTTCCGGATATTCGACAACGTGTTCATCATGACCGGCGGTGACGCGGACACCGAGGTGCTCTCGCTGCTGGCCTATCGCACGTCGATCGGGCGATTGGAGATCGGCCTCGGCTCGGCGATCTCCGTGGTGCTGTTCCTGTGCGTGCTGCTGATCTGCTTCATCGCGATCAAGTTCTTCAAAGTCGACCTCGCCAGCGGCACGGACGCCTCCGGCGGCAAGGGAGGGAAGAAGTGATGGCTGCTCCCGGCAAGCTCACCGGCCGCAAGCGCCTCGGCTGGACGGTGCTGACCGTTCTGGTCCTGGTCTACGCGCTGTTCCCGGTCGCCGCTATCCTGGCGACCAGCTTCAAGACCCCGGGCGACCTGGGCAACAACACCTTCCTGCCGACGACGTGGACCTGGGCCAACTACGAGATGATCTTCGTGGGCAACGCCCAGGAGCTCTTCCTCACCGCACTGCGGAACTCGATCGGCATCACCCTGATCGCCACCTTCATCGCGGTGGTGCTGGCCACGCTGTGCGCCTATGCGATCGCCCGCCTGGACTTCCCGGGCAAGAAGATCATCCTGGGCTCCGCGCTGGCGGTCTCCATCTTTCCGGTGATCTCCGTGGTGACCCCGCTGTTCAACCTTTGGCGCACCATCGGTCTCTATGACACCTGGCTCGGCCTGATCATCCCGTACCTGTCGCTGACCCTGCCGATCTCCATCTGGACCTTGGCGGCGTTCTTCCGGCAGATCCCCTGGGAGCTGGAACAGGCGGCCCAGGTGGACGGCGCGACCCAGTGGCAGGCGTTCCGCCGAGCCATCATCCCGCTCGCCATGCCCGGAGTGTTCACCACGGCGATCATCGCGTTCTTCATCGCCTGGAACGACTTCGTCTACGGGATATCGCTGACCTCGACGGAGGCGGCCCGTCCAGTCCCTGCGGCGCTGGCGTTCTTCACCGGCGCCTCGCAGTTCGAGGAACCCACCGGGGCGATCTCGGCGGCGGCCATCGTGGTCACCATCCCTGTGGTGGTCCTCGTGCTGCTCTTCCAGCGGCAGATCGTCTCCGGCCTGACGCAGGGAGCGGTGAAGGGATGAGAGCATCCGGTCCCGTCGGTGCCGTCGGCCCACGCACCACCCCGCCCAGCGGGAGCCCCAGACCTGAAGCCCCGGACGCTGTCGGAAGCGTCGTGACCGTGGAGGAGACGTCAACATGGCATCCATCACCCTGAAGAACATCGTGAAGAAGTACGACGACGGCTTCCCGGCCGTCAATGACATCTCCATCGACATTGAGGATGGGGAGTTCGTCATCCTGGTGGGGCCGTCGGGATGCGGGAAGTCCACCCTGCTGCGGATGATCGTGGGGCTGGAGGACATCACCTCCGGTGAGCTGCTCATCGGCGGAGAACGGGTCAACGAACGGGCTCCGCGTGATCGGAACCTGGCCATGGTCTTCCAGAACTACGCGTTGTACCCGCACCTGACCGTCTACGAGAACATCGCCTTCCCGATGCGGCTGGCCAAGGGCAAGTTCTCCGACACGGAGGTCGACGAGCGCGTGCGCAACGCCGCCCACATGCTGGAGCTCACGGACCATCTGGAGCGTAAGCCGGCGAACCTCTCGGGTGGTCAGCGCCAGCGGGTGGCGATGGGCCGGGCCATCGTCCGGCACGCCAACGCGTTCCTCTTCGACGAGCCGCTCTCCAACCTGGATGCCAAGCTGCGTGGGCAGATGCGCGCTGAGATCTCCCGGCTGCAGCGCAGCCTCAACACCACCTCGGTCTACGTCACCCATGATCAGACCGAGGCTATGACGCTCGGGGACCGGGTGGCGGTGCTGAAGAAGGGCGAGCTGCAGCAGATCGCCTCTCCGCGCGAGCTCTATGAGCAGCCGGCGAACCTCTTCGTGGCGGGCTTCATCGGTGCCCCGTCGATGAACTTCCTTCCTGGAACCATCGAGGGCTCGGTGCTGCGCAGCCCGGTCGGAGACATCGAGCTGCCGGAGCACACCGCTGCGGCGGGCCGAGACCGGGACATCGTGCTCGCCGGCATCCGTCCGGACTTCTTCGAGGACGCCGCCACCTTGAGCGAGCCGCAGCTCTCCAAGGGCTCCACCTTTGCGGCGGAGCTGACCCACACCGAGTGGCTGGGCAACGAGCAGTACGTGTACGTCTCCTATGAGAATGATCCGCGCGTCGCCGAGACGATGCAGACCCTCGCCGAAGAGATGGACGCCGACGAGCTGCGCACCCAGCTGGTGGTCGCGGTGGACGCCACCTCGCGTCTGCGAGGCGGCGACTCTGCCACGCTGTGGGTCGATTCTCGGCGGATCCACCTGTTCGACCCGGCCACCGGAGAGAACCTCACCCGGGACGCCGAAGCTGGGGAGGAGCTCACCCGGCTGGCGAGGGAGGATCGCCGGCGCGACGCCGAGCGTGCCGCCCAGAAGAACGCCTGACCTGGAGGACAGAGGAGCCCCGCACCGCTGTCATGGCGGTGCGGGGCTCCTCTGTCTGGCCCAGTGTCGGCCTCGACCGCCGGGGCCGGCAAGGGGGTCAGCTCTGCGACTCGCGCAGCCAGACTGTGGTGGCGCCGGGCAGCCTTCCGCCGACCAGCGGGCTGCTGGCCAGGAGCACCTCGCCTGACGGCAGCGCTGCGTCATCCTCACCGAAGTTGGTGACCGTCACCCACCCTCCCGGGCGTCGGAAGGCCAGGACGTCGTCGCGGCCAGTCTCGATCCACTCCAGGGTCTCGTCGGTCTGCAGTTCGCGTCGCAGGTGCAAGGCCGCACGGTACATCTCCAGCGTGGATCCGTCCACGCGCTCCTGTGCCTCGACCGCGTAGTCGGCGAACCACTGCGGCTGCGGGAGGTGGGCCGAGCTGGAGCCGAACCCGAACGTGAGGCCCGTGCTGGACCAGGGGAGCGGGACCCGGCAGCCGTCGCGACCCTTGTCGACGCCCGGACTGCGGAAGAACGTCGGGTCCTGCCGAGCCTCGTCGGGGATGTCACCGACCTCATGGAGTCCCAGCTCTTCTCCCTGGTACAGGTAGGCGGACCCAGGAAGCGCGAGCTCGAAGAGCGTCGCAGCCCGGGCCCGGCGCTCGCCCTTCTCACGATCGAGCTGGTCCTCGGGAGCACCGGCGAGCACCCAGGCAGCGCCCTGCTTCCGATCCTGCTCCGTGGTGCCCACGGTCTCCGGCAGCGGCGGGAGGCCGTACCGGGTGGCGTGGCGGACGACGTCGTGGTTGGACAGCACCCACGTCGAGGAGGATCCGGACTCGGCGGCGAGGCTGAGGCTGTCCACGACGACGTCCTTGAACGCCGCGGCGTCGAACTCCTGGGTGAGCAGGTCGAACTCGAAGGCCTGCCCCAGGCCCTCGGCGCTGGCATACCGCGGCCGACGGTGCCGTTCCACCCAGGCCTCAGCCACCGCGGTGCGAGGCGGGTCGTAGGAGTCGAAGACCCTGCGCCATTCCGCATAGATCTCGTGGACCTCGTCACGGTCCCAGATCGGGTGCTGGCCGGCGTCGCGCGGGATCGCGTCCAGCTCCGCCTCCGAGGGCAGCGGGTCGGTGAGGTCCTTGGTCAGGGCGTGGGCGACGTCGATGCGGAAGCCGTCCACGCCGCGGTCGGACCAGAAGCGCAGCGTCTTCAGGAAGTCGGCACGGACCTCGGGATTGGCCCAGTTGAAGTCGGGCTGCTCTGGGGCGAAGAGGTGCAGGTACCACTGGCCGTCCGGGACTCGGGTCCAGGCCGGTCCGCCGAAGATGCTGGTCCAGTCGGTGGGCGGCTCGGCGCCCTCGGGACCGGTGCCGTCACGGAAGATGTAGCGCTCGCGCTCCGGTGAACCGGGTTCGGCCGCCAGTGCCTGACGGAACCACTCGTGGCGGTCCGAGGAGTGGTTGGGGACGATGTCCACGACCACTCTGATGCCCTCGGCGTGCAGGGCGGCCACCATCTGGTCGAACTCCTCGAGGGTGCCGATCTTCGGGTCGACGTCGCGGTAGTCGTCGACGTCGTAGCCGCCGTCGGCCAGGGCAGAGGGGTAGAACGGGCTGAGCCAGACGGCATCGATGCCCAGCTGGGCCAGGTAGGGGACCCGGGTGATGATGCCCTGCAGGTCGCCGATGCCGTTGCCGTCTGCGTCGGCGAAGGAGCGCGGGTAGATCTGGTAGACGGCTGCCTGGCGCCACCAGTGCGGGTCGATGCCGGAGATTCGCACCTCGGGTGCGGCGGCGCGGGTGTCAGTGCTCAATTGCTGGTCCTTTCCTGGAGAAGCGTGGGCAGATCGTCCCCGGTCTCGGGAGGCTCGCGGCTGGTGAGTCGTCGGCGGGAGCGTGAAGCGACGGGCCCGTGATCGACCTGACACCACGGGTGATCGGCGACGCGGTGAGCCGGGAGACGGGTGAGCTACGACATAAATATAGACTATAAATAAAAGTGACGCAATACTATTGTGACGGCGGATCGGGGGCGTCAGAGCAGCTCCGCTGGCTGATCCGGCCAGGGCCCCGGGGTGCTATCAGAAGGGAGTGTCTCCATGCAGCAGCTGCGACGGGAGAACGCCCAGCGCGTTCTGGAGCACATGTGGGGATCCGGAGCGGCCACGGCCTCGGAGCTCATGGAGGTCACAGGACTGACGCGCGCCACCGTCCTCACCCTGTGCAAGGCGTTGGTCGACGAGGGCTGGTTGACCTCCGCGGGGACGGCCCGGCGTCGAGGTGGACACTCGACGGGGCGGCCCGCGCTGCGTTACGCCTTCCGGCCCGACGCGGCCTACGTGATCGGAGTTGACGCGGGACAGCACGGAATCTCGGCGGCTGTCGCCGACCTTCGGGCCAACGAGGTCGGTCGCGCGCATCGCCGTCTCGATCCAGAGGTGCTGGACCCAGGATTCCGGCGTGACGAGGTCGATGAGGCGATCGATTCAGCCCTGACCGCGGCGGCGGTGGAGCCGGAGCGCATCCGTGCCATCGTCCTCGGGGTTCCGGCCCCGGTGGATCTGGACGGACTGTCCCCGGGGGACGCCAACCCCTTCTGGCAACGCATGAACCCCGACCTCATCACTCTCGGTGATGCACGGGGGTGGCCCGCCATCGTGGAGAACGACGCCAACCTGGCCGCCCTCGCGGAGCTCCGCCTCAGCGCCGAGGCCCCCGAGTCCTCCTTTGCGGCGCTGCTCTCGGGGGAGCGTTTCGGCGCCGGGATCGTGATGAACGGCGAGCTCGTCCGCCAGCCGCGCGGCCGCACCGGGGAGATGGGCTTCCTGGACATGGTCGAGGGCGTCGGGTCGTCCGAGGGGCTCGGCGGCCTCGCCCGCCGGCTGGCCCGCGATGCCCTGGCGGAGGGGAGGCGGGACAGCAGCCTGGCAGGCGTCGGCGCCGACCGCGTCCAGGCGGAGCACGTCTTTGCCGCCGCCCACCGGGAAGACCCGCTCGCCCTGGAGATCGTCGAGGATCTGGCCGGACGGCTCGCCCGCGTGTGCATGCTGCTCGGCGGCCTGCTCGACATTGACCGCGTGGTGCTGTGCGGCGCCGTGGCCCCGGCCCTGGGAGACCTCATGGACGCGGTGCGGCGTCGGCTGCCTGAGAACCCCTACGCCCCCTGGCTGCAGGTGGAGGCCTCCACGCTGGGGGCGGACGCCGTGCGGGCCGGAGCGGTGCGCTGTGCGATCGACCATGTGCGGGCGCACGCCCTCGAGGTGTGACGGAGACGTCAGTCCCAGCGGAAGGTCGCCGTGGCGATCCCGGTTCCCACCACCGCCGTCACTCCCAGGCTGAACCAGTGCTGCCAGTCGATGCTCTCGCCGAGCCAGGCCGCCTGGAGTCCTTCGACGCCAGCGCCGAAGGGAAGCCAGGCGCCGATGTCGGCAAGCGTGTCCGGCAGGTTCGCCATGCCGCCGAAGAGTCCGCCCAGCGCGCCCATCCCGAAGAAGAGGACCAGTCCGATCGCCACTGCGGAGTTCGTAGTCGGTGCCAGTGCAGCGATCACCAGCCCGACGGCATACATGGCGGCGAAGACCAACAGGAGCACCGCCAGGGCGGTCAGGAGGTGGGTGGGCAGACTGGCATCGAAGAAGATCATGGCCACGCCCACGGCCAAGGCCAGCCCGAGCAGGATCTGCAGGGCGCTCACGACGAACTGCGCGACCAGCACCATCATCGGTGAGGCCGGTGTGACGGCGAGACGCCGCAGGATCCGGAACTTCCGGTAGCTGGCCAGGAAGCTGGGCATGTTGATGACCGCCACAGTGGCGATCACCAGGACCAGCACCAGCGGCATGACGTAGACGTCCATCGCTGTCAGGCCTCCGCCGACGCTCTCACCGGCTGCGGCGGAGCCGCTCATGACCATGATCAGCAGCGGCAGACCCAGAGGGATGACCAGGCCCGCGGTGTCGCGGACGACCATCCGGGCCTCGGCGTCGACCATGAGCAGCCAGGCCAGGGGCCCGGGGCGTCGCCCGGAACGGACCGACGAGTCGGCGGGTGCGGCGGTGCCGCCGGGGGAGTGGGTCTCAGTGTTCATCATCGTCCTCCTCGGTGGTGATCGGACCGCCTGTCAGTGTGACGAAGGCGTCCTCCAGCGTGTCGGCTCCGGCCTTCTGCCGGATCTGCTCGGGGGTGCCCTCGGCGATGATCTGACCGGCGTCGAGGATGGCGAGCCGGTCGCACAAGGTCTCGACCTCGTCCATCGCGTGGCTGACCAGCAGCACGGTCCGGTCCTGCAGCGACTCGATCAGGGCCCAGATCCGCCGTCGTGCGCGCGGGTCAAGCCCTGTGGTGAGCTCGTCGAGGATGACCACGGAGGGATCGCCGACCAGGGCGAGAGCGATCGAGAGCCGCTGCATCTGCCCGCCAGAGAGATCGTCGAAACGGGTGGAGGCTTTGTCGGTGAGCTCCACCATCGACAGAGCCTGGTCTGTTCCGAGCGGGTCGGGGTAGAAGCTGCGGTAGAGGCGGACCAGCTCTCGACAGGTCAGCGAGCCATGCAGCATGGCCTCCTGCAGCTGGACTCCGAGGATCTGACGGACTGCGGTGCGGTCGCGCCAGGGGTTCAGGCCCAGGATGCGGACCTCTCCGGCGTCAGGGCTCCGCAGTCCCGCAATCATCTCCACGGTCGAGGTCTTGCCCGCTCCGTTGGAGCCGAGGAGGCCGAAGACCTCCCCGCGCCGGATACCCAGGGAGACGCCGTCGACCGCGCGGCGCGTGCCGTAGCTCTTGGTGAGCCCCCGCGCCTCGACGGCGAGTTCTCTGGAGTGACCTCGGCTCTGCAGTCTCGCAGGGGCCGAGTCCGGGGGTGTTCTGTGCTGGGTTCGTCTCGTCATGGTTCCACTCTTCCGGCCGGCCAACGCCGACGCCTGTGCCCGGGGTCATGACCTGTGCCCATGACTTTCGGCACCCCTGCCTCTCGGAGCAGGTGGATAGGGTGGGTCCATGTCACGTCGTGCGGAGGAGCTCTCAGGCGGTCTGATCCTGGTCATGTGTGCCGGGATCGGCATCCTGCTGCTCGTGGCAGGGGAGCGCCCGCTCATCCCGCTGCCCGCCTGGGCGGCGCTCTTCGGTGTGTCGCTCGCGGCCGTGCTGGTGGCCGCCAGCGCCCCGCGTAGCCGTGCGCTGGAGCTGGGCTCCTACGGCGCCGCCGTGGTGACCTCGTGGATAGTCATGGGCACGATGCCGCAGCAGGGGATGCTGGCCGTCCTGCTCGTGGTGATCGCCGCGGTGGGGACGTACGTGGTGTCGCTCCGGGTGACGCTCACGGTGGTGGGGCTGAACTGCCTCGTCATCGCCGCATCCATGGCTCTGCATCGGGCGGACCTTGTCGAGGCCAGCGCGTCGACCGTCTTCTACCTGTTCATCCACCTGGCCGCGGTGTTCAGCTCGGTGGCTCTGAACCGCGAGTCGCGGCTCAGGCGTGAGCTGGAGCAGCGCACCGTCGAGCTCACGGCCGCCTCTGTGGTCCTCGAGGCCGAGGCGCGCAACGCTGAGCGACTGCGGATATCACGAGAGCTCCATGACCAGATCGGGCACCAGCTCACGGTGCTCAACCTGGAGTTGGAAGCGGCCCGGCATCGCGCCGTGGCCGAGGCCGAGTCGCACCTGGTCCGGGCGGCAGGCGTGGCCAAGGAGCTGCTGGCAGATGTGCGTCGCACCGTCGGACAGCTGCGTGCCCAGGGAGATCTCGGCGTCGAGGAAGCCCTGCGCCGGATCGCCGCGGGCGCGGCTGACCTCGAGGTGAGAGTGGACGTCGACCCTGAGGTCGAGCTGGACGAGGAGCAGACCGCCGCCCTCATCCGCGCCGGGCAGGAGATCATCACCAACACGCTTCGACACGCCGAGGCCCATGAGCTCGGCATCACGATCGCCGCCCGGGACGGCAGGGTCACGCTGCAGGCGGCGGATGACGGCCGAGGCTCGCCGGAGATCCGCCCCGGCCACGGTCTGACCGGCGTGCGGGAACGGATCGGGCATCTCGGCGGCGAGGTCGCCTTCGAGGGACGCCGCGGCTTCCAGGTGGAGGCCTGGTTCCCCGTGTCCCGGGACAGAGTCGGGCATGGTCGCTGACGTGCCCGGCGCGGCGCCTGAAGCTCCCGGGGGCGGAGAGTCCCCGCCCAGCGCATCCGGGTCGACCCCGGCCCGCGTCGTCGTCGTCGACGACCAGACTCTGGTGCGGCAGGGCATCCGCACTCTGCTGGACCTGGCAGGGATCATGGTGGTCTCCGAGGCGTCCGACGGCGCCCGGGGGCTGGAGGAGATCCTGCGGACAGAGCCCGATGTGGTGCTCCTGGACCTGCGCATGCCTCGCCACGACGGCCTGTGGCTGCTGCGTCGCCTGCGTGAGGACGGCCATGAGGTGCCGGTGCTGGTGCTGACCACCTTCGACGATGACGAACTCGTCCTGGAGGCGCTGCGCGCAGGGGCTCGCGGCTATCTGCTCAAGGACGTGACGGTGGAGCAGCTCTCCGTGGCTGTCCGCACGTTGGCCGCCGGTGGCACGCTCATCGCTCCGTCGATCACCGGCAGGCTGCTGGAGGCCATCCGCAGCGGGCCTGCGCCGGGAGGGGAGGGCCCTGCGGTGATCCAGGAGCTCACTGAGCGCGAACTGGAGGTGCTGCGGCTGGTGGCGGAGGGGTACGCGAACCGGCAGATCGCCGAGCTCGTGCACCTGGCCGAGGGCACCGTGAAGAACCACATCTCCACGATCCTGCAGAAGCTCGGGGCACGGGACCGCACCAATGCGGTGCTGCGTGCCCTGCATGAGGGGATCCTCGGCTGACCTGGCCCGGAACAGGTGCTAAGTTGTCCATGGATCGTCCGCCTCGATCGCCTCTCCGGCGCCCCGAGGGGACCCTGCCCGATGACGAGCGGAGTTGAACATGAGCACCATCCCGGCCCAGCTGAAGTACAGCGCCGAGCACGAGTGGATCGCCACCACGGACACCGAGGGCGTCGTCCGTGTCGGGATCACCGACTTCGCCCAGGACGCCCTGGGCGACGTCGTCTACGTGGAGCACCCTGAGACCGGCAGCATCGTCGCCGCCGGTGACGTCGTCGGTGAGGTGGAGTCCACCAAGTCCGTCTCGGACATCTATGCCCCGGTCGCGGGCGAGGTGGTCGCCATCAACGAGGCCCTGGAGGCCGACCCGGGTGCGGTCAACTCCGACCCCTACGGCGGAGGGTGGTTGTTCGAGGTCAAGCTGACGGACGCGGCAGCGCTGGACTCGCTGCTCTCTGCCGAAGACTATGAAAGCCAGGTAGGCTGAGACGAGATCGCTGAAGGGAAGGGAGGCCGCTGTGTCCACGACGCCGGGTGCACCGGATGAGCGCGAGAACATCGCTGAGACCACGAGCATCTCGCTGCCGCCGGCTGACGCGAGTGCCGCGCAGCCGCGCCTGACCGAGGATGACCGTGAAGCCATCGCCGCCCTGCCGCAGGGGTCGGCGCTGCTGATGGCGCATTCGGGGGCGAACCAGGGGGCACGCTTCCTCCTGGACAAGGACGTCACCACAGTGGGGCGTCACCCGGAGGCGGAGATCCTCCTCGACGACGTCACCGTCTCGCGCCGGCATCTGACCTTCAGCCGGGTCGACGGCGGCTTCGAGCTCGAGGATCTGGGCAGCCTCAACGGCACCTACGTCAATCACGACCGTGTCGACCGCTACACCCTCAGGGCCGGGGACGAGGTGCAGATCGGAAAGTTCCGGCTCACCTACTATGCCGGCAGCAAATGAGCCGGGTTTGCTGCTGAGCAGGTTATCCTGAGGCTGGTCTCTGCTCCTTCCCCCTGAGCCCGAAAGAGGATGCGCCGTGAGTGTCTCGCCCCTGAGGAAGCCGAAGGCGTCCGTCGAGGACGTCGACCCGGCGACCAAGCACGTCTTCACGATCTCCGAGGTCCTCCGTGAGCTGCAGAGCGACTTCCCGGACCTGACGGCGTCCAAGCTCCGTTTCCTCGAGGAACGGGATCTCGTCGAGCCGGCACGCACCCACTCGGGCTATCGCAAGTACTGTGCCGCCGACGTCGAGCGGCTCCGTTTCATCCTGGCTCTGCAGCGGGACCGATACATGCCCCTGGACGTCATCAAGAAGACGATGGACGCCCTGGATGCCGGCGAGCAGCCGGATGACCTCCCCGAGGCGGCGCCGGTGGGACCCCGTGAAGTCACCACTGAGATGGCCGCGCAGATCACCGGGCGGATCCGTCCGCTGACCCGGAAGGAACTGCGTGCCCAGTCGGGTGCCACGCGCGGGATGCTGGACACCCTGGAGAAGTTTCGGATCATCCGAGCCGATGCGGAGGGCACCTACAGTCATCACGACCTCAAGGCCGTCAAGGCTGTGCGTGTGCTCGCCCGCTATGGGCTCGAGCCCAAGCATCTGGTGAACATCCGCCGCTCAGCGGACAACGAGCTCGATCTCATCGGCCGGGCTATGGCGCCCTACGCGGCCCGCAAGGACGCCGCCGCCCGTGCCCGCGTGGCCGAGTCATCCAAGGAGATGCTGCAGTCCCTCAAGGATCTGCGCTCCTCGATGATGGACACTGCCGTGGAGTCCCTCGACAAGGACTGACACGGCGCGTGGACCGGGGGCCGTCTTCGTCACCGCCCCGACCGTAGTCGCGATCATGCCTGAAGGCCGCTGACGTGCGGGCAGGTCTGGACAACTGCTCCCTGTCCCGGTGACTATGGAAGTGCACAGACGTCGTGCGCGAGAGTTCGCGCCGCACCCGAGGCGACGTGCACCGGAGCGGGGGAGGTCGCAGTCCGATGACACAGCGGCAGATCCGACTAGATGTGGTGGGCGTCCGCATTGAAGTGCCCTCGCACCAGCCCGTGGTGATGCTCCGTGGGGCGGAACCAGGAACTGAGGATCTCCACGTGGCGATCATGGTGGGAACCTCGGAGGCCACCGCCATCTCGATGGGGATGGACGGCCAGACCCCACCGCGGCCGATGACACACGATCTCCTCGTGGAGGCGCTCTCCACTTTGGCCGAGGGCGTCGAATCCATCGAGATCGGCCTACTCGACAGCTCCACCTATTTCGGCACGATTCGGCTGCGTCGCGGGCAGGTGCTCGATTCCCGCGCCTCGGACGCCATCGCGGTGGCCGTGCGCACCGGCTCCCCGATCACCATGGCCGAGTCCACGTTGCGAGCCGTGGCCGTGACTCCGCGCTATCGGACAGCTGAGGGCGGGGAAGCCCAGGGTGCCGCCGGTGGGCCCCAGCGGCCCGCATCCCCCATGGGGACGAGCCCGGAGGCCTCGGATGTGGCCAAGCGTGGTCCCATCTCCGCCGACGAGATCAAGGAGTTCCAGAAGTTCCTCGACGGTGCGGAACCGGAGGACTTCGGAAAGTCGAATTCCTGAGCGTGGGGCCTGTGCGCCTGTCAGCCCCGGGGAGTAGAGTGTGGACGTCATGGGGCGGGGCAGTTCCGCAGGTGACACGCGCATCTGACGACACGCCGAGGGGGCAGGACCGGATGTCTTTGACCCCTGGCTGTCGCCGTTCTACCGTCGAGGAAGAAGGTTTCCGCATGCGTCGTCCGGACTTGCTCAGTCGTCACCGCGAGGTGCGGTCTGGGGGCGACGAACTTCCCCCGGCGGGACCGCACCGAGGAGGCAACACGTGAGTCTTGATTCTCGCGCCGACGAGCAGCGGGCGCAGAGCAGAACCCCGGAGGGCGCGCACCGTGCGTCCTCCAGACCCGCGCTGCAGCAGCGGCTGTTCGACGACGGTCTTCCGGACCTCGACGAGGAGATGGGCTATCGGGGCCCGATCGCCTGCGCCGCCGCGGGCATCACCTACCGTCAGTTGGACTACTGGGCGCGCACTCAGCTGGTGCAGCCCTCCCTGCGCAACGCTTCCGGTTCCGGCTCGGCACGCCTGTACTCGTTCCGGGACATCCTGGTGCTCAAAGTGGTGAAGCGGCTGCTGGACACCGGAGTCTCATTGCAACAGATCCGCAGCGCCATCGAGCACCTGCGTGAACGCGGCGTGGAAGACCTGGCGCAGATCACCTTGATGTCGGACGGCGCCTCGGTCTACGAGTGCACCTCCGCGGATGAGGTCATCGACCTGGTCCAGGGAGGTCAGGGGGTGTTCGGCATCGCCGTGGGCAGGGTGTGGCGCGAGGTTGAGGGCAGCCTTGCCGAACTTCCTCGTGAACGCTCCGACGTGGAGGATCAGACTCCCGCTCCGGTCTCCGCCGAGCAGGCGGCCGGCTCGGAGCTCTCAGCATTCAGCCAGCAGGATGAGATCGCGAAGATGCGCGCTCGGCGCCGCTCCCAGGCTTCCTGAGCGGCAGGACGGACGCGGCGGCAGAGGAACGCCCACGCAGAGGTCCTGGCATGGCGAAGGGGCCCGATCATCTGATCGGGCCCCTTCGCCATGCCAGGACCTCTGCCCGCGACGGTTCAGAGGAGCTGTTTGAGCAGCTCGTCGAAGGATCGCGCCAGGTCGCGGGCCTGGTCCCCGGGCCACTGGTGAACCGGATAGGCGGCGCCCTGGATCTGCTGCCAGAAGGCGTTCTCCTCGAGCACCGGCAGCATCAGCTTCTCCTGGTAGAGCCGCTCCATCTCCAGGAGGCGGTACTCGTGCTCGGTGGAGTCCGCCCGGGCACGGTTGACCACCACGCCTGCGGATTTGAGCTGCGGGGCGTACTCGTTGGAGAACAGGCGGATCGCACGCATCGTGCGCTCAGTGCCGGCCACTGAGAACAGGCTCGGCTCGGCGACCAGGAGCACCTGGTGGGAGGCGGCCCAGGCGATGCGGGTCAACCCGGCCAGCGACGGCGGGCAGTCCACCAGGACGAGGTCGTAGTCGGTCAGGCCAGTCAGCAGGGTGCGCAGCCGTCGCATGTCCCGTGGCCGGATGTCCGGGCGGTCGAAGGTGGCAGAGAGGGCCGAGCCGACGACGACGTCCAGCCTGGCGTCGGCGCGCAGCTCCTCGGGGAGCAGGTCCAGCCAGCCGGACCGCACCACGTGTTCGGAGATCCGGGTGCGGCGGGCGTCCTTGAGCAGCTGACCTGCCTCCGTGCCTGAGCCACGGGAGACCGCGAGGCCGGTGGTCGAGTCAGCATGCGGGTCGAGGTCGATGACCAGCGTCCTGACTCCTCGTTGGAGGGCTGCCGACGCCAGCCCCATGGTGACCGAGGTCTTCCCGACCCCGCCTTTCAAGCTGGACACGCTCATGATCTGCACAGGTCCCATCATAGGGATTCCCCGCACGTTTGTGGTGGCGACGTCCCGGGACGTCCGGGTGTGACGGGGATCCGTGCCCAGGTGACAGGTCCGGCGAGTCCCCTCACCGTCCGAGGGAGCCCCCGGGATCGGCTGCGGAGGGGCCTGACTCTCCGGCTGCGGCGTGAGCGGCGCGGTGCCCATGGAGGCCGCTGAGGATATGCGAGGTCATAATCGCCTCGGCCCAGCGGGCGTCTCCGGACTGAGCGGCGAGGATCAGCTCGTCGTGATGCATCAGTGATCGGGCCAGGGCCTCCTCTGAGTAGGCGGCGAAGACGTGAGCCACCAGCAGGGGAGTGACCAGGTGCAGGGCCGAGGAGGCGAGCGCACGGTTGTCGGCCGCGTCGAGGAAGACCCGGTGGAACTCGTTGTTCAGCCGCGAGAGCTCGGGGCGCCGCGAGGAGTCGTGTGCCATGGCATGCATGCGGTCGCTGAGCTGACGCAGCCGCTCGAGGTGATCTTCTCGCAGACGGGGCACTGCGTCGGCCACCACCGCGGGTTCGACCCGCGCACGAGCGTGATAGATCTGTTCGATGTCCGCGAACGCGTACTCCCGGATCCGCGCGCCCCGGTGGGGCACCAGGTCCAGGACCCCCAGCGCCGCCAGCTCGCGCAGCGCATCGCGCACCGGCGTGCGGGAGACGCCGAGCCGCTCGGCGAGGGCACCTTCGCGCAGCCATTGTCCGCCGGTGTACTCGCCGACCGCGATCAGGCCGAGCACGTCATCGCTGAGCGGGGCCATCGACTCTCCCCTGCGTCTGGTCCGGCCATCGGGCGGCGGCGAGATCGTCGCGACTGCCGCCGCGGGCGACGAAGGAGGTGACCGGGAAGCCGGTCATCGCGGTGACGTCGGCGGCCAGTCGGCGGTGCTGCTCGAAGTCGATCCCCGTCGAGATGCCCATGCTGTGGAGCAGGTGGAGCAGGTCCTCGGTGGCCATGTTGCCCAGCACCGTGGGATCGCCGGGGAACCACATGTCCCCGCCCAGGCCGGAGAAGGACGTCTCCAGCCAGTCCGCCCCGGCGGAGAGTGCGGCCAGCGCATTGGCCGGGGCGAACCCGTTGCGATTGTGCAGATGCGCGCCGCAGCCCAGTTCCGGGTGACGGTCGCGGACCTCGGCGATGCCGTCGTGGACTTCGCCAGGGTGCTCCTCGCCGGTGGTGGTGGCCAGATACACGGCCGCCGCTCCGGCTTCCAGGGCGCCCTCGACGACGGCGAGACGCTCGGCCCGAGACACCGGTCCACGGCAGGGCGCGAAGAACGCGCAGGCCACTGCGACAATGAGCCTCTGACCGACGTCAGCGGCGATCCGCCCGATCTCTTGGACCTCTGCGATCAGCTGGGCCGTCGTGCGGTTCTGGTTCTTCAGGGCCATCCCGTCGTCGGCGGGGACGACGACGGCGACGTCGTCGATCTCGCATTCGGCGGCACGTCTCATGCCGCGCAGGTTGGGCACGAGCGCCCGATAGGTGACACCGCGGTCGCGAGGGACCTGTCGCAGCAGCTCCTCGGCGTCGGCGAGCTGGGGGAGCACCCGGGGGTGGGCGAAGGAGGCGACCTCGATCTCTCGGACCCCGGCGTCGATGAGCCGATGGACGATCTCGAGCTTGGTCTGGGTGCTCACCGGGGTGCTGATCGCCTGGAGGCCGTCGCGCAGACCGACCTCCACCACACGGGTCGTGTCCGGCAGCCCCCAGGCCTGTCTCAGCGTGGTGGGCGTGGAGTGGGCGGTCATCGGATCACTCCCTGAGCCCGCAGCCCTGCGCGGGCATCGTCGTCACGGCCCAGCTCGGACAGGATCTCGTCGGTGTGAGCGCCCAGCGCCGGGCCGGGCCACCGCACGGCTCCGTCGGTGCGGCTGAGCCGGGGGAACGTGTTCTGCATGGGGACCTCCCCGAGCACCGGATGGGGCACGGCGGTGATCGACTCCCGTGCCTGGTACTGCGGGTCGGTCAGCATCTCCTGCGGGCGGAAGATCTTGCCCACCGGCACGGCGTGGGCCTCAAGGAGCTCCTCGAGCTCCTCGGCATCCAGACCGGAGGAGAACTCGGCGATGATCTGGTCCAGCTCCGCCTGGTGCTCGCCACGTGCGTGATGATCGACGAATCGTGGATCCTCAGCAAGCTCAGGGTGGCGCATGGCCTCGGCCAGGCGTCGGAACACGGTGTCCTGGTTCGCGGCGATGATGGTCCACACTCCGTCGCGGGTGGGATAGACGTTGCTGGGAGCGAGCTTCGGCAGGATGGAGCCGCTGCGTTCGCGCTGGACTCCGCCCAGTGCCCAGTCCGGCACCAAGGACTCCATGACGGCGAGCACCGACTCGTAGATCGAGGCATCCACGATCTGGCCGCGGCCGCTGCGATGGCGTTCGTGCAGTGCCGACAGGGCGCCGAGCGCGGCGAAGGTCGCGGCGAGCGTGTCCCCGATGGAGATCCCGACCCGCGAGGGCGGGGTCTGCGGGTCGCCGACGATGTAGCGCAGTCCGCCCATCGCCTCGCCGATAGATCCGTAGCCGGGGCGGGTGGAGTAGGGGCCGGTCTGGCCGAATCCGGAGACCCTGACCATGACCAGGCCGGGGTTGTCCTCGATGAGCTCCTCCGGTGCCAATCCCCAGCGCTCAAGCGAGCCGGGCCGGAAGTTCTCGATGAGCACGTCGCATCCGGCGATGAGCTCGCGGGCGATGCGCTGGCCGGGGGCCGAGCGCAGGTCCAGGGCCAGGGAGCGCTTGTTCCGACCGAGCACGGCCCACCACAGCGACTCGCCCTGCGGATGGGCGCGCCCCCATTGGCGCAGCGGATCCCCAGTGGTGGGCTCCTCGATCTTGATGACGTCAGCGCCCATGTCGCCGAGGAGCTGGCCGCAGAACGGACCGGCGATCAGCTGGCCCATCTCCACGACCCGTACGCCGGCCAGCGGTCCTGTCGCCGGATGAGCGGCCTCGCCTCTCGGGTCCTCGGCCGTCGTCGATGGGGCCATCGTGGTGGGTCCTCCTGGGTGGGTCGGGCCGGCCGCCTCGGGCGGGCGCAGTGAGCGAAATCACACACAATAGTATACGATTCCTTCCGTCGCCGCGTCCGCCGTCGCCGAATCGACACCAGATGGCTGCAGTGGAGCCTCTCAGGCCTCCGCAGCACACGTGGGGCAGTCAAGTGGCAGCAGCTTCGTATACAACTTTCCGAAGGATATGGACATGAAGGAACCCATCCGAAGGCCATGGATCTGGGCCGTGCTGGGCGCGCTCGTCCTCTTCAACGCCCCATGGTTCCTGCCGGAGGGCAGCATCGAGCCGTTCCTGTTCGGCATCCCATACTGGGTCGTCATCGTGCTCGCCCTCTCGGCAGGGCTCAGCGCGTTCCTCACCTGGGTCTGCCTCACGCAATGGAACATCGTCGAGGACGAGGAGGAGGCGAAGAACCATGGATGACGAGACCATGGACGCTCAGCTCGCCTTCGCCGGTGCCGACGCGATCATCATCCTGTGTCTCTACGCGGCCGCGATGATCCTCATCGGCTGGCTGTGCGGCCGGGGCAAGGGTCTGGGCCGCAGCGTCAGCGAGTACTACCTGGCCGGGCGGAACCTGGGCGTGATCACGCTCTTCTTCACCTTGTACGCCACCCAGTACAGCGGCAACACGGTGGTCGGCTACGCTCCACAGGCCTATCGGGAGGGCTTCTCCTGGTTGCAGTCGATTCCGTTCTTCACCGTGATCATCGGCATCTATCTGCTCTTCGCGCCCCGGCTCTACGCGGTGGGGAAGAAGCGCGGCTTCGTCACGCCGACGGACTGGATCAGCCAGCGCTTCCACTCCCGGGCGGTCACGGCACTGGCCATCGTGCTGATGCTCTGGGGCCTGGCCAACTACCTGTTGGAGCAGCTGGTCGCGATCGGCCACGCCGTCTCCGGGCTCACCGGCGGGGCCATCCCCTATGGATGGGCCGTCATCGCCTTCATCGTGGTCATGCTGGTCTATGAATGGCTGGGCGGCATGCGCGCGGTCGCCATCACCGATGCGATGCAGGGGATCATCCTCATGGTCGGCATCGTGATCATGCTGGTCGGCGCCCTCGCCCTGACCGGCGGCGGGATCACGGACCTCACGGCCTCCATCGCGGAGAACGAGCCGGAGAAGATCGGCGTTCCTGACACGCTGACCTCGATCAACTGGCTCTCGATGCTCGTGATCGTGGGATTCGGCGCGGCCATGTACCCCCACGCCATCCAGCGCATCTACTCCTCACGGTCCGAACGGATCCTGAAGCGGTCCCTGGCCCGGATGACCTGGATGCCGTTCATCACCTCCGGGCTGGTGTTCGTCGTCGGCATCATCTGCATCGACCTCTACCCGGGGCTGGACGTCTCTGCTTCCGAGGAGCTGGTCGGGATGCTGGCCAACGACGTCGCCTCACTCAACCCGTTCTTCTACTGGACGATGGTGATCCTGTTCGGTGCCGTGGTCGGCGCGATCGTCTCCACCGCGGACTCGGTGCTGCTGAGCTTCTCCTCGATGATCTCCCACGACATCTACGGCAAGCTCATCCGTCCTGCCGCCTCGGACAGGCAGAAGGTGCTGGTGGGCAAGATCACCGGCATCGTGCTCATCGCCCTGCTGCTGTGGATCGCCTGGAACCCGCCGGGCACGCTGTATCAGATCTTCGTGCTGAAGTTCGAGATCCTGGTCCAGGTGGCGCCGGCGTTCGTGCTCGGACTCTACTGGCGGCGGCTGTCCTCGACCGCGGTGTTCTGGGGCATGCTGGTCGGGGCCGCAGTCGCCGCCGTGATGACGCTCAGCGGCCACAGTACGTTCCTCGGTGTGCACGGCGGCACCTACGGGCTGCTGCTGAACTTCGGGATCTGTGTGGTGGGGTCCTGGCTGCGGCCGCCCAGCGCAGAGAGCCAGCGGGCCACCGCGACGCTGACCGAGAGCGCGACACCCCCGGCCCGAGGCTGAGCCCCGTCGGGCCCTCCCGGAACGGAGGGCCCGACGGGCCGGGCTCGGCAGCGGAGAGGGCAGGTTCAGCTGACCGTCATCTCGCCCATCTCGTCCCAGTCGTCGCCGTCGATCTTCCGAGAGATGATCTTCGGGGTCGACACCAGCGCCTGGTGCATGGGGCTCCCCTGGGCCGTGGCCTTCTGGAAGTGCTCGCTGGTGACGTGCGCGGCCGCGGCGTCGTCGTCGAAGGCCTCGACGAGGACGTACTCGTTCGGGTCCTCCAGGCTGCGTGACCACTCGTACCACTTGTTGCCGGGTTCGGCCCGCGTCGCCTCGGTGAACTCACGGGTGATCTCGGGCCACTGGTCAGCCAGCTCTGGCTTGACCTGGAACTTCACGACGATGAAGATCATGGTTCTCTCCTTCGGGTCGGGAGGGGGATGGGCTTCGGGCAGGCGTCAGGAGAACTGGATGCCGCCGTCCACCAGTATGGTCTGTCCGGTGATGTAGTCGGAATCGGGGGACGAGAGGAACGAGACGAGCTGGGCCACGTCCGCTGGCACCGACACCCGCCCCAGCAGGATGGAGCGCGCGTTCTGCTCCAGGGCTTCGCCCTTCTGCAGCCCTTCCTTCGCGCCGAGCTTCTCATCGATGAGATCCCACATGGCGGTTCCCACGATTCCGGGACCATAGGCGTTGACGGTGATGCCGTGGTCGGCCCACTCCATCGCAGCTGCCTGGGTCAGCCCACGGACTGCCCACTTGGAGGCGGAGTACGGGCCAAGCAGCGCGAAGGGCCGAAAGGCGACGATCGAGGCCGCGCCGATGATCTTGCCCCCGGTGCCCTGGGCGATCATCTGCCGGGCGGCGGTCCGGTAGGAGAGGAACATCCCGGTGACGTTGACGTCCAGCATGGTCTGGAAGTCGGCGACGGAGTAGTCGACCAGCTCCTCCACCTGGGCGATTCCCGCATTGGCGACGAAGACGTCCAGCTGCCCGCCGACATCCGCGGCGGTCCTGACCAGTGCCTCGGTGGATGCCTCGGAGGTGATGTCGACCTCCGCCTCGGTGGCGGTGCCGCCGGCCTCACGGATCGTCTGCGCCGTCTCTTCCACCCCCTCGACGGCGCCTGGCAGGTCAGCGACCACGACATGCAGTCCATCGCGGCCGAGTCGTTCGGCGATGCCCCGGCCGATGCCTCGGGCCGCACCGGTGACCACGGCGGTTCGAGCTGTGTGCTCCTCATGGCGGGCCCCCGCAACGGCGTCAGGGATGGGTTCGGTGCGCATGTCAGCCTCCAGTGCTGGATCGATGGACTGGTCCGATGCGGGGCGCCGAGATGCCGGCGAGACGATCGGTGGCAGCATTCTGCTCACATCGCATCCACGTGGCGGAAGTCACGTTCTCACCAGATGAGAACACGGCGGCCTGGAGTCGCTGAGGCAGGAAGAGGCGGGACGCCGGGTCAGCCGGCGGCGCGCAGGTATCGGCTGCAGCGTCCGGCGTACTCCCGCAGCGCCGCCTCCACCTCCCGCTCCCGGCTGCTGCTCTGCTGAGCGGGCATGCTGATCGCCAACGCGCCCACGTTGACCCCCTGGGCATTGCGTATGCCCACCGCCGCGCAGGTCTGTCGCGCGATGAACTCCTCCTGCTCCCAGGCGATTCCACGGGTGGACACGTCCTGGAGGTGGTCGGCCAGCAGCACGGGGTCCACGATGGTGTGCTCGGTCAGTCGGACCATCCCTCGGGCCCGCAGATAGGCCGAGCACTGATCCTCCGGCATCCCGGAGAGCAGGATCTTTCCGAAGGCCGTGGCGTGGGCTGCCTCATGGAAGCCGAACCGCAGCGGCCGCAGCCGGGGGTGGGTCTCGCAGTCTGAGAGGTGAGTGAGCAGGATGTCCGACCCCCGGTAGATCGCGAAGTAGGCCGCGGTCCCCAGAGTGCGGTGCAGCTCGTCGGTGGCCTGTCGGATCGGGGAGGGGGCGATCAGCCGCTGTCGGAAGGACAGGCCGAGGTCGAAGACCTTCGGACCCAGTTCGAAGCGGCCCGCCTCACGCAGGTGGGTCAGATACCCGGCGTCGACCAGCTTGTGCAGCAGCCGATAGACGGTGGGCAGAGGTATCTCGAGGCGCTCGGCGACCTCCTTGGCGCTCGCGCTGCCGCTGCCGGAGACCGCCTCCAGCACGGAGAAGACCCGTGTGATCACAGCAGTCTGTGGCATGGGCTCCTCCTCTTCCCGTGCCCGCCCCGGGCACGGATCGGGGTTCTCATGTGATGAGAATCGACCTGGTGACAGTGTGGCAGATCACATAGCTTCAGGGCACCCGCTGGCAGCAGCCTACGCAGCAGACGAAGGAGCAGACTCATGGTCTTCCCTGCGAAGTACCCCTCGCTCAATGCGACCCAGATGACGGAGGAGGCGCGGCAGGCGCTGATCCGTGTCCTGCGCATCGCCTTCCCCCATCCGCAATTTTCGGACGGTCCCTATGAGCGCACCGCGGACACCATCCTCAAGGAAGCCGAGGAGGAGACCTGGTTCCGAGTCGCGCTCACCCAGGGACTGCTCTCGCTCAACCACCTCGCCGGGGGCGATTTCCGTGAGGTCGACCCGGACGAGGCACTGAGGATCCTGCGGCGGGTCGACGGTACCGAGTTCTTCGGTTTCGTCCGGCGCACCGCGGTGCTGAACCTCTATGACGACGCCGAGGTGTGGGAGGCCGTCGGCTATGAGGGGCCGTCCTTCGACAGAGGGGGCTACCTGCACCGCGGGTTCGACGACCTCGACTGGCTGCCTGACCCGAGGATCGAGTACCCCGAGGGCGAGCAGATGCCCGACATCGCCCCGCACGCTCTCGAGGTGCCGCGCCCGGCCGCCGCGGAACGGCGCGTCGACAGCACCAATCAGCCCGGCACCACGAGCTGCGACATGGAAGAGGTGAAGAAGTGATGGCAGGATCCACGAACGGCGCCCGCATCGAGGCGGAGGAGGACGCCGTGGTCATCATCGGATCCGGCGCCGGTGGAGGGACCTTGGCCCACGAGCTCACGGGCCGTGGTATCCCCGTGGTGGTCCTCGAGGCCGGTCCCCAGCTCACGGGTGAGGACTATGTCAATGATGAGTGGGAGGCCTTCAATCAGATGGCCTGGCTGGATCCGCGGACCACCAGCGGTTCCTGGCGCATCGCCCGGGACTTCCCCAACCTTCCGGCCTGGATCGTCAAAGCGGTGGGAGGGACCACCACCCATTGGTCGGGTGCCACACCGCGGTTCAAGAGCCATGAGTTCAAGGCCCGCAGCGTCTACGGGCGGGTCGACGACGCGGATCTCCTGGACTGGCCGATCAGTCTTCAGGAACTCGAGCCGTACTACGACCTGGCGGAGCAGGCCATGGGATCCACCCATGTGCACGGGCGCAAGCCGCTTCCTGCCAACAACAACTACAAGGTCTTCGCCAACGGCGCCGAGAGGGTCGGCTACCGCTTCTACGCCACCGGCCCCTATGCCACCAACGCCGAGGAGTATGACGGGCGACCGGCCTCCATCCAGGACGGCTTCAACTTCCAAGGGGACAAGAACGGCTCCAAATGGTCGATCATGGTCCGCGAGATCCCCCGAGCGCTGAAGACCGGGCTGCTGGACCTCCGCCCGGAGTCCCAGGCCGTGCAGATCACCCATGACGCCGAAGGCACGGTCGATGCCGTCCTGTATCTCGACTCTGAGGGGAATCTTCACCGCCAGAGAGCGAAGGTGGTGTGCGTGGCGGCCAACGCGATCGAGACCTCCAGGCTGCTCCTGCTCTCGGCCACCCCGGCATTCCCCGATGGGCTGGCGAACTCCTCCGGTCAGGTGGGACGCCACTACATGCGCCATCTCACCGGGACCGTGTGGGGCCAGTTCGAGAACCCGGTGCGGATGAACCGCGGGGAGACGATGGCCGGGGTCATCTGCGACGAGTCGCTGCACGACCCGGACCGCGGATTCGCCGGCGGCTACTACATGGAGACCATCTCCCTCGGACCGGCGTTCATGGCGGCCTTCGCCGAGCCCGGTGCCTGGGGGCCGGACTTCACTCGACTCATTGATGCCTACGCAAACACCGCCGGGACGTGGATCGTGGGGGAGGACATGCCCCAGGCGTCCAACCGCGTCACGCTCAACTCCACGGTGAAGGACCAGAATGGGCTGCCGGTGCCCAACGTGCACTACGACGACCACCCGAACGACGTGGCCATGCGAGAGCATGCCTACGGGCAGGGGGAGAAGGTCTACCAAGCGGTGGACGCGGTCTCGACTCACCGCACTCCGCCGTACCCGTCCACGCACAATCTGGGGACGACCAGGATGAGCGAGCGGCCCGAGGAGGGCGTCGTCGACCGCTGGGGACGCACCCATGATGTGTCCAACCTGTTCATCAGCGACGGTTCGGTGTTCACCACTGGTGCGGCGGCCAATCCGACCCTGACCATCGTCGCCCTGGCGATCCGCCAGGCGGAGTACATCGCCGAGCAGCTGAGGGCTCAGTCGCTGTGAGCGGAACCACGGAGAAGACGCAGGACTCGGCTGCCGCGCGGGGGGCGGTCGGGTCGCTGCCGGCGCCGGACGAGACGCTGCTGTCCGTACTCGAGGCCACAGGTGTGGCGCTCGGCCTCCGGGCGACCGACCGGTTGGCCGCCGCCCACGACGCCTCCCACTACCTGCTCACCCCGCAGGTGGTCGTCCGGCCCCGCGATGTCACACAGGTCGGACGGGTCCTCGCCGCCTGCCGCGACGCCCGCGTCCCGGTGACGTTCCGTTCCGGAGGCACCAGCCTCAGCGGCCAGTCCGTGACCGACGCGGTCCTGGTGGACACCCGGCGCGGCTTCCGCTCCGTGGAGGTGCTCGACGACGGTGCCCGCGTGCGCGCCGGCCCCGGGAGCACCGTCCGCTCGGTCAATGCGCGGCTGATGCCCTACGGCACCAAGCTCGGGCCGGACCCTGCCTCGGAGATCGCCTGCACCATCGGGGGAGTCGTGGCCAACAACTCGTCCGGGATGGCCTGCGGCATCGAGGCCAACACCTACCGCACCTTGGACTCTGCGGTCCTGGTGCTGCCCAGCGGCACCGTCGTCGACACCGGGGCCGAGGACGCCGACGCCCGGCTGCAGGCCGGAGAACCTCGGATCCACGCCGGCCTGCAGCAGCTGCGCGAAAGGATCCGCAGCGATCCGGAGTCGGTGGAGCGGCTGCGGCGGCTGCACTCCCTCAAGAACACGATGGGCTACGGGCTCAACTCCTTCCTCGACCACGACCGCCCGGCGGACATCCTCGAGCATCTGGTCATCGGAAGCGAAGGGACCCTCGCCTTCCTCTCCGAGGCCACCTTCCGCACCGTGCCGGTTCGGCCGTACGCCTCCACCGGCCTGCTGGTCTTCGCCAGCCTCGCCGACGCCGCCCGGGCCATCCCTGCACTCGTAGAGGTCGGGTTCGCCACCGTGGAGCTCATGGATGCCGCCAGTCTGCGGGTCGCGCAGCAGGCCCCTCAGGTTCCCGCCGATCTCGCCGATCTCGACGTCGTGGGGCACGCCGCTCTCCTCGTGGAGCTCCAGGAGCCCGACGCCGCCGCCCTCGCCGAACGGATCGCCGCGGCCGATCAGGCGCTCGCAGGACTGCCGCTGGCGACGATCGACGCCGTCTCCCCGGACGCCCCCGGGAGCCTGCTCTCCCAGGACTCCGCGCGGCGGACGGCGCTGTGGAACATCCGCAAGGGCCTGTTCACCGCCGTGGCCGGCAGTCGGCCCAGCGGCACCACCGCCCTGCTGGAGGACATCGCGGTGCCCGTCGAGCGGCTCCACCACACCTGTGAGGAGCTCATCGCCCTCTTCGA